>NZ_QXEC01000005.1 GCF_003583405.1 Micromonospora radicis
TCAAAATTTCAGGGTGAAATCACGCCTACCCGCGGGTCTGCCTCCGGCCAGCCGAACTGCGTCGTCGGCTAGCTAAGCTAGACCGGCACGGCCCGCACCCGGCCCTCGGCGGGCCGACTCGTCGTCCCCGCACCGGACCGACGCTTCCCACCATCCGGACGGAGGGTGGGCCGGTAGCGCCCGAACAGCCAGGAATTCGGACAGGTCAGCCAGAATCGGCCGTTCGGCTGACGGCAATGCCCGCAGCGCGCGCAAGACTTTCGGAATGCATCAGGGCTCCGGCTTCCTCACCACGCGTCAGCGCCGCCTGGCATGGCTTGGCTTCCTCCTCGCCGCCGTCCAGGCACCCGTCTCCGCCAGGCTGGTCGAGGACAGCTCCTGGCTGTTCAGCCTCTGCGTCGCGCTGATGGTCGCCACGGTGATCATCGCTGACGACGCCGCTCGGCGGCGCCCCGCCGACGCCCGCTCCTCGGACTGAGGACGCCGCAGCTCACAGCGGCCCGCCCGGGCGGGCCTCGTGCCCGGGCCGGCCCCGGCTCCGGCGCCGTTCCTTCATCTCCGCCTCGTAGAGGTGACGCCGACCGCCCACCAGGTCGGTACGGGCCACCCGGTCGAGCTCCCGGAAGAGCGCGTAGTACCCGTCGTCGAAGTCCTCCACGATCTGGAACGTCCAGCGACCGGCGATGACGTTGCGCCCGACCAGTTCGTCGGCGATGCGGTCGGCGATGGCTTCGTGTCCCGCGGCCCGGAACATCCGCACCGCGTCGTCGAGCATCAGGTCGGCGTGGCCGATCAGCTGGTGCAGCGAGTAGAGCTGGCCGCGGGCCCGCTCCACGCACTCCAGCGCCTCGCTGAGCTTGCCGAGCGCCGCCACCGTGTCGTCGGTCACCCCGGGGGGTCGCCGGTGCCGCTCGTCGGGGCCGTCCGTGGTGTCCATTCGTGCCTCCCTGTACCGGCCGTGCCGGCTCCGGCGGTTCCCGCCTGCCCGGTCCGCACCGACTCGGTCCGCTCGGTCAGTCCTCGGCCACCCGGCGGTGGATCCCCCGGCCAACCGTGCGGCCGAGGTCACGGGCGATACCGGTTGGACTAGATTCGTTCCCCATGCGCGTGCCGCCGAACCAGGTCCCCACCGCCACCGCCGTCGACTCGACGCGAACCACGCTGGTGGCGCTCGCCAACGCCGTCGGCCTGGACGGGCTCGCCGCCGCCGCCGACCTGCCGGGCCTGCTCGCCGCGGTCGACCAGCATGCCGCCGCGGTACGGGACAGCCTGCGGGTCGGGCAGCGGCCGCTGAGCGCGGCGGCCCTCGCCGGCTACGCCGAGGGGATCCGCTCCGCTGCCGCTGAGCACGGCTGGCAACCGCCGGCCGCCCCGCTGGACTGGTCGGAGGCGGACTGGGTGCTGGTCCGACTGCTCGCGGTCTGCGCGCTCACCGCGACCCTGGACACGCCGGCCCCGCAGCCACCGCCGCTGTGACGTGGAACGGGTGCCCGCCGACGGCGGACACCCGTTCTCTCCCCGACCCGGTCGGTGCCGACCTCACGGACGGAACTGCTGGGTCTCGTCACCGGCGGTGCCGGACTGGTACGTACCGCGGCCACCGGCCATCGCCTGACCGCGCTCCGCGCCGGCCCGGTCGGCCATCTGCCGCTGCATGTCACCGCGACCGGCCTCGGCGCCCTGCCGCTGCTCACGCACGGCCCGCGACTCCTCGGCGATCCGGTTCAGCCAGCCTTCCCAGCGGTTCTGCATCGGGCGGACCAGACCACCGCCGACGCCGACGATCAGGATGCCGGCCACCGTGGCGAGCACCGCGATCAGTACCGGCGTGGTCACGGTGGTGGCGATGCCCACCTGGTTCAGCGCCGCGATCACACCCAGCGCGATGACGAAGACCGCCGCCAGATCGGCCAGGACCTTGCCGTACGACAGCCCGCCCAGCGCACCGCTGACGATGTCCCGTACGGCGTTGGCGATCGCGAAGGCGATCACCACGATGACGATCGCGACGAACGCGCGCGGCAGCCAGGACACCACGCCCGCGATCAGGTTGCTGATCGCGTTGGGCCCCCAGACGCCGAACGCGAACTGCAGCGTGAACAGCAGCACGGCGTAGTACGCCAGCCTCGCCAGGATGTCACTGGCGTCGTACCTGGTTCGTTCCAACGCGCGTTTGATACCGCCCCGTTCGACCGCTCGGTCGAACCCCACCCGTTCCAGTGCCGCATCGACGATCTTGAGCACGGCTCTGGCGATGAGCCATCCGACCACCAGGATCGCGATGAACGCGATGGCCCTTGGTACGAACAGCAGCACCGACCTCCACATGTCGGCCACGGCGGTACCAATGTCGACCTGCCTGGCCGCGAGGGTTTCCGGCATGATGTCCCTCCTGTCGCATGGTCTGCCCGGCGCGCATACCCCTTCGACCCGGTCACACGCCGCGCCGGCCCCTTCGTTTTTCTCGACAGATCACTACAGAGCCCATCTGACCTGGCTTTATCGGGCCAAACGATCGACCGGACGCATGATCTAAAACACCGATCGAAGGGTCGGACTAGGCTGCTGTCATGCCAGGAACGGTCGGCCGAGTCCCCACGCCAGCAGGCCCCGTCCCGGGCGCACGGGCGCCGGGGACCGCGGGTGTGGGCGGGCCGGACGAGTGGCACGGTACGCGGTTGGGCCCGCGGGAGTCCTGGGACGTGGCGGTCCGGGCGGCCGTCGAGATCGTCCTCGCCTCGCCCGCGCCGATGGCCCTGCACCTCGGCGACGAGCTGTTGCTGATCTACAACGACGCCTATGCCGAACTGATCGGCGACCGCCATCCGCGCGCCGTCGGGCAGCCCGCCGCCGAGGTCTTCGCCGAGGTCTGGCAGACCTCTGGGGTCGGTGACGTCGTCGAGCACACCTACCGCACCGGTGAGCCTTACCTGGAGCGGCAGGTCGCGTTGCCGTTGGGTCCGGCCGGCGAGCTGGACCAGGCGGTCTACCTGCGGGCCTGTTCGGCGGTCCGGGACAGCCGGGGCGACATCTGCGGGGTGCTCTCCGTGGTCGCCGAGACCAGCCCGGCCACCCGGCAGTTGCAGGAGCTCAGCGAGTTCGCCGCGGCGCTGTCCGGCACCCTCACCCTGGACGACGTGGCGCGGGTCGCGCTGCGCTACGCGCTCACCGCGTTCGACGCCGACCGGGTCACCTTCACCGTCGACGACGGCGGCAGCACCGGCGGCTGGCGGATGGTGCGGCGGATCCGGGGCGAACTGGTGGACGAGGCCGACGAGCGGCTGCCGCCGCTGTGGCGGCGCGGGCCGGCCGACTGGGCGGCACCGGCAGTACGCAGCGCCGGCAGCGGACGGGCCAGCTACACCGACGACGGGCAGCCGCTGCGCGACGTCGCCGCGGACCGGCACGACGAGAAGATCCGCGCCCTGGCGGCGGTGCCGCTGCGGGCCTCCGCGGTCCGGGGCGCCCTGACCGTCGGCTACCGGTCCGCGCACGCCTGGTCCGCGCCGGAACGGGCGTTGCTGTCCGCCTCGGCCGAGTTGGTCGGGCAGGCCGCCGAGCGGGCCCGTCGCTTCGAGACCCAGCACGGCACCGCCCAACTGCTGCAGCGCAGCATGTTGCCGGAGAACCTGCCGGGGCTGCCCCGGCTGCGCATCGCCGCCCGCTACGATCCGGGTGTCGACGGCAACGCGGCCGGCGGCGACTTCTACGACGCGTTCGTGCTGCCCACCGGCGAGCTGGGTGTGGTGCTCGGTGACGTCGCCGGACACGACGTGCAGGCCGCTGCCCGGATGGGCCAGGTCCGTGCCGCGCTGCGTGCGCTGGCCCTCAACGATCCCCGACCCGACCACGTCCTCGCTGGGCTCGACCACCTGGTCAGCAGCCTGGGCGCCGAGGCCGGCACGTACGAGCTGTTCGCCACCGTGGTCTTCGGCGTCATCGACGTCGACCGGGAACGGGTCACCCTGGCCAGCGCCGGACACCCGGCACCGTTGATCCGCCGCTGCTCGTCGGCGGGTGAGCCGAGAGCCGAGTATCTCCAGGTGCCGGCCGGCGCGCCGTTGGGCGTCGGCTACCGCCCCGCCACCAGCACCGTGGCGTTCCCGCCCGGGGACACGTTGCTGCTGTTCAGTGACGGCGTGGTGGAACGCCGACGGCAAGGGCTGTCGCACGGCCTGGCCCGCCTGGCGGAGTCGGTGGCCGCCGCGCACAGCGGCGACCCACGGGCGTTGTGCGCCGCCGCCACCGCCGCGGTGCCCGGTGCCACCGAGGACGACGTGGCCGTGCTGGCCGTCGAGTACGCGCTACGACCGAGCCGATCGGCCCGGATGGAGGTGCCGGCCGAGCCGACCGCGCCGAGCCGGGTCCGACACTGGCTGACCGCCCAGCTCACCGAGTGGCGGGTGGCCGAGTCGGTGATCGGCGCGGCGGTGTTGTGCACCAGCGAGCTGACCACCAACGCGCTGCTGCACGCCGGGACGGCGGCCCGGGTGGAGATCGACCTGAGCCCGGAACGGCTGCTCGTGTCGGTGGCCGACTCGGGTTCGCGCGGCACGGTCACCCGGGCCCGCACCGACACGCTGAGCAGCCGGGGCCGCGGGTTGGGCCTGATCGAAGAGCTGAGCGACGCCTGGGGCACCGACCCGACCGTGCGCGGTTCGACGGTCTGGTTCGAGATCCTCACTCCGCCGGAGTAACGCCGACCGGGCGGACCCCCGGCGGGCTCCCCCGTTCCGGGAGTCAGGCCAGGCGGTGGGCCAGGGCCCGACCGAGGTCACGGCCGGAGCGCCAGGCGGTCTGCACCCGCGGCTCACCGAACGCGTCGCCGGCCAGCCCGATCCCGTCGTCGTCGAGGTGGAACCCGGCGGTGAAGCCGACGGTGGGGGTGGCGTACGTCCAGCGGTGCACGTGCACGTGGGTGGCCGGCTCGGGCAGGGCGAGCAGGTCGCGTACGGCCGCCTCGACGGCCGGAGCGGCGGCGGTGGGCTGGGCGAGGTGCCCGGCGGCGAACTCCGGCGTGCTGTGCGCGACCAGCACCGGGGCGTCGTCGCCGCGTCGGTCCCCGTCGTCGCAGACCAGACGCAGCACCGGGTGGTCGTTGACGAAGGCGCCACGGAAGGCCGTCCAGCGGCGGGCCGGGAAGCGC
The DNA here is from genome assembly GCF_003583405.1 of Micromonospora radicis. Classification (GTDB taxonomy): domain Bacteria; phylum Actinomycetota; class Actinomycetes; order Mycobacteriales; family Micromonosporaceae; genus Micromonospora; species Micromonospora radicis. The sequence goes on from NZ_QXEC01000005.1 coordinate 5,147, forward strand.
AGCACCGCCGCCAGCGTCGGTGACCACCGTTGCCGCCGCACCACCTCGGTGGCGGCGGTCAGCGCCGGATCGAGCAGCAGTGCGGCCTGCGGGCCGGGCATCGCCAGGACCGCCGCCCGACACTCGCGCCCGTCGACCGCCGGGCCCGGCTCGACCCCGAGCACCAGCCGGTTCACCGTCACCGGCAGGTCGCGGGCCAGGTGCTCGACCAGGGAACGCAGCCCGCGTGGCGCGGCCCAGCGCATCGGCCCGGGCGCGTCGGTGCGGCCGTCGACGCCGTACGCGACGAAGGTGTCGGTCCACTCCCGGGCCAGTCCTGCGGCCTGCCACTCGCCCACCACCTCGGCGAAGTCCGGATCGCTCACGGTCAGGTAGGCGGCGCCCAGGTCGGCGGGGCGGCCGTCGAAGCGTTTGCTGGCCAGCCGGCCGCCGGCCACCCGGCCACGTTCCCGGATCTCCACCGGTACGCCCGCCCGCCACAACTCCCGCGCGCACGCCACCCCGGCGATGCCGCCGCCGACCACCACCACACCCGCCCGGTCCAGAGTCACCCGGTGATCTTAGGCGTCGCGCCCGCGGTCGCCGTGGTCCCGAAGCCGCTGCGGACCGGGCCGTCCGACCGGCGCGCCTTCCGGAAAGTCTTCACAACTCGGCAACGAGCCCGTACCTTGGCCGACATATGGGAGCGCTTCCACGGAAGTATGTCTATGCAACTGAGGAGTGGACCATGAGAACCCGAAGCATGTTCGCTGTGGTCGGCGTGGCGGCGACCGCGCTCACCGTCGCCGCCACCGTCGGGCTGGGCGCGCTGCAACCGGCACCCGCCGCCGCCGCGGACTCGACCTTCTACGTCGACCCGGAGACCAGCGCCGCGCGCTGGGTGGCGGCCAACCCCAACGACCCACGGGCCGCCGTGATCCGGGACCGGATCGCCAACGTCCCACAGGGCCGCTGGTTCACCACCACCAACACCTCGACCGTACGCGGCGAGATCAACGCGCTGACCAGCGCGGCGGCCGCCGCCGGCAAGGTGCCGATCATCGTGGTCTACAACATCCCGAATCGGGACTGCAGCAACCACAGCGCGGGCGGCGCGCCCAGCCACGCCGCCTACCGACAGTGGGTCGACCAGGTCGCGGCCGGGCTGGGTGGTCGCCCGGCCACCATCATCCTGGAGCCCGACGTGCTCCCGATCATGACCAGCTGCATGAACGCCAGCCAGCAGGCCGAGGTGCGGGCCTCGATGGCGTACGCCGGCAAGGCGCTCAAGGCCGGCTCGTCGTCGGCGAAGGTCTACTACGACATCGGCCACGGGGGCTGGCTCGCCCCCGCTGAGGCCGCCGCCCGGCTGACCGCCGCCGACATCGCCAACAGCGCCGACGGCATCTCGGTGAACGTGTCGAACTACCGGCGTACCGCCGACGAGGTGTCGTACGCCAAGCAGATCATCGCGGCCACCGGCATCTCCCGCCTGAAGGCGGTCATCGACACCAGCCGCAACGGCAACGGTCCCGCCGGTGCCGAGTGGTGCGACCCGCCGGGACGGGCGATCGGCACGCCGAGCACCACCGCCACCGGTGACTCCGCCATCGACGCGTTCCTCTGGGTGAAGCTGCCCGGCGAGGCGGACGGCTGCATCGCCGCGGCGGGCCAGTTCGTGCCGCAGCGGGCGTACGACATGGCCCTCGCGGCCGGACCGACCACCGCGCCGCCGACCACCACCCCACCCACCACCACCCCACCCACCACCACGCCGCCGACGACCAACCCGCCCGGCGGGGGTTGCGCGGTGACGTTCACCCCGAACGCGTGGACCGGTGGCTTCACCGCCGAGATCCGGGTGACCAACCGCGGTGCGGCGGTCAACAGTTGGACGCTCACCTTCAACCCCGGCTCCGGGGTGCGGCTGACCAACGGCTGGAACGGCGTGTGGAGCCAGTCCGGTGACCGGATCGAGGTCCGCAACGCCGACTGGAACGGCAGCCTGCCCAGCGGCGGCACGCTGAGCACCGGCTTCCAGGGCACCTTCAGCGGCAGCAGCCTGCCCGCGCCCGGCGGTTTCGCGCTCAACGGCACCGCCTGCGCCTGATCGTCCGATCCGCGCCGGTGGGCCCCTTCGTGGCCCACCGTCGCACCGTTCGCCGCCCGGTCGGCCGGCCCGGCCGCGTTACCGCTGGCCGCGGACGGGAACGCGAAAGCCGACGAAGGAGGAGACCCATGAGCACACAGTCGAGTCCCTCGGCATGGCAGCCCGGTGTGACCGGCGGCGGCACCCTTCCATCGGGCCCGGGTGGCCGCACCGCGGCCCCCAGCGGTGACGGGCACGGCCCACCGGTCGGTGCGCCCACCGTGACGCTCGGCGCGTACCCGGACTATCCGTCCGCCCAGCGGGTGGTGGACTATCTGGCCGACAACCGGTTCCCGGTGGAACGTACCGCCATCATCGGTACCGACCTGACCCTGGTGGAGACCGTGTTGGGCCGGCTGACCACCGGTCGCGCGACGCTGATCGGTGCCGGTACGGGCGCCTGGTTCGGACTGTTCATCGGGCTGCTGTTCGGCATCTTCACCATCGGCAACTGGATCGCGGTGATCCTGGCCGGGCTGGTCATCGGCGCCATCTGGGGCGCGGTGTTCGGCGCGGTGGCGCACGCCATGACGGGCGGCCAGCGGGACTTCACCTCCGCCAGTTCGCTGCGCGCCAACCAGTACGCGGTGACGGTCGAGGCGGACGCGGCCGACCAGGCCCGACAACTGCTGGGCCGGCTGCACCTGGGCGGCCGTACGCCGCAGACCGCGGGCTGAGCGACCGACGCGGGGGCAGCCCCGCGTCCGGACGGGAAGCCGTCGGCCGATGGCCGGCGGCTTCCCCCGTCGGCCCGTGCCCAGCGGCCGACCCGACGCGACCCGCCCGGCCACCGCGCGGTCAGTCGGTGGCCAGGCGGGCGTGCAGGTGTTCGTCGTGGCGGCGCCCGTCGCCGTACCGGTGTGACTGTCGCAGGGTGCCCTCGGCCGGGTAGCCGGCCCGCTGCGCGACCCGGCAGGAAGCCACGTTGGCCACCGCGTGGCACAGCTCGATCCGTTCGATCCCGAGGTCGGCGAAGGCCCACGCGGTGAGCCGGCTGACCGCCGCCGAGGCGAGCCCGCGGCCACGCGCCGCGGGCACCGTCCAGTACCCGATCGAGGCGTCGCCCTGGTGGATGCGGTGCAGCGACACCGAGCCGAGCAGCGCCGCCGGGTCGTCCGGATCGGCGATGGCCAGGCAGACGTGGTCGCCGGCCGACCAGTCGGCGCGCCGCCGCACCCAGCGCCGGGCGGCGGCCAGGTCGAGACCCTCGCCCTGCGGGTTCCACAGGGCGATGGCGGGGTCGCCGAAGGCGTCGAGCGCGGCGGGGGCGTCGGCGTCACGCCACCCACGCAACAGCAGGCCCGGGCCGGTCAGTTCCACGCGGGGCAGTCTGGCACACCGGCCGCAGCCGCGCGGTAGCCCTGCCCGGACTCCCCTCCCAGGAAACTAGTTCAAACCTTCATCACCGAAGCTGACCGGCGCTGTTACTGCCGATGCGGCCGACATCCGGAGCAGTTGTTCAAATTTTTAATACTGTGCTACGGTGGGGCCATGACCGAGAGCCTGGACCACGCCCGCCTGACCGCCTGGCGGGCGTACATCGAGGCCAGCCAGCGATTGTTCACCCGGCTGGAGGACGACCTTCGGGCCGCCAGCGGGCTGAGCTTCGCCGACTACCACGTCCTGGTGCTGCTCTCCGAGGCACCAGGGCAACGGCTGCGGATGGGCGAGCTGGCCGACCGGCTGGTCTTCTCACCCAGCCGGCTGACGTACCAGGTCTCGTCGATGCAGCGGCGTGGCCTGGTGGCCCGGCAGCCCTGTCCGCAGGACGGCCGGGGCAGCGAGGCGGTGCTCACCGCCGCCGGGCTGATGGCCCTGCGCGAGGCCGCCCCGCACCACCTGCACTCGGTACGCACCCAGCTGATGGACGACCTCGACGACGCCGAGATCGCCTGCCTGACCAGGATCTTCACCCGACTCGGCCGGCGGCTGCAGGGAACCGTCGACGCCACCCTGAGCAACAGTTGAAGGAGCTTGCGATGCCCGCCATCACCGTCGACAACGTCCTCGTCCTACCCCGACTGCCCAAGCTGGACGAGTCCACCACAGTCATCCGGCCGGTCCGGCGGCTGACCACCGCGCCGTCCGGCTTCGAGGGCGAGGGCTTCCCGGTGCGCCGGGCCTTCGCCGGGGTGCCGACCACTGAACTCGACCCCTTCCTCCACCTCGACCAGATGGGCGAGGTGGACTACGCGCCGGGTGAGCCGAAGGGCACCAGCTGGCACCCGCACCGGGGCTTCGAGACCGTCACGTACATCATCGACGGGATCTTCGACCACCAGGACAGCCATGGTGGCGGCGGCACCATCACCAACGGCGACACCCAGTGGATGACCGCCGGCAGTGGCCTGCTGCACATCGAGGCGCCGCCGGAGCACCTGGTGGTCAGCGGTGGGCTGTTCCACGGCACGCAGCTCTGGGTCAACCTGCCGAAGGTGGCCAAGATGACCCCACCGAAGTACCAGGACATCCGGGGCAACCAGGCGGCGCTGCTCACCACCCCGGACGGTGGCGCGCTGGTCCGGGTGATCGCCGGTGAGATCGCCGGGCACTCGGGGCCGGGCTCGACGTACACCCCGATCACGGTCACCCACGTGACCGTGCAGCCCGGCGCGCAGGTCGACCTGCCCTGGCGTCCCGACTTCAACGCCCTGGTCTACGTGCTGGGCGGTCGCGGCACGGTCGGCTCGAACGGCCGTGGCGTCAAGACCGGACAACTCGCCGTACACGGTCCGGGCGACGCCCTGCGTTTCCGGGCCAACGCCCGACAGGACAGCCGCACCCCGGCGCTGGACCTCTACATCATGGGCGGGCAGCCGATCCGCGAGCCGGTGGCGCAGTACGGCCCGTTCGTGATGAACAGCCGCGACGAGCTGATCCAGGCCTTCGAGGACTACCAGGCCGGTCGGCTCGGGGTCATCCCGGCGGAGCGGGTGCCGCACACCGACGGCCAGGGCGACCGCCCCTGATCGACGGCGACCATGCCCGAGCGGGCGCCCCGGTGCGACCGGGGCGCCCGCTCGACGGGTCAGGACACCGCGAAGATGCCGGCCACACCCAGCAGGACCATCACCAGTACGGCCAACAGCGCACCCCGCTCGCTCTCCACCGCCTGCTCGCGGTGCTCGGTCACGGCGCTCGTCGTCTCGCCGGGCATGGTGAGGCCTCCTCGCTGAAGGGGTAGGTTGCCGATCCGGCAGTGGGTTACCCCTCAGCGTCGGCCGAAACCTCGCCGATCCTGTGATCTGCCGGGCAGAACGCGGCCCGGGCGGAACCCGGTCAGCGAGGTAGCGGGGACGCCTCCAGTTCACCCAGCACGGTCAACCCGCCCGGGTAGGCGAAGGACGAGCGTGGCGAGTAATAGCCCCAGGCGATGGTGAGCGGGTTCTCCGGTCGCAGCGCGTACACCGGGTGGTCGGGCTCCAGGAACTCCACCGACTCGATCTCGAACGAGTTCACCGGCTCGGCCACCACCGGGTAGATGCTGCTGACCAGTTGGCCGTCGAGGGCGGTCAGGTAACGGTGGTGGCCGTTGTGCATGTGGCGTCCGCTCTCCCCGACGCGCACCTGCGCCCGGATCATCGGCACGCCGTCGATGTCGGTTTCGGCGACCACCTGGTCCCCGTCGACCGCGATCGTGGTGTCGCCGGGCAGGGCGGGGGCCCCACGGGCCAGGGCGTAGCCGCGCACCCGGGCGCTGGAGGTCACGTAGTGGGTCCACCACCCCCCCGGGGTGACGCCGTCGGGGGCGTCCGCGTCGAGCAGGGTCACCCCGAGGTAGGTAAGTGAGTACGAGCCGAACCCGGAGGTCTGGGAGGCGTCGTCCACGACGTACTGGTTCATGAAGACCTGCCGGTCCGGATGCGGCCGCAGCCCGTACGGGACCAGCGCCGCCACCGCGTCCGGGTCCGCCGGCAGCCAGCTGAAGTAGAGCGTGCGGCAGTTCACCACGAGATGGGGAACGGCAGAGTCGAGCACGGCGCCTCCGAACAGGGGTGTGTCATGACGCTACGGGCAGTCCCGTCTACGGGACAAGGACTGAAAGGTGACACTCCGTCGATGACCTGCGCCCCGCATCAGCCGGTCGGGTCGTACGCCGCAGCCGACCGGCGGGGGTGGCGGGGGGGCGTCCGGCCAAGCGCAACCCTACGAACCGGCCAGTTGACCCCCTTCCGCCCTACCGTTCGGCGCTCCAAACCCACAGCCTTCGAGCGATTTGTCAGTTATCTGATGTTAAGTCACTTAAGTACATCGTCCGTTCGGCTAGATTTAGGCGGCACCATCAGGCTATGGTGACTCCCGAACGGACTAACAACGCCTAAACCAAAGCGTCACGTCTTCCACCGCGGACGAGGTGCAGGGAGGACCACCATGACCGCGTCAACGATGAGCGAGCCGGCGACCGTCGCGGCGCCCGCGGCCCCGAAGCTCGACCCGCGGGCGCTTACCGACAGCGCCACCGACCTACTGAACGCGATGGCCGCGCTGCCCGCCGGGCATCCGTCCCGCGCCGCGCTGCGTGACCGGGCGATCGAGGCGTGGTTGCCGCTGGCGAACCACCTCGCCCACCGCTACAGCGGTCGCGGCGAACCCACCGACGACCTCGCCCAGACCGCGGCGGTCGGGCTGATCAAGGCCATCGACAAGTTCGACCCGAGCCGCGGCGTCGACTTCGCCGGCTATGCGATCCCCACCATCATCGGAGAGCTCAAGCGGCACTTCCGCGACCGCACCTGGGACATCCGCGTCCCCCGCCGCCTGCAGGAGCTGCGGCTGGCCATCTCGGACGCCAACAGCTCGCTGTTGCAGACGCTGGGCCGCTCGCCGACGGTGGCCGACATCGCCGCCCACCTCAAGCTCACCGAGGAAGAGGTGCTGGAGGGGCTGGAGGGTGCCCGCGCGTACAACGCGGTGTCGCTGTCCACCCCGACCGGCGACGGCGACCGGGCGACCGAGCTGGGCGACATGCTCGGCGGCGAGGACAGCGAGTTCGAGCTGGCCGAGCTGCGGGTGGCCCTCGGGCCGGCGCTGGCCACGCTCGACGAGCGCGAGCAGAAGATCCTCACGCTGCGCTTCTACGGCAACCTGACCCAGTCGCAGATCGCCGAGCAGATCGGTGTCTCGCAGATGCACGTCTCCCGGCTGCTGGCCCGGGCACTGACGAAGCTGCGGGGGCAGCTCGACGGAACGTACTAGGAGGGGGTGGCGACGGTGGCCGGGCCGCAGGGCCCGGCCACCGTCGTGTCCGGACCCGTCTCAGCCGGCGACCGGCTCGCGCCACATCGGCCAGAACGGCGTCCCGTCCGGTAGCCGGAACGGCTCCGAGACCTGATAGCCGTGCCGGGCGTACAGATCCCGGCTGGTCTCGCTGCTGGCTTCCAGGTAGGCCGGTACGCCGTTGGCGTCCAGCCAGGCGTGGTGCTGCCGGAGCAACGCGCTGCCGACGCCCTGGCCCTGGCGGTCCGGCCGGACCGCCAGCAACGCCAGGTGGTGGTGGTCGGCGTGCGGATGGTTGGCGGCGAACAGTTCGTCGAGGTGCACGAATCGGGGCGTCCACTCGCCGCACGCGGCGGCCAGCCGGTCGTCGTAGTCCGCCGGCGCGGGTAGCGGGTCGCCGACCGACGGCAGCCAGACGGCCACCCCAGCCCGGTCCCCGGTGGCGAAGACCAGGCCGTGCCGCAGGGCGTGCTCGACCACGATCTCGAACTGGCTGGCCAGCACCGGTTCCCGCTTGGCTTCGTCGGGCACCAGCCACCGGGTGGCGTCCAGCACCAGGAACGCCTCGGCGATCCGCTCGGCCGCCCACCGGGCGTCCGCCGGGCCGAGCCGTTCGATCTCCGGCGGCGTCACCGCGGCACCTCCGGCGCCGACTCGGTGACCGACGACGGGGGCACCACGACCGCCGCGGCGCTCTCCGCGCCCAGCCCGATCCGGGCGTACGTCTCCGGTCGGTTGCGCCGCAGCACCAGGCCCCACAGCGCGCCGAGCAGCGCCGCCACCGGGTAGGCCGCCGGGAAGAGCCAACGCAGCGGCGAGTCGGGTTCCACGCCGAGCAGGTCGGCGAAGTTCTGCACGGCCAGCACCACGATCGCGAACAGCGCGACCGCGGCGATCCCCGGCGCGATCAACCGCCGCCAGAGCGTCTCCTGCTCACCGCTGCGCGCGAAGTACACGATGATCGCGACCGCGGTGGTGGCGATCAGCAGCAGGACACCGAAACCGCCGCTGGTGCCCAGCCAGAAGAACAGCTGGAGCACCGGATCCCAGCCGTTGACCGCGTACAGCACGATCACCGCCAGGCCGAGCGCGCTCTGCGCCAGCGAGGCGGCCCGGGGCGCGCCGGTGGTCGGCGAGGTGCGGCCGAACACCGCCGGCAGGACCCGCTCCCGGCCCAACGCGAAGGCGTAGCGTGCAGTCGTGTTGTGGAACGAGATCATGGCCGCGATCACGGAGGTCAGGAACAGCGCCTGCCCGATGGTGAGCACGGTGTCGCCCAGATGCGCCCCGGCCAGGTTGAAGATCAACTCGACGCTCTGGGTGCCGGCCTCCTCGACGATGCGCTCCGGCCCCACCGCGACCGTCATGCTCCACGAGGAAAGCGCGTAGACCACCGCGATGATCGCCACGGACAGGTACGTGGCCATCGGCACCGTCCGCCGCGGATCCTTGCTCTCCTCGCTGAACACCACCGACGCCTCGAAGCCGACGAAGCCGAGGATCGCCAACACCAGGACCGCACCGATCCCGGGTACGAAGAAGTTGTCCGGTGAGAACGCCGCGAAGCTGACGCCGCCGGGCGCCGGGTTGCTCAGCTGACCGAGGTCGAACACCACGATGACGGCGATCTCGGCGCAGAGCAGCGCCGCCAGCACCATGCCGTTGATGTCGACCCGCAGCAGGCCGAGCAGCCCCACCAACGCCCAGGCCACCAGCGCCACGAGCCACCACTGTGGCGTGATGCCGAACAGCCGGTCCAGCACCGGCGTCGCCGCCGCGCCGATGGTGCCGTAGAGCCCGACCTGCAGGGCGTTGTACGCGAGCAGCGCCACCCAGGCGGTGCCCACCCCGGCCGGGCGACCGAGGCCGCGCGAGACGTACGCGTAGAAGGCGCCGGCGTTGGCCATCCGGCGGGCCATCGCGACGTAGCCGGCGGAGAACAGCGCCAGTACGGCGGCGACGGTCAGGAAGGCCAGCGGGATGCCCAGTACGCCGACGACCCCGTATCCGGTGGTCACCACACCGGCGACCACGGTCAGCGGCGCCGCCGCGGAGAGGACGAAGAAGACCACCGAGGGGACACCGAGGCGGCCACGGGCCAGCGCCTCGGAGACGTTGCTTGGTCGTTCGGTTGTCGCTGTGGAGGACATGGACTGCTCCGGTTTGAGGGAGGGGGTAGGGGTTGTACCGGTTCAGGGAGTGCCGCGCAGCACCGCCGCGCCCACGGCGGCCTCGGTGTGCGCCACGAGTTCCTTCAACGGGGCGGGCAACGCCGGAATGATCAGGTTGAGCCGGTGGTGGGCCCGGGGACCGGCGCTCCAGAGCACCTCGCGGGTCAGCCCGGCGGCGGCGACCAGGCCGAGCAGCAGGGCGTCGGGCACGCTGGGCGACTCGGCCCGATCCAGCAGCGCGCGCAGTCGGGTGGCCGGCCAGGCCGCCACGTTGAGGTCGATCGGCAGGTAGCTGACGCTGCTGCGCAGCAGCCGTCGGGTCTCCTGCCGGCGCAGCACGCCGGCTCGGGCCAGCCGCTCCCCCACCGAGGTCACGGAGGTCTGGGCGAGGAAGCTGAGCCAGGTGCGTACCGCCTGGTGCTGGGCCTCGCCGATCAGCTGGTCCAGCACGGTGTGCGCGAGCGCGTCGGCCGGCGGCCGGCGGTCGAGCACGGTCACCTGGCCCTGGGCGACCGTGATGTGCCCGTAGAGGACCAGCTCACCGAGCAGGCCGCCGGCAAGTCCGAGGCCGGTGGCCGCCGGGTGCAGCTTGGCCTTGCCCCGGGTGTCGTTGTGCGCGATCAGGAAGAACTCGTCGGCGATGAGCAACTGTCCTCCCAGGATCGCCGTGTCCACTGTGATCGCTAACCCGGGAAAGAATGCACCTCGCACCCTTGCAATGCAACTCCCGTATTCGACAGTTGCACTCCGTGCTGAAGCGACCTGCGCCTTTTCCCATGACAGACTCGGAGGGTGACCGCGAGCCCCACCGTCCGCCGCCGCCGCATCGCCCGGGAACTTCGCCAGTTGCGCGAACGCGCCGGGATGACGCTGGATGTCGCCGCCCGCCAACTGGACATGTCCAAAAGCAACCTGTCCCGCATCGAGAACGCGCAGATCGGCATCAAGCCCCGTGACGTACGCGCCGCGCTGGCGCTGTACCAGGTCACCGGCAACGACGCCGAGGCGCTCATCGAGATCGCCCGGGGCGCCCAGCAACGTGGCTGGTGGCAGCACTACAGCGACGTACTGCCCGAGTGGTTCGAGTTCTACGTCGGGCTGGAGGCCGAGGCCGCCACCCTGCGCACGTACGAGGCCGAGGTGGTACCCGGCCTGTTGCAGACCGAGGCGTACGCCCGGGAGATCTACCGGCTGACCGCCGGCGAGGAGGACGTGGACCGCAAGGTGGCCGCCCGGCTGCGCCGGCAGGACGTGCTGCGCCGGGATGATCCGGCGGAGTTGTCGGTGGTGCTGAACGAGGCGGTGTTGTTACGCCCCGTCAGCAACAGGGCCGTCGCGGCCGACCAACTGTCCTATCTGGAGACCATGGCTCAGCTACCGAACGTGACGATCCAGGTACTTCCGTTCGCCGCCGGTGGGCATCCCGCGATGAACTCGCCCTACGTCATCCTCACGTTCGCCGACGCCGCCGACGAGGCCGTGGTCTACCTGGAAAATCTCACGACAGGCCTGGCACTGGAAGAGGTCTCGCAGGTCCGCTCGTATAGCCTGGTGCACGAGAGGCTGCGCCGCCTGGCGCTCGATCCGGCGGCATCCTTGGTCCGCCTGAAAGAAGCTTCTCGCTACTTAACGTGACCGCTGTTGCGCGGTCACGGTCGGTATCGACGAAGGGATCGCGATGACCGCGCTCGACCTGTCCCGAGCGGAGTGGCGCACCAGTACGCGCAGTGTGGGCAACGGCAACTGCGTCGAGGTCGCCACCGTCGACGGTCACGTCGCGGTACGGGACAGCAAGGACCGCCACGGCCCGGTCCTGGCGTTCCCGCGGGCGGCCTGGCACGCCTTCGTCGGCGGCCTCGACGCGGTCCCCACCTGCTGATCCGCGCCGGCCACCCGGCCGAGCAACCTCGACGGGTGGCCGGCGCACCGGGCTCAGCGCAGGGAGCGGAACCCGGCGCGCAGCTCCTGCGCGAAGACCTCCGGCTGTTCCCAGGCCGCGAAGTGCCCGCCGTGGTCGAGCCGGTGGTAGTAGACGAGATTCGGGTACGCCCGCTCGACCCAGCTCCGCGGGGCCTGGTACAGCTCGTCGGGGAAGGCGCTGACCGCGACCGGCACGTTCACGCCCTTGGTGGCGAAGAACGAGAGCGGGTTCTCCGCGTAGAGCCGCGACGCGGAGACCGCCGTGTTCGTCAGCCTGGCACGCCCTGCGACTGGTCGCCGACGGTCTCCCCGTCCGGCCAACGGGTCGACGCGCTGCGCCGGCGCAGCGCGTCGAGTTCGGCCTCCGGGATCTCCACGGTGAACGGCCGAATCTGGTCGGTACGTACCGGCGCCTCGGTCCTGACTGCCATACCTGCCTCCTGCTCGACCTCGCGGAACGGGCAGTTGGGATTCCCGGCCTTCGGCCTGGTAAGCCCACCGGGAACGGCCGGGGGGATCCGTCCGCCGGTGACCGGTTCAGTCCTCGTCGACCACGTCCGCGACGACCACGGTGACGTTGTCCGGAGCGCCGGCCCGCAGCGCCAGGTCGATCAGCCGCGCCGCGCAGGCGTCCCGGTCCACGGTCTCGGCCAGCACCTCGGCCAGCGTGTCGGCGCGTACGACGTTGGACAGCCCGTCGCTGCACAGCAGCCACCGGTCGCCGGCCCGGGGCAGCATCGTGGCGTACGTCGGCTTGACCTCGTCGCCCTGCAACGCCTGCGTGACCACCGCCCGCCGGGGGTGGCTGCCGGCCTGGTCGGGGGTGATCAGGCCCTGGTCGACGAGCAACTGCACGAAGGTGTCGTCGCGGGTGATCTGCTTGAGCACCCCCTCACGGAACAGGTACGCCCGCGAGTCACCCACGTGCGCCAGCGCCAGGCAGCTGCCGGTCCGGGCGAACAGCAGCGCGGTCAGCGTGGTGCCCATCCCCTCCCGCTGCGGATCCTGCGCGACCGCCTGGCGGATCCGGTCGGTGGCCACCAGGATGCCGTTCTGCAGCGCGGCGACCAGCGCGTCCTCGGGCGTCGCCACGTCCAGCGGGGCCATCGCGCCGATGGCGATGGCGCTGGCCAGGTCGCCCGCGGCCATGCCACCCATGCCGTCGGCGACGGCGACGAGCCAGGTGCCGGCGTGCAGCGCGTCCTGGTTGCCGCTGCGGATCAGCCCACGGTCGCTCCTCCCGGCGGAACGCAGCTTCAGGGTCATGGCACGCAGCCTGCCAGGCGAAGGGCGGGGTTGTCTCTAGGAGATCAGGACGACCGGGCGTGGCGCGGCGAATCTCACTGCCGGCGCGCCCCGAAACCCATCGGACGGGATCGATTGACAAGCGTCCGTCGTCCCTGGAAACATGCCCGATACCTGGGAGCGCTCCCAGCGACATCTCGACCCCCACCACACCTCCCGTCCCGCTCGTCGGAAGGATCCCCCGTGACGCCATCCCGACGTCGTCTCGCGGTACTCGCCGCGGCGACCGCCGTGGCGCTGGTCGGCGCGTACGCCGGCACCGCCCACGCCGACCCCCCGGCCGACGCCCCCGAACAGATCACCAACGGCGACTTCAGCGACGGCGTGTCGCCCTGGTTCTCCTACGGCACCGGCCCGCTCGGGGTGACCGACGGCCAGCTCTGCACCACCGTCGCCGGCGGCCTGGCAAACCCCTGGGACGCCGGCATCGGTCACGACGGGGTGCCGCTCGTCGCCGGCGCCGAGTACACCCTCGGCTTCGACGTGACCGCCACCCCGGGCAGCTCGGTCACCGCCGTGCTGCAACTCGGCAGCGCCCCCTACACCGGCTACTACTCGGTCGTCGCCGCCGCCACCCCCGCCCAGCAGCGCGTCGAGCGCACCTTCGTCGCGCCCGAAGACGACTCCCGCGCCCAGCTGATCTTCCAGATCGGCGGCGCCGCCCAGGACCAGACCATCTGCCTGGACAACGTCTCGCTGCGCGGCGGCAACCCGCCCGCGCCGTACGAGCCGGACACCGGCCCCGCCGTCCGCGTCAACCAGGTCGGCTACCTGCCGCACGGGCCGAAGAACGCGACGGTGGTCACCGAGGCCACCGGGGCGCTGCCCTGGCAGCTGCGCGCGGCCTCCGGCGCCGTACTGGCCAGCGGCACCACCACCCCGCGCGGCGTCGACGAGGCCTCGGCCCAGAACGTGCACTCGGTCGACTTCTCGGCGTACCGCACCCCAGGTCAGGGCCTGACGCTGGCGGTGGACGGTGAGGTCAGCCACCCGTTCGACATCTCCGGCACGCTCTACGACCAGCTCCGCTCCGACGCGTTGCAGTTCTTCTACGTCCAGCGCAGCGGCATCGCCATCGACGGCGACCTGGTCGGCGAGGAGTACGCCCGGCCGGCCGGACACCTGGGCGTCGCCCCGAACCAAGGCGACACCGACGTACCCTGCGTCGCCGACACCTGCGACTACCGGCTCGACGTGCGTGGCGGCTGGTACGACGCGGGCGACCACGGCAAGTACGTGGTCAACGGCGGCATCGCCACCTACCAGCTGCTGAGCGCCTTCGAGCGGACCAAGACCGCCGCCACCGCCGGCCTGGGCGCCGCCCTCGGCGACGGCACGCTGCGGCTGCCCGAGCGCGACAACGGCGTACCGGACATCCTCGACGAGGCCCGCTGGGAGCTGGAGTTCCTGCTGCGCATGCAGGTACCGGCCGGCAAGCCACTGGCCGGGATGGCCCACCACAAGATCCACGACCGGAACTGGACCGGGCTGCCGCTGCAACCCGAGGACGACCCGGAGCCGCGCGAGCTGCACCCGCCGTCCACCGCCGCCACGCTGAACCTGGCCGCCGTCGCCGCCCAGTGCGCCCGGCTGTTCGCCCCGTACGACGCCGCGTTCGCACAGCGCTGCGACACCGCCGCGAAGACCGCGTACGCCGCGGCCAAGGCCAACCCGGCCCGGTACGCCCCGTCGAGCGGCAACGGCGGCGGCGCGTACGACGACAACAACGTCACCGACGAGTTCTACTGGGCCGCCGCCGAGCTGTACCTGACCACCGGCCAGCCCGGCTACCTGGCCGACCTGACCGCCTCGCCGCACCACACCGGTAACGTCTTCGACCCCCGCGGCTTCGGTTGGCAGAGCGTGGCCGCGCTGGGCCGCCTCGACCTGGCGACCGTGCCCAACGGGTTGCCGGCCGCCGAGTTGGCCCGGGTCCGGGCCTCGGTGACCGCCGCCGCCGACGGCTACCTCGCCGAGTTGGGGCGGCAGGCGTACGGGCTGCCGATGCCCGGTGACGCCGGCAGCTACTTCTGGGGCGGCAACAGCAACGTGATCAACAACGCGATCGTGCTGGCCACCGCCTTCGACCTGACCGGGAAGGCGAAGTACCGCGACGGGGCGGTGCAGGCGATGGACTACATCCTCGGCCGCAACGCGCTGAACATCTCGTACGTCACCGGGTGGGGCGAGCACGCGGCGGAGAACCAGCACAGCCGGATCTTCGGCCACCAACTCGACCCGAGCATGCCGAAGCCACCGGCCGGATCGCTGGCCGGCGGTCCGAACGCCGCCCTGCAGGACCCGTTCGTGGAGCAGTTGCTCGCCGGTTGCGCGCCGATGTTCTGCTTCGTCGACGACATCGCCTCGTACTCGACCAACGAGGTGGCGATCAACTGGAACTCGGCACTTGCCTGGATCGCCTCGTTCCTGGCCGACCAGGGCGACGCCCGGGCGGTACCCGCACCGACCTGCTCGGTCACGTACACCAACTACGGCACCTGGCAGGGCGGCACCGGCTTCACCGCCCAGGTGACCCTGCGCAACACCGGCACCAGCGCGGTGAACGGCTGGACCGCCCGCTTCGCGTTCACCGGTGACGCGAAGGTACGCGAGGCGTGGATGGCGAACGTGACGCAGTCCGGTGCCACGGTGACCGCGAAGAACGAGTCGTACAACGCCCGGATCAACCCCGGCGGCACGGCGATGTTCGGCTTCAACGCCACCACCACCGGCGGGGCCAACCCCGCCCCGCACCTGATCACGGTCAACGGCGCACCCTGCGCCGCGTCCTGATCCCCGGGTGGGGCGCCGTCGGCGACCGGCGCCCCACCCGGCCCCCTGCCGTACCGCGTCCAGGTGCGGACCCAGACCAGCCGGGTTGAGGTGACATCCCGCTGCTGGGCGCTTTGCTCAGGATGGCGACCATGACCGACCCGCGCCGGATCGCCCGGGTCGAGACCTGGTCCACCGGCGACGGGCTGTGGCTTGCGCAGGCCGGCGAACGGCCGGTCGGCGCCCTGGTGGTGGGGACGGCCACCGAGTACGTGCCGCCGGCCACCGAGCCGGAGCTGTACGTCAAACCTCTTGGTCACCGACCGCTCGTACGCCGGGGCGGGGATCGGCGGCCGGCTCCTGGCGCACGCCGCCGACCTGGCCGGGGAACTCGGCGTCGGACTGCTACGAGTGGACTGCTACGCCGGCGCGCTGGTGCGCTGGTACGAACGCCAGGGCTGCACCCCACGAACCGTCTCACGGTCCGGCGCCCCCGGCCGCCCACCCTGGCCTCACCCCACCCCCTCGCGTTGATCATGAGGTTGACGGCGGCCTGAAGATCGACCACTGCCGCCAACCTCATGATCAACGCGAGGGGGTGGGGGTGCTGCGGAGCTTGGGCAGTACGCGGTCGCCGAACGCGTCGAGGAAGGGGCGCTGTTCCTGACCGACGTGGTGCAGTGCGATCTGGTCGAAGCCCAGGTCGATGTACTCCTCCAGCCAGCCCACGTGGTGGCCCAGGTCGGCGGAGATGTTGACCACCTCGGCGAGGCGGCTCATCGGCACCTCGGCGGAGACCACGTCGAAGTGCTCGGGGGTGTCCAGGTCCCAGCAGACCGGCGGGGCGAAGACGTTGCTGCGCCACTGGTCGTACGCGATCGCCTCGGCGTCGGCCTGAGCGGGCGCCCAACTCAGGTGCACCTGCAGGTGCACCGGCCCACGCCCGCCGGCCTCCCGGTAGGCGTCGATCATGCGGCGCAGGTGTTCGGTCGGGGCGTTGACGGTGATCAGACCGTCCGCCCACTCGGCGCACCAGCGGGCGGTCTCCACGCTGACCGCGGCACCGACCAGGGCCGGCGGCTGTTCCGGGCGGCTCCACAGGCGGGCCCGGTCGACCCGGACCAGACCGTCGTGGCTGACCTCCGCACCGGCGAGCAGGGCGCGGATGATCTCGACGCACTCCCGCAGCCGGGCGTTGCGGACGTCCTTGCGCGGCCAGACCTCGCCGGTGATGTGCTCGTTGGCCGCCTCGCCCGAGCCCAGCGCGGCCCAGAACCGCCCCGGGTACATCGCCGCCAGGGTGCCGATCGCCTGCGCGACGATCGCCGGGTGGTAGCGCTGCCCGGGCGCGTTGACCACGCCGAAGGGGAGTTCGGTGGCCTGCAACGCCGAGCCCAGCCAGGACCAGGCGAACCCGGAGTGGCCCTGACGCTCGCTCCACGGGGCGAAGTGGTCGGAGCACATCGCGGCGTCGAAGCCGACCTGCTCGGCATGGATCACCGACTCCAACAACGCGCGAGGGTGGATCTGCTCGTGGGAAGCGTGGAAGCCGATCGCCGTCATGTCGGGCTTCCCTACCCACCCCGGGCCGACGCTAAGCAGGGGCCCGGCCAGCGGCTGGCACCGCGTCGGCGCGCGCTACTCGGCGCGCGCTACTCGGCGGGCGCTACTCGGCGGGCGCTACTCGGCGTGCGCGCCGACGCCGGCGGTGGCCGTACCCTCGCCGATCCAGACCGTCTTGGTGTTGCAGAACTCGTGCATGCCCTGGGCCGCGAGTTCCCGGCCGTAGCCGGAGTTCCGCACCCCACCGAAGGGCAGCTCCGGATAGGACGTGGTCATGCCGTTGACGAAGACCGCACCGGCCTCCAGGTCGGTGGCGAAGCGCTCCTGCTCCCGCGGGTCGCGGGTCCAGGCGTTCGAGCCGAGTCCGTACGCGGTGCCGTTGGCCAACTCGATCGCCTCGTCGTACGACGACACCCGGTACAGCCCGGCCACCGGCCCGAACACCTCCTCGGCCCACATCCGCATGCCCGGGTCCAGGTCGGTCACCACCGTCGGCGGGTAGAACCAGCCCTCGCCGACCGGCTTCTCGCCACCGCAGAGCACGGTGGCTCCCTTGTCGACGGCGTCGCGGACCTGGGCGTCGACCTCGTCGCGGCCCCGCTCGGTGGCCAGCGGGCCCACGTCGGTGTCGTCCTGCATCGGGTCGCCGATCCGCAGCGCCGACATCCGGTGCGCGAACGCCTCGGCGAAGGCGTCGTAGACGTCGGCGTGCACGATGAAGCGCTTGGCCGCGATGCAGGACTGGCCGTTGTTCTGGCAACGTGCGGTGGTGGCCACCTCGGCGGCCAGCTCCACGTCGGCGGAGGGCATCACCACGAACGGGTCGCTGCCGCCCAGTTCCAGCACGGTCTTCTTCAGCTCCCGGCCGGCGATCTGCGCGATCGACCGGCCGGCGACCTCGCTGCCGGTGAGCGTGGCGGCCCGTACCCGGGGGTCGCCCAGGATCTTCTCGACCGCCTCGGAGCCGACCAGCAGGGTGGTGAAGGCACCCTCGGGGAAACCGGCCCGGCGGAACACGTCCTCCAGCAGCAGCGCGGTCTGCGGCACGTTGGAGGCGTGCTTGAGCAGGCCGGTGTTGCCGGCCATCAGCGCCGGCGCCGCGAAGCGCAGCACCTGCCAGAGCGGGAAGTTCCAGGGCATCACCGCGAGCACCGGCCCGATCGGCTGGTACCGGACGAAGGCCCGGGTGGCGGAGACCGCCTGGGCGTCGGCCGGCTGGTCGGCGAGGAACTCGGCGGCGTGGGTGGCGTAGAAGCGGCAGGCGGCGGCGCACTTGGTGACCTCGGCCTTGGCGGCGGCGTACGTCTTGCCCATCTCGGTGGTCATCAGCCGGGCGATCTCGTCACGCTCCGCCTCCAGCAGGTCCGCCGCCGCGTTCAGCCAGCTCCCGCGCTGGTCGATGGTGGTGCCGCGCAGCTGCTGGTACGCCAGGTCGGCCCGGTCGATCGCGCCGTCGAGCTGCTCGTCCGACATAGGCTCGTACGTCTTGAGCACCTGACCGGTAACGGGGTTGGTGGTGGCGATGGGGATCATGGCTTGCTCCCGTCACTCGAAGAGCGAATGCCGCACACCGGGTTCCTCACGGCGGCGGGCGGCACGGCGACGTTGGATGACGGCCAGGTCGACGACGGCGACCACCGCGAAGGTCATGCAGACGATGCCGAGCCAGGCCAGGTCGGCACGGAACGCCAGCACCGCGAAGACGATCATCGTGACGAGCCCGAAGCCGGCCAGCACGAGACGCAGGTTCAGTGCGCTGTACGCGTGGCCGACCGTGCCACGGGCACGCCGGGGTTGTGATCTCGTCATCACCCCCACCTACCCCGCACCATCCGCGCTAACCGTCGCCCGGAGCGCCGGTTCGCCCGGCCCGCGGTGTTTCCGTGGTGGGTTGCGTTACACCATGCCCTCGGGAACCTGCCGATCCGGCGGCCGGCGGGGAACATGGAGGCATGACCGTGAGCCACGCCGTGCCGGTGACCGTCGCCGTCGCCCGACGCGCCGACCCCGCCCGCACCGACGAGATGGTGGCGTGGATGCGGGCCGGCACGGGGCTGGCCGAGGCGTTCCCGGGGTTCCTGGGCGCCGGTTGGGTCCGCAGCGCCCCCGGCTCGGGCGAGTGGCACATGCTCTACCGCTTCGCCGATCCGGACACGCTGCGCCGCTGGGAGGAGTCGCCGCAGCGGCACTGGTGGCTCACCTCGGCGCAGGGCATCGTCGAGCACACCCGGGTCGAGCGGCGCACCGGCATCGAGGGCTGGTTCGACCCGCCCCGTACCTTCGACCCGCCCCGTACCTTCGACCCGCCCCGCACCGAGGCCGTGGAGCGGCTCGACGCGGCGCCGGCCGCCGCGCCGCCCTCTCCGCCGCGCTGGAAGCAGGCGATCACCATCTGGCTGGCGTTCTTCCCGCTCAGTCTGACCGCCACCCTGCTGACCGGGCACTTCCTGCCGGGCCTGCCGACCGCGGCCCGGGTACTGGTGATGACGCTGACCCTGACCCCGCTGATGACCTACCTGGTGCTGCCCCGGATCACCCGGGCCCTGCAGTGGTGGCTGCACGGGCAGCGGGCGCCCTGGCGCCTACCACGCTGACCGGCGACCACGGAAGCGCTCTGCCGCATCACCGACAACAGGCCCCGAGCATCACCAAGCCCGCGCGTAGAGTCACCATGCCGTCGCTCTGTGCCGTGAGGCTGGGAAGTCATGCCTGGACGCTGGACCCCTGGACGCTGGACCACCGCCGCCGTCTGCCTGCTCGCGCTGGTCGCGCTGGCCTGTGAGGCCGACGGCGAGGCGACCCCACAACCCAGCGGCACCCCCGCCGCCGGCTCACCCAAGGCGGTGGCCGCCCTCGGCGACTCCATCACCACCGGCTTCGGCTCCTGCCTCGTGCTCACCTCGTGCGAGCGCAACTCCTGGTCGACCGGCTCGGGGCTACGCGTCGACAGCCACTACCGCCGGCTGCTCGACCGCAATCCGGGGCTGCGGGACAAGGCGTACAACCATGCCCGCCCGGGAGCCCGAGCGGCGGCCCTGGCCGGACAGGCGGAGGCGGCGGTACGCGACCGGGCCGACTACGTGACGGTGCTGGTCGGCGCCAACGACGCCTGCCGGGGCAGCATCGACGCGATGACCCCGGTGGCCGAGTTCCGGACCGAGGTCGACCGGGGGCTGCGGGTGCTGCGCGAGGGCCGCCCGAAGGCCCGCGTGCTGGTCGTCAGCATCCCCGACCTGTACCGGCTCTGGGAGGTCGGCCGCGACGACCCGCGCGCGGTGCGCGCCTGGCGGCGGGGCGTCTGCCCGGCGCTGCTGGCCGAGCCGACCTCGACGGCACCGGCCGACCGGGCTCGCCGGGCGGAGTTCAAGGAGCGGATCTCCGCCTACAACGGCCAGCTCCGGGCGGCCTGCCGGGCGTACGGCTCCCGGTGCCGGTACGACGGCGGCGCGGTGCACCGGGTCCGCTTCGACCTTGATCTGGTCAACGCGCTGGACTACTTCCACCCCAACACGGCCGGCCAGTCCCGCCTGGCCGAGGTGACCTGGCGCGCCTCCGGCTACGCCGACTGACCGTCCGCCGCGGGATCGTCCGTGGCCGCGTGGCCGGCCGCCGACCGGCCGTCCGGAGCCGCGGGACCGTCCGCCTCGGTGGCGGACTCCGGCGAGCGGCGGGGCGCCGGGACGTGCGGGTTGCCGCGCTGCCGGTAGAGGGCCTGGGAGCGCTCCGCCAGGCTCCTGGTGGCCGACGAGTTCGCCCAGGTGCCGAGGACGATCGCGGCACCGGGAACGACCTTGGCGAAGACCCGCCGCGCCGCGCGTATCCCGGCCATCTGCGCGAGCCGGACGCCCAACCGCAGCATCACCCGGCCGATCGTCTCCTGCCGGCCACCGCCGAACAGCGCACCGGCCCGCTCCCGCCCGGCCGCCACCCCGAGCGCCAGCCGGGCGCTCGCCGCGACCTTGTGCACCTTCTGCAGCACCAGCAGGTCGGCGGCGCGGTCCGGATGCGTCGGGTCCACCCCGTAGGCGGCGGCGACGTGCAGCACCATCCGGGCCTGGGTCCAGGCGAGAACCCCCACGTCGATCACCGCGCCGGGCAGCCCGGCCGCGCCCGAGACGGCACCCGAGAGCCGGGCCCGGCTGACGAACCGGCGTATCGCCTGCTCGGCCAGGGCCTCGCCGGTGACCTCGGGCCGCTCGGCGCGCGCCTGCCGGGCCCACCGCGCCGCCTCCGGCCCGAGCCGGCGCACCGCCTCCAACGCGAGGTGCTCCGGCGCGTACTGCGGATCCTGGCGCATCCGGTCCCAGAGCGTGGCTGGCGGGGCCTCGGTGGCCTCGGCGGCGGGCCGGGACCCGGACGGGGCCGGGGTCACGGGCTGTCCGTCGACCGGGTCGCTCATCGGCCCTCCCTTCGGGGATGCTCATCCATGTGTACCTCGGTCCGGCAACGCCGGATCGGGCGCGGCGTCCCGGGGTACCGGGCCGCGCGGAGCGGCGCGGCAGGAATGCGCCAGGATGGCGGGTACGTTCTGGCGATCGGGGGCCGTCAACCCGGCAACCCGTTACGCGCAACCAGGGAGGCCGCACCGGTGCTCGATCCACACGAGCTCTACGAACTCACCGACGATCTGCCCGACCTCGGTCAACCGGTCCTGATCCAGGCACTCACCGGTTTCGTCGACGCCGGCAACGCCGGCCGGCTGGCCCGCGAACAGTTGCTGACCTCGCTGGATTCCCGTCCGATCGCCCGCTTCGATCTGGACCAGCTCTTCGACTACCGCTCCCGGCGCCCGGTGATGACCTTCGTGGAGGACCACTGGGAGAGCTACGACGCGCCGGAGTTGCTGCTGCACCTGCTGCACGACGACGACGAGACCCCGTTCCTGCTGCTCACCGGGCCGGAGCCGGATCTGCAGTGGGAACGGTTCACCGCCGCCGTCGCCGGGCTCGCCGCCCGGCTGGACGTACGCCTGACCGTCGGGCTGAACGCGATCCCGATGGCGGTGCCGCACACCCGGCCGACCGGGGTGACCGCGCACGCCACCCGGCGTGAGCTGATCGCCGGCTACGAGCCGTGGCTGCAACGGGTCCAGGTGCCGGGCAGCGTCGGTCACCTGCTGGAGTTCCGCCTCGGCGAGGCGGGCCGCGACGCGCTGGGCTTCGCGGCACACGTGCCGCACTACGTGGCGCAGGCCGAGTACCCGGCCGCCGCCGAGGTGCTGCTGGCGTCGGTGTCCCGCAGCACCGGGCTGCTGCTGCCGCGCGACGGGCTGCACTCGGCCGCCGAGGTGGTCCGGGTGGAGATCGACCGGCAGGTCGCGCAGAACGACGAGGCGAGCGCGCTGGTCCAGGCGCTGGAGGAGCAGTACGACGCGTACGCCCGCGGCAAGGGCGAACGGAACCTGCTCGCCGCCGAGAGCGGCCCGCTGCCCACCGCCGAGGAACTCGGCGCCGAACTGGAACGCTTCCTCGCCGAGCAGACCCGCCCGCCCGAGTCCTCCTGACACCTCGTCGCGGCCCGCCGTGCTCGTGTGGCGGCGGGCGGGACGGCGCGGGATACGGCAGGCTGGCACCATGCGCCTGGCGACCTGGAACGTCAACTCGGTGAAGGCCCGCCTGCCCCGGCTGCTCGACTGGCTGGCCGGTACCGGGCCGGACGTGGTCTGCCTGCAGGAGACCAAGTGCCCCGACGGCGCGTTCCCGGTGGCCGAGGTGGGCGAGCTGGGTTACACCGTGGCCAGCCACAGCGACGGCCGGTGGAACGGGGTGGCCATCCTGTCCCGGGTCGGGCTGGCCGACGTCACGGTCGGCTTCCCCGGTGAACCGGGCTTCCCCGAACCGGAGGCCCGCGCCATCGCGGCCACCTGCGACGGACTGCGGGTCTGGTCGGTGTACGTGCCGAACGGGCGGAGCACCGACGACCCGCACTACGCGTACAAGCTGGCCTGGCTGGCGGCGTTGCGGGAGGCGCTGGACGCCGAACTGACCGACGCCGCGGCCCTCGCGGTGTGCGGCGACTTCAACGTGGCCCCGACCGACGACGACGTATGGGATCCGGCGGTGTTCGTGACCTCCACCCACGTCACCCCGGCGGAGCGGGCGGCCCTCGCCGCGCTGCGCGACCTCGGTCTGGTCGACGTGGTACCCACCCCGATGAAGGGGCCGCACCCGTTCACCTACTGGGACTACCGGGCCGGGATGTTCCACCAGAACAAGGGCATGCGGATCGACCTGGTGTACGCCTCGGCCGAGTTCGCCCGGGGGGTCCGCTCGGCGTACGTGGACCGGGAGGCCCGCAAGGGGAAGGGTCCTTCGGATCACGCCCCGATCGTGGTCGACGCCGACCTCGTTCCCCCCGTCGAGTCCTTCTGAGCAGCGCTGCCGGAGTCTGGTACGAACGGCCCCCGCCGGGGCGTCGGCGTGCCGAGATCCGGCGGCGGCCGGGGATTAGGGTGGGATCATGGCAGTCGTGAAGATCAACGCGATCGACGTCCCGCCCGGGGCCGGCGAGGAGTTGGAGAAGCGGTTCGCGGCCCGGGCCCGCGCGGTGGAGAACTCGCCGGGCTTCCTCGGCTTCGAGCTGCTGCGCCCGGTGGCCGGCGAGAACCGCTACTTCGTCTACACCCGTTGGGAGAGCGAGCAGGCGTATCAGGACTGGGCCGCCGGCCCCGCCCGCGCCGCGCACGCCGGTTCGCCCGGCGCCGAGAACCGCCCGCCGGTCGCCTCCGGCGCCACCCTGCTCGAGTTCGAGGTCGTCCAGCAGGTCCCCTGATCCGGGCCGCAACCGCGGGACCGAGCCGGTCAGGCGGGCCGGGTGGTGGTGAGGGTGGCGAAGGCGATCACGTTGTCGGCGTAGCCCGTCCGACCGCCGACCCACTCACCACCGCAGGTGATCAGGCGCAGGCTCGGCGGGCCCTCGTGACCGTAGACGCGGTCGGCGGGCAACTGGTCCTTGGGGAAGTGTTCGACGGACTCCACCGTGAACACCGCCACCGACCCGTCCTCCCGGGTCACCTCGGCGGTGTCCCCGACCCGGAGCTTGCGCAGGTCGTAGAAGACCGACGGTCCGCTCTTGGTGTCGACGTGTCCGACGATGACGGCGGGACCGGGGTCGCCCGGCACCGGCCCCCGGTCGTACCAGCCGGTCTCCTGGTGCCGGCTCAGCGACGGTACGGCGATCGAGCCGTCCGGCGCGTCGCCCACCGGCTTGACCGGGGCGGTGATGTCGACCGACGGCACGGTGATGCTGACCGGCCGGGGGGTGTTCCGCGCGGCGGTCGTGCCACGATTCGGCTGCCCCTCGCCACCGGCGGCGGTGGCCCACTCCAGCGGATCACCGACGCTGCGCCCGAGCCCGGCGCCGGTGGCGAAGACACCGAGCAGCACCAGTACCACGGCCAGCGGCAGCGACCACGGCCTACGGCCGGAGCTGTCCGGCTGGCGGGCCCGCCCGGCGGACCCGGGCGCGGTGCCGGTCGGGCCGGGCGAAGCGGGCGGGCTGACCACGCCGCGTGCGGGATGGTCGTCGGCCGGGACGGCCGCCGGCGGCACGAAGAGATCGGGATCGGTGGCGAGATCCGCCGGTCGACGCGGCACACCGGCGGCGGGCGGGATGAACATCTCCGGTCGGGGACCGGGGCGCGGTGGGCTGCCGGCGGGGCGGGACGTCCGCCCGGAACCGCCGGGCCACGGTGCACGGCCGTGCTGGCCGGAGCCGCCGGGGCGCGGCGTGCGGCCGGGGTTGCCGGGGCGGGAGGCGCGGGCGGCCATCGCGGGTCACCGGCCGGCGCGACGACGGCGGGCGGCCACGACCCAGAGGACCATGCCGCTGACGGTCAGCGCGAGCCCGCCGGGCAGCAGCAGACCGGAGGTGACATCCGCAGCGCCGCCGCCGAACCCGGTCGCCGGCCCACGGCTGGGTTTGACGGTGCGTACCACCTGGAGCATCGTCGAGGCGCTCTCACCGCCTCGGCATTCCAGCTTGACCCGGTAGTTGCCGGGCAGCACCCGGTCCTTCACCTGCGCGGTTCCGTACAGCAACCCGCGCTGGGGCTGCACGGCGACCCGGCCGAAGGCGTCCGAGACGACGATGGCACCGACCGAGTTGTCCTGGCAGCTGGCCCGCAGGCCGACCAGGTGCCCCGGTTCCACCGTGCTCGGACTCACCTCGACGAACACGTGTGGGCCGGGCGGTTGCGGCGCGGCCACCGGCCCGGCCAGGACCGGTGCCGCGGCCAGCGCGGGCACGGCGGCCAGCGAGGGTGCCGCCGAAGCCGGCTTCGCGGCCAGGGCTACGGCGAGCAGCGGGGTCAGCGCCGCCAGGGCGAGCGCCGGGGCGGCGAACACGGCGGACGAACGCGCCGGACGAGTGCGGGTCACTGACACGATGGCCCCTCCCGGCGCGACGGAGCAGTCGCCGAGCGTCGCCGGACACCCGGTCTGCCGTACGGGATGATGGTCTCACCCCGGGTCGTACATCACATCCGATCCGGCGCGGTACTCGCGTAGGCTCGGTTGGCTGTGACCTCCACCGACCCGACCCCCGCGCCCGCCGCGCCGCACCCGGCGCGGGCGATCCGTACCTTCCACCCGCGGCGCGGCCGAATGAGCGGCCGACAGACCGCGGCGTTGGAGCAGCTCTGGCCGGTGTACGGCCTGCGCGTGCCCGACGCCGCGCCGTTCGACCCCGTCGGGTTGTTCGGCCGCCGGGCCCCGCTGGTGGTGGAGATCGGCTCCGGCATGGGCGACACGACCGTGGAGATGGCCGCCGCCGACCCGGATCGAGACTATCTGGCAGTCGAGGTGCACACGCCCGGAATCGCGAACCTGTTGGACCTGGTCCACCGCCGTGAGCTGGGCAATGTCCGGATCGCCGAGGGCGACGCGGTGGAGCTGATGACGCTGCTGCCGCCGGATTCGCTGGCCGCCGTGCACGTCTTCTTCCCGGACCCGTGGCCGAAGTCGCGGCACCACAAGCGGCGGCTGATCCAGCCGGCACACGTGGCGTTGCTGCGCTCCCGGCTGGCCGTCGGCGGCACGCTGCACTGCGCCACCGACTGGGCGGAGTACGCCGAGTCGATGCGGGCGACCCTGGACGCCGATCCGGGCCTGGTCAACCCGCACGATGGCTACGCACCCCGGCCCGCGCACCGGCCGGTGACCCGGTTCGAGCGCCGGGCGTTGGCCGTCGGCCGGCCGGTCGCGGACCTGGTCTACCGCCGCCGCTGAGGACGGGTTGGCGCCGGAGGGCATGATCCAGGCACGATGGACCGGCCATGACACTCACCGCCGCGCTGCCCAAGACCGCCGACCCCGACACCCTCTACGACGCGTTCGCCAGTTGGGCCTCCGAGCGCGGTCTCGACCTCTACCCCCACCAGGAGGAGGCGGTCATCGAGATCGTCTCCGGCGCCAACGTGATCATGAATACGCCGACCGGCTCCGGCAAGAGCCTGGTCGCGATCGCCGCGCACTTCGCCGCCCTGGCCGACGACCGGACCACCTTCTACACCGCGCCGATCAAGGCCCTGGTATCGGAGAAGTTCTTCGCGCTCTGCGAGGTCTTCGGCGCCGAGAACGTCGGCATGCTCACCGGCGACGCGAGCGTCAACGCCGACGCGCCGATCATCTGCTGCACCGCGGAGATCCTGGCCAACCTGGCGCTGCGCGAGGGCACCCGGGCCGACGTCGGCCAGGTGGTCATGGACGAGTTCCACTTCTACGCCGAGCCCGACCGGGGCTGGGCCTGGCAGGTACCGCTGATCGAGCTGCCGCAGGCCCAGTTCATCCTGATGTCGGCCACGCTGGGCGACACCACCCGGTTCGTCGACGACCTGGCCCGACGCACCGGCCGGTCGACCGCCGTCGTCCGCTCGGCCGAGCGGCCGGTCCCGCTGCTCTTCTCGTACGCGATGACGCCGATGCACGAGACGCTCGAAGAACTGCTGGAGACCAAGCAGGCCCCGGTGTACGTGGTGCACTTCACCCAGGCCGCCGCCCTGGAGCGCGCGCAGGCGCTGATGAGCGTCAACGTCTGTACCCGCGCGGAGAAGGACATGATCGCCCAGGCCATCGGCGGCTTCCGGTTCACCTCGGGCTTCGGCAAGACGCTGTCCCGCCTGGTCCGGCACGGCATCGGCGTGCACCACGCCGGGATGCTGCCCAAGTACCGCCGACTGGTGGAGACCCTGGCCCAGGCCGGACTCCTCAAGGTCATCTGCGGTACGGACACCCTCGGCGTCGGCATCAACGTGCCGATCCGCACGGTGCTGTTCACCGGCCTGTCCAAGTACGACGGGGTGCGTACCCGGCTACTGAAGGCACGCGAGTTCCACCAGATCGCCGGCCGGGCCGGTCGGGCCGGCTTCGACACCCTGGGCCGGGTGGTCGTGCAGGCGCCCGAGCACGTGATCGAGAACGAGAAGGCGCTGGCCAAGGCCGGTGACGACCCGAAGAAGCGGCGCAAGGTGGTCAAGAAGAAGCCGCCGGAGGGTGCGGTCGGCTGGGGGCAGCCCACCTTCGACCGGCTCGTCGCGGCCGAACCGGAGCCGCTGACCTCCAGCTTCCAGGTCAGCCACTCGATGCTGCTCAACGTCATCGGCCGCCCCGGCGACGCCTTCGCCGCCATGCGGCACCTGCTCACCGACAACCACGAGGACGCCGCCGCCCAGCGTCGACACATCCGCCGGGCCATCGCCATCTACCGCGCGCTCAAGGCCGGCGGGGTGGTCGAGGAGCTGCCCGAGCCGGACGAGACCGGCCGGCGGGTCCGGCTCACCGTCGACCTGCAACTCGACTTCGCGCTCAACCAGCCGCTGTCGCCGCTCGCCCTGGCCACCATCGAGCTGCTGGACACCGAGTCGCCGTCGTACGCCCTCGACGTGCTGAGCGTGATCGAGTCGATCCTCGACGACCCCCGCCAGGTGCTCTCCGCGCAGCAGTTCAAGGCCCGCGGTGAGGCGGTCGCCGCGATGAAGGCCGACGGCATCGAGTACGAGGCGCGCCTCGAACTGCTCGACCAGGTGACCTGGCCCAAGCCCCTCGCCGAACTGCTGGACAACGCGTACGAGATGTACCGGCAGGGCCACCCGTGGGTGGCCGACCACCAACTCTCCCCCAAGTCCGTGGTCCGCGACATGTACGAGCGGGCGATGACCTTCACCGAGTACGTGCAGTTCTACTCGCTGACCCGCTCCGAGGGGCTGGTGCTGCGCTACCTCGCGGACGCCTACAAGACGCTGCGGCAGACGGTGCCCGAGGAGGCCAAGACCGAGGAACTGGTCGACCTGATCGAGTGGCTCGGCGAGCTGGTCCGGCAGGTCGACTCCAGCCTGATCGACGAGTGGGAGCGGCTGCGCAATCCCACCGACCTGCCGGAGGTCGCCGCCGCCCTGGACGACCGCCCGGCCGCGGTCACCCGCAACACCCGGGCGTTCCGGGTACTGGCGCGCAACGCCCTGTTCCGCCGGGTGGAGCTGGCCGCGTTGCGGCACTGGGACGCGCTCGGCGAGTTGGACGGGCCGTCCGGCTGGGACGCCGACGCCTGGGCCGACGCGCTGGAGCCGTACTTCGACTCGTACGACGGGATCGGCACCGGCCCGGACGCCCGCGGCCCCGCGCTGCTGATGATCGAGCAGGGTCGGGAGCGCTGGACGGTGCGGCAGATCCTCGACGACCCGCAGGGCGACCACGACTGGGGCATCAGCGCCGAGGTCGACCTGGCCGCCTCCGACGAGGCCGGCGCCGCGGTCGTCCGGATCACCGACGTCGGCCAGCTCTGAGGCCGCCCGACGGTCAGCAGAGATTCTTCGCAAGGGGCCACCCGGAGTGTCCGGATGGCCCCTTGTCTCCCCTGGGCGATGTCAGGCCCATCGATTAGAATGTGTGTACTAATCGAGTTCCTGACCTGGGAGGATGCTCGTGAGCGCGCCCACCTCCAGCCCCCTCACGCCGTACGCCACTCTCCTCGGCTTCACCCGGTACGTCGACCGCACCGGGCCGACCAAGGCCACCTTCGTCGGCGGGTTGCGCCGACAACGGGCCAGCCGCTCCGGCTTCAACCCACACGGTCAGTTCGTCAAGGCGCTCAAGGCCGACATCGCCTTCCACACCGGCGGCACCCACCTGTCCCAGGTGGTCGAGATCGTCAAGCCCCGCTGGCGCCCGCTCTACCAGGCCCTCATGCCGGGAGCCACGGCGTGGCTGCACTCGCTGGGCGAGCCGCGATCGGTCGACCTGGCGCAGACCCGCGACGCCCTCGCCCTGCTCGGCGACCTCCCCGT
This sequence comes from Micromonospora radicis, assembly GCF_003583405.1. Lineage (GTDB taxonomy): Bacteria > Actinomycetota > Actinomycetes > Mycobacteriales > Micromonosporaceae > Micromonospora > Micromonospora radicis. The sequence goes on from NZ_QXEC01000005.1 coordinate 34,503, forward strand.
CAAGATCAACCCCCAGTTCGGCGTACGCCACGCCGACGGTCGGGTCGAGGCGGTCCGGCTGCACTTCGACGAGGCTCCACCCAGCGAGGAGGCGGCACTGGCCACCCTGCACCTGATGGCCCGGCACATGGACGCCGTCCTGCCGCACGCCGAGCCGGTCCTGGTCGACGTACGGCGCGGGTTGGCCCACCGGACGCCCGAGGGGGTCAAGACCGACGAGATCGAACGCTGGCTGGCCGGCGAGGCCGCCGCCTTCCGCGCCATCTGGTCCGCCGCCGCCTGACCAAGACCACCCGGTCGCTCCACCACGACAACGACGACCCGGTCTGGGCCCCACCCGGCGAGTGGGGGCCAGGCCGTTCACAAGGGCCGGGCGGGGCGGGGCGATCAGGTGGGGTGGTGGGCGGTGGGCAGTTCGGCCACCGGTACCACCCGTGGGTCGCCGAGCGGCCCGACGATCACCCGCAGCGCCGGGAAGCGGTCGGCCAGCAGCCGTTGACACGAGCCGCAGGGAGTGAGCAGGCTGCGGCCTCGGTCTCCGACCGTCACGATGGTCTCCAGGTCCTGCACGCCCTGGGTCGCCGCGGAACCGACCACGATCACCTCGGCACAGGCACCCGCGCTGTCGTGCACCACGTCGACCCCCGAGACGACCCGACCGTCGGTGGTCCGGGCCGCCGCGGCGACGGTGTGGGCCGCGCTGCGGCAGCGCAGCTTGGCCACCGCGCTGGCGGCCTGTACCAGCGCCCGATCTGTGTCCCGCATCGTCATCGTCGTCTCCGTGCTCGCTCCGGCCCGGCCGACAACGATAGACGCCGCCACCGCGGGCGAGCGGACACCCGAGCGGGCGGCACCGGTGGACGCCCGAGCCGCGGACCGACGGGCGAGCAACCGGGCGGGTAACCAGGAGGCGGTCCGGCGACGGGCTGCCTATCCTTGGCGACGACATGCAGAATCCAGCCACACCCGCCGCGACCGACCCGATGCGCGAGTTGCAGCGTCGCCTTCCTCCGCTGATCTTCCGCGACCAGCGCCAGCTGCGGCGGCGCCTCGACGGAGTACGCCGGCTTCGTGACCCGCAGCGGCGGGAGTCGGCGTTGGCCGAGATCGCGGCCGAAGTGACCGCCGCGGAGGCCCGGCTAGAGCGGCGCCGGGCCGCGCTGCCGACGATCACCTACCCGGCGGCGTTGCCGGTCAGCGAGCGTAAGGACGACATCGCCGCCGCGATCCGCGACCACCAGGTGGTGATCGTGGCCGGCGAGACCGGCTCGGGCAAGACCACCCAGTTACCGAAGATCTGCCTGGAGTTGGGCCGTGGGATCGGCGGGCTGATCGGGCACACCCAGCCCCGGCGGCTGGCCGCCCGTACGGTCGCCGACCGGATCGCCGAGGAGCTGGGCACCGAACTGGGCGACGTGGTCGGGTACAAGGTGCGTTTCACCGACCAGGTCGGCGAGCGGAGCCTGGTCAAGCTGATGACCGACGGCATCCTGCTGGCCGAGTTGCAGACCGACCGGATGCTGCGCCAGTACGACACGTTGATCATCGACGAGGCGCACGAGCGCAGCCTCAACATCGACTTCATCCTCGGGTACCTGAGGCAGCTGCTACCCCGCCGGCCCGACCTCAAGGTGATCATCACCTCGGCGACGATCGAGACCGACCGGTTCGCCCGGCACTTCGCCGGCCCGCCGGACGCCGAGCATCCCGACGGCGTGCCCGCGCCGGTGGTCGAGGTCTCCGGTCGGACCTACCCGGTCGAGGTGCGCTACCGGCCGCTGGTCGAGGTGGCGGCCTCCGACGAGGAGGAGGCGGACGAGGAGAACGTCCGCGACCAGGTCCAGGCGATCGGCGACGCGGTCGAGGAGCTGGCCGCCGAGGGACCCGGCGACATCCTGGTCTTCCTCAGCGGCGAGCGGGAGATCCGGGACACCGCCGACGCGCTGGGCAAGCTGGTGCAGAACAAGCGTTCGCTGCTCGGCACCGAGATCCTGCCGTTGTATGCCCGGCTGAGCGTCGCCGAGCAGCACCGGGTCTTCGCCGCGCACACCGGCCGGCGGGTGGTGCTGGCCACCAACGTGGCGGAGACCTCGCTGACCGTGCCCGGCATCAAGTACGTGGTGGATCCCGGTACCGCCCGGATCAGCCGCTACTCACAGCGGCTGAAGGTGCAGCGGCTGCCCATCGAGCCGGTCTCGCAGGCCAGTGCCAACCAGCGCAAGGGTCGCTGTGGGCGGACCTCGGACGGCATCTGCGTCCGGCTCTACGACGAGCAGGACTTCGAGTCCCGGCCCGAGTTCACCGACCCGGAGATCCTGCGTACCAACCTGGCCTCGGTCATCCTCCAGATGACCGCCATCGGTCTCGGCGACATCGCCGCCTTCCCGTTCATCGACCCGCCGGACCGCCGCAACATCACCGACGGGGTCAACCTGCTGCACGAGTTGGGGGCGCTCGACCCGACCGAGACCGACCCGGAGCGGCGGCTCACCCCGCTCGGGCGGCGGCTGGCCCAGCTTCCGGTCGACCCCCGGCTGGCCCGGATGGTCCTCGAAGGTGAGCGCAACGGCTGCGCCACCGAGGTGATGGTGATCGCCGCCGCGCTGTCGATCCAGGATCCGCGCGAACGGCCGGCCGACAAGCAGGCCCAGGCCGACCAGGCGCACGCCCGGTTCGCCGACGCCGAGTCGGACTTCGTCGCGTACCTGAACCTGTGGCGTTACCTGCGCGAGCAGCAGCGGGAGCTGTCATCGAGCGCGTTCCGCCGGATGTGCCGGGCCGACTACCTCAACTACCTGCGGGTACGCGAGTGGCAGGACATCGTCAGCCAACTGCGCCAGGTGCTGCGTACCGCCGAATCCAGTGGCCGGGGTCGCGGCCGGCGCGACGCCGCGGCGGACGGGTCCGACGGCGGCGGACGGCGCCAGGTCGGCGCCGACCTGCCGGAGGAGATCGACACGCCGAGGGTGCACCAGTCGCTGCTGCCCGGCCTGCTGTCACACGTCGGCCTGAAGGACGCGCAGAAGAACGAGTACCTGGGTGCCCGGGGAGCGAAGTTCGGGCTCTTTCCCGGCTCGGCGTTGTTCCGCAAGCCGCCCCGCTGGGTGATGGCCGCCGAGTTGGTGGAGACGTCCCGGCTGTGGGGCCGGGTGAACGGCCGGATCGAACCGGAGTGGGTCGAACCGCTCGCCGGCCATCTGGTCAAGCGCAGCTACAGCGAGCCGCACTGGGAGAAGAAGCAGGCGGCGGTGATGGCGTACGAGAAGGTGACGCTGTACGGCGTACCGCTGGTGACCTCCCGCAAGGTGAACTTCGGCCGGATCGACCCGGTGCTGAGCCGGGAGCTGTTCGTCCGGCACGCCCTGGTCGAGGGCGACTGGTCCACCCACCACCAGTTCTGGCGGGACAACCAGCGGCTGCTGACCGAGGTGGAGGAGCTGGAGAACCGGGCCCGACGGCGGGACATCCTGGTCGACGAGGAGACGATCTTCCAGTTCTACGACGAGCGGATCCCGGCCGAGGTGGTCTCCGGACGGCACTTCGACACCTGGTGGAAGAAGACCCGGCGGGAGCAGCCCGAGCTGCTCACCTTCACCCGGGAGCTGCTGGTCAACGCGGGCCGGGGCGGGGTGGACGAGGCCGACTTCCCGGACCGGTGGAGCGCCGACGGGGTCAGCCTGCCGCTGACGTACACCTTCGAACCGGGTACGGCCACCGACGGGGTGACGGTGGACATCCCCCTGCCGCTGCTCAACCAGGTGCCGGCGGAGAGCTTCGACTGGCAGGTACCCGGACTGCGCGAGGAGTTGGTGGTCGCGTTGATCCGGTCGTTGCCCAAGCCGGTGCGCCGCAACTTCGTGCCGGTACCCGACTACGCCCGCGCCGCGCTGGCCGCGATCACCCCCGGCGACGAGCCGCTGCTGGACGCGCTGACCCGGCAGCTGCGCCGGATGACCGGCGTGACGGTGCCCCGGGACGCCTGGGATCCGGGCAAGCTGCCGCCGCACCTGCGGGTGACCTTCCGGGTGCTCGGTGACGACGACCGACCGGTCGCCGAGGGCAAGGATCTGCCGGCGCTGCAACGCCAGCTCAAGACCGAGGTACGGCAGGTGGTGGCCGCCGCCGCGCCGGAGGTGACCCGCACCGGCCTGACCTCGTGGGAGATCGGCACCCTGCCGCGCACCGTCGAACAGGTGCGGGCGGGGTATGCGGTGACGGCGTACCCGGCGCTGGTCGACGAGGGTGCCACGGTGGGGGTGCGGGTCTTCGACTCCCCCGCCGAGCAGGAGGCCGCGCACTGGGCGGGTACCCGACGGCTGCTCCGGCTGACCGTGCCGTCACCGGCGAAGTTCCTGCAGGGGCGGCTGAGCAACGAGGCGAAGCTGGCGCTGTCGCGCAACCCGCACGGCGGGGTGCAGGCACTCATCGAGGACGCCGCGGGTGCGGCGATCGACAAGCTGGTCGCCGACGCGGGCGGTCCGGTCTGGGACGCCGAGGGCTTCGCGGCGCTGCGGGACAAGGTGCGGGCCGCGCTGGTCGACACCGTGGTGGAGGTGATGGAACGGGTCCGGGCGGTGCTCGCCGCCGGGTACGCGGTCCAGCAGCGGCTCGGCGCGACGAGGAACCTGGCCGTGGTGGCCGCCCTGGCCGACATCCGCAACCAGCTCACCGGCCTGGTGCACGCCGGGTTCATCACCGAGGCCGGCTACGCCCGCCTACCCGACCTGCTGCGCTACCTGACCGCGATCGAGCGGCGGCTGGACCGGCTGCCCGGCAACCCGGCGCGGGACAAGCAGCAGCAGGACCGGATCGCGGTGGTGCAACGGGAGTACGACGAGATGCTCGCCGCGCTGCCGCCGGCCCGCCGCACCTCCGTCGCGGTGCGGCAGATCCGCTGGATGATCGAGGAACTGCGGGTGAACGTCTTCGCGCAGGCCCTGGGCACCCCGTACCCGGTGTCCGAGCAGCGGATCTACCGGGCCATGGACGACGCCGAAGGCCGCTGACGCCGGCCGGCGAGCACCCGGAGCAGCACGTCCGGGCCGAGCAGCCGGGCCGGCGGGTCGATCAGGTTGAGCACCCGCAGGAACGCGGCCCCGAGCACGGCGTCGTTCGACGCGGCGGCGTGCAGCCGCGCCAGGTAGGCGTTGACCAGCCGGACAGCCGGGGTACGCCGGCCGCGTACCCCGGGGAAGCGCAGGTCGGCGCCGACCGCGATGGACCACGGCGCGTCGATCAGGCGGGCGGCGCGCGGGAAGAACCGCCGGGCCAGCCGGTCCCGGTCGCGGGCGAGGAGCCTACGCAACAGCAGGGTTTGCAGGGCGGCGACCGTGATGCCCTGGCCGTAGACGGGGTTGAGGCTGCACAGCGCGTCGGCGAAGACCAGGTAGCCGGCGGGGAACCGGGGCAGCCGCTCGTAGCGGCGTCGGACGCTGGCCGGGAACCGCATCAGCACCGGATCGTCCAGCGGTTCGGCGTGCCGGACCAGTTCGCCGACCTGTGGTGCGGTCAGCGAGGCCGCGAAGCGGGCGAAGCCCTCGTCGTCGGTCGGGGGCTGCTCACCGAGGATGCCGGCCATGGTGACCGCGAACCGGCCGCCTTCCTGCGGTGCCACCACCCCGTAGCGGGGGCGGCCCGGCATCGCGTTGGCGAGTACGCCGAGCATGCCGTCCAGTTGGCCGTCCTCGCGCCGGTACCGGCGGGTCACGTACGTGACGCCGACCTCCACCTGTTCCTGCGGTGCCGCCGGATAGCCGAGTTCGGCGAGCCACACCGGGCTGCGGCTGCCCCGGCCCGCGGCGTCGACCACGAGGTCGGCCCGCAGTTCGTCGGGCCGGCCGGTCGCCGGGGCCAGCCGCACCCCGGTGACCCGGGACTGGTCCGGCGTGGCGGTCAGGCCGGTGACCTCGCACTCGGGCAGGACGCGCACCCCGGGCAGGGCGGTCACCCGGTCCCGTACCGCGTGTTCGAGCAGCGGGCGGCTCATGCCGAAGCCGGTGAGGTCCGACCGCGCGGAGCGCATCCGGTGGCCGTCGTTGTACCAGTGCACCTGGCCGTGCAGGTCGACCGGGGTGGCGCCCTGGCGGTACAGCTCCGCGCCGAGGCCGGGGAACAGCTCCTCCAGGATCTGTCGCCCCCGGGCGAGCAGGACGTGCACCTGACGGCCCTGCGGCACCCCGCGCCGGGGGGCCGGCCCGGCGGGCAGCTTGTCGCGATCCAAGAGGGTGACCTGTGCGTACGTTTCCGCCAGTGCCCGGGCGGCGAGCAGACCGCCCAGGCTGGCTCCGACGACGACGGCGTGACCGGACGCTGCCATGCCGGGCAGCCTATGGCGCCGCCGGGGGCCGGGGCGTCTTCGTCCGTGCTCGATGGCGTGGGCGTCGCCGGCCTCGTTCAGGCCAGCGCCTCGACGCCGGGCGGGAGTTCCCGGGCGGCGGTCGCGGTGTGGACGTATTCGAGCAGGATGCGGCGTAGTTCCCGGCCGGCGTGGGTGGGCACCACGTCGCGGCGGCGGGCCACCGCGATGGTGCGTCGCACGCCGGGCGGGGCCAACCGGGTGACCCGGATGCCGGGTCGGCGGGCGACCACGATGCCCGGTACGAGGGCCACGCCCAGGCCGGCCTCGACGAAGCTGAGTACGGCGTCCATCTCGCCGCCGTCGACGGACAGGGTCGGCTCGAAGCCCGCGGCGCGGCAGGCCTGGAGGGTGGCGTCGCGCAGGTCGTAGCCCTCCCGGAACATCACCAGCGGCTGGTCGCGCAGATCGGTGATGCGCAGGTCGCTGCCGGCGGGGGCAGCCGGCAGCGGATCGACCGAGGCGACGACCAGGCTCTCGGTCAGGATCGGGTCGGCGCGCAGTCCGGGGTCGGTGCCCTGGGCCGGCATGATGATCAATGCTAGGTCGAGGTCGCCCCGGAGTAGGTCGCGGACCAGGTCCTGCGAGCCGCCCTCCTCCACCCGAAGGTCGACGCCGGGGTGGACGTCGCGGAACCGGCGCAGCACCGGCGGGGCGAGCGAGGTGGCCAGGCTCGGTGTGGCGCCGAGGCGTACCCGGCCGCGCCGCAGGCCGACCAGTTCCTGCACCTCGCGGGTGGCGGTCTCCACGTCGGCGAGGATCCGCTTGGCCAGCGGCAGCAGCACCTCGCCGGCCGCGGTGAGGGTGATGTTCCCCCTTACCCGCTCGAACAGTGGGGCCCCGAGGGTGTCCTCCAGGGCGTGAATTTGCTTACTCAACGAGGGTTGGGTTATGCCGACGACATCGGCAGCCTGGGTGAAATGTCGTACTTCGGCCACCGCCACGAAGTACTTCAGCTGATGGAGCTGCATCTACATAGCTTATGGCTATCAAGACTGCGGTGTCGATGCATTGGACGACTGATCAAAGTCCTCCTAGCGTCGGTCGCGTGGTAGTCACGACAAGAGCGCGGTCGCCCATCCGTTCCAACGTCGGCCTCAAGGCCGTCATGGCGGTGACGGGCATCCTCCTGGTGCTGTTCCTCATCGCGCACATGCTGGGCAATCTCAAGGTCTTCGCCGGCGACGCGTCGTTCAACCATTACGCGCACTGGCTGCGCGAGATCGGCGCTCCGATCCTGCCGAACGTCTGGTTCCTCTGGATCATGCGGGTCGGGCTGCTGGTCGCGGTGCTCGGGCACATCTGGGCCGCCACCGTCCTCGCCCTGCGGGCCCGCGCCGCCCGCCCGGTGCGCTACGCCCACCGCAAGAAGGTCCGGGGCAGCTACGCCGCGCGCACCATGCGCTGGGGCGGCGTGATCATCCTGCTCTTCGTGATCTACCACATCCTGGACCTGACCACCGGCACGCTGAACCCGGTCGGCGACCCGTCCCGGCCGTACGCCAACGTCGTCGCCGACTTCGCGCCGGAGCGCTGGTACGTCACGCTCTTCTACACGCTGGCGATCGTGGCCCTCGGGTTCCACCTGCGCCACGGCGTGTTCAGCGCCCTGCGCAGCCTTGGCCAGCAGACCCCGCGCGGCGAGCAGCGAGCCCGGGCGGTGGCGCTGGTCTTCGCCGTCGCGCTCTGCGCCGGCTACCTCCTGGTCCCGTTCGCCGTACTCACCGGATTGGTGTCCTGACCATGGATCTCTTCACCGAGGGCGACCCGATCGCCGACACCAGGGCCCCCGACGGCCCGATCGAGACCCGCTGGGAACGCCGCCGCTTCGAGGCCAAGCTGGTCAACCCGGCCAACCGCCGCAAGATGACGGTGATCGTGGTCGGCACCGGCCTGGCCGGTGGCGCCGCCGCCGCCACGCTGGGCGAGCAGGGCTACCGGGTGAAGTCGTACTGCTACCAGGACAGCCCGCGTCGGGCCCACTCGATCGCCGCGCAGGGCGGCATCAACGCCGCCAAGAACTACCGCAACGACGGCGACTCGGTGCACCGGCTCTTCTACGACACGGTCAAGGGCGGCGACTTCCGCTCCCGCGAGTCGAACGTGCACCGGCTGGCCGAGGTCTCGGTCAACATCATCGACCAGTGCGTGGCGCAGGGCGTGCCGTTCGCCCGCGAGTACGGCGGCCTGCTGGACACCCGTTCCTTCGGCGGCGCCCAGGTGCAACGCACCTTCTACGCCCGGGGCCAGACGGGGCAGCAGTTGCTGCTCGGCGCGTACCAGGCGCTGGAGCGGCAGATCGGCCTGGGCAACGTGGAGATGAACGCCCGGCACGAGATGCTGGAGCTGATCGTCGTCGACGGCAAGGCCCGGGGCATCGTGGTCCGGGACATGGTCACCGGCGAGATCACCACGGAGTTCGCCGACGCGGTGGTGCTCGCCTCCGGCGGCTACGGCAACGTCTTCTACCTCTCCACCAACGCCAAGGGCTGCAACGTCACCGCCACCTGGCGGGCGCACCGCAAGGGCGCCTACTTCGCCAACCCCTGCTACACCCAGATCCACCCGACCTGTATCCCAGTCTCCGGCGACCACCAGTCGAAGCTGACCCTGATGAGCGAGTCGCTGCGCAACGACGGCCGGGTGTGGGTGCCGAAGGTCAAGGGCGACGACCGCAACCCCCGCGACATCCCCGAGGACGAGCGGGACTACTACCTGGAGCGGATCTACCCCTCCTTCGGCAACCTGGTACCCCGGGACATCGCCTCCCGGGCCGCGAAGAACGTCTGCGACGAGGGCCGCGGTGTCGGCCCGACCAAGCTCGGCGTCTACCTCGACTTCGCCGACGCCATCAACCGGCTCGGCCGCAAGGCCATCGAGGCCAAGTACGGCAACCTGTTCGAGATGTACGAGCGGATCACCGGTGAGGACCCGTACGAGGTCCCGATGCGGATCTACCCCGCCGTGCACTACACGATGGGTGGCCTCTGGGTCGACTACGACCTGCAGTCGACCATCCCCGGCCTGTTCGTGATCGGCGAGGCGAACTTCTCCGACCACGGCGCCAACCGGCTCGGCGCCTCGGCGCTGATGCAGGGGCTGGCCGACGGGTACTTCGTGCTGCCGAACACGGTCGCCAACTACCTGGCCGACGGCCCGTTCGAGAAGGTCGACGGCAGCCACCCGGCGGCCGTGGAGGCGCGCCGCGACGTCGAGGACCGGATCCAGCGGCTGCTCGCGATCAACGGCGACCGGACGGTGGACTCGTTCCACCGCGAGCTGGGCCAGATCATGTGGGAGCACTGCGGCATGGAGCGCTCCGAGGCCGGGCTACGCAAGGCGATCGACGAGATCCGGGCGCTGCGCGACCAGTTCTGGCAGCGGGTACGCATCGTCGGCGACGCCGACGGGCTCAACCAGTCGCTGGAGAAGGCCGGCCGGGTGGCCGACTTCTTCGAGCTGGCCGAGCTGATGTGCATCGACGCCCTGCACCGGGAGGAGTCCTGCGGCGGTCACTTCCGGGCCGAGCACCAGACCCCCGACGGTGAGGCCCAGCGCGACGACGACAACTTCGCCTACGTCGCGGCCTGGGAGTTCACCGCCACCGGGCAGCCCTCGGTGCTGCACAAGGAAGACCTGACCTTCGAATACGTCCACCCCACGCAGCGGAGCTACAAGTGAACCTGACCCTGCGCATCTGGCGCCAGTCCGGCCCCGAGGACAAGGGTCGGATGGTGACCTACCAGGTCGACGACGTCTCGCCGGACATGTCGTTCCTGGAGATGCTCGACGTACTCAACGAACGACTCATCCTCGCCGGCGAGGAGCCGGTCGCCTTCGACCACGACTGCCGTGAGGGCATCTGCGGCATGTGCGGCCTGATGATCAACGGCGACGCGCACGGGCCGCAGCGCGGCACCACCGCCTGCCAGCTACACATGCGGCAGTTCTCCGACGGCGACACCATCGACATCGAGCCGTGGCGGGCCCGGGCCTTCCCGGTCATCAAGGACCTGGTGGTCAACCGCAACGCCTTCGACAAGATCATCGCTGCCGGCGGGTACATCACCGCGCCGACCGGCAGCGCGCCGGAGGCCCACTCGGTCCCGGTGGCCAAGGCCAACGCGGACGCCGCCTTCGAGTCGGCCGCCTGCATCGGCTGCGGCGCCTGCGTCGCGGCCTGCCCGAACGGCTCCGGCATGCTGTTCACCGCCGCCAAGGTCACCCAGCTCGGGCTGCTGCCGCAGGGCCAGCCGGAACGGCACACCCGGGTGATCGGCATGGTCGACGCGCACGACGAGGCCGGCTTCGGCGGCTGCACCAACGCCGGCGAGTGCACGGTGGTCTGCCCGAAGGGCATCCCGCTGACCACTATCGGCCGGCTGAACCGCGACTACCTGGCGGCCACCGCCAAGCGGGGCGACACCCCCGGCACCTGATCCGCCGACACCGCACCACGACCGACCGGCCGCCGCTGCCCCCGTGGGCACGGCGGTCGGCTCGTCCTTCTGCCAGGTGTGCGCACTCGACACTGTCGAGCTGAACCGCCTGAGCTATCGCACGGCAGTAGCGCCGCCCGCCGAGGTGCTGCCCGTCGAGGAACGTCCGAGCCTCCGTTGCCGGCCGGCCGGTTCGCACCCGTCCGGCTGACGCCCGCGGCTGGCTGGCCTCCGGGCCGGCTACCGGCCCAACATCAACAGAACCGTTCACGCCATCAGCTCGACAGGGCCGACACCCGTGCCGAGGCACCGCCCCGAAGCGGCCCGACCACCCCCGACAGCGCCCGCCGTCGGGCCAGGCAGGCCGGTTGAACAGCGCTGATCGGGGTAGCAGTCCGGCTACGCGACAAGCCCGGAGGGAACCGCATGCGGGCGCTGACGTGGCAGGGCAGGCGGGACGTACGGGCCGAGGAGGTCCCCGGCCCGAAGATCGAGGAACCGGCCGACGCGATCGCGCTCGCGGGGACCGACGGGAGAGACGATTGACCATCCGAGTGAACCGCAGAACCGCGCTCGGCCTGGGCACCGTGGCCACGGCCGGCACCGTGTTCGGCCCGGCCGTGCCGGCCTCCGCTGATCCCGGCCGTGCCGACCTCCGCTGATCCCGGCCGGGCCGCCAGCGATCCCGGGCCGGCCGGTGGAGGCGGTGTACGGAAACGGGTCGCCGAACGCATCGGTGCCGCGTACCGCCGGGAGCGCACCCGGGCCGGCGGCGACTGGCAGGCGTACGTCAGCCTCGCCGGCCCGGCCGGCGGTGCCCCGGCGGTCGCGGTGGCCGAGTCGCCGGACCGCCGGACCGCGGCGTACAGCGTGAACAAGATCGCCGTGGCGGTCGCGGTGCTGGACAAGGTCGACCGGGGCCTGCTCACCCTCGACCAGCAGGTGGAGGTGAGCGCCGCGATCGTGGTGCCCGGCGGCGACGGCATCTTCAGCCTCGCCGGCGCCTACCCCAGTCAGGTCACGCTCGGCCACGTGCTGGCGAACCTGCTGACCGTCTCCGACGACACCGCCGTACGGCTGTGCGGGCTGGTCTGCCCGGCCGCCGAACTGAACCAGATCCTGCTGGCCAAGGGCTTCCCCAACACGCAGGTCCAGCCGGTGGCCGACCCGAACCGGTTCTACCTCGGCACCAGTACGCCCCGGGAGACGCACGACCTGCTCCGGGCGCTCGTCGCCGGTGCGTTGCTCAGCCCGGCCTCGACAGACCTCGTGCTGCGGCTGCTGCGCTCGCCGGTGGCGTGCACCGACGGCATCCGGCGGGAGATGTCCTCGGCCGAGCGGTCCCGCATCGCCACCAAGGCCGGCTGGTTCGCCGACGCCCGGCACGAAGCCGGCGTGATCTTCGACACCGCGGGCGCTCCGTTGGTGACGTACGCGCTCTTCGCCGACGGCCAGCCCGGCGCCGACGACTACGGCGCCACCCATCCCGCGGTGCAGGCCCGCGCCCGCTTCGGACGTCGGATACTGGAGCTCACCGCCGCTGTCGCTGGCAGCGGCGGCACCCACCGGGTGCGGCCGTACCGTCCCAGCAACGGCGGCTGAACCCGACGGCGAGGGCTAACGTGGACCCCGAGGCACGGGCGGAGGGGGACACATGCGGGCGCCGAAGGAGCCGACACAGTCGGGGACCGGCCCACGGGTCGGCGGATCGCTGGCGGGCCTGCTGGCGTTGGCCGGACTGGCCTGGGCGGCCCGTAACGTACCCGCCGCCCTCGGCGGCCGGCTGGCCGGCGCCCGCGCCGAACGGGCCGCCCGGTCCCCGCAGTTCCGCGACGGTGTCTTCCACAACCGGGCCGACACCCGGACCATGGTCCCCGCGCCCGACCGCAACCTGGTCCGAGAGCTGATCTTCGGTAAGCAGCGGCGCCGGCCGACCGCGCCGGTGCCGCTGGTGCGGCCGACCGCCGGACCGGCGGTCGACCCGGCCCGCGAGCTGAACGTGGTCTGGTACGGCCACGCCTCTGCCCTGATCGAGATCGAGGGGCGGCGGGTACTGATCGACCCCGTCTGGAGCGAGCGGTGCTCACCGTCGGCGTCGGTGGGCCCGCGCCGCCTGCACGAGCCGCCGGTACGCCTCGACGAACTGCCCCGGCTCGACGCGATCCTGATCTCGCACGACCACTACGACCACCTGGACATGGCCACCGTGCAGGAGCTGACGGCGCGGCAGAGCGCACCGTTCCTGGTGCCGCTGGGCGTCGGCGCCCACCTCGACCGGTGGGGGGTGCCCGCCGACCGGATCGTCGAACTGGACTGGGGGCAGACCCACCGGGTGGCCGACCTGGAGATCACCTGCACCGCGGCGCAACACTTCTCCGGGCGCGGGCTGCGTCGCAACGGCACGCTCTGGAGTTCCTGGGTGGTGGCCGGCCGGCAGCGCCGGGTCTACTACACGGGGGACTCCGGCTACTTCGCCGGGTACGCCGAGATCGGCGCCGAGCACGGTCCGTTCGACGTGACGCTGGTGCAGATCGGCGCGTACGACCGGGCCTGGCCGAGCATCCACATGTTCCCCGAGGAGGCGGTCTCCGCCCACCTGGATCTGCGCGGCGGGCTGTTCATCCCGGTGCACTGGGCGACGTTCAACCTAGCGGTGCACGACTGGTCCGAGCCGGTGGACCGGCTCTGGGCCGAGGCGAAGGCGCGCGACGTCCGGCTGGCGGTGCCGCGTCCGGGCGAGCGGGTGGTGGTCGACGACCCGCCACCGGTCGACGGCTGGTGGCAGTCCGTCGCCTGAGACTCACCGAACGACGGTCGGCCACCCTACGCGCACAGCCGACTACGCTGAGCGGGTGACGACAAGTGTCGACCTCGTCGTCGTCGGTTGCGGCGGCCACGGTAGGGAGATCGCCCAGGTGGCGGCGGCGATCAACGAGGCCGCCGGCCGGCAGGTGTGGCGGCTGGTGGGTTTCGTCGACGACGCCCCCTCGGACCGCAACCGCAAGCGGGCCGAGCTGGCCGGTGCGCCGTACCTCGGCACGCTGGCCACGCTCGGGCAGCTGCCCCCACAGACCCACGTCACGCTGGGCCTCGGCGACCCGCGGGTACGCCGCGCCGTGGCCGGTCGGATCGACGTACTCGGCCTGCCCGTGGCCAGCCTGGTGCATCCGGACGCCACCGTCGGCACCGACCTCGTGTCGGCCGAGGGGCTGGTGGTGTTCGCCGGTGCCCGGATCACCACCAACGTCACCGCCGGGCGGTATCTGCACGTCAACCAGAACGCCACCCTCGCCCACGATTGTGCGGTCGGCGACCACGTCTCGCTGCACCCGCTCGCCGCCGTTTCCGGCGAGTGTCACCTCGGCACCGCCGCGTTGATCGGCGCGGGCGCCGTGGTGCTGCCCGGGTTGCGGGTCGGCGCGGGGGCGACGGTCGGCGCCGGTGCGTGCGTCGTGCGGGACGTGCCGCCGGAGAGCGTGGTCAAGGGCGTGCCGGCACGCTGAGCCCGACCTCTCACAGCACGAAGGCGTCGGTCCACAGGGCGCCGGAGCGGCCGGAGAGCGCGTCCAGCATCGCGACGGCCTGCCCGTCGGTCAACTGGGCAACGAAGTCGACGATGGCCCGGCCGCGGGCCTTGCCGACCCGGTCCGGGGTACGCGGGTGCAGCTCCGCCTCGGCCAACTCCACCAGGTCGTGCAGGCGCCGGGGCAGCCGGGACTCCTCCTCCGGGTCGAGCAGCCACTCCAGCAGCGCCTCCACCAGGGTGCCGAGCAGGCGGGCCTGGCCCCGCTGGTGCAGCGCCAGGTCGGGGCGGGCGAGCACGAACCGGTGGTGGACGAACTTCAGCACCTGCACCTCGTGCCACTGCGCCGGGGCCAGCAGCACGTGGCCGGAGCGCATCGTCGGCTGCTCGACCACGGTGATCGCGTCGACGAACCGGGTGGTCCAGCGGGCGGAGAAGCGGGCCACGTACTGCTCCGCCTCGATCGAGCCGTCGAACGGCACGGCGAGCAGCCCGTCGACGAGTTCCTCCCGGACGTGCTCGACGGCGGCGGCGAACGCCTCGTCGTCGGCTATCCAGCCGTCCTTGCGGTGCAGTTGCCGGCGCAGTCGCTCGATCGACGCGCCGGGGCGGCGGGCCGAGGTGATCAACGCCGCGTCGGTGATGGCCCGCAGGTGGCCGCCCTCGCGCTGCCAGGCCATCAGCTCGGCGGCCACCGCGCCCTGCTGGAGCACCCCGACCCGATAGAAGTCCTCCACGTCGTGGATGGCGTACGCGATGTCGTCGGCGGTGTCCATCACAGACGCCTCTACGGTCTGCTGCCAGTCGGCGATCCGGCCGACGAACGGGGCCCGGGCCTGCCGCAGGTCGTCCAGCTCGGTGCGGTACGCCCCGAACTTCGCCGAACCGCTGTCCGGATCGTCGGGCGGCGGGGCGGCCCCCCGCGGCGGCGGGTCCAGCAGGCGCGGGTGCGGGTCGGGATGGTCGAGCCGGGTCCACGGGTACTTCAGCATCGCCGCCCGGACCGCGGCGGTCAGGTCCAGCCCGGTGGTGGCCGCGCCACGGATCTCGGTCGAGGTGACGATCCGGTACGACTGGGCGTTGCCCTCGAAGCCGTCGGTGAGGCCGAGGCGGTGCCGGGCGAGCCGGTCCAGCACCCGCTCCCCCAGGTGTCCGAAGGGCGGGTGGCCGAGGTCGTGGGCGAGCGCGGCGGCCTCCACCACGTCCGGGTCGCAGCCGCCCAGCTTCTCCACCAGGTCGCGTTGCCACCCGTCGACGGTGAGGCGTTCGGCGATCGCCCGGGCCACCTGGGCGACCTTGAGGCTGTGGGTGAGCCGGTTGTGCACCAGCAGCCCGGATCCGCCCGGGCTGACCACCTGGGTGACGCCGCCGAGCCGGGTGAAGAACGGCGAGCCGACGATGCGGTCCCGGTCGGCCCGGAACGGGCTGGTCGCGAGGTCGCCGAGGGCCCGTGCGCTGCCGCCGAAGAGGCGCCGCGCCCGGGGCTCCACAGGTGGTTCCATGATCGCCACGGTAGCCCGGCAGAATGCACCACGGAACCCACACCCGAAGGCGGAGCGACATCGTGACCCTCTCTGTTCATCAGCGCATCGCCGAGGAACTCGGCGTCGCCGAGCGCCAGGTACGCGCGGCCGTGGAGCTGCTCGACGGCGGTGCGACGGTGCCCTTCATCGCGCGGTACCGCAAGGAGGCCACCGGGCTGCTCGACGACACCCAGCTGCGTACGCTCGAGGAGCGGCTGCGCTACCTGCGCGAGTTGGACGAGCGGCGCGCGGCGGTGCTGGAGTCGATCCGCACCCAGGGCAAGCTCGACGAGGCCCTCGAAGCGCAGATCATGGCGGCCGACTCGAAGTCCCGCCTGGAGGACATCTACCTGCCGTACAAGCCGAAGCGGCGCACCCGGGCGCAGATCGCCCGCGAGGCCGGGCTGGAGCCCCTCGCGGACACGCTGCTCGGCGACCCGTCGCGGGACCCGCGGGAGACCGCCGCCGGCTTCGTCGACGCCGACAGGGGGGTGGCCGACGCGGCTGCCGCGCTGGACGGTGCCCGGGCCATCCTGATCGAGCGGTTCGCCGAGGACGCCGACCTGATCGGCACCCTGCGCGAGCAGATGTGGTCGCGGGGCCGGCTGGTGGCGAAGGTACGCGAGGGCCAGGAGAGCGCCGGGGCCAAGTTCGCCGACTACTTCGACTTCGCCGAGCCGTACCCGAAGCTGCCCTCGCACCGGATCCTGGCGATGTTCCGGGGCGAGAAGGAGGGTGTGCTCGACCTGACCATGGCGCCCGAGGCGGACGACGCCGCCGACGCGGCCGGCACCGGCCCGACCCGGTACGAGGCGGCGATCGCCGGCCGGTTCGCGGTGAGCGACCAGGGCCGGCCGGCCGACCGGTGGCTGGCCGACACGGTGCGCTGGGCGTGGCGGACCCGCATCCTCATCCACCTCGGGGCCGACCTGCGGATGCGGCTGTGGCAGGCGGCCGAGGAGGAGGCCGTCCGGGTCTTCGCCACCAACCTGCGTGACCTGTTGCTGGCGGCGCCGGCCGGGGCGCGGGCGACGATGGGGCTGGACCCGGGCCTGCGGACCGGCGTGAAGGTCGCCGTGGTGGACGCCACCGGCAAGGTGGTCGCCACCGACACCATCTACCCGCACGAGCCACGCCGGCAGTGGGACGCCTCGATCGAGACCCTGGCCCGGCTCGCTGCGGCGCACCAGGTCGAGCTGGTGGCGATCGGCAACGGTACGGCCAGCCGGGAGACCGACAAACTGGCCGGTGACCTGATCAAGCGGTTCCCGCAGCTCGGGCTGACCAAGATCGTGGTCTCCGAGGCGGGTGCGTCGGTCTACTCCGCCTCCGCGTACGCGGCGCAGGAGCTGCCCGGGCTGGACGTGTCGCTGCGCGGTGCGGTCTCGATCGCCCGGCGGTTGCAGGATCCCCTCGCCGAACTGGTCAAGATCGATCCGCGTTCCATCGGGGTCGGGCAGTACCAGCACGACCTGTCCGAGGTGAAGCTCTCCCGCTCGTTGGACGCGGTCGTCGAGGACTGCGTCAACGCCGTCGGGGTGGACGTCAACACCGCGTCGGCTCCCCTGCTGACCCGGGTCTCGGGCATCGGCGCCGGGCTGGCGGAGAACATCGTGCTGCACCGGGACGCCAACGGGCCGTTCCGCACCCGGGCCGAGCTGAAGAAGGTGGCCCGGCTGGGGCCGAAGGCGTTCGAGCAGTGCGCCGGCTTCCTGCGCATCCCCGGCGGCGCCGACCCGCTGGACTCCTCCAGCGTGCACCCGGAGGCGTACCCGGTGGTCCGGCGGATCCTCGCCTCGACCGGTCAGGACCTGCGGTCGGTCATCGGCCGCAGCGCCATCCTGCGAGGGCTGCGGGCCACCGACTTCGTCGACGACACGTTCGGCCTGCCCACCGTCACCGACATCCTCGCCGAGTTGGAGAAGCCGGGCCGCGACCCGCGACCGGAGTTCAAGACGGCCACCTTCGTCGAGGGCGTCGAGAAGATCGGCGACCTGACCCCGGGCATGGTCCTGGAGGGGGTGGTCACCAACGTGGCCGCCTTCGGTGCCTTCGTCGACGTCGGGGTGCACCAGGACGGCCTGGTGCACGTGTCGGCGATGTCCCGCAACTTCGTCAAGGACCCCCGCGAGGTGGTCAAGTCCGGCGACGTGGTCAAGGTCAAGGTGCTGGAGGTCGACGTACCCCGCAAGCGCATCTCGCTGACCCTGCGGCTCGACGACGACCTCCCGACCGGCGACGGCGCCCGCCGGGAGCGCGGTGGACAGGGTGGCGCAGCACGCGGTGGTCAGGGTGGGTCGCGCGGCGGCCAGGGCGCGTCCCGTGCCGACCGCGGCTCCCGGGGCGGTCCGCAGCAGCGGCAGGGGCGCGGTGGTACGCCGCCGCCGGCCAACGACGCGATGGCGGAGGCGCTGCGCCGCGCCGGTCTGGCCTGAGTCGACGCCGCCGAGCCGGGGCCCGCGTCCGACGCGGCGCCCGCTCGGCGGCCGGTGACGGCGTACCGTGGCCGGCGTGACGGATGACGGGCCGCAGTGGCAGGAGCGGCAACGACGAGCGGTCCAGGCGCACGCGGCGGCCGACGCGCGGCAGCGGGCGGCGGAGCAGGCCGAGGCCGCCGGGTTGGTGGCCCGGTTCGCCGCCGAGGCGAACCGCCGGGGCCTGCGTACCACCGCCCTGGCCGTCCGCTCCTACGACGGTCGTTCCCGCTACCGCACCCGGCTGACCGGCTGGTACGTGGACCGGGCCCACAGCCGGGCGGTCGACCCGGCGGGACGCTTCTACCTGTTGACCGTGCCGGCCAGCCTGCGGGCACGGCTGTTCGGCGCCGACCCGCGGCCGGCCCCGGCGCCGCTGGTCGTCGGGCGGGGCGGCCGCGACGGTGAGTCGATCCCCCTGCGCGACCTGCTCGACCGGCGTCTCGACGCCGGTGACGACTGGGGCTGACCGTCGGACATCCGGCGGAAAACGGAAACGTGAAACGCGAACGGAAATCTTGGTTGCATTCAGGCAACACCGGCAACCCGCTGCCTCGTTGTCCCTCCCGAAGACGGACAGGGTCGACACCCGGCGACGACGGGGGCTGCGCATGGCGGTACGTGAACGGGAGAACGCGAGCCGAGGGTCGGTGGAGCAGATCGCGGAGCGGATCCTGCTCTCGCCACCAGACGTCGGGCCACTGGAAGAGTCATACCTGATCAGCGCGCTGCGTTCCGGGTGGGTCGCGCCGGTCGGCCCGGAGGTCGACGCGTTCGAGCGGGAGATCGCCGCGCGGACCGGGCGGTCCCACGCCGTGGCGCTCTCCTCCGGCACCGCCGGCCTGCACCTGGCTCTGCTCGCGCTCGGTACGCGCCCCGGTGACGTGGTCGTCGTACCCACGCTCACGTTCGTCGCCACCGCCAACGCCGTCGTCTACACCGGCGCCGAGCCGATCTTCGTGGACTGCCAGCCGGAGACCGGCAACCTCGATCCGGACCTGCTCGAACGGACGCTGGACGAGTTGCGGCGCGCCGGCCGCCGGGTGGCGGCGGTGCTGCCGGTCGACATGTTCGGCCAGTGCGCCGAGTACGACCGCATCCTGCCGATCTGCGCGGCGGCCGGGGTACCCGTCGTGGAGGACGCGGCGGAGGCGCTGGGCGCGGTGCGCGGCACCGCTCCGGCCGGCTCCTTCGGCCATGCGGCGGTACTGTCGTTCAACGGAAACAAGATCATCACCACCTCCGGCGGCGGCATGCTCGTCTCCGACGACGTCGAGTTGGTCGACCGCTGCCGGTATCTGTCCACGCAGGCCCGCCAGCCGGTACCGCACTACGAGCACACCGACACCGGCTACAACTACCGGCTGAGCAACCTGCTGGCCGCCCTCGGCCGGGCCCAGCTACGTCGGCTCGACGGCATGCTGACCCGCCGACGGTCCCACCGTGAGCGCTACGCCAAGCTCTTCGCCGCCGTGCCGGGCGTCCGGCTGCTCGGCGACGGCGACACCGGCGCCAACTGCTGGTTGACCAGCATCGTCGTGGACCCCGCGCGGGCCGGTTGGCGCGCCGCCGACCTTGCCGCGCGGCTGAACTCGCTCGGCATCGAGACCCGGCCGATCTGGAAACCGATGCACCTGCAACCGGTCTTCGCCGGTGCGCACAGCGTGCTCTCCGGCGCCGCCGAGCAGCTCTTCGTCGACGGCCTCACCCTGCCCAGCGGCTCCGCGATGACCGACCGGCAGGCCGATCGGGTGGCGGCGGCCATCGGTCACTTCCTGGCCGAGCAGTGAGCGGCCCGCCGGGCGGCGAGTCCCAAACGGGTTGATCCACGCCGGCCGCCCGTCGCCTCGACGGGTATCCCGGCGGCGACGAATCGGCAACGAAAGGAATTCACGAATCTCCTGCCGATCCGCCGAACGGAAAAGACTAAACCGTTTCAGGAATTGCCGCTAACGCGAAACAAGCCACGAACGAAGCGGCCGGCTGATAAGAATTCTGATGACCGCAATGAACGGACGCCGAGGCGGAGCCATGTCAAAAAACGTGCAACTTCGAGTGAAGCGAACGTTGGACGTCGTGATCTCGCTATTGCTCCTGATACTCACCGTGCCTGTCGTGGCGATCGCGGCACTGCTGGTAAGAATCCAACTCGGTGCGCCGGTCTTCTTCGTCCAGGAGCGCAGTGGTCGCTGGCAGCGCCCATTCCGCATCCTGAAACTGCGCACCATGACCGACGAGCGCGACCACGACGGCAATCTGCTGCCCGACGGTATTCGCTGCCGCGGTGTCGGCCGGGTACTGCGCAAGCTGAGCATCGACGAACTACCCCAACTGGTGAACGTCATCCGGGGGGATCTCAGCCTGGTCGGCCCCCGACCCCTGCTACGGCGCTACGACCCCTGGTACACCGAGCGCGAGCGGCGCCGCTTCGACATCCGGCCGGGTATCACCGGACTGGCCCAGATCAACGGCCGCAACCTCACCCCCTGGGACGAACGCCTGGCCCTCGACGCGCGGTACGTCGAGGAGTGGAGCCTCTGGCTGGACGTACGCATCCTCGCCGCAACCGTGGGCAAGGTCTGCCGGGCCAGCGGTGTGGTGCTCGACTCCAGCGCCGAGCTGCTCGACCTCGACAAGGAACGGCAGCTGGCGTGGACCTCGTCCTGACCGACCCGCCACCGGTCGGGCCCGCGGCGGCGCGTCGCACCACGCTGGAATCGACCTGATGACGGTTCCCCCACCACCGCAGGCCCTGCCGTCCGCAGGACAGGTCGACCCGGCGGTCGCACGGCGCCCGGCGGCCCGATCGTCGTTGGCCACGGCCGGTTACCTGGTGGCCGCCCAGCTGGCCGTCGGGGTCGCCAGCCTGGCCATCAACGTGTTGGCGGCGCGCTCGATGGGACCGGCCGGACGCGGCAACCTGGCGCTGCTGCTGCAGATCGCCTACGTGGCCAATCTGCTCGCCATCGCCGGTACCGACCGGTCGTATCCGGCCACGGTGGTGGCCGGGCGCGGGGTACGCGGTACCTCCCTCGACACGCTTCGGCTGGTCGCCCCCGCGGCGGCGGTGGTCCTCCTGGTCGCCGGACCGGTCGTCTACGCCATCGGCACCGACGCCTCCACGGGCGCCATGCTGGTCGTCGCGGGCTTCACGGTGAGCGCCTGTGCCCTGCTCGGTACCGCGGCCCTGCGGACCGGCGCCGCGGCGAGCGGCGCGGTACGGCCGTACTTCATCGCCACCATCACCGGTCAGCTCACGCTGGTGGCGGCGGCGGGGGCGCTGACGGTCACGGGTGTGAGTTCGCCCGATGTGTGGCTGCTGGTGTACGGCCTGGCCCTCGCCACCGGCTGCGCGGTCGCGTGGCTGACCCTGCGGCGCCGACCCGACCCGCCGGACCCGCCGCACAGTCTCGCCCCGGCGCGGCGGCTCGGCCTACGGTTGCTGCCGGCGGCGATCGCCAGCCTGGTCATGCTCCGCGCCGACCGGCTGATGCTGCCCTGGCTCGGCACCTACGAACAGCTCGGCCTCTACATCGTGGTGGCCACGGTGGCCGAGTTCGCGATCTGGCCGGTGCAGAGCTGGGTCGACGCCCAGTCGCCGCGCTGGCACCAACGGTTCCTCGCCGGAAAGCTGCGTCGCACGCCCGCGCTGCTGGCGGCGGTCGGCTACGGCCTGGTCGCCGGCGCGGTCCTGCTGCTCGCCGGTCACCTGCTGGTGGTGCCGGTGTTCGGGGCCGAGTACCGCGACTCGGTGGCGCTGCTCGTGCCACTGGCCGTCGGTACCGCCTGCTACAGCGTCAGCCGGGTGGCGATCGGTCTCGGTGTCGCCACCGGCCGGGCCCGCGGTGCGCTGGTCGCCGACATCCCGGCGATGGTGGTGGCGCTCACCGCCTACCTGGTGCTGATCCCCCGGTACGGCGCGATGGGAGCGGCCACCGGCTCCGCCGTCGCGTACGGCGTCGGTGCCGTTCTCGCCCTGCTGGCCCAGGGACGTGGCGGCCGGCCGGCGATTGATACGACAGCCGATTCTTCTGGATTCTCGCGGTGGTCGCGGTCCTGAAGAAACCCGAGAAAATCCGCGTACCACATGGGAAGTGAGCACCGTGGACATCGTTTACCTGCACCAGTACTTCCGCACTCCGGAGATGTCGGGAGGCACCCGTTCGTTCGAGTTCGCCCGTCGGCTGGTCGATCGAGGTCACCGGGTGCACGTGGTGACCAGTGACACCGAGGGTCGCGGCGGCGGGTCGGAGCAGTGGCGTACGACGACCGAGGCGGGGGCGACGGTGCACTGGATCACGGTGCCGTACGGCAACGCCATGCCTTACCGGGACCGGATCCGGGCGTTCTTCCGGTTCGCCCGGCTGGCCGCCCAGCGCGCCGCCGGTCTGCCGCAGGACATCGTCTTCGCCACCAGCACACCGCTGACGATCGCGCTGCCGGCGGCCTACTCGGCCCGCCGCCGCGGGGTGCCGATGGTGCTCGAGGTGCGCGACGTCTGGCCGGAGGTGCCGATCGCGCTCGGTGCGCTGACCTCACCAGGGTCGCGGTGGGCGGCGTACCGACTGGAGAGTTGGGCCTACCGGCGGGCGCGACACGTGGTCGCCCTCTCCCCCGGCATGGCCGACAGCATCACCCGACGGTTCCCGGACGTACCGGTCACCGTCGTGCCCAACGGCTGCGACCGGGCGCTGTTCGCGTCCGCCGGTGACGCGGCGGCCGAACTCCGGCGCGGTACGCCGTGGCTCGGTGACCGTCCACTGGTGCTCTACGCGGGCACGCTGGGTTTCGCCAACCGGGTCGAGTACGTGGTGCGGATGGCGGAGGCGGCCCGGCACAGTCATCCGGAGCTGCGGTTCGCCATCGCGGGCAGCGGCGCGGAGCACGACCATGTCCGCGGGCTCGCGGGGCAGCTCGGCGTACTGGACCGGAACCTGTTCATGCTGGGCCAGATGCCCAAGGCGACGGTCACCGCCCTCTTCGGTGCCTGCGACCTGTCCCTGTCGGTCTTCCGGGACGATCCGGTGTTGCACGCCAACTCGGCGAACAAGTTCTTCGACGGGCTGGCGGCCGGACGGCCGGTCGCCGTCAACCACGAGGGTTGGATCGCCGAGACGCTGCGCGAGAGTGGTGCGGGGCTGGTCCTGCCGGCCGCGGACCCGGCCGCCGCCGCGATCATGGTCAGCGACTTCCTGGCCGACCCGGAACGGGTCGCGGCGGCCCGTCGGGCGGCGCTGCGGCTGGCGGAGTCCCGCTTCGACCGGGACCTGCTCTTCGACCGGTTCGAGAAGGTGCTCGTCGATGCGGTGAATCCCCATCGGGCACCCACGATGCGGCGTTCCGAGGAGGCCGGCGTGCCGGTGAATGACCGCTAGGTTCGCACCGTTCCCGCCCGGGGTGCCCTATCCGGAAGAGAGCCAGGAATCCGGAATCCGACCTGGAATCCTATTTTTCCGGATATAACCAATGGGCGGCATCGCCGCGTACCACCCACCGTCCTCACCTTGTCGGAGCCGCAGATGTCGACCACCACCGCAGCACTTCCCCGGCTGGCCTTCCACGGCACCGGCTATCTCGGCGCGACGTACGCGATCTGCTTCGCCGAACTCGGCTACGAGGTGATCGGGTACGACGTCGACATCAACCGGATCGCCAAACTCTCCGCCGGTGAGGTGCCGTTCCACGAGCCCGGCCTGGAGGAGGTGCTGAAGCGGAGCCTGGCCGGCGGCCGGTTGCGCTTCAGCACCAACCTCGCCGAGGTCGCCGCCTTCGGCGACGTCCACTTCATCTGCGTCGGCACCCCGCAACTCGCCGGTGGAATGGGCGCCGACCTGTCCTACGTCGAGGACGCCGTCACGGGGCTGGCCCAGCACCTGACCCGCAAGGCCCTCATCGTCGGCAAGTCCACCGTGCCGGTCGGCACCGCCGAGTGGGTGGAGCGACTCGTCGACAAGTACGCCCCCGCCGACCTGGGCGTCGAGGTGGCCTGGAGTCCGGAGTTCCTCCAGGAGGGCTTCGCCCTGCAGGACGTGCTGCGGCCCAGCCGGATCGTGGTGGGCGTCCGCAGCGAGTGGGCCAGGGAGCTGCTCGATGCCGCCCACAAGGGTGTCTGCGACCTGGCTGCCGCCGAGGGGCGCGACGTACCGGTGGTGGTCACCGACTTCGCCACCGCCGAGCTGGTCAAGGTCGCCGCGAACGCCTTCCTGGCCACCAAGATCTCGTTCATCAACGCGATGGCCGAGGTCTGCGAGGTCGCCGGCGCCGACGTCACCCAGCTGGCCCGCGCCATCGGCCACGATCCGCGGATCGGCAACCGCTTCCTCAAGGCCGGCGTCGGCTTCGGCGGCGGCTGTCTCCCGAAGGACATCCGCGCCTTCCAGGCCCGGGCGCAGGAGCTCGGCGCCGGTGAGGCACTGCGCTTCCTGCACGAGGTCGACCTGATCAACCAGCGCCGCCGTACCCGGGTGGTGCAGCTCGCCGCCGAACTGCTCGACCGTCGCTACGGCCCGGCCGGGCCCGACCTGTCCGGCGTCCGGATCGCGGTGCTCGGCGCCACCTTCAAGCCCGACTCCGACGACGTACGCGACGCCCCCTCCCTCGCGGTCGCCGCCATGCTGGCCAAGGCCGGGGCCGACGTGCACGTCTACGACCCGCAGGGCATGGCCAACGCACGCCGCGCCCAGCCGCACCTGCGCTACGCCCCCACCATGGCCGAGGCGGTCCGCGACACCAGCCTGGTCTGCGTCCTCACCGAGTGGGCCGACTTCCGCGACGCCGACCCGAACGCCCTCGGCGAGCTGGTCGCCGAGCGCCGCGTGATCGACGGCCGGAACTGTCTCGACCCCGTGCGGTGGGTCCGGGCCGGTTGGCGGTACCGCGGCCTGGGCCGGCCCTGACTGACCTCAGCGCCGGCCTGGGTCGGCCCTGAGACCTCACTCAGCGGACGGTCGCCTCGGGGTGCTCGGCCAGCCACTTGTTGACGGTGCCGGAGCGTACGGCCGCGAACAGCTCCGCTGCCGCCGGCTCGTCGGGCAGGATGACGCTCTGGTCACCGACCATGCCGGGTCCGACGTTCGGAGAGGTCAGGAAGGTCAGGTCCTCGGCGCCGATCAGCCGCAGACCCCACACCGTCTCGGCCACCGGCAGGTCGTGGTCGACCTCCACGGCACCGGCGGCGACGCGGAGGAAGTCGTCGAGCCGACCCGGGCTGGTCAGGATTCCCTTGCGGGTCACCTCCTGCAGCACGGCGGCGACGATGGCCTGCTGGTGACGCATCCGGCTGAAGTCGCCGTCGGCGAACTGGTGGCGCTCGCGGGCGTACTCCAACGCCACCGTGCTGTCCATCCGGTGCACACCGGGCCGAAAGACCCGGCCCGCGGCGTAGGCCGAGGTGAAGGAGGTGTCCACGGTGACGTCGACGCCGCCCAGGATGTCGATGACCTTGGTGAAACCGGTGAAGTCCAGCAGCACCACGTGATCGACCCGGACGCTGGTGAAGTTCTCTACCGCGCGGACCAGCAGCGGCACACCACCCCAGGCCAGTGCCGCGTTGATCTTCCCCTTCCGGGTGTCCCCACCGTCCGGTGAGGTCGGCACGTCGGTCCAGGTGTCCCGGGGGATCGAGATCAGGTACGCCCGGTCACGGCTGTGCGGGATGTGGACCAGCATGATGCTGTCGGCCCGGGCGGTGGTGTCCGTCCCGTCCGGCTCGTCCCGCCCGACGACGAGGATGTTGAGCGCCTCGTCGACGGCCCGTGGCGGCCGTTGCTCCGCCAACAGTCCCTGGAAGGCGTCCACCTTGCTGATCCGCTGCTCCAGCGACCGGATGTAGAGCCAACCACCGAGGCCACCACCGACGACGACGAGCGCCAGGACCAGTGCACCGATCAGCGCGGTCAGCCGAATCCAACGGTGGGGTGACGTACGGCCCACCGGGGTGCCGGCGTCGGTGGTACCGACGTGGTCCCACCGGGTCAGGTCAAAGTCTCTGGGCATGGTCCGCTCCGCTCGTGGTGAATCCCTGCGGCTGGTCGGATGCGACTGCGGCCACGGTGTTGCGGTCGGCGCCGCCGACCTCCCGCCAGAGCGCGGCCAGTGAGTCGGTCAGTGGGTGTGCGGGCAGCCAGCCGAGTTGGTCGGCGCCGCAGCGGATGTCGGCGCACATCCACGGCACCCCGGTCGAGCGTCCGGCCGCCGCGGTGAACGCGCCGTCGCGGATCTCTCCCGGGAAGCCGGCCACGCCCGCGAGCTGCGCGACGGCATCCTTGACGGCCGTCGCCCGGCCGCTGCCGATGTTGAACACCCGCTGCCGCAGCGAACCGCAGCTGAGCGCCGCCCGGACCGCGTCGGCCACGTCGCGTACGTCGACGAAGTCCCGGTAGGCGTCGAGCAGGCCCAGTGAGATGTGCTCGTCGCCGTGTTCCATCGCCGCCCGGATCAGCGACGCCGCCTGCCCGAGCACGTTGCCGGGGGTCAGTCCCGGACCGACCGGATTGAACACCCGCAGCACCACCGCGTCGAGCCGACCCGATTCGGCGGCGAGTTCCATCAGCCGGGTGGCGGCCAGGTGACTCACCCCGTACTCGCTGACCGGCCGGGTGGGCTGGGTCTCCGCGACGACGGTGCCGTACGGCACCGCGCCGTACTCGGCCGCCGAACCGATCTTGACAAGGCGGGCCTGCGGCGCTCCGGCGGTCACCGCCTCGACCAGTTTGGCCGCGACCACCGCGTGGGCCTGCACGAAGTCGTACCCGGAGCCGACGATCCGGCCCGCCGCGACGACCACCGCGTCCGGTCGCTCGCGGCGCAGCAGGGAGACCAGCGCGGTCGGGTCGATCGCGACCAGATCGCACTCCTGCCGGCTGGGCGCGTGGATCGACCAGTCCGCGGCGAGGGCACGGCGGATGTGCCGGCCCAGGAATCCGCTGCCCCCGAGCAGCAGCGCGGTGTTCATCTGATCCCCGGTTCGGGTGGTTCGGGCCAGGGCTGCGCCGGCCGGCTCCCGACGGGCGGGTTGCCGGTGAACTCGTGCCAGGTGGCGGCACCGGGGGCCGTGATGCCCTGTCGGCGGAGCACCACCCAGACCGTCGCGAGGAGGATCTTGAGGTCGAGCCGGAACGAGCGCCGGTCGACGTACTCGATGTCGTAGTCGAACTTCTGCTCCCAGCTGAGCGCGTTGCGGCCGCGCACCTGGGCGAGCCCGGTGATGCCCGGCCGTACCTCGTGCCGCCGCGCCTGCCGGGCGTCGTACAGGCCGAGATAACGCACGAGATGGGGTCGCGGACCGACGATGCTCATCTCCCCGCGGAGCACGTTCCAGAACCCCGGTATCTCGTCCAGGCTGGTGGCGCGAAGCCAGCGGCCAACCGGTGTGAGCCGGTCACCGTCACTGACCTGACCTCGTTGCTGGTCGACCGGCCGCATGGTGCGGAACTTGACCATGTCGAACAGCTTGCCGTCGCGCCCGGGACGGGTGTGCCGGAACAACACCGGCCGCCCCATGGTCACCAGCACGACGGCGGCCAGGACCGCCATCAGCGGGGCGGCGACGATCAGGACGGCGACCGCGCCGACGATGTCGAACAGTCGCTTCCACCGGTCGTAGCGGTGGTGGGCGGAGGCGTGGGAGTCATCCGCGCGGTAGTCCGCGACGGGAACTTCCGGACCCGTCCCCGCAGGCTCTTCGAGCGTGCCTTTCTGCATGCCCCAAGTCCTATCAGTACAGACGATGATAAGAAGGAGAAAATTGCAACAAAAACCCTAAACGGGAATCAACGTGAGCCGGCACCTTATACCGGCCGATCCCACCGTCACCCGGTCGGGGGGTCGACGGCGTGGGCGGGGCCGACCCTCGTCACCGGCTCCCCGACTGCTCGTTGGTCGGGCATGCCACGCGACGACGCGGCGGTCCACGGGCCGTACCGGGTGTTGATGACGCATCGGTTCTTCGAGCCGGGATTCCGGGCCGGCGGCCCGGTCCGGGCCATCGCCCGGCTGCTCGACTCGTGTTCCGAACAGGTGACCGTGACGCTGGTGACCGGCGACCACGACCTCGGCGTGCCGCAGCCCTATCCCGGGCTGTCCGGCCGCTGGCTCGACCGTGGCCGGTCCCGCATCTTCTACCTGTCGACCAGGAGCCCCCGGCAGTGGTGGGGGCTGTGGCGGACGCTGCGCCGGGAACCGTTCGACCTGCTGTACGTCAACAGCCTGTGGTGCCCGTTCTCGATCACGGCGATCCTCGCCACCCGGCTGCGGCTGATCCGGGCGGCCCGGGTGACGATCGCCCCCCGGGGCGAGTTCTCCCCCGCGGCGCTGGCCCTGAAGGCGACCAAGAAGGAGATCTTCCTACGGCTGTGGGGACCGTTCCTGCGCCGTGGTGACGTCCGCTGGCACGCGACCTGTCAGCTGGAGGCCGACCTGATCCGGCGCCGGCTGCCCTGGGCCACGGCGCTCGTCTGCGCCGACGAGGTCGACCTCCCCGCCGAGCCGATCCCACCCGTACGGTTGGCCGACCGGCTCCGGCTAGTGTTCGTCGGCCGGGTCTCACCGATGAAGAACCTGACCCTGACCCTGGCGGCGCTGGCCCGCACCACCAGCCCGATCACCTTCGACATCTACGGACCGGCGGAGGATCCGGCGTACTGGGCGCGGTGCCGGCAGCTGATCTCGCAACTGCCGTCGACGGTCGAGGTGGCGTACCGCGGCGAACTGCACCCGGATCTGGTCCGGGAGACGTTCGCGCAGTACGACGCGTACGCGATGCCGACGCTCGGCGAGAACTTCGGCTACACCATCGTGGAGAGTCTGTCCGCGTCGTGTCCGGTGCTCTGTTCGGATCGCACACCGTGGACCGGCGTGCTGGCGGCCGGCGGCGGGGTGGTGCTCACCCGGCTCACCGAGGACGAACTCGCGGACCAGTTGGAACGGCTGGCGCGGATGTCGCCCGCCGAACGGCTGGCCCTGCGCGGTTCGGCCGCCGACGCGTACCGCACCTGGGCGGCGGGCGAGCGCGGCGTCCACATCCTCGACCAGATGCGGCTGGCCGACCGGCCGGGTCCGGCGCCCCGGGTCGGTCAGCGGCCGTACAGCTCCAGGTAGCTCGCCACGGCCGCGTCGGCGTCGAAGACGCTGGCCCGGAACCGGGCCAACGCGGTGGCCCGGTCCGACTCGGCAGTCGCGGCCCGCCGCACCGCCCGCGCCCACGTCGACGCCGCCGCCTCGGTCGCGACGATCTCCACCCCGCCGAGTCGTTCGGCGATGAACCGCACCCCCGGCAGATCGGCCGCCACCGCCGGAGCGCCGAGCGCCGCGGCCTCCAGGATCACCGTGGGGAGCCCTTCCAGGCAGGACGGGTGCACGACGACGTCGGCCTGCCCGAGCAGGCCACCGACGTCGTCGCGGGCGCCCAGGAGGTGCACCCGGTCGGCCACCCCGTGCTCCGCCGCCGCCCGCCGGACCCGGGCATCGTCCCCGGCGTCTCCCGGGCCGACGAGCACCGCGTGGGCCGCCACACCCTGTGCCCGCAGCGCCGCCAGGATCGGTGGCAGCAGCCAACGCCGCTTCTCGGTCGAGGCGCGACCGACCGTCAGGCACACCAGGTCCGTCGGGGCGGCTCCGATGGCGGTACGCAGTTCCAGGTCGCTCGGGCGGGTCAGCCGGTCCAGCGCCAGCCCGTCGAGGATCACCCGGCAGCGGGGGTCCGCCTCCCAACCGGCCCGGTAGCCGAAGGTCAACGCGCTCGGCGAGATCCCGAGCAGGTCGGTGGCGGAAGCGTCCAGCATCCGCTGGAGCAGCCACCGTTGCGCCTGCCTGCGGGCGTTGCGCGGCATGTTGTCGTCGCCCCGGAAGTGGGCGATCCGGATCGGTACGCCGGCGACCGCCGCGAGGGACAGGATCGCGCCGGAGAAGTTGGCGCACTCCACGTGCACGGCATCCGGCCGGATCCGGCGCAGCAGCCGTACGAAGTCGACCGGAAAGCGGGCGTTCAGCGGCATGGTGACCATCCGGCCGCCGTACCGGGTCGCCAGGTCGGCCAGCGGGCCGGGGCCCACGTGGTCGCTGAGGGTCACGAAGTGGGTGAGCACGCCCTGTGCCGCGAGGCCGGGCAGGACGCTGGCCACGCACTGTTCGGTACCGCCGAAGCTGAGTTCGGGGACGACCCGCACCACCACCCGCGGTCGCGCCGGTGCTGCCGGTCGCCGGGGTCGTGGGCGGGGCGTCGGGTCGGCGCGAACCACCTTGTCGAGCATGTGGACCTCTCTGGTCAGGCCGGCACCGGCACGGGTGCCGGCCGGGTGTCGTCGGACGAGTCGTCGCGGGCGGACGCCAGCGCCCGCCGGTACCCGATCACCGCCGCCGGCCACATCGTGAGCAGGTACGCCAGGCAGCCGGCGGCCGGGATTCCGGACAGCCCCAGGTGGGTCACCGCGACCAGCTTCAGCGGCACCGACAGGATCAGGAACAGACCCCAACCCCAGAACTGCGCACCCAGCCGCCCGGCACCGCACTGCACCATGAACAGGGGCGAGACGACGGCGGTGAGCAGCGGCCACACCGCCAGCCAGCCGAGTACCGCCAGCGGCAGCGCGGTGACCTCCGGTGCACCGACCCAGGCGGCGAGCAGCATCTTGCCGGTGGTGACCAGGAGCAGGCCGGTCACCGAGAACACGACGGCGAGCAGCAGCACCATCCGGCGGGTGGTGGCGCGTACCCACGCCACGTCGCCGCGGGCCAGGGCCGCACCGACGGCCGGCCAGGTCGCCATCCCGATCACCGTGACGAAGGCACCGAGTACGGCGAAGAGCTTCGCCGCGACGATGTACCCGCCCGCCTGGGCCAGCCCGACGGCCTGCGCGGCGAGCGGATTGTCCACGTTGAGCGCCACCGACCAGATCGCCGAGAGCAGGAAGAACTGGAAGCTGAGCCGGAACAGGCTCCGGGACCGCCGCAGGTCGACCCGGCCCCACCTCGGGCGCAGCCCGGGGTCGACGACGGTGAAGTAGACCAGGGTGTTGACCAGGTTCGTGGCGGGCACCGCAGCCACCGCGCAGAGGATCACCGTCAGCGGGCCCGCGCCGGTGGCCACGGCGACCAGCACGACGCCGATCGACAGCAGCGCGGCGCCGGCCTGCCAGGCGTTGCTCTGCGCCACCCGTCCCTCGGCGTACTGGATCCGGTGGATCAGGGATAGCGGGATGTTCGCCGCGAAGACGCCGAAGCAGATCAGGATCACCGTCGACACCTCCCCCGCGAGCGTGGGGTTCCGGATCCCGAACAGCGCCGCCCACTCGACGGCCTGGCTGGCCGCCCCGACACCGGCCAGGAAGAGCACCGCGACGCCGCCCAGCAGGGCGTACGCGCTGGCGATCTCCCGGGCGGCCTCGTCCCTGCCGCGTACGTGGTGACTCAGCCGGGTCAGCAGCCCGTCGCCGAGGCCCAGGTCGGCGAACCAGGCCATGCCGGCCAGCGCCGTCACCGTCATCCAGAGCCCGTACCGTTCCGCGCCCAGGTAGCCGAAGGTGACCGGGGTGATGACCAGCGGCGCCACCAGGCCGAGCCCCTTGCCGGCCACCGAGGTGGTCACGCCCAGGACGAGGCCGCGGCCCCGGCCGGGGGCCGGTCCGACGGTTGGGCTCCTGTCCACCACGGGGTCGTCCTTCCTCGACACCACCGCGCTGACCGGCTCGGCGGCAGCGCAACGACGCCGACGCTCCGGGGCCGGCGGCGCCCTCTGGTGACAACGACAGCTTTCGACCATTCTGGGGGTTCCGCAGCAGTTTTTCCGATTTATCGCAAGAGGCTGCTTTAGGGGGATTAGCCTCAGCCATCGTCAGAGCTGCGTCCCGCCTCCCGCACGGAGGTCGCGACGGGAGGAGAAGCGTGGACATCTCGCTATCGAACGGCCGCTTCCTGGTCACCGGAGGCACCGGCTCGTTCGGACAGACCATGGTCGACCGGTTGCTGGCCAGCGGCGCCGCGGAGATCCGAGTCCTCAGCCGGGACGAGGCCAAGCAGGACGCCATGCGGCTGCGGCTGCGCGACGACCGGGTCCGCTACTACGTGGGCGACGTACGCGACTACGACTCGGTCAGCAAGGCCAGCCGGAACATCGACTTCGTCTTCCACGCCGCGGCGCTGAAGCAGGTTCCCTCGTGCGAGTTCTTCCCGCTCGAGGCCGTCCGGACCAACGTGCTCGGCAGTGCGAACGTCGCGGACGCGGCGCAGCGCAACGGCGTCGCGGCGGTGGTCTTCCTGAGCACCGACAAGGCGGTCCACCCGGTCAACGCCATGGGCATGAGCAAGGGGCTGATGGAGAAGGTCGCCCAGGCGGCCGTCCGTAACAGCAGTTCACCCACGCGCATGTGCATCGTCCGGTACGGCAACGTGATGTGCTCCCGGGGATCGGTCATCCCGCTGTTCATCGAACAGATCAACAGCGGCGTACCACTGACCGTCACCGAGCCGACGATGACCCGGTTCCTGATGTCGCTGACCGAGTCGGTGGAGTTGGTGGAGCACGCCTTCGTCCACGGGCGCAGCGGTGACATCTTCATCAAGAAGGCACGGGCCTGCACGATCGGGGACCTGGCCACCGCCGTCTGCAACCTGTTCGACGTACCGGCCAAGATCGAAGCGCTGGGTACCCGGCACGGCGAGAAGCTCCACGAGACGCTGGTCAGCGAGGAGGAGCTGACCCGGGCGGAGGACCTCGGGCAGTTCCTCCGGGTGTCGGTGGACAGCCGGGACCTCAACTACTCGCTCTACTTCGACGAGGGCGACTCCGGCCGCCACGACCGCCCGGACTACACCTCGGAGAACGCCGAACGGCTCGACGTACCCGCGGTGATGCGGCTGCTGGCCACCCTGCCGGAGGTACGGGCGCAGTTGCCCCGGGCTCTCGCGGACCGGGTCTGACGCGCCGTGCCGCACCACGACGAGGCCCCGGACCGCTGCCGGGTGGGGTACGTGACCCAGTGGTTCCCGCCCGAACCCGCACCGATCCCGCTGGGCATCGCCCACGCCCTGGACCGGCAGGGGTTCACCGTGGACGTGCTGACCGGTATGCCGAACTATCCGGACGGCCGCCTGCGGGCCGGTTACCCGGCGTGGCGCCGGACGGCCGACCGCGAGCAGGGCGTGCCGGTCCTGCGTACCCCGCTGTATCCCAGCCACGACCGCTCGGCGCCGGGACGAGCCGCCAACTACCTCAGCTACGCCGCGTCCAGCTCGTTGCTGGGCGGGCCGGTGCTCCGCCACGCCGACGTCACGCTGGTCTACTCCGGCCCGGCCACCGCCGCCTGCGCGGCGATGACGGCCCGGCTGCGCTGGGGTACGCCGTACGTGGCGATGGTCATGGACCTCTGGCCCGACTCGGTCTTCGCCTCCGGTTTCCTGACCGGGGGTCTGACCCGCCGTCTCGCGGAGCGCACCCTCGGCTGGTTCACGAACCAGACGTACCGGTGGGCGGAGCACGTCACGGTGGCCTCACCGGGGCAACGCGAGGCGGTCGTCGCCCGGGGCGTACCGGCCGACCGCATCTCCCTGGTCTACCACTGGGCCGACGAGAAGCTGCTGCACCCGACGGAGCCGGACGCCGAACTGCGGAGAGGGCTGGGCCTCACCGACGAGTTCGTCGTGATGTACGGCGGCAACCACGGCGCGGCCCAGGGGCTCCACACTGCGATCGAGGCGATGGCCCGACTGGCCGACCTGCCCGACGTCCACCTGGTACTGGTCGGCGACGGGATAGAGAAACGCTCGTTGCAGGCGATGGCGGCGGAACTCGGGCTGCGCACCGTGCACTTCGTACCCGCCCAACCGCCCGAGCGGATGGCCGGGGTCGCGGCGGCGGCCGACATCCAGCTGGTCTGCCTCGCCGACGAGCCGCTGTTCCGGATCACCATGCCGAGCAAGGTCCCGTCGATCCTCGCCTGCGGGCAGCCGATGGTGGTCAGCGCCGCCGGTGACGCCGCCCGGGTGGCCCGCTCCGCCGGAGCCGGCTTCACCTGCGCACCGGGTGACCCGACCGCGCTCGCCGCGACCATCCGGCAGGCCCACTCGACGTCCCGGCACCGGCTC
The DNA here is from genome assembly GCF_003583405.1 of Micromonospora radicis. GTDB lineage: Bacteria > Actinomycetota > Actinomycetes > Mycobacteriales > Micromonosporaceae > Micromonospora > Micromonospora radicis. The sequence continues at coordinate 68,894 of NZ_QXEC01000005.1, forward strand.
CGGGAGATGGGCCGGACCGGACACGCCTACTACCACGACCAGATGAGCGAGCAGGCCGGCTCGCGGCTGCTCGCCGACGTGCTCACCGCCGCCGCCGAACGCCGGGGCCGACGGCGGCACAACCCGAAACAGGTGCAGAGATGAATCGCCGGGTACTGGTCCTCGGTGCCACCGGGATGCTGGGGCACACGCTGATCCGGGAGCTGGACGCGGGCGGCGGGTCGGACGTCTTCGGTACCGCTCGCCGCCACGAAGATCTACCGCGGCACTTCCCCCGGCGGCTGGCCGGGCGGATCATCCCGGACGTGGACGCGCTCGACCCCGATCGGACCCTCACGCTGCTGGCGCAGCTCCGACCCGATCTGGTGGTCAACGCGATCGGAGTGATCAAGCAACGTTCCGCCGTCCGGGACGCCGTCCACACCATCCGGCTCAACGCCCTCTTCCCACACCTGCTGGCGCAGGAGTGCGCGGCCAGGGGCATCCGACTGGTCACGGTGAGCACGGACTGCGTCTTCTCCGGTGACCGCGGCAACTACCTCGAGACCGACATCCCCGACCCGCCGGACCTCTACGGGCGGTCCAAGCTGCTCGGTGAGGTGGCGGCGCCCGCGCTGACCCTGCGCACCTCCATCGTCGGGCACGAGTTGGGCACCAACCGGTCGCTGGTGGACTGGTTCCTCAGCCAACACGGCGAGGTCAAGGGCTACACCAAGGCGAACTACAGCGGGGTCACCACCGTCGAGTTCGCCCGCTTCCTGCGTACGGTCGTCATCCCGCGCGACGACCTCACGGGGCTGTACCACCTCGCGGCGGCACCGATCTCGAAGTACCACCTGCTGCGGATCGTCGCCGACGTGTACGGCTGGCCGGGACGGATCGTGCCCGAGGACGGATTCCGCTGCGACCGGGCGCTGTCGGCCGACCGGCTCCGCGCGGTGACCGGCTACCAGCCGCCCACCTGGCCGGAGATGATCCGCCAGTTGCACACCGCACGGGCCCGCTGGGGCTCGGAGAGCTGACCGGGCAGCCCCGGCATCGTCGGCGGCGGGGCCAGCCGTCGAGCACCGGCTGTCGGTGGCAGCCGCCGACGGCGACTCAACGACTCAACGACTCAACGGCTCGACGGCGCGACGGCGCGACGGCGGACGGCGGACGGCGGACGGCGGTTTCGACGGCGCAGCGGCGGACGGCGGTTTCAGCGGCGGATGCCGGCCCAGTCGTGGTGCCGGCGCACGGTCGACAGGATGAAGTCGAGCACCCGGCGGGACGTGTCGGCCACCTGGTAGTCGACCGGGCAGGGCACCCCGTCGCGAGCCACCTGGTCGATCGTCACCCGCACCGCCTCCACCACGCCCGCCGGGTCCAGACCGGTCATCACGATGCTGCCGACGTCGAGGGCCTCCGGCCGCTCCATCGCGTCGCGCAACGTCACGGCCGGGAACCCGACGATGGCCGCCTCCTCGCTGACGGTCCCGCTGTCGGAGAGCGTGCAGCGGGCGTCGGACTGTAGGCGTACGTAGTCGATCAGCCCGAACGGTTCGTGGAACGAGATCCCGTCGAGGGTGGTCGCGTCGCTGGTGAGGGCCTCAAGGCGCTTGCGGGTACGCGGGTGGGTGGAGACCAGCACCGGAAGGGCCCACTCGTCGCGCACCGCACGGAGGCAGTCCAGCAGCCGGCCGAGCCGCTGCGGGCTGTCCACGTTCTCCTCCCGGTGTGCGCTGACCACGAAGTAGTCGCCCGGGTTCAGCGCCAGCTGGGACAGGATGGTGGAGTTCTCGACGTCCGCCCGGTAGTGCTCCAGCACCTCGCGCATGGGTGAGCCGGTGAGCAGGATCCGGCGCGGGTGCAGCCCCTCGGCGAGCAGGTTGCGGCGGGCGTGCTCGGTGTAGACGAGGTTGAAGTCGGAGATGTGGTCGACCAGCCGGCGGTTGGTCTCCTCCGGCACGTTCAGGTCGAAACAGCGGTTACCCGCCTCCATGTGGTAGACCGGGACCCGCATCCGCCGGGCCATCAACGCACCGATGCTGCTGTTGGTGTCCCCCAACACCAGCAGCGCGTCCGGCCGGTAGTCCCGGATCGCCTCCTCCATCCCGGTGAGCACCCCCGCGAGCACCCGGCCCAGCGACGAGGTGTCGACGTTCAGGAAGCGGTCGGGCTGGCGCAGCCGCAGCTCGGTGAAGAAGATCTCGGACAGGTTCGGATCCCAGTTCTGCCCGGTGTGCAGCAGGACGTGCTCCACCGTACGGTCGAGCAGGTCCATCACCCGCGACAGCCGGATGATCTCGGGCCGGGTGCCGACCACCGTCATCACTCGGGTCATCACTCGCTCCTTCGACACCCGAACCCGGTCGGGTGGTGGGCTCGATCGCGTCGATGTGGGCCACCGGCGGGTTACGGCCGGGCCCACCGAAGTGCAACGCGCCGGGTCGGGGCGGGTTACGCGCCGCTCGGGGCCGACCGCCCTAACCGGTACCGCCGTGCGCCCGGCCAGACTGTGGTGAGCTGGGGACATGGACCGGATCCGGCTCGGCCTGGTGCTCCACCCCACCCGGGACGTGGCGCCCGTGGTGGACACCGTCGTGGCCTGGGCCGACCGGCACGGCGCCGACCTGGCGGTACGGGCCGAGGACCGGTCCCGGGTGCCCGGGTCCGTCCGGGCGGTGCCACCGGAGGCACTCGCCGCCGCATCGGACGTGCTGGTGAGCATCGGCGGCGACGGCACCATGCTGGGCGCCCTGCGGCTGGCCGTGGACGACCCGAAGCCGGTACTCGGCGTGCACCTGGGCAGGCTGGGGTTCCTGGTGGAGGTGGAGCCGCCCGAGGTGCCGGCGGCCCTGGACCGGATCCGAGCCGGTGACTACACCCTGGAGGGGCACAGCTGCCTGGCCTGCGAGGTGTGCGGCGACGACGTGGTCGCGTTCAACGACATCGCCCTGATCCGTACGCCCGGTCAGGGTTTCGTCGCCGCGACCCTGGCCGTGGACGGCCAGCGGTACGGCTACTACCGCTGCGACGTGCTCGTGGTCAGTACGCCGACCGGGTCGACCGCCTACAGCTATGCGGCCGGCGGGCCGCTGATCTCGCCGGCGACGCGAGCGGTGGTGGTGACGCCGAGCGCACCGATGGCCGGCATCTCCCGCGCGGTGGTGCTCTCCCCGGAGGAGACCGTCCGGCTGGAGTTGCGGCCCGACTCCGGCCCGGTCGCGATCGAGGTGGACGGGCAGGTGATCCGCGAGGGGTCGACGTCGGGGGTGGTGGACATCAGCTACCGCCACGACGCGGGGCTGGTGGTACGCCTCGACCCGCGCCGCTACCAGGAGCGCAGCCAACTCAAGCTGAGCCTGCTGGACCTGCCACTGCTGCCCGAGCAGCTACGCGAGCTGCTGCCCGAGGGGCTGCGCCGCCAACTCGGCCGCCGCGGGCTACCTCCCCTGGGCTGACGGCGCTCCGGTACCGGCTGTCCCGGAAGGTGCCGGCGGCGGGTACGACCAAGATCGAGATAGCTCGACTAATCAGACAATCAGGGCGACTGTCGGTTTGACGACAGTCGTCCGTCAAGGCGACAGTCAGCCCGAAAACGTGAAAACGGGACTCCAAGGGTGAAACTTCCGCTAGTAGTTAGGGGACGCACGTGGCCCCTGACCTGCCGTAGGTCGCCGTGCGCCATGGACAGGACAGGGAGTCGTACATGCCGCCGGAAGCACAGCGTGTCCAACGAACGGGAGCAATGACCGAACGTTGGTCCAGGGTGAGTCGCCGTACCGTCAGGTTCCTGGCCGCCGACGCCTTCGCCTGGGTCGGTGGCTTCCTCGTCGCCTGCTGGGCAAGGTACGAGCAGGCACTCCCCGCCGAACAGGCGATCAACGCCGTACTGCTCGGCGGCGCCGCCGCCGTACTGCACTTCGGGATCGCCGCCCTGCGCCGGGTCTACTCCGGGCGCCAGCCACTGGGCAGCATCGAGGAGGTCCGCGGGATCGTCGGCACCGCCGGCGGCACCGCCGCCGTCGTGCTGCTCGCCCTGCTCGCCCTCGACGACCGCCCGATCCCCGCCAGCACACCGGTGCTCGGCACCGGCCTGGCCCTGCTACTGATGCTCGGCTTCCGCTTCGTCCACCGGCACCAGCGTGACCGCGCCATGCGCCCCGACGCCCGGTCGGCGACACCGGTCCTGCTGTTCGGTTTCGGCGAAGCGGGACAGGGACTGGTCCGCGCGATGCTCGGCGACCCGAAGGGCCGTTACCTGCCCGTCGGCGCGCTCGACGACGACCCGGACAAGCACGACCTGCGCATCGCCGGGGTCCGCGTACTGGGTGGGCGCGACGAGGTCGCCGACGCGATCCGGCGGACCGGGGCGAGCGCCCTGATCTTCGCCGCGGTCAACGCCGACGCCGCCCTGATCCGGCAGATCCGGGAAGCCACCCTGCAGACCGGCGCGGCGTTCAAGATCCTGCCGCCGGTCCGCGAACTGGTGGACCACCGGATCACCGTCACCGACGTCCGGGACGTGCAGATCAGCGACCTGCTCGGCCGCCGCCCCGTGGTCGGTGACCTGGCCCTGGACGACAACGGGCTCACCGGCCGGCGGATCCTGGTCACCGGCGCCGGTGGCTCGATCGGCTCGGAGCTGTGCCGGCAGATCATGCGGGCCAACCCGGGCGAGCTGATGATGCTCGACCGCGACGAATCCGCGCTGCACAGCCTGCAGATGTCGCTGACCGGACGGGCGCTGCTGGACGGCCCGGAACTCGTCCTCGCCGACCTGCGCGACGACGAGGGCATCCGGCGCATCATGCGGGAACGCCGCCCCGAGATCGTGTTCCACGCCGCGGCGCTGAAGCACCTGACCCTGTTGCAGCGCCACCCCGGCGAGGCGGTCAAGACCAACGTCTGGGGCACCCTCACCGTCCTCGACGCCTGCCGCGATGTGGCCCGCTTCGTGAACATCTCCACCGACAAGGCCGCCGACCCGATCAGCGTGCTCGGCTACTCCAAGCGGATCACCGAGATGTTGACCGCCCACGCGGCGGCGAGCCACCCGGGTACCTTCCTCAGTGTCCGCTTCGGCAACGTGCTCAGCAGTCGGGGCTCGGTGGTGACCGCCTTCCAGCGGCAGATCGAGACCGGGCAACCGCTGACCGTCACCCACCCCGACGTCACCCGGTACCTGATGACCGTCCAGGAGGCGGTCCACCTGGTCCTGCAGGCGGCGAGCATCGGCCGCGACGGGGAGGCCCTGGTGCTCGACATGGGCGAGCCGGTACGCATCGACGACATCGCCCGCCGGATGGTCGAGCAGGCCACCAACCCGGTCGAGATCGTCTACACCGGGCTGCGCCCGGGCGAGAAGCTGCACGAGGACCTGCTGGGCCGGGGCGAGGCCGACCACCGCCCGCTGCACCCGCTGATCTCGCACGTCACCGTGCCCGTGCTGGACCCGCTGGAGGTCAGCGGACTCGACCCGTTCGACGAGCCGGACAAGGTCATCGACCAGCTCGCCCGGCTCTGCGGCGTCGTCGACGACACCGTACTCAAGCCTCCGACGGGCATCCCGCTCGCCCGCTGAAGCACCCGACAGGCAAGGGGCCCGCGCGCCGCAACGGCGCGCGGGCCCCTTGCCGGTCAGCCGGCGAGGACCTCGGTGACCAGATCCTGCGCCTCCTGCTGGAGGCGGGCCAGGTGCTCGGGGCCCTGGAACGACTCGGCGTAGATCTTGTAAACGTCCTCGGTACCGGAGGGCCGGGCGGCGAACCAGCCGCTCTCCGTGGTCACCTTGAGCCCACCGATCGGGGCACCGTTACCCGGGGCGCTGGTCAGCGTGGCCGTGATCGGTTCGCCGGCCAGCTCGGTGGCCCGCACCTGATCCGGGGAGAGCCGGCCGAGCACCGCCTTCTGCTCCCGGGTCGCGGGCGCGTCGATCCGGGCGTACGCGGGCGCACCGAACCGGTCCGCCAACGCGGCGAAGTGCTCGCTCGGGGTCCGTCCCGTCACTCCGATGATCTCGGAAGCGAGCAGGCAGAGCAGGATGCCGTCCTTGTCGGTGGTCCAGGTGCCACCGTCGCGCCGCAGGAACGACGCGCCGGCGCTCTCCTCGCCGCCGAAGCCCACCGCGCCGTCGAGCAGCCCCGGCACGAACCACTTGAAGCCGACCGGCACCTCCCACAGCCGACGACCGAGGTCGGCCGCCACCCGGTCGATCATGGACGAGGAGACCAACGTCTTGCCGACCGCGGCGGCCGGATCCCACCGCTCGCGGGTCCGGAACAGGTGGGCGATCGCCACCGCCAGGTAGTGGTTCGGGTTCATCAGCCCGGCGTCGGGCGTGACGATGCCGTGCCGGTCGGCGTCGGCGTCGTTGCCGGTGGCCACCTGGTAGTCGGCGCGCACGGCGATCAGCGACGCCATCGCGTTCGGCGAGGAGCAGTCCATCCGGATCTTGCCGTCCCCGTCCAGGGTCATGAACCGCCAGGTCGGGTCGACGTCCGGGTTGACCACGGTCAGGTCGAGGCGGTGCCGCTGGGCGATCTCGCCCCAGTAGTCGACGCTGGCCCCGCCGAGCGGGTCGGCGCCGATGCGCACCCCGGCCGCCCGGATCGCGTCCAGGTCGAGCACGGCCGGCAGGTCGTCGACGTACGCGCCGAGGAAGTCGTACGTGCCGGTGGTGTCGACGGCGCGGGCCCGCGCGTACGGGATGCGCCGGACCTCCTTGAGCCCGGCGGCGAGGATCGCGTTCGCCCGGTCCTGGATCCACCGGGTGACGTCGGAGTCCGCCGGCCCGCCGTGGGTGGGGTTGTACTTGAACCCGCCGTCGTCCGGCGGGTTGTGCGACGGCGTGATCACGATGCCGTCGGCCAGCCCGCCGGTGCGACCCCGGTTGTGGGCGAGGATCGCGTGCGAGACCGCCGGGGTCGGGGTGTAGCCGTCCCGGCTGTCCAGCAGCACGGTGACCTCGTTGGCGGCGAGCACCTCCAGCGCGTCCACGGCCGCCGGGGCGGACAGCGCGTGGGTGTCCCGGCCGAGGAACAGCGGCCCGTCGACGCCCCGCTCCCGCCGGTAGTCACAGAGCGCCTGGGTGACCGCGAGGATGTGGTCGGAGTTGAACGCGTTACGCAGGCTCGACCCACGGTGCCCCGAGGTGCCGAAGGAGACCTGCTGCGCCGGGTCCGCCGGGTCGGGATGCTCGGCGTAGTAGGCCGTCACCAGCCGCGGTACGTCGACCAGGTCGGCGGGCTGAGCCGGCTGACCGGCCCGCGGATGACTACTCACGGCGCCTGCCTCTCGTTCGCGACTGCGGGGCTCGCAAGCTCACTCCTCGCGCTCAAGGCTCCACCTTCTGTCCCTTGCCGATGACCACGATGCCGTTGTCGGAAACGGTGTAACGCTGCCGGTCCCGTTCCAGGTCCACCCCGATCTCGGCACCTTCGGGCACGTAGACGTTCTTGTCCAGGATGGCCCGCCGGACGACCGCGTGCCGGCCGATCTCGACGCCTTCCATCAGCACCGCGCCGTCCACGTGCGCCCAGGAGTGCACCTTCACCTTCGGCGCGACGATCGAGTTCTCCACCAGCGAGCCGGAGATCACCGCGCCCGGCGACACCATCGACGCGACCGCCCGGCCGACCCGCTCCCCCCACTGGTGGACGAACTTCGCGGGCGGGTACGGCGGCTGCTCGGTGTAGATCGGCCAGTCGAAGTTGTAGAGGTTGAACACCGGGTGGACGTTGATCAGGTCCATGTGGGCGTCGTAGAAGGAGTCGAGCGTCCCCACGTCGCGCCAGTAGCCCCGGTCCCGGTCGGTGCTGCCCGGCACCTCGTTGTCGCGGAAGTCGTAGACGTTCGCCTCGCCGCGCTCGACAAGCATCGGAATGATGCTGCCGCCCATGTCGTGCTTGCTGGTCTTGTCCTCGGCGTCACGCTCGACCGCGTCGATCAGCGCCCGGGTGGTGAAGACGTAGTTGCCCATCGAGGCGTAGATCTCGTCGGGCGCGTCGGGCAGCCCGACCGCGTCGGTGGGCTTCTCCCGGAACGCCCGGATCCGCCGGCCGTCCTCGCCGACCTCGATGACGCCGAACTGGTCGGCCGTGGACAGCGGCTGCCGGATGCCGGCCACGGTCACGCTCGCGCCGGAGGCGATGTGGTCCTCCACCATCTGCCGGGGATCCATCCGGTAGATGTGGTCGGCGCCGAAGACGATCACGTAGTCGGGCTGCTCGTCGTAGATCAGGTTGAAGCTCTGGTAGATCGCGTCGGCCGAACCGGCGAACCACCACGGGCCGCGGCGCTGCTGCGCCGGCACCGGCGTGACGTAGTTGCCCAGCAGCGTCGACATCCGCCAGGTCTTGGTGATGTGCCGGTCGAGGGAGTGGGACTTGTACTGGGTCAACACGACGATCTTGAGATAGCCGGCGTTGGCCAGGTTGGAGAGGACGAAGTCGACCATGCGGTACATCCCGCCGAACGGGACGGCCGGCTTGGCCCGGTCCGTGGTCAACGGCATCAGGCGCTTGCCTTCTCCGCCGGCCAGGACGATCGCGAGCACCTTGACAGCCATGAGCAGACGCTATCCATCCCGCTGCCGCTTCACCACTCGTACGGGCACACTTCTGCACTAGGGTGCCGGGCATGACGGACTCCACACCGCTGCGCGTCGACCTGCTCACCCGGGAGTACCCACCGGAGGTGTACGGCGGCGCCGGGGTGCACGTGGAGTACCTGGCCCGGGAACTACGCCGGCTGGCCGCGGTGCGGGTGCACTGCTTCGGCGCGCCCCGCACGGAGCCGGGAGTCCAGGCGTACGCCGAACCGGCGGCTCTGGCCAGCGCGAACGCCGCGCTGCGGACGATGGGGGTGGACCTGGAGATGGCCGCCGGGTGCGCGGGCACGGACGTGGTGCACAGCCACACCTGGTACGCCAATCTGGCCGGGCACACCGCGAAGCTGCTGCACGGGGTGCCGCACGTGGCCACCGCGCACAGCCTGGAGCCGCTGCGGCCGTGGAAGGCCGAGCAGCTCGGCGGCGGTTACGCCCTCTCCTCCTGGTGCGAGCGCACCGCCTACGAGTCGGCCGACGCGATCGTGGCGGTCAGCGCCGGCATGCGCCGCGACGTGCTGGCCGCGTACCCCTCGGTCGACCCGGACCGGGTACACGTGATCTACAACGGCATCGACACCGCGCAGTACGCCCCGGACCGCGGCACCGCCGTACTGGCCCGGCTGGGCATCGACCCGGCCCGGCCCAGCGTGGTCTACGTCGGGCGGATCACCCGGCAGAAGGGCCTGCCGCACCTGCTGCGGGCCGCCCGTGACCTGCCCGCCGAGACGCAGCTGGTGCTGCTGGCCGGCGCACCGGACACCCCGGAGATCGCCGCCGAGGTGGCGGGCCTGGTCACCGAGCTGCGGGGCCGCCGTTCCGGGGTGGTCTGGGTGGCGGAGATGCTGCCGAAGACCGAGGTGATCCAGGTGCTCACCCACGCCACCATCTTCGTCTGCCCGTCGGTCTACGAGCCGATGGGCATCGTGAACCTGGAGGCGATGGCCTGCGAGACGGCGGTGGTGGCGACCGCCACCGGCGGCATTCCCGAGGTGGTCGCCGACGGCGAGACCGGCCTGCTGGTCCCGATCGAGCAGTCTCCCGACGGCACCGGCCGCCCGGTGGACCCGGCCCGCTTCGAGGCCGACCTGGCGGCCCGGCTGAACGAGCTGCTGGCGGATCCCGAACGGGCCGCCACGCTGGGGCGCGCCGGCCGCCAGCGCGCCGTCGAGCACTTCTCCTGGGACGCGATCGCCCGCCAGACGTTGGACCTCTACCGCTCGCTGTCGCGGTAAGGGGAAGGGCGCGGGGCTGCCCGGCGCGGCGGCCGGCTGGCCCCACCAACCAGCCCGCACCCGCAGCACTCCACCCGGGACGTCGCCGGACCGGCATCCCCGACCCCTCGTGAATCTTGGACACTTACCGTTCGCGAGTAACGGAAACTGTCCAAGATCTGGGGGCAGCAGCCGACGCGGGTACGGCGCGGAAGCAGCACGGTGCGGCGCGGGGGGCTGGCGGCCAAGATCTGGTTCGACGGTCGGACGAGCGCGAGGGGATCTCGCACAGTAGGTTGAGGCGGTGAGCGGACGGTTCCCGATCGAAGACGTCTCCCCCGTCGTCTCCTGCGGGCGTTACCCGGCCCGCGCGGTCGTCGGCGAGTTGGTGCCGGTGTCGGCGCGCGCCTACCGCGAGGGGCACGACGCGCTCGGCTGCAACGTGGTCTGGCTCGGCCCGGACGGGCGGGCCCGGCCGTTCACCCGGATGCGCCCCGGCGAGCCCGGCCGGGACCGCTGGCACGCCACCATCACCCCGGACGCGGTCGGCGAGTGGCGCTACACCGTCGAGGCGTTCAGCGATCCGTACCTGACCTGGCACAACGCGGTGACCAAGAAGATCGCCGCCGGCCAGGGCCCGGAAGACCTCGCCAACGACCTGGCCGAGGGGGTGCGCGTGCTGCGCGCCGCCGCCGACCTGGTGCCCACCGGCGAGCAGGCCCGCCTCGACACGGCCGTCGCCGCGCTGGGTGACCCGGCGCTGCCGCTGCCGGCGCGGGTCAGCCCGGCCCTGGAACTGGCCGACCTGCTCTGGGAACATCCGGTGCGGGAACTGGTCACCACCGGCGCGGAGTACCACGTCTGGGTGGACCGCGAACGGGCCCTCTTCTCCGCCTGGTACGAGTTCTTCCCCCGCTCCGAGGGGGCGATCCCGGCCACCGTCGACGCACCGGCCCGCTCCGGTACCTTCGCCACCGCCACCGAACGGCTGCCGGGGGTGGCCGCGATGGGCTTCGACGTGCTCTACCTGCCGCCGATCCACCCGATCGGCCGGGTAAACCGCAAGGGCCCCAACAACAGCCTGGTCGCCGGGCCGCACGACGTGGGTTCGCCGTGGGCCATCGGCGCGGCCGAGGGCGGCCACGACGCCATCCACCCCGACCTGGGTACGCCGGCGGACTTCCGCGACTTCGTCGTCGCCGCCGCCGAACACGGCCTGGAGGTGGCGATGGACCTGGCGTTGCAGTGCGCCCCCGACCACCCGTGGGTGACCGAGCACCCGGAGTGGTTCACCACCCGGGCCGACGGCAGCATCGCGTACGCGGAGAACCCGCCGAAGAAGTACCAGGACATCTACCCGCTGAACTTCGACAACGACCCCGAGGGCATCCGCGCGGAGGTGCTGCGGGTGGTGCTCCACTGGGTCGGTGAGGGCGTGCGGATCTTCCGGGTGGACAACCCGCACACCAAGCCGGTCGACTTCTGGCACTGGCTGATCTGGGAGGTCAAGCGGGTCGATCCGGATGTGCTCTTCCTCGCCGAGGCGTTCACCCGACCGGCGATGATGCACGGGCTGGCCAAGGTCGGCTTCACCCAGTCGTACACGTACTTCACCTGGCGTACCTCGGCCGCCGAGATGCGCGAGTACTGCACGGAGCTGGTCGCGGCGGCCGACTACATGCGGCCGAACTTCTGGCCCAACACACCGGACATCCTGCACTCCTCGTTGCAGCACGGCGGCCCGCCGATGTTCAAGATCCGGGCGGTGCTGGCCGCCCTGCTCTCCCCCGCCTGGGGCATGTACGCCGGGTACGAGCTGTTCGAACACGTCGCCCGCCCCGGCGCCGAGGAGTACCTGGACAACGAGAAGTACGAGCTGCGGCCCCGGGACTGGGCCGGCGCCCAGGCGCAGGGACGTTCCCTGGCCCCGTTCATCGCCACCCTGAACCGGGTCCGCCGGGCCAACCCGGCCCTGCACCGGCTGCGCAACCTGGTCTTCCACGACATCGACAACCCGGCGCTGCTGTGCTGGTCCAAACGCGACCCGGCCACCGGCAACACGGTGCTGGTGGTCTGCTCGTTCGACGCGCAGACGGTGCAGTGGGGCAACACCAGCCTCGACCTGCCGGCGTTGGGGCTGGGCTGGCACGACCGGTTCACCGTGCACGACGAGTTGACCGGCGCCCGCTACGAGTGGGGGCAGCGCAACGCGGTACGGCTCGACCCGTACCTGCAGCCCGCGCACGTGTTCACCCTGCCCGACTCCACTGCCGCCGGTCCCCGGGACGGCTCCGTTTCCGTGACGAAGGACGACACCCGATGGACCAGCTGATCTCCGGGGAGACCCACGACCCGCACGCCGTGCTCGGGGCGCACCCGGCGAACGGTCGGACGGTGATCCGCACCCTGCGTCGGGGCGCGTCCGAGGTGTGCCTGCTGGTCGGCGACCGCCGCTACCCGATGACCCGGGTGCACGACGTGGGTGTGTTCGAGGCGACCGTGCCCGGTGAGGTGCTCGACTACCGGGTCGAGTGGGACGGGCACCCGCACGACGACCCGTACCGCTTCCCGCCCACCCTCGGCGAACTGGACCTGCACCTGATCGGCGAGGGCCGGCACGAGCGGCTCTGGGAGGTACTCGGCGCCCGGGTACGCGACGGAGGCGTGGCGTTCACCGTCTGGGCGCCGAATGCCCGGGGGGTCCGGGTGGTCGGCGACTTCACCGGCTGGGCCCCCGACGACGGCTGGCCGATGCGCTCGCTGGGCGCCACCGGCGTCTGGGAGATCTTCGTACCGGACGCACCGGCGAACACCCGGTACAAGTACCGGATCCTCGGCGCCGACGGGTACTGGCGGGACAAGGCCGACCCGCTCGCCGCGCGTACCGAGGTGCCGCCGGCCACCGCCTCGGTGGTGCACCACTCGACGTACGAGTGGAGCGACGCGGACTGGCTGGCCCGGCGGGCGCAACGCCAGCCGCACCAGGAGCCGATGAGCGTGTACGAGGTGCACCTCGGCTCGTGGCGGCCCGGCCTGGGCTACCGGGAGTTGGCCGAGCAACTGACCGCGTACGTGGTCGAACTGGGCTTCACCCACGTGGAGTTCCTGCCGGTGATGGAGCACCCGTTCGGCGGCTCCTGGGGCTACCAGGTCACCGGCTACTTCGCCCCCACGGCCCGCTTCGGTGACCCGGACGACTTCCGCTACCTGGTGGACCGGCTGCACGCCGCCGGCATCGGGGTGATCCTGGACTGGGTGCCGGCCCACTTTCCGAAGGACGAGTGGGCCCTGGCCCGCTTCGACGGCACCCCGCTCTACGAGCATCCCGACCCGCGTCGCGGCGAGCACCCCGACTGGGGCACGTACGTCTTCGACTTCGGCCGCCGGGAGGTACGCAACTTCCTGGTCGCCAACGCGCTGTACTGGCTGGACGAGTTCCACGTCGACGGGCTGCGGGTGGACGCGGTCGCCTCGATGCTCTACCTGGACTACTCCCGCTCCGACGGGCAGTGGGCACCCAACCAGTACGGCGGCCGGGAGAACCTCGAAGCCATCGCGTTCATGCAGGAGACCAACGCCACGGTCTACAAGCACCACCCCGGGGTGGTGATGATCGCCGAGGAGTCCACCGCCTGGCCGGGGGTGACCCGGGCGACCAGTGACGGCGGGCTGGGTTTCGGCTTCAAGTGGAACATGGGCTGGATGCACGACACCCTGCTCTACACCTCGAAGGACCCGATCTACCGGCAGCACCACCACAACCAGCTCACCTTCTCCCTGGCGTACGCCTGGAGCGAGAACTACGTACTGCCGATCAGCCACGACGAGGTGGTGCACGGCAAGGGTTCGCTGCTGGCCAAGATGCCCGGCGACCAGTGGCAGCGGCTGGCCAACGTCCGCGCGCTGCTGGCCTACATGTGGGCGCACCCGGGCAAGCAGCTGCTCTTCATGGGCTGCGAGCTGGCCGACGACCGCGAGTGGAGCGAGGAACGCGGTCTCGACTGGTACCTGCTGCACGACCCTGCGCGGGCCGGTGTGCAACGCCTCGTCGGCGATCTCAACCGGGTCTACCGGGACACCCCGGCGCTGTGGACGCAGGACACCTCCCCCGCCGGTTTCCGCTGGCTGGCCGGCGACGACGTGGCCAACAACACCGTCTCCTTCATCCGGATCGCCCCCGACGGCGCCGCCCTGGTCTGCGTGGCGAACTTCTCCGCCCTGCCCCTGGACGACTACCGCGTCGGCCTGCCGGCGGCCGGCGCCTGGTCCGAGGTGCTCAACACCGACGCCCACCACTACGGCGGCTCCGGCGTGGGCAACCTCGGCACCGTGTACGCGGAGAACCTCCCCTGGCACGGTCAACCCGCCTCGGTGGCCCTGCGCGTCCCCCCGCTGGGCGCCCTCTGGCTCCGCCCCGCCTGACGTCGACCGCAGATCTCGGTACGTTGACGCCCGCGCCGGGGCCGAGACGTACCAGGATCTATACGGGTCAACCGCGGGTGAGGGCACGTCCGTAACCGTGCAGGACGGCGACGGACGAGGCGCGGAGGATCAGCTCAGACCAGGCCGGCGCCGCGCAGCAGGGTCCAGAGGCCGGCGCCGTCGGGGGCGGAGAGCCACTTCTGCCCCACCGGCCCCTCCGCCGGGCGGTCGTGCGGGACGGGCAGGCTGCCGGCCAGCACCGCCTGGGTCGGCGAGAGACGACGGATCGCCACCGCGGCCACGTTGTCCGGGTGGGCGGCGGCGAACTCCCGGTAGATCTCCTGGTCGTGCTGGCCGTCGTCGCCGACGAGCAGCCAGCGTACGTCGGGGAACTCCTGGGCCAGCCGGGCCAGGGTGGCCCGCTTGTGCTCCCGCCCGCTGCGGAACCAGCGGTCGTGGGTCGGCCCCCAGCTGGTCAGCAGCAGCGGCCCGGCCGGGTAGAGATGCCGGGACAGGAAGCGGGTCAGCGTCGGTGCGACGTTCCACGCGCCGGTGGAGAGGTAGAACACCGGGGCACCGGGGTGCGCGGTGACCAGCCGTTCGTAGAGCACCGCCATCCCGGGCACCGCCATCCGGGCGTGTTCGTCGAGGACGAAGGTGTTCCAGCCGGCGAGCAGCGGGCGGGGCAGCGCGGTCACCATCACCGTGTCGTCGACGTCGGAGATGACCCCGAAGCGGACCTCCGGGTCGAGGATCCGGACCGGGGCCTCGACCGGCTCGGCGTCGGGCATGCTGAGCCGCACCGAGCCCCAACCGGGTGGCAGCTCCGCCTCGACCACGGTGTCGATGAAGCCGCTGCGGTCGGCCCGCGCCTCGTGCACCACCCCACCGGTCTCGATGGTCACGGCGACGTGCTTGGCCGGCAGGGTGGCGAAGCTGCGCCAGCCCCGGACCTTCTCCAGCCGCCCGCGCTGGCGGGTGTCGGGGCGCCCCAGCAGCACCCGGCACATCACCCGCACCCAACCGGGCGCGCCGTAGCCGGTGTAGGCGATGATGTTGGTCCGCCAGCCGGTGCGCCGCAGTCGACGCTCGACCAGCGCGTGTACGGCGTCCTCGATCCGCGCGGCCCGGTGCAGGGTCGGTATGGCCAGCTGGCCAGCGGGAGTGGGTGGCACGCCTGCAACCCTGCCACACCCCGCCGGGCTCGGCCACGCGGCAGCCGATCAAGGGCAACCGGCTCCGGGGTGACCCGGTGCCGTGTAAGACTCCGATCGGGACGGCGACGGGGGCGATGGTCGTGCCACGAGCAGAATCAGCAGCACCACGACGACGCGGACGCCGGCCACCATGGCTGGACCGGCCGGCACTCGTCGCGCTCCTGCTCGGGGTGATCGGCGTCGGCTACCGGCTGTACCTGGTGCTGAACACCGTGCCGGTGGCCAACAGCGACGAGGCGACCTTCGGGCTGGCCGCGCTGCACATCGCGCAGGGCCGGGAACATCCGGTCTTCCTCTACGGCCAGCGCTACATGGGCATGTTGCAGTCCTACCTGGCCGCGCCACTGCTCGCGGTGACCGGTCCGAACTGGCCGGCACTGCGGCTGCCGGTGCTGGCCCTGTACGCGCTCTTCCTGTGGCTGATCCACCGGCTGACCCGGCGGATCGGCTCGCCGTGGTTCGCCACCGCGATCGTCGGCCTGCTGGTGCTCGGCTCCGAACGGGTCATCCGCGACCAGGTGACGACGGTGGGCGGCCGGCCGGAGGTCAAGGTCGCGGTGCTGGCCATGCTGCTCGTCGTGGTCGGGCTGGCCCGCGGCACGGTACGCCGCCGGTGGCCGGCGGTCGGCGGTTTCGGCCTGCTCGCCGGGTTGGCGCTGTGGTCGGACTGGCTGATCGTGCCGTACCTGGCGGTGGCCGGGCTGGCGCTGCTCTGGGTGCTGCGCCGGGAACTGTTCGGCTGGGCCGGACTGGCGCTGGCCGTCGGGTCCGTCGTCGGCGTCGCCCCGATGATCCGCGACAACCTGGTCGCCCCACCCGGGCAGGACTCGCTGTCGGTGTTGCGCCGGATCAGCGGCGAGTCCGGGCCCGCACCGCCCTGGCCGCGGCGGCTCGGTGGCGGGCTGCTGGAGGGGGTGCCGCTGGCCGCCGGGCTCTGCCCGGTCGACGGCTGCACCCGCTGGCAGGAGTGGTTCGGCCTGCTCTACCCGCTGCTGCTGGTCGTCGCCGCGGTGTTCGCCGGGCGCGCGTACCGGCGGGCGGTCGGACGGGCCGCGCGGGTCGGGCCGGTGGTACAGCTGGCGCTGCTCGCCGGGGCGGCGCTGACCCTGCTGGCGTACGTGCGCAGTTCCCTGGCCGCGTCGGATCCGCTGGGCAACGCCCGCTACCTGTCGGTGCTGCAACTGTCCCTGCCGGCGGTGCTGTGGCCGCTGTGGGTGGCGGCGGTGGCCTGCTGGCGTGGCACCGTCGGCGCGCTGGGGCGGCTGGCCGGCGCGCTGGCCACCGCCGTACTGGCCGCGCTGGCGGCGACGTCGCTGGTGGTCACGGTGCTGTTCGCCACGGTCGGCGCGGCACCGGGCCGGGTGGAGGAGCGGCAGGCCCGCGAGCTGGCGGCCACCGTCCGCGCGGCCGGCCTGCACGAGGTGTACGGCGAGTACTGGACCTGCAACCGACTGGTGTTCAACACCGCCGAACAGGTGGTCTGCGGCGTCCTCGACGACGACCTGCACCCCGGGCAGAACCGCTACCCGCCGTACTGGTGGCGGCTGGCCCGCGCGGCGCGGCCCGGCTACGTGCTGGGCACCGACACACCGGCGGACCGCCGCCTGCGCGAGTTGCTCGGCGACCGCGCCGACGCGGCGTTGGTGGCCGAGGTCGGCGGGTATCGCGTGTACCACCCGGCGACGCCGCTGCGGCCGTGGCGCTGACGCCGGGCCGTACGCTGGCCGGGCCCGGCGCGTGGTGCGGACCGGGACGCCGAGGAGCCACCATGTTGATCCTGCTGCCACCCTCCGAGGGCAAGGCCGACGCCGGTGCCGGTCGCCGGCTGGACCTGGCCCGGCTCTCGCTGCCGGAGCTGAACCCGGTCCGCGAGCGGGTGCTGACCGCGCTGACCGCGCTGACCGCCGAGCCCCCGGAGACGGCGCTGGCCGCCCTCGGGCTGGGCGCCGGCCAGCACGACGAGCTGCGCCGCAACGCGCGGCTGACCCGGGCCGCCACCGCACCGGCCGGCCGGATCTACACCGGGGTGCTCTACGAGGCGCTCGAACTCGGCACGCTCCCACCGACGGCGCAACGTGCGGCGGGACGGCAGGTACTGGTCAGCTCCGGCCTGTGGGGGGCGGTCCGGTTGACCGACCGGATCCCGCCGTACCGCTGCCCCATCGGCGCCCGGCTGCCCGGCACCGGTGCGCTGCCGGCGCTCTGGCGGCCGGCGCTGGGCCCGGCGCTGACCGCGGCGGCCGGTACCGGACCGGTGCTCGACCTGCGCTCCGGCGCGTACGCCGCCGCCTGGACGCCGCGCGGCGAACTGGCCGGGCGCACCCTGACCGTACGGGTACTGCACGAGTGGGAGGTCGACGGGGAACGGGTGCGCTCGGTGGTCAGCCACTTCAACAAGGCCACCAAGGGTCGGCTGGTCCGGGACCTGCTGGTGCACGGGGTACGGCCGCGTACCGCCGACGGTCTGCTGACCGCGTTGCGCGACCTGAAGTACACGGTCAGCGAACAACCGTCCGCGTCGGGCCGCCCACGTCAGGTCGACCTGGTGGTTTCCGAGCTGTAAACAGCCGCAAGATTTCCTCAAGGCTGAGCCGGATCTGTACCACCGGAGGGTGCCCTGGGTCACCGTGAACAGACCCGACACCACGAGGAGGCCCTCCGGTGGTTGCCGAACCGATTCTGCTCGACCGGCCCCGTCCACCCTCGGCGCTGCCGCCGCTGGACTGGTCGACCCTGGCCGACGCCTTCGAGACAGCCTGCCTGCTGCGCTGCATGCCGCCACCGGCGGCACCCGGCCAGCGCAACGCCGGTCAGCAGCCCAGCCTCCCGGCCACCGTCGAGTTCAACCGCGAGGAGGCGGCCCGGCGTACCCGGCAACTGCTCGACCGCCTCGACATCCCGGTCCGCCACGAGCTGACCGTCGGCGGGCTGCGTCGCCGCTACGAGCTGCACCAGCTACACGTGGCCCGGGAACACCGGGCCGCGTACGCCGCCATGGTGGAGAACGGGTGGCGTCGGGGCCGCCGGGAACTGCTCGGCGGGCCGGTGCCGGGCGCCTCGACAGCCCGTCGGCAGTGGCGCACCCGGCTGGCCGCCGCTGCCTGGCGGGCCACTCTGCTGGCCGGCGGCCGGCACGTCCGCCGGCACATCCTCGGGGTACGGATCACCGACCGGGAACTCGCCGCCGTGCTGGTGCGCGGTGCCGCCCTGCTGGACGTGCCCGCGCTGCTGCGCCCCGGTACCGGCTGTTACCTGGTCAGCGTCGCCCACGGCCGGGATCGGGAACGGATCCTGCAGCACGCCGGTGAGGAGGCGCACCGCCCGGTCGCCTGATCAGCTGGCCCACACTGTGCCGCCCGGGGTTGCGCCACCGGCCTCCGGCGGCGCACAGTGCTGCCCGTGAGCCGTACCCGCAACGCCGCCCGAGCCCGGCAGCACGGCGCCCGCGTGGCCGTGCTGCTCGTCGTGCTGCTGGCCATGCCCGGACTCGGCGGCTGCGGGGACTCACCCGAGGAGGTGGTGCGGATCCGCATCGCCACCGGCAGCCCGACCGCCGTCTACCACGCCTTCGGCCAGTCGCTGGCCACCGTGCTCAACCGCGAGCTGCCCAACGTACGCGCCGAGGTGATGGTGACCGCCGCGTCGGCGGCGAACGTGCGGCTGCTGGAGACCGGCGAGGCCGAACTCGGCTTCACCCAGGCCGACGTACTGCCCGCCGACCCGGACCCGGCCGTGCTGGCGGTCGCCCGGGTCTACGACGACCTGTTGCACCTGGTCACCACCACCGAGAGCCCGGTACGGACACTGGCCGACCTGGGCGGACGACGGGTGTCGATCGGTGCGGCCGGGTCGGGCACCGAGATCACCGTGAACCGGTTGCTCGCCGCCGCGAACCTGCAGGACGCGAAGGTGCAGAAGGCGCGGCTCGGGCTGGACGACTCGGTGGCCGCGCTGCGCCGGGGCGAGATCGACGCCTTCTTCTTCTCCGGTGGACTGCCGGTACGCGCGGTCGCCCAACTGGCCCGGGACACCCCGATCCGGATCGTCGACCTCGGGGCCTGGACCGAACCGCTGCGCCGGGGCAACCCCGAGGTGTACGTGATGCGCGACATCCCCCGCTCGGTGTACGGCATCGACCCGGTCACCACCGTGGCCAACCCCAACTATCTGGTGGTCCGGGCCGACCTGCCGGAGCCGCTGGTGCGGGCGGTGACCCGGCTGCTGATGGAACGGCGCTCCGAGCTGGCCGCGGCGCACCCGGCGGCCGGCCGGATGAGCCCCCGCGCGGCGATCGCCACCGCGCCGCTGCCCCTGCACCCGGGAGCGGCGGCGTACTACCGCGCCAGCAAGCCCTGAACGGGCCCGGTCAGGCCACGACGGACGCGGGCGGTGCCGGCTCGGCCGCGTCGGACGGAGTCGGCAACCCTGCGGCGGGCGTCTCGGCGGCGGTGGGCGCACCCGGGAACCACAGGGCGGCGACCAGCCCACGCGGTGAGTTCGGGTGCATGGTGAGGCGGCCGTCGGAGGCGTCGACCAGCACGGCGGCGATGGTCAGCCCCAGCCCGGCGCCGTCGACGTTCTGCACTTCCGGGGCGCGCCAGAACCGTTCGGTGGCCTGTCCGAGCTGACTGCGGGTCATCCCCGGGCCGGTGTCGCGTACCTCCAGCACGACACCACCGTCGCGGGCGACGACCGTCACCGTCACCTCACCGCCGGCCCCGCTGAACTTCACCGCGTTGTCGATCAGCGCGTCGAGGGCCTGGTCGATCGCGGTCGGTACGGTCCGGGCGTACGCCGGTTCCGGGCCGACCGACAGGCACAGGGTGACCGACCGGTGCCGGGCCAGCGGCTCCCAGGCCGCCACCCGGGACACCGCCACCGCCGTCGCGTCCACGGTGATCCGCTGGTTCTCCCGGCGCTCGGCCCGGGCCAGGGTGAGCAGCCCGTCGAGCAGCAGGGCCAACCGGTCGGTCTCCTCCAGCGCCAGCCGGTGCTCGGCCCGGCCCGACGCGTCGGTCACGCTCGGCCCGAGTTCCTCCACCCGCAGCCGCAACGCCGTCAACGGGTTACGCAGCTGGTGGCTGGCGTGCGCGACGAACGCCCGCTGCCGGTCCATCACGTCGGAGACCACGTCGGCCATGTGGTTGAAGCTCGTCGCCAGGCGGCGCAGTTCCGGCGGGCCCAGCCGGTGCTGCACCCGGGCACCCCGATCCCCCTCGGCGATCTCGTGGGTGACGGCGTCCAGTTCGGTGACCGGGCGCAGCACCCAGCCGGCCAACCCGAACGCGGTGAGCACGCAGGCCAGCACGGCGAGCAGCCCCAGCGCGGCGAGCAGCAGCCACCAGGTCGTGACGGTCCGTCGGATCCCGTCGGACGGAGTGGTGGTGACGACCGCGCCGAGCACCTCGCCACCGTCGTTGATCGGCACCGCCACCACGACCGGCGCCGCCACCCAGGGCCAGACCGAGTCAGGCCCGCTGGCCTGCTGACCGGAGAGCGCGATGTCCAACGCCTCCTGGGTGCCCAGCGACCACTGCCAACTCGGTGACGGGACCACCTCCTGCCGGTCCCGGTCGACCACCGCCGCACCGATGCCGTACAGCTGGTCGTAGCTGTCCAGTTCGTTGTCCAGCGGGCCGGGCGTGCCGCCGCGCAGCACCGGCCCGGCCAGCGAGGCGAACCGGGTGGCGTCGGCGAGCCGGTCGGCACGCACCCGCTCGGTCTCCCGGGTGGCCAGGGTCGCCGCCAGCGGTGTGCCCAGCGCCACCAACACCAGCACCATCAGCAGCAGGTAGCTGATCACCAGGCGCCGTCGCACCGTCGGCCCCTCACTCGGCCCGCAGCCGGTAGCCGACGCCGCGTACGGTCTCCACCAGGCGTGGGTCGCCCAGCTTGCCGCGCAGCGAACCGACGTGCACTTCCACGGTGTGCCGGTCGGCGAAGGTGGTCCCCCAGGCGTCGAGCAGGATCCGGTCGCGGGGTACCGCGACGCCGGGTTGCCGGGCCAACGAGAGCAGGACGTCGAACTCCTTGCGGGTCAGCGCCACCGCCCGTCCGGCCACGCTGACCGTACGGGCGGCCGCGTCGACGCGGACCGCACCGACCTCGATCAGGTTCCGTTCGGGCGCGGCGTGCGAGGCACGCCGGAGCACCGCCTCGATCCGGGCCTGCAACTCCACCATCGAGAAGGGCTTGACCACGTAGTCGTCCGCACCCAGCCGCAGCCCGAGCACCCGGTCACGCTCCTCGCCCCGGGCGGTCACCGCGATGATGCCCAGTTGGCTGCTGCGCCGACGCAGCTCCCGGCACAGCTCGGTGCCGTCACCGTCGGGCAGCGTCAGGTCGAGCAGCACCAGGTCACACGGGGCGGCGGAGATGGCGGCGGCGACCGTGGCGGCATGTTCCACCTCGTACCCCCGCCGGGTCAGAGCTGACGAGAGCGCAGCGGCCACCCGACGGTCGTCCTCGACCAGCAGGATGCGCACCCGGCCTCCCCGTTAGGTCTGCTCCGCAGCCCCGAATGGTTTCGGTTGATGGTGGCAGACGACCGCCCGCGGTGACAGGCCCGGGGCCGGGTGGGCAGTGCTCAGAGGCCGAACACCTCGTCGGCGGTGGTGTCCCGGACACCGTCCACGAAGCCCTTGAACGCGGGGTCGTCGTGGCTGGCCGGCACGGTGGCGACGAGTTCACCGGTGGCCTGGGTGACCGCGTCGACCAGCGGCGGGAAATCGATCTCGGCATCGGCGAGGGTGTCGTCGTCGGCCTCGCCGAGGTTGATCACCTGCTGCACGTCCTCGGACGGGGTGGCGGGGTCGTCCGCCCAGTCCGCGCCGGCCCGGTAGCACTCGTCGTAGAGCGCGCGCTGGCTGTCGGTCCAGTCCTCGTGGTAGCTCTCCATGCCCATCCCCCTGTGCGCCGGCCTGCCTTTCGAGCATGCCCGCCGCGGCGTCGGATCGGGCCGGTACCGGAGGAAAACCGCGCTGGTGCGGTCGGGTCCGGCCCGGCGCCGCCGCACCGGACCCGACCGGTCCTCACTCGCGGACCAGGCAGGTGACGGCGTTCGGGTGCACGGGGGGATCGGCGGGCCGCTCGGCGACCAGGGTGTAGCCGAAGCGCTGGCCGGTCCGTTGGGCGAAGCGGTTCTGGCTGTAGACGCAGATGGTGCCCACGTCGAGGCGTTCCAGCGCGGCACCCACCTCGTCGCGGTCCGGCCGTTCCGCGGCGGGCCCGCCGTTGGCGAAGCGCATCAGCAACAGCCGGTCCTGGGAGAACTGGGAGTTGATGTCGTACTCGACGAGGAAGAAGTCGCGGGGCAGCACGACCCGGGCCTGCGTGGTCATCAGCGGGATGGTCCGCATGATGCTGGCCGGTGCGAGCACCAGGCCGTCCGGACGGTCGAGGTCGATCACGAACTGTGCGATGGCCTGCCGCTCCGGCCGGATCTTCCAGGTGGGTTCCTCGTGCACCAGCACCCCGCTGCGCTCGTCCCACATCGGGATGGCGTAGTTGGTGAACGAGGTGACGATGCCCGCGGCCAGCACCACGCCGACCAGGCCCCGCACCACCTTGAACCGGGTGGGCAGCCAGACGGTGCACAGCAGCCCGATCAACGCCGGCAGGGCGAGCAGCCACGACACCCGCCAGAGCACCACCGAGATGCCGGTGACCGAACCCACCCACTCCAACACCCCGGGCACCAGCAACACGCTCAGGGTGAGGGCGCCGCCGGCCGCGAGCAGCGCCGGCGTACGGCGGCGGGCCAGCAGCGCACCGCACCACAACCCGAGCCCGCCGATGACCCCCACGATGCCGATCTCGAAGGTCCGCCGGTAGGTGTGCGCCGCGTCGTAGAAGTTGACGTCCGCCGCGGCCTCGTTGGCCGACGTACCCAGCACCAGCTGGGTGACCACCACCATCCCGACCGGATAGGTGAGGGCGGCGACCCCGGCGGCCAGCGCCGACTTCCAGCGCCCCACCAGCAGCATCATCAGGGCGGCCCCGCCGACCAGCAGCGGCAGGATGATCGCCGCGGTGGTGGTCAGCCCGATCGCGGTGATCGACAGGGCGACGATCAACACCAGACCCCGTTTCGACCGGTCGTCGAACCAGCGGGTCAGGTAGAGCCACATCAACGGCACGACCGCGGAGACGAACATCCCCTTGCCCTGGTAGAGCCGGGGTAGGTGGAAGGTGCCGAGAGCGGCGTCCGGGCCGCAGACCAGAGCGAGGAAGGCCACTGCGACGGTGAAGGCGAGCACCGGTCGGCGCGGCGCCCACCGCTGCACCAACCGCCACAGGGCCAGCACCGCGAGCACCGCGAAGGCCGGCAGCAGCACGTACCAGACGGCCGAGGCACCGGGTATGCCGAGGAGCCGGGCGAGCGCCCCGGCGAAGACCTCGACGCTGGCGATCGGTGGCTGCGAGGCCATCGCCGGGAGCACGTTCTCGCTGAACAGGAAGTCGTTGAGCGGAACGATGTCGCGCTCGGCCACCCACACCGAGCGGCCCACGTAGTAGATGTCGTCGGGGGTGCTGCGGGCCAGGTAGAGCGAGGCGACCGCCGCCACCGCCGCGATCAGCAGCGCGTACGCCGACTGCCAGGCGGTCGTGGCCGGGGCGGGCGGCCAGGTCGCCGGGGTGCTCCGCCAGGTCCGCCAGGTCAGCAGCACCGCTCCGACGGCGGCCACCAGACCGGCCGACGCGGGTACCCACCAGGACAGCCCCGCCCCGGCCGGGGTGCCCGCCACGCCGGCGGCGATCGCGGCACCGGTGCCGACCAGCAGCACCAGCGCGGTCCACCACCGCTGCGCGGCGGACATCCGCACGGCCCGGTCCGCCGCCGCCTCGACCGCCGCACCCTGCTCCGTAGGTCGGTCGGCAGCTCCCTGCTCCGCCGGTCGGCCGACAGTGTTCGGTGCCGCCGGTCGGTCGGCAGTGGCCGACGCCACCGCTCGGTCGGCGGTGGCCGACGCCACCGCTCGATCGGCGGTGGCCTGCGCCGCCGCGGCGCGGTCGACGGCCGGGTCGGTGGTGGCGTCGGCAGCCGAGCCGGCCGACGGCTCCGCCGCAGTGACGGTCGAGTCCGGCGCGCTCGGGTCCGACCCGCGCTGGTCCGACCCGTCCTGGTCCGACCCGTCCTGGTCCGGCTGCGGGTCGGCCGCCGTCGGCTGGCGGTCCGGATCGAGCGCGGAACCCGCGTCCGGGTCCGCCGGAGCGTCGGTCGCCGGCCCGGGCGCGGCGGCCCGGCGCCGGGCCAGGCGGCGCCAGCGCAGGCCCAGCCGGACCAGCACCGCGAGCACGGCCAGCACCGTGCCGGCCACCAGCCAGATCCGCAGGGTCAGCGACGGGGCGAGGCCCAGCGGCAGGGCGGCGTGGTAGAGCAGCGTCCAGAGCGCGAACGCCAGTACGGCGCAGTCCGTCAGCACGGCCGGAATCGCGGCGAACCCCGCCCGCAGCGCGCCCAGCACGGTACGGATCCGGCGGACAGCGGTGCCACGGGTCGTCGGCTCGGTGGTACGGAGCGGCGCGGAGCCGGTCGGCGCGGCGACCGGCGCGGGCGCGGAGTCGGCCGGCGCGGCGACCGGCGCGGGCGCGGCGACGGATTGGTCGGTCATCGACACGGGCAGGTGTCCTTGTCGTCGTACGGGTAGGTGCGGCTCGGGCGGGCCGGGTCGCCCACCGCGGCGGCCACCACGCCGCGAACCACACCGAGAGTAGTAGTACGTCCGGCGAGACCGGTCGAGCCGACGCGCCAGACGAGGTCCGTCGCCCGGGTGCCGACGCCGGCACTGCCAGCGGTACCCCGGACCGGACCAGCTCAACCGGTGATCGGTGCCGCCCGTTGCCGGGGCAGCGTGTCCGGCGCGCCGAGCGCGAGCGCCACCGACTCGACCAGGTTCTCCAGGTAGCTGTCGGTGAGCGGGGTCCGGGCGATGGCGAGCCGCCAGTACAGCGGCCCGACGATCAGGTCGGCCGCGACGCCCGGGTCGGTGCTGGCGGGCAGTTCGCCGCGGCGCACCGCCCGCTCGATCAGCTGACCGAGGATCTCCTGCTGCCGGGCACGCAGCACCCGTTGCAGCGTCTCGTCGATGGTCGGGTTGCGGGCCGCCTCGGCCAGCAGGTCCGGGATGATCTGCGAGGCCAGCGGGTGGCGCAGGGCGTGGGTCACCACCTGGAACAGCAGGGCGAGATCGCCGCGCAGCCCGCCGGTGTCCAGCGCGGGCAGCCGACCACCGGCGGCGGCGGCCACCACCTCCAGGACGAGTTCGAGCTTCGAACTCCATCGGCGATAGATCGCGGTCTTGCTGACCCCGGCCCGGCGGGCCACCGCCTCGATGGAGAGCCGGCCGTAGCCGACCGCGGCGAGTTCCTGCATCAGGGCGCGGCGGATGGCCGCGGTGATCTCCCCGCGGAGCACCGCCGCACCGGCTGGCGCACGCCTCTTCCCGGTCGTCACCTGGGACTCTTCTCGGCTGTCACGCAGAACAATGTACCGCAAGGACGCTACGGTTGCGTCCCGACGTGTTTCGGACTACTGTCCACGCAGCGGCGAGGCGGCGCTCCCGGTACCAACACGCTAGATTCCATCGTCGCGAACGCACCCGCCGGCACGACAAGATCGGAGCGCCCATCCCCATGGCCATCACGACGCTGGCCGATCCCGACTCCGGCCTGCCCCCAGCCCAGCTGGCGGCCCGGCACGGGCTGCGCATGGCCGGCCAACGCCCCTCCCTGGCCAGCTACACCCGCCAGCTCTGGCGCTACCGGCACTTCATCAGCGCGTACGCGAACGCCAAGCTGGCCGCCTCGTTCAGCAACGCCCGGCTCGGGCAGCTCTGGCAGGTGCTCACCCCGCTGACCAACGCGGCGGTCTACTTCCTGATCTTCGGTCTGGTGCTCCAGCAGACCCGGGGGATGGACAACTTCATCGCCTACCTGACCGCCGGGCTGTTCATCTTCAACTTCACCCAGACCAGCGTGCAGAACGGCACCCAGGCGATCAGCGGCAACCTCGGCCTGATCCGGGCCCTGCACTTCCCCCGGGCCGCCCTGCCGCTGGCCATCACCACCACCCAGTTCCAGCAGCTGCTCGGCTCGATGATCGTACTGCTCGGCATCGTGCTGGCCACCGGCGAGCCGATCACCCTGATGTGGCTGACGCTGGTGCCGGCGGTGCTGCTCCAGACGGTGTTCAACGCCGGCCTGACCATGGTCGTGGCCCGGCTGGGCGCCAAGGCCACCGACCTCAAGCAGGTCATGCCCTTCGTCCTGCGGGCCTGGATGTACGGCTCCGGCGTGCTCTACAGCGTCGAGTTGTTCGCCGAGAACCTGCCGGGTTGGGCCACCGCCATCGTGCAGTTCAACCCGATGCTTGTCTACATCGAACTGGCCCGGGTCGCGCTGCTGGAGAACACCCCGCTGCTCAACGACTCCCTGCCGCTGACCTGGCTGGTCGCGATCGGCTGGTCGGTCGTGATGGGCGTCGGGGGCTACCTTTACTTCTGGCGCGGCGAACAGGAGTACGGCCGTGGTTGATCACCTGGCGATGTCCAACGACGTGACGGTGACCCTGCCCCGGGTCCAGGAGCGGATCCCGACCGTGGTGGTGGACGACGCGCACGTCGTCTACCGGATCCACAAGGGCGCCGCCGGCAACACCAGCCCGGTGGCCGCGCTCAAGCGGATGGTCAGCCGCACCTCGGCGCCGAACGTCCGCGAGGTGCACGCGGTACGCGGAGTCACCTTCACCGCGTACCGGGGCGAGGCGATCGGGCTGATCGGCACCAACGGCTCCGGCAAGTCGACCCTGCTACGGGCGATCGCCGGGCTGCTGCCGGTGGAGCGGGGCGCGGTCTACACCGAGGGCCAGCCGTCCCTGCTCGGGGTGAACGCCGCCCTGCTCAACGACCTGCCCGGGGAGCGCAACGTCACGCTGGGCTGCCTGGCCATGGGCATGTCGCCGGCCGAGGCGCAGCGCAAGCTGCCGGAGATCATCGAGTTCTCCGGGATCAACCAGCGCGGTGACTTCGCCTCGCTGCCGATGCGCACCTACTCCTCCGGCATGTCGGCCCGGCTGCGGTTCTCGATCGCGGCGGCCAAGCAGCACAACGTGCTGCTGATCGACGAGGCCCTGGCCACCGGCGACAAGCGGTTCCGCAAGCGCAGCGAGGCGCGGGTACGGGAGCTGCGGGAGAACGCCGGAACGGTGTTCCTGGTCAGTCACCAGCTCTCCTCGGTACGCGACACGTGTGAACGGACAATCTGGCTGGAATCGGGGCTTATCCGGATGGACGGGCCCACCGCCGAGGTGCTGAAGGAATACGAGGCATTCACCAACGGCAAGTAGAGTTCCGATGAACGCGCGGCATCGCGCGGACGGCATCGCTCCGTCCGACCCCACGCGGGCCGCGCGTTATCGTTCATTCCGTCGCCGTGTCGACGGAACCTTCCATTCACGTACCCCACCGAAGCCATGCACCGAGAGTGAGGACCGGCAATGACGCAGGACCAGACCACCGATTCGGGCACCACGCCGCAGAGCACGGCGCCGTGGCGACCCTCACGAACGGTGGCCGTGGTGCTGGCCGGCGGCACCGGCACGCGGCTCGGCCTCGGCATCCCCAAGCAACTACTGAAGATCGCCGGTAAGCCGATCATCGAGCACACCCTGGCCGTGTTCGAGGCCGCGCCGGAGATCGACGAGATCATCGTGCTGATGGCCAGCGGCCACGTCGCCGAGGCGCAGCAGATCGTCGACAAGGCCGGCTTCCGCAAGGTCACCAAGGTGATCGAGGGCGGCGACACCCGTAACGCCACCACCCGCGTGGCCCTGGACGCGGTCGGCGAGGCCGACTGCAACATCCTCTTCCACGACGCGGTCCGGCCCCTGCTCAGCGGCCGGATCGTCCGCGAGTGCGTGAACGCCCTCTGGACGTACCCGGCGGTCGACGTGGCCATCCCGTCGGCCGACACGATCATCCAGGTCGACGAGAACGAGTGCATCACCGACATCCCGGTCCGGGCCACGCTGCGCCGGGGACAGACCCCGCAGGCGTTCCGCTCCAGCACCATCCGGGAGGCGTACCGGCGGGCCGCGGGTGACCCGAACTTCGCCGCCACCGACGACTGCGGCGTGGTGCTGCGCTACCTGCCCGAGGTGCCGATCAAGGTGATCGACGGTTCGGACGAGAACATCAAGGTCACCCACCCGGTCGACGTGCACCTGGCGGACAAGCTCTTCCAACTGGCCGCCGCCAAGGTGCCCCGGCTGGCCGACCACCGCGCCTACAGCGACGAGGTCTCGGGCCGCACCATCGTCGTCTTCGGCGGCAGCTACGGCATCGGCCACGACCTGACCGAGCTGGCCCGGCGCCACGGCGCCCAGGTCTTCCCGTTCAGCCGCTCCAGCACCGGCACCCACGTGGAACGGCCCGAGGACGTCGAGGCCGCGCTGAAGAGCGCCTTCGAGGCCACCGGCCGGATCGACCACGTGGTGGTCACCGCCGGCATCCTGGAGAAGGGCGCGCTGGCCGAGATGGACCAGGCGACCATCGACCGGGTGCTCCAGGTCAACTTCGTCGGCCCGGTGACGGTCGCCCGGCAGGCGCTGCCCTACCTCCAGCAGACCAAGGGTCAGCTGCTGCTCTACACCTCCAGCTCGTACACCCGGGGGCGGGCGGACTACGCGCTCTACTCGGCCACCAAGGCCGCCCTGGTCAACCTGACCCAGGCGCTGTCGGACGAGTGGGCGGAGTTCGGCGTACGGGTCAACGTCATCAACCCGGAGCGGACCGCCACCCCGATGCGGACCAAGGCGTTCGGCAGCGAACCCGAGCACACCCTGCTCGCCGCCGAGACCGTCGCCCAGGCGTCGCTGGACGTGCTGATCTCGGATCTCACCGGTCAGGTGATCGACGTCCGCCGGCCGCCGGGGGAGGCGCCCGCCGCCGTGGTACCGGCCCAGGCCGGCCGAGCGGCCAGCACCGCCCCCGTCGGCTGACCCCACCCACGACCCGTCGACTCACCGACGCACACCGAGCGCGGAGGCTACACCGAGATGCGTGGTGACCTGGTCAGGAAACTGGCCGCCCGGGGCCTGGCCACCGGTGTGGCCGTCCTGGCGTTCCTCGTGGTCGCGCTCACCGGCGCGACCGGCTGGGGGCTCGGTCTGGCGGTGCTCGCGCTCGCCGCCACCGTCTGGGAGCGGCGGGTACGCCCCGGCGCGGACAACGTCGCGGAGACCACGCTGATCGCGGCCGGGGTCCTGGTCGGCTATGCCCGGCAGCTCGACGCCGGTTTCGACCCGGCCCTGGCCGCGACCGCCCTGGTGCTGCTGGGTCTGGTGCTGGTCACCGGTCCGCTGCGCGACGCCGGGAACCTGGAGACCCGCACCGCCAATCTGCCGGTGCGGGCCTGGGCGCCGCAGGTCGCCGCACGCCTCGACGACGTGGTGGCCGGTCTGCTCGCCGGGCTGGCGCTCGCCGCCGGGATGGGCCTGCCCGCCTGGGTGGCCCTGGCGGCGAGCCTGCTGGCCGGTGCCACCGTCGGCGCGGTCGCGCTGCGCCTGGTCCGGCGCCGGTTCCGGCCGGGCACGGGCGGCTCACCGGTCGCCCGGGCGCTGCGCCGTCACCAGCCGGAGTTCGTGCTCTACTTCTCCGCCCCACCCGGTTCCGAGTACCAGGTCACCATGTGGCTGCCGTACCTGGAACGGATCGGCCGGCCGTTCCTGGTGCTGCTGCGGGAGCCGGAGTTCCTGCCCACCATCGCGGCGGCGACCACCGCCCCGGTGGTCTACTGCCCCACCCTGCGTGGGATGGACGAGATCGTGGTGCCGAGCCTGCGGGCGGCGTTCTACGTCAACCACGGCGCGAAGAACAGCCACTTCCTCCGCTTCAACCAACTCACCCACGTGCAGCTGCACCACGGCGACAGCGACAAGGCGTCCAGCGCCAACCCGGTGTCGGCGATCTTCGACCGGATCTTCGTCGCCGGTACGGCCGCCGTCGACCGCTACGCCCGGGCCGGGTTGAACATCCCGGCCGAGAAGTTCGTGGTGGTCGGCCGGCCCCAGGTCGAGGCGATCGAGGTACGCCGGGGCCCGGTGCGGTCGGCGAACCCGACGGTGCTCTACACCCCGACCTGGACGGGGCACCACGCCGACGCCGACTACTGCTCCCTGCCGGTGGCCGAGAAGCTGCTGCGGCGGCTGCTCGACCGGGGTGCCACGGTGATCCTGCGAGCCCACCCGTACACCGCGCAGAACCCGTCCTCGGCCCGCCAGTTGGGGCGGCTGCACGACCTGCTCGCTGCCGACCGGGCGGGCACCGGCCGGCCGCACCTGTTCGGCGCCGCCGCGGCCCGGCTCACCCTCACCGAGTCGGTGAACCGGGCCGACGCGCTGGTCTCCGACGTCTCCGGGGTCGTCTCGGACTGGCTGTACTCGGGCAAGCCGTACGCGGTGGTCGACACCGGAGTGCACGGCGACCGGTTCACCGAACGGTTCCCGCTGGCCGCCGCCGGGTACGTGCTGCACCGCGACCTGGCCGACCTGGACGACGTGCTGACCCGGCTGCTCGACACCGACCCGCTCGCCGATGCGCGCTGGGTGACCCGGCGGCGCTACCTGGGCGACTTCCCCGCCGAGGCGTACGCCGAGGGCTTCCTGACCGCCGCCCGGCGTGAACTCGACCCGACCTGGGCCGCGCCGACGCCGCGCGCGGCCAGCGACGCGCCGCTCTCCCCCGCCACCTGAGTCACGCCGGCCGCCGGTCAGCCGGCGTGATCGAGCAGGGCGAGCACGGCCGCCGGATCCTCGACGTGGGCGTTGTGCCCGAGACCGGGCAACGTCACCACCGGCACGCCGTACCGCCGGAGTTGGGCTTCGGAGACCATCAGGTCGTGTTCGCCGCGGGCCAGCAGCACCGGTACGTCGATCGCGGCGAGCAGGCCGTCCAGGTCCGGCTCGCCGACACCGAACGCGGCCGGATCCATGGCCAGCCGCCACCGACCGGCCACCTCCCGCAGCCCGGTGTCCACGGCGGGGTCGTCGGGGTCGAGGAGCCCGGTCAGGCCGGCGACGCGCAGGAAGCGCTGTGCCGCCTCGTCCCGGGTGGCGAACCAGGTGACCGGTCGATCCGCCAGTTCTCCGGCGCGGGCCAGCTCGGCCGGGGACCACACCGCCTTGATGCCGAGCCCGATCACCGCGTCGATCGGCAGTCCGCTGCCGGCGGCCAACGCCAGCGCGACCACGCCGCCGAGCGAGTGGCCCAGCACCACGACGCGGTCGCCGGTGTCCAGGCCCGCGGCGACCCGCTCGGCGAGGGCGGTGAACGAGTACCGCGACAGCGGCGGCGCCGCACCGTGGCCGGCCAGGTCGGGGGCCGACCAGCGCCCCGGCCGGTGTCGACGCAGCATCGACGACCACGGTGACCACACCGCACCGGTGGCGCCCATGCCGTGCAGCAACAGCAGGACCGGCCGGCTGGCCCGGTCACCCGACTCCGTGATCATGCGCGCAGTCTGCCACCGGCGGTCGCCGTCGGGCGAGAGCGCCGACCGGGATACGACACGGGCGCCGACCCCCGGGTGGGGATCGGCGCCCGGCGCGTTCGGCTCGCTCGCTCGTACGGTTCGCTCAGGAGGAGTAGCCGCGGGTGGCTGCCCAGTTCGCGAGGTCGATGGTGCTCATCCAGTACGAGTAGTACGACGGGTCGGCCGAGTCGGCGATCTTCACCAGCCGGCCGTCGTCGTCGTAGCCCACCACGGCGATGTAGTGACCGCCCGGGAAGGAGTGCCAGGCACCCACGGTGTCGGTGGCGCTGCCGGCGACGTTGACCACGACGCTGCGTCCGTCGGTGACCGCCGCCACCACGTCGGACTGGAGCCGGTCCATCTGGGCCGGAGTGGCCGCGCCGCCCGGGATCATCGTGGTCGTGTACGGGTCGCCCTTGACCACGGAGTTGAGCACCCGGGTGGTGTCCTCGGCCGAGTTGGTGCCGGCGTACGTGGTGCCGAGCTGCCCGGCCAGGGTGTCCTGGTCGCGGTCGATACCGGCGGCGCTGAGCGCGTTGCGCACCGCGGCCGGGCCGCAGTAGTAGCCGGTGGTCTGCGCCTGGTAGTCGTAGTCTAGGACCTTCTTGACCGGCGGCTTCGGCGTCGCCTTCTCGCTGGTCACGTCCGGATCCGGGGCGGCGGAGGTGGCCTGCGGCGACGGTACGGCGGCAGCGCTGCTCGGCGCGGCGGCGCGGGTCGCCGGAGCGGCGCTGTCCACGACGGCGGCCGAGTCGACCCGGGCCTGGCTGCGTGATGCCGCGCTGTCGTCACGCAGTTCGGCGACGGCGGTCGTGGTGTTCGCGTCGGCCGGGCCCTCGTCGGTCCGGGCGAGCAGGGCACCGGTGCCGGTGGCCAGTACGAGTGCCGCCGCCGACGCGGCCACCAGCTGGTACGACCGCTCGGTGGACAGGCGACGGAGCTGACGTTTGACGGTGTGCTTCACGGGATCCTCCACGGGCTGAGGGGTGAACGGCACACCGTCGACCGCGGTCCGTCGGCACGGGGCACCGACGACCGTCCGGTCACGTGGACATGCCGTTGCGGGGTGTGCGCCCGGGAACCGGGCGGCTGCGGTGGGCCGGGATCAGCTCGCGGACGACGGGCCCGCGAGCGCGGGCACCACGGTGCCGTGGAGGCGGGGGAACAACGGGGGGATCGAGCGTTGCTGCACGAGAATGGAACTCCTTCCGACACCGCCGACCGGGTTAGCTGACGGATTCGGGCGGGAAGATCGCCCTACCGCGGGCCGAGGCTCGCAGATTCACCCCAGTGGTGCAGTGGGTCCCCGGTTCGTGAGATCACGATTGAGCGGGTCGGCGCGGCGTCGCCACTTGCGATCGGTAACCGCACCGGACGCGCCGACATTACTGGCCGGTCAAGGCCATGCCAACCCTCCCCGACCTGCCTAAACATGATCGGGATCAGTTTTTTTCGGATATCCGGGAACTGTCGTCGTTCAATGGGATTCGGGGTCGTGGCGGTTCGATCGGGTCAGAACGGGACCGGCTGTCGACAATGTCCCGGCCAGCGCGCCGACTATGGGGCCAGAATGCACCGGGTGACCGATTCTCCACAGCATGTGACCGGGGTCACGGAATCCTCCGACCATGCTCGTCGCGGTTGCCCGCACGGCAGGGCGATCAGCCGACCCGGGCGGGCCGCCAGCGCAGGATCGCGGCCGGCCGGCCGACGGCCACCCGACGCGGCGCCGGCAGCGGCTCGGGCCGCAGCCGCTGCACGGCGGCGTACGCCTCGGCGGAGAGGGCACGGGCCGCGTCGACGGCCGACTCCGCCGCCCGCCACGCGTCGCGCTCACGCTGCTGCGCCGCCCGGTAGGCGGCCAGCCGGCCGTCCCGCACCACCCGGGCCAGGATGATCTCCTGCTCGACCGGGTGCCGTCGTGGATCCCAGCCGCCCCGGTGCGCCAGTACGTCGGTGAGCTGCCGGGCGGTCAGGTCCCCGCGCCAGTGTGCGGTCATCGCGGCGCGGTGCAGCCAGCGCTCCCGGGCGGCGTACTCGGTCGGGGTCCGGGGCGTACCGGGGACGGGTAGGGCTTCGGCGGCGGCGAGCCGACGGGCGGCGGACTCCGCCTCGTCGTACGCGGCGAAGGCGCGGTCGAGTTCGGTGTGGGCGCGCTGCCATCCGTCGCGGTGCCGCTGGGCGTTCTGCGCGGCACCGGCGGCGGCCACCGCCACCTCACCGGCGTACCGACGCAGGTCGGCTGCGGCCGCGACGGGGTCCCCGGCCGGGTCGTCGGATTCCCGCTCGACCGGCGGTGCCGGTTCGGGCCGGGCCACCAGGGCGGTGAGTACGCCCAGGGCGAGCACGAGCAGCACCGACCAGATGGCGGCGGCCCGTGGCACCTCGATCAGGAACTGGTAGAGAACGGTCTGTTCCATGGCGGTTCCTCGCGGAAAGATGTGCGACTACGACTGGTTCGCCGAGAGCCGGCTCCGGTAGCGGGCACCGGCCGGATCGGCGGTGGGTACGGGTGACCGGACGGACGGTGGCCGGGACGGCCGGTGCGACGTCGGCCAACCCCGGCGATGCGGGTGGCGGCGTCAGCCGCGGGGCGGACCGCGCGTGGGATGGGCGCCCGGGACTGCCGCCACGAGGGCCGGTGTGGGTCCGACGGCGACCGGCCCGACGGCCCACGGCCGCGACCGACCCGGCGTCGCCGGTGGCTGCGCGGGACCGGCGTGGTCGCTGCGGTCACCACCCGTCGCGGCGCTCGACCCCAGCGCGGGCACCGCGGTGAACCGGTCCGGGCCACTCCCGGCCGGCACGACGGGCCCGACCACGGCTCGACCGGCACCGGAGTGCAGGTCGAGCCGGCTCGTCGGCGGGGCCACCTCGGCCCGGTCGGCCTGTCCCGGCGCGGCGGTCGCCAGACCGGGCAGCGCGCCGGGGGTGGCGTGGGCGGGCACCGCCCACGCGCCGAGGGTGAAGGCGGCGGCGACCGCGAAGCTGGTCAGCAACCGCGCCGCCCGGCGCGCCAGCCACCACAGAGGATGGGTGGCGGCGACGGGGAGCACGTCGTCACGCTACCCGTCGGGGTCGCCGAGCGGCACCGCCGCCCGGCGTGTCGCGCGGGGAAAGCGTCCGCTGTGGCGCCGAAGACGCAGGTCAGGACCGGTCGGACGACTGTCCGGAGTGGACGGAGGTGGTCGACTCGGAGGTGGTGACCTCGGACGTGGCCGACTCGGACGTGGCCGGTGTCGCCCCGTCGGGCGGGACCGGGCGGCGCGGGGCCAGCCGGCGCATCATCGGTTGTTCCACGAAGCGGTGCACCAGTGCGGCCAGCCCCAGGGTGAGCAGCAGGAAGCCGATCACCGCCGCCGGGCCCCACCAGCCGGGCAGGCCGGTCCCCCAGTCGCCGGTGACCCGCAGGATCGTCATGATCACGAAGACGTGCACCAGGTAGAAGGCGAACGAGACCTCGCCGAGCCAGACCATCGGGCGCGCGCGCAGCGGTGAGCGACGCCCGTGCACGTCCGCGTCCGCCGCGGCGGCGATGACCAGCACGTACGCCGCGGCCAGCAGCGCCGCCCAGAGTTCGGCCCGGATCCACTGGGAGGCCGCCACCCAGGTCGCCACGAAGATCAGGCTGGCCAGGGGCAGCCGGGGCCCGCGCCAGCGGCCACGGAGCATGAGTTCGGCGGCGGCCACGCCCATCCAGAACTCCAGCGAGCGGACCAGCGGAAACACCTGGGTGAACCACCACCGGCTCTGCTCCGGCACCAGCGTCTGCGCGGGCCAGAGCGCCAGGATCAGCAGCGGAACCGCGATCACGACGGCCCAGAGCAGCCACGGCCGGGCCCGCCGGACCAGCGGCAGTGCCAGCGGCAGACACAGGTAGAAGAACAGCTCACAGGAGAGTGACCAGCTCACGTTGTTGACGCTGTAGAAGTAGCCGGGTCGGGGATCCCACGCCTGCAGCAGGAACAGGTTCTCCAGGGCGGCCACCGGGTTGATCGGGTCGGCGAACCAGAGGGCCGCCAGCATGGCCAGCGCCCACAGCAGCAGGTGATTCGGATAGATCTTGGCGAGCCGCCGCCGCCAGAACCGCCGCCGGGAGTCACCCGGGCGGGCCGACCAGACCAGCACGAAGCCGCTGAGGATGAAGAAGAACTGCACCCCGGACAGACCCAGCGTGAAGATGTCGCCGACCACCGCCTGGTAGGCCGGTTCGGCGATGATCCGCATGGTGCCGGCGTGGAAGCCGAAGACCAGCAGGGCGGCGACCCACCGCAGCCCGGTCAGCGACGGCAACCGGTTCAGGTCGGCCCGGCCGGCGGCGGGGCCCGCCGAGATGGTCACCGGGGCGCTGGTCATACCGGTACCCCGGTCGTCGACGGCGGCACCAGCACCTGCTCATCCTCCCCACGGACGGGCGGACCGATCCGATCGGCCACCGGAGGCGGCCCGATCGACGCCGCCCGCCGGGCACCCTACCCGCTCGGGCACCGGCCCATCCGCCGGGATCGACACCACGGGGACACCGGATCGCTGTTCAATCTCCTCACCGCTGCCGGTCATGTCTGGTTCCCGCCCCGTCCATCCGCACGGCAGAGGGTGACCGGGTGGTCATTCAGCCGACGCGAACGCCGCTGCTGAGCATCGTCGTGCCGGTCTACCGCGTCGAGGCGTACCTGCGGCAGTGTCTCGACTCCGTGCTCGCCGACATCCCGCCCGACGAGGCGGCGGAGGTGCAGCTGGTCGCGGTGGACGACGCCTCGCCGGACGGATGCGGGCAGTTGCTGGGCGGGTACGCCGCCGACCATCCGGGCGTACGGGTGCGGCACCTGGACACCAACGTCGGCCTGGGCCCGGCCCGCAACGCGGGCCTGGACGTGGCCACCGGCCGGTACGTCTGGTTCGTCGACAGCGACGACTGGCTGCCGCCGGGCACCATCGCGGCGGTGCTGGACCGGTTGCGCGCCGATCGGCCCGACGTGCTGATGCTCGACCACCTGCGGGTACACGAGTGCGGGCGCCGGGAGGTCGACGCCAGCAGCCACCTGCTGCGCGGTACGCCGGGGGTGGTGCGGCTGGCCGACCGGCCCCAACTGCTGCGGGTGCAGCACACCGCGTGGAACAAGGTGGTACGCCGCGAGTTCATGGCCGAACTGGGGCTGCGCTTCCACCCCGGCTGGTACGAGGACATTCCGTTCAGCCATCCCCTGCTGATCAGCGCCGAGCGGATCTCGGTATTGGACCGGATCTGCTACCTGTACCGCCAGGGTCGACAGGGCGCCATCACCTCCACCCGCAGCAGCCGGCACTTCGACGCCTTCGACCAGTACGACCGGTTGTTCGCCTGGCTACGTCGGCGGCACCCGGACGGACGCTGGCACGCCGAACTGTTCGACCTGATGGTGAGTCACTTCCTCGTGGTCGTCGGCAACGACGGCCGACTGCACCCGAACCTGCGGCGGGACTTCTTCCGTCGGGTCGCCGGGCACTATCGCCGGTACCTGCCGGGTAGCGGCTACCCCCGGCCGGGTGGGGTGGCCGGGCTCAAGCACCGGCTGGTCGGCCGGGACAGCTACCTGGCGTACGCCGCGTTGCGGCGGGCACGACGCATGACCGCACACTGGTGGACACCCACGGAAACGGAACACGATGACGACGCTGAAGATCGGGCCGCAGCTGGTCGGCACCGGGGAACACCCCTTCGTGGTGGCCGAGATGTCCGGCAACCACAACGGTGACCTGTCCCGGGCACTGGCCATCGTGGACGCGGTGGCGGCCAGCGGCGCGCACGCGCTCAAGCTCCAGACGTACCGGCCGGACACCATCACCATCGACGTCGACGCTCCCGCCTTCCGCATCTCCGGTGGGCACGAGTTGTGGGGCGGAGAGAACCTGTACCGGCTCTACGAGCGGGCGCACACCCCGTACGAGTGGCACGCGCCGATCTTCGAACGGGCCCGGGAACACGGCCTCACGGTCTTCTCCTCACCGTTCGACGCCTCGGCCGTGGAGCTGCTGGAGAGCCTGGACGCACCCGCGTACAAGATCGCCTCGTCGGAGCTGGTCGACCTGCCGCTGATCGAACTGGTCGCCGCCACCGGCAAGCCGCTGGTCCTCTCCACCGGGATGGCCACCCTGGCCGAGATCGACGCGGCGGTGCGCACCGCCCGCGCGGCCGGCGCCGCCGGCATCGTGCTGCTGGCCTGCACCGCCGCCTACCCGGCCCCGCCCGCCGACAGCAACCTGCGGCGGATTCCGGTGCTCGCCGACGCGTTCGGCCTGCCGGTGGGGCTCTCCGACCACACACCGGGCATCGGGGTACCGGTCGCCTCGGTGGCGCTCGGGGCCTGCTTCATCGAGAAGCACATCACCCTGGACCGGGCCGACGGCGGCGTGGACGCCGACTTCTCGCTGGACCCGACGGAACTGGCGGCCCTGGTCGTCGAGTCGGAGCGGGCCCACGCTGCCCTCGGCGGCAGCGCCGTCGGCCCGACCTCGGCCGAGCGGGAGGGGCTGCGCTTCCGGCGCTCGCTGTACGTGGTGACCGACGTGCGCGCCGGTGACGAGGTCACCGCGGCCAACGTCCGTTCCATCCGCCCGGCCGGCGGCCTGCCGCCCGTCGAGATCGGCCGGGTACTGGGTCGCCGGTTCACCGCCGACGTGCCCCGTGGCACCCCGCTGAGCTGGGACCTGATCTGATCGGCCCAGCCGCGCGGGTTCCTCGGGAGGGCTGGGCCGCCAGCCCTGCCGGTGTCACTTGTGCACGCTGTCGAGCTGATAGCACAAACGGATCGCCGCGCCCGACGGCGACGCGCGACACATGCCGGCCGGACGGTCCACGTCCGTAACGCCGTCCCCGACGCATCTCAACGGGACCGCCCACCACCACACCCAACCCCGACGTGACTCAACAAGACCGCCCACCACCACAGCCAACCCCGGCGTGACTCAACGGGACGGCCCACCACCACAGCCGACACCGACGTGACTCAACAAGACCGCCCACCACCGCAGCCGACACCGACGTGACTCGACGGGACGGTCCGCACCGGGATGGCTCTGTGGGATGCCGGGCAGCGGCGTCATGCCTCGGGGCGGTGCCGGTTGATAGCGCGGACGGGCCAGCTCGACAGTCCCCGAACCCTTGTGGACCCGGTCGGGCTCGGACCGAACCCGGGCGCCCCGGCCGGCGACCCAGTCGGCAGCGACCGGGCGGCGGCCGGGGCCGGGGCGGCGGCGAAGGCCACGGTGACGATCAGGTCGGCCGCCCCGGCGAGGGTCAGGGTGCGCCACAGCCAGCAGGTGCCGGGCGGCACGGCCAGGCCGTGCCGCCGCCACCAGGTCGCCACCGGCACGTCGGCGAGCTTGGCCAGGCATTCGGTACGGGTCCAGCGGGCCCAGAAGTCCGTCGTACCGAAGCGACGGGCCAATGCCGGCGGCACCTCGGCGGTGACCCGCTCGGCGTCGACGGCCACCCGCCAGCCCGGCACGGGCGGGCCGTACCAGCCGAGGCAGCGTCCGTCGTCGAGGTGGCTGCGGGTCACCGCGGCGGCCGACTCGGCCGGTGCCGCCACCCGCAGGTGCCGGTGCGCGACCGCGAGCAACGCGGTCACCGGCGACAGTTGGGCGGCGGCGTGGGCGCGGGGTCGGGCGGGATCAGATCGAGGCGGCACCGTCGACCACGATGACCTGGCCGTTGATGTTGGTCTGGTCGCACAGCAGCATCCGCACCACCGGCAGCACCTCGGCCGGTTCGGTCAGCTGACCGGTCGGGGTACGGCGCACGATCTGGTCGAGCTGGGTCTGACCGAGCACCGCCGACATCTCCGAGGCGAAGAAGCCGGGTGCCACGGCGTTGACCAGCATCCGCCCACCCAGTTCACGGGCGAGTGAGCGGGTGGCGGCATCCATCCCGCCCTTGGTGGCCGAGTACGCGACCAGGCCGGGGAAGCCACGCTGGGCGCAGATCGAGGTGACGTTGACGATCCGGCCGCGCCGGCCCTGGGCGAGCATCCGCCGTACGGCCAGTCGGGTGAGTTGCAGCGGCGCGGTCAGGTTGGTCTCGATGATCCGGGCCAGGTCGGCGGCGGCGGTGTGTACGTGCAGTGAGTCCTGCCCGACGGCGGCATTGTTCACCAGGCCGTCGAGCGGACCCAGGCGGTCCTCGGCCGCCCGGACGAAGGCCTGCGCGGCGGCCAGGTCGGTGACGTCGACCGGCCCGACGTGCGTGCGCTCCGGATGGGCGTCGGCGAGCTTGGCGAGTTCGGGGGTGACGGTACGGGCGAAGGCGGCCACCTTCAGTCCCGCGTCGAGCAGGTCGGTGACGATGGCCAGGCCCAGGCCGCGGGATCCACCGGAGACGAGCACCACGGTGGACGGTGGGACGGGTCGGACGCGGGTGGCGAGGTCAGACATCGCTCTTCAGGGTCTCCTTGACAGGGATCTCGGGCAGTAGCCGGATCCGGCGGGGTACGGCGTAGTCGGGCAGCCGGTCGGCGCACCAGCGCACCAGGGCGGCCTCGTCGGGCGCGCCGGGCGGATCCGGCCGCGGCGACGGCGACCCGTGCGCCACCACCTCGGCGACGACCAGGTGGCCGAGCAGCGGAGCACGCCGGGCGGTGACCCGCGCCCAGGCGACCCGCGGGTGGGCGGTGAGCACGTCACGGACCCGACCGGCGGAGACCTTGCTACCGCCGACGTTGATCTCGTCGGTGTCGAGCCGGCCGGTGATCAGCACCCGGTCACCGACGACCTCCACCCGGTCGCCGGTGCGGACCGGGCCGGTCAGCCCGGCACCGTGGTACGGCGAGGTGACCACCAGCTCGCCGTCGCGTACGCCGAGGGTGGGCCGGTCCGGTGCCGCCCGGTCGAGCCACTCGACTGGGAAACCGGCCCGCCCGTCGTGCACCACGACGGCCGCACCGACCTCCGAGGAGGCGTAGATCCAGGAGACCCGGGCGCTCGGGAAGACCTGCCGCAGCCGGTCCAGGATCGCCTGGTCGACCGGCTCGCCGCCGAGGGTGAGCTGGCGCAGCGGCACCCGGGCGAGCGTGTCGGGATCACGGTGCAGGGCCCGCCGCCAGAACGTCGGCGTCCCCGAGACCGCGTCGACGCCGTGTGCGGCGGCCAGCGCCGGCCAGTCGTCGAGCTGCTCCGGTTCCACCACCACCAGGTGCTGCCCGGGTTGGGTCAACGACAGCGTCACCACCTGCCACCAGGCGTAGGTGCCGGGGGTGTACGGGCACAGCCAGGTCCGGTCGGGTTGCCGGCCCCGCACCGTGGTCAGCGACTCCAGGGTGTGTCCGACGCGCTTGGGACGGCCGGTGGTTCCGGAGGTCAGCAGCCACAGCCGGCCCGCCTCGGCCCGGCGGGTACGGGTCGGGGCCGCCACCTCGGCCGGACCATCCGCCTCGACCAACGTGAACCCGGTGTCGCGCAGCTCGTCCCGCATCGCCGGATCGACCCGGCCGGCGGTGGTGATCAGCAGTTCGGTGCCGTACGCCGCGTGGTGGCGGGCGGCGGCCAGCGCGTACCGGGCGGAGTGCGCGAGCACCACCGCCGGAGCCGGCAGGGTCAGCTCCGGCAGCTCCCGCCAGGACCGGACGCCGCCGGCCGCGACCACCCGGTTGTCGGCACCGGCCGGCAGCGCCCCGGCCGGGTGGGCGGTGTCGAGGCTCACTGCCGCTGTAGTTCGGCGAGGAAGTCGAGGACGTCGCCGACGGTGGCGATGCGTCGCAGCCCGGGGGCGTCGAAGTTGAGCTCCTCCTCCGTCTCGTCCTCCACCCGCAGCGCCAGCTCGGAGAAGTCCAGCGAGCGGAAACCGATCTCCCGCAACTCCGCGGCGTCGTCGTCGGGCAGCACCTTGCCCTGGTTGGCCATAACCTCACCCATGAGGCCACGAATCCGGGCGCGACTCAATTCCGTCATGCGGCGGAGTGTACAGCCAGGTGAATCAGAATTAGGGTGCCCGGTGGCCGAAGAAACAAGCCGGAAAGCGAGCGGTACGTGCTACGTGACGCCACCGAGGACGACGTTAACCTGATGTTGTCCTGGCGTAATCAGGAAATCAATCGACAGGCCAGCAAAACGAGTCATGTCATCACCGCCGACGAGCACGAACGGTGGTGGGCGGCGACCCGCGACGACCCCGGCCGGCGGGTGCTGACGTACCTGCGCGAGGGGCGACCGTGCGGCGTGGTCACCTTCTTCGACCTGCGGTGGGAGTGTCCGCGCACCGGCGCGTGGGGGTTCTACCTCGACGCCGAGGGACTGGCCGAACGGGGTGCGACGCTGCCGGCCTGGCTGGGCGTCATGGGGGCTGCGGTGGACTACGCCTTCGACGTGCTCGAGCTGGACCGACTCGACGGCGAGGTGCTCGCCCACAACACCGTGGTACGCCGGATGAACCGCCGGTTCCGTTTCGTCGAGAGCCCCGGCATTCGGCAGGTGCGTGACGGTCGGGAGATCACCGTTGTTCCCATTTCCCTG
The DNA here is from genome assembly GCF_003583405.1 of Micromonospora radicis. Lineage (GTDB taxonomy): Bacteria > Actinomycetota > Actinomycetes > Mycobacteriales > Micromonosporaceae > Micromonospora > Micromonospora radicis. The sequence goes on from NZ_QXEC01000005.1 coordinate 111,352, forward strand.
GACCGGGCGAACCGCCGCCGGCGCTGATTGTTCCGACCCTGTCCACGCATTGTTCACGCATTGTTCGGCGGTGCGCGTGTCGGGCCGGAGTTCCCCGAAACGGCTCGCCGCCCCCGGCGCCCGGCATTCACCACCCGAGCGGGTCCGGTTAACCGCGGGGCGTGGGCGTGTTAACCCACCGGCTCTAGCGTTCCCACCCGGCCGGCCGGGTCGCACCACGTCCCGGCGGATCACCGACGAACACGGGAGCACCACATTGAGCGAGCTGAGCGGAGCGTCGATCCTGGTCACCGGGGCGACGGGTTCCTTCGGCAGGACCTTCCTGCGGCACGTCCTCGCCGAGGCGGACCCGGCCCGGGTGGTGGTCTTCTCCCGGGACGAACTCAAGCAGTACGAGTTGCGCCAGCAGCTCGGTGACGACCCCCGGCTGCGCTGGTTCATCGGCGACGTGCGGGACCGACACCGGCTGACCCGGGCGATGCACGGGGTCGACCACGTGGTGCACGCCGCCGCCCTCAAGCAGGTCGACACCGCCGAGTACAACCCGTCGGAGTTCATCGCCACCAACATCACCGGCTGCCAGCACGTGGTGGACGCGGCGATCGAGGCCGGCGTACGGAAGGTCATCGCGCTCTCCACCGACAAGGCCTCCAGCCCGATCAACCTGTACGGGGCGACGAAGCTGGTCGGCGACAAGCTGTTCGTCTCGGCCAACCACTACGCCGCCCAGCACCCCACCCGGTTCGCGGTGGTGCGCTACGGCAACGTGGTCGGCAGCCGCGGTTCGGTGGTGCCGCTGTTCCGCCGCCTCGCCGCCGAGGGCAGGAGCCTGCCGATCACCGACAAGCGGATGACCCGCTTCTGGATCACCCTGGACCAGGCCGTGCAGTTCGTCCTGGACTCGTTCGACCAGATGCAGGGCGGCGAGCTGTTCGTGCCACGGATCCCGAGCATGCGCATCCTCGACCTGGTCGAGGCGGTCGCCCCGGACGCCACCACGCACGAGATCGGGATCCGGCCCGGCGAGAAGCTGCACGAGGAGATGATCGCCCCGGACGACAGCCGCCGGACGCTGATCGCCAAGGACCGGTTCATCGTGCAGCCGACCATCGCCACCTGGGGCTACCAGCCGCCGCTGGACTGCGAGCCGGTGCCGGACGGCTTCGCGTACCAGTCGGACACCAACGACGAGTGGCTCAGCGTGCCGCAGCTGCGCGACATGCTCGGCCTGCCGGCGTGACCTCCTTCCTGCCGTACGGCCGGCAGTCGGTGACCGACGACGACGTGGCCGCCGTGGTCGCCGCCCTGCGCAGCGACTGGCTCACCACCGGACCGCAGGTCGCCGCCTTCGAGGCGGACCTCTCCGCCTGGGCCGGCGGGGCCGGGGTGGCGACGGTCTGCAACGGCACCGCGGCCCTGCACGTGGCGTACGCGGCCGCCGGGGTCGGCCCGGGCGACGAGGTGATCGTGCCGCCGATGACGTTCGTGGCCACCGCGAGCAGCGCCGCGGCCCTGGGTGCGCGGATCGTCTTCGCCGATGTCGAGGAGGAGACGTTCACCCTCGACCCGGCCGCCGTGTCCGCCGCCACCACCGACCGGACGAAGGTCGTGGCCGCGGTCGACTACGCCGGCCACCCGGCCGACTACGACGCCCTGCGGGCCGCGCTACACGGCAGCGACGCGCTGTTGCTCGCCGACGCCGCCCACTCGATCGGGGCCGGCTACCGGGGCCGGCCGGTCGGTTCGCTGGCCGACCTGACCACCTTCTCGTTCTTCCCCACCAAGAACATGACCACCGCCGAGGGCGGCGCGGTCGCCACCGGCGACCCGCGGCTGCTCACCCGCGCCCGCCGGTTCCGCAACATCGGCCTGGTCCGGGAACGCGACGAGCTGCGCTGGCCAGACGAGGGCGGCTGGCACCAGGAGGTGCACGACTTCGGGCTGAACTACCGGCTGCCCGACGTGCTCTGCGCGCTGGGCCGCAGCCAGTTGCGCCGGCTCGGCGACTTCCTGGCCCGCCGGGCCGAGCTGGTGGCCCGCTACGACGAGGCCCTCGCCGACCTGCCGGGGGTCCGCACCCCCGGCCGGCGGGACTGGGCGACACCGGCCTGGCACCTCTACCCGATCCGGGTCCTCGACGGGCGCCGCCGCGAGGTGTACGACCGGATGCGCGCCGCCGGCATCGGAGTACAGGTCAACTACCTCCCGGTGCACTGGCATCCGGCCTTCGCCGACCTCGGCTACCGGCGGGGCAGCTGCCCGGTGGCCGAGGCGTTCTACGCCCAGCAGTTGTCGCTGCCGCTCTACCCGGGCCTGCGTGACGTCGACCAGGAACGGGTCGTCGACGCGTTGACCTCGGCGCTGCGCGGCGTGCCGGTGCGGCCCGCCGCCTGAAGGGGACGCGGATGCACCACGCGAACCACTTCTACGGTCACGCGCACGTGCTGGCCCGCTACGCGGGGCTGGGCGACGGGCACCCACCCCGGATCAACGGGTACGTCCAGCACGGCTGGAACATCGGCGACGGCCTCGCGCCCGGGCATCCGTACGCCGCCGGTACGCCGAGCCTGCTCTGGTCCGAGCAGACCCGGCGGCGGGCCTGGTCGGTGGGGCGACGCAACGTCACCGTGATCGGCGCCCCGTTCGCCTACCTGCTGGCGACGCGTCCCGAGCCACCGCCGACGCAACCCCGAGCGGGCACCATCTGGTACCCGTTCCACGGTTGGGAGGGCCAGCACGTCAGCGGCGACCACAAGGAACTGATCGCCCGGATCCGGGACACCGAACCGGGGCCGGTCACCGTCTGCCTCTACTGGCACGAGCACCGGATGCGCCGGGTGCGCCGGCTCTACGAGAACGCCGGGTTCCGGATCGTCTGCCACGGCTACCGGGGCCACTGGTGGACCGGCACCGACCCCGACTTCCTGGACCGGCAGCTCGCCGAGCTGCGCCGCCACACCCGGGTCGCGTCCAACCGGCTGACCAGCGCCGTCTTCTACGGCATCGCGGCCGGCTGTGAACCGGCGGTGTACGGCAACCCGATGGTGCTGGCCGCCGAGGATCCCACCTTCGGCGGCACCGCCCGGATCCGCCGCCAGTGGCCGGAACTGCACGGCGAACAGCTGCACCTGCCCACCGCCGTGGAGATCGCCCGCGAGGAGCTGGGCATCGACCACCGTCACCCACCCGCCGCGCTGCGCGAACTGCTCGGCTGGGCGGCCCCGCGGAAGGAGACGACGTGACGACCGAGACGGCGCCGAACGTGGCGCTGCCCGGCGGCGAGATGCCGGGCTGGTCCGACCGGCCCGACGAGGGCGGCAACGCCCCGCTCGCCGAGTTGGTGGCCCGGCTGGCGCCGGCCGGCGCCCGGGTGCTGCTGGCCGGGCCGCCCGACCCGGCGCTGCTCGACGTGCTGGGCCCGGCCCGGGTCACCTGCCTGGTCCGGGGCTACCCGGACGCGGCGGCGCTGGCCGGCCGGGTCACGCAGGTGGTGGTCGCCGGCCCGCAGGGCCTGCCGGCCGGCGAGGAGTACGACCTGGTGATCGCCGCCGGTGGGCTGGACGCCGTCGAGTCGGTCGAGGGGGTCCGGCTGGGTTGGCACGGGGTGCTGTCCCGGCTGGCCGCGGCGGTCCGCCCGGGTGGCGCGCTGCTGTTGCGGCTGGACAACCCGCTCGGCGTGCACCGGCTGGTCGCCGCGTCCGGCTGGTACACCGGCCGCGACGACGCGCAGTGGACGGTCGGCGGGGTACTCGACGCGACCCGCCCGGCCAACCTGGACCAGCTGCGGGACCGGCTCACCGACGTCGGCCTGCGGGTCGACGTCCGCTACGCCGCCTACCCGCGGCCGGAGTCGACCACCGTGTTGCTGGCCACCGACCAGTTGACCCGGCCGGGCGGTTGCGGCCTGTTCGACGCGGCGCTGCACCACGCCTGCACCGCCGGGTACGCCGACCGGTTCGTCCTCGCCGACCCGGCCCGGCTGGCGGTGGACGCGTTGTACGCCGGCCGCGCCGCCGACCTGGCCCCGTCCTGGCTGGTGTACGCCCACCGGCCGACCGCCGACGGTGCCGCCGCCGACCGGCCCGACCGGCCCGACCGGTGGCCGGTGGCGGTGCTGCCGGCCGGCGGCCCCGGCGGTCCGGTGGTCGCGGTCGTCGACACCCCGCAGGGCTGGCAGTGGGAACCGCCCCGGGTGCCCCGGTCGGGGCCGGTGCCGGCGCCGTACGCCAGCCGGGAGGTCGCCCGGCGCGACCCGGCGGCACCGGACGGGCCGGTGCCCGACGGGCGGCTGCTGCGCAGCCTGCTGCTGGACGGCTGCCTGCGTCGCGACACCGCCCGGCTGCGCCGGCTGCTGCGCGGATACGCCGACTGGCTGGACGCGCAGGCCGACGCCGGCCGGGTCACCGGGGCGGTGGCGCTGGCGGGGGTGGACAACCTGGTCGTCGCCGGTGACCGCGTCGCGGTCCTCGACCCGAGCTGGCGGGCCGACGACCCGTTCCCGGTCGACGTGGTGCTGGCCCGCGCGTTGTGGCGCTTCGCCGTGGAGCTGACCACCGGCGGGTACGCCCACCCGTGGACCTCCACCCTGGACGTGGCCGGGCTGACCGTGGTGCTCGGCGGGGTGGCGGGACGCGACTTCGACCGGACCGTGGTGGACAGCGCGGTGCGGTGGGAGGCGGTCCTCGCCGCCACGACGCGCGGGGGTGCCGCCGACCCGCGGGCCGATCTCACCGCCAACCCGCGCGCCGTCACCCCCACCGACCCGCCACCCGGACCGCGTGGCTACCAGCAGCTGCGGGACGCGTGGCTGCGCCAGCGCGAGGAGAACACCCGGCTGACCGCGCTGCTCAGCTGGACCGAGGAGCTGCTCACCTCCCGGGAGCACGCGCTGCGTCGGGCCGAGGCGAAACTCGACCTGCTCAGCGGGACGCTCGGCTACCGGGCCGCCCGGCTGGCCAGCTCCCCCGCCCGGCTGGCCCGACGCGGCGCGCGGGCCGTCAAGCGCCGGGCCCGGACCGCCATGTCCCGGAAGGACGGAGCGTCGTGAGTGACCGGATAGTCGGAATCGTCCAGGCCCGGATGGGCTCGTCCCGGCTGCCCGGCAAGGTACTGCGTCCGCTGGCCGGGCGCAGCGTCCTCGGCCGGGTGGTCCGGGCCGCACAGGACAGCGGGGTACTCACCGACCTGGTCGTGGCGACCAGCACCGACGTCGGCGACGACCCGGTGGTCGCCGAGTGCGACCGGCTCGGGGTGGCCTGGCACCGGGGACCGGTCGACGACGTGCTTGCCCGCTTCGTCGGCGCGCTCGACGCGCATCCGGCCGACGCGGTCATGCGGTTCACCGCCGACTGCCCGCTGCTGGACCCGGAGATCGTCACGCTGGTCGCCGCGGTGTACGCGGCGGTGCCGGGCCTGGACTACGCCAGCACCTCGATCGGCCGTACCCTGCCCCGGGGCCTGGACGTGGAGATCATCCGGGCCGACGCGCTGCGGACCGTGGACCGCCTCGCCGCCGACCACCACCGGGTGCACGTCACCTCGTACGCCTACACCCACCCCGAACTGTTCCGGGTACTCGGCGTCACCCTCACCCCGGACCGCTCAGCACTGCGCCTCACCCTGGACACCGAACCGGACTGGCGACTCGTCGACGCGGTGGTGGATCATTTCGGCGACGTCAGCGTCCCGCTGGCCAAGCTGGCCGACTGGCTCGACGGGCAACCCGCGCTACGGGCCCTCAACGCCGACGTACGGCAGAAGCGGTTGGAGGAGAGCTGAACACGGTACGCGTCGGCCTGCGCTGCGACGCCGGCCCGCAACGCGGCGTCGGGCACCTGGTCCGCAGTCTGGCCCTCGGCGAGGAGTTCCTGGCCCGGGGCGCGGCGGTCGAGTTGTTCGGCACGGTCAGCGGGGCCGACTGGGCGACCGGGCAGCTCGCCGCCCGGGGCATCCCGCAGCGACCCGGCCCGGACACCCCGGCGGCACTGGTCGCCGCGGCCCGGCGACACGACCTGGACGTGCTGGTGCTCGACTCGTACGACCTCGATCCGGCCGGCGCGGGCGCACTGCGGGCGGCCGGTGTGCTCACCCTCGCCATCGTCGACGGCGACACCCGGGGCCAGGACGCCGACCTCTACCTCGACCAGAACTTCGGCACCGACCTCGTCGTACCGGCGGGCCGGCTGCTGACCGGCAGCACGTACGCCCTGCTGCGCGATTCGGTGCTGGCCGCCCGGCCGGTGGCGCCCCGCCCGGCGACGGACCTGCCCCGGCCGTCGGTACTGGCCTTCTTCGGCGGCACCGACGCGGCCGACGCGGCACCGCTGCTGACCGGGGTGCTGCTGTCGACCGGACGCCCGATGGAGCTGACCGTCGTCGCCGGTCGCGCCGACAGCGTCGAGCGGATCGCCGCCTTGGCCCGCGGCCCGGGGCAGTCGCTGCGTACGGTGCCGCCCACCGGCGCGTTGCCCGCCCTGATCGCCACCGCAGACCTGGTGGTCAGCGCAGCCGGCACGTCCACCTGGGAGCTGTGCTGCCTGGGCGCACCCGCGGCGCTGGTCTGCGTGGTGGACAACCAGCGCGAGTCGTACCGGCGGGTGGTCGACGCCGGGTTGGTCGCCGGACTCGGCGAGCTGTCCGCGCTGGCCGCCGATCCCGCCGCCCGCACCGCCGCCGCCGGTGTCCTGGCGCCGCTGCTGACCGACGGCACCCGCCGGGCGGCGCTGTCCGTGCGCGCCCGCGCGGTGGTCGACGGCCGCGGGCGGGCCCGGGTCGTCGACGCGGTACTCGACGCCCTGCGCCGAAACCCCGACCCGGACCGATCAGTAGCACGCGTGTACTAACACCCTGCTACGGTGGCCTCATGCCGCAGGCCGCGTACCAGCCGTCGATGCTCGACGTCACCGACGCACCGCCCACGCTCGGGCCGCTGCCCGGCCACCTGCGCCGGCACCCGTTGGGCCGGGGCGCCTGGATCGACCACCTGCCCGGCTGGGTGCACGGCTCCGACCAGGTCCTCGACGTGCTGCTGCGCGACGTGCCGTGGCGGGCCGAGCGGCGCACCATGTACGACACCGAGGTCGACGTCCCCCGACTGCTCTGCTGGTACGGCGCCGGTCGCCCACTGCCCCACCCGGTGCTGCCGGCCGCCCGCCAGGCACTCACCCATCACTACGCCGACGAGCTGGGCGAACCGTTCGTCACCGCCGGCATGTGCCGATACCGCGACGGCCGGGACAGCGTGGCCTGGCACGGCGACACCCAGGGCCGGTCCGCACACACCGACACCCTGGTCGCCATCGTCTCCTTCGGCTCCCCCCGCGACCTGCTGCTGCGTCCCCGCGGCGGCGGAGCCAGCCGGCGCTTCCCGCTCGGCCACGGCGACCTGTTGGTGATGGGCGGCTCCTGCCAACGCACCTGGGAACACGCCTCCCCAAGACCGCCCGTCCGGTCGGCCCCCGGGTCAGCGTCCAGTTCCGCCCCGCCGGCGTCGCCTGAGCCGCCCGGCGGAGGTCAGCCCAGTTTGTGTTCGGCCGGATCGGTGTCGAACAGCCAGGCCAGCGGCATGGCCGCGCGGGCGCCCAGGCCCGGGCCGGGACTCGTCTTCGGGTGGCGCCGACATCCCGTCGTTACAGAGCGGGCATCCCGCCCACCGACCGGCCGTGCTAGAAACAACGCTCAGGGTCGATCGCCCCCGTCAGCACTCCGACGCGAAGGGCCACCCATGACCCAGTCCCCCACCGAGCCGCGTTCCCGCTGGTCCCCCTGGTCGGTGCACGGCGACGGCCGGACGATCCGTCCCGGCGACGTGGTACACCCCGACGAACGACTGTCCTGGCCGCGCACCATGGGGGTCGGCGTACAGCACGTGGTGGCGATGTTCGGCGCCACCTTCACGGTGCCGCTGATCACCGGTTTCCCACCGGCCACCACGCTCTTCTTCTCCGGACTGGGCACGCTGCTGTTCCTGGTCATCACCGGCAACCGGCTGCCGTCGTACCTCGGCTCGTCCTTCGCCTTCATCGCCCCGGTGCTGGCCGCCAAGTCCGGCGGCGACATCGGCCCGGCGCTCGGCGGGATCGTGGTGGCCGGCGCCGCGCTGGCCCTCGTCGGCCTGGCGGTGCAACTCGTCGGGGCCGGTTGGATCAACCGGCTGATGCCGCCGGTGGTCACCGGTGCCATCGTGATGCTGATCGGGCTGAACCTCGCCCCGGTCGCCTGGGACGGTGGCGGCGAGGGCGGAGTCAGGGCCCAACCGCTCATCGCGGTGCTCACCCTCGCCGCGATCCTGCTGTTCACCGTGCTCTTCCGGGGCTTCCTGGCCCGACTGTCCATCCTGCTCGGCGTGCTCGTCGGCTGGCTGGTCGCCGCGCTCAGCGGCGGGCTGGACCCGGCCACGGTCACCGGACTACGCGAGGCCGCCTGGGTGGGGCTGCCCGAGTTCCACACCCCCAGCTTCAGCCTCCGCGCCGTGGTGTTGATCATCCCGGTGGTGCTGGTGCTGATCGCGGAGAACGCCGGCCACGTCAAGGCCGTCGCCGCCACCACCGGCCGCAACCTGGACCGCCAGCTGGGCCGGGCGTTCATGGGCGACGGCCTGGCCACCGTGCTGGCCGGTTCCGGCGGCGGCTCCGGCACCACCACGTACGCCGAGAACATCGGCGTGATGGCCGCGACGCGGGTCTACTCCACCGCCGCGTACTGGGTGGCCGGGGCAGCGGCCGTGCTGCTCGGGCTCAGTCCCAAGATCGGCGCGCTGATCCTCACCGTGCCGGCCGGCGTACTCGGCGGCGCCACCACCGCTCTCTACGGGCTGATCGCCATCCTCGGCGCCCGCATCTGGCTGGACAACCGGGTCGACTTCCACGACCCGGTAAACCTGCTGACCGCCGCCGTCGCGGTGATCATCGGCGCCGCCGACTACACCCTCACCGCCGGCGACCTCTCCTTCCACGGCATCGCCCTGGGCACCGCCGCCGCCCTGGTCGTCTACCACGGCATGCGGGCGATCGCCCGCCTGCGCAACACCACCCCGACCTCCGGCCCCGAGCCGGAACTCTGACGGACCCTGGGGCACGCCTCCCGGCGTGCCCCAGCCGGGCGTCGAAGTCCTCAGCTGAGGACTTCGACGGACCGGGTCAGAACTGCGAACTGGGATCGTGCGCGCTCGGGACGGACGCGCATTGCCGCGCCGGAGCCGACGTCAAGGTGGTGGCATCACACGTCGAGCTGCCCTGCTGGCGAGCCTCAACGTAGCCTCGTCATACGTCATACGTCATACGTCACACGTCATACGTCATACGTCACACGTCGACGGCCGACGTCGATGCCTTCGGCGACGGGCCGAGCATGACGGCGGAACCGGAGCCGTCGCGACCAGGGCCGTCCGCCGGCAGCTCCACCGGTTCGCCGTTGGCCGTCGCACCCGAGCGGCATGACCAACCCAGCCGCCCCTTGCGGACAAATCCACGGCTACAGTAACCAGCGCCAGGGGTGGGAATTGCCGGCCGGCCCTTGTCGTCCGGCCTGAATCGCCCAGCGCCTCGCACCACAAAGGAGTACGGGTGGCCCTATCCGCACGAAGAATGATCTTGTCAATGCCGGCGCTTGCCCTGCTGGCGACCGCCGCGCTGGTGGTGCCGACCGCGACGAAGGCGGAAGCAGCGACCTGTGTGCGCTCCTGGAGCGCCTCAGCGGGCGACTCGGTCGGAAGTGGACTCGGATTCAGCTACTCCGGATGGCCGGGGGGCAATGCACGGGTGAAGGCCACGTACAAGATCTCCGGAACGGTCAAGTCGATCCGGGTCCGGATGTCCCAGGGAGGCACCAGCACCTCCACCACACTGCTGGGCACCTCGGGCAAGAAGGTCACGAAGGACGTCGCCGTGGGCTATCGCAACAAGGGCAACGGCACGCTGTGGTTCGAGCCGAGGGGTGACAGCACGACCACCGGTCGCACCCTCTACTCCTTCTGCCTGTACCGGAGCTGACCTTCCGCTCAGGCGCGCGGCTGCGGAAGCCGTTCCCGCTTCCGCAGTCCCGCGCGGCCGTTGACCATGAAGTTGTTGCCGCGACACGCCGAGTGCAGTGGCGACAACTTCATGGTCAACCCGTCGGTTGGGGGTCAGTCACGGTCGATTTGGTGGCCAACGACGGCCGGGCCGAGCATGACGGCGAAGCCGGAGCCGTCGCGACGGGGATCGGCCGCCGGCAGCTCCACCGCCTCACCGTTGACCGTCGAGCCGACCGGGCGCGGGCCGACCCAGCCGACCAGCACATCGGTCTCACCCTTGAGGAACCGATGGGCACGCACGCCGCCGGTGGCCCGTCCCTTCGCCGGGTACGCCGACAGCGGTGTCACCTTGACCGTCGCGCCGGTCGAGGTGACGACCATCGGCTCACCGTGCTGCGGATCGTCGGTGCGGACCGCACCGAAGAACACCACCCGAGCCCCGGACGGCAGGGCGACACCGGCCATCCCGCCACCCCGGAGCCCCTGTGGGCGGATCGTGCCAGCGGGGAACCGCAACAGCGACGCCGCGCTGGTCAGGAAGGCGAGGGACTCGGCACCGTCGGTCAACCAGGTCGCACCCACCACCTCGTCGCCGTCGCGCAGCCCGATCACCTCGAACTCGTCGGAACGCACCGGCCAGTCCGGGGCACACACCTTGACCACCCCCTGGCGGGTACCCAGGGCCAGGCCCGGCGAGCCCTCGGCACCGGTACCGAGCGGCGCCAGCCCCACCACCGTCTCCCCCGGCTCCAACGGCACCAGCTCGGCCGCGGACATGCCGCCGCGCAGCGACACCGTGCCGGTCTGCTCCGGCAACACCGGCAACGGCAACACGTCCACCTTGAACGCCCGACCGGCGCTGGTCACCAGCAACACCCGACCCCGCGCCGTGGAGTGCACCACCGCGCGTACCGCGTCGTGCTTGACCCGACCGTGCCGACGGCGCCCCTCGGCGGCCTCCTCCGACTCCGCCGCGGTGCGGGCGACCAGACCGGTCGCCGACAGGATCACCTGGCACGGGTCGTCGGCCACCTCCAGCGGACCGGCCGGTACCGACGCCGCCAGCACCTCCTTGAGGTCCCCGTCGACAAGCGTCGTCCGACGGGGCGCGCCGAACTGCTTCACCACCGCGGCCAGTTCGTCGGAGACGAGCTTCTTCAGCACGTTCTCGTCGTCCAGGATGGTGGACAGCTCGGCGATCTCGGCGCGCAGCTTCTCCTGCTCGGCCTCCAGCTCCAGCCGGTCGTACTTGGTCAGCCGACGCAGCGGAGTGTCCAGGATGTAGCTGGCCTGGATCTCGGAGAGCTTGAACCGGCGCATCAGGCCGTCCTTGGCGTCCTGGGCGTCCTCGCTGGCCCGGATCAGCTTCACCACCTTGTCGATGTCGAGCAGGGCGATCAGCAGACCGTCGACCAGGTGCAGCCGCTCCTCGCGCTTACGCCTGCGGTATGCACTGCGCCGGGTCACCACCTCATAGCGGTGCGCCAGGAACACCTCCAGCAGCGCCTTCAGCCCGAGGGTGCGCGGCTGACCGTCGACCAGCACCAGATTGTTCACCCCGAAGGACTGCTCCAACGGGGTGAGCCGGTACAGGTCGGCGAGCAGGGCCTGCGGGTTGACCCCGACCTTGCACTCGATCACCACTCGGGTGCCGTTCTCCCGGTCGGTGAGGTCCTTGACGTCGGCGATCCCGGTGAGCCGCTTGGTCTTGGTGACCTCGTTGGTGATCGCCGCGATGACCTTCTCCGCGCCGATGCCGTACGGCAACTCGACCACGGTGATCGCCTGCCGGCCACGACTGCCCTCCAGCGGGCCGATCTCCACCTTGCCGCGCATCCGCACCACACCACGGCCGGTCTCGTACGCCCGCCGCACCTCGTCCAGGCCGAGCAGCAGACCCCCGGTGGGCAGGTCCGGCCCGGGCACGAACTCCATCAGCTTGTCGAGCGTGGCGTCCGGGTGCCGGATGAGCCAGCGGGCGGCGGAGACCACCTCACCCAGGTTGTGCGGGATCATGTTGGTCGCCATCCCCACCGCGATGCCGGAGGTGCCGTTGACCAGCAGGTTCGGGAAGGCGGCCGGCAGCACGGTGGGCTGGGTCAGCGAGCCGTCGTAGTTGGGCTCGACGTCGACGGTCTCCTCGCCCAACTCGCCGACGAGCAGCATCGCCTCCCGCGACATCCGAGCCTCGGTGTAACGCGCGGCAGCCGGTCCATCGTCCGGAGATCCAAAGTTGCCATGCCCGTCGATGAGCGGGACGTTGAGCGAGAAGTCCTGCGCCATCCGGACCATCGCGTCGTAGATCGCGGTGTCCCCGTGTGGGTGGTAGCGGCCCATCACGTCACCGACCACGCGGGCCGACTTGACGTGCGCCCGGTCCGGCCGGAAACCCGCCTCGTGCATGGCGTAGAGAATGCGCCGGTGCACCGGCTTGAGGCCGTCGCGGGCATCCGGCAACGCCCGCGAGTGGATGACCGAGAAGGCGTACTCCAGGTAGGAGTCGGAGACCTCGGTGACCAGCGGGTTGTCGAAGACCCGCGCACCGGCCCGGTCGAACGCGGAGTGGTCGACCTTCGTTTCCTTGCGGCGTGCCATGGGCTGCGCTGTCCTTCCGAAAGAGCCGGTGCTCAGGCGTCGATGGCGTCGCGGTCGACACGGTCGGCGGAGTTGATCAGCCAGTTGCGGCGCGGCTCGACCTTCTCCCCCATCAGCAGGTCGAGGATCCGCTCGGCGGCCTCGACGTCGTCGAGGGTGATCCGGCGCACCGCGCGGGTCGCCGGGTTCATGGTGGTGTCCCACAACTCGTCGGCGTCCATCTCGCCGAGCCCCTTGAACCGGGGAATCGGGGTGACGATCTGCTTGCCGGCCTGCTCGAACTTGCGGACCGTCGCCTCCATCTCCACCTGCGTGTAGGTGTAGACGGTCTGCGGGTTGCGCCCCTTGGTGGTGATCTTGTGCAGGGGCGGCATCGCGGCGTAGAGCCGACCGGCCTCGATCAGCGGACGCATGTAGCGGGCGAAGAGGGTGATCAGCAGCGTCCGGATGTGCGCGCCGTCGACATCGGCGTCAGCCATGATGAGTACGCGGCCGTACCGCATCGCGGAGAGATCGAACGTACGCCCCGAGCCGGCCCCCAGCACCTGCACGATCGCCGCGCACTCGGCATTGTCCAGCACCTGCTGAAGGTTGGCCTTCTGCACGTTGAGGATCTTGCCTCGAATCGGGAGAAGCGCCTGGTACTCGGCAGACCGGGCGAGTCGCCCGGTGCCCAGGGCGCTGTCCCCCTCCACGATGAACAGCTCACTCCTGTCGATGCCAGAGGCGCGGCAGTCGACCAGTTTGGCCGGCATGGCGGCGCCTTCGAGGGCGGTCTTGCGCCGTGCGGCGTCCTTCTGCTGCTTCTGGGTGAGCCGGACCCGGGCGGCGTCGACGATCTTCTGGAGGATGGTCCGCGCCTCGGTCTTGGTTTTCCGGTCGTCCAGCCAGGACTTGAGGTGCTGCTCGACCAGGCCCTGCACGACCTTGGTGACCCCGGCGGTGGAGAGTTCGTCCTTGGTCTGCGAGGTGAACTGCGGTTCGGGCACCCGGACGTGCACCACCGCGGTCATGCCCTCCAGGACGTCGTCCAGGGTGGGCGCGTCCTCCTTGGCCTTGAGCAGGCCGCGGGTGTTGCGTACGGCGTCGGCCATGGTGCGGGCCAGGGCCCGCTCGAAGCCCTTGCGGTGGGTGCCGCCGTGCGCGTTGCGGATGGTGTTGGTGAAGCACTCGACGGTGCGCTCGTAGCCGGTGCCCCAGCGGAAGGCCACCTCGATCTCGGCGCGCCGCTGCACGTTGGACTGCATCACGCCGTTGGCGTCGGCGGCGTTCTCCCGGTAGGTGCCCTCGCCGGTGACCAGTAGCGTGCCGGAGACCGGTCGGTCGCCGGAGGGGGCGAGGAACTCCACCATGTCGGTGAGCCCGTCGGGATAGTGGAACTGCTCCTCGGTCGGTTCCTCGGCGGTGCGGTCGCGCAGGGTGTAGCTGACCCCGGGCACCAGGAAGGCGGTGTTGCGCAGCTTGGCGCGTACGGCGTCGTGGTCGAGCGTGGCGCCGGTTTCGAAGTAGCGGGGGTCGTACCAGTAGCGAATCGAGGTGCCGGTGCGCTGGCCGCGCTTCATCGCGCCGACGACCTGCAGGCCGGGGCCGGGGGTGAACGGGGCGTCCGGTCCGTCGCCGTCGAAGATGCCGGGTGCGCCGTGCCGGAACGACATGGTGTGCACCTTGCCGCCCCGGCGGACGGTGACGTCGAAGCGGCGGGAGAGTGCGTTGACCGCCGAGGCGCCGACGCCGTGCAGGCCGCCGGAGGTCTTGTAGCCGGAGCCGCCGAACTTGCCGCCGGCGTGCAGGCGGGTGAGCACGAGTTCGACGCCGGAGATGCCGGAGCGGGCGTGCACGTCGGTGGGGATGCCCCGGCCGTCGTCGTCGACCTGCACCGAGCCGTCGGCGTGCAGGGTGACCTCGATCTTCTTGGCGTGGCCGGCGACGCCCTCGTCGGTGGAGTTGTCGAGGATCTCGTTGACGAGGTGACCCACGCCACGGCTGTCGGTGGAGCCGATGTACATGCCGGGCCGTTTGCGGACGGCGTCCAGCCCCTCGAGGTGCGTGAGGTCGTCGGCCCCGTACAGGGTCTCAGGCTCTGCGGTCAACTGGTCGTACTCCCGGTCTCGGCGATGTGCTGCTCCGCACCGTCGGCGGTCGGCCCCGGCATGGGCACGGCCGCAGCGAGCGTAGCCGTACGCCCCGACACGTGATGCGGACACCCGTTCGGCGCGCCGTGGGCGGTCGCTGCTGGTGGACCTGCCGGGGGCAACGCCCCGGTGTCCGGCCTTATGCCCGGTGGGTGGCGGCCCGCGGGGTTCGGGGTGTGGATTTAACACCCTTCTGACCCACGTATCACATGCGTTTCCCCCTGTTGACGTGCGTCACACCTGCGTGATGTCATCACACCTCAGAGGATCTTTCATATTTCTATGAACGGATGGGATGCCGTGTCCGGGTTACGTCGTACCGCCGCCGCGTTGGCCCTGGCCGTCGCCGCGGCGACCCTCTCCACCACCGTGCCGAGCGCACCAGCGGGGGCGGCGCTGCCCACCGCGGCGGTCGCCCTCGGTGACAGCTTCATCAGCGGCGAGGGCGCCGGGGCGTACCAACCGGTGGCCGACGCCGCCGGGGCGGCGCAGGGCTTCCCGGGCTGGACCGCGCCGAACAGCAACGCCTTCTTCTGCCACCGCTCGGCCAACGCCTCGCTGCACCGGGCGACACTCCCCGGCATCCAGGACCGGTTCAACCTGGCCTGCTCCGGCGGCCAACCGCACGACATCGCCGCCGCCTCGTCCGCGCGGGCCAACGGCCGGCAGGTCGCCGCCCAGTTGGACCAGCTGCGCGCGGTGGCCCGGACCCACGACATCGACCTGGTGCTGGTCGGCCTGGGTTCCAACAACAGCTCGTTCACCTTCGGCGGGGTCGCCGAGAAGTGCGCCAACCGGTTCATCGCCGACGCCTGGACCGGCTGGTGGGAGTTCTGGGCGTACCTGAACGGTCCGGTGGAGCAGAAGCCGTGCAGCGACGCCGACCTGGCCACCGCCGCGCAGATCAGCGCCGCGACCGCCGAGACCACGGCGGCGGTACGCCAGATCCTGACCACGCTGCGCGAGGTGGACGCCGACGGCCAGCACCGGGTGGTGTTGCAGGACTACACCAACCCGCTGCCGCTGGAGTTGGCGGCGCCGTACCACTCGGAGGACAGCCGCGACGACACCCGGGACAAGTTCCGCGCCCTCGGTGCCGAACGGTACGCGGCCGGCTGCCCGATCCACCGGGCCAGCCTCGCCCCCGGCCACCGGTTCTCCCAGGGGCTCGGCACCATCGTGCGGTCGACCCGGGACAGCCTGGCCGCCGAGTTCCCCGGCGCCGACCTGGTCTACCTGAACGTGCAACGGGCCTTCGACGGTGCCCGGCTCTGCGAGAACTCCGACAGCCCGACCGGCACCCTGGCCACCCCGATCCGGCTGATGGACAACCCGCCCAACGGCACCTTCGTGACCAGCCTGTCGGGTAAGGACAAGATCGCCATCCAGCGGATCGCGAACACCTGCGTGAGCTACTTCCAGACCTGCCAGGAGTCGTGGCACCCGAACGCGGCCGGACACCAGGTGCTCGGCCAGTGCCTGTCCGGCGCCGCCGGCACCGCCGCCCGTTCGGTGGCCTGCGTACGCGCTTCGAACGGCGCCATCAGCGTCTCCTGACCTCCGACGCGCACCGCCGCGGCGCCCGATCCCGGTAGCGGGTCGGGCGCCGCCGACCGTCCGGGGCCGCACCCGGCCGCATCCCTACCCACCGGTAACCTGTCCGGGTGAGTGCGACGGTGGAATACGTGCAGGACTTCGTCCAGGTCGACGACGCCCGCCTCGGCATCCAGGTCTACCCGGAGCCGGAGGGCTCGGTGCGGGCCCCGGTGGTGCTGGTCGTGCCGGCGATGGGCGTCCGAGCCCGGTACTACCGTCCGCTGGCCGCCGCGCTCCGCGCCGCCGGGCTGGCCGTGGTGGTGGCCGACCTGCGGGGCACCGGCGAGAGCACGCCCCGGCCGAGCCGGGCCTGCCGGTACGGCTACGCCGAACTGGCCGCCGACATCGGCGCGGTACGGGCGGCGCTCAAGGACCGGCTCGACGGGCGGCGCACCCTGCTGCTGGGGCACTCCCTCGGCGGGCAGGCCGCCGTGCTGCACCTGGCCCTGCACGGCGGCCACGAGGTCGACGGGCTGGCGCTGGTGGCCGTCGGCATCCCGCACTGGCGTGACTTCGCCGCGCCCCGGCGCTACGGGGTCCTGCCGTACACCCAGGGCATCGCCGCCACGGCCCGGCTGCTCGGGGTCTGGCCGGGGTGGGGCTTCGGCGGCCGGCAGGCGCACGGGGTGATCCGCGACTGGGCGTACACCGCCCGGACCGGCCGGTTCCCGCAGCTGGGTGGGGTGGACGTCGAGGCCGCGGTACGACGGATCAGCACACCGGTGCTGGCGGTCAGCGTCGACGGCGACCAGTACACCCCGCACCCGACGCTGGACCGGCTCTGCGCCAAGCTCACCGCGGCCCCGGTGGTACGCGAGCGGCAGGCCCCGGCCGACGGCACCGCGCTCGACCACTTCACCTGGGTACGGCACGCCGCCGGGCCGCTGGCCGCGCGGATCGCCGAGTTCGCCGCCACCCTGCCCCCGCGCTGATCCGGTCCCGCGATTAGCGCCGCGCATCGGGGGTAAGCCGCAGCGCTCGATACGGCGGAGGGGGACCGACATGTCTGACAGTCACACCGCACTGCGTTCCATGCACGACCTGGGCCTGGCGGCCTGGTTCGGCGGCTCCCTGATGGGAGCCTTCGGCGTCAACGGCGCCGCGGCCCGGGTCAGTGACTCGACCCAGCGGCTTCCGGTGGCCTCGGCCGGTTGGTCCCGGTGGACCCCGGTCAACGCGGCGGCGATCGGCGCACACCTCGCAGGCGCGGTCGGTGAGCTGGTGACCGAGAGCCCGCGGATGATCGCCCAGAAGGGCGTGGGCCGGGCGAGCACCGTGAAGACGGCGCTGACCCTGGGCGCCCTCGCGGTGACCGGGTACAGCCGGCTGCTCGGTATGCGCCTGGACAAGGCGGGCGGGCCGTC
This sequence comes from Micromonospora radicis, assembly GCF_003583405.1. GTDB lineage: Bacteria > Actinomycetota > Actinomycetes > Mycobacteriales > Micromonosporaceae > Micromonospora > Micromonospora radicis. The sequence goes on from NZ_QXEC01000005.1 coordinate 129,051, forward strand.
CGTACGGGGCGCCACCGAACCGAACCCGCAGACCCCGGCGAAGGTGGCCGCCAGCCAGCGGCAGCTGAAGATGCTCCAGTGGACGATCCCGGCACTGACCGGGGCGCTGATCGTGGTCACCGCGTACATGGGTGAGCAGCAGAAGCCCGGTCAGGTGTTGCGCGGCATGTTCGGTCGGGCCACCGGCCTGATGCACGCGTCGAAGTCCATGGGCAAGGGCATCGGGATGATGCACCTGTCGAAGTCGATGGGCAACGGTGCCCGCCGGATGGCGATGTCGGGCCGCTGAGGCCGGACGGCAGCACCCCGACCGCCGGCTTGCGTACCGACGCACCGACCAGCGAGGTGGCCATGAGCGACAGCGACAGGCAGGAACGGGGGCCCGAGGGCGTCGCGCCCTGGGGCACCACGGACGGGTTCGACGCCGATCCGCCCTGGGGGGTGGGCGCGGACTCGCCGATGAACGAGGGCAGTGAGGAGACCGCCGTACCCGGGGGGCGGCGCGGTGAGCGGCGCGCGGGACAACAGCCGGCGGAGCATCCGGACGCCGGGCGGCACGGGTTCGGGTCGGTCGAGCCGACCCGGACACCGGCCGCCGGGCCCGGCGCGCCACCGGACCCGGCACCGGCGCGGCGTCCGTTCCCCGACGACGTGGCCGGCGAGGATCTGCCGGACAACTCGCTCGAGGAGACGACCGGGATGCACCCGGAGGGGATCACCCGGGGCTGAGTCGCCGACCCGGCGGCGGGCCGTGCCCGGCGGGGGTCCCGCCGCCGAGTCAGGACGGCACCGGCACCGTGAGCAGCCCGGCCAGCTTCTCCGCGTCCCGTTGTGCCTGACCGGCGCAGCAGTTGTTGAACAGCACGTGCAGTTCGTCGGCCTGCTCGGCGAGTTCGGTCAGCAGCTGCGCCCAGCAGCGCAGTTCCCGGTCGGCGTAGGCGTAGCGGAACCGATCTTCCTTGCTTCCGCCGTCCCAGTCGGCGCTGTGCCCGTGCATCCGCACCATCGCCAGGTCCGCGGTGGCCACCAGGATCGGTGGCACCGACTCGGCATGGTCCTGCGGCATGTCCACGCCGCAGTTGGTCAGCTCGTGCGCGCGCAGGAAGGCCAGCGTCTCCACCGCCGCCGGACCGTCGAACCAGGACCCGTGACGCAGCTCGACGGCGACCCGCGCGGGCCGGCAGCGGTCGGCCAGCTCCGCGATCCGCCGCCGGGCCGCGTCGCCGCGGGCCAGCCAGGGCGGAAACTGCAACAACACCGCGCCGAGCCGGTCGGCCGCCGCGACCGGGGCCAGCGCCGCGTGGAACCGGCGCCACAGTTCGTCGTACGCCGGCCGCGGCAGGTCACGGCGTCGGATCCGGTCCGACCCGCCGGTGGGGCGCAGGTCGGCGGGGAGGGTCGCCACCGGGGTCGGGTGGCCGGTGAAGAGGCTGAACGCCTTGACGTTGAAGGTGAAGCCGTCCGGGGTGGCGTCGACCCAGCCCTGCGTCGTCTCGGGGGCCGGTATCGCGTGGTACGACGTGTCCACCTCGACCAGCCCGAACCGGCCGGCGTAGTAGCCCAGCCGCCCGGCCGGGGTGTTCACCTCACGCGGGTACCAGCCGGAGCGCAGCAGCGTCCGGTCGGCCCACGAGCACGTGCCCACCTTGATGACACTCATGTAGTTAAGTGCACCGCCGCCGGTCCGGATCGGCAACCGCTGGGCGGTGCCGGGCCGGGTCCGGCAGGTGGCGCCGGGCCCCGGCGGGCGGCAGCGGGTCCAGGGCGGGTGGCGGCGCCGCGCGGCCGGGGTCGGGTTTGCACCGGTGCTCAGCGGGGACACCGTCCGGCAGGCGACACCAGACCCTGGGAGGCAAGGATGCGCGCGCTACGGCTGCCCGCCTGGAAGACCGAGCCGGAGCTGGTCGAGGTCGACGAGCCGACTCCCGGCACCGGCCAGGTGGTGGTGAAGATCGGTGGCGCCGGTGCCTGCCACTCCGACCTGCACCTGATGCACGACTTCGAGGCCGGCGCCGTACCGTGGAATCCGCCGTTCACGCTCGGCCACGAGAACGCCGGCTGGGTGCACACCATCGGCGCCGGGGTGACCGGGCTGGAGGTGGGCCAGCCGGTGGCCGTGTACGGCCCGTGGGGCTGTGGTGTCTGCGCTCGCTGCCGGGTCGGTGCCGACAACTACTGCGAGAACCCGGCCGCCGCACCGGTGCCCGGGGGCGGCGGCGGTCTCGGTCTGGACGGTGGTATGGCCGCGTACCTGCTGGTGCCGGCCGCCCGGCACCTGGTACCGCTGCCCGAAGGGCTGGACCCGGTCGCCGCGGCGCCGCTGACCGACGCGGGCCTCACCCCGTACCACGCGATCCGCCGGTCCTGGTCGAAGTTGCCACCCGGCAGCACCGCCGTGGTGATCGGCGTCGGCGGGCTCGGGCACCTCGGCGTGCAGATCCTCAAGGCCACCACCGCGGCCCGGATCATCGCCGTGGACAACCGCGACGAGGCGCTGCGGCTCGCCGAGGAGTACGGTGCCGACCTGACGCTGCGCTCGGGCGAGCGCACCGCCGAGGAGATCCGGGCGGCCACCGGCGGTCGGGGCGCCGACCTGGTGCTGGACTTCGTCGGCGTCGACGCCACGCTGCGCACCGGCGCCGCCGCCGCTCGCACCCTGGGCGATCTGACCATCGTCGGGATCGGCGGCGGCTCACTGTCGGTCGGCTTCTTCTCGGTCCCGTACGAGGTCAGCATCCAGACCACCTACTGGGGCACCCGGCCCGAACTTGTCGAGGTGCTCGACCTGGGCGCCCGGGGGCTGCTGCGGCCGAAGACCACCACGTTCACGCTGGACAACGCGATGGACGCGTACCACCGGTTGCAGGACGGCACGCTGGAGGGCCGCGCGGTCATCGTGCCCTGAGCGAGCCGGGCACGGCCACCTAGAATGATCACGTGGTCGCCGCGTTGGAGCTGTATCTGGACACCGTCGCCACCCGCCGGATCCGGGTGCTCTGGGACGCTTTGGAGGCCGAGGGCGTGCAGAGCCTGCGGTCGCTGTTGGAGCAGCGGCACCGGCCCCACGTCTCCCTCGCGGTCGCGCCCCGGTTCGACCCGGAGCAGGTCGCGGCAGCGCTGGCCGGCACCACGGTGGCCGCACCGCTGCGGCTGTCGTTCCAGCACGCCGGGCAGTTCGTCGGCCGGGTGCTCTGGCTGGGCCCGGCACCCACGGTGGAGTTGCTGGCGCACCACCGGCTCGTCCACGATCGGCTCACCGCGGCCGGCGTCGGGCTGGCCGAGCACTACCGTCCGGGGTGCTGGGTGCCGCACTGCACGCTGTCCATGCGGGTACCGAACCCGCTGATGGCCATCGCCGTACGCCGCTGCCTGGAGATGCTTCCGTTGGAGGCCACAGTGGTCGGTGCCGCTCTCACCGACCACGCCCGAGGCATCTCCCACCCGCTGCCCTAACCCCCCGCTCCTCCCGCCCCGCCCCTCGCCCCACCCCCACCCCCGCACCAGCGGTCGGCTGGTGTGAACCTCAGATCTTGCACTTTCGGTCGCAGACTCGCCGCCTTTGCCGCTTTTGTCGCGACAGAAAGTGCAAGATCGCGGGGCCGGGTGAAGGGCGGGGCGGGGGCGGGAGAGTGAGGGGTGGGGTAACGGGGTGGGTTAGGTGGAGGGGTCGGGGCGGCCTTGGCGCCAGTAGCCCATGAAGGCGACAGCGCGGCGGTCCAGACCGCAGTCGCTGACAAGGTGTCGACGTAGGGTCCGGATGACGCCCGCCTCCCCCGCCAGCCAGGCGTAGAGCGGGGCCGACGGGAGTGCGTCGGGCACCTCCCAGAGGATCGCCCGATCCACGTCCACGTCGTCGACCGGCGCAACCGTGCCCGCACGAGCCGGCGCCGCCACGTCGACCGGCGCAACCGTGCCCGCACGAGTCGGCGCCGCCACGTCGACCGGCGCAGCAGCGCCCGGGCTGGTCGGCGCGGTGACGCCGAGCGGCAGGTCCGCCCGGCCGCGGAGCAGTTCGTGCGCGGCGGCGGCGACGGCGTCGACCAGCCGGTCGCCGTGCCGGCTGCCGTCGCGGGGAAGCCAGGTCACCTCGACACCGGGCGGCGCGAGCAGCGGCAGCACGTCCGCCGCTGCCGGCACCTCCAGCAGCACCCGGCCCTGCGCGTCGAGCGGCAGCCGTTCGCAGATGCCGCTGATCGCCGGCACCGCCGTCTCGTCCCCGGCCAGCAGCAGCCGTCCGGCCGCCGGTGGTCGGAACTCCAAGCCGCCGTGGTCGCCGTCGTATCCGGCGTCCGGGCCGGCGATGGCGATCTCGTCGCCGGGGCGTACCCGGTGGGCCCACCGGGAGGCCGGACCGCCGTCGCCGTGCAGCACCAGGTCGACGTCGAGTTCGTTGCGGTAGGGCCGGACCGCCCGCGCGGTGTAGGTGCGGATCGGGTTGCGTCGATGCTCCGGCAGGGCTCGCCACTGCGCGTACCAGTCGGGGCCCTGCGGCAGGTACACCCCGCGCTGGCCGGGCAGCGGCAGGGCCAGCTTGATCCGCTGGTCGTAGCCGTTGTCGGCGAAACGGTCCAGGTCCGGCCCGGTGAAGGTGACCCGGACGAAGGACGGGCTGAGCCGGCGTACCGCGCGCACCTCGACGGCGAACAGCCGCCAGGGCGCGACGGGCAGGGTGTGGGTCATGCTGCCTCTCCTTGTGCGGACCGGGTCGCGGCGGCGCGCTACCGGGCTTGCGTCGCCGTGGCGCGGGAGCGCCACAGCAGCCAGACGAAGTACGGGGTGCCGATCATGGCGGTGACCAGGCCGGCCGGGATCTGGGCCGGCGCGATGACGGTGCGGCCCAGGGTGTCGGCGAGACTGACCAGGGCCGCGCCGAGCAGCGCGGCGACCGGCAGTACCCGGGCGTGCCGGCCGCCGACGAGGGCCCGGGCGGCGTGCGGGGCGACCAGGCCGACGAAGCCGATCACGCCGACGGCGGAGACCGCGGTCGAGGTGAGCAGGGCCGCGGCGCCGAGCGCGACCAGTCGGGTGCGTTCCAGCCGGACGCCGAGCACCCGGGGGGTGTCGTCGTCCAGGGCGAGCAGGTCCAGTTCACGGCGGGCCGCGACCACGGCCGGGGTGAGCACCAGCAGGGCGATCGCCACCGGCAGCACCTGGGTGGCGGTGCGGCCGTAGGTGGAACCGGAGAGCCAGGTCAGGGCCTTGCCGGTGTTCCAGGGATCGAAGGCCACGATCATGAAGGTGATCATCGCCATGCCGCCCTGCCAGGCACCGAAGCCGATCAGGACCAGCCGGTCGGAGCTGAGCCCGCCGCGCCAGGCGGCGCCGTAGACCAGGGCGAAGGCCAGCATCGCGCCGAGCCCGGCCACCCCCGAGACGGCCCAGACACCGGCCAGCGGTACGAAGGTGAGCAGCGAGACCGCGCCCAGCCCGGCACCGGCGGTGATGCCGAGGATGCCGGGTTCGGCCAACGGGTTGCGGCAGACCGCCTGCACGGTGGTGCCGGCGACCGCGAGGGCCGCGCCGGCCAGCAGCGCGGCGGCCACCCGCGGCCACCGCTGGTCCAGCACGAAGGTGTACGCCGGCCCGGTGGCGCCGTTGACCCAGTTGACGATGTCGCCGAGCAGCACCCAGGTGTCGCCGAGCAGCATGCCGACCAGTACCGCGGCGGCGGTGACGGTGGCCGCCACGGTGACCACGGTGCGGTGGAAGGCGGCCGTCCGGACGGCGGCGTGGCCGCCCGGCGGGCGGCGGGTGGGGCCGGCGTCGCGGTGCCGCCGGGCCAGCCAGATCAGGATGGCCGCGCCGAGCAGGGTGGTGACCACACCGGTGGGGATGTCGACGCCGGCCTGGCCGCCCATGACGGCCCGCAGCAGCACGTCGGCGCCGAGCACGATGATCACTCCGGCGATGCCGGAGAGCGGCAGCAGGATCCGGTGCCGGTGTACGCCGGGCACCAGCGGTCCGAGCAGCCGGACGATCACCGGTGCGCAGAGGCCGACGAAGCCGACCGGCCCGGTGAGGGTCACCGCGGCGGCGGAAAGCAGCACGGCCAGCACCGTGACCATCAGCCGGGTCCGCCGCACGTCGAGACCGAGCACGGTGGCGGTGTCGTCACCGAGGGCGAGGATGTCGAGGCGGTGACCGAGCAGTATCAGGGCCACGACGGCGAGACCGATGACCGGGGCGAGCTGACGCAGCGCGTTCAGGTCGCTCTGCACCAGCGAACCGTTGCCCCAGGCGAACAGGCCGATGGTGGCCTGTTCGAAGAGCAGGAGCAGAAGCATGGTCACCGAGCTGAGGGCCAGTGCCGTGGCGGAGCCGGCGAGGATCAGCCGGGTGGTGCCGGCCTGCCCACCGGCCGACATCGCCATCACCAGTCCGGCGGCGGCGAGCCCGCCGCCGAAGGCGAGACCACCGGCCGGCAGCGCGGGCAGCGCGATGCCGAACGCGGCGACCGAGACGATGGCCAGGTGGGCACCGGCGTTGACGGCGAGGGTGTCCGGCGAGGCGAGCGGGTTGCGGGCGATCGACTGCAGGGCCGCACCGGCGAAGCCGAGGGCGACACCGATGGCCAGCCCGGCGAGCAGCCGGGGCAGCCGGGAGGCGATCAGTACCCGGACGGTCTCGTCGTCGCCCCCGGTGAGCAGCCGCAGCAGGTCGGACGCGCCCACCGCCGAGGTGCCCTGGGTGAGGTGCACGGCGGCGACCACCAGCAGCAGCGCGATGGCCGCGACGAAGGCCCCGACGACGCGGGGGGCGGAGAGCCGCCCGGCGTCCGGAGCCGACCCGAGGGCCGGCTCCGGGCGCGGGGGCGCGGTCAGCGTGGTCACACCGCGTAGGTGTTGACGAGCTGGTCGATGTACTGCTTGCCGGAGAGCGGGCCGCCGAAGGTCCACACGCCGTCCGGCATCCGGTGCAGGTTGCCCTGCTGGACGAAGGGCAGCGACTTCCAGATGGCGTTGTCGGCGAGGCCGTCGGCGAAGACGTCGGTGCCGTCCGAGGCGTTGTAGAAGAAGTGCAGGTCCGGGCTCTTCAGCACGGTGAGCCCCTCGACGTCGGTCTGGCCCAGCCCCCACGCCTCGTCGGTCTTGCCCTGCCAGGCGTTGGTCAGGCCCAGCTGGATGCCGATCTGGGAGACCAGGGCGCCCTGGCCGAACATCCGGATGCTGACCGTGCTGCCCTCCTTCCAGCCGTCGGCGATGGCGAAGGGCTTACCGGCGGCACCGGCGTCGGCGATCTTCTGCTTGCCGTCGGCGATCGCGGCGTCGAAGTCGGCGAGCAACTTCTCTGCCTCGGCGGTCTTGCCGACCGCGGTGGCGATCATGTCGAGGTCGGCGCGCATCCGGCCGATGTTGTCCGTGGCGTCGCTGCTCTTGGTGACCAGGACCGGGACGTACTTCTCCAGCTGCGCGATCGTGCCGGCGCCACGGTCGTCCGTCATCACCACCAGTTCGGGCTGCAGCGCGACGATCGAGTCGACGCTCGGTTCTCCCCGGGTGCCGACGTCCTTGACGTCCGCGTCGAGCTTCGCGGCGGTCACCCAGGTGGCGTAGCCCTTGGGGTCGGCGACACCGACCGGCATGACGCCGAGGCTGACCAGCATCTCGACCTCACCCCACTCCAGGCCGACGACCTTGGTGGCGGGGGCGTCGAGCTTGATCTCCTTACCGCGGCTGTCGGTCACGGTGACCGGGCCGCCGGTCGGCGCGGCAGAGGGCTCGGCGGAGGTGTTCTCGGTGGTTCCACAGGCAGCCAGCAGCAGCACGGTGGCAGCGGCGGCGACCAGGGCGGTGACACGGGTACGTGACATGACGCTCTTTCTCGGGTTCGGTTCTGCGGGTGGCCTGGTTGAGATCGGGATGCGGGTTCAGACCGGGATGCGGGTCAGGTGCCGACCCACCGGACGGGTGGTCACCAGGCCGCTGACCGGATCGGTGTGGACCTCGATGCGGATGCCGTAGGTCTCGGTCAGGTCCGCCTCGGTGAAGACCTCGGCCGGGGTGCCGGTGGCCCGGACCCGGCCGCCGTGCAGCAGGACCACCTCGTCGGCCACCGCGGCGGCCTGGTTGAGGTCGTGCAGCACGACGCCGACCGCGACACCGTGGTCGTCGGCGAGGTCACGCATCAGGTCGAGGATCTCGACCTGATAGCGCAGGTCGAGGAAGGTGGTGGGCTCGTCGAGCAGCAGCACCGGGGTGTCCTGGGCCAGACAGGTGGCCAGCCAGACGCGCTGGAGTTCGCCGCCGGAGAGTTCGTCGACCGGACGGTCGGCCATCGCGGTGACCCCGGTGACCGCCATCGCGCGGGCGACGGCGGCGGGCCCGTCCGGGTCGTCGGCCCGCCACCGCCCCCGGTAGGGGTGGCGGCCGTAGCCGACCACGTCCCGGACGGTGACGCCACTGGGGACCGGTCGGCTCTGCGCGAGCAGGGTGACCCGGCGGGCGAACTCCTTGGCCGGCAGGCCGGCGGCGGCGGTCCCGTCGGCGCAGCGCACCGTGCCGCTGTCGATGGGGTGCAACCGGGCCAGGGCGCGCAGCAGGGTGGACTTGCCGCTGCCATTCGGCCCGACCAGAGCCGTCACCGCACCAGCACGTAGCGTTATCGATGCCTCGTGGACCACCGTCGTGCCGTGATAGCCCAGGCAGAGGTCGGCACCACAAAGCCGCTGCTCAGCGTCGTCCGACGCCAGTCCGCTCGACATGTGGTTAGGCTAACCTAACCTAACTCCGTGTCAAGACGCGGGTTCCACTCACACCCCCGCACGGCGCATCCGGTCGACGCCCCTCGATGTCATGGGCGCCCGGTCGTGACCCGGCCGCGGCGGTCGGGCAGCCCCGACACCGGCCTTTGGCAGCGCGAAACCGTACCGGGGTGGGAGGACAGATCGGCCCGGGCAGCGGTAGCGTTGCGCGTCATCGCCGCCGGGTCGCCGGTGTGCCGACCCGCGATCGTACGGAGGATGAGGCATGTCCATCGGCGAGGAGCCGTTCGCAATGCGCGACGACCTGGCCTCGCGGCCGACTTTCGAGGTGACCCTGCGCGGTTACGAGAAGAAGCAGGTCGACCGCTATGTGGAGCAGTTGGACGGTCGACTCACCACGGTCTCGACCGAGCGCGACCGGGCGCTCGGCCGGATCCGCGAGCTGACCGCCAAGCTCCAGACGGTCCAGGCCGAGGCCACCGAACTGCGGCAACGTCCGGCGCAGTTGGACCGGGCCACGTTCCAGGATCTGGGCCCGACGGTCACGCAGATCATCGCCCTGGCGGAGAAGCAGGCCGGGGAGATCGTCGAGCGGGCCACCGAGACCGCCACCGCGTTGCAGAGCGAGGCGGAGAAGACGCTCGCCAACGCCCGCGAACGCACGGTCAAGGCCCTCGCGGACCTGGACGAGGAGTTGGCCGCCCGGCGCGCCGAGCACCACAAGAAGTACGAGGAGCTGAAGGCCGCCGCCGACGCCGAGTTGGCGGAGAGTCGGGAACGGGCCGACAAGCTGCACGCCGACGGTGAGGCCGCGCACGAGCGCGCCCAGCAGGAGGCCAAGCGGATCGGCGCGCAGTGCCGGGAACAGATCGAACAGGCTCGTGCCGCCGCCGAGGCGCTGACCACCTCCGCGCGTACCCAGATCCACCAGGAGATCCAGGCGGCCCGCTCGAAGAGCCAGCAGGAGCTGGCCCAGTGGCGTACGCAGGTCGAGGAGGAGTTGGCGGAGCGTCGCGCCGTCGCCGACGAGGACCTGGCCGAGCAGCGGGCGGCCGTCGAACGCGAGTTGGCGGCCCAGCGTGCCGCCGCCGAGCAGCGGGTCAGCTCCATGATCGCGGACGCCCAGCAGTACTCCGCGGAGATCCGCAAGCGCGCCGACGACCAGGCCGCCGAGGTCCGGGAGCACAGCGACGAGCAGGCCGCCGCCGCCGAGGAGCAGCTGCACGCGGTGCAGTTGGAGGTCGGCACGCAGCAGGACGCGCTGGCCCAGCTGCGACAGGAGCTCGACGAGGCCCGTCAGCAGCTCGACGAGACCCGGCGGGAGCGGGAGACCACGGACACCGAGCTGACCCGGCTGCGCCAGCAGTTGGAGGAGACCGGTCGGGAACTCAACGCGGAGAGCCAGCGGTTGGACGAGGTGCGCCGGGCCGCCGATGCGGCCGAGCGGCAGGCCAAGGAGACCCGGGCCCGGGTGCAACGGGAGGCCAAGCGGGTCGCCGACCTGGCCGCCGCAGCGGTGATGGCCGCCGCGGCCGGCGGCAGCGAGACCGCCGAGTACCCGGTGGTCGCGGCCCGGGGCGGCAGCCACCGGGCCGACCCGGAGCCGGGCAGCGGCGAGGCCGCACCGACCGCCGGTCCACCCGACCCGGCGGCGGCGACCCCGGAGCCCGAGCAGGTCACGCAGGATCCCGAGCGGGTCACGCCGGACGCCGAACGCCCGGTCGACGGCAGCCTCGACCAGGCGACCCGGGAGAGTGCCGTCATCCCGGCCCCCCGATCCGGTCAGCCGCAGCCGGAGAACGACGGCCGCGCGCTGCCCGACCCGGTGGCCCGGGCGGCCGCGGCGGTGGCGGCCGGCGGCCCCGGTGGTATCGACTGGTTCGCCGGTCAGGCGGCGGCGCGGGCCGAGGAGGCCGAGCGGGCGGCGGCCGGTTCGACCGATGTCGACCGGGCTCCGGAGCCGGCGACGAACTGATCCCGGCTCCGCCGGGTTCGACGAACGACGGCTGCCCCACCCGACCGGGGTGGGGCAGCCGTTGCCGGCTCAGGTGCGGGTGCCCACCAGTTCGGTGGGTTGCGCGGTCGGATCCGGTACCAGGCCGGACGGTCCGTAGACCAGACCGGCGCGGCGGACTCCCCGCTCGAACATCCGGTGCAGCGGGGTCGCCGCGAACGTGGTCACGATGGCCATGATCGCCAGCACCGTGTAGAGCTGCTGGGTGAGTAGCCCGGCGGAGAGCCCGATGTTGAGCAGGATCAGCTCCATCAGGCCACGGGCGTTGGCCAGTGCCCCCATGGATCCGGCCTCCCGCCAGGTCATGCCCTGCCAGCGGGCGGCCAGACCGACGGCACCGAACTTGCCGGCGAAGGACGCCACCAGCACCACGACGGCCACCAGCAGCACGGACGGTTCGAAGATGAGGCTGAGCTTGGTGTTCAGTCCGGAGTAGATGAAGAACGCCGGCAGCAGCAGGTAGGCGGCGAGGGGTTCGACGCGGTCCCGCAGGGCGGTCACGAAGGCACCACGCGGCATGGCCGCACCGGCGACGAAGGCGCCGAAGACCGAGTAGATCCCGACGAAGTCGGTGAACCACGCAGCGCCCAGCACCACGATCAGCGTGACGGTGAGTGGCCCCACCGGCAGCGCAGCGGTCTCCCCACTGCTGCGTTGCCGTGCGGCCCAACCGTCCAGCCGACTCAGCAGCGGCCGACCGACGAACATCATCAGCAGCAGGAACGCCAGCCCACCGCCGAGCGCCACCACACCACCGGCGATGCCGCCACTGGCCGTGGCCACCACGATCGCCAACAGGATCCAGGCGCAGGCGTCATCCGAGGCCGCGCAGGCCAGCGCCATGGTGCCCAGCCGGGTCTTCAGCAGGCCGGAGTCGTACACGATCCAGGCGAGCATGGGGAAGGCGGTGATGGCGATGGCCGAGCCGATGAAGAGCGCGCCCTGCCACGGCGCGACCTCGGCGGTGAAGTAGTCGTCGCTGGCCTGCGTCAACCACCAGCCGAGCACGCCGCCGATCAGCAACGGTACGACCAGGCCGGCCGAGGCGGTGGCGCCCGCGGTGCGTACGTGTTCCCGAAGGATGCCCAGGTTGAACGAGCAGCCGACGAGGAACATGTACACGACCAGCCCGAGCTGACCGATGACGTAGATGGCGGTCAGCGACGGGTGGGGCATGGATTCGCCGCCGACCTCAAGTGTCAGCGGAAACATCCACTCCTGGGCCTGCGGCCACACGAGTCCGAAAAGCGACGGTCCCAACAGAAACCCGGCGACCATGATCGCAACTACCTGGACCTGCCCGAGCCTACGGAAGAGCGGCCAGAGCAGGCGGTACACGGCTAGGATCACCGCCATTTGAAGAAAGAGATGCATAGCGATTTCGAGCATCGATGGCATGCGCCGTCCATTTCTCGATCGACACGAAACCGGGGACAGTATTCGGCCGAAATTCCCCCCCAGAGAATTATCGACGATAATAGATCCCACGATGGGTCGACACAAGTACAACCCTTGGTGATCAAGCGTCCCGCCGCGCCCCGGCGCCCTCCGAGCCGGGTACGCGGTCAGTTCGGTCGGCGCGGCAGCCAGCCGAGGAACCGGTTCCGGACGCGGGCCAGCGGCAGCCCGGGCAGGTCCCGAGCGGCAGCCAGCAGGCACGATCCCAGGTAGACGGCGAGCGCCGCACGTGCCCCGCCGAACTCGGCCAGCAACTGGCTCTGCTTCACCGCGCACGGCCACTCCCGACCACAGCCGGTGCAGGTCCAGTCCGGCGGCGACGGCAGGTGCTCCGGCGGCCGCACCGCGCGGTAGCGGGCCGTCGCGCTGTTGGACCTGGCGGTCCGGGCGCGGCCGCGGAGCGGTTCGCGGGGCACCTGCCGCCTGGGGCTGAACAGGTTCCGGCGGGCGAGCCCGAGCGCGCCGCCGACCCGTACCAGCACGTCGGGGCCCGGCCGGTAGCCGACCAGGCTGCCCAGTACGTGGTGACCCATCAGGTCGAAGGCCTCCGGGCCGAGGTCCATTTCCCGACACAACGCGATCAGCCGCGCCGGCGCCGTCACCCGCTGCGCCACCAGGGCGGTACGCAGCACCTCCCGCAGGCCCTCGCCGAAGGCCGCCAGCCGGGTACCCATGATTCCGGTCAGGAGTGTCTCTCCGGCGATCCGCCGGAGCGCTTCGGCCGTCGCCAGGCGGACGATGTCAGCCGGATCCTTGATCTCCAACACCCACTCCTTTGTCCGTTCGGTCGATCAGCTACCTCTCGTTCGACACCCTTCGCATGATCATGGCCACCCTCGGTTGCCGGCTAGCTCGAAGTACGCAACGGGCGGTGCCCGGCTAGCCCGAAAACGAAGCCTCTAGCCGTCGCAACGAGTGACAATCCTCCCACGAGACGCATATGCCGCGGAAAACTCGTAGGATTTGCCACCACTGTGGATACCATCGACGGGAATCCCGGCTATCGATCCGAGATCGCACCTAGATCGTCCGCTTAAGACATCATTCGGGCACTGACCGCCAAGACAACGCACTCCGTCCATGTCGATGGAGACGCATTGAACATGAACGTTCCGACCGCCCACCGATTCGACAGCCGCGACCCGGGTACCATCCACGACTTCCTGACCAACGCCTACGGCACCGGGATGACGATCCGGGCGACAGAGCGCTACCGGTTCCGCCATCACCGCGTCGACGCCGGACCGTTCTGGTTGGAGACGGTGGAACAGTCCACCCGCCTGGAGGTCGATGTCGGACGGGTCAATGCCCTGGTGGTCGTACAGGTCGTCAACGGTCGAGTCGACCGCGCCTGCGCCGGGACGGCCGGCCGGTTCGGGCCCGGGGACGTCTTCCTCGCCGCCGCGCCCGGCCTGCCGTACTCGGTCCGCTGGTGGCCCGGCAAGATCACGTGCTGCCTGCTCGATCTCTCCGTGCTCGCCCGGGTCGCCGGTGGCCCCGACCGACCGGGAACGGTCAAGTTCACCGGGTTGGCGCCGGTCTCGTCGGCACTGGCCCGGCTGTGGCGACACACCACGAGCTACCTCAACCACGTGGTGCTGGGCAATCCGCACGCCTACCGGCAGCCGCTGGTGATCGCCAACGCCGCCCGGATGCTCGCCGCATCGGCCCTGGCGGTCTTCCCCAACACCAGTACCGCCTGGCCGACCGCGACGCAACGGCGCGACGCGACCACCGCGACGCTGCGTCGGGCGACGGCGTTCATCGAGGAACACGCCGACCGGGACATCGGCGCGGCGGACATCGCCGCCGCGGCCCAGGTCTCGCTGCGGGCCCTGCAACTGGCGTTCCGCCGGCACCTCGACACCACCCCGATGGCACACCTGCGCCGTGTCCGGCTCGACCGCGCCCACCGCGACCTGCTCAGCGCCGACCCGCGTCAGGCAACGGTCTCCGCCATCGCCTCCCGCTGGGGTTTCCTCAGCCACAGCCGGTTCACCGCGCGATACCACGCCACCTACGGGTTCCCGCCCAGCCGGACCCTGCACACCTGACCACGATCTGTCGGCGAACCGCCGACCGCCGGTCACCGTACGCATGATGGTCCCGACGGGCGTGCGGTGCCAGAATCGGCCCATGCGGGGTGTGCTCGTCGGCCGGGACGAGGTGTTCGACCAGGCCTGGCACGCACTGTGCGAGCACGGGCCGGTGCTGCTGGAGGGACCGGCCGGGATCGGCAAGACCGCCCTGCTCCGGGCACTGGTCAGCAAGGCGACCCAGGCCGGTTGGTGGGTGCTGTCCTGCGCCCCGACCGAGTGCGAGGCCGAGTTGCCGTTCGCCGCCCTCGCCGACCTGCTACGCCCGGTCGCCCACCTCGCCGCGGACCTGCCGCGCCCACAGCGCGTCGCCGCGGAGATGGTGCTGGTCACCCGCGACGGCAACGAGACCATCGAAGACCGGGTGGTTGCCGCGGCGACCCGGTCGCTACTGGAGGCCGCCCTCGCCTCGGGCCGGCGGGTGCTGGTCGCCGTGGACGACGCACCATGGCTGGACCGGCCGAGCCAACGCGCCCTGCGGTTCGCCCTGCGTCGGGTCGGCCCGGGACTGGCCACCCTGGTCAGCAGCCGCAGCACCGGCGGCCCGGCGCTGCCGGCCGCGCCGCTCGGCCTCGACGCCGACCCCGGCCAGCCGACCCGGTTGGCACTCACCCCGCTCGGCGTCAGCGCGCTGCACCACGTACTGCGGGAACGGCTCGGCGCCACGCTCAGCCGCCCGCTGCTCGCCCGGATCGCCCGCGAGTCCGGGGGCAACCCGCTGGTCGCCATCGAGGTGGCCCGTGCGGTACAGCGCCTGCCGGAACCCCCGGAGCCAGCGCAGGACCTACCGGTCGCCTCCTCGATGCACCAACTCCTCGGCGAGGTGCTCGCCGGGCTACCGGCCTGGTGCCGGGACGCCGTACGGCTGGCCGCGCTGCTCAGCGTCCCGCTGCTGGCGGATCTGGCCGCCGCCGGGGTACCACCCCAGGCGTTCGACGCCGCGGAGGAGGCGGGACTGCTGACGGTACAACCGACCCGCGTCGAGTTCGCCCACCCGGTGTACGCGGCGGCGGTCCGGGCCGGCATCCCGCCCGGGGTACGGCGTGGCCTGCACCGCAGGCTCGCCGAGGTCGTCGCCGACCCGGACGAACGGGTACGCCACCTCGCCCTGTGCACCACCGTCGCCGACGCGGTGGCGGCCGACGCCCTCGCCGCGGCCGCCGTACGGCAGCACGCCCGGGGCGCGCCGGAGGCCGCGGCGAACCTCTACGAGGCGGCGGCGCGGCTCACCCCCGGCGACGAGCGGGCGGCCCGTGGGCAACGGCTGCTGGCCGCGGCCCGGTGCCGGTTCGACTGCGGGGACCATCCGGGGGCGCGCGCCGCCGCCGAGGACGTCGCCGCCGGTTACACCGGCGACATCCGCGCCGAGGCGCTGCTGCTGCGGGCCGTGGTCGCGTGGAGCGCCGACGAGCCGGGCGGCACCGCGGTGGCCGCCGCCGGACGGGCGCTGACCGCGGCCCAGCCCGACTCCCCGCTCGCCGGCCGGATCCACGCCCACCTGGCCCTCTTCGTGGACCTGCCGGATCCGGCCCGCACGCACGCGGAAGCGGCCGTCGCCCTGCTCACCGGCCCCGGCGGTGACCGCTCGCTGCTGGCCGCGGCGCTGCTGCAGTTGTTCTACAGCGAGGTACGTGCCGGTGAGCCGCCCCGCAGCGAGCTGCTCGAACGGGCGCTTCGGATGGAAGGAGCGCAACCGTCGTGGCTCGCCGGCACCATCCCGGCGGTCTGGTGGAAGGCCATCGACGACCCGGACCGGGCCCGCAACCGCCTGACCGGCCTGCTCGACCAGGCGGCGACCCGCGGCGACGAACCCTCGCAGTACGAACTGCTCAAGCACCTCGGCGAGACCGAACTGCTCGCCGGACGCTGGTCGGCGGCGGAACGGCACATCGCGGCGGCCCGCGACCTCGGCGAGTTGCTGGGCACCGAGCTGACCGCGGAGACCTGGCTGGGCGGGCTGCTCGACGCGCTGCGCGGCCGGCTCGACGCGGCGACGCGGGTGGCCGAGGCCGGCGTACGGCTGGGCGACCAGCTCGACGACGACTGGTGCCGGCGAATCCACCTGCAACTGGGCGCGTTCACCGCGCTCAGCGCGGGACGGATCACCGAGGCGGCGGCCGGGTACGGCCGGCTCGCCGCGACGGTCGACCGGATGGGTCTGACCGAGCCGCTGGCGCAGCGCTTCGAGCCGGACTGGATCGAGGCCTGTGTGGGCGCCGGTGACCTCACCACCGCCCGCGCCGCCCTGTACCGGCTGACGCAGCGGCACCGACGGTTGCCCCGACCCTGGACGCTGCTGGGGCTGGCCCGCAGCCGCGCCCTGCTGGACAGCGCCGGTGGTGCCGACCCGTCGGCGGCGCTGGCCGAACTCGACGCCGCCCGGGCCGCCGTGGCACCGGACGTCCTGCCGCTGGATCGGGCACGTTGTCTGCTGGTCGCCGGCGTGGTGCAGCGCCGGTTGCGCCGCAAGCGACCGGCCCGGGAGGCGCTGCAGGCCGCGGCGGCCGAGTTCGACGCGCTCGGCGCGGTGGCGTTCGCCGAGCGCGCCCGGGCCGAGGCGGCGCGGCTGGGCGGGCGGCCGCCGGCACCGTCGGGACTGACCGCGACCGAGGAGCGGGTGGCCCGGCTCGCCGCCCAGGGCCGGACCAGCCGCGCCATCGCCGACGAGCTGTTCGTCAGCCCCAAGACGGTCGAGACGAACCTCTCCCGGGTGTACCGCAAGCTGGGCATCTCCCGGCGGGCGGAGTTGAACGCGGCGCTGGCCCGGGCCGGGGCGGAGGTCGACGCCGAGCCGGCCGGCGGGGGCCGCAAAGGCTAGGGAAACACCGGATTCCTTCCCCGGCCCCGGCCCGTAGCGTCGTGGCTGGTACGCCGAGAGCGGTACGCCACCGCGCGCGCCCGCGCGAACGGGCCGGCTGCGGACCACGAACGTCATCATCCGCCACCGACGCGCCGACGACGCCGCGCCGATGCTGGTCGGACGGGACGGACAGCGGTCGGGCCGGCGGGAAGAAGGGAACCAGAACGTGCGGCGACTGATCCTGCCCGCGCTCCTCGCGGCGGTCCTCGCGTTGACCGGCTGCGGCGGCAGCGAACGCGCCACGCCCGGCACCGGCTCCGGCCCGGGCGCCGACGCGGACGTCGACCTCGACCTGCCCGGTGACGGTGCCGGTACGGTCGCCCCGCCCTGCCCGTTCACCGCCGACCAGATCTCCGGGTTCGTCGGGCAGCCGATGGTGGACCAGGGCACCTGCAGTTTCGGTGACGGTAAGGGCGTCGCCCAGCTCACCGTGACGACGGCCTCCCGACTCGCCGGTGAGACGACCTACGACTACCAGCGCCAGCAGGCCGACCAGATCTACCAGGAGGTGACCGATCTCGATGGCGTCGGCAAGGGCTACCTGGCCGTCAAGGACATCGGGGCGGAAGCCGTGGTGATCAACAACGTGGGCAGTTTCACGGTGACGCTGAGCAGCTTCCAGCGACTCGGTGGCCAGCCCGACGGTTACCTCCGGGCGGTGCGTCAACTACTCGACGCCCTGCCCCGCTGAGTCCCGCGACGAAGGAGACGAACCCGTGCGCTACCTGACCTCGGCCACCCGGCTCGCCGTGACGGCGGTCGCCGTGGCCGCCCTCGCCGCCTGCGGTGGCGCGGAACCCGCGGCGGCGCCGCCGGCCCCGGTCGAGACGACGGTGACCGAACCGGCGACCGAGCCCACCGAGGCGGCCGAGCCGACACCGGCGGCACAGCTCCAGGCCTGCGCCCTGGTCACCAAGGAGGAGGCCGAGAAGTTGGCCGGCACGCCCCTGGAGGATCCGACGCCCAGCGGGCAGAACCAGGAGAGCTGCTGGTACACCGGGCCCGTCTCGGGGCCGACGGCGCAGGTGGAGGTCCACGTCGGCGACGGGGCGAAGAAGTTCTACGAGATCGACCGCGACCTCGGGCACGAGTTCGAGACGCTCACCGGGATCGGGGACGAGGCGTACCTGGAGGACGGGACGGTCTTCGTCAGCGTCGCCGGGGTCTGGGTGGCGATCCGCCTGGTCCGGCTCGACGACATGGCGAGGTACGCCGACCGGATGACCGAGCTGGCGCGTATGGTGGCCGGTCGGCTCTGAGATCCGCGTCAGGGGCGTCCCGGCGCGGCGGAGTCCTCCGCCGCGCCGTCACCCTGCCGCCGGTCGAATCGCTCCCGGACCCGGGCGCTGGCCTCCTGCTCGGTACGGCCGATGACACGCAGCAGGTCGGTGGCGACGGTACGGATCTGCGCCACCACGACGTTGCCGGAGAAGCCGACTCCCTCCCGGTACGCCTCGGCGGCCCGGTCGACCGCGGTGAGGATCAACCGCTCGGACCGGTCCGGTTCGTGCCGGCTCTCCATCTCGATCTGCAACAGCGCCAGGGCGTCGCCGAAGTAGTGCACCGCGGACGGGAGCCCGGACGGGATGGGCTCGCCGTCGCGCACCGCGGTGGCCGCCCGGCGCAGCAGTTCCTGACCGCCCTGGATACTCAGGCCCAGGTAGCGGGTGCCCCGCCGGTAGTGGTCGAACTCGCGGCGCCGGTGCCAGCGGGCCGGTGACACGGCCACCGCCTCCTCGGCCCCCGACACCGCGTCGTGCAGCAGCTTCAGCGGGGCGTCCAGTTCGGCCAGCCCGTCGCGGGCCGCGGCCAGCTTGTCGGCGTCACCGCTGGACAGCCCTTCCGCCGCCTCGTGCAGCTGTTCGATCAGGGCCGCGAAGAGCGGACGGGCGGCCCGCTGGATGAGCCGGGTCGGGTTGACCGGCAGCACCGCCACGACGAGCACGGCGATCACCCCGCCGACGACCGCGTCGATGATCCGCGGCACCTCCAGGCCGCGCTGTACCGGGGCGAGGGTGACGATCAGCACCGCCGTACCGCCGGCCTGGGTCACCACCTGCCCGCCCCGGCTGAGCGTGAGGGCGAGCAGGATGGCCAGGGTGACCACGGTGCCGGTCTGCCACGGGCCGGTGCCGATGACCCAGACCAGGGCGTCGCCGACCACGATCCCGGCCAGCACGCCGATCAGCAGTTCGACGGTACGGCGGGTCCGTCTGCCGATCGCGGCGGCGATGGTGCCCACGGCGGCGCTCGGGGCGAAGACCGGTGACGGGTGGCCCAGCACGGTGTGCGCCACGAACCAGGCGAGCGCGGCGGCGACTCCGGCCTGCACGGCGAGGATGGCGTACAGCTCCAGGGTGCGGCGCCGTTCCGGCCACCCGATCCACCGGCTGACGCCGCTGACCGTCCGGGCCACCACGGCGACCAGCCGATTCGACGCACCACGCGGCCGCCCGCCGTCCTGCCCGTCCGCCGTGATCACTCCGCCGACTACCCGCCCGGGCAGCGGTCATTCACCTACCGGCGGTGACTGTGGAGTTGGACGACCGGGCACCGGGGCCACTTCACCCGACGGGACAGCTACCTGCATGGATACCGCCAAGATAGCAGTACGTCGATTGACAAAGTTCATGATCCCAACTTATTGTGCGAGCCGGCCGGACGTTTCCGGTTCCCCGGCGGCGCCCGGCCAGCCACCCGTCGACACCACACCACACGAGGAGCACCATGGCCGGGCTGAGCGGCACCCTAAGACGGACACGATGGCGGTTGGGCCTGGTCGGCGGCGGCATCGCCGCGCTGCTGGCCGGGGTCGGCCTGATCGGCGCCGGCCCCGCCAACGCGGCGGCCGGCTGCCGGGTGGTCTACTCCGCGCCCAGCCAGTGGCCGGGCGGCTTCACCGCGAACGTGGACGTGACCAACCTCGGCGACCCGCTCAACGGCTGGCGGCTGACCTGGACGTTCCCCTCCGGGCAGCGGGTCACCCAGGCGTGGAACGCCAACGTCACCTCGTCGGGCAACGACGTCACCGCCACCAACGTCGGCTACAACGCGGCGCTGGGCACCAACCAGACGGTCTCCTTCGGGTTCAACGGCTCGTGGTCCGGCAGCAACCCGGCACCGACCTCGTTCACGCTCAACGGGACGGTCTGCACCGGCAGCGTCGGCCCGACCACTCCGCCCCCCACCACCCCACCGCCCACCACGCCACCGCCGACCAGCCCACCGCCGGCCGGTGACGCGATGGCCTACGTGGCCGCGATGCAGCCCGGCTGGAACCTCGGCAACACCTTCGACGCCGTCGGCGCCGACGAGACCGCCTGGGGCAACCCGCGCGTCACCCAGGCCCAGCTGGACGCCATCCGGGCCCAGGGCTTCAACAGCATCCGGATCCCAGTGACCTGGAGCAACCGGCACGGCCCGGCCCCGTCGTACACCATCGACCCGGCCTGGCTGAACCGGATCAAGGAAGTCGTCGGCTGGGCGCTGGACGACGGCTTCTACGTGATGATCAACCTGCATCACGACTCGTGGCAGTGGATCCACGAGATGCCGACCAACCGGACCACCGTGCTCAACCGCTACAACGCGCTCTGGACCCAGATCGCCGCGGCGTTCCGGGACGCCTCACCCCGCCTGCACTTCGAGAGCGTCAACGAACCGCAGTTCGCCAACAGCTCCGGGGACGCCCAGAACGCCCAGCTGCTGCACGAACTCAACGTCAACTTCCACCGGATCGTCCGCGCCTCCGGCGGCGCCAACGCCACCCGGATGCTGGTCCTGCCGACCCTGCACACCTCCTCCGAGCAGGCCCGGATCAACGAACTGACCACGACGATCAACCAGCTCAACGACCGCAACCTGATCGCCACCGTGCACTTCTACGGCTACTGGCCGTTCAGCGTGAACGTCGCCGGCGGCACCCGCTTCGACGCCACCACCCAGCAGGACCTCGTCGACTCCTTCGACCGGGTGTACAACGCCTTCGTCACCCGGGGCATCCCGGTCGTCATCGGCGAGTACGGGCTGCTCGGCTTCGACCGGCACACCGGCACCATCCAGCAGGGCGAGAAGCTGAAGTTCTTCGAGTACTTCGGCTACTACGCCCGCCACCGACAGCTCACCACCCAGCTCTGGGACAACGGCCAACACTTCAACCGGACCACCTTCGGCTGGCGCGACACGGAGCTGATCAACCAGATCAAGTCGAGCTGGACGACCCGCTCCGGCACCGCCTCGGCCGACCAGGTGTACGTGCCGCGTACCGGCACGATCACCGCCAAGTCGCTGACCCTCAACCTCAACGGCACCACCTTCTCGGGGTTGCGACAGGGCAGCACCGAACTGGTCCGGGGCACCGACTACACCGTCTCCGGCAACCAGCTGACGCTGACCGCCAGCGCGTTGACCCGGCTGGTGGGCAACCGGGCGTACGGCGTCAACGCCACCCTGCAGGCCCGGTTCTCGGCCGGCGTGCCCTGGCGGATCGACGTGATCAGCCACGACCCGCCGGTGTTGTCCAACGCCACCGGATCCACCGCCTCCTTCGCCATCGGAACCCAGTTCCGCGGTGACCAGCTCGCCACCATGGAGGCGAGGTACGCCGACGGCAGCAACGCCGGTCCGCACGACTGGACCTCGTACAAGGAGTTCGACGTCACCTTCGCCCCCGACTACACCGGCAACCGGATCACGCTGACCGACACCTTCTTCGGCGAGGTACGCGACGGCGCCCCGGTCACCCTCACCTTCCACTTCTGGAGTGGTGCCCAGGTGACCTACCGCGTCACCCGCTCCGGCGGCAGCGTCACCGGTGTGACCGGCTGACCCATCCGGGCGCCACCGACCGCGTCGGCGGCCGGTGGCGCCCGCCGGTCATGATTGATTCATGATCCGATTCGTACTGAACGTGCTCTGGCTCATCTTCGGCGGCGGGCTCGTACTGGCGGTCGGCTACGGCATCGCGGCCCTGATCTGCTTCGTCCTGGTCGTCACCATCCCGTTCGGGGTGGCGTCGCTGCGGCTGGCCTCGTACTCGCTGTGGCCCTTCGGCCGCACCCTGGTGCCCAAGCCCGGCGTCGGCGTCGCCTCCGGCGTGGCCAACGTCATCTGGGTGGTGCTGGCCGGCTGGTGGCTCGCCCTGTCGCACATCGTCGCCGGCGTCAGCCTCTGCCTCACCATCATCGGCATCCCGTTCGGCGTGGCCAACTTCAAGCTCGTGCCGGCCGCGATCTGGCCGCTCGGCCAGGAGGTGGTCCCGGCGCCGTAGCCCCGGCACCGCCGCGCGCCCGCGTCAAAGCCAGGCGGGCCGGGATCGGCAGCACCACCCACCGGACGTTTGACCGGCGCGCACCGGGTACCGAGAACGACGTGCGCAGCGAACCGGAACCGAGCCGGCCCGCCGCCGGGAGCACCCCGCCCGGTGGCGCGGTGCTCGTACCGCCGGGCGGTGGGGTGCCGACGCCGCCACGGCGGGTCCACTGGGCGGGCGCGGTGGCGGCGCTCGGCTGCCGGCCGTTCCGGGCCTTCTGGGTCGGCGCGGTCTGCGCCAGCACCGCCACCTGGATGCTCAACCTGACCGTGCCGCTGCTGCTCTACCAGGCCACCGGGCGGGCACTGTGGGCCGGACTGGGGGCGTTCGCCCAGTTCGTACCAGCGATGCTCGGCTCACCGGTCGGCGGCGTACTGGCCGACCGGCTCCCCCGCCGGGGCGTACTGGCCGCCACCCAACTGGTCGCGCTCGTCGTGGCCGTGGTGCTGGCGCTGGTCAGTCGCGCCGGCACCACGGCACCCCTGGCGCTGCTGGCGCTGGTGGCCGCGGCCGGCGCGGCCAACGGGGTGCAGACTCCGGCCTGGCAGAGCCTGATCCCCCAACTGGTACCGGCCCGGCACCTGCTCAACGCGATCGCCCTGAACGCGATGCAGGCCAACCTGGCCCGCGCGCTGGGACCGGTGCTGGCCACCGCGGTACTGGTCCGCTTCGGCGCCACCGCGGCCTTCCTGGTCGCCGCCGGGGCCAACGTCCTGATGCTGCTCGCCCTCGTACTGGTCCGGCCCCGCCCGACCGGCGCCCGCGCGCCCGGGGAGTCGATGCTCGCCCGGCTGCGCGCCGGCATCCGGCACACCCGCCGGGTACCGGGCTGCTGATGGCGGTGGTACTGGCCGGCTGCGTCTCCTTCGTCGGTACGCCGATCGTGCAGCTCGCCGCCGTCTTCGCCACCGACGTCTACCAGGCCGGCACCGGGGGCGCCGGCCTGCTCGCCTCGGGACTCGGCGTCGGCACCGTGCTGGGCGCCATCCTGCTCAGCGTCTACGGCCCGACCCGGCGACGCGCCACGGTGGCGGGGGTGGCGCTGGCCGTACACGGTTTCGCGACGCTCGCCCTGGCCGCCGCGCCGACGCTCTGGACCGGCCTCGCCGCGGTGATCGTGCTCGGGATCAGTTACCTGGCGGTGCTCTCCACGGCGAACGTGACGGTGCAGGTGCTGGCACCCGACGCGCTGCGCGGCCGGGTCGCCTCGCTGTACTGGATGGCGTTCGCCGGCGGCTACCCCGCCGGTGCGCTGGTGCAGGGGTGGCTGGCCGACCTGATCGGGGTGCGCTGGGCGGTCGCGCTGACCGGGGTGGCGCTGAGCCTGGTGGTGGCCTGGTTGCGCCGCCGCCGACTGCTCGACGCCCTCGACGGCCCAGCCCGACCGGACAGCCCAGCCCGACCGGACAGTCCGGGCAGACCAGACGGCCCAGGCGGACCAGACGGTCCGGGCGGACCGGACGGTCCGGGCGCCGTCCGCTGAGCCGGTCTTGTTTGTGGGCGCGGGCCGTCGGGTAGCAGCGCAGGTCACCGAAGCAGTGCCCACCCCTCGGCGTTCCGGGGCGCTGCGGGACGCCTCACCCTGGACGTCCAGCCGCACTTCGAGGTGGTCCGCCGCACCTGGTGTGCGCCGCTGGACTGGACGCTCGAACACCACGACGAGATGCAGCAGCAGCACCGCAACCTCGACTTCTACTGGTACCCGCGCAGCAACCTGACCCAGGTACGCGCGCTGGACGACCACCGTGACCCGCCGCCACCGGTCTGGACCGGCCCGATCCGGGAACGGGAGACCGGCCCGCTGCACCACAAGCTGCCGCAGGACCGCGACCTGCGCTTCGACGAGATCGAGTACATGCTGCCCAGCGAGGCGTTCGAGGAGTGCTTCGCCGAGGTGCGTCGACGCATCCTGGACCGCCACCGGGTGACGGTGGCCTGGCGGCTGCTGGTGCGTACCGTCGCCGCCGACGACAACTACCTGAGCAACGCCAACGGCCGGGCGACCACCACCATCGCCTGCCTGCACAACGCCGGGCTGCCGCACGAGGAGTACTTCGCCGACATGGAGTCGGTCTTCCGGGACTTCGGCGGTCGCCCGCACTGGGGCAAGAAGCACACGCTGACCGCGAAGGAGCTGCGCGAGCTGTACCCCGACTGGGACACCTTCGCGCGGATCCGCCGCCGGCTCGACCCCGACGGGGTGCTGCTCACGCCGGACCTGGCCCGCCTGCTGGAGGAGAGCTGATGGACCCGATCGGTGCGAAGACCTGGGTGGTGCCCGGCGGGCGGATCCCGTTCCCGAGTCACGGCGACGAACCGGAGTTCACCGGTTTCGACCAGCTGTGCGTGCTCAACACCGGCGACCGGCCCGCCGAACTGGAGTTGACCGTCTACTACGAGGACCAGGACCCGGTCGGCCCGTACCCGCTGACCGTGCCGCCGCGCCGGATCCGGCACGTACGCCTCAACGACCTCGTCGACCCCGAGGCGATCCGGCTGACCCGCCCGTACGGTGCGGTGCTGACCGGCGCCGTACCGGTGGTGGTGCAGTTCCAGCGGCAGGACACCCGGCTGCCCGGAACGATCGCGCTGACCGACGTGATCGCCCACCCGGCCGGGTGACGGACCGCCCGGCGACGGCCCGCTCGGGCCCGCACCGACCGGTCGAGGTCGCCGAACCCCCCGGTCGCCGGTGATCCGGCCGGTATAAAGAGGCTGTGCTGTCGCCCCGCGTCCTCGCCGGCGCCCTGCTCGCGCTGCACGCCGCGCCGGTGCTGACGTCGGTGCCGCCCCTTCGCCGGCACCTGTTTCCCGGGCTTTCCGGCATCGGCCGGCCCGGGCACCTGGCGCTGACCTTCGACGACGGGCCGGACCGCCGCTCCACGCCCCGCTTCCTGGGCCTGCTCGACCGGGCCGGGGTACGCGCCACCTTCTTCCTGCTCGGCGCGATGCTGGACCGGGATCCCGCCCTCGGCCGGGAGATCACCGCCGCCGGTCACGAGGTGGCCGTCCACGGCTGGGAGCACCGCAATCTGCTCTGCCGCCCACCCCACTCGACGTACGCCGACATCGCCCGTGCCCGCGACCGGGTCGCCGCGGAGACCGGGCGGGCACCCCGCTGGTACCGGCCCCCGTACGGGATCCTGACCACCGCGGCACTGGTGGCCTGCGCCCGGCTGGAGCTGCGGCCCCGGCTGTGGACCGCCTGGGGACGGGACTGGGAGGCGGGTGCCACGGGCCCGTCGGTCCGCCGCACCGTGCTGCGTACGCTGCGCCCCGGCGGCACCATCCTGCTGCACGACTCCGACCGGATGGCGGTCCCCGGCGCCTGGCGCTCCTCGTTGGCGGCGCTGCCGGCGCTGCTCGAGTGGGCCACCGAACGGCAGCTGACCGTCGGCCCACTCGGTGAACACCACCCCTGCGACTCCCCGGATCTCGACTGGTGACCGGGGCCCCTCCCGCACCGCAGGCGTGGGGCGGCCCCGCTTCCACCCGGCCGAGACCGCGCGCAGCGGGAGTGACCTGCGCCGCGACGGGTATGCGCGCCCGCGTGACGGAGTGCAGGCGGGCGGCGCAGTGGGCCGCTCCGGCAGACCCGGGGTGGGCGCCGGACCGACCCGGCGGCAGCCGAGCCGCCGGGCGGGTCGTGGTGGTCTCGGCCGACATCGGTGCCGGACACGACGCCGCGGCGGTCGAGCTGTCCGAACGCCTGGCCCGCCAGGGCCTCCAGGTGGACCAGCTGAACTTCCTGAGCCTGCTCCCCCGCCCCCTGGACAGCACCGTGCGGGAGGCCTACCGGGGGATGCTGCGCTGGCTGCCGTGGGGCTACCACGCGCTGTTCGATGCCACCGGCCGCACGCCGGGCTCGGCGCGACTGCTCCGCACCGCGTTGCGTCCGGTGGTGCGGCGCGTGCGCGACCGGCTGCCGCCGGACACCCGGGCCGTGGTCACCACCTTTCCGTTCGCCAACCAGTTGCTCGGGCCGATGCGCCGCGCCGGGCTGCTCGACGCGCCGCTGATCACCTACGTGACGGACTTCGCCGTACACCCGACCTGGATCTCCCCCGGCGTGGACCTGTACTGCGTCGTGCACGAACTCTCCCGCGAGCAGGCCGTGGCCGCCGGAGCGAACCCGGTACGGGTGGTCCGGCCGCTGGTCAACGCCCGCTTCGCCACACCGGTCGGGTTGAGCACCCGGGCCGCCCGGCAACGCTTCGGGCTGCCGGAACGGTCCCGCCTCGCGTTGATCGTCGCCGGTTCCTGGGGCATGGGCGACGTGGCCCGGACCGCGACCGAGGTGCTGGTCACCGGCTGCGCCGTGCCGGTGGTGGTGTGCGGGCGCAACCGACGCCTGTTCCGGCGGCTGCGTCGCTTCCCCGGACACGTGCTCGGCTGGGTCGACGACATGCCCACCCTGATGCGGGCGGCGGACGTGGTGGTGGAGAACGCCGGCGGCCTGACCTGTCAGGAGGCCCTCGCCGCCGGCCGCCCCACGATCACCTACCGGCCGCTGCCCGGGCACGGCCGGGCCAACGCGGCGCTGTTGCGCCGCTCGGCGTTGACCAGCTACATCGCCTCCCCGCAGCGGTTACGGGCGGCGCTGACCACACTCGTGGCCCACGGGGGCGACGCGACCGGCGACGACCCCCGGGCCGACATGGCGGCCGTGGTCGCCGAGGTGGCATCCCCGGTGAGGCGGGGATGGCCCGACTGAGCCGCAGCCGGCGGCGGGATCTGCTCCGGGGCGGTGCGCTGGTCACCTTCGGGGCCGGACTCGGGGTGGTCGGCTTCGCCGAGGCGGCGGACGTGACCGACCGGAAGCTGCCGATCCGGGGCGGAGCCGCCAGCGCGGTGCTGCCCGAGCGACCGGACCTGCTCGGCGGCGGACAGCTCGGGGTGCACTGGTGCACCCGTACCGACCGCAAGCTCGTCGCGCTGACGTTCGACGACGGACCGGGGCCCCGCTGGACCCCGATGGTGCTGGACATCCTGCACCGGCACGGGGTACCGGCCACCTTCTTCATGGTCGGCGAGCGGGCCCGCCGGCACGCCGCGCTGGTGGCCGACCGGCTGGCCGGGCACGAGGTGGGCAACCACAGCTGGGCACACCACGACCTGACCCGGATGTCGGCCGAGCAGGCGTACCAGGATCTGGCGCGTACCCATCGGGAACTGGTGGCGGTGACCGGTCAGCAGCCGACCCTGCTGCGCCCCCCGTACGGTCACCTGGCCGGCAGCACGACGGTGGCGGCGGTCCGGCTGGATTACCAGGTGGTGCTCTGGTCGCGGCAGATGCGGGAGGCGGAGTTCCCCGACGACCCCGACGGGCACGCCCGGCAGATCAGCGCCGACGTGCAGCCCGGCACCATCCTGCTCGCGCACGACGTGGGCGACCATCGCCGGCTGGTGTCGTTGCACGGGTTGCCGCAGATCATCGAGCGGCTACAGGCCGACGGATACCGGTTCGTCACGGTGTCGCAGCTGCTGGCGGTCCGGTCCAGCTGAGTCAGACCAACTCCCGCCGGGCCAGCATCCGCAGCGCGACGTAGCCGACCGGGGCGGGCAGCCAGAACGTCGCGAACCGGTAGACCAGCACGCCGGCGACCGCGGTGTCCACGGGTACGCCGTAGAGCAGCAGCCCGGACACCAGGGCCGCCTCGGTGGCGCCCAGCCCGCCGGGGGTGGGCGCGGCGGAGGCCACCCCCTCGCCGACCACACACACCAGGATGACCGGCGGCAACAGGGCCAGGCTGATCGGCTGACCGACCGCCAGCAGCCCGAAGTACAGGCTCGACCCGTACGCCAGGGTGAGTGCCACCGCCGCCGCGAGCAGCCGGGACAGCCGGTGCCGGCGGGGCAGCGCGCGCAGCGTGCCAAGGCTCTGCCGGGCCACCGTCCGGCCCCGGTGCCGCAGCCGCGGCAGGGCGAGCAGCGCCGCGCCGGCCAGCAGCACCGCCAGCACGCCGAGCAGCAGCGGCAGCGCCCGGCCCAGCACGGCGTGTTCGAGCGTACGGACCGGCTGCCGCGCGAACGGCAGCAGCACGGGCAGCAGCAACGCGACCGACACCACGCCCGCAGCTCGGGAGATCGCCACCGCGGTCGCCGACTCGGCGGTGCCGAAGCCCTTCTGGTGCAGGTAGCGCAGGTTCAACGCGGCACCACCGACGCTGCCCGGTGCCAACCGGTTGGCGAACGACCCGGCCACCTGCATCAGGGTGACCTCGCCCAACGGCACCCGGTTGGCGGTGGACAGCCGCAGGACGACCGCGCTGAGCAGGTAGGTGGCGGCCGAGCCGAGCAGCGTCGCGGCGAGAGCCGGCGGATGCGCGTGCAACATCAGCCGCAGCGCGGTACGTACCTCACCGAGCTGCGGCAGCAGCACGTGCACCAGCAGGCCGAGCACGAGCAGCAGCAGGAGACCACGCGGGGTGATCCGCACCACCCGGGCCAGTCGTCGTTCCCGCTGCGGGCAGCGGCGCAGGATCTGCGCCCGCAACTGCTCCAGCAGCTCGGGGCGGCGCCGCAGCAGGTTCCGGCCGGCTCGGGAGAGCACCGGCCGCTGCAGGTACGGCAGGCTGCCGGCGACCTGGTCGACGCCGAGTTCGGCCATCGCGACGTCGACCACCGTCGCCGGATCCACCCGGCCGGCGAGGGTGACGAGCAGTTCGACGACGTCCCGGTCCCGTTGGTCGGCCGGCGCGTCGTCGAGCCCGAACCCCAGGTCGACCAGGTGGGCGCCGCCACCGCCGACCAGGATGTTGGCCGCCCGCAGGTCGCGGTGCGCGATGCCGGCCCGGTGCAGCAACGCCACCTGCCGGCACACGTCGGCCACCGCGGCCACCGGCAGCGGCCCGACGGGGTGGTCCCAGGCGACCGCGTCCACGAACTCCTGCACCAGCACGGCGTCGCCGCCGGGCAGGGTGGCGGTGGTGACGACCGCCGGAACCCGGACGCCGGCCCGCTCGGCCAGCAGCGTCAGACACGCCTCGTGTTCGCTCTGCTGCTTGGCACTGAGGTAGGGCGGCTCGTCGGCGACGCGCCGGTAGCGCAGCCGCCGGTACAGCTTGTATGCCCAGTCCGCGTCGCGCTGCTGACCGCCGGTCACCTTGACGAACAGCCGCCGCCGGTCGGTGGTGACCACCTGCCAGGGCCACGACCCACGGGCGTCGCCGGTCACCGGCGTCAGCTCCACCACCTCGAAGCCGCGGTGCCGCAGTGCCCGACGCAGCGCGGCAGCGGAGCGCTGCGGCCCGACCTCGCCGACGACCAGCCGGGTGAGGCACACCGCGAGCCAGCCGACCAGGAACCCGCCGACGACGTCCACGGGCAGGTGCGCGCCGACGTGTATCCGCGCCACCGCGACCAGGACGACGACCAGCCAGAGCAGGCGCCGCCAACGGACACCGCCCGCCCGGGCGGCCACCAGGGCCAACGCGGTGGCGACCGCGACGTGCCCGGAGGGATAGCCCAGCGCGCCGGTGACCGTGTCGTGCAGGGCCACGTCGGCCAGCAGGGCCGCCGGCCGCTGCCGGGCCACCGCGACCTTGTTGACGATCGCCAGCCAGTAGGCCAGGTTGCCGGCCAGCAGCAGATCCCGGGCGAGCGCGGGCCGCCGCAGCAGGGCGGCGAGCAGGGCCGCGCCGAAGACCGTGAGGTACGAGCCGACCTGCATGATCACGACCAGTACCGGTGTCAGCCCGGCCGGCGCGCGGTTGAGCAGGGTGAACACGTCCCGTTCCCAGGCCGCGACCGGATACCTGCGCACCAGCAGGCTCGCCACGACCACCAGGACGGCCGAGCCGGCCAGGCTGACCAGCAGCGCCGGTGACGGTCGATGTGTCCGGGATGCCACGGTCCTCCTGTCGGTTTCGAACCTACGGCCTCGTCGCGGCTGCTTCGGTCGTTTCCGCTGCTCCGATCGCCCGGATCCCGGCCGGTGCGGCGGCCACAATCAGGAGGTGGACCGGGTGTTGGCCGTACTCGCCGCGCTGCCGCCGGTGGCGGTGTTGGCGCTGGTGTTCCTGCTGCCGGCGCTGGAGTCCTCGACGTTGCTGGGGTTGTTCGTGCCCGGCGAGACCGCCGTCCTGGTCGGCGGCGTGGTGGCGCACCTCGGCGGGCTACCGCTGTGGGCGGTGATCGTCGTCGCGGCGGCCGGAGCATGCCTCGGCGACCAGGTCGGCTACCTGCTCGGCCGGCGCTACGGCCCGGCGGTGCTGGCTCGCGCGCCGGCGGTGGCCCGGCGGCATCTGGACCTGGACCGGGCCCGGCGGCTGGTGGCGACCCGGGGCGCGGCGGCGGTGGTGATCGGCCGGTGGGTGGCGGTGCTGCGGGTGCTGGTGCCGCTCTTCTCCGGCGCCAGCGGGATGTCCCGGTCCACCTTCGGCTGGGCGAACGTGGCCGGTGGGTCGGTGTGGGCGACGACGGTGGTCCTGTTGGGCTACCTCGGCTCGGCGTCGTACCGCTATCTGGAGCACGAGTTGGGCATCGGCACCCACGTCCTGCTCGCCCTGCTCGTGGTCGGGGCGCTGCTGGCGCTCTGGCGGCACCACCGTCGGCGGCGACCCACCGGACCGGCCCGCTGACCGATGCCGCCAACCGGCTTCGCGGCCGGTGCCGGATCGGTAGCGTCGGAGCTGCGCCGGGCGTGCCGGTGCCGCCGCGAGGCTGCGGAGGACGGGTGGGGGCACAGACCGGCCGGCACGGCCGCACCGGGGCCTTCTGGGCCGGTCAGCTACCCGAGGCGCTGGCCGCCGTCGGCGCACCGGCACAGGGGCTGACGGGTGAACGGGCCACCCGGTTGCTGGCCGAGCACGGACCCAACCGGATCGCCCTGGCCCGTCGCCACGGCTGGCGGCTGCTGTCGAGCCAGTTCAGCAGCCCCATCATCCTGATCCTCGTCGCCGCCACGGTGCTGTCGATGATCGTCGGCGACCTCGTCGACGGCGTCATCATCCTGGCCATCGTCGCCGCCAGCGGCGGGCTCGGGTACTGGCAGGAACGCGCGGCGGGGCGCGCGGTCGACGCGTTGCAGGCCCGGGTACGGGTCGGCGTCGAGGTGCTCCGGGACGGCCGTGAGGTCTCCGTGCCGGTCGAGGAGGTGGTCCTCGGCGACCTGGTGGTGTTGCGCGCCGGTGACGTGGTCCCCGCCGACTGCCGGTTGGTCGACGCGCAGCGGCTACAGGTCGACCAGGCCGCGCTGACCGGGGAGTCGTTCCCGGTACCGAAGACCACGGATCCCACGCCCGCGGAGGCGGACCTGGCGGGCCGCACCAACGCCCTGTGGATGGGCACGCACGTGGTCAGCGGCACCGGCCGGGCGGTGGTCATGCGGACCGGTCGGGACACCGCGTTCGCCGAGGTCGCCGCCCGGGTCGGCACCCGGGCCACGGCCACCGGTTTCCAGCGCGGACTGACCCGGTTCGGGCTGCTGCTGGTACGGATCATGGTGGTACTGCTCGTCGGTATCGCGGTCGCGAACCTGCTGATGGGCCGGCCGGTCATCGACTCGCTGTTGTTCTCCCTGGCCCTCGCCGTCGGCGTGACCCCGCAGATGCTGCCGGCGATCGTCGCGGTCAGCCTCTCCGCGGGGGCGCGGGCGATGGCCGCGCACCGGGTCATCGTCAAGCGCCTGGAGGCCATCGAGGACTTCGGTGCGATGACCGTGCTGCTGACGGACAAGACCGGAACCCTCACCGCCGGAACCGTCACGCTGGCCGCCGGCCTCGATGTCGACGGCGCGCCGGATCCCGAGGTGGCCCGCCTGGCCCGGCTCAACGCCGGCCTGCAGCAGGGCTTCGGCAACCCGATGGACGCCGCGATCATGTCCGGGCAGCCGCCGGCCGATCCGGCCCGACGGATCGCCGAGGTTCCGTACGACTTCAGCCGGCAGCGGCTGTCGTTGCTGGTCGACGAGGGTGGCACCGCCACGCTGATCACCAAGGGGTCGCTCGCCTCGATGTTGACGGTCTGCACGGCGGCCCGCACCGGTGCCGGTGTGCGGCCGCTCGACGCCGTCCGGGACCGGGTCGAACGGCGGTTCGCCGAACTCAGCGGCGAGGGCCACCGGGTACTCGGGCTGGCCGTGCGGGCCCTTCCCGGCGCCCGCACGGCCAGCGTGGCCGACGAGGCGGAGATGACCCTGGTCGGCCTGCTCACCTTCCAGGATCCGGCCAAGCCCGACGCCGCCGAGGCGATCGACCGGCTCGGCACCATGGGCATCTCCGTCCGGCTGGTCACCGGCGACAACCGGCACTCGGCGGCGCACGTGGCCCG
Organism: Micromonospora radicis; assembly: GCF_003583405.1. Lineage (GTDB taxonomy): Bacteria > Actinomycetota > Actinomycetes > Mycobacteriales > Micromonosporaceae > Micromonospora > Micromonospora radicis. The sequence continues at coordinate 161,763 of NZ_QXEC01000005.1, forward strand.
GCAGGTCGGGCTCGCCGGTGAGCCGATGCTCGGCGCCGACATCGCCGCCTGTTCCGACGCGGACCTGCCTGGTCGGGTCGCCGGTACCACCGTGTTCGCCGAGGTCGACCCGGTGCAGAAGGAACGGGTGCTGACCGCGCTGCGTTCCGGTGGCGCGGTGGTCGGGTTCATCGGCGACGGGATCAACGACTCCCCCGCCCTGCACGCCGCCGACGTCGGCATCTCCGTCGACACCGCCGTCGACGTCGCCAAGCAGGCCGCCGCGATCGTGCTGCTGGAGAAGAACCTCGACGTCGTCGCCGACGGGGTCCGGCTGGGCCGGCGGACGTTCACCAACACCCTGAAGTACATCCGGGTCAACACCAGCGCGTCCTTCGGCAACGTGGTCAGCATGAGCGTGGCCACCCTGCTGCTGCCGTTCCTGCCGCTGCTGCCCCGTCAGGTGTTGCTGCTGAACTTCCTCTCCGACATCCCGTACACCACCATCTCCACCGACCACACCGATCCGGAGCAGCTGCACCGCCCCCGCACCGTCGACGTCCCGGCGATCCGCCGGTTCATGCTGGTCTACGGCTCCATCAGCATCGCCGTGGACCTGGGCGCGCTCGCGGTGCTGCACTGGTGGTGGCACACCCCCACCGACGTCTTCCGTTCGGCGTGGTTCATCCAGTTCACCGCGACCGAGATCATCGTCCTGATGGTGCTGCGCACCAACCGCGGTTTCCTGCGCAGCCGGCCGTCCACGCCGCTGCTGGTGACCGGGGCTCTGCTGGTGGCGGTCACCGTCGCGCTGCCGTTCGGTCCGCTGGCCGCGCCGCTGGGGCTCGGCCGGCCGCCGCTGCCGGTCCTGGCCACCCTGGCCGCGCTGACCGTCGCCTACGTCGCCGCCAACGAGCTGGCCAAACGGTTCGTGCCACCGGACCCGTTGACCGCCGCGCGCCCGCTCAGTCGGCGACGACGGTGAAGGTCGCGGCGGCACCCCCCGTGACGACATCGGCAGCTTCCGCTCAGCCCAGCGTGGACCAGTAGTCCCAGAACCGCACCAGGATGGCCAGCAGGATCACCACGTACCAGGCGACCAGGATGACGCTGTGGTAGCCGGCGAGCCCGGCCAGTCGGGACAGCGGCGACGAGGACGGGAGTTCACGCAGGTTGCGCAGCGTGGTGTAGAGGAAGATCGCGATGGTGACGACCCAGACCACCATGCAGTACGGGCAGAGCGCCGAGATGACGTACAGGCTCTGGTAGATCAGCCAGTGCACGAAGACCACGCCGAAGGTGGCGCCGGCCTGCAGGCCGAGCCACGCCCAGCGGGGCAGGCGTACGCCGCCGAGCAGCAGCACACCGAGGGTGGTGACCACGGCGAAGCCGGCGATGCCGAGCAGCGGGTTGGGGATGCCGAAGGCGGCGGCCTGCGGCGTGGTCATCACCGAACCGCAGGACAGGATCGGGTTGATGCTGCACGTCGGCACGTAGTCGGCGTCGGCCAGCAGGTTGATCTTCTCGACGGTGAGGGTGCCGGCGGCCAGCAGGCCGACGCCGCCGCCGAGGGCGAGCACCCAGGCGGTCACCCGGGCGAGGAATCCGGCTGGCGCCGTGGTGTCCCCGCGACGCTCGGCGGTGGCGGTCATCGGGCGAGCGCGGCGTCGATGGCGGCGATCATGTCCGCCTGGGTTCGGATCTCGGTCAGCTGCCGACCGTTGAGGAAGAACGTCGGGGTGCCCTGCACTCCGGCGGTCTCGCCGTCGGCGCGGTCGCTGGCCACCCGGGCGGCGACGGCCGGGTCGTCCAGGTCACGCCGGAACCGGTCGACGTCCAGGCCGAGGGTGCGCGCGTACTCGACGAACGTCTCGGTCTGCGGGGTGCGCTGGTGCCCCCACGCCTCCTGGTTCTCGAAGAGCACGGTGTACATCTCGGCGAACCGGCCCTGCTCGGCGGCGGCCTGCGCGGCCCGTGCGGCCAGCTCCGCGTTGGGGTGGCTGGGGATCGGGAAGTAGCGCACCACGAAGGTGAGCCGATCCTGGTAGGTGTCCAGGATCTCCTTGATCGCCGGATAGACGGCGCCGCACGCCTCGCACTCGAAGTCGAGGAACTCGACCAGGGTGACCTTGCCATCGGGGGCGGTGGAGAGCCGGTGGCTGTCCTCGCGGACCAGCACCGCCGGGTCGACCTCCGCGCCGGCACCGCTGGTCGGGCGCGGGCCGCTGTTACGGTTGACGGCGGTCAGGCCGAGCAGGGCGAGGATCACCACCAGGATCATCGCCAACGTCAGCCGGGTGTTCCTCGTCATGCGGGTGCCAACCTTCCCTGTGGATGCCGCCAATGCTGTACGCGTTTCCTGCCAGCCAGCTGAGAGCCGACGACGCGGCAGGGCCGGACCCGTACCCGGGTCCGGCCCTGCCGGTTGTCGGTGTCGGTCATGCGGAGTAGCCGCGGGAGGCGATCCAGTTGGCCAGCTTGTCGGTGCTGATCCAGTACTGGCCCTTCTCCGACCAGGAGTCACCGATCTTCACGGTGTCCCCGCCGTCGCGGTAGCCGACCACGGTCACGTAGTGCCCGCCCGGGTAGGAGTGGGCGTCGCCGTCGGTGTCGACCCCGGTGCCGATGATGTTGGCCACCACCGGGCGCCGGTCGTCGATGGCCCGTACCGCGTCCTCGCGCAGCTTATCGATCTCGGCCTTGTCGGCCTTCTCGCCACGGATCTCGACCGTGCGGTAGTCCTTGCCGCTGACGTCCTTGAGCACCCGGGTGGTCTCCAGGGCGGAGTTCGTACCCGCCTCGGTGGTGCCCAGCTTCTTCGCCAGCTCGTCCTGGCTGAGATCCTTGCCGAGCGCGGACAGGGCCATCTTGGTGGCCGCCGGCGCGCAGTAGAAGTAGGTCTCCTGGTAGCCGTACCGGAAGTCGAGTTCCTTGCCGGCGGATCGCTTGCCGGCGTCCCGGTCGGCGACGGTCGCCTTGTCCGGCGATACCGGCGCGGCGTGCGCCGCGACGGCCGGGCCGGCTAGCGCGCCGCCGGCCACGGCCAGGCCGGCGACCGCGAGGGCGGTCTTGCGCAGCAGCGGGGTGCGGGTGAGGTCCGGCAGCCAACGGGTGTTCGTGGTCATCGTGCTCACCTCTCGTCCGGGGGATGGCAGCGCGCACCGGCCGGGGGGCCGGCGGCGTGCGTCAGGGAGGATCCCGAGCGGCCGGGGATGGCGCTGCTCGGGGCGTCGGCTGGTTACAACGACCCCGCCCCGCCGGCCATTCCCCCGGCGTGGCTCACGAATCCGGACTTCAGGTAACAAACCGGTCAGGTCATCGCAGGGCGGGACGGGAGGGTTCATCGCCCCACTCGGCGATCCCGCTCGGCCAACTCGGCCAGCATCCGGTTGTACGCGGCGAGTTCGGGATCCTCGCGCCCCTGCGCCTCGGCCCGGTCGGCGACCCGGTCCCGGCGGCGGGCCTCCCGCTGATCAGCCTTGATCCACTGATACAGCAGCGCGCCCATCACGATCACCGTGGGCAGCTCACCGAAGGACCAGGCGATCCCGCCCGCCGCCCACTGGTCCTGCAACGGGGTCGGCCCCCACGGCCGGTCCAGCGCGGCCCACCAGTCGGCCGCGAGCACGGTGGCCGACTGCATGAGCGCGACACCGAGGAAGGCGTGCAACACCATGCTGATCAGCACCAGCACCATCTTCAGCGGATGCGGGATCCGGCGCGGCGCCGGATCGACGCCGATGACGGCCCAGAAGAAGAGGTACCCGACGCCGAGGAAGTGGACGACCATCGCCAGGTGGGCGGCGTGCGAGCGGACCGCCAGTTCGTACAGGCCGGTGAAGTAGAGCAGGTACAGACTGGCCACGTAGAGGGCGAGCGCCACCACCGGATGGGTCAACGCCCGGGACACCGGGGAGTGCAGGGCCACCGACAGCCACTCGCGGGGGCCGGGCCAGCGCGGGTCCGCCGACGGGCGCAGCGCCCGCAACGCGAGGGTGACCGGACCGGCCAGGACGAGCAGGATCGGCGCGACCATCATCAACAGCAGGTGCTGCACCATGTGCACGGAGAACAGCACCGGCCCGTACCGGGCCAACCCGCTGGAGGTGGCGACGACGATCACCGCGCAGCCGGCCAGCCACAGCGCGGTACGGGCGATCGGCCAGGCGTCACCGCGACGGTGCAGCCGCCACGCCCCGGCCAGGTAGAGCCCGGCCGCAGCCAGGGCGACCGCGATGATCAGCGGTTCGGGCAGCCAGAGTCGGGCCACCGTCTCGACGCTCAGCGGCGGGGGCATCGGGAAACCGAGCAGCGCGGTGGCCACGTCCTCCTCGGTCCCGCCGAGCGGGGCGGGCGTACGCGACAGCGCCACGGCGGTGCCGAGCGCGGCGCCGAACAGCAGCGTCTCCACGACCGCGACCCGCCGGAACGGGCGTCGCCGGCCGGCGAGCAGGGCGGGGACGGCCCGGCGGCGGTGCAGCAGCCCGAGCACCGCGACCGCGGCCAACACGGCGATCTTGACCAGCAGCAGTTGCCCGTAGCGGGTGCCGGTCAGGTCGCCCGGGCCGGTCAGCCGCACGGCCGCCGACACCACCCCGGAGGCGCCGACGGCGACCAGGCAGCTCAGTGCCAGCGGGGAGAACCGGCGGACCGCGACGGCGAGATCCGCCGCGCTGCCCCGGGCGGTGACCGCCAGCGCGAGCAGACCACCGGCCCAGAGCGTGGTCGGCACGACGTGCAGAAGCAGGCCGGAGACGGCCAGCTGGTGGTTGCTGGCCGAGGCGGCGTGCCCGGTGAAGACCGGCGGCAGCACCGCCGCCAGCGCGGTCGCCAACGCCACCCAGGCTCCCGCCGGGCGCAGGCTACGGGCCGCGATCACCGCCGTGAGCAGGGCGAGCGCCGTGCTGGTCGCCAACGCCTGCCCCAGCGGCAGGGTACCGACGAAGTTGAGCACCGCCCGGACCGAGAGCACCTGCGACGCGGGCAACCCGAACAGGTCGACCAGGGTGTAGCAGACCGCGACCGCGGCGCAGACCGCCCACAGGGCCGCCGTCGACGCCGCGGCGCGCAGCCGGCGGTAGCCCAGCACGGAGAGCCGACCGCCCTCGTCACGCGGAGAGAGCACGGCGGCGGCGAGCAACAGGCCGACGGTGCTCACCGCGCCGAGTTGCATGCCGAGCCGGGCGGCCGGCAGCAGCCACGCGGCGGTGCGGTCCGGCTCGGGCAGCCCGGGTGGGGTCGGCGGGGTGCTGCCCCCGCCCCAGCGCAGCAGCAGCGCCCCGACCCCGGCGGCGAGCAGGACCGTGGCGGCGGGCAGCAGTACCGGCCGGCGCAGCACGGCGGGCCGGCTCATCGCCGGGCCACCGGCGGTACGGCGGCCGACGCGGACGCCTCGCCCACGGGCAGCGGGGCGGGACGGTGCGGCGGGCGGTTCACGAAGTTCTCCCGGTAGGCGGGCGGTTTCCCTGGTAGTCGGCGCAGGATAGCCGGTGGTTCCATCCGGAATGTCACCAATGAGCCCCGTCACAGACGCCGTCGGCGCCCTGCGGTTCCACCTGCAACGTGGCGTGTTCGATCTCGAAGCGGTCGTGCAGCAGTTGCCGGGCGGCGCCCAACACCGTGGCCAGGTCCGCGCCGGAGGTCAGGGTCAGGTGCGCCGAGGCGACCTCCATGCCCGAGGTCAGGGTCCACACGTGCAGGTCGTGGACGTCGGCCACACCGGCCACCCCGTGCAGCCCCTCACGGACCTCGGCGACGTCCACGTGCGGCGGCGCGGCCTGCACCAGCACCCGTAGGGCGGCCCGGCCCAGCCGGTAGGTACGGGGCAGGATGAACACGCCCACCGCCACGGCGACGATCGGGTCGGCGTACCACCAGCCGGTCAGTGCGATCACCCCAGCGGCGACGATCACGCCGACCGAGGCCAGCAGGTCGCCGAGGACCTCGAGGTACGCCCCGCGCACGTTCAGGCTCTCCTGCGCGCCGGAACGCAGCAGCAGGAAGGCCACGATGTTGGCCAGCAACCCGGCCACGGCGACGGCCAGCATCGGGCCGACCAGCACCTCCGGCGGTTCGCCGAGCCGGCGGACCGCCTCGACGACCACGTAGACGGCGACGCCGAACAGCAGTACCGCGTTCGCCAGGGCGGCCAGGACCTCCATCCGGTACAGCCCGAAGGTGCGCTGGCCGTCCCGGGCGGCGCGGCTGGCCGCGGTGATCGCGGCCAGCGCCATCCCGATGCCGAGCACGTCGGTGAACATGTGCCCGGCGTCGGAGAGCAACGCCAGCGAGCCCGTCACCCAGGCCCCGATCGCCTCCACCACCATGAACACGGCCAGCAGGGCGAAGGCCGCCCACAACCGTCCGCGATGCTTCTCCCCCGCGCGCAGCACCTGCTGCCCGTGGTCGTGCCCGGCACCCATCCCGCGCCCCTTCCACCGAAGCCGTCGCCGACAACATATGCTGACATTGCAATGAGTGCAACTATCCCGGTCGGCTCGACGGGATCGCCACCCCGTCGAACGTCGCTGTCGAGTCGGTCAGAGCCGTTCCAACCGGGCCGGATAGCCGGCCGCACCGAGCGCCGTGGCCAGGAGCGCGGCGGTCACCCGCACCGGATCGGCGTCCACCACGGCGCGACCGGCCGCGACGGAGACGTGGGCCCGGTGCACCCCCGGCAGGGCCTCCAGGATCCGGCGCACCGCCGACTCGCACCGATCACAGCAGATGCCGGGCACGGCCAACATGTAGGTGATCGTGTCGTTCACATGGTCCTCTGACGACGAGACTGCCGCGACCCTGCCGCCACCGACGCCGAGGCCGGTCAGGGGCACCGGAAGGACGGCACCGACCAGGACACCGACCAGCCGACCCCGTTCACCTACCGACGTCGGCCCGGAGTGCTGGTCGCGAAGCTCGGCGTCGGCCTACGTACGCAGCACGCACAGCCGGGACAGATCCCACCCGGCCCACGGGCGGTCCGGCGCCCGGTCAGCCGGTGCCCGGTGCACCGGGGCACGCAGCATCCATCGCCGCAGGGCGCCGAGCGAGAGCACGGTGGCCACGGTCAGCAGGACCAGACAGGCCCCCCGCACGACCTCGCCGAGCACCGGCGCAACCGGCCCGTCGCCCACCGCCGACATCGGGTCGGCCGGCGACGGCACCACCGCGACGGTCGCGACGGACCGATCGACGGGCGCCGGGCCGGACACAGCGGACCACTGGGCGTCGACGGTCACCATGGTTCCGGACGCCGCCGCGGCGAGTGGACGCGGCAGGTCGGCGCCGGCCACGCACTGCCAGACGTGCAGCACGAACAGCACGACCAGCAGTGCCACGGCGGCCACCCGCGCCGCCACCGGCTCCGTCGCACCGACCCTGACCACGAGGGCAGCGTACGACACCCGCCGGCCGGCTCGGTCCGCCACCGGCCCACTGCCCCCCCCGGGCGGGCGGGTCAGTGGGCCGCCCGCAGGTTGAGCAGCACGACACCGGCGATGACCAGGCCGACACCGACCACCTTGGTGACCGTCAACGGTTCACCGAGCACCGCCGCGCCGATGGCCACGATGGCGGCGGTGCCCAGCCCCGACCAGACGGCGTACGCGACGCCGACCTCGATCCCCTTGACCGCCTGCGCCAGCAGCGCGAACGCCGTCAGGTAGGCCACGACCAGCCCGACGGTGGGCCACAGCCGGGTGAACCCCTCGGTGGCCTTGAGCAGGCTCGTGCCGGTGACCTCGGCCGCGATGGCGAGCAGCAGGAAGACGTACGCCACCATGCACTCCGTTCCACTGGAGAGTCGACGGGAGTAACTCTGCCCGCCGGTCGGACCGAGCACCAGCCGTGGCCGGGCGCCCCCGGCCGCGATGCCGGTCAGCGCGCCCGGAGGTTCGCCCGCAGGGCACCCAGCAGGACACCGGGGGTGGCCAGCGAACTCGGGTGCGCACGCATGGAGACCACGTCGTTGAACCGCCGGGCGATCGCCACGTCGGTGACGGTCGCCGCGACGATCTGCCGACTGACCCAGCTGGAGAGCCGGTAGCCGCGCGGGTAGGGACCGGTCACGTGCGGCAGCGCCAGGTCGGCGGAGGTCGAGATCGACCAGGCGGCGTCGACGACGACCCGCTGCAGGGCCAGGAACTCACGGGCCGGCATCCGCAGGTCCGGCCCCGGCCGCAGATACCACGACAGGCAGGCCGCGTGCAGCGCCGCCGCGGTGATGCCCTGCCCGTACACCGGATTGAACGAGGCGACCGCGTCGCCGATCGGCACCAGCCCGGCCGGGAACCGCGGCAACTCGTGGAAGTCGCGCCGCCGGCTGTCGGCGTGCCGGTAGGTCTGCACGTCGCCGAGCAGCTCGCTGTCGGCCACCTCCCGGAACTCGGGTGGGAACTGCTCACGCAGTCGGCGTACGAAGTCCTCGGCGGTACGTCCCGGCCGGTTCTCCGCGTAGCCGGCCATCATCGCCATCCACCGGCCGTCCTCGATCGCGAAGAACGCCGCGCCGGCCACGTCCGAGGACATCCGCGGGCTGTGCAGCGCCAGGACCACGGTGTGCTCCGGGTTCGCCTCCCGGCGGCGGAACAGGGCGGTGGCGTAGTTGAGGTGTACGGGCATCCGCCGCATCGGGGGACGCTCCCAGCCGGCCTGCGCCAACCAGTCCGACAGCCGGCTCGACCGGCCCATCGCGTCCACCACCAGGTCGGCGTGCTCGACGCCGGCCGCACCACCGACGTCGTAGCGCACCCCGGTGGTCACCGCGCCGTCGAAGACCAGTCCGGTGGCGCGGGCGGTGACCGTCTTGACGTTGGGCAGCCGCAGTACCTGCTGCCGGATCAGCCCCTCCAGCAGCGGCCGGCTGCCGGCCAGGCTGTCCGCGTCGTCGGGCACGCCGACCTTCAGCCGGCCGTCGAGGTAGTTCCGGCGGGCCGCGGGCGGCGCCTCGACCGCCCCCTGCGCCACGGCCTGCTCCCGGAAGCCGGGGAAGAGCCGTTCCAACTGGAGGAAGCCGCCGGGCAGCAACGCGTGCAGCTGGGTGCCCTGCGGGACACCGAGACGCTGGCCGGTCACATGCAGGTCGTCCCGGTCGATGACCACCACGCTCTGCGCGTGGTCGGCCAGCACCCGGGCGGCGAGCATCCCGGCGATGCTGCCGCCGATCACGACGGCCTTGTCCATGACCGGAGACGCCTGGTCGGGGGGTCGCACCGCGTTCAGCGCGGCGAGGACCCGAGCCGGAGAGAGGGGCATCGTGCTCTCCAAAGGGGTACGAGGTGGGGTGCCATTCCGCGTCTGCCCGTACTCGGGACGCAGCGCTGGCCGGCGGAGCCGGGCGGTCGGCATGACGCTCAACGATCGTTGCACAGGCAGGGCACGCCACCCGACCCACCGGTGGGTGTCCGCGTCACGACAGTCGGTGTCTGGCCCGGGGTCTCAGGTCACGGCCGGGGTGGATGGCCCGGTCTCAGGTCACGGCCGGGGTGGATGGCCCGGTCTCAGGTCGCGGCCGGCTCGCCGGAGGTGGTGGCGGACCGGGCACCCCACCGGTTGACCAGGTAGCCGAAGGCGGCGGCGGTGAAGAACATGACGATGCCGTAGACGGCCGCCGGTACCGCCATCTGGGTGTCGTCGAGCAGCGCCGGGCTGAGCGCGATCGTGATGGCCAGGGTGCTGTTGTGGATGCCGATCTCGAATCCGGCCGCCTTGGCGGCGCTGCGCTCGACGCCGGCCAGCCGGGGCACCCCGTAGCCGATGGCGAGGCTGAGTACGTTGAAGGCCAACACCGCCAGGCCGACCGAGACGAAGTAGTCGGCGAGGTTGTCCCGGTCACCGAGCACGGCACCGGCGATCACCGCGACCAGCACCACGACCGACAGGATCCGTACCGGCCGGTTCAGGTTCTCGGCCACCCGCGGCCACCGGGACCGGATCAGCATGCCGACGACCACCGGTACCAGCACGATGGCGAAGACCTGCAACACCTTGTCGAACTGCAGGCCGAGGCTCCGGCCGTCACCGAGGAAGTAGCCGGCCGACAGGTTGACCACGATCGGCAGGGTGAACACGGCCAGCACCGAGTTGATCGCGGTCAGGGTGATGTTGAGGGCCACGTGCCCGCCGAACAGGTGGCTGTAGAGGTTGGCGGTGGTGCCGCCGGGTGATGCCGCGAGCAGCATCATCCCGACGGCCAACGCCGGCGGCAGGCCGAAGGCGAGTACCAGGCCGAAGCAGAGCGCCGGCAGCAGCAGGATCTGGCACACCAGCGCGATGACGGCGGCCTTCGGGTGGTGGGCCACCCGGCGGAAGTCGGCGACGGTCAGGCCGAGACCCAGACCGAGCATGATGATGCCGAGTGCGACGGGTAGTCCGATCAAGGTCAGGGCGGAGTCCATGACACGACATCGTTACCACCGGGTAACGCATTCACAATCCCCCATGCGGCCGGATGCGCCGCCGGGTGCGTCAGGACGAGCCCGCACAGGTGAGCGCGAGAGCCGCCGGCACGCTGCTGGTCGCCGCCAGCAGCCCGAAGGTGGTCGAGCCGCCCGGAGCGAGCGAGCCGTTGTACCCGGCGTGCCCGGCCGTCACGTCCGCTGCCGTGGTCTGCACCACCGCGTTCCAGACCGACTGGATGCGCTCGTCGCCGGACCAGCGCCACTGCACGCGCCAGCCGTCGAGTTGCCCACCGCTGGTGTTGCGTACGGTGACCGTGGCGACGAAGCCGCTGCCCCACGCGCTGTCGATCGTGGCCGTGGCGGTGCACGGCGGTTGCCCTCCGGTCCGCGCCGGTCCACCGATCACGTACGGATCGCGGATGCCGGTGGCGTCGCTGATCCGGAACCAGTAGTCGGTGTCCGGGGTCAGCCCGCCGACGGTGACCGTGCCGAAGCGCTCCGGCCCGGAGGTGCCGTCGGCCACCGGATCCTGCCACCCGACGGCGTCGTCGCGGCTGCCGAACAGGTGGACCGTGATCGGCAGGTCGTAGCCGCAGGGCGGGATCATGAACGCGCTGTAGGTGATGGTCACGCTGGTGGCGGTCGCTCCGGTCACCAATGCGCTGAGCGGCAGCGCGGGCGGGCAGACCGGGGTCGGTGACGGTGCCGGTGCCGGGGTCGCCGCGGGTGCGGGCCCGGCGGCGGCGGGCGAGGCGAGCGCCGCGGCCAGGGTCAAGGTCGCGGCGGCCAGCACCACGCCGAACGTGCGATTCATCCGTGCCTCCTGAGGGGACGGGCACCGCCGCGCGGCGCCCGGTCGGATCTGCCGGAGGAGGACGGCCCGGCGCGGGGTGTGCCCGCGCGTCCCCTTGCGCTGCAACGAGTCGCGCCGGCTCCGAGCGCGACTCGAACCAAGTCTTTCATTCGATCACGGTCGATGCAACGGGCGCACCGGCAGCAGCACCGGCCGGGCGGCCGAGACCCACGCGGCGGCACGGGCCGTGGCTCAGGACAGCAGGACGACGTGCAGGGTCCGGGGGCCGTGTACGCCCTCGACCCGGTTGAGTTCGATGTCGCTGGTGGCCGACGGGCCGCTGATCCAGGTCAGCGGCCGGTGGGGGACGAGTCGGGTGAGCGCCTCGGGCACGGTGGCCACCACCTGCCCGGCGCGGACTACGCAGACGTGCCGGTCCGGCAGCAGGCTGATCACCCGGCGCCCCTGGTCGGGCGAGCCGTCGAGGACGACCGTGCCGGTCTCGGCGACCGCGACCGCCGCGGCGGTGACCACCGCGTCCGCCGCGCCGATCTGTCGGTTGTCCAGCCCGGTGTCGGGCAGCACGGTCACCGTCGGCGGCAGCCAGCCGGCGGGCAGACCCGGCGGTACGACGACGGTGGCCCCCGACGGCAGGAGAGCGGCGATCGTCTCGGCGACGGTGTCCTCGGCCGCCCGGTGCACCTGGGCACGGTAGTCGGTCAACCGCTGCACCAGCCGGTCGAGGTCGAGCGCACCGGACTGCCGGTAGTCGCGCGGCACCGCCCCGGTCGTGGTCGGCGGGTCGGCGGCGAGGGCGGCGCGGAGCCGGCCCAGCACCAGATCGCGGGAGTTCATCGTTGCGCCCACCACTGCCGGAACGTCTGCTCCGGCGGTTCCGGCAGGTCCCGGCTGGCGGTCCAGCCGGTCAGCGGTGGCGGCAGTCCACGCCCACGTCGTCCGGCGAGCCGGCCGAGCCGGGTGGCCCGCTGCGCCGCCTCGTAGAGCCGAGGCCGGTCCATCGTGTACCCGGCGGCCGCCATCGCCGTCGCCTCGGCCCGCGGGTGCGGCACCTGGTCGCGCAGGTGCACGAGCAGTTCCGGAATGTTGATCCCGACCGGGCAGGCGTCGTAGCAGGCACCGCAGAGCGAGGAGGCGTACGGCAGGGAGGCGTTGTCCGCCACCCCGGTCAGCTGTGGCGACAGCACCGCGCCGATCGGCCCCGGATACACCGACCCGTACGCGTGCCCGCCGGTGCGCTCGTACACCGGGCAGACGTTGAGGCAGGCCGAGCAGCGGATGCAGTGCAGCGCCTGCCGGCCCGTCCGGTCGGCCAGCACCGCGCTGCGCCCGTTGTCCAGCAGCACCAGGTGGAACGCCTGCGGCCCGTCACCGGAGGTGACGCCGGTCCACATCGAGGTGTAGGGGTTCATCCGCTCCCCGGTCGAGGCCCGGGGCAGCAACTGGAGGAACACCTCCAGGTCCTGCCAGGTCGGGACCACCTTCTCGATCCCCATCACGGTGATCAGCGTTTCCGGCAGGGTCAGGCACATCCGGCCGTTGCCCTCGGACTCCACCACGGCGAGGGTGCCGGTCTGCGCCACGGCGAAGTTCGCGCCGGAGACCGCCACCCTCGTGCTGAGGAAGGTCTGCCGCAGGTAGCGGCGGGCGACCGCGGCGAGGGCGGCGGGCTCGTCGGTCAGCGCGGGATCCACCCCCGGCATGGCCCGCAGGAAGATCTCCCGGATCTCGGCCCGGTTGCGGTGGATGGCCGGGACCAGGATGTGGCTGGGCCGGTCGTCGCCGAGTTGGACGATCAGCTCGGCCAGGTCGGTCTCCACCGGTTCGATCCCGGCGGCGGCGAGGGCCTCGTTGAGCCCGATCTCCTGGGTGGCCATCGACTTGACCTTGATGACCCGATCGCTGCCGGTGGCGCGGACCAGGTCGGTGACGATCCGGTTGGCGTCGTTGGCGTCGGCGGCCCAGTGCACCACCCCGCCGGCCTCGGTCACCTTCGCCTCGAGCTGCACGAGCAGCTCCGGCAGGCGGGCCAGCACGTCGGTCTTGATCGCGCTGCCGGCCGCCCGCAGCTGCGCCCAGTCCGGCAGCTCGTCGATCACCGCGGCCGACTTGGCCCGGATCGTGGTGGTGGCGTGGCCGAGGTTGCGGCGCAGCTGCGGGTCGGCCAGGGCGCGCCGCGCGGCGCGCGGGAAGGACTCCGTACCGCGTAGGTGTCCCACGCCGGCCGGCGCGGTCGCCGGCATCCCGAGGAAGACCTGGCTCACGGCCCCACCCCCAATCGGTTCCGCCCGTCGGCGGTATCGCGGTGCTCGGTCGCGGCCAGGATCTCCGCCAGGTGCACCGTCCGGACCCCGGTACGCAGCCGGGACAGCCCACCGCCGAGGTGCATCAGGCACGAGGCGTCCCCCGCCGTGCAGACGTCCGCGCCGGTGGCGAGGACGTGTCGCATCTTGTCCGCCAGCATCGCCGTCGAGGTGTCGGCGTTCTTCACCGCGAACGTCCCACCGAACCCGCAGCACTGCTCGGCGGCCGGCAGCGCGACCAGGTCGAGTCCGCGCACCGCGCGCAGCAGCCGCAGCGGCCGGTCACCCACCCGCAGCATCCGCAGCGAGTGGCAGGTCGGGTGGTAGGTGACCCGGTGCGGGAAGTAGGCGCCCACGTCGGTGACCCCGAGCACGTCGACCAGCAACTCGGACAGCTCGTACGTCCGCCGCGCCACGTCCTCGGCCCGGCCGGCCAGCCGCTCGTCGCCCGCCCGTCGGGCCACCATCGGATGCTGGTGCCGCACCGATCCGACGCACGAGCCCGACGGCGCCACGATCACGTCGTACGGGTCGAAGGTCCGCACGTGCCGGCGCACCAACGGCAGTGCCTCGCGCTGATACCCGGTGTTGACGTGCATCTGCCCGCAGCAGGTCTGCTCCGCCGGGAAGACCACCTCGTGACCGAGGCGCTCCAGCAGCCGCACGGTGGCCTTCGCCGCCTCGGGAAACATGGTGTCGGCCAGGCAGGTCACGAACAGCGCGATGCGCACTTCTCACCTCCACCCGCCGGATCGACCGACGCCCGCGCGGTCGACGGTCCGCCCGCGTGATCCCCGAGTCTGCCGTACCGATCGCCGCAGGGCGAGACGCGGCTGTTGACCGCGGCCCGTGGTCCGCTTGGCTTCATCGATCGCCACCGCACCGGCTACCACCCGGGTCGGCTACTTCACCCAGCCCGGAGGACCGGGGGAACTTCACCGCGCTGCTTGCCGAGTTCCGCCGGCAGCTCGACGCGTACGGCCGGACGACCCCCGCTGACCGCCGTCCTGCGCGCGGCGGGGCGAGCCGGGCGCCCGCTACCATCGCCGGATGGATCTTCGAGGGACGATCAGCACCGACCGACCGCTACTCGTCCTGGCCCTCGCGGAGGAGGCCGCCCACCTCGACTCGGACCTGCCGGTGCTGCTCACCGGGATGGGGAAGGTCAACGCGGCGGCCGCCCTCGCGGCGACGCTGGCCGGGGGCCCGGCGCCGTCGACGGTGGTCAACCTCGGCACCGCCGGCGCCCTGCACCCCGGCTGGACCGGCACCCACGAGGTGGGCACCGTCCTGCAGCACGACCTGGACACGGAGTTCATCCGCCGGCTGACCGGGCAGACCGTCGGGGCGCCGCTCGCTCTCGGTGACGGGCCGGTGCTCGCCACCGGCGACCAGTTCATCGCCGACGACGCCGCCCGCGCCGCGCTGGCCGCGCGGGCCCAACTGGTGGACATGGAGGGCTACGCGGTGGCCTCGACCGCCCGCCGGTTCGGCCTACCGGTCCGCCTGGTCAAGCAGGTCAGCGACGAGGCCGGCGCCGGCGCCGACCGCACCTGGCAGGAGTCCGTGGACGACTGCGCCCGGCTGCTCGCCGGCTGGGTCCGCGACCACCTCTGAGGCCCGCGCACGCCGGCCGCCGGATCCCGGGGCGCGCGTCCGCGCTCTCCCCGCCGAGGCGGCCGGCTTCCTTGCGCGCTCCTGATACCTAGAACTACGATGCATCAAGGTTCTAGGCATGGGAGGCGACGAGCCTCATGAAGGTCACCAAGGATCTCGTGGCAGCGTCGGCGACGCCGATGGTGCTCGGCATCCTGGCCGAGGGCGAGAGCTACGGCTACGCCATCCTCAGACGGATCAACGAGCTGTCCGGCGGCGAGCTGGACTGGACGGAGGGACTGCTCTACCCACTGCTGCACCGGCTGGAACGGCTCGGGCACGTCGAGTCGACCTGGCAGTCACCCCCCGGCGAACGACGACGCAAGTACTACCGGATCACCGACAGCGGACTGGCCGAACTCGCCGAGCAACGCCGCCAGTGGGACACCGTCGTCGGCACGCTCAAGGAGATCTGGCTCGGCACCGGCGAGGCACGCCGGTTCACCCCGATCCCGCTGGAGGGTCCGGCATGACCACCGCCGACGACCCCGATCAGCTGGAGGTCCAGTTCGCGCAGTGGCGTCAGTACGTACGGCGCCGCCCGGAACTACGGCGGTCCGACGCCGACGAACTCGAAGACCACCTGCGCGGCTCCGTCGACGAACTCGTCGCCACCGGCCTGCGCCCGGACGAGGCGTTCCTGATCGCGGTCAAGCGGCTGGGCCGCCTCGACGACCTGTCCCGCGAGTTCGCCCGGGAGCACTCGGACCGGCTGTGGAAGCAACTGGTGCTGACTGGCGGCAGCGACGACCCGGTCGTCGACGAGCGGTCCCGGCGGGATCTGGTCGCGATGGTCGTCTGCGCCCTCGGCGCGGCGGTGTCGATCAAGCTGCCGGAGCTGTTCGGGCTGCGGTTCGACCAGGACTTCGCCTTCTACGCACCCAACCTCAGCCTGTTCGCGCTGCCCTGGCTGGCGGCCTTCCTGGCCTGGCGCCGACGGGCCGGACCGACGCTGATCGGGGCACTCGTCGCGCTGTTCACGCTCGGCGCGGTGGCCGCCAACGGCTATCCGCTCGCCGCCGACTCGCAGTCGTACGTACTGACCAACATCCACCTGCCGATCGCCCTGTGGATCGTGGTCGGCCTGGCGTACCTGGCCGACGACCTGCGCTCGACGCGTCGGCGGATGGACTTCATCCGGTTCACCGGGGAGTGGTTCGTCTACTTCGTCCTCATCGCCCTCGGCGGCGGCGTGCTGATCGCGTTCACCGTCGGCACCTTCCAGGCCATCGGGATCGATGCCGAGGACGCCGTCACCCAGTGGGTGCTGCCCGGCGGGATGGTGGCCGCGGTGGTGGTCGCCGGGTGGCTCGTCGAGGCCAAGCAGAGCGTGGTGGAGAACATCGCGCCCATCCTCACCCGGATCTTCACTCCCCTGTTCACCGCCGTACTGCTGGTGTTCCTCGCCGTCCTCGTCTGGACCCGGGCCGGCATCGACGTCGAACGGGAGGCGCTGATCCTGTTCGACCTGCTGCTGGTCGTGGTGCTGGGTCTGCTGCTCTACTCGATCTCGGCCCGCGATCCGCTGGCCCCGCCCGGCCCGTTCGACAAGCTGCAACTCGCCCTGGTGGTCAGCGCACTCGTCATCGACGTGCTGGTGCTGGCCGAGATCACCCACCGGATCAGTGAGTACGGCACCACTGCCAACAAGGCGGCGGCGCTCGGTGAGAACGTCATCCTGCTGGTCAACCTCGCCTGGTCGGCGTGGCTGATGCTGGGGTTCGTCCGGCGGCGTAACCCGTTCGCGGCGCTGGAACGCTGGCAGACCGGCTACCTTCCGGTCTACGCGGTGTGGGCCTGGATCGTGGTCCTGGTCTTCCCACCGTTGTTCCAACATCTCTGACCGGGCGGCCGGCGCGACCCCGGCTACCGCACCAGGCAGCTCGCCCGGTTGCCACCCGCGCGTTTGGCCGCGTACATCGCGCGGTCGGCGTGGGTGAGGGCCTCCTGCACCGCGTACGCCGGGCCGCCGGCCACCCCGACGCTGAGCTGTGCCCGCCAGTCCGTCAGACCGGCGACGGCGTCCACCACCCGCTGCGCCACCGCCCGGGCCATCGTGGCGTCGGCGCCGGGCAGGATGGCGACGAACTCGTCCCCGCCCAGCCGGGCCACGAAGTCGCCCCTGCGGACGTTGACCGTGAGCAGCCGCGCCACGGCACGCAGCACCTCGTCGCCGGTGGAGTGGCCCAGCGAGTCGTTGATGTGCTTGAACCGGTCGATGTCCACGACCAGCACCGCCACCGGATCGTCGACGGCGGCGTCGGCCAGTGCCAACTCCCGCAGGAAGCGGTCCAGACCGCGACGGTTCGCCACCCCGGTGAGCGGGTCGGTCTGCGCCGCCCGTTCGGCCTGCTCGTGCCGCCATCGCAGGACGTCGTACGACTGCATCGTCATCGCCGTGTGCAGCCAGCGCTGCCGCTGCCGCCACAGCAGTTCGGCGAGGGCGTCACCGTAGGTGAGCCCCGGCACCGCGTCGGTCGACCCGTGGATCGACAGCAGCACCGCGTGCGTACGGTGCAGGGCCGCCGAGATCAGCCAGTCCACCTCCGGTGCCAGGGCGGCGACGGCGTCCTCGATCACTCGCAGCGCCTCGTCCGGCCGTCCCGAGCGGCGCAGGGCAACGGCGTGGAACGGCCGGCAGAGCAGGGTCTCCCGCCGCCACTCCTCCAGTCCGTACCGGCCCAACAGCGCGGCGTACCGGGGGATGTCGGCCGCCGCGGCGGCCGGATCCTGGCGGTCCGCCCGCGAACACGCCGCGAACAGCAACGCCGAGAGCCGCCACACCTCGGCCTTCGGGCCAGAGGCCTCCCGCACCGCCCGGGTCGCGTACCCCTCGGCGGTGGTGGTGTGCCGTTCCGCCGCCACCACCTGCCCGACCTGGTACAGCTCCAGCGCCCACATCAGGTGCAGTTCGGCGAGATTGCACAGCCACATCGCGCGGTTGCCGTTGTCCGGGTAGCCCGCCTGGCACGCCGCGTCGTACGCCGCCTCGAACTGCGGCGCGGCCAGCTCGTAGAGGCGCAGCTGGGCGTAGCCGATGGCGATCCCGGTACGGGCGTTGCCGATGATCACCGGATCCGGTTCGTCGACCAGCAGCGCCGTCTCCGCGCTGACCAGGTCGCGCAGCACCGCGTCGAGGTCGTACTCGGCGATGTCCTGGTCGCCCAGGCGCAGCCGCCGGGTCGCGCGCAGCGACAACGCACAGGAGCGCCAGCCGGCGCTGTTCTCGCGCTCGGCGGCGGCCAGCATCAGATCGGCGGCGGCGATCGCGGCGGGCAGGTCGCCGAGCCGGGTCAACGCCACCACACGGGCGAAGTGCATGGCGGCCGGGCCGTCGGGTACCTCGCCGGTGGCCGCCCGAAGCGCCGACTCGGCGACCGTCAACACCTGCGCGGCCGCACCGGCCTGGGCCTCTTCGATCAGGCCCAGGGCCCGGAGGGTGACCTCGTCCATGCGGCCTCCGCACCGCCCGGGTAAGAATCAGCCTGATGGTACGTCAGTGGCCTGACTTCGGGGAGGTGCCGAGGGCCGCCGGGTTCAGCGACGCTGCTGGATCCGGATCAGGTTGCCGGCCGGGTCGCGGACCGCACAGTCGCGCAGCCCGTACGGCTGCTCGGTCGGCTCCTGGACCACCTCGACCCCACCGGCCTGGAGCTTGTCGAAGGTGCCGTCCAGATCGGCGGTGGCCAGCAGGATGCCGGCGTAGGTGCCCTTGGCCATCATCTCGGCGATGGTCCGGCGCTCCGCGTCGGTGATGCCGGGATCCACCGCCGGTGGGGTCAGGACGATGGAGGTGTCGGGCTGGTCCACGGGCCCGACGGTGAGCCAGCGCATGGCACCGTGCCCCACGTCGAGCCGGACCTCGAAGCCGAGGACATCGCGGTAGAAGACCAGCGAGGCCTCCGGGTCGTCGTGCGGCAGGAAACTGGCGTGAATGGTGACGTTCATGCTGGTCACGCTAGTCGCGGCGGGACGGTGGGCGCTTCTTGAATCCTGACCGGTCCGCTCACCGGCCGACGTAGGCCGCGAGGTGCTCACCGGTGACCGTGGCGCGGGCGGCGACAAGATCGGCCGGGGTGCCCTCGAAGACGACCCGACCACCGTCGTGACCGGCACCGGGGCCGAGGTCGATGATCCAGTCGGCGTGCGCCATGACGGCCTGGTGGTGTTCGATCACGATGACCGACTTGCCGGCGTCGACCAGCCGGTCGAGCAGACCGAGCAGGTGTTCGACGTCGGCGAGGTGCAGCCCGCTGGTCGGCTCGTCGAGAACGTAGACCCCGCCCTTCTCGGCCATGTGGGTGGCCAGCTTGAGCCGTTGCCGTTCACCGCCGGAGAGCGTGGTGAGCGGCTGGCCGAGGCTGAGGTAGCCGAGCCCGACGTCGGCCAGCCGGGCCAGGATGGCGTGCGCGGCCGGCGTACGCGCCTCGCCGGCACCGAAGAACGCCTCGGCCTCGGTCACCGACATGGCCAGCACCTCGCTGATGTTCCGGCCGCCGAGGTGGTACTCCAGCACGGCCGCCTGGAACCGCTTGCCCTCACAGTCCTCGCAGGTGGTGGCGACCCCGGCCATCATGGCCAGGTCGGTGTAGATGACCCCGGCACCGTTGCAGGTGGGGCAGGCGCCCTCGGAGTTGGCGCTGAACAACGCCGGCTTCACCCCGTTGGCCTTCGCGAACGCCTTGCGGATCGGGTCGAGCAGCCCGGTGTAGGTCGCCGGGTTGCTGCGCCGCGAGCCACGGATCGCGGTCTGGTCGACCGACACCACCCCGTCGCGTCCGGCGACCGAGCCGTGGATCAGGGAACTCTTCCCCGAGCCGGCCACCCCGGTGACCACGACCAGCACCCCGAGCGGGATGTCGACGTCGACGTGGCGCAGGTTGTGCGTGGCCGCGCCGCGCACCGGCAGCGTGCCGGTGGGCGTCCGGACCTGCTCCTTGACGGCGGCCCGGTCGTCGAGGTGCCGGCCGGTGAGCGTGCCGCTGGCCCGCAACCCTTCGACGGTGCCCTCGAAGCAGACCGCACCGCCCGCCGTACCGGCGCCGGGGCCCAGGTCGACGACATGGTCGGCGATCGCGATGGTCTCTGGCTTGTGCTCCACCACGAGCACCGTGTTGCCCTTGTCCCGCAGCCGCAGCAGCAGGTCGTTCATCCGGGTGATGTCGTGCGGGTGCAGCCCGACGGTCGGCTCGTCGAAGACGTAGGTGACGTCGGTCAACGACGACCCGAGGTGGCGGATCATCTTGGTGCGCTGCGCCTCGCCGCCGGAGAGCGTGCCCGAGGGCCGGTCGAGGGAGAGGTAGCCGAGCCCGATCTCGACGAACGAGTCCAGGGTGTGCCCCAGGGACGCCAGCAGTGGCCGCACCGACGGCTCGTCGAGGTCGCGCACCCACTCGGCGAGGTCGCTGATCTGCATCGCGCACAGGTCGGCGATGTTCCGCCCGGCGATCTTCGACGACCTGGCCAGCTCACTGAGCCGGGTACCGCCGCAGTCGGGGCAGGTGGTGAACGTGATCGCCCGGTCCACGAAAGCGCGGATGTGCGGCTGCATCGCCTCCCGGTCCTTGGCCAGGAAGGACTTCTGGATCCGCGGGATCAGCCCCTCGTACGTCACGTTGATGTTGTCGACCTTGATCTTCGTCGGCTCCTTGTAGAGCAGGTCGTCCAGCTCCCGCTTGGTGAACTTGCGGATCGGCTTGGCCGGGTCGAAGAAGCCGCAGCCGCTGAAGATCCGGCCGTACCAGCCGTCCATGCTGTAGCCGGGGATGGTGAGGGCACCCTCGTTGAGGGACTTGCTGTCGTCGTAGAGCGCGGACAGGTCGAAATCGCTGACCCGGCCCATGCCCTCGCAGCGCGGGCACATGCCGCCGGTGATGCTGAAGCTGCGCCGCTCCTTGGTCGTGGTGCCGGCACGTTCGATGGTGACCGCCCCCGCGCCGCTGATCGACGCCACGTTGAACGAGAACGCCTGGGCCGAGCCGATCTGCGGCTGCCCGAGCCGACTGAACAGGATCCGCAGCATCGCGTTGGCGTCGGTGACCGTGCCGACCGTCGAGCGGACGTTGGCCCCCATCCGCTCCTGGTCGACGATGATCGCCGTGGTCAGCCCGTCGAGCACGTCGACCTCGGGCCGTGCCAGCGTCGGCATGAAGCCCTGCACGAAGGCGCTGTACGTCTCGTTGATCAGCCGCTGCGACTCGGCGGCGATGGTGCCGAACACCAGCGAGCTCTTGCCCGAACCGGAGACACCGGTGAAGACCGTCAGCCGCCGCTTCGGGATCTCGATGCTGACGTCCTTGAGGTTGTTCCCCCGCGCGCCGTGAACCCGGATCAGGTCGTGGCTGTCAGCGGCGTGCGGCGCCCGGGCACCGGTGCTCGTGGCCCTGCTCATCGTGTCTCCATCCGTACGGGTGCGGCCGGCCCGGTCACGCTAGCCGCGCCGGCCGCGCGATGCTTCTCGATTCCTGACCGGGCGGGTCACCTGCTTCGACACACACGAGGGCAGCTCCGCCGCCGCCCCCGACAGCCGGCTGCGGTAGACGCTCGGCGCGACGCCGACCAACTCGGTGAACCGGGTGCTGAAAGTGCCCAGCGAACCGCAACCGACCGCGAAGCAGACCTGGGTGACGCTGAGGTCCCCCTGGCGCAGCAACGCCATCGCCCGCTCGATCCGCCGGGTCATCAGGTAGGCGTACGGCGACTCGCCGTAGGCGAGCCGGAACTGGCGGCTGAGGTGTCCGGCCGACATGTTCACCCCACGGGCGAGTGCCTCGACGTCGAGCGGCTGCGCGTACTCCCGGTCGATCCGGTCCCGGACCCGGCGCAGCCGGGCCAGGTCCCGCAGTTGCTCCTCGGCGGCGGCTCTGCTCGTCACTGCGGAATCGTGCCACACTCAGCCCGGCGGTTGCCCAGCTCAGAGCTGCCGCAGGCGGACCACCTCGCCGTACCGCACGGCCACGGCGTCCGGTTTGCCGTCTCCGGTGACGTCACCGACGGCGACGCCCGGCCGTCCCCGGTCAACGCTTCGATGCCCGTACGCGCCCTGCGCCCGGACGGGCGACACCGCGAACCTGGCCGAGCGATACGGGCGACACCGGGAACCTGGCCGAGCGATCACGAAGAAGGTCGATGGCGGACCGCCGACAGCCACCACGGCAGAGAAGACAGCCAAAAGGTTTTGTTCAGTCTCTACAAACCGGGTGTGCAGGCTTCGGCGGTTACGACATGGCGCGGCCGGCCGGCAGGCAGAAAGGTGTTCAGTGCCGAGGGCTGTCGCCCCACGGCAACGTTGCTCCAGGGCAGCGCTCGTCACAGGTCTACCGGAGGGGTCGCTCGGGTGTTCAGCCGTATCGCCATCGTCAACCGTGGTGAGGCCGCGATGCGGCTCATTCACGCGGCCCGAGAACTGGCTGCGCAGACCGGGACGCGGATCGAGACCGTCGCGCTGTACACCGACGTCGACCGCAACGCCACCTTCGTCCGGGAGGCGGACGTCGCCTACGACCTCGGTCCCGCCTCCGCGCGCCCGTACCTCAACCTGGCCACGCTGGAACGCGCGCTGGTGGCGACCCGAGCTGATGCGGCCTGGGTCGGCTGGGGCTTCGTCGCCGAGGATCCGGCCTTCGCGGAGCTGTGCGAGAAGATCGGGGTCACCTTCATCGGGCCGAGCCCGGACGCCATGCGGCAGCTGGGCGACAAGATCGGCGCCAAGTTGATCGCCGAGGAGGTCGGCGTACCGGTCGCACCCTGGAGCCGGGGCGCGGTCGAGAACCTGGCCGCCGCGAAGACGGCCGCGGCCGAGATCGGCTACCCGCTGATGCTGAAGGCGACCGCGGGTGGCGGCGGACGCGGCATCCGCGTGATCACCAACGAGGCGGAACTCGCCGACGCGTACGAACGCACCAGCCAGGAGGCGGCGCGGGCGTTCGGCAGCGGCATCGTGTTCCTGGAGCGCCTGGTCACCGGCGCCCGCCACGTCGAGGTCCAGGTGATCGCGGACGGCCAGGGCACCGCCTGGGCCCTCGGGGTACGGGACTGTTCGGTGCAGCGGCGCAACCAGAAGATCATCGAGGAGTCCGCCTCGCCGGTGCTCAGCGCGGCGCAGGCCGCCGAGCTCAAGACCTCCGCCGAGCGGCTCGCGGTCGCCGTCGGCTACCGTGGCGCGGCGACCGTCGAGTTCCTCTACCACCCGGGCGACCGGCTGTTCGCCTTCCTGGAGGTCAACACCCGCCTGCAGGTCGAGCACCCGATCACCGAGTCGACCACCGGTTTCGACCTGGTCAAGGCCCAGTTGTGGGTCGCCGCGGGCGGCCGGCTGGAGGGTGCGCCGCCGGTGGAGCGCGGGCATGCCATCGAGGCCCGGCTGAACGCGGAGGATCCCGACCGCGACTTCGCACCGGCCCCGGGCCGGATCGCCCGGCTGGACCTGCCCGCCGGGCCCGGCATCCGGGTGGACACCGGCGTCAGCGAGGGCGACACCATCCCCGCCGACTTCGACTCGATGATCGCGAAGATCATCGCGTACGGCCGGGACCGGGACGAGGCGCTCGGCCGGCTGCGCCGGGCGATGGCCGAGACCACCGTGATCATCGACGGCGGCGCCACGAACAAGAGCTTCGTGCTCGACCTGCTCGACCAGCCCGAGGTGATCGAGGCGACCGCCGACACCGGGTGGATCGACCGGGTCCGGGGTGCCGGCGGACTCGTCGGACACCGGCACTCCGCGGTGGCGCTGGCCGCCGCCGCCATCGAGGCGTACGAGGAGGAGGAGCGCGTCGAGCGGCAGCGGCTGCTGGGTACCGCGGCCGGCGGACGTCCCCAGGTGCAGCACGCCAGCGGCCGTCCGCTGGATCTCAAGCTGCGCGGCGTCGCCTACCGCACCCGGGTGGCCCGCACCGGCGCGCACCGGTTCCGGGTCGGCATCGAGGCCGGTGGCGAGATCAGCACCGCCGACGTGGAACTCGACCGGTTCGACCGGCACACCGGTCAGATCGTCGTCAACAGCGCCCGGTACCGCCTGCTCACCGGCACCCACGGCGCGGTCCACCTGGTCGAGGTCGACGGCGTGACGCACCGGATCAGCCGGGACGAGGGCGGCGTCGTCCGCGCGCCCATGCCCGCCCTGGTCGTCGCCACGCCGCTGGAGGTCGGGGCCGAGGTCGAGCCGGGCACCCCGGTGCTGGTCCTGGAGGCGATGAAGATGGAGACGGTGCTCCGGGCACCGTTCCGGGCCCGGTTGAAGGAGTGCGCCGTCTCGGTGGGCAGCCAGGTCGAGGCCGGCGCGCCGCTGCTGCGCCTGGAGCCGGTCGCCGACGGCGACGCCGAGGCCGTCGACGACCCGGCCGGGCCGGGCATCGAGCTCGACCTGCCGGCCGCGCCCCGGGAGGTCCCCACCGGGCAGCGCATCCGACGGGGCCAGGAGGATCTGCGGGGCCTGCTGCTCGGCTTCGACGTCGACCCGCACGACGACCGGCGGGTGCTCGACGACTACCTCGCCGCACGGCGGGTCGCCATCGAGGAGGGGCAACGGCCGCTGGCCGAGGAGATCGACCTCGTCGACGTCTTCGCCGACCTCGCCGAGCTGAGCCGCAACCGACCCACCGGTGAGGACGGCGGCGGCGCACACGTGCACAGTGACCGCGAGTACTTCCACACCTACCTGCAGAGCCTCGACGTCGAGCGGGCCGCGCTGCCGGCCAGCTTCCAGGCGAAGCTGGGCCGGGCTCTCGCGCACTACGGCGTCACCGAACTCGACCGCTCGCCCGAGCTGGAAGCCGCCGTCTTCCGGATCTTCCTGGCCCAGCAACGCGCCGCCGCCGAGGCCACGGTCATCGCCACCCTGCTGCGCGCCTGGCTGCGTGAACTGCCGCCCGAGGAGGCGTTGCGGGAGCCGGCTGGTCTCGCCCTGGAACGGCTGCTGGCCGCCACCCAGGTCCGTTTCCCGGTGGTCGCCGACCTCGCCCGGGGGGTGGTCTTCGCCTGGTTCGCCCAGCCGCTGCTGCGCCGCAACCGGGCCCGCGTCTACGCCGAGGTACGCAAGCACCTGCGGTACCTGGACGCCCAGCCGGACGCGCCGGACCGCGCCGAGCGGGTCGCGGCGATGGTCCGCAGCACCGAGCCGCTGGTCCGGCTGCTCGGCCAGCGGCTGCTGCGTGACTACCTCGACAACACGGTCATGTTGGAGGTGCTGACCCGGCGCTACTACGGCAACAAGCAGCTTCGGGCGGTCACCACCCGGCAGGTCGCCGACTGTTCCTTCGTGGTCGCCGACCGCGCGGACTCCAGTCTGGTCTCGGCCGCGGTGGGCTTCGACGCCCTGGCCGGCGCGCTGCGCGGGCTCGCCGAGCTGGCCGCCACCGAGGAAGCCGTCGACGCCGACATCTACCTCGCCTGGGAGAACCAGCCGGAGGACTTCGACGCGATGGCGGCGGCGCTACTCGCCGTGGTCAACGCGCAGCCGCTGCCGCCGCAGCTGCGCCGGCTCACCACCACCGTCGCGGGCAGCGGCGGAGCGGTGATGCACCACCACTTCACGTTCCGTCCGGCCGACACCGGGATGGCCGAGGAGCGGCTGATCCGCGGCCTGCACCCGTACATCGCCCAGCGGATGCAGTTGGAGCGCCTGCACAAGTTCGACCTGACCCGGCTGCCCTCGTCCGACGAGGAGGTCTACCTCTTCCGGTGCGTGGCCCGGGAGAACCCGTCCGACGAACGGCTCGTCGCGTTCGCCCAGGTACGTGACCTGACCGAGCTGCGCGAGCAGGACGGCCGACTGGTCGCGCTGCCGACCACCGAGGACACCATCGCCGCCTGCCTCGACTCGCTGCGCCGCGCCCAGTCCCAGCGCTCGTCGAAGACCCGCTTCAACACCAACCGGATCGTGATCTACGTCTGGCCGCCGAGCGGCCTGACCCGGCAGGAGATGGCGAATCTCGCGGCGCGGGTGCGGCCGACGACCGCGGGCGCGGGGCTGGAGGAGATCCTGTTCATCGCGCGCCAGCGCGACCGGGCCACCGGCGAACTGACCAAGATCGGCGTACGGATCTCCTTCGACGCCACCGGCGGCGCCGAGCTGACCATCGGTGCCCCGCCGGTGGATCCGATCGAGCCGCTGGACGACTACCGGCTGAAGGTGCTGCGGGCGAGCAGCCGCAACACGGTCTACCCGTACGAACTGACCCGGCTGCTCGGCGACTTCGCCGAGTACGACCTCGACGACACGCACACGCTGGTGCCGGTCGACCGGCCGAAGGGGCGCAACAGCGCGGCGATCGTCGCCGGTGTGGTCAGCACCCCGACCGTCCGGCACCCGGCGGGCGTCACCCGGGTCGTGCTGCTCGGCGACCCGACGAAGGCGCTCGGCGCGCTGTCGGAACCGGAGTGCCGCCGGGTGATCGCCGCGCTGGACCTGGCCGAGCGGATGCGGGTGCCGCTGGAGTGGTACGCGCTCTCCGCCGGTGCCCGGATCTCCATGACCTCGGGTACCGAGAACATGGACTGGGTCGCCGCGGCGCTCAAGCGGATCGTCGAGTTCACCCAGGACGGTGGCGAGATCAACATCGTGGTCGCGGGCATCAACGTCGGCGCACAGCCGTACTGGAACGCCGAGGCGACCATGCTCATGCACACCAAGGGCATCCTGGTGATGACGCCGGACTCGGCGATGGTGCTCACCGGCAAGCAGTCGCTCGACTTCTCCGGTGGGGTCTCCGCCGAGGACAACTTCGGCATCGGTGGCTACGACCGGGTGATGGGGCCCAACGGTCAGGCGCAGTACTGGGCGCCGGACCTGGCGGGCGCGCGGGACGTACTGATGGCGCACTACGACCACGCGTACGTCGCGCCGGGCGAGAGCGCACCCCGGCCGACCACCACCACCGATCCCACCGACCGCGACATCTCCGACTTCCCGCACACGGTGGCCGGCAGCGACTTCACCACCGTCGGCGAGATCTTCTCCGCGCACGCCAACCCGGACCGCAAGAAGCCGTTCGACATCCGGACGGTGATGCGGGCCCTGTCCGACCAGGACCACCCGGTGCTGGAGCGCTGGGCGGGCATGGCCGACGCGGAGACCGCCGTGGTGCAGGACGTACACCTCGGTGGCATGCCGGTTTGCCTGCTCGGCATCGAGTCCCGGTCGGTGCCGCGGCACGGCTTCCCGCCCACCGACGGCCCGGACACCTACACCGCGGGCACGCTGTTCCCCCGCTCGTCGAAGAAGGCCGCGCGGGCGATCAACGCGGCCAGCGGCAACCGTCCGCTGGTGGTGCTGGCCAACCTCTCCGGCTTCGACGGCTCACCGGAGTCGATGCGCAAGCTGCAGCTGGAGTACGGCGCCGAGATCGGTCGGGCGATCGTGAACTTCCGCGGGCCCATCGTCTTCTGCGTGATCTCCCGCTACCACGGCGGCGCCTTCGTGGTCTTCTCCAAGGCGTTGAACCCGAACATGACCGTGCTGGCGTTGGAGGGCTCGTACGCCTCGGTGCTCGGCGGCGCGCCCGCCGCGGCGGTGGTGTTCTCCCGCGACGTCGACGCCCGTGCCGCCGCCGATCCGCGGGTCCGGGATCTGGAGTCCCGGGTGGCCGCCGCCACCGGCGCCGACCGGGCCGCGTTGACCGCCGAACTCGACGAACTCCGCTCGTCGGTACGGGCGGAGAAGCTCGGCGAGGTGGCCGCCGAGTTCGACCGGGTGCACAACATCCACCGCGCGGTCGAGGTCGGCTCGGTCGACGCGGTGATCCGCGCCGCCGAACTGCGGCCCCGCGTCATCGAGGCCATCGGGGCGCACCTGCGGTAGACCGACCAAGCGGATCCTGGTTCGGAAGCGCCCCGCCCGGAGGGCGCTTCCGAACGGCGATCCGGCGAAGCCGGACGGGACCGCGCGAGCGTCCGGGCACCGTTAAAGTACGACGCTGTGCAGTCGACTGAGGTCCGGGTGGCCACCCCGGCGGATCGTCCGCAGGTCGTCGCCGGCCTGGTCGCCGCGTTCGTCGGGGATCCGGTGTTGCGGCATCTCTTCCCCGACCCGGCCGACTATCCGCGGTTCGCCGCCGCCTTCTTCGGTCACCTCTTCGACCGGCGGGTCGGACTGGGCACGGTCTGGACGATCGGGCCGGGCGCCTCGACCGCCATGTGGCAACCGCCGACGACCGAAGGCCACGCCGACGACGACCTGCGCGCCGCGCTCCCGGCCGACGCCCTCGCCCGCATGCGGGCGTACGACGAGGCGGTGCACGACGCGCTGCCGACCGAACCGTACTGGTACCTCGGCGTGCTGGGTACGCGTCCGGACCGCGCCGGACGGCGGTTCGGTCGGACGGTCATGAGCATCGGGCTGGGCCGGGCCGCCGCCGAGGGACTGCCCGCCGTGCTGGAGACCAGCAATCCGGCCAACGTCGAGTTCTACCGCCGCGCCGGCTGGCAGGTCGTGCACACCGTGGACGACCCGCTGCCGATCTGGGTACTGCGGCAGTGACCCGCCGGACGGCGGATGATCGACGGTGGCGTCGTGGCTGGCAGCCCGGGAGAGGGTTACCTCCAGAGCGCTGATTTCATGGTGAAATAAAAATTTCAGGGTGAAATCACGCCTACCCGCGGGTCTGTCTCCGGCCAGCCGAACTGCGTCGTCGGCTAGGGCGTGTCCTGCCGATCTTGTAGTGGTTGATCGTTGACGATGTGTTGGTGGTGCGTCGTGGTGAGTTGACCGATGATGCGTGGGCGGTGATCGCGCCGCTGCTTCCCGAGGCGGGTGGTTCGCGGGGGCGTTGGCGGGATCACCGTCAGGTCATCAACGGGATCTTGTGGAAGCTGCGTACGGGTGCGCCGTGGCGTGACCTGCCGGAACGCTTCGGGCCGTGGAAGACCTGTCATGAGCGGCTGCGCCGCTGGACCGCCGACGGAACCTGGGATCGGATCCTCGCGGCGGCGCAGGTGCATGACGATGGCACACCGGTGCAGTGGACGATCAGCATCGACTCGTCGATCGTGCGGGCGCACCAGCATGCCGCTGGCGCCCGCAAAAAAGGGGCTCCCCGACAAGTGCGGCGACGCCTGGTGCGCAAGATGGCGAGGCCATCGGCCGGTCCCGTGGAGGGCTGAGCACGAAGATTCACCTCGCCGTCGACGGTCGTGGCCGGCCGTTGTCGATCCTGCTCACCCCGGGTCAGGCCGGTGACAACCCCCAACTCCTGGCGCTGCTGGACGCGATCCGCGTCAACGAGCCGGGACCGGGCCGGCCCCGCAAGCGTCCCGACGTACTGATCGCGGACAAGGGCTACGCCCACGACTCCACCAGACGCGCCCTGCGATCGCGCGGCATCCGGCACGTCATCCCGGAACGCTCCGACCAGGTCGCCCGCCGGGCCGCCAAGGGCAGCACCGGCGGCAGACCACCCGCCTTCGACCGAGCGATCTACAAGAAGCGCAACGTCGTGGAACGCTGCTTCAACCGGCTCAAGCAGTGGCGTGACCTGGCCACCCGCTACGCCAAACGCGCATCTCTCTATCGCGCAAGCCTCGTCCTGATCGCCGCCATCATCTGGCTTCCATGATCGGCAGGACAGACCCTAGAGCCTGGGTCGAAGTCGGTCACCGCCACGCACAGTTCGCGGCGACGTGGACGGTGGCTTCGCATGACGCACAACGACTTCTCGCCCCTGCTCGCAGCCGACTTCGACACACGGCCTAGGCCAGCGACAGGAACAGCTTCTCCATCTGGTCGAGGTTGGCCTTCTGGTCCTCGCCGGGCTCGGCGGTGACGCACTGCTGCAGGCCACTCGCAATGATCTTGAATCCGGCCCGGTCCAGCGCCCGCGACACCGCCGCGAGCTGGGTGACCACCTCGGCGCAGTCCCGGCCGTCCTCGATCATGCCGATGACGCCCCGGATCTGCCCTTCCGCGCGGCGAAGTCGCTTGATCACGTCGCCGACCGCGTTCTCGTCGACCTGCATCTCTCCCCCTCTGCCCGGCCGACTCCAAGAGTACACCCGGGGGTATCCGACCAGGGGTTTGCGGTTGCACGGACCGATGGCGCATACTCGGGAGCCAGATACCCCCCGGGGTATATCCCGCCTACCCAGGAGAGTGGCCCGTGACCGCGAGGAACACCGCACCCGCCATCGACGTCGTCGACGCCCGCGCGTTGATCGCCAACAATCCGGACACCCTGATCGTCGACGTGCGTACGCCCGGCGAGTTCGAGACCGCCCACGTACCCGGCTCGATCAACCTGCCGCTGGACCAGGTCGACACCCACCTGGGCCGGATCGTCGAGGACGCCGGGGGCCGGATGCTGCTGATGTGCCAGTCCGGCGGCCGGGCCACCCAGGCCTGCACCAGGCTGGCCGCCGCCGGGCTCACCGGCGCCACTGTGATCAACGGCGGGATGAACGCCTGGATCGCCGCGGGCGGTCCGGTCGAGCGAGGTCGGCAGCGGTGGGGCCTGGAGCGTCAGGTCCGGCTGGTGGCCGGGGGGATCGTCCTGCTGTCGATCGTGATCAGCAGCTGGCTGCCGGAGGCCCGGTTCGTGGCCGGCTTCATCGGGGCCGGGCTGACCTTCGCGGCGCTGACCAACACCTGCGCGATGGGCATGCTGCTGGCCCGGCTGCCCTACAACCGGGGCTCGGGCGGTGACGTCGACGCCGCCCTCGCCCGACTGAACGCCCCGGGGCGGAGGGCATGAACACGGCCCACCCCCGGCGGGACCGCACCGGGCTGGCTCGGGTGGTACCGCTGGTGGGGTGGCTTCGCCACTACGACCGGATCACCCTGCGCCACGACCTGATCGCCGGCCTGACCGTGGCCGTCATGCTGGTGCCGCAGAGCATGGCGTACGCCGCGCTGGCCGGCATGCCACCGGTCACCGGCCTGTACGCCGCGATCGTGCCGCTCGTTGCCTACGCGCTGCTGGGCAGCTCCGGCACGCTCGCCGTCGGTCCGGTGGCGATCACCGCACTGATGACCGGCGCGGCGCTGGCTCCCCTGGCCGGCGGCGACCCGGCCCGGTACGCGGCCCTGGCCGGCCTGCTCGCCCTGCTGGTCGGCGGGATCCAGGCACTGCTGGGCGTGCTGCGCCTCGGCGCGCTGGTCAACTTCATGTCCCACTCGGTGCTGTCCGGGTTCACCTCGGCCGCCGCCATCGTGATCGCCGCCAGCCAGGTCAAGGAGCTGTTCGGGCTGCGCAGCGGGCGCGCGGAGACCTTTCCGGCGATCGTCGCGGCGGTGTGGGGTTCGGCGAGCACCGCGCACGGCCTGACCGTCCTGGTCTCGCTGGTCAGCATCGCCGCCCTGGTACTGCTGCGCCGGTACGTGCCGAAGCTGCCCGGCGCGTTGCTGGTGGTGGCCGCCGTCACCACGGCCAGCGCCGCGCTGTCCTTCGGTGAGCGGGGCGTACGGATCCTCGCCGACGTGCCCGCCGGGCTGCCGGCACCGGCCCTGCCCGCCCTGTCCGGGTCGGATGTGGTCGCGCTGCTGCCGGCAGCGGTGGCCATCGCGCTGGTGGCCTACCTGGAGGGCATCGCGGTGGCCAAGGCGCTGGCGGCGAAGTCCCGGCAACCGGTCGACGCCGACCAGGAGCTGGTGGCGGTGGGCGCGGCGAACCTGTCGGCCGGGCTGTTCCAGGCGTTTCCGGTGGCCGGCGGCTTCTCCCGCAGCGCCGTCAACTTCTCCGCCGGTGCCCGTACCCCGGTGGCCACCCTGGTGACCGCGGCGGTGGTGGCGGCGACCGCGCTGGTGCTGACTCCGGCGTTCCACCACCTACCCAGGGCCGTGCTGGCCGCGATCGTGGTGGTCGCCGTGCTCGGCCTGGTCGACCGTGGGGCCGCGGTCACCGCGTGGCGGGTACGCCGCTCCGACGGCCTGGCCTTGGCGCTGACGTTCCTGGTCACCCTGGTGCTCGGGGTCGAACCCGGACTCACCGCCGGAGTGGCGTTCAGCCTCGCGGTCTTCGTGTGGCGCTCGGCCCGGCCGCACACCGCGGAACTCGGCCAGGTGCCGGGCAGCACCACGTACCGCAACGTGCACCGGTACGACGGCCTGATCACCAATCCGCGGGTAGCGATCATCCGGGTGGACGGCCCACTCTACTTCGCCAACGCCGAACTCCTCGCCGACCGGCTGCTCACCCTGGTCGACCGGCGCACCGGCCTGGCGGAGATCGTGCTGGACGCCAGCGCGATCAGCGACGTCGACGCCGACGGCGCGCACACCCTGGCGGAGCTGCGCGAGCGCGCCGCCGCGCGGGGCGTGGTGCTGCGGCTGGCCACCGTCCGGGGTCCGGTACGCGACCTGCTCGACCGGGCCGGCGTCTGGTCGGCCTTCCGCGACGCGGGGCAGGTCCACCCCGACATCTCCGCCGCGCTGGCCGGCGGTGGGAGCCCGGCGGCCGGTCGGCCGCCAGCCACGGCGCAGGAGGTGTGGTGACCGGCCCGGAGCGGTTCGCCACGATGGTGACCTGTATCGACGGGCGCATCCAGCGCCCGCTGGACGAGTGGGTGCGCCAACGTCTCGGCGTCGAGTACCTGGACACCATCACCGAGCCGGGGCCGGAGTCGATGTTGGCCACCACCGACGAACGGCAGCTCGGGGTGCTCCTGGCGAAGGTGGCGGTCTCCCGGCGGGCCCACGGCAGCGCCACGCTGGTCATCGCCGGCCACGCCGACTGCGCCGGCAACCCGGTGTCCGCCGACGAACACCGCGATCAACTGCGCCGGAGCCTTCTCCGGCTCACCGGGCGGTTGCCGGGCACCCGGATCCTCGCCGTGCACGCGGCGCGGTGCGGTGAGCGGTGCTGGGCACCCGAGCTGGTCGCCGAGACACCCGGAGGCCCTGCCGTCACGCACGACTGAGCAGGGCCCTCCCCGGGAGACCGACTGGCCGTTCGGATACCCCCCGGGGTATGTTCGAGAAGCGTCCGATCGATTGACATCGCCGTAGAGGAGCTGATGGAGATGCTGTTCACCCAGTACTACCTGGACTGCCTGTCCCAGGCGTCGTACCTGATCGCCGACGAGGGCACGAAACGTGCCGTACTGGTCGACCCGCGTCGGGACATCGACGAGTACCTGGCCGATGCCCAGGCCCGTGGGCTGACCATCGTTGGCGTGATCAACACCCACTTCCACGCCGACTTCCTCGCCGGGCACCTCGAGGTGGCCGCCGCCACCGGCGCCTGGATCGGCTACGGCCACCGCGCCGAGACCGAGTACCCGATCCGCCAGCTTCGGGACGGGGAACGGATCAGCCTCGGCGACGTGCGCCTGGAGATCATGGAGACTCCCGGCCACACCCCCGAGTCGATCAGCGTCCTCGTCTACGAACACGCCGACGACCCGGTGCCGTACGGGGTGTTGACCGGCGACGCGCTCTTCATCGGCGACGTCGGCCGACCCGACCTGCTCGCCTCGCTCGGCGTGACCGCCGACGAGCTCGGCCGGATGCTCTACGACAGCGTCCAACGCAAGCTGATGGCGCTGCCCGACGAGGTACGCGTCTTCCCGGCCCACGGCGCCGGTTCGGCCTGCGGCAAGAACCTGTCCACCGAACGGCAGTCCACCATCGGCGAGCAGCGTCGCGTCAACTACGCCTGTGCCCCGATGCGCGAGGAGCAGTTCCTCGCCCTGGTCACCGGCGGGCAGCCGGCCGCGCCCGGCTACTTCGCCTTCGACGCCGTACTCAACCGCAAGGCCCGCGCCCTGTTCGACCCGGCCCGGGCGGCCCGGCCGCTCACCGCCGCCGAGTTCACCCAGGCCCGCGCCGCGGGCGCGGTGGTGATCGACGCCCGCGACCCGCAGGAGTTCGCCGCGGGACACCTGCGTGCGGCGATCAACATCCCGGCCGACGGCCGGTTCGCCGAGACCGCCGGCAGCGTCGTGGCGCCGGACCGCGAGGTGCTGGTGGTCGCGCCGCAGGACCGCGAGGAGGAGATCACCGTACGTCTCGCCCGGATCGGCTTCGACCGGGTCGTCGGCTACCTGCGGGCACCCGAGACGGCCTTCCTGGAGATGGCCGGCGAACTGACCCGGGCCAGCCGGGTCACCGCCACCGGGTTGCGGGCCGCGCTGGCCTCGACCCGACCGCCGCTGGTGCTCGACGTACGCAACGCCGGGGAGCGGGAACAGGGTGCCGTCGAGGGGTCGACGCACATCCCGCTCGCCGAGCTGACCCGGCGGCTGCCCGAGGTGCCGGCCGATCGGCCGGTCGTCGTGCACTGCGCCGGTGGCTACCGCTCCTCCGTCGCGGCCAGCCTGCTGCGCGGCAGCGGCGTACCGGACGTCTCCGACCTGCTCGGCGGCTACGGCGCCTGGCAGGCACTGCACCCGGCCGAGGTCTGAGCACCGGGCCGTGGGGTGGTCGTCGCACGACGGCCACCCCACGGGCGGATACCGGCGCCGACGGCGGATCGGGCACTGGCAGCATGGCGGCGTGCTGATCTACAAAGATCCTGCTGCCGGACGAGTGGGCCGAGTTCCAGGCCGCCGGGCGGTTCACCGGCTCGCCGTTCGACCAGGACAGCGGGTTCGTCCACTGCTCGTCGCGGGTCCGACGGCGCTGGAGGACGAACTTCCCCCGACCCGACCGTGACCGGACGGGACCGCCGGCCACCGCCGACTGACCCACCCGCGCCGGCTGGAACCCGGCGGCCGAGCGAACCAGTACGCTCGGCACGACGTACCGCCCACCCGAGCGCAGCTGATCGGAGGACCAGCCCCATGGACGGCATCGACCCCGCCGTACCGCCCAGCGGCACCGGCTGCGCCGACTGCACGGCGGCAGATCCACAAGGCTGGTGGTTCCACCTGCGCCGGTGCGCCCGGTGCGGCCAGATCGGCTGCTGTGACTCCTCACCCAACCAGCACGCCAGCGCGCACGCGGCGGCCACCGGACACCGGTTCGCGCGCAGCTTCGAACCGGGCGAGGAATGGTTCTGGGACTACGTCGAGCAGACGTTGTACGAACAGGGTCCGGCGCTGGCCGCCCCCACCCACCGACCGCGCGGACAGGGCGCACCAGGGCCTGCCGACCGGGTACCGCCAGACTGGCGACGGCACCTGCACCGGTAGCGGCGGGCGCCCTGACCGAGCCCACCCCACCTGGTCGTCGACACCGGTCAGGCGGGTCGAGCCGGAACAGGGTGACGTCGGCGCAGCAACCTCACCACGGCCGTCGGCAGCACCTGCAACACGACGACGAGCAACACCGCCAGCGTGGCGACCTGGCCCGCCGACAGCCCCTGCAACGCGAGCACGAGCCCGGCGGCCCCAGCGGTGACCAACGCGTGCAGCCCGACCCGCAGGGCGACCCGAGCGGCCCCCGGATCCGTCTCGGCGTCGGCCCCCACGTCGCGGGACCGCAACGTCGTCACCGCGGCGACGACCGCGATCAGGGCCGCCACCTGCGCGGCCCAGATCATGACGGTGCCGGCGCTGGCCGCGTCGGTCACCGCCGGCACGGTGAGGGTCGTGGCCACGAACACGAGGACGGTCGGCACCCAGGTGAAGACGAAGGCCGCCGGGCCCGCGACCGCGGCCCGGCGGCGCCGGCTGGGCTGCGGCTGGACCTGTTGCCCGAGGTCGGCGAGCACGTCGGCGGAGGCCCACACCAGACTTCGGGGCGGGCCGGTGTCGGACGTCGATGGCGACATGTGGGTCAGGGTAGAGGGCGAGCGCCCGGGTCATGACGCTACGCAGGCCCGCCGGCACACTCAGTGGCGGACGGTGCCCTGGGCGGCGCGGCGGCTGGTCCGGCTGCCGCCGGAGCCCCGCAGCAGCTGCGCCACGACGACCGCCACCGGCACCGCGAGCAGCGGCCCGAGCAGGTACGCCCACCAGGCCCGGGGCTGCCCGTACACCAGGGCCGGACCGAGCGAGCGGGCGATGTTCATCGACGCTCCGGTCAGCGGTGACGCCCAGAGCCCGGCCAGGGCCAGGTACCCGCCGACGGCGATGGCCGCCAGCGGCCCGACGTTCTGTGCGCCCGAGGCGGTGCCCAGGATGGCGCTGAGCAGTCCGACGGTGAGGATCAACTCCCAGACCAGGGCGAGTGAGGTGCCGATGCCCGGCCCCGGCACGGTGAGGCCGGCGGTGCCGTGCCCGCCCAGCAGGCCGGCGAGCAGGCCGCCCGCCGCCACTGCCCCGGCGAACTGGGCGGCCAGGTAGCCGGGCACCCGTCGCCAGGGGAAGTCGCGTCGTAGCGCGAAGGCGATGGTGACCGACGGGTTCAGGTGGGCGCCGGAGATGGCCCCCATGAACAGGATGATCGAGGCCAACATCAGCCCGGGTGCGAGCACCGTCGCGGTCCGGCTCACCGCCTCCTCGCCGATGCGCTGGTTCACCACGCCGGGCCCGACCGAGGCGAGCACCAGCAGGAACGTGCCGAACAGCTCACCGAAGGCCCGCCGCCACCAGACCGGGTCCGCGCCGTCGAGAATCTCGTCGCCGCGGGCAGTCATGCCCTCACCGTACGACGCCGACCAGTCACCCCGGCGACGTTGGCCGCGGTTCCGCCCCGGCGGCCCGGCTCGCCTCGTGGCGGTCAGGACCCTCGCACGCGCAGACCTTGACACGAAGCGCCCCCCGGGGAGGCGGTTCCGTACCGAGATCCGTGGACAGGTCAGCCCTGGCGGCTCTTCCACTGGGGGTTGGCGCGGTTCACCACGACGACACGGCCGCGGCGGCGGACCACCACCGAACCCGGCTTCTGCTTCAACGAGCGCAGCGAGCTACGTACCTTCATGCCGGTCCTCCTGGGTCGGATCCTGCTTCGGCTGCCGTACCGGTGAACGCCCCCACCGGCAGCCGGATTCCCCGTCACCCGGCAGCTCAGAAAGGGGCCGCGCCCCGGTCGACCGTCAGCGGTCGACCGGGGCGCGGCCCGGAAGCCTGGGATCAGGCGAGGTCGAACCGGTCGAGCTCCATGACCTTGGTCCAGGCGGCCACGAAGTCGTGCACGAACTTGTCGCGCGCGTCGTCGCTGGCGTACACCTCGGACAGGGCCCGCAGCTGCGAGTTCGAGCCGAAGATGAGGTCGACCGCGGTGGCGGTCCACTTCACCTCGTCGGTGGCCAGATCCCGGATCTCGTACACGTGCTCCTCGGACTCCGACGCCTTCCACCGGGTGCCCGGGGAGAGCAGGTTGGTGAAGAAGTCGTTGGTGAGCACACCGGGGCGGTCGGTGAGCACGCCGTGCGGCGCGCCGCCGACGTTGGCCCCGAGCGAACGCAGGCCACCGACCAGGACCGTCATCTCGGGCCCGGTCAGGCCGAGCATGTACGCCCGGTCGACGAGCAGCACCTCCGGCTGGGTCTTCTCGCCGGGGCGCAGGTAGTTGCGGAAACCGTCGGCCCGCGGTTCGAGCACCCGGAAGGACTCGACGTCGGTCTGCTCCTGGGTGGCGTCCGTCCGGCCCGGGTGGAACGGCACGGTCACCTCGACTCCGGCGTCCCGCGCGGCCTTCTCGACGGCGGCCGAACCGGCCAGCACGATCAGGTCGGCCAACGAGATCTGCTTCGCGCCACCGGCCGAGTTGAACTCCTGCTGGATGCCTTCGAGGGTGGCCAGCACCGTGGCGAGCTGCTCGGGCTGGTTGACCTCCCAGCTGCGCTGCGGCTCCAGGCGGATCCGCGCGCCGTTGGCGCCACCGCGCTT
The DNA here is from genome assembly GCF_003583405.1 of Micromonospora radicis. Classification (GTDB taxonomy): domain Bacteria; phylum Actinomycetota; class Actinomycetes; order Mycobacteriales; family Micromonosporaceae; genus Micromonospora; species Micromonospora radicis. The sequence continues at coordinate 199,553 of NZ_QXEC01000005.1, forward strand.
GTCGGTGTAGCGGAAGCTGGCGGCGGAGGCCCAGGCGGTGGCGACCAACTGGGCGGTGGTCAGGCCGGAGTCCAGGATCTTCGCCTTGAGGGCGGCGACGTCGGCCTCGTCCACCAGCTCGTGGTCGACGGCCGGCACCGGGTCCTGCCACAGCTGCGGCTGCGCCACCCAGGGGCCGAGGAAGCGGCTGACCGGACCCATGTCGCGGTGCAGCAGCTTGTACCAGGCCTTGGCGAAGGCCAACGCGAACTCGTCCGGGTTCGCCAGGAAGCGGCGCGAGATCTTCTCGTACGCCGGGTCGACGCGCAGCGACAGGTCGGTCGTCAGCATCGTCGGCTTGTGCTTCTTCGACGGGTCGTGGGCGTCCGGGATGATCGCCTCGGCGTCCTTGGCGACCCACTGCTTCGCACCGCCGGGGCTGGTGGTCAGCTCCCACTCGTAGCCGAAGAGGATCTCGAAGAAGCGGTTGCTCCACTGGGTCGGCCGGTCGGTCCAGGTGACCTCGAGGCCGCTGGTGATCGTGTCGGCGCCCTTGCCGCTGCCGTACGTGCTCAGCCAGCCCAGACCCTGCGCCTCCAGCGGGGCGCCCTCGGGCTCGGGGCCCACGTGGTTGTCGGCGGGACCGGCACCGTGCGCCTTGCCGAAGGTGTGGCCACCGGCGATCAGCGCGACGGTCTCCTCGTCGTTCATCGCCATCCGGGCGAAGGTCTCCCGGATGAAGTACGCCGCCGCAAGCGGGTCCGCGTTGCCACGCGGGCCCTCCGGGTTGACGTAGATCAGACCCATCTCGGTCGCCCCGACGTCGGACGCCATCTCCTGCTCGGAGACGTAGCGCTCGTCGCCGAGCCAGGTGTCCTCCGGGCCCCAGAAGATCTCCTCGGGCTCCCAGACGTCCTCGCGGCCGAAGCCGAAGCCGAAGGTCTTGAAGCCCATCGACTCCAGCGCGACGTTGCCGGCGAGCACGAGCAGGTCGGCCCAGGAGATCTTCTGGCCGTACTTCTGCTTGACCGGCCAGAGCAGCCGGCGGGCCTTGTCCAGGTTGGCGTTGTCCGGCCAGCTGTTCAGCGGGGCGAAGCGCTGACCACCGTCACCGGCGCCACCGCGGCCGTCCTGGATGCGGTAGGTGCCCGCGGCGTGCCAGCTCAACCGGATCATCAGGCCGCCGTAGTGGCCGAAGTCGGCCGGCCACCAGTCCTGCGAGGTGGTGAGGACCTCGGTGATGTCCCGCTTGAGTGCCTCGACGTCGAGCTTGGTGAACTCGTCCGCGTAGCGGAAGTCCGCCCCCAGCGGGTTGCCCTTGGGCGAGTGGGCGTGCAGCACCGACAGGTCGAGCTGGTTGGGCCACCAGTCCCGGTTGGTACGCGGACGACCGCCGGTCTTCGGGGTCGGCGAATCGATCGCCGGGTTCTCGCTCTCGCTGCCCTGCGCGGTGACCGAGTCGTGCGCGACCGGGCAGCCGGCGGCCGCCTTCTGGTCCACGCCCTGGGCGCTGGAGGGGACGTTGTCCCGGGTGTCGCTCATCTACTTCCTTCCGAACTGGCGGATCACTGGGAGGTACGGCTGGTCACACACTCGGGGCAGGTGCCCCAGTAGACGACCTCCGCCTCGTCGACCACGAACCCGCGGTCGTCGGAGGCGGTCAGACAGGGAGCGTCGCCGACGGCGCACTCGACGTCGGCGATCGCGCCGCAGGAGCGGCACACGACGTGATGGTGGTTGTCCCCCACCCGCGACTCGTACCGTGCGATGGCACCGGCCGGCTGGATGCGTCGCACCAGACCGGCGTCGGTGAGCGCCCGCAGCACGTCGTACACCGCCTGGTGCGACACCGTCGGGTGGTCGGCCCGGACCAGGGCGATCACCGTGTCGGTGTCGACATGCGGGTGGTCACGCAGCGCGGCGAGCACCGCCAACCGGGGTCGGGTCACGCGCAACGAGACCGCCCGAAGCTGTGTCTCGAAGTCGGACGCCATGCCGCGACCATAGCCCACTCTTTTGGAATCAATCAAGTTTTGCCGCGACTTCACTCCGGCGGGCGTGTCGACGTCGCCCCGCCCCCGACCCGGCGGGAAGGCCGCGGGCAGGACGACATCGCCGAACGGACATGCCGCAACAATACGTGCGATCCGCCCAACAACCTCACCGACGGCCCACGTCCGTCGGCCTGGCGCTGGCTCGGCCTTGCCACCATCGTGATGACATCGATGCCGTCCACCGAGAGGCTTTGGGATGAACGACGAGTCACCGTCCCGTAGGCGGTTCCGCGAACTGGCCCTCGTGGGGATCGCGGCCCTGGTGTCCGCCTACGTCGCCTACCTCTTCGCACCGGTGATCCAGCAGCGCGAAGAGGACGCCAAGGATCCGGTCAAGCTCGGCGAGCCGGCGTTTCACGTCGAGGTACGCGAGGCCTACAACCAGGCCGACGACGGCATCCACTGGGTGTTTCCCGAACGACTCCCGGTGGAATCGTTCGCACCCCTGTCCCCGCCCGGCGGACCAGCCGAGCTCACGGAGGCCGAGCGCGGGAAGGACCCGGAACGGCTACTCGGTGAACTCGGCGGCTCCCGGGTGGGCTGGAACTGCGACGGCGCCGACTGCGTCGCCGTATCGCGCTACCACGTGACCCTCACCGGCAACCGTAAGCAGCCCGTCCAGATCCGGTCGATGCGCGCCCAGATCCTTGCGGAGCACGCGGCGCCCAGCGGCACGCTACTGGCCATCCCGCCGCAGGGCGGCGGTCCCGCCGACGTGATCTACATCGACCTCGACGCGGACCGCAAGGACGCCCGCACCGTCGACGAACGCAACCAGCCCACCACGCGGATCTTCACCGACGTCGAGAACCGGTACGCCGAACAGGGCGAGCCGCTCACCCTCATCGTCATCGCGACGACAGCCCGGCCCGTGGTCGTCGAGTGGGAACTCGTACTGGAGTTGACACAGGACGGCACCCGGGAAACGGTCACGGTGAAACTGGACTCGGGGCGACCGCTGCGGACCATCGGCTGGCTGGCCGTACCGAGGTACGACGTGGTCTACGTACGTGACTACGCCCGCGACGCGATCGTCGAGCAGCAGCCCTAGCCACCGTCAGGGACGCCCGGCGTAGTGGACGAGCGCCACCTCCCGCCGGATCGGTACCGGATCGCCGCCGTCCGCGGCGGCGGCGAGCATGGTCCGCAGGGTCCAGAACGGCGAGCTTCGGTCGAGGAGATCCTCGCCGTGCGCCTGGACAGCCAGCCCGTGCTCGCCGCACCAGTACTGCGAACTGAACGGCTCGGGCAGCGGTGGCGCCGGGCCGCCGGTACGCCGCGTACAGATGGTCCCGTCGCGTAGCTCGATGGCCAACGGCTCGCGTCGCGCCTCGGGCAACGGCTCATATCGCGGCAGCGCCTGACGCACGCCGAAGCGGTACAGCCGGTTGTCGCCCGGCCGGCCGCACAACACCGTCGCCCGGTTGGTTTCGATCCAACATGCCTGGGCGGAGGCCGCGGTGGGTCCGCACGAGACGATGTCGGACGCCGTCGCCGCGAAGGCAGAACTGCAGGAGTCCAACAGAAGCTCAGTGCCCTGGTCGACCACGACGTGACCGGCGGCCGGACGGCCGTCGCGGGTGACCGGAACGAACTCGACGACCTCGGTGCGGTCCCTGGTCGGGCGCCCGGTCGCCGCGACGCCGAACCGCCCGCAGAAGGCGAGGGCCGACGCGTCCCTGGCGTCCGAGGTCGTCACGCAGACCGCGGTGTCCGGGCCCGGGGAGCGCGGAGTGCATTCGGTGACTCCGGCGCCTTCCCGGCAGCCCCAGTAGAGGAGCACCGTCCCCGGTGTGACGACCCCGGTGAGTACCGCCGCCCGGAGGGGCGCTCCCCGTCGCTGGGTCACCGTGACCACCGGCAGGCAGTCGTCCAACTCCGGGGCCTCGACACAGTCGCCGTCCAGTTCACCGTGTACGGCGATCTCCGCAACGACCGAGGACGCCACGATCCGTACGAGCTGCGACCGGGCTTCCGCCGCCCCGGTGAGCAGCCGCAACCCGACTCCCCCGGCCGCGGCGAGCACGACCACCAGCGCGATCGTCAACAGCAGGCGCGGTCGACCGGACCCTCGACTCGGCGACACCCGCTCATCCCTCCGCCCGACTCCCGTCATCCCGGACGGCCCGCATGACTCAGCAAGACCCGCATGACCCAGCAAGACCCGCAAGACCCGCAAGGCGACGATCGGCCGATGGCGCGGTCCCGGGCCTGTCGAGACAGTTACATCGAGCTTAGTCGAGCTTGTCCCGAGAGGTGGCACGGTGCGAGTCGGGTTTCGTCTGGTGGTTGCCCTCTCCGTGGCGGTGATATCGCTCGGCGCTGTCGCCTGCGACTCCCCGGCGCCGTCGGCGACCGCCCCGGCGGCCGGCACCGCGACCGTCGAGGTCTACCCCGAGCGCCACCGAGGCCCCCACGGGTCGGTGTTCCTGGTCGTCCGAGGCGCGGAGCCGTGCCGACTTCCCGCCGGGATGGAAAGTACGTCGGACGAGGCCGGCCGCGGTGTTCGGATCATCCGCGGCGCGACCGTCGTCTACGAGAGTGGCCGACCGAAACGCGGGGGCTCCTACTGGTGGCCACGCGTGGCGTACGCCAACCCGCACGATCTCGTGGTGCGGCTTCCCGCCAACGCCTCGGGGGAGCCGGACAGCCACGTCCGGGTGGAGTGCTTCACCGAGGAGGCCGCCTGGGTGCTCGGCGCGGAGGTGACCTTCCCGACGGCGGTCGACGGCTCCGCCGACTCGAACTGGATCCTCGACATCCCGTTCGAGGACCCGGTCGTGCAGGGTCCACTGCTGGTGGAATGCTTCGGGACGTGCCGGGTGGGTGAGCCGTACCCGGGTACCGTCTCGATCGACGGCCGCCCGTTGGTGGAGGCCGACGTCGACAAGTTCCGGTACGAACACCGGTTCCCGCTGCCCACCGACCTGCCGCCGGGCCTGCACATCGTCGAGTTCGCCGCCAGGGGCCAAGTGTTGAACGCGCCGATCGTGACCGGTTTCGCGGCGGGTTAGCCATGCGGCGGCCGGGCCCACCGGACGGCGTAGGCCGCGTCTGGCCGGATCTGCCGACACGGCGACCGTGCCGAGCACGATCGCCGAACCGATCCGACCACTCGCCAACTGACCGTCACCTATATCGACGTAGGTTACTCGTCGACGGCGCCGGGGCGTGGCCCCGGCGGTCCGCTGCCGGGGCGGCCGAGCAGCCGGTGGTACACGTCCAGCCCGTCCGGCACCCAGTCCCACTCGGTGAGCCGCCGGGCCAACTCATCCTCGGTCAGGAACGCGTACCAGTCGACCTCCTCCGGCTGCGGGTTCACCACCGCCGGGCAGCGCACCTCGTACACGAAGGACCACCAGGTGTGCTCCGCGGACTCGTAGCAGAACTTGAACCGGGGTACCGGCGCGGGCAGGCCGGACACGCCCAGTTCCTCCTCGGCCTCACGCAGCGCCGCCTCGTCGTACGACTCGCCCGCGCCCACCACGCCGCCGACGAACATGTCGTACCGCGACGGGAAGACCAGCTTGCCCGCCGTCCGGCGGTGCACGAAGATCCGCCCCGTCGCCTCCCGCGCCAGCACGAACACGCAGCGGTGGCGCAGCCTGCCGGCGTACGCCTCGCCGCGCCGGGCCTGCCCCACCACCCGGTCCCGCTCGTCGACGATGTCCAGCAGTTCGTCGGCCGAACGCCCCGAATGATCGTCCATGTCCGCAGGCTAGTGCAGGTGGTGGCCCCACTGGCCGCGGTGGATGACCGTGTCGGGGTCGCGGCGTCGTCGGGTGGTGGCGGAGGTCTGCCCCGGCAGATCCTCGGCCCGGTAGCCGATGCAGATGGCGCCGATCGGTGCGTACTCGTCGGGGATGCCGAACTCGGCCTTGAAGGCGGCGGTGTGCGCGGGCACGTCGACCTCGGGGGTGAAGTCGTCGCCAGCCTGCGGGGTGATGCCGAAGAAACACGCGCCGAGGCCCTCGTCGACCGCCGCGAGCAGCATCATCAGCGACGCCATCCCGGTGTCGATGTACCAGTACGGGGCCGGCCAGCGGGCCTCGGCCCGGTCCCCCCAACCCTTGTCGGCCTCGGCGTACCGGGCGAGGTAGGCCGCCTTGTGCGCCAACGGCACCACCACCAGCGGCGCGTACTGCATGGTCGGAGTCTGGGCGACCCGGGTCGGGACGTACGGCCAGAACCTGGCCCGGTCCGCCGGGTCGGTGAGGGCGAGGAAGGCCCAGCCCTGCGAGAAACCGGCCGACGGCGCCCGCAGCGCACTGGCCAGGATCTTCTCCACGACCTCGGGACTCAGCGGCCGGTCGGCGTAGTGCCGCACCATCCGACGGCGGCGGATCACCTCTGCGAACTCCATGCCGCCGATCCTGCCACCCGCGGACGTCAAGCCGATCACCAGGCAGGTTCGGCCGGCGTCCAGCTTCGTCCGGATCCGTCAACGGCCTGCGCGTACGGCCGACCCTGTGGTGACGGCACCGCGGGGTGCCGGATCACGGAGGGGACCCGGCGATGCAACCCTGGAACGCACAACAGTCCGCCCAGCAGGCCGCCAACACGGCTCACGAGGCTCACCGGTCGGCGATGCGGCACGCGGGCGACGCCGCCCAGCGAGCCGCCCAGCACGCCGCCGAGCAGGCCCGCGCCGGCCACCGACTTGGCCCGCGCCACCACCAGCCGCCGCCGCGGTCCGGTGGCGGCTTCCTGACCGGGCTGGTCAAGTTCGTCTTCTTCCTGGTGTGGCTGGCCGTCGTCGCCGCCCTCCTGCCGGTCGCGTTGGAGCTGCTGCGCAACCGGTAGCCGGAGCAGCATCCGTCGATACGGATTGGAGGGGTGATGGACACCTGGCAAGGTTTCGATCTCCACCGGTTGACGCGGTTGCCCCGAGAGCCGAGGCGGGAGCGCACGGACGGCGTCGACGCGACGAGCGACACCACCCGGGCGCTGCTCGCCTCGGTGACCGCAGCGCACGCGGACCTGCTCGGCAGCGGTGATTCGGCGGCGGCGTTGCTGGCCGCGTGGATACGCCGCCCGGACGACCCGCGGGTCTGCTTCGTGCTCGGTGGGCGACCGCACTTCCCGCCGGCCGTCGGCGCCCGGCGCGTGCTGTTCCCACCGGGGGCCCTCGCCGAGGAGTTGCCCGGCGAGGCGCTCGTCGACCTGCTCGACTCCTTCCCGTATTGGGTACCGTGTGCCGCCCGACCCGACGCGTTGTGGGGCCCGGCACCGGCGGGCCGGGACGTGCCTCGGCGCGGGTCGTTCGATCGGCACGCCGCGCACCTGCGGGCCGCGTACGGCTGGCTGGTGATCGCCCGGCCGCTGCCACCACCGGACGTCGAGCCGGAGTTGGACGCGCTGGTCGGCGACATCCTGCCGCTGTCGCGGGGCGAACTCAGCCAGGCACGGCGGGTGGCGTTGGAGCGCAAGCAGGCGCGGCACCGGGAGCTGAGCCGGGCCCAGGGCGGTGGTGCCTGGCAGCTGCGGGTGCTGGTCGGCGGTACGCAACCGCGTCAGGCCAGCAGCACCGCCGCGCTGCTGTGCGGGGCGGCGGAACTGGACGGCCTGCCGTACGCGCTGACTCCGGCCGGCCCGCCGACGCACTTCGACCGCGCCGACGGGGTGACCTTCGTCGGCAGCAGCGAACTCGTCGTCGCGCTCACCCGACCGCCCGCCCGGGAACTGCCCGGGGTGCGGCTTGCCCAGCCGCACACCTTCGACGTGACGCCCGAGTCGGGCGGTCCTGGAGACCTCGTGATCGGTACGGTCCGCGACGAGGTCGACGCCGACGTCGGTGACCTCACGCTCTCGACCGCCGCGCTGAACCGGCACACGTTCGTCTGCGGCGCGACCGGGGCGGGCAAGTCACAGACCGTACGGCATCTGCTGGAGCAGGCGACCCGGGCCGGTATCCCCTGGCTGGTGGTGGAGCCCGCGAAGGCCGAGTACGCCCGGATGTCGGCACGGATCGCCCCGCTCGGCGCGGACCTGGTGGTGCTCCGGCCGGGTGCGGTCGAGGCGCCACCGGCCGGGCTGAACCCGTTCGAACCGGCGCCGGGCTTCCCCCTGCAGACGCACGCCGATCTGCTCCGGGCGCTGTTCCTCGCGTCGTTCCAGCAGCAGGAGCCGTTCCCGCAGATCCTCGCCGCCGCCATCGGTCGCTGCTACGAGGAGTTCGGTTGGGATCCCGCGCTGAGCGAACCGACCCGCCCCGGGCACCAGCCGCGCTACCCGACCCTCGGCGACCTGCAACGGGTGGCCGAAACCGTGGTCAGCGAGATCGGGTACGGCAGGGAGGTCGCCGCCGACGTGCTCGGCTTCATCCGGGTACGCATCGCCAGTCTCCGGTTGGGCACCACCGGCCGGTTCCTGGAGGGTGGCCATCCGCTCGACTTCGCGGCGCTGCTCGACCGCAACGTGGTGCTGGAGATCGAGGACGTCGGCGACGACGCGGACAAGGCGTTCCTCATGGGTGCGATCGTGCTACGGCTCGTCGAGCACCTGCGGATCGCCGCCCGGGACCGCGCCGGGTCGTCGCTGCGTCACCTGACGGTCGTGGAGGAGGCGCACCGGCTGCTGCGCCGCCCACCGGGCGGCGAGGGGGGCGCCGCCGCCCACGCGGTCGAGTTGTTCGCCACGCTGCTCGCCGAGATCCGGGCGTACGGGGAAGGGCTGGTCATCGCCGAACAGGTACCGAGCAAGCTGATCCCCGACGTCATCAAGAACACCGCTGTCAAGATCGTCCATCGGTTGCCGGCGGCCGACGACCGGCAGAGCGTCGGGGCGACGATGAACCTCGACGACGAGCAGTCCCGCTTCCTGGTGACGCTCACCCCCGGCCAGGGGGCCGTGTTCAGCGACGGGATGGACCGGCCGATCCTGGTCCGGGTACCCGACGGCAGCGCCACGGAACGCACCGGACCGCTGCGCGCCGCGCCGGTGTCCGAGGTGATCGGCCGCCGCAGCGGCACCTGCGGGCAGTCCTGCCGCCAGCAGCCCTGCACGTTGCGGGAGATGCGTACCGCCCAGCACCGGCTGGCCGACGAACCGCCACTGCTGGTCTGGGCCGAACTCGCCGTCCTCGCCCATCTGGTCGGGCGGGCGACGCCGGTACCCCGGCCGGACGTGCTCGCCACGCTCACCGCCCCGTCGGTGTTCGCCGCCACCGCCCCGCCGGTGCCGGCCCGGGTGCTGGACTGCGCCGTCTCGCACGCCGTCGACGACGCCGTGGCGGTACGGTCGGCCGCCCTGCCGGTCGACGTCTCGCCCGCGGACCTCGCGGCACACGTGTCGCTCACCATCCGGCAGGTGCTGGCCGGGGGACGCCCCGACTGCACCGGTGACGCGCGCCGGTATCTCGCCCGGGTGTACCGCTGGGAGGCCGTCAGACACGCCCTCACCACCGACGACGGAACGGGCCGGCATCCCCGCTCGGCCGAGTGGGAGGCCCGATTCCGGCGGCCGATCCCCGGCGCCAGCCGGGCCGAGCAGGCCCAGACCGTCCAGGCGTGGCTGGTCGCCGAGTCGGCAGCCGAGGCGGACCGCGACAGCGTCGCCTACGGCAGCCGCCGACCGGCGGCCCTGGCGCTGGCGCTCGGCACCGACGTCCATCGGGCGCTGGACCTGCTCGGCCAGTTCGTCGACGCCGAGTGGGCGGTGAGCACGCTGGTCGCGCCGACAGATTGAGCCGCCCGCCGACACCCGGGACCGGAGGAGACCATGGACGCACCGCGACCACCGACCGACCGCCCGCCGCCGCAGGGGCCCGACAACCGGGCCGGCCTGCCACCGGCCGGCAAACCGGCGGAGATCCGTCCACCGCAGCCCGCCGGTCGCCCGGTGGCGGACGCCACTGCCGGGAAACCTGCCACCGACGTCGGCGCCGGTCGCCGGCTCCCACCGACCGCGGACGCCTTCCGCGGCATCGGCATCGAGGATGTGGTGGCCGACCGGCTTCCGACCGGCGGCTGGGTTCCGGGCCACGACATCCGCGCCCCGGACGGGTCGTACGTGTTGAAGCCGCAGGTGATCCGTCAGGCGGACGGACCACACGTGGCCTACTACGCCGCGTGGAACCCGCAGACCGCTCGGGTGGAGTTCGCGGTCGGCCCCGCGGAGGTGGACATCTTCCTCAAGGGCTGCGAGAAGCCGCTCCGGGTGCCCTTCACCGACATCTCCGCGAACCGGTGGCAGGTGGCCGCCGGGAACTACTTCGGACTCACCGGCGGCAACACCGAATGGCAGCGCGAGTCCGCTCGCGTGGTCGATTCGGCGATGCGGGGCGACTTCGGGGCCACCTGGCGCCACCTCAAGGCGGCAAACCGCGAGGCCGCACAGGACCCAGGCTTCTGGCTGACCATCCTCGACGGGCTGCGCGCACCCGCTCCGGCCGCCGGGACCGGTGTGCGGGCGGCCGGCGGCAAGGCCGCCGCGGGCACCACAGCGGCCGGCAGCGAGGCCGCCGCGGGGGGAATGAAGGCGGCCGGCGCCGAGGCTGGCCCGGCCACCCGCCGCGTCGGCAGCCCGGAGTCGGTGAAGCGGGCGGCGCCCGGGGTCGAGGGAGCCGACCGCGGGCCCCTCGTCGCCGCCACGGACCCCGAGATCGACGCGGCTGTGCAGGCGATGACGGCGCCGAAGGTCAAGGGCAGCTCGCGAGCCAGCGTCGACGGGCATCGGGTGCCGCCGCCGCAGCCGGAGCGGCTCGACATCCAGGACGTCCGGCGCCTGCCCGGCGAGACGCAGCGGGAGGCGGTCGCCCGCGTCCGGGAGGTGATCGGCAAGGACGTGGCCGACTACCCGGAGGTACGCGCCGCGTGGGAGCGGGCCCGCGATCACGCGACCCGGGCCGAACCGCTCGACAAGAGCAACCACAGCCGGCTCTACGACCGGGCGCGGGAACGGTTCTGGCAGGAGGTGCGTGCTGATCCCGCCGCCCAGCGGCGGTTCGAGCAGGCCGGATTCCGGTTCCCCGAGAGCAGGCAGACGGCACCGACGTTGCCGACGAACCGCCCCGATCTGCCGGCGACCGAGCGGCGGCTGAGCCTCGACCACAAGGTGGAGAAGGCCCGCGGGGAGAACTGGCGGCGCACGCTGGACGCGGACAACCTCCGGTTCGAACTGCAGATGCCGAACTCCAACCGGGAACACATCCAGGTCCGCCACCCCGAGCTGCGGCAGTAGCCGGCCTCAGGTGACCTCGGCGTCCTCCGCCGGCACCCGCACCACCGGGGTGCGCGGCGGGTCACCTCCACCGGGTGGGGCGGCCGGCTCGGGTAGGGCGGCGAGGGCCTCCCGCGCCCGACGCTGGGCGTGCCGGTCCCCCGACTCGGTGCTCCGGTCGAGCGCCGCCCGGTAGTGCACCGCGGCCTCGTCGGGCTGTCCGGCCCGGCGCACCGCGTCACCGAGGTCCAGCAACGCGCGTACCTGGGTCTCGTGTTCGCCCAGTTCCCGGCAGAGGTCGACCGCGTTGACCAGGTGGTCGATGGAGTCCGTGACGCGCCCCAGCTGGCCGAGGACGACGCCGAGGCCACGCAGGGCGTCGGCCTGCCCGACCCGGTATCCGCTGTGCCGGCTGAGCACCAGCGCCGTGTCGTAGCGTTGCCGCGCCTGCGCCGGGTCGCCGGCCTCGACGTCCAGGTCGGCCAGGTTGATCAGCGCGACCGCCTCGCCGGTCCGGTTGCCGACCTCGCGGGCGATGCGCAGCGCCCGGCCGTAGTGCTGCCGCGCCCGCTCCGGCCGCCCGAGCCGCTGGGCGACCAGGCCGATGTTGTTGTGCGTCCGCCCCTCGCCGGTGCGGTCACCGATGCGGCGGAAGATCTCCAACGCCCGTTCGTGATATGCCTGGGCGGCCGGATAGTCGTTGAGCTGGAACTGGGCGATACCCAGGCCGTAGGCCGCGGCGGCCTGGCCGCCGTGGTCGCCGTAGGACCGGAAGTGGGTGAGGGCTTCCTCGATGCGGTGCACCGCGTCGGCGTAGCGCCCCAGCCGCCAGTACGCCACGCCGAGTTGGTGCAGGGTGGCGCCGAGGCTCGGCCGATCGTCGATCTCCCGCTGGACGGCCAGGGCCCGTTCGCCGTGGGTGATCGCCTCCCGGTAGTCGCCGAGCCTGCGGTGCACGGTGCTCAGCCGGGCGTGGGCCCGCCCCTCGGCCCGCAGGTCGCCGTCGGCGTGGGCGGCGGCCCGGGCCAGGCCGTGCAGTACGACCGCGTCGTGGTAGTGCGCCCGGGCATCCAGGTACGGCGCCAGCGTCGCCGACAGCGCGCTGCTGAACGAACCGCTTCCCTCGGCATCGATCCGCGCCAACGTCAGCAGGTTGCTCCGTTCGGCATCCAACCAGGCCATCGCCGCGGCGGCGGTGCCGAAGGCGGCTGCGGCGGCGCTGCCGAAGCCGACCGGTGCGGTGGCGTCGTCGGCCGGTGTCGTCGCGCCGGGAAACGCCACCTGGACCGCCGATCCCGCCGTGGCCAGGTAGTAGCTCAGCAGCCGTTCGCGGGCCGCCCGGCGTACCCGCTCGTCCAGTCGGGCGGCCTGCTCGGCGGCGTACGCGTGCAGTAGGTCATGCCGGCCGAGCCGGCCACCGCCGACCTCGTCGAGCAGGTGGGCGCGGAGCAGGCTGTCGATCAGACCGCGCGCGGTGGCCGGGTCGGTGCCGGTGAGCGCCGCGACGGCCCGCCGGTCCAGGTCGGCGCCGGGGTGCAGGCCGAGCAGGGTGAACGCCAGTGCGCTGGGCACCGTGAGGTGACGCAGCGACCAGGAGAAGACGGCGCGTACGGCGGTGTGGTCGTCGTCGCCCGCGGCGAGCAGGTCCAGCCGTCGCGGCTCGTCGTCGAGTTCCCGCACCAGGTCGGCCAGCGCCGTCCGAGGCCGCGCCACGGCCAACTCGGCCGCGATCCGCAGGGCCAGCGGGAGTCGGGCGCACCGGGCGGCGAGCAGGTCGGCCGCCGCCGGATCGGCCTGGACCCGGGAGCCGACCAGGGTACGCAGCAGCGCGTGCGCCTCGGTCGACGCGAGCAGGTCCAGGTTGGTGCGGGTGGCGCCGTGCCGCGCCACCAGTGCGGGCAGCGTGTCGCGGCTGGTCACCACCACGAAGCAGGACGGCGAGCCGGGCAGCAGATCCCTCACCTGCTCCACCGAGTGGGCGTTGTCCAGCAGGACGAGCACCCGACGGCCGGCCAGCAGGGTGCGGTAGCGGGCCGCCCGTTCGGGCAGGTTGTGCGGGATGTCCGGGCCGGAGACCCCGAGCACCCGCAGGAACGTCTCCAACGCCTGCGCCGCTCGTACCGGCGGCTCGGGGCCGTAGCCGCGTAGGTCGACGTAGAGCTGTCCGTCGGGGAACCGGTCGGCGACCCGGTGCGCCCAATGCACCGCGAGCGCCGTCTTGCCGACCCCGGCGGTGCCGCTGATCGCGGCGATGGTGAGCGCCGGTGCCCCGGCGGCGCGGGCGAGCAACGCGTCGAGGTCGGCGACGGCGCCAGCCCGGCCGGTGAAGGCGACGACGTCGGCCGGTAGTTCCCGCGGCGGGGCGGGCAGGGCGGGCGGGGCGGGGGCGGGACGCGAGGGCGTCGGAGCGTCCAAGTTCTCGGCGGGTCGGCTGGCGGCCAGCCACAGCTGGTGGAACCACGCGGTGTCGCCGCCGAGCGTCTCCACGATCAGCTCCAGCAGGCCCCAGCGGGGAATCCGCGGTTCGGAGAAGGCCGCGGAGATCGTGGTGTGGCTACAGCCGACCTCCCGGGCCATGTCGCGCAGGCTCGGCCAGCCCGCCCGGTGGTGCAGCTCGTGCAGCTGGTCGAAGAGCGCCCGGGTCGGGCCGTCGGGCAGATCGGGTCTGGGCAGTGCCGCCAACACGTACCTCCGGCCAGCCGCCGTCATCGTTTCCAGGTTTCCCGCCGCCAGATGCGCTGTAAAGGGCCGTCCGGCTGGCCATCGCTGTCCAACTTCGTCAACTGCCCGTCCAGCACGCGGACACTTTCGGTACCCATGGCGACAGGAGAAGACGGATGAACCACCCGGGACCTGACTTCGACCCGATTCTCGACGTCCTACCCGAAGACGTGGTCGCCACGATGGAGGTACGCGACCGCTGGTTTGCCGAGGTCGCCGTCCAGGCTCCCCAGGGGCGCGGCTACTTCCTCGGTGATCTGCTGCGCTGGCCGGCGGGCGCGGTCGTACGGGTCGCCTTCCTCGGCGGCGACACGGCCCTGCACCACGACATCGAGGACGCCACCCGGCAGATCACCGACGCCTGCAACCTGACCTTCGACTTCGGCCTGGACTCCGCCACCGGCCGCTACCGCACCTGGTCCACCTCGGACACCGACTACCGGGCCGACATCCGGGTCTCGTTCGACCAGCGCGGCTTCAACTCGCTGGTCGGTCGCGACGCGGTCAACGCCACCGTCGGCGCACCGGACCAGCCGATGGGCGGTCGCCCGTACCAACGTTCGCTCAACCTCAGCGGGTTTCCGCTGCAACGGCCCGCGGACTGGCGCCGTGTGGTCCGGCACGAGTTCCTGCACGCGGTCGCCTTCCGGCACGAGCACCAACACCCGCTCAGCGGCTGCGAACTCCAGTTCCGCTGGGAGGACGACCCGGGCTACCTGCCGACCACCGACGAAAGCGGCCGCTACCTGGCGGACTCCGAGGGGCGCCGCCCAGGGGTCTACACGATGCTGGCCGGTCACCCGAACCGCTGGGAACGCGCCCGGGTGGACACCAACCTACGTCCCAAGCCCGCCGCGGACGCCCTGCTCGGTCCCTTCGACCCGGCGTCCATCATGCTCTACAGCTTCCCGCCGGCCTACTACCGGACGAACCCGAACCCGTGCGCGGCCACCGGCAACCGCGAGGACCTCTCCGCCGGTGACATCGAGGCACTGCGACACGCGTACCCCTTCGACGTCGGCGCGGCCGAGGCGGAGAACGCGCGCCGCAGCGCCGTGTTGGAGGTCCTCTCCGCGGTCAAGGAACTTCCCGATGAGCTGCGGCAGGCGCTCGGCAACCTCACTCGCCACCCTGGCGGCGCGCCGTGACCGGTCCGCCATCCGCCCAGCCGGTACTGCCGACCTGGTCCGACCAGCTCGCCGACCGACTGTTCACGTCCCCGCCCAGGTGGGGCTGGCAGGCGGCCGACGAGCCGGCGGCGGCCGCCACGGTGGACCTGCCGCCGCCCCGGCCGGCCTGGGTCGAGCCGCCCCACCCGGACACCACCGCGCTGCGCCAGGCCCGGTCGCGGGCGGTGTCCCGGCTGGTTCGGCGGAGCGCCTTCGCCGTGGTCGCGGTGTTCGCGTTCAGCACCTACCAACTGGTGATCGAGGAGGGCGTCGACGCGTACGGCGACTCCGCCCGCGAGGTGTACGCCGTCGTGTTGCTCGTGGTCGCCGCGCTGCTCGGCATCGGGCTGCTCCGGGCCGCCGCCGCGATCGCCGCCACCAAGCGTGCCCTCGACGCGTTCGAACAGCCCTACCGGGTGTTCCGGGCAGAGGAACAGCGACGGCACCGGCGGGCCCTCGACGAATGGCAGGCGGCGGTCCACCGGCACCAGGCGGCGACGGTCGGCGCGAACCGGGGCCGCGCCGGCCCTCTCTGGTACCCGGTGCACCCGCTCGCCCAGCCCACCCGCGTGGACGTGCTCGGCGGGGATCCGCACCGGCACGGCTGGGCCGGCCTGCTGGTCACCCTCGGCACGTCGGTACTGGCCGCCGGAGACCGGATCACCGTGCTGGACCTCACCGGTCAGGACGTCGGCGGCGGGCTGCTGGCGGTCGCCCGCGCCCGCCGGCTGGCCGTCGACCGGCTCGACCTACCGGCCGACGCCGGTCGGGTCGACCTGCTCGCCGGCCTGTCCCCCGCCGACCTCGCCGACTGCCTCGGGTACGCGCTGACCGCCCGTCGGGAGCCCGGCGACCTGCGCCACGAGCGGGCCCTGGCCACCGAGGTGCTCCGGCGCGTCGCCGACTGCCTCACCGGCGAGGTCACCTTCGCGCGGCTGGCTGCCGGCGTACGGGTGCTGCGGCAGGTCACCCCGGGGCCCGGGCTCTCCCCCACGGAACTGGCCCGGCTCGCCGAGCAGGTCGGCGAACTGGGCCAGGACGAGTCCACCGGCAGGCAGCTACGGTTCCTCTCCCACCAGCTCGACACGCTCGGTCCGCTGACACCGGTCACCGGGCGGACACCGTGGTCGGCGTCGACGGTCTCGGTGGTCGCCACCACCGGCGGCCGGGACGACCGCGGGGAACGCCTCGACCACCTGCTCGTCCAACTCGTCCAGCGATCCCTGCCCGGCCTCGGCGGGTGCCTGGTGGTGGCGGGCGCCGACCACCTCGGCGTGGCCACCCTCGACCTGCTCTCCGGCCACGCCCGGGCCGCCGGCGTACGGCTGGTGTTGATGATCGACCATCCGCAGGGTGAACTGGAGAAGATCGCCGGAACCGGTGGTGCCGTCTGCCTGATGAAGATGTACAACCACCGCGACGCCGCCATGGCCGCCGACTTCGTCGGTCGTGGCCACCGGTTCGTCGTCAACCAGATCACTCGCCAGGTCGGCAGGACGTTCACCGACGGCGGTGGCGACAACCTCTCCGCCAGCACCAGCCACGGCTCCGGCGCGAAGCCCGGCTTCCTCGGCGGCCGGGGCGGCGTCCGCGACCTGTCCGAGTCGCGCGGGCACACCTGGACGGGCCTACGCACCTGGTCGCTGGCCGACAACCTGAGCACGTCCACGACGACCGGCCGGGTCTACGAGTTCATCGTGGAACCGCAACAGATCCTCGGTCTGCCGGAGACGGCCTTCATCCTGGTGGACAACTCCGCGCACGGACGACGGGTGGTGATGGCCGACGGCAATCCGGGCATCTGCCTGCTGGACCGGGTGTCCCCGACGCCCGAACCAGACCGGAGGTGACCGGTCGCCTCGGGTGGGCGCCACACCCTGGGCAGGTCGGCGGCCGCACCTACCCGTCCAAGGCCGACTTCCTCGCCGAGGGCGCGGCGCCGATCATGGACCGGTTGGCCACGACGCTCGTGACGACCATCCGGGACGTGTGGGCCGACGGCGACACCGTGATCGTCCGCTTCGACGGCGACGCGACGGCGATCGACGGCGTCGAGTACTGCTGGATCTGGCAGCTGCGGCATGAGCGCGTCGTACGCTGCTACGCCTTCCTGGACCTGATCGCCGTACGCGAACTCGTCGACCGCGTCGAACTGGCCTGACTGTTTGTTTGGTACGTACGTCGGCGGCCACCCCCTACCGGGACGGCCGCCGACGCGTGACGGCTACGAACGGCCCGCCGCCCGGTAGGCCGCGCCCGCCTCGGTGGCGGTGCCGTTCACGTGGTACAGCCCGTGCGGCGCGTGCTCACCGATGGCCGGCAGGGCGAACCATGCGTACCGCTCGACGTACGGGGTGGCCTCCAACGCGGCGGTCGCCTTGCCGATGAACGTGACGAGTTGCTGCGGCGTCGGGTGGCGGGGCCGGCCCTGGCTGAAGTCGATCAGGCCGAACTCGGTCACCCAGATCGGCAGCCGGTAACGCTCGTGGACCGCGCGCACGTACTGCATCAGGTGGTTCGCGGCCTCGTCGCCGAAGTCCGAGCCGTACCAGTGCAGGGCGATGAAGTCGACCCGCAGCCCGCGCTCGCGGGCACCGGCGAGGAACCGGTCGAGCCAGCCGCCCGGTACGTCGGCGCCGAAGGCGACGGCCGGGCTACCCAGCCGCATGCCGGTGCCCTGCAGTCGGGGCCACAGGTCCAGCGCGTGTTCGACCGACATGTTCGCCTGCTCCGGCAGGTCCGGCTCGTTGAAACCGAGCAGCGTACGGCCGGACCGCTGGGCGGTGGCCAGCTCGCCGTCGTTGACGAACCCGGCACCCCAGATCATCGGTACGAACTCGGCCGACGCCGGTACGTCGTCCGAGGTGGACCAGTCGTGGTACCAGGCCGCGCCCACGTCACGGATGCCCTCGGCCTCGTACGCGAACTCCCAGGTGGAGACGCCCTTCTTCGCCACCGGCGCGGCGACCGGCGGAGCGCCCGGCGGGGCCCAGGTCTGTGTGGCCGCGCCGGAGCAGCCGCGGATCTGCAACGGCGTCCCGGTGGCCGAGCCGCCCAACGTGTCCAGGCACTTGCCGGAGCCCGTGTTGACCAGCTTCCGGTTCTCGAGCTTCCAGTTCTGCGCGTCGGTGCCGTTGCACTCCCACAGCTGCACCCGGGTGCCGTCCTGGTGGGAGCCCCCGGCCACGTCGAGGCACTTGCCGAACGCGCGCAGCGCGCCCCGCTGCCCCACTCCGGCCCAGTTCTGCGCGTTGGTGCCGTTGCAGTCCCACAACCAGACGGTCGTGCCGTTCGCGGTGCCGGACCACTGCACGTCGACGCACTTGCCCGCCACGCCGAGGATCGGTGTGCTGGTGTCGGCCCTCGCCGCGGGTACGGCGGCCACGGCCGCCAGGCAGGTCAGGGCCGCGGCAGCACCCACGAGCCAGCTGCGGCTCACACTTCGTGCGGTCATGTCGGACGCTCCTCGATATCCACGCTGGTTGCGCGTACCACGAGGCCCACCCGCCCACGGTTCACCGTCCCGCCAAACCCACTCCGGTTGATCATGAAGTTGTTGTCACGACACGCCGGGCGGCACCGACAACAACTCCATGATCAACCGGGGTGGGGGTGGGGGTAGGGTCGGCCCGTGGACTACGGGGACTTCGGCTTCTTCGGTGGCATTGCCGCGCTGCTCTGCGGCGGCATCGGCTGCATAGTCCTCGTTGGTGCCGTCGGGCTGCTCACGGTGTGGTGGCGGGAGCAGTGGTAGCGCAACCGTCGACCTGCCCCGCAGCTGGCACGCTCGCCGGCTGCCGGGACCGCGCCGCCCGACGCTTCGCCCGCCACCCGACCAGGCCGTAGGCCAGCAGCGGATACGCGCCAAGCAGAAGGGCACTGCCGAGCGCGACGAGCACCCCCATGTCCCTCTCCCAGGCCGCCTGTTGGGCGACCACATCCGGCCAGGACGGTCGCAGTTGCAGGAGGACGGGACCGCAGCAGCAGACCACAGCTGCCGCTACCAGCATGAAACTGCCGGCGATCAGGGTGAGGCGGTTCCGGGACACATCACATGATCTCGTAAGCCGACCTCGGCCTGCGATGTGTTCACGAGGGCCGACGACGACCTCGGGCTCGAAGCGGCGAAGGCGACGACGACGAGCCGCCTACCACGCCAAGATGCGCGAGGTGCTCGGCAACGATCCGAAGACGCGCGAACCCAACGCTATCCAGCCCGCCTGCATCGACGCCATGAAGGTGGTCGCCGCCCAGAAGATCGAGCTGTTCGGCGCCGCCGGCAAGGGCTCCCTGTACTGACATGGCCGACGCGTCCCGTGTTCTCCTCGGCCTCGGCGGCTGCGTCGACTACGAGGTGAAGCTGACCTCCGGTGTCCTCGAACAGCTGGTCGCCGAGTACGGCATCGCCGCCGCGGAACTCACGTCGCCGGTCACGGTGACCAGCGAGCGGGACCTCGTGGTGTCGATCCTCGGCTACGTCGCTCGGGACGGAGGCGCGAGCACTTCGTCGCCGCCGCCCCGGTGCTGGAGACCTTCGCCGACTACTTCTCCAGCGGCGTCGAGGACACCCACTACCCCCACCTGATCGTGCAGTACGACCAGGGGCTCCGGATCCGCGCCGGTGACCTCGACGTCACCGCGCCCTTCCCGAACCGGTTGATCTACGTCAACGACCCGGACAACAGCGACCTGCGGCTCAGCGGCGACCTCGGCGACCGGCTCGGCACCGCGGACGTGCTCCTGATCTCCGGCTTCAACGCCATGCGGTCCGCGACCCAACTCGATCACCGCCTCACCGAACTCCGCGCTTATCTGCGGCGGCTGCCGACCGGGGCGGTGACCTACTTCGAGGACGCGGCGTACCACGAGCCTGCGTTCAGCCGCCAGGTCCGCGACACGCTGCTCGACGCGATCGACGTGTACGGGCTCAACGAGGACGAGTTGCAGTCGTACCTCGGGCACCCGCCGCTTCGCGAACGCCCACCTGGCGTCGCCGCACGGAAAGACCGAAGCCTGCGGTACGCCACCCTGCCGGTCCGTCCGGGGGCCCGGCCACTGGCGTCCTGATTCTGACCGCATTGGCGATCCACTGGCAGTGGTGATAAATTTTTGGCCATGGTGCCAGTTACTGAACACGACAGCCAGTCGCGCTCCTTCATCGAAGAGGCGCGACGGACCCAGATCGTGCACGCCGCCGTCGAGACCATCGCGGAGGTCGGTTACCACCGTGCGTCGATGGGCAGGATCGGCACCCGGGCGGGGATCAGCCGCGGACTGATCTCGTACCACTTCGCCGGGAAGGCCGAACTGATCGCCCAGGTCGTCACCACCGTCTACACCGATGCCGCAGCCTTCATGGCACCGATGATCGCCGCCGAGACCACGCCGGCGGGTCAGTTGCGCGCCTACCTCCGCTCGAACCTGGAGTACATGCGCGCCTACCCGGCCCGGATGATCGCGCTCGTCGAGATCCTCACCGGCGGTGGCCTGAGTGACCTGCCCGACACCGACCCAGCCGCATTCGACCGGCAGATGCTGCTGCCGTTGGAGCAACTGTTCACGGCGGGCCAGGAATCCGGCGAGTTCCGGGACTTCGACGTCACCGTCATGGCCCGGATCGTGCGCGGCGTGATCGACGCCGTGCCCACCGCGCTGTCCCGCGATCCCGGCCTCGACATCGACCGTTACCTGCGGGAGATCACCACCGCTGTCGACCACGCCACCCGGCCGGTCCCGTCCACCACGGAGGAGCCGTGAACCCCCTCGACGGCAAAGTCGCACTCGTGACCGGCGGAGCCAGCGGAATCGGTGCGGCCATCGCCCGCCGCTTCGCGTCCGGCGGCGCCCGCGTCGTCATCGCCGACGTCGATCCGGCCGGGGAGGCGGTCGCCCGAGAGGTCGCTGGCGCCTTCGTCCGCACCGACGTCGCCCGACCGGCCGACAACATCGCCGCCGTCCGCACCGCGACCAGGCACTTCGGCAGCCTCGACATCGCCGTGCTGAACGCCGGGATCGGTGAACAGGGCAGCTTCGTCGAGGACTTCCGGCCCGAGCACTACCGCGACCTGGTCTCGGTCAACCTCGACGGGGTGGTCTACGGGCTGCACGCCGCCCTGGCGGTCTTCACCGAGCAGGGTTCCGGCGCTGTCCTGGCCACCTCCAGCCTGGCCGGCTTGAGCGAGAGCCCGATGAACCCGCTCTACGCGGCCACCAAACACGCCGTGATCGGGCTGGTCCGCTCCGTCGCGCCGATCGTGGCCGACCGGGGCGTCACCGTCAACGCGGTGTGCCCCACCTTCATCGACACCCCGATCCTGGGGGAGGCGATCCCGTTCATCAGCGAGCTGGGGGTGGCGGTCCTGTCGCCCGAGCGCGTCGCCGAGGTCGCCGAACTGGTGCTGACCCGCGGTGGCACCGGACAGGCATGGCCGGTCGTGCCGCACGGTGAGCCGGTCCCCTTCGCCTTCCCCGACCTCCCGTCGATCATGTCCGACCCGCACCGACAGGTCCCGGAGGCCGCCGCATGACCGTCCTCGCCCGCGTACGCGACCTCACCCGCCGATACCACGACACGACCGCGTTGGACGGTGTGTCCCTGGATGTCCCGGCCGGGCAGGTACTCGGATTGCTGGGCCCCAACGGTGCCGGCAAGTCCACCCTGATCAACGTCATGACCGGCCTGCTGCGGCCCAGTGCCGGCAGTGTCGAACTGTGCGGCGGCGACCCGCGCAGCGAGTCCACCCGCCGCGTGATCGGCGTGACGCCGCAGGAGACCGGGCTTCCGGAGACCTGGCGGATCGCCGAACTGGTGGACTTCGTCGCGGCGCACTTCCCCGATCCGGTGGACCGGGCCGAACTCCTCGACCGCTTCGACCTCACCCCGCTGGCCGACCGGCAGGCCGGCGGCCTCTCCGGCGGACAACAGCGGCGGGTCGCGGTCGCGCTGGCCTTCGTCGGGCGGCCCCGGCTGGTGTTCCTCGACGAGCCCACCACCGGGCTCGACGTGGACGCCCGACGGACGCTGTGGGACGGCATCCGCTCCTTCCACGCCGACGGCGGAGCCGTCCTGCTGACCAGCCACTACATCGAGGAGGTGGAGGCACTGGCCGACCGGGTCGTGGTGATGGACCAGGGCCGCATCATCGCCGACGGCAGCGTCGCCGAGATCCGCGGCCAGGTCCGGCTCAAGCGGGTCACCCTGACCGACCCGATCCTGCCCCCGCTGAGCGGGGTCGCCTCGATCGAGCGAGACACCGACCGCACCCACCTGCTCACCAACGACGCCACCGCGTTGGTCCGGGAACTGGTGACCTCCGGTGCGTCCTTCACCGACATCGAGATCGAATCCGCATCGCTGGAGGACGCCTTCCTGGCGATCACCGGCGACCGGCGGACCACCTGACCGAAAGGCCGTTCCATGTCGTCCCTGACCATGACGTACACCCGGCGGAACCTCGCCGAGACCATCCGTACGCCCACGATGTTCCTGACCGTGGCGATGGTCCCGGTCGGAGTCATGGTGTTCTTCGTCGTACCGTTCATCGGACAGGATGCGGCGGCGATCACCTCGGCCACCGCGACCCTGGTGGTGTTCGGGGTGCTCATGGCCTGCATCGGCCACTTCAGCATCGCGATCGCGTCGCAACGGGAGTCGGTCTGGGGAAACTATCTGCGCACCCTGCCCGGCGGGATCGCACCGCAGATGTTCGGCTACCTGCTGGTCGGGCTGACGGTCGTCGCCGCGGCGATCATCCCGATCCTGCTGGTGGCCGGGCTGTTCACCGCCGCCTCGGCACCGCCGGCACGGGTGCTGCTGGCGGCGGGGGCGCTACTGATCGCGGTGGTGACCTTCACTCTGCTGGGGCTGGCGATGGGCTACCTGATGTCGATGCGGGCGGCGGTCATCGCCAACAGCGTCGGCTTCCTGCCGCTGGCGGTGGCCGGCGGGATGTTCTTCGACAAGGCGGACACCCCGGAGATCATCGAGCGGATCGCACCCTTCGTACCCACCCGGGGCGCGACCGACCTGGTGCTGGTCGCGCTCACCGGTGAGTCCGTCGGGCCGCTGTCACTGGTGATGCTCGCCGTGTGGATCACGATCCTCGCCGGACTCACCGTCTGGGGCCACCGCCGCGACCAGGTCCGCCGGTTCAACTGAAGCCCGCCCCGCGCGGAGACTCGATCAACCACGGCTGGAGAACCGGCTCCCGCTGAAGGGGAGCGGCAGAGGCACCTGTCGGGGTGTAGGCAGGCGGGGTGCGGGGTACCTCGCGAGCTACCCCGCACCCCTGCTCAGGAGGCCGCTATGACCGTCGTACTCGCCATCGTCTGCAGCGACGGGGTGGTGATCGGCGCGGACTCCCAGATCACCGAGAGCGGCCGCGGTCTGAGCTTCCCCGCCCAGAAGCTGCACCCGCTGGGCTCCTGCGCCGCGTGGGGCGGCAGCGGCGCCCGGGGAGTGCTCAACGACCTGCGCCCACTCCTCCAGGACTCGGCCACCGCGATCCTCGAAGCACCCGACATCGGTGACGAGTTGCAGGAGCGCGTCCTGCCCGTCTTCAAGAAGCACTACGAGAACTACATCCCGGACGTGCCCGGCGAGGAAGGTAGCGGCGGGGTGTCGGCGTACCTGCTCGCGGCCGGCTACAGCCAGGGCGGACCGTGGATCGTGGAGATCAACCCCAACGGGCTCATCGGCCGCTACGAGGACGTGGGCTTCCACGCCATCGGCTCCGGCGCGCCGATGGCCCAGCAGGCCGGCGCGCTGCTGTCCCACTTCCGGATGACCACGCGCACCGCCGAGTACGGCGTGGTGGGCGTGGTACGGGTGCTGGAGTCGCTGGAGCGGACCTCACCGTCGGTCGGCGGGCCGTTCAGCGTCGCGTGCATCCGCGAGGAGGGCGCCCACCACCTCGACGACAAGGAGATCGCCAAGGCGCTGAAGGACGCCAAGCGCTGGCGCGACCTCGAACAGGAAGCGCTCGATCGGCTGTTCGACTGACTCCGGCGGGTGAACGGCGACGACCGGCGGGTGGAGAGCCGAGAGCCATCTCCATCATGGCAGTGCCGGTCGCGGCCGGGCCGTGGGGTCACCGGCGGGCATCGGTACCGGTGGCGGACGAGACGGCGACCTGGTCCAGCGCGTCCTCGTACACCCCGACCTTGAAGTTGACCAGGTCCAGACACTTCCGAAGTTGGTCCATCTGGTCCAGCACCCGTTCTCGGTGCTTCCGCAGTAGCACCAGCCGTTCCGCCTCGGTGCCGTCGCCCGCGCGGACCAGTTCGGTGTAGCGCCGGATCGCCGGCAGCGGCATGCCGGATGCGCGCAGGATCATACAGAGGTTGAGCCAGTCCACATCGTTCTCGTGGTAGACGCGGCGCCCGCCGGAATCGCGCCGGACCGGGTTGGCCAGGATGCCCTCCCGCTCGTAGAACCGCAGCGTGTGCACGCTCAGCCCAGTGCGCTCGGCGACCTCGCCGATGCTCAGATCCGCGACGACTTCGGACATGGTGGCCAGCGTACGGGTTGACCTGGAGTCGACTCCAGCTCCTAGGGTGCTCGCACGCGTAGCCGGCGGGCCGACCGCCCGGCACGGACGACCACAAGGAGCACCCATGCGTTACCGCGTCCTCGGCCGTACCGGCATCGAGGCCAGCGTCCACTGCCTCGGCACCATGATGTTCGGCTTCGTGGGCAATCCCGACCACGACGACTGCGCGCGAATCATCCACGCCGCCCTCGACCAGGGGATCAACTTCGTGGACACCGCGGACTTGTACTCCGCCGGCGAGTCCGAGGAGATCGTCGGCAAGGCGCTGCGAGGCCGCCGGGACGACGTGGTGCTCGCCACCAAGGTGCACTTCCCGATGGGTGAGGGACGGAACCGGGGCGGCAACTCGCGGCGCTGGATCGTCCGGGAGGTCGAGGAGAGCCTGCGCCGGCTGAGCACCGACTGGATCGACCTCTACCAGGTGCACCGACCGGACCCCACCACCGACATCGAAGAAACCCTGTCGGTACTGACCGACCTGGTACGCCAGGGGAAGATTCGCGCCTTCGGCTGCTCGACCTTCCCGGCCGAGCAGATCGTCGAGGCGCACCACGTCGCGGAGCGGCGCGGCCTGCACCGGTTCCGCACCGAGCAGCCACCGTACTCGCTGCTCGCCCGAGGGATCGAGACCGACCTGCTGCCAGTCACCCAGCGATACGGCATGGGCGTGCTGACCTGGAGTCCGCTTGCCTCCGGATTCCTGACCGGCCGCTACCGCAAGGGGCAGCCGGTGGACCTGTCCACCGGCCGGGCCGCGCTCACCCCCGCCCGGTTCGACCCGGCGATCGAGGAGAACGCGCGCAAGCTGGACGTGGTGGAGCAACTCGTCGAGCTGGCGTCGGAGATCGGCTGCACGCTGCCGGAGCTGGCGCTGGCCTTCCCGGTAGCGCATCCCGGGGTCACCTCGGTAATCATCGGGCCGCGCACCATGGAGCAGCTCGACGCCGCGCTGAAGGGCGCCGCGCTGACCCTGGACGATGCCGTACTTGACCGGATCGACGAGATCGTCCCGCCGGGCACCAACCTGTACCGGGCCGACGGCGCCTGGCGTCCACCGGCGCTGACCGACCCGGCGCTGCGCCGTCGCCCGACTGCCGACCGCGCGGCAGCCTGATCACACAAAGTCACGCGTCCGTGTGGTGAGTCACCGCAGTGCTGCGGCGAGTTCGGCGGCGTTGTCGAACGCGGATGCCGCTCTTTCGGATTCGTCTTCCGTGAGCGTGACGGACTGGGCGCGGGCCAGCATCTCGGCCGCGGTCGTTGGATCGTGCAGCACCATCGCGAGTTCGGCGCGGTAGACCAGCACCTCTACCAGATCGACCGGGTCGTCGTCGGCCTGCGGCCGGGCCAACGCGCTGTCGAGGATCCGCACGGCCTGTCCGACGTTTCCCCTGGAATCGGCCTGCACGACAGCATTCTCCAGGGCCTTGGCCAGCCGCCCGGCAGGCGTGGTGGCCGACACGGGCGCGGTGGCGGCGTCCCGGAAGACACGGATCCAGTTGCCGCCCGGGTCGATGATGCTGAACCCGCCCAGCCCGTCGGCGTTCTTCCGCACCCTGGGCCGGGTCATCCGCGGCGTTCCGGACACCAGTACCTTGCCGTACGCGGCGCGCATGCCGGCCGTGAACGCCCGGTGCAGTCCCTCGATGTCCGCGGTGAGTACGAGACAGGAGCCGTAGGACTGCTCCGGGTCGAACCCGGCGATCTCGAAGAACTGTAGGCGTAGGTCTTCCCGCTGCACCCCCACACAGGCGTGGGGCTTGCGCTGCTTGTACGTGGTGCGGAAACCGAGAACTCCGTAGAAGGCTTCGATGTCGTCAATGGACGCGCACGGCAGCAGGGGAACGGTCACCTCGTTGGTCATGCCACCTTCCTAAACGCCGCAGCGCCCTCATCGCACATGGAAATAGCCGATCATCGCCTTCGGCCACCCGATCGGCTGATGACCTGAGTACGCGACGCCGCCCGCCGAGCCATCAACGGGCATTCCTGCCCGCCATACGGCTCGCCAAGATCAGGCGCCCGGATCTGCCGCGATTCGCGCGAGCATGGCTGCAGCCCCGGCCAGGATCCGCCGGGGACGCCTAGGATGATCTCGATGACCATTCCCGAAACCCGACCCGACGGTGCCCCCACCGACGGACCCCGGGTCGAAGAGGCCCTGCGACTGCTCTGCGGTACGCCGGTCGAAGTCGATGTCGCCGCCAAGCGGCTCAGCCGTGGCAGCGGTGTCTACGCCTGGTGGGCCGGTCCTTCGATCCTTCCCGACCTTCCCGGGCTACCGAATGACAACATCCCGTCGCTACGGCTGCTGTATCTCGGCCGGGCAACCAGCCTACGGGGCCGGATCCTGCGCAACCATCTGAGGCGTTCGGGCAGCTCGACACTGCGCCGCACCTTAGCCGGGCTTCTGGTGTCCGAGGGATACCGGACGACCTGGACCGATCGTGTCGTCCTGGTCCCTGAGGACGAGTCGCGGCTCACCGCGTGGATATCCGCGCACCTACGTTTGACGTGGGCGGAGGACGCGGAACCGGCGACCATCGAGGCCGAACTCGTCCGGCGTTTGCACCCGCCGCTCAACGTGCACGGCGTCGACCCCGAGCACCTCCAGGCGGCTGTGGTCGCCGCCAAGAACTCATACAACGCCAGCAGCCGACCGGACGAGCCCGCGCGAACGCCGTAACCGTCTGCCCGACACACCTGCCGGTGCGCGCTTACGGCCGAGCGGGCGCCCGAGGCGGTTCCCGCACCGCCAACCAGAGGCTCACATTCCCCCAGTTCAGGGACACTCGGGGGGCGACACCGGATTCGAACCGGCGACCTCTTCGGTGTGAACTCACGGCAGGCCGGTCGAATCGGATGTCGTACGAGGTCATCCGGCCTGGTGGCGCTCCTTCCGGTCGGGTGTGGCTGGCACGGTTGCTGTACTTCGCTGCGGTACTTCCGGCGGCTGTCTCATCCAGCCGATGAAACGGCGGTGCAGGGTGCCGGCGGGTGCCCAGGGCATGTCCTCGGCGGCCTGGACAAGGTACGCCCCGAGATAGAGCGCCAGCGACACCGGCGCGTCCACGTACTCCGCGCGCAACTCCCGCCGCCGCGTCGGACACGGCCACGGCAGGTCACAGCCACCACAACTCCAGATCGGCATCACCGGACCGTGACTGGTCACCGCACACCACCCAGAAACCGGACGACGCTCGCGCGAGCCTGCCGACTGGTCGCCCACTCCACCTGCCAACACGGGTACGGCACCAGCAGCGCCCACCACACCCGACAACCGACGCACCAACCGTCGAGCCCCCGGACGTGCACCGCCAGGATCGTCCGCTCCGCGCCGCTGGTCATTGCTCATCCTTTGTCGGCCAGTGCCCACGGTTGATCGGAATGCGATGCCGAGCACGACAGGGCAGGTCGGCCCCGCACCGGCACAGCCACCTCCATTTGCGCCACGACCATGCCGGTCGGTGTCGCCGTGCCAAGGTCATCGCTACGGCGATCAGGTACTGCTCGTAGGACACTCGTCGCCAAGGTGGCGTCCTGTCACGCATTGCTGGCCCCCTCCGCCGGGCAGCGCCCCATGGCCGACCCCCAGCCACGGGACCGGATCTAGAACGTTCGGTAACTGCGACGCTACGATCACAACGACGACGGTGGGACTCACCCGCAGTACGGGTGAGCAGCCCATATGTCGGCGCAGCGGTTGTTTCAGGGCGGAAACGTCGACCACCGGTCAACGTAGGGATGACGCATGGCAGGTCGCGGACGATCAGCACCACAGCGGGGCGAGGTGACCGGCTACCTGCTCAAGCTGATCCGGGAATCCATTCCGCTGACGCAGGAGCAACTCGCCGCAGACCTCAGTGTCGACCGTGTGACCGTGCAGAGCTGGGAGTCCGGGCGGCGGCCATTCACGGCGGTACCGCTCGGGCAGGCGATAGCCGTCCGGCACAGGCTCGGTCGGCTCGGAGCGAACGTGACCCTGCTCGCCGCACTCGACGACGCCGCCGAGGCAGACTTCATCCTCGCCGCAGTCCTCGACGCTCAGGTGGATCGGTGCGACATCGCCGAACAGCCGCTCGGCTGGTGCGTACTCACCCACCGTCTGACCGATCTGATCCTCTGGGCTGTTCTCGGGCAGACACCGACCTTCGCCAGAGGCATACCCGCCACCCAAGCCCGGCGAGGTCCGGTGGCGTCGGGGCCGGCCCTGCCCGCCGACGAGCGACGCGCGTTCTTCACCCGGCTTCACCTGCTCGCCGAACGGGCAGCCGCCGGACGTGACCCGAGCGTTCTGCTGCATCGACAAGCCTGCTTTCTCGCAGGCATGGACCCCACCAGGACAGCCGCAGGATGGCTCTCCCAGACCACCACCCGTACCCGCAGGGCGATCACGTTCCGAAGCTGGTCACCGCTGTGGCCTGACGCCCGCTCCGTAGTCACATCCCTTGCGAATCAGGGCGACCCGGAACCTTTACGAGACTTCCTCGCTCGCGCGCATCCGGATGACACCTGCGAACGAGCAGCCCTGAACTACTCGGCCTACTGGGTCGGCGAGATCCCGTACCGCCAGCACGACGACTCGTTCATGCCGGCTCCGCTCGCAGACTGGCACGGCTCGGTTCTCTTCCGGCACCTGGTCCAGCGCCTCGACCCCACGCACCCCTTCGTCGACCTCAACGTCCACAACCTCTGGGCTCTGCTGGCCGTACGCCGTGGCCTCACCCTCGGCAACCCTGCCGAAAGCCGCGCGCTCCTCAAACGCAGTATCCGGATCCTGGACAGCGACCACGTCTCTCCACAATCCCGTCAGGAACTAACCTCTATCGTCTACAGCCTGCGAGCAGACGGAGTCACCGGCACAGGGACGGGCAGATGAACGACGACCACGACGCCGCCGGAGCCATGCGCTTCATCTTCGAGGCCGGCGTACTCAAACGCGCCGCCCGCACCGGCTGGTGGTTCGCCGGCATCAAGCACCCCGAATCCATCGCCGACCACTCGTTCCGAACCGCGCTCATCGGGATGATGCTCGCCGCCATGGAAGGTGCCGACCCGGCCCGGGTATCAATGCTGTGCGTTCTGCACGACACTCAGGAAACCCGGATCACCGACATCCCGCACATCGCCAAGCGCTACCTCACCGCCGCGCCCAACACCACCGTCACCGCCGACCAGGTCGCCGCCTGCCCACCTGCCGTCGCTGACCTCATCAACGCCGCCGTCGCCGAATACGAAGCGGGCGAGACACCAGAGGCCATCGTCGCCCGCGACGCCGACAAACTGGAATGCCTCGTCCAAGCAGTCGAGTACCGCCACCAGGGCATCGACAACGTGCAACGCTGGATCGACAGCTCACGCTCAGCACTCAAAACCAGCAGCGCCCACCGCCTCGCCGACGCCGCCCTCGCCGGACAACCCCTCGCCTGGCTCACCCCTGTCCCACCACGGGCATAACCACCAGCACCAAGCACAGACCTATCACCGGGGGCGGATCACGCCAAGCAAGGTGACCCCTCGCTTGTAAGTTCTGGGCGCTCCATCCGGGCGCGTCCGCGCATGTCTCTGACGTCGGCTCAGCTGGCACGGTTGCTGTACTTCGCTGCTGTACTTCCGGCGGTTGCCGGGTCCAGCCGATGAAGCGGCGATGCAGGGTGCCGGCGGGTGCCCAGGGCATGTCCTCGGCGGCCTGGACAAGGTACGCCCCGAGATAGAGCGCCAGCGACACCGGCGCGTCCACGTACTCCGCGCGCAACTCCCGCCGCCGCGTCGGACACGGCCACGGCAGGTCACAGCCACCACAACTCCAGATCGGCATCACCGGGCCATGGGTGCTCACCGCTGATCCTCCGCCTGCGGCCAGTGCCCTCGGTTGATCGGTATCCGGTGCCGGGCCCGGCACGGCAGGTCAGCCCCGCAGTTGCAGATGCGCCGCCAGTGCTGCCAGGACCACACCGGCCGATGCCGCCGGGCGAAGGTCAACGCGGTGGCGGAGACGTATTCGTCGTACGAGACGCGCCGCACGTATCCTCCCTCGTCGCCCATGAGGGCGGCTTGGTCGCCCTCTGGCTGGGAGACACGGCGGCCGGGCGTGACTCGCACCGACCACCGCATCCCGTGAGCGGAAAGCTACGGTCGATGGCCGGGCGGGATGGGTAAGGTTCCTACCCCTGGTTCAGGAGACGAGTCCGACCTTCGTCGCCAGGTCACGGGCGGCATCCCGGGTGGAACGCGGACCGTCGAGCAGGTCCATGGTGATCTGACGGGCGTACCCGTTGAACCGGATCGTTTCCGGAGCCGACTCGTACGCCTGCCGCAGCGTCGCCACGGTCGCTTCCTTGTCGTCCTTGCCGTAGTACGCCCGCGCGACCTCGATCAGGTGGCGTGCCCGACGCGGCCTGGACGGAATCGCCGACGCATCATGACGACGGGCCTGCCGCACCGCTTCGCCCGACTGCTGCAACTCCACCGCCACCGTCACCGCATGAGCGCCCATGATGACCCGCGAGAACGACGTCTGCGCCTGGTAGAAGCCCTCCGGCAGGCGCTGCGCCACCTGGTCCGCGCGGTCCCAGTACCGCCAGGCACGACCTTCCTCACCAGCACGAGCAGACGTGTACGCGGCCTCGAAGTTCAGCGCCCCCCACAACGCCAACAGATTGGTGCTCCCGTCAGCCGCCCTCGGCTCCAACGCCGAGAGCACCTCCAGCGTCAGCCTCATCGCGGTGTCCCAGTCGCCGGACTCCCGATGCACCTGACACAGGAACCACCCCGCACGGGCGATCGCCTCCGGATCACCGGACTCCTGCGCCGCCACCATCGCCCGATCCGTCACCCGCCACAACAACTCGGCGGCAGGCTGGTAGGCGACGAACATCTGCGCCAGCCCGAGCGTCTCCGCCCACAGTGCCTGCGCCTCCCGCCGCTGGTCACCCTCGTACGCCAGCACGGCCCGCTGCCCGTCGCGCAGCAACCCCGGCAACAGCCCGCCCAGCACCGTACGGTGATCCGCCGCCTGATGACGCGCCCGCCACCCCGCCGCAAGCCGCTCCCGCAGACCGGACAACGACTCCGGCGGAGTGTCATTGGGAAGCGCGATGTGGTTCAGGGCGGCCCGGACCGTCAGCAGCGCCGGGTGCTCCGGCCCGTTGACCACAGCAGACCGATCGCCCAGCTCCGCTGCCAAGGCGGATACGTCGATCTTCAAGGCTCGCGCGATCCGATCCAGCATGTGAATGCGCGGCGGCAGGATTCGATCCGTCTCGACCGCCTTGACCCACTCGGCGCTGCGACCCACCAACCCACCCAGCACCGTCCGACTCTTCCCGGACCGCTCCCGATAGACCTTCAACCGTTGCCCGAACGTCAACTCCGGCAAGGAATCCACCCGGAACCCCCTCGCGTAGCGCAGGATGCAGCACCGACCCACTGGCCGCCACCACCGCCAACGCTACCGACGCAGCCCGACGCCCCATAACCCTCACACGCCAGCGACCAGTTCCACGCCCGAGTTGCACCCGGACCCCTCGCTTGTAAGTTCTGGGCGCTCTGTCCGGCGGCGTATGCGGACGTCTGCCACCTCGGGCGCTCGTCCGCGTGCCACCGTCGGTGACTGTCGTAATCCCGGCTCGTTGCTGTCGGCGCTGCTGTCACGAGCCCCGAACACACGGCTTAGGAAGGGTGTAGCGCTCGGCACCGTGCCTCACTGTCTGCCAGGGCAGACAACCACCTCACGCCGCCTCATCCCGAATCGTTCCGCGCCTTCTCCGGATCGTGCGGCAGTAGCCGGACTTGCTCGTTACCGCAGGGGCCTCGCCCCCTAGGCGAACCAGACGGGACCTTGACCTGCGCCCTGAAGTCGCTGCGCTGCCAGGACGGTACACCGCCGTCCTGGGGCGTCCGGCAACGGCCGACCCGGTCGTCACCCAGTTGGTCACTCAACCCGGCACCAGGCGTTGAGCGGCTGACTCATACGTGCTTCCGTCCGCAAGCTTGCTGTTCTACAGGCTGTACCGCTTGCCCTCACGCTCGGTACTGTCTCCTGGCATGGAAATCTTTCAACCGGGCGCTCGCAGTCCAATCGGGCAGAGTCCTGATACTCGGTCCAGTCTGCCGGGTGCAACCGTAGCTACCCCTGGCGACCGCCTTAGCCGCGCAAGCAATGACACGACTCGTTATCCTCGCGCTAGCGAGAGCGACTGGTGACTGTGGGGAGACCCGTTGATTTCGGAATCAATCTATTGGCGGCGAGATCTTTTTAATCTGGCGAAAGAGCTGCGGCGCAAGTCGTCCCAGCGTCTTTGGCAAGAGGCTTCGGTGGTTCGTCTAGAAAAGTCGCTGCTCATTGGCTGCTACGCCGTCAGACGACTACTTGATTCTGCAAAGCTCTCTAAGTCGTACCGGGATAAGCTGATACCTGCCGTCGAGTTGCCGGCGTTGGATGTCAACCTGTCTCGGTTTCGCTTTTCGCCGCCAATCGACTTGGACATCGCGGGCGAAATGTACGACTTCCATTCGGGCAAGCCAACCAACTTGAAGCTATCCTTCCTTATCAACCAATTTGTACACAGCTACACGCTGCTCTACATTGTACCGTGCGCGGAGGTGCCCCGAACGGTCGTGTTGGTAACGTCCGACAAAGAGAGACTCAAGCGCCTCCTGGCCTTCTGGCTTGAGGATATCGCGCAACTATTCGAACACGCGGCCATAAGCGATCAGAGCGATTTCATCAGGAAGTGGGACAAAGTTAAGAAGGAGCACACTTTCGATGGCAAGCTAGAGCCGAGCGATCGCCTAGCCGAGTGGGGATTCGCGACCCGGGAGGAAATCGACGACGCAATCAGCCGGTATGACAAGACGAGTAGCGTAGGCGACTTAAGCGAAGCCCTGCGAACCCTTCGTGAAGCCATGGAGAACTACTTCGATTAGTTCAGCCTCCGATCGCCTCAGCCCTCACCTTCGTCCCGCCACCTCACACACCTGATTTATGACGAAGTCTGCAAGTTCCCTAAGTCCCGTCCAATCGTCAGCCGGATTCGTTTTTCCGGATCGTGCACGCCTAAGCTTCTTATCGAATTGCGACTGAATTCGCGCCTTATCGATGACCGACCCCTGATATACACCCGCTCGACGGTTGTATCCAGTCCATTCCACGGGCGTGAAGCCGTCTTGATGGGCGAGACAGTCAATGCCGAGAAAGTGCTCTATCGAGAGGGCCCGTCCATTGATATCCGCGCAAGCCGATCCAGTGGGCCCTATCGTTGGATAGGAGCGACCTAGACTCAAGTCAGGGTACACGGCGTATCCGATGTGCGGCGGCAGTTGGTCCTTGCCGAGGAGGTCAATTGCCTCCACTCCGGCGGCATCGTTGTCAAATAGCCCGACAATAGTGTTCGGGATCTCCAACTGGGCAAGCGTTCGAAGTGTTCTGCGCAGACCTCCCGCACCCCCCTCAGCGCCTTGGGTAAAGTCGGCAATAGAGAGGCAATCCACATAGTCGGGACGCTGAGTCTCGAAGGCAGCCCGAATCACTTTGCAATCGAATGATCCTTCAACCAACACGATCGGTTTCGTATTCTTCCATGCCAGCGCGCCGCGATAACGGTCGAGAGAAAGCGAAAGGGGGAAATGGTCCTCCTGCCACTCGACTTCACTTGGAGTCAGATCGAATAACGCTTGCTGGGATATGCGGACAAAAATTCGCTCGTCGGGCCGGAAGATGCGCAGCGCGGTTCTGATGACCGTCGACTCTCGCGGGTATGACTCATACTCATCTATCCAGTATTCCGCTAGGTCGCCTGCTAGTTGGACGGACTTCTCGGACCACTCGGGCCACTGGAACTGATCGCCTACGTTGATGAGCCTCCGGAGGTACGCGGCGGATTTCTTCCTGCCTCTGCCTGCCGAATCGGCTTCCGGGTCGCGCCAGTCGAAGGGATCAGTGCGCTCCAGGTCACGGACCCATTCGCTACCATGTTCAATAAAATCAGCCACGAGGCTCCGCTCCGTGAACCCAAGCATGTCCATTCTCTTGAGGATCGTGGACTGCGTAAGGGGTACGGTCTGGTGCTCGGTTGGCCACATGTCATTTGATTGCCAGGCTTGTGAAAAGATCAGCAGCAACGAAACGACGTCATTCACGGCCAGGTCGATTCCGTCTTCGCGGTCAGCGCTGCGTAGGCTTGCGATCGGACTCACGTTCCGCCTCCACTTCGAATAGTCGAGTATTGCCGACATGAGGACCAGCCTCAACGCCCTTGGCATCCCGTCTGCCGTCGACCCGCACTCCTGTGGAGCGGGCCGCCGCCCGGCCCGCCACGTCAAGACGGCCTTGACGGCTCGTACGGACGCTGGCGGGTCGGGCGGTGGTCTGCTCGGCTCGCCCGGGTCGACGGTGGGCGGGATGGCTCCCCACCGCCACCACCCACGGACCGCAAGCCGCCGACGGACCCCCGGCCATCCTGGAGCCGGAGCGCCCCCGCCGGAGGCGCAGTAACCGCAACCCCGCCACCCAGCCAGCAGCCGCCGACGGACCCGGCGTCCGCTGCCCCTACGCCGCGCGGTGCTCGCCGCGCGGCCCGGCCGGCTGCCGGCCCCACCACCCCACCGGGCAACGGCCTGTCGTCATCCGGCGGCCCACCGGGCTACCCGCCCTCCGCGCCAGCCGCCGGGCGTGTTGCGTGGCCGGAGTCGGAGCGCCAGCGGAGCGACGGACGCGCGCCCAGGCGGCGGCGCGTGCGGCCCGTTCAGGGCCGCCTTGATAGACGTACAGAAAGTTCTCCCACCCCGGCCGGTAGCCGGTCCGGACCAGTTCGGCAGTGAGGTTCACGGCGGGTTGACGAGTCGGTACCCGGTGCTAGTCTGGCGGTCGTCGAGCACGCCAGTGCGGCCTTCGTGCCGGATCGCTGGGCTCGACTTCGGAGATGCTGAGCGGCCTTCCTGCCGCTGATGCGGGCCAGATCCCGCCGGTTCTCGATCACCTTGGCCGCGATGTCGGCCCGGAATCCGCTGAGTGGCCAAGCACGGCCTTCCCGCCGTCACGATGGCCCGGATTTGCATCCCTCGACGGGTGGGGCTCGCCTGCGGCAACCCGCCGGATGCCGACCTCCAGGCACCCCACCCGTCCCGGCCTCACCCAGCACGGCAACCGGAACGACCACACCTCAACGGCGGTCAGCCACATCCGCCCTCCGGCGTCAGCCGCCCTCCAAGGCGGTGCCAGGAGACACCACGAACACCACCGACGGACAGCGTTCCGGCGACCGGTGGCGTTTCGTCGCCCGTCCCTGCCACCCGTCCTGAGGAGAGATCGTGTCCACCCTGCACCGTCCCGGCGTCGCCGCCGGTCGTACCGCCCAGGCCCTGCACCGGGCCGCCACCCCCGACTACTTCGGCTGGTTGGAGCACACCCGGACCGCCGGGGGTTGTGCCCGTCCTGTCCGGCTGACCGGCACCATGACCGCCGTCGACCGGGACACCGGTCGGGTCCTGGGCGAGCAGCACACCGACGCGCTGCCCGATCGGGTGCTCTACAAGGCGTGCGGCAACCGGCGTGCCGCTCAGTGTCCGGACTGCTCCTGGGTCTACGCCGGTGACGCCTTCCAGGTCGTCCGCTGTGGCCTGACCGGCGGCAAGACCGTCCCCGCCTCGGTGTCCCGGCATCCGGTCGTCTTCGCCACGTTCACCGCGCCGTCGTTCGGCCCGGTCCACCACCGGCACGTACCCCTGCACACCTGTGCCGACCGGCGGCGCTGTGACTGCCGACCGGCCCCCTGCCACGCCCGCCGTGATGCTGGCACCTGCCCGCACGGGCGGCCCGGGGCCTGCTTCGCCCGTCACGACGGTGCCGATCCGCAGCTCGGTCGGCCGCTCTGCCTGGACTGCTACGACCACGATCACCAGGTCGTCTGGAACGTCTTCGCCGGTGAGCTGTGGCGACGCACCAAGCAGGCCGTCGAGCGGCACCTTGCCGCCCTCTGCCACCGACGCGGCATCCCGAGCGTCGAGGTCGTCACCGACTCCGGCCGGGTTCGGCGGGTGCCGCCGGTGCGGGTGTCGCACGGGAAGGTCGCCGAGATGCAGCGCCGGGGCGCGGTGCACTTCCACGTCCTGCTGCGCCTCGACGGGGTCGACCCCGGTGACCGGCACGCCCTGGTCCCGCCGCCGGTCGGGATCACCGTGGACGACCTCGACGCCGCCGTGCACGCCGCCGCCCGGCAGATCGTCTTCGCCACCCCGCCGCATCCCGACCGGCCACAGGGTTGGTCGATCGCCTGGGGCGAGCAGGTCGACGTGCGCCGCATCGGCACCGGCGACGGGGACGTGACCGACGCCAGGGTGGCCGCCTACCTGGCCAAGTACGCCACCAAGGCCACCGAGGTCACCGGCCACTGCTCCACCCGGCTCACGCCGGGCACCGTCGACGCCTACGCCGATCCGGAGGGCGACCACCTGGCCCGGCTCATCGACGCCTGCTGGCGACTCGGCCGCCCCACCCGGCACCGCACCAGCGACACCGCCGCCCAGCCCGACGACCGTCAAGGCGACCTTGACACCACACCCGATGTCTACGCCGGGCTGCGACGGTGGGCGCACATGCTCGGCTACGGCGGGCACTTCCTCACCAAGGCCCGCCGGTACTCGGTCACCTTCGGGCTGCTCCGCGACACCCGCGCCACCTACCGCCGCGCCGATGACAGCTCTGTCACCGTCGGCACCCTGGCCTTCGTCGGCTCCGGGTGGCTCACCG
Source organism: Micromonospora radicis (assembly GCF_003583405.1). Classification (GTDB taxonomy): domain Bacteria; phylum Actinomycetota; class Actinomycetes; order Mycobacteriales; family Micromonosporaceae; genus Micromonospora; species Micromonospora radicis. The sequence goes on from NZ_QXEC01000005.1 coordinate 236,934, forward strand.
ACGGGGACGCGCTGCTCGCCAACACCGCCGCCGCCCAACACCGGGAACGCCGCCGCGTCGGCCGGGAGGAACTCGCCCACGAGCTGTGGTCGGGGGTGGCGGCGTGACCCGACCCCTCACCCCACGGTGGTACTCCCCCGCCGAGGTCGCCGTCCTGCTCGGCTTCGGCATCTCCAAGGTCAAGATGAAGATCGCCACCGGCGAACTGCGCTCCATCAAGGACGGCAAGTACCGCCGCATCCTGCCCGAGTGGGTCGACGACTACATCCGTGACCAGATCGAACGGCAGGAGGCCGCCTGATGCCCGCCCGCGGCGAAGGCTCGATCTTCCCCTACCGCAACGGCTTCGCCGCGTACGTCTGGGTCACCAAGCCCGACGGGAAACGCACCCGCAAGTACGTCTACGGCAAGACCCGGGACGCCGTGCACGACAAGTGGATCAAACTGCACCAGCAGGCCAAGGCCGGACCGGTGGCGACAAATGTGCCGACCGTGGGTAGCTTCCTCACCTACTGGCTGACCGAGATCGTCGAGCCGAACCGGGCACCCCTGACCTACGCCACCTACGAGACATTCGTCCGCCGCTACATCGCCCCCGGCCTCGGGGCCAAGCGGCTTGATCGGCTTCAGGCGCGGGACGTTCAGACCTGGATCAACCAAGTGGCCCGCACCTGCCAGTGCTGCGCCCAGGGTAAGGACACCGCACGCCGGAAGGACAAGCGGCGCTGCTGTGCGGTCGGCCGCTGCTGCCAAGCCGTCCCCTCGACGCGGACAGTCAGCGACATCCGAGCCGCCCTGCGGGCCGCTCTCACCCACGCCCAAGCCGAAGACCTCATCACGAAGAACCCGGCCGTGCCGGTCACCCTCGCCACCGTCCGCCGCCGTCGGGGCAAGTCCTGGTCGAGCGACGAGGCCCGCCGGTTCCTGGAGTCCGCCCGCGCCGACGAGGACTCCCTCTACGCCGCCTACGCCTTGGTCCTCGTCACCGGTCTTCGGAAGGGCGAGGCCCTGGGACTGACGTGGGAGGACGTCGACCTCGACGCCGGAGAGCTGACCATCGGCCGCCAGCTTCAACGCGTACGCGGCCAGCTCCTGCACCGCGACACCAAGACCCAGGCGTCCGACGCCACCCTCCCCCTGCCCGACATCTGCCTGACCGCCCTCCGACTGCGCAGACACCAACGCGACGAGGCACGCGCGACGGCCGGTAAGGCGTGGCACGACAACGACCTGGTCTTCACCACCCGCTACGGCACGCCCATCGAGCCGCGCAACTTCCAGCGCTCCTGGCAGACCCGCTGCGACAGGGCGGCAACGAAGCCGATCACCGTGCACGACGCGCGGCGGACCTGCGCCACCCTCCTGGCCGATCTCGACGTGCACCCGCGAGTCGCCATGCAGATCCTCCGGCACGCCCGCTTCTCCGTGACGATGGCGATCTACACGCAGGTGTCCTCGCAGGCGACGCGGGACGCTCTCAAGCGCCTTGGCGAATCCCTGACGCGATGACGAACTGCTGTACTTCGCTGCTGTACGGGCAGCAGAAAGGCCACCTCCCGAAGCCGGGAAGTGGCCTGAGCTGCGTGGGCGATACTGGGATCGAACCAGTGACCTCTTCGGTGTGAACGAAGCGCTCTCCCGCTGAGCTAATCGCCCTCAGCGCGGATGACTCTACCCGATCGTGCTGGCGGACTGCGAACCCGGGGTCAGTTCGTGGCGAGGTAGCGCAGCACCTGGGCGATGACGTCGATGCCGAGGCTGTACCTGATCGAGAGTAGGGCGACGGCGCCGACGAAGACGATGCCGACCGAGCCGATCACGAACCTCACGCCGAGTGACTGCCCCTTCACCCAGGCGGCCCAGCCCTGGACGTGGCGGCGGGTGAAGCCGAGTAGGCGCTTGGCCCAGTGGAACTCGACGGCCCAGATGCCGAGACCGGCGATCACGATCAGCCAGCCGGGGCCGGGCAGCGGGATGAGGACGATGCCGACGGAGACCACGATGGCGCCCAGCACCCCGATGACGACCTTCAGCGCGAGGCGACCGGTGGGGTTGGCGCGGATCAGCGCCAGGGTGGTGGATATCCGCCGCCGCCAGCGGGGTGGTTCGCGTCGTTCGGACACGGCGACACCACCTCCCTCGCCGGGTTCGGTCCGCTCCGGTTGCATTGGTTCACCCTGCATCACGTGAGAGTTACCCCATCGGGCGGGACCATGCCCGTTGGCGTAGCTGCGCCCGTTGCGAACGGCCCGTTCGCTGTCGGAACGGCCGCGTTCGACCACTGACCGGCCACGCCGGCCGTCCTGCTTCTTCGGCACCCGTACCCCCGCTGTTCGGTTGCGCGGACCACGACACCTCGGACGGGGCCCGCGCTGGCCACGGCATCCACTGAGGATCTGCGGCGACCATTTCCCCCAAGTGTGGCGCAGGCCCGTCACTGCAACGGCCGACTGGACGTTACCGGAGTAAGTCGACGACTGGGCCACCCGATCCCGGGCGGGATCTACGCATTGGGCAGAACCGGAAATCCTACATGAATCTTCACATTCACGAGGACGTTCCGACCCCCTTCCCACCACTGGGTGAAGTCAGCGTATGGCGGAGCGTAGCCAGGAGTAGCGGCTGAGTATGGGAAAAGCGGGACACGCGCGTTCCGCACGCGGTGCCGGGGGGAGAACGTCCATGAGTGTCATCCGACCGACGACCGTTGAGGTCGAGACGTCGCTAAGGCTAGTCGCGCCTGACGCCACCGCCTTGCCGGTGCGCGCCAGTCTGCGCTACGACCCTGCTGACCCGTATGCGGTCCATGTCCTGTTCCACGCCGAATCGGCCGGTGGCGAGGCGGTGAGCTGGTCGTTCGCCCGCGAGCTGCTGGTCACCGGCCTCGACGAGCCGGCCGGTATCGGCGATGTCCGGGTCTGGCCGTGGGCCACCCCGCGCGGCGACTTCGTCGCGCTGGCGCTGTCGTCACCCGACGGCAACGCCCTGTTCGAGGTGCCGCGCAGTGTGCTGGTGCGGTTCCTGCGGCGTACCTACGTCGTCGTCCCGCGCGGCCGGGAGGCCGAGCACCTGGACGTCGACACGGCGGTGAACCGGCTGCTCGCCGGGCGCTGACCAGGTCGGAGACGGGGCCGCGCGGATCTGCCGAGTCCGCGTGGCCCCGGCATGTCCGGCCCGGTACGCGGACCGCGTCCCGCCGCCGGCCGCGCGCACCAGCGCCCGCCCAGCCGTCGCCCGCCCAGCCGGGAGGCGGCCCAGCCGGGAGGCGGCCCAGCCGTGGGTGGCTCAACCGTGGGTGGTGAGGCCCCCGTCGACCGGGATCACCGCGCCGGTGAGGTACGCGCCGGCCCGTGACGCCAGGTAGATCGCGGTGCCGGACATGTCCTCCGGTCGACCGATCCGGCCCAGCGGCACCTGCGCCTCGACGGCGGCCCGGGAGTGCGGGTCATCCAGCGCGAACGCCATCATCTTGGACTCGAACGGACCGGGTGCGATCGCGTTGACGGTGATCCGTTCGCCGGCCAGCTGGTGGGCCAGGGTGCGGGTCAGCATGTGGACCGCGGCCTTCGTCGCCGAGTAGGCGTACACCTCGATCATCGGCACCCGCAGGCCGTCGACCGACCCGATGTTGATCACGCGGGCCGGGTCGTCGGGGCCGGCGGCGGCGCGCAGCGCGGGCAGCAGTTCGATGGTGAGCCGGAAGACGGCCTTGACGTTGACCGCCCAGAGCTTGTCGAACGCGCTCTCCGGGTAGTCCTCCAACGGTGCGCCCCAGGTGGCGCCGGCGTTGTTGACCAGTACGTCGAGCTTGTCGACCCGGTCCCGGACGGCGGCGGCGAGGGCGCGGGCGCCGTCGTCGTGACCGAGGTCGGCGGGGATCGCCGCGCAGTTGCCCAGCACGGTGAGTTCCTCGGCGACGGATGCGCAGACGTCGGCCTTGCGAGACGAGATGATCACGTTGGCGCCGGCGGCGACGAAACCGCGGGCGATCATCAGCCCGATTCCCCGCGATCCGCCGGTGACCAGGACGTTCTTCCCGTGGACCGAGAACAGATCGGTCATGCCATCCTCTCGTACGCCGCCGGGCGGCAACCGGACTCGCTACCGCTCGGTAACCTAGCCGTCGGCGCCGGCCACGACAACCACGGAACGCGGCGACCACGATCATTGCCGCTCAGCAACAATATGCGGACGCGCAGGCCGGAGAAGATGCGCAGGCCCTCCTGGTTGGCTAACGTCGCAGGTGATGGTCCCTTCCGGTCACCTCACCACGGCCCCGCCCGCCACCCCCGCCGGCCCCACGGAGATCGACACGATCACTCTGTGTGACCTGTCCTCCGACGCCGGGTGGCGACGGCCGGTGCTGCTGAGCCGGGAGCTGATCGTGCTCACCACGGGTGGACACGGGTACGCCGAGATCGACTTCCGCGCCCTGCCCTGCCGGCCCGGCACGTTGCTGCGGATCCGCTCCGGCCAGGTGCTGCGCTGCGCCCTGCCACAACTGGACGCCGCGGTGGTCCGCTGGCATCCAGAGGCGCTGCGCGGGCTCGACGTCGACCCGGACGACGTACCGACCTGGACCCAACTGGCCGGGGAGGACGAGGACGCGGTGATCAACGAGGTGAGCCAGTTGACCGTGGACTCGGGTCGGCACCAGGACACCCGCACCGGGCGTAACCTGCTGCGCCACCAGCTGACCGTACTGCTGCTGCGGTTGAGCATGTTGCCCGACGGCGGTGGGGCGCGGGCGGCACGCCCGGAGGAGGCGACCTTCCGGCGGTTCTGCCGCGAGGTCGAGCGCGGCTACCAGCACACCCGACGGGTGGAGGACTACGCCGACCGGCTGGACTGCTCGGTCCGTACCCTGACCCGGGCCTGTCTGGCGGTGACCGGCCGCAGCGCCAAGCAGGTGCTCGACGAACGGGTCGCCCTGCAGGCCGGCCGGCTGTTGGCCGCCACCGACGAACCGATCGCCCGGATCGGTCGGCAGCTCGGGTTCACCGAGCCGACGAACTTCGGCCGCTTCTTCACCCGCGAGATCGGGGTCAGCCCCGGTGCGTTCCGGGCCGCCCGGGATCGCCGCGTACCGGCACCGGTCGTCCGGCCCCGCCCGCCCGTGGACATCCCCACCACCGGCGCGTACCGGGCATGATGGCAGGGTGCAGATCTCCGCGCGTGGCGACTATGCGGTACGGGCAGCGCTGAGCCTGGCGGCGGCGTATCCCTCGCTGCTGTCCACTCAGACCATCTCCGTGGAGCAGGACATGCCACGCAAGTTCCTTGAGGCGGTCCTGGCCGACCTGCGGCGGGCCGGGGTCGTCCGGGCGCAACGCGGGGCGGAGGGTGGCTACGCCCTGGCCCGGCCGCCTCGGGAGGTGACCATCGGGTCGGTGCTGCGGGCGGTGGACGGGCCGCTGGCCGGTATCCGGGGCCTGCGTCCCGAGGAGACCAGCTACGAAGGGGTGGCCCAGCACCTCCCCGAGCTGTGGGTCGCGGTGCGCGCCTCGTTGCGCCGGGTGGTGGACGAGGTCAGCCTGGCGGACCTGGTCGGTGGGCGGCTGCCGGCCCACGTCCGGCGGCTGACCACCATGCCCGACGCCTGGGAACCCCGCTGACGGTCGCGGCGACCATCGGGTGGCGGCGTCATCCCGGGACGGCCGCGGAGTAGCGGGCCAGCGGCTCCCCGGCGGAGAGCGCCAGCGGTTCGGCGATCACCCGCTGGCCGCCCGCGGGCACCCGACGCACCACCCGGCACAGCAGCCGGCCGAGCACGCCGGTCAGCAACGGCAGGCCGAACGGTCCGGCCGCCCAGCGGGGGTACGCGACGAACGGGTCCACGCCGTTCGTCGCGAAGATCGCCGCGACCTCGATCTGGTCGGCGCCGAGCAGGTGCACGGCGACGTGCTCGGCCCGGTCCAGTAGCAGCGCGCCGGACGAGATCGGGTCGGGCTGGAACGAGACCAGCGGCGGATTCTGCGACACGGCGGTGAGGGACGTCGCGGTGAAGCCGGACCGCAGTGGTGCGCCGAGGTCGCCGAGGCAGGCCGGGCGACTGCCCCGGGCCACCGCGGTGACCACGCAGGCGGCGCCGGTCGGCCGGCCCAGCAGCGTACGGAACAGGTCGGGGTCGACCGGGCGGAGTTGGTCGGCGTGGGTGTGCTGCGCGGTGGTCATGCCGGCACCGGCCCGGGCGCCACGGATCGGCGGTACGGGGTGGCCGGGTGTGGGGTGCGGTGCATGTGGAGTCCTCTCCGATGCGCGGGTACGTGGACGGTCAACACCCTCCCATAATGCGAGACGAGCGTCGCTCACTCTTCTCTCCGAGGATTCAACCAGGATCCCACGACGGGCAAAACCCATCTGGTAAATAGGATATTCCGTGCACGGCTCCACTGTGGATCTCAAAGAGTTTGGCGAACCACCGATTCGGGCATCCTCGATCCCGCAGGGACGTGACGAAGGGAGGCCCCCGATGGGTCTGATGTTCCGCAAGCGCAAGAAGTACGGGCCGCTCGTCCTGAACTTCACCGAGAACGGCTTCTCGTCCTGGAGCATCAGGCTCGGTCGCTGGTCCTGGAACTCGCGAGCCAAGGCGCACCGGGTCGACCTGCCCGGCCCACTGTCCTGGAAGCAGGACAAGTCCCGGGCGTGAGTGTTCCGAGGTCGAGCGGGGCGCCGGAGTTCTCCGGCGCCCCGCTCGACGTCCGGACCTCCGCCGATCCGGCCCGGCCCGGCCCCAGCGATCCGGCCCGGCCCCAGCGATCTGACCGGCCACGCCGATCCGACCGGAATCGACAGATCCGACGGAAGGGCGGTGCACCGGACCGGACAATCTCGACATGACCCAGAAACCGGACCACGCGCGACAGCTTCGCCACGCCTGGATGGCGTGCGGACTGCTGGTGGTGACCTACTTCGTCATCCCGGTGGAAGCCGACCCCAACACCGTCCGGATCGGTGTCCGGCTCGGCCTCACCCTGGCGATGGTGGCCGCCGTCGCCTGGCTGGTGACCGGACAGGTACGGCGCCAGCTCGCCGCCGGACCGGAGCGCGAGGCCCGGTCGCTGCTGCACCTGGCGGTGGCCCTGGTCGCCGGGCTGCTCGCCTTCGCCCTGGCCGACTTCGTCGTGGCGCGGGCCGCCCCGGCGCAGTTCGTCGACCTGGAGACCCGGGTCGACGCGCTCTACTTCGCGCTGACCACGCTCACCACCGTCGGCTACGGCGACGTGCACGCCCAGGGGCAGTTGGCTCGCGGGCTGGTGATCGTGCAGATGGTGTTCAGCATCGGGGTGATCGCCACCGGGGTGTCCCTGGTGGTCAAGCAGTTGACCGGGCGGCAGTGAGCTGCACGTCGCCGGCCAGCCGGCCGTGCTCCGGCGTGCGAGACACCCGGCCGGTGTCGAGCAGCCCGGTCAACGCCCGTACCGCGTCGACCGCCCGGTAGGCGGTACCGGTGACCGCGTGCCGGCGCAGCTCGGTGACCGTCCGCGGCCCGGCGTCGGCCAGCTCGGCCAGTAGGGCGCGGGCCAGCGGTTCGACGTCGACCTGCGGATCCGGCCGCAGCGGTCGGCCGTCCGGGTCGCGCAGCGCGACGCCGAGCGCCCACAGGTTCTCCTTGAACGCCTCCAGGCTGCGGTCCGAACCGGTGCCGAGCCCGATCCGCCGGCCGGTGTCGGCCAGCTCCACCTCGGTCACCAGTGGGAAACCCGCGTCGGTCAGCGCCGGCCGCAGCGGCGTGGCCGCCCCGGCGTGCAGCAGCGCCTCGGCGGGCCGACCGGTCACCGCGGCGGCGAGCGCCACCGGGGCCACCGTCTCCTCGGCGGCCAGGTAGGACAGCACCGGGGCACCGGCGGCGCCGGCCGCCCGCAGCGCCACCGGCAGCTGGCCGGGGGTACCGGGCATCAGGTGCACCGCCACCTGCGGCGGCAACTGCGCCTCGACGGCACCGAGCCGGGCCGGCAGGTCCTCGGCTCCCTCGGACAGCACCAGCACGGTGAGTCGGCAGCCGCCGAGGCGGTCGGCGTGCTCCCGGATGACCCGTAGCGCGGCCTCGGCCGGCCCGCCGCCGTCGCCGCCGTCGCCGGCACCGATGGCGACGGTGGCCCGCCGGGCGCGACCCAACGCGCCCGGCAACCAGTCGCGCAGGTGCCGTTCGAACGCCCGCTGCCCCACCCCGTCGTCCACCACCCTCCCGTTCTACCCCACCGGGATGGAGATGCCGATGCCGCCACGGGTGTCGGCACCGTAGCGGGCGATCTCGGCGGGTAGGTCGAGCCGCCCGATGCGGGTCCGGGCGGCGATCGCGGCGTCGTCGAGCCGGTCGGCGGGGACCAGCCAGACCACCTCGAACTCCAACCCGTCCGGGTCCTGCCCGTAGAGGCTCTTGGTGGTGCCGTGGTCGGAGGTGCCGACCAGGGCTCCGGCCTGCGTCAGTCGGCGGGCGGTGGCGGCCAGCTCGGCGAGGGTGTCGACCTCCCAGGCCAGATGGTAGAGGCCGACGGTGGCCCGGCCGGCGGTCGACCGGCCGGCGTGCGCACCGAGGGCGAACAGGCCGAGGTCGTGGTCGTTGGTGGAGTCGGGTGCCTGGAGGAAGGCGGCACCCTGGAAGCCCTCCGGGGTCATCGGTACCTGCCGGAAGCCCAGCACGTCGCGGTAGAACGCGACGCTGCGGTCGAGGTCGCTGACGTAGAGCACGGCGTGGTTGAGGCGGTGGATTCCCATGCCGCCGACGCTAGCTCGTTTTTGTTGAGCGTTCAACTACTTGGGTTAGGATGCGGTCATGACCCGCTGGCTGGATCCGGACGAGCAGCACACCTGGCGGGCCTTCCTGGCCGCCTCCCGGGCCCTGATGGACACCCTCGACCGGGAACTGCAACGCGACGCAGGCATGCCGCACGCCTACTACGAGATCCTGGTCCGCCTCTCCGAGGCGCCCGAACGGCGACTGCGGATGAGCGAGCTGGCCGACACGACCGGATCGTCGCGCAGCCGGCTCTCGCACGCCGTGGCCCGGCTGGAAGCAGCCGGCTGGGTCCGCCGCGAGGACTGCCCCACCGACCGGCGCGGCCAACTCGCGCTGCTCACCGACGAGGGCTTCGCCACCCTGGCCGCCGCCGCGCCCGGCCACGTCGAGGGGGTACGACGGCACCTGTTCGACCCGCTCAGCCCAGCTCAGGTGGACCAGTTGCGCCGGATCAGCGAGGCGTTGACCGATCACCTGAGCCGGCCCTGACCAGATCCTGACGGAACCACTCCGGCGCGGGTCTTGTACATAACGTCGTCGGATGAGCACGATGGGGCGTGCCTTCCGGCTTCGGTGAACTGACTGATCAGGCGCACGACCTGGTCTCCGCCGGCGATCTCGCCGGCGCCCAACGGCTGCTCGCCGACGCGCTGACCGGCGCCGACCCCCGTCCGGTCAACGCGACACCCGAGCTGGCCGAGGCGGCCAGCCTGCACGCCCGGGTACTGGTCGCGCTCGGCGAACCGCACTCGGCACGGGGCTGGGCCGCCTTCGCGTACGCCGCCACCACCCGGCTGCACGGCCGCTCCGACCCGCGTACGGTGGCTGCCGCCGCCACCCTCGCGGCGGTGCTGCACCGGGTCGGCAGCTGGTCCCGGGCCGCCCGGCTCTACCAAGAAGTGATCATCGAGCTGACCGCCTCGGACGGGCCGGAGTCGTTGCGAGTGCTCGCCGCGCACGCCGACCTGGCCACCGTGGAGTACGCCCGCGGCCAGTGCCAGGTGGCCCGCGAACGTCTCCAGGACGCCTGGGAGCTGCACCGGGAGGTCTACGGCGACGGGCATCCGAGCGGCATCAAGATGCTGGCCCGACTCGGCTCGATGCAGCGTGACTGCGGGCAGTTCGGCGACGCGCAGGACAACCTGTCCCTGGCCCGCGAGCTGAGCCGCCAACACCTGTCCCCGGACGACCCGCTGACCGCGCAGGTGGCGGCGCTGGCCCGGGCGGCGGCCAATCCGGACCACGTCTGCGCCGACACGCCGCCGGTGAGCCCGCAGGATCCGGTCGTACCGGCCGCCCGCACCCCCGAGGCCGTACCGGCCCCCGACGCCGGCTGGCCCGAGGACCAGATCGACTCCCCCGCCGGCTGGCCGGCGGACGACGCGGGCCCACCCACCGCCGAACCCTCCTGGCCCCGGGACAGCTCTCCCGCCTGGCCCCCGTACGACACGCCGGCACCTGGCGCCGCGACGACCTGGCCCGACGACGACCCACAGACGTCCGGCGCCGCGACCACCTGGCCCGACGACGACCCTCCGGCCCCGGGCACCGGCACCAACTGGCCGCCGGAGGAGCCCGGCCGCTCCGGCGGCTGGCCCACACAGGCCGAACCGGCGCGGCATGCCGCCGAGGAACAGCATCCGGCCGAGGGGTACCACCCCAGCCACGGCTACCCGTCGAACGCGCCCGCTGCGGCGTCGCCGGTGCCGAACCCCCGGCAACCCGCGGACGGCCCGGCCGGGCCGCCGGAGGACTGGTGGACCTCCGCCGACGAGGTGTCCGGTGGCGATCCGTACGCCGATCCGCCAGCCGCGGCGAGCGACCCGAACCCGCACCACGACCGGCCGACGGCGGTGCCGCCGAGCGTGGTCGGGCTGACCGGGCCGACGCCATCGGCCCCCGGGGTCTACCGGCTGCGTCGGGTCGACGTACCGGAGCGGACGGCGCCGCCGTCGCGGCTGCTCCCGGTGCCGGTCAGCCGGACGGCCCCGGTGTCGCGCCCACCGAACCGGATGGCGCCGATCATCGCCGCCGGGGTGGTCGTGGTGCTGCTCGGCGCCACCGCGGTCATCGCCGGGATGTCCCGGGTCGGCGGGGACGGCAACCCGTCCACGCCGGTCGCCAGCGACGCGCCGACGGGTGCGCCGACCCCGACGGCCGGGGCGCCGGACGCGCCACCGGCCTCCCCCGGCGCTCCGCCCACCGACCTCGGTCTCCGCGACAACCGGGACAGCGTGACGCTGAACTGGACGTACCCGGCCGGCAGCGAGGGGCCCGTGGTCATCTCTGGGGGGCGGGCCGGGCAGGCGCCGAGCCCCTTCGCCGACCTGCCCGCCGGCACCGAGAGCTTCGTCGTGTACGGGCTCAACCGCAGCCTCGACTACTGCTTCACGGTCGCCGTCGCCTGGTCCACCGACGTGGTAGCCCGGTCCGGCGAAGTCTGCACCGAACGTCGCTGACGGTCACCGGCCCGGAGAATGGCGGTGTTCGGTTCCCGGGACTCGGTTGGTTCCGGGACTCGGCGCACGCTATCTTTGGCCGTTCAGGCACAAAAAAAGAACGACTCAGAAAGCCGTTCTAAGTTCAGACACTAGCTCAATGGGAGACGGATTGTCAAGGCACTCCGGCGGTTCGCCGTCCGACGACGAGATCGGCCGCGAGCAGGAGTACGTCTCGATGCTCTACCAACGCCTGGACGACCTCCGGGAGCAGGCGTTTCGACGGCTGACCGAGGAACTACGGGTGACCGGTGGCACGTTGCAGGCCCGTTCCCAACGCGACAGCGCGGTACGGATGTACAGCGAACAGGTCGAGCAGTTCTCGGCCGTGGAGAACGGCCTGTGTTTCGGCCGACTGGACACCGACGAAGGCGAACGCCACTACATCGGCCGGATCGGAATCTTCGACACCGACGGAGACTACGAGCCGCTGCTGATGGACTGGCGGGCACCCGCCGCCCGCGCCTTCTACCTCGCCACCGCCGCCAACCCGCAGGGCATCCGGCGACGCCGGCACCTGCGTACCCGGCAGCGCAAGGTGATCGCCGTCAACGACGAGGTGCTCGACCTGGCCAGCGCCTCACCCACCGCCCACGAGGAACTGACCGGCGAGGCATCGCTGCTGGCCGCGCTGAACGCGGGCCGCACCGGGCGGATGCGCGACATCGTGGAGACCATCCAGGCCGAACAGGACCGGATCATCCGCGCCGACCTGCCCGGCGTGATGGTGGTGCAGGGTGGGCCGGGCACCGGCAAGACCGCGGTGGCGTTGCACCGGGCGGCGTACCTGCTCTACACGCACCGCCGGGAACTGTCCTCCCGGGGCGTGCTGCTGGTCGGCCCGAACGCCACCTTCCTGCGCTACATCTCCCAGGTGCTGCCCGCGCTGGCCGAGACGGGTGTGCTGCTGCGTACCCAGGCCGACCTGTTCCCCGGGGTGAACGCCCGACGCACGGAGCCCGCCACCACCGCCGCCGTGAAGGGCCGGCCGGTGATGGTCGAGGTGCTGACCAACGCGGTACGCGACCGGCAGCGGGTGCCCGACGAACCACTGGAGATCGAGCTGCCGCAGCGGGAGATCCTGCTGCTCGACCCGGCGACCGTACACGCCGCCCGGGACCGGGCCCGGCGCAGCGGTCGGCCGCACAACCTGGCCCGCGCGGTGTTCGACATCGAGGTCATCCACGCGCTCGCCGACCAGGTCGCCGAGCGCATCGGCGCCGACCCGCTGGGCGGCGAGAACTTGCTGGAGGAGGCGGACGTCGCCGAGATCCGCCGGGAGCTGGGCGAGGAGCCCGAGGTCCGGGCCACCCTGGACGAGTTGTGGCCGGTACTCACCCCACAACGCCTGCTCGCCGACCTGTACGCCTCGACCGACCGGATCGCCACCGCCGCGCCGATGCTGACCGCCGACGAGCGGGCCGCGCTGCACCGTACACCCGGCGGCTGGACCCCGGCCGACGTGCCGCTGCTGGACGAGGCGGCGGAGTTGCTCGGCGAGGACGACCGGGCCGCCACCGCCCGCCGGGAACGCATCCGCGCCCTGCAACGGGAGTACGCCGAGGGCGTGCTGGAGATCGCCCGGGGTTCCCGGTCGATCGACGTGGAGGACGAGGTCGACGGCGGTGAGATCCTCGGCGTGACCGACCTGCTCGACGCCGACCGGCTGCTGGAACGCCAGGAGGAGGCCGACCGGCTGACCACCGCGCAACGCGCCGCGGCCGACCGGTCCTGGGCGTTCGGCCACGTCATCGTCGACGAGGCACAGGAACTGTCACCGATGGCCTGGCGACTGCTGATGCGCCGCTGCCCGAGCCGGTCCATGACGATCGTCGGCGACGTGGCGCAGACCGGCGCTCTGGCCGGCACCCCGTCCTGGGCACACGCGCTGGAACCGTACGTGGCGGACCGGTGGCGGCTGACCGAGTTGACCGTCAGCTACCGCACCCCGACCGAGATCATGTCGGTGGCCGCGGACGTGCTGGCCGAGATCGACCCGGCGCTGCGGCCACCCCGCGCCGTACGCTCCAGCGGCTTCCCACCGGTCTCCCGCGACGTGCCGGAGCCGCGCCTCGCGGCCGAGTTGGTCGAGGTCGCCACGACCGAGGCGGCCGGGCTCACCGACGGCCGGCTGGGCGTGATCGTGCCGGCCGCCCGGGTGGACTATCTCGGTGCGGCGGTGACCGCCGCACTGCCCGAAGCCGCTGTCGGCGAACAGCCCGACCTGGAGAACCGGGTGGTGGTGCTCACCGTCGCCGAGGCCAAGGGCCTGGAGTTCGACTCGGTCGTGGTCGTCGACCCGGACCGCATCGTCGCCGAATCCCCCCGTGGCCGCAGCGACCTCTACGTAGCCCTGACCCGCGCCACCCAACGCCTGACCACCCTCACCCCCACCCCACCCCCACCTTGTTGATCATGAGGTTGGCGGCGTTGTCGATCTCCATGGCGCCGCCAACCTCATGATCGACAACTCGGGTGGGTGGGTTAGTCGAAGCTGCCCTGGTGGGTGGCGGGGGTGGACTGGTCGCTGGTGGAGCCGCCGGAGGGGGTGCTCATACCACCGGTGGTGGCGTCCCCCGTCGTGGTCGGGGCCACCTTGCCCCGGTGACGTTCCGGCTGCCGGGCCACCCGGCGCACGCTTGCCGGCCCGGCCGTACCACCGGTGGTGGTGATCGCGCCCTGCCCACGGGTCGGGCCACCGTCACGCAACACGTTCGGGTCGATCGGCACCTTCGCCGGATCGTCCGGGTCGGAACGCTGGATGGCACTCTCCACATCGGTGGGCGGAACCGTCACCTCGTCCACCGCCCCCTCGCCGTACACACCACCGGCGATCCGCTGCTCGGCCCGGCGGGCGGCATCCTGCCGCAGGTCGTCTTCACGCATGATCCATCACCTCGCAGAAGCGTCGGTCTGACAGCGTGCCCGGTGGCCGGCCGAACAAACCCGGGTTCCAGTGGCCTCGACACCACCGGTGGCCGTTCGAACCCGGATCGGGCGGCGCGACGGCACGGAGAGGATCGGGCATACCTGGCAGCAGGGACGGACAGCGCGGGGCGCAGACCGGACATCCGGGCCGAGCGGAGCGGTACGGGTCCGAAGGTGCGCGCCGGCCGGGGTTGGCCACGGGGTCCGGGGTTACTGCTCCCGAGCCGCCGGGTAGACCCCCGGTGCCCCCGCCAGTACGCGAACCGTGCCGTGGCCGAAACGCGGTAGCGGGGCGAGGGATCGCAGTACTCATCGCATCCTGAGGAGGACAGATGAGCACGCAGGCTGCATCCACCAGGCCGATGAACCGTCCGCAGCAGGACGTGCAGAACCGTCAGGCCATGCAGGAGGCACCCACCCGTCCGATGCCGATGTACGACGGGCACCGGGAGCCGGCGCCGTCGCCGGGTACGGAGACCAAGCAGTCGTTCCTGACGACGGAGTTCTGGATCTACGCGGCCGGTGTCGCCGCCGTGGTGATCGCCGCCTTCTGGCGGGGTACGACCGCCAACGGCCTGAACCTGAACAATCCCGGCCAGGCGTGGTTCTTCATCACCCTGCTGACCCTGGGTTACCTGGGTAGCCGTGGTCTGGCCAAGGCCGGCAGCCCGAAGCGTTCGGCCGAGGAGCGTCGACGGGGGCGCTGACCTCAGACGACGTACGGCGTCGACGGGGTGTGAAACCCATCCACGACGCACGGTGGCCCTCCGGGATACTTCCCGGAGGGCCACCGTCACGGATAGCCGGGCGGACTAGAACTCCTCGAAGCCGCCGAAGTCGCCACCACCGAAGTCCTCGCCACCGAAGTCACCGGCAGCCTCCGTAACCTGCTCCTCGGCACCGTCGAAGGCGTTACCGATCATGTGGCCGGCAACCATGCCACCCATCGCGCCCAACGCCGCACCCGCCACGATCCCGCCCATGCCGGGGCCGCTGCGCTGCTGCGGGTGACCGTACTTGTTCGGCGGGCCGTACCCGGGGGCGCCGTAGCCCTGCTGCGGCGCGCCGTACCCCTGCTGCGGGTAACCCTGCGCGGCGTGCGGAACCGGGTAGCCCTGCTGCGGGTAACCCTGCGGCGGCGCGCCCTGCGGCGGGTAGCCCGGCGGGACGGCCTGCGGCGGGTACCCGTGCGGAGCACCGTAGCCCGGCTGCGGGTAGCCCTGCGGGGCACCGTACCCGGGCTGGCCGAAGGCCTGGGCCCGCATGGTGCCGTACCGTCCGATGGTCTCGGCCAGCCAGCCGTCGACCACCTGCATCCAGTCGGAGCGTTCGGCGTCGCCGTGCGGCACCTGGTAGCGCCCGAAGACGTCGTGGCCCGGGTTGAGGAAGCCACCACGCTTGTCGCACTCCAGCACCACGTCCACGCCGTTCGGATTGGTGACGAAGGTCAGCTCAAGCTCGTTGATGGTCTGCGCGTACTGCGGCGCCGCGAAGAACTCGATCTCCTGGTAGAACGGCAACAGCTGCTGTACGCCGTGGATCCGGCCACGCTCCAGGTCGGCCGACTTGAACCGGAAGCCGAGCTGGAGGAACGCCTCCAGGATCCGCTCGTGCACCGGCAGCGGGTGCACATTGACCTGGTCGAGATCACCCTTGTCGACGGCGCGGGCGATGGCCAGCTCGGTACGCAGCCCCATCGTCATGCCGCGCAGCCGCTGGCCGTACACGTCGGTGATCGGGGTCTCCCACGGCACCACGAGCTGGAACGGGATGGACAGCTGCTGCTTCGGGGCGAGCTGGAACGCACCGGCGACCGGCTGCCGGTGGAACTCCATCACCCCGGCGTGCTCGCCGCCGCCGCTCTCGATCTCGACCCGGGTGACCAGCCCGACGACGATCTGCTCGATGTCTGCCGGAGCCTCCCCGCCGATCAGGTTGACCTGGCCATCGAGGGCCTGCCCGGGGCGCGTGTTCGGGTTGACGAGGACGGTGTCCACACTGGGACCGCCCACTCCGAACGCACTCAACATCTTCTTGAAGACCATCGGTACTCCTGCCCGTCTGGTGCCCGGACTCCCCTTAGGAGCGGACGCTGACCGCCGCACCGTATCGACTGGTGCTGAGAGGTCGCTGAAAGCGCGCCGTGACGCTCCGCGCTCGTACGGGTGGCGACACCCGGCGATGTCGTCACCCGGCCCGGTCACCGACCGGTCAGGAGGCGGCGGTGCCGAACTCGCCACCCTTCACGCCGGCGACGAACGCCGCCCACTCCTCGGCCGCGTAGACGATCATCCCGGCCTCCCGCGCCTTGCTGTCGCGCACCGCCACCCGCCGGGAGCCGTCGAGCACCGGCCCCGCCTCGACACAACTTCCTCCGTTGCTGTCGCTCTTGGTGCTGATGTGCCAGGCAATCTCGGCCTGAGAACCACTCATCACAACTCCCCTGCGATGCTCGCGATCAGATCGGCCGAGGCACGCTCGGCAAGCGCTGACTTCGACAACCGATCGTACGCATTCACGAACCGTTCGGCCTTCGGCGATTCGAGGTAGAGCCGGCCCGCGAGCGACTCCACGTAGGCCACCGCCGGATATGGTCGAGGTAGGTGGAATGTCCAGAAGGTGCCATCGAGCCCCTGGTGCAGCCCGACGGATGCGGGCATCACCTGGACAGCCACGTTTGGCCTTCGCGCCAGTTCGCCGAGGTGTTCGAGCTGCCGCCGATGCACCATCGCGCCACCGACGGGCCGGCGAAGGGCGGATTCTTCCACGACGGTGGCGATCCTGATGGGAGACGGCTTTGTCAGCACCTCCTGCCGGGACATCCGCAACTCGATCCAACGGGCGATGGTCGCCTCGTTGGTTCCCGGTTCCGCCGCGTTACGGATCACGGCCTCGGCATACTCCCTAGTCTGGAGCAGACCGGGGACGAGCGTGGCGTGAAAGGAGCACACCTTCTCGGCCCGGCTCTCCAACCAGGGGTACTCGATGAACGACGAGTCGATCACATCGCCGTAGTCCTCGTCCCAACGATCGGTGCGCCACACCTCTTCGGCAAGGGCGAGAAGTCGAGCCCGTTCGGCGGCGTGGTGCAAGCCGTAGAGGTCGAGCAGGGCGACGACGTCGCCTTTGCGGATGGGCCAGTCCGCACGCTCGTAGCGGCCCAGCGCCGACATGTCCCGCTGCAGATACTCGGCGACGAGTTTCAGCGTCATTCCGCGCTCCTCTCGGTGCGTACGCAGTTGTTGCCCGAGCCACTGTGCCCGCAGCGTCCGGATGAACGGCTTGTGCGGCATGATCCACCTCTCGAAAGTCCATATCCCCGCGCTGGAACCATTGCTCCAGTTCGAGACCACTGGGAATGTGGTCTGCGGGTGAGGTGATCACCGGCCCCCGGGGACGCCCGGTGCAAGCACGATGACCGCGGCTGGGCCAACAGCCGAGAAGGTGACGAGAGACGGCCTCGCGTGTGGCAGACGCATACCGGTTCTCGTCGGGTCTCAACATGGAGCCGCGTCATGCGCGCATTCCGGCTCCGACCGACTTGATGAATACCTATCACGGCCCGGCGGTTTCCCAACCCCGCCGGGCCGGAAGAACCACGATTTCCACCGGCAGCCCGGTGGCCGTACCGCCGATCGAGGCTGCGGTCGCCGGGCGGGGCGGTCCTGCCCGGAATCCCCTCCGGGTGGGACCGCCCCCTCCAGGCGAAGGAGCCGACCGATGAACCGAGGGACCGTCTACCCCAGCAGGCCGCCACGGCTGCATCCACGCCACGTCCGCGAGCGGCAGTTCGCCGTGGTCGGGTTCGGCCGCCGCGGCCTGGACCCCACGGAGGTACGCCACTTCTTGCACCGGGTGGCCGTGGAACTGGCCACCCTGCAACGCGACGTGGTACGGCTGGACGAGGAGAACAGCCGGCTCAAGCGGGCGCTGCGCGACTGGCAGAGCGCCCAGGCGCGGCGGCGGATGCCGTGAGTACCCGCCATGTGGTCCACCTGCCGGTGGCGATCGCAGACCTGGCGAAGGCGCTGCGTTTCGCGTACACGTTGAGCCGGTCGCTGGCGCTGATACCGGGGGTGGAGGTCGCCGGGGTGACCGTCTCCGCGGAGGACAACCAGGACGTACGCCACTGGGTCTTCTGCGACCTGATCCTGCCCGATCGGCGCCGGTGCGCCCGGCGGGCCGACCACGGCGGGCCGTGCGACCCGACGGGCCCCGGCTGACCGCGGCTCGGGCAGACGGCGGACGGTGGGCTCAGCTCCTGCTCGGTACGGCGGCGGTCGTGGCGCGCCCGTAGGACCGGGTGGTCCCGGCAGCGGCGCGGTGCCTCGGCGCCGCCGGCCGGCCACGCTCGGGCGGCCCACCCACGCGCCCCGGCCAGGTGGGGAAACCGCTCACCAACGGCATGTTCTGCCCGGCGTTCAGGTTCGCCGCGGCGCGGCCGGCCCACCGCCACGTCACGACGGCCACGACCAGCAGCAGCGGCAGCAGCCGCAGCGTGGTCCGTACCGCCGCGTTGTGCGTTCCCATCCAGAGCAACTCGGGCGCGCCGGCTGACACCACCAGGGCGACGCACAGCGCGACGGTCCGCCAACCGTCCAGTTCGCGGTCCAGCGCCCAGACCGCGAGCCGGTGCAGCGCGTTGACCGCCAACGCCACGACCGGCACCATCATCACCACGCCGACAAGGCCGAACGACCAGAGCCACTCGCCGAAGATCGACGCGGCGTCGGAGTGGCCCGACCCGAAGTGCGTCGGCAGGGTCACCTCCACGATGGCGTACCCCAGGGCCTGCGGTTTGTCGGGCCACAGGCTGTCGGGTACGAACAGGGCGGGGAAGCTTGCGAAGACACCCGGCCCGGCCGGCTCGACCCAGCCGGCCGCCTGGGCCCGCAGCAACTCGGCGAACCCGGCGACCGGCCGGAAGGCGCTCTCCAGGCCGTCGCGGCCCTGCGAGCCCCCGTAGTTGATCGTCTCCACGTGCCGGAGCCGGTACGCGGCGAGCCACGACATCACCGGCAGTGCGGACGCCACCACCGCGATCTTGATGAGCGGGGTTCGCCATCGCAGCGCACAGATGGCTGCGATGACGAAGGCCAGGGTGACCAGCGACAAGCGGCCGCTGCCGGGGTGCACGAACCGCACGTAGGCGGCGAACATCACCACGATGAAGAGGGTCCGCCAGGACAACACCCGGGCCCGTTCGCAGAGGATCAGCCCGATCGCCGCCAGGAAGAACCCACCCCACCCGGCCAGCGAGGCCAGCGCCATCCCCTGGTACCCCCCGATGCGACCGACCCGGATGACGATCGCGGCCACGACGATCGCCGTCCCCAGCATGGCGAGACCACGAGCGGTGGCATCTGGCAGGAGCCGTCTCCTGAGTGGCCGTCGCTCGTTCGTCCAGAATCCGAAGAAGATGACGGCGGTGACGGTGTAGCCGATGAACAGGGCGTCGCGCAGCCAGGGTTCCATGACGGTGTCGTGCAGGTGGCTCGCCTGGTAGAAGCCGCCGGCTCCGAAGTACACCCCGAACGCGAAGCCGAAGAGGGCCTGCGGGGTGATGAGGGCTCCCCCGTGTCCAAGCCAGATCCGGGCGCCCAGCGCCAGACACAGTGCCGACAGGACGGTCGTCGGGAAGGCCGTGCCGGTGCCGATGCTGTCGACGTCGAGCCAGTAGGCGACAGCGGCGGCGGCGAGCCACAGGGCACACTCGGCAACGTTGGCGGATCGGCGGGGCGCGCGTTGTGTCGTGTGTGAGGCCACCGACCCGTTCTACCAGGCAGAATGATCCGAAGTGCCGCTTTCGACTGAAACCGGCGAATATTCGACACAACACCCCGCCGACGTCCACAAAGGATGCGATTCCTGGCCATGGTCATCCGTTTCGGCGGGGCGTGACCGGCGCCCACCCCACCCGAGGCGGGGTGGGGTGGGCGCCCCTCGGTCAGGAGGCGGTACAGGTGAGAATGGGGGTGGGGTTGGTGGTGGTCCAGGCGCCGATGAAGCCGAAGGTGGTGCCGGCGCCGGCGCCGAGGCGACCGTTGTAGTCGACGTTGCGGGCGGTCACCGCCGAGCCGCTGCTGGTCACCGTGGCGTTCCAGGACTGGCTCACCGACTGGCCGTTGGCGAAGGTCCAGCGCACCGTCCACCCGGTGATGGCGCTGCTCCCGGCCGTCACCCGCACGTCACCCTGGAAGCCGCCCTGCCACTGGCCGGTGATCGAGTACGTCGCCGTGCAGCCGGCGCCCGGCGGCGGGGTGGTCGGCGGAGGCGTGGTGGGCGGCGGGGTGGTCGGCGGAGGCGTGGTGGGCGGCGGGGTCGTCGGGGGCGGGGTACCGCCGAAGACGCTGGCCTCGCGGGCCGTCTGCCGGATGCCGTTGGCGCCGTTGAACAGCCGCTGGCCCCAACTGGTCAGCTGGTTCGGGTTGAAGTTGGTGGCCATGTCGAGGTACTCCACGCCACCGCTGTTGCCGCTCCACGACCAGCCCAGCCAGCCGATGCCGTTGGCCCGGGTGTACGCGAGGATGGCATCCTCGTCGGGGTCGCCGTCGGAGTGGTAGTGCCCGAACTCGCCGACCACGATCGGCAGTCCGCGGGTGCGGAAGCGACCGAGGTAGTCGCTGATCTCGGCGGCGGTGTCGAAGACGCCGTACATGTGGATCGAGAAGACGGTGTTGCGGGCCGGGTCGGCGTTGAACACCGTGGGCGCGTTGTCGCGCATGGTGAAGGACCAGTCCTGACCCCAGTTCGGGGCGTCCACCATGATCGTGTGCGCGATGCCGCCGGTGCGCAGTCGGCGGATCGCGTTGGCGGTGTCGGTGGCCCAGGACGAGTAGTTCTGGTTGCCGTACGGCTCGTTGCCGATGTTGACGATCACGTAGGCTTCCTGGCCGTTGAGGGCGCTGGCGATGCTGAGCCAGTAGTCGACGGCGCGGTCCAGGGTGATCGCGCCGCTCTGCTCGCCGTACCCGGTGGTGTCGTGCACCTCCAGTACGCAGATCAGCCGGTTGGTCTTGCACAGCCCGATCACGTTGGAGACGTCGGCCGCGCTGTTGCGGGTCCACCGGTCACCGCTGGACAGCACGACCCGGACGGTGTTCGCGCCGAGTGCCTTCACGTCGGCGAAGGAGCTGGTCTGGTTCGCGTACCAGGTGTGCGCGTGGTTGACCCCACGCATGATGAACTCGTTGCCGTTGGCGTCGTAGAGCTTGCCGGCGCTGACCGTGAAGCCGGTGGCGGCCTGTGCCGGCGGGCCGAAGGCGAACACGGCGGCGACGGTGGCCAGCAGGACGGCGGCCGCGCCCGCGAAAAATCTTCTCATGGCGTTCCTCGCAGGAGGTTGCACCCCGTGCCCGAGGGGTGCGGCGGGTGGTGGTGGCGGCTGTAGCCCGACAGCCGCGGGAGCGAGGCCCGGCAAGGCAGGCATCAGCGTAGGCCGATGGCATGGGTAAAGCAACCGGTTCAGTGCGCCCGCCGGCCGACCCCGGCCCGTGACGGCCCGTGCGAGACCGAGCCGTCACGGGGGTGGACATCCCCACCACAGGATGCGCACCGCGCCGGGGTCTGAACCGGTTCAGGTAACGGTAGGCAGGTGCACCGGAGACGGTCAAGCATCGGCGAGGGTTGACCGAACCGGACCTGGGTAACCGGAACAGCCGGGGTAACCGGAACCTCTCGCCCGGCCCGGAAGGAGACACCATGGTGAACATCGGCTACACCCTGATGTGCGAGCAGGCAGGCCCGAAGGAACTCGTCGATCATGCGGTACGGGCCGAAGCGGCCGGTTTCGACCATCTTGTGATGTCCGACCACTACTACCCCTGGCTGGAGTCACAGGGGCACTCCCCGTACGCCTGGTCGGTGCTGGGCGCGGTCGCCCACGCCACCTCCCGCACGGAGCTGTTGTCCTTCGTGACCTGCCCGATCCGGCGCTACCACCCGGCGGTGGTGGCGCAGAAGGCCGCCACCATCGGGGTGCTCTCCGACGGTCGGTTCACCCTCGGGCTGGGCGCCGGGGAGAACCTCAACGAGCACGTGGTCGGCGCCTGGCCGCACGTGCAGCAGCGGCACGAGATGTTCGAGGAGGCGCTGCAGATCATCCGACCGCTGCTCAACGGCGAGACGTTGACCTTCTCCGGCAACCACTACGACGTGCCCGACGCGTACGTGTGGGACCGGCCCGACACGCCGGTGCCGATGGCGGTGGCCGCCTCCGGACGGCAGTCCGCCACCCTCGCCGCCGAGTACGCCGACGCCATGATCGCCACCGACCCCGAGGCCCGCCTGGTCGAGATGTACGAACAGGCCGGTGGGGCCGGACGACCCCGCTACGGGCAGGTGGCCATCTGCTACGGCCCGGACGAGGCGGAGTGCCGCAAGATCGCCCACGACCAGTTCCGCTGGTTCGGCCTGGGCTGGAAGGTCAACACCGACCTGCCCGACACCGACGCCTTCGCGGCGGCCACCCAGAGCGTCCGTGAGGAGGACGTGGCGGCCGGGGTCTCGTGCGGACCCGACGTGGACCGGCACGTGGAGGCGTTCCGCAAGTTCGTCGACGCCGGGTTCACCCACGTCGCGCTGATCCAGATCGGCGGCGACAGCCAGCCGATGTTCCTCGACTGGGCCCAGGAGCAGCTGCTGCCCCGCCTGCGCGAACTGTGAACGGACAGGTGTGATCACCTCATGCGCATCGGTGACACGGAGATCCGACCCGCCGGTGGCGGCGTCGGCTGCCTCCTGATGATCCTCTTCTCGATCGTCGCCTCGATCGTGCTGACCGTACTGCTCAACCTGGTCCTCTAGACGAGTAAGTCCTAACTCGGGGCGGGGCTGCGGGCGCAGCGAAGGTCTAGCTAGGTCTGTGTCTCGAAGTCGGGTGCGGCGGGTCGGTGATCGATAGACAGCATTGGATGATCCGCGCTGGCGCCGTGGCTGGCAGCCCCGGGC
>NZ_QXEC01000050.1 GCF_003583405.1 Micromonospora radicis
GGGTTGATTCGGACGACGACGGAGAATCGCGGTGTGTTTTGGCAGCGCACCTCGCAAGCTGGCAGGCCAAATTCATTGGGCATGAGCCAAAGCCTGCTTGGGATCTTTGCGAGCAGGACGATGTCCCTCGATCCGGTCGGCTCGCCACGGCCGGTTATCGGCACCAGTTCCAGACCGGGCGCCCGAGGGCTCAGTCAGAGCCGGCGGCGCGGGCGGGGCCCGGGGCGGTGGGAACGGATCGGGACAGTTGGTTCGTCGCTACTACCACTGAGCCGTGCAGCCCGGGCCTTGGCCCGCCGGTAGGCGTGCAGCAGAAGCGCCACGTCCTCACCTACCGGGGGCGCAGCGAGGATCAGCGAGGCGACAAGCTCTTTGCGATTTGTTCGTTCGCCCGTCTCCTCAGCGAGCGTTACGAGATCGTCAAGTCGATCGCTGATCGGAGCTGGCAACGAAAGGCCGATGCGCTTCTCGGGGCATTCAGGCAGTGGCGTATCGGCGCTGATTCGTCGCCGCGTGGTCATGTACCTGCTCCGGACACCGAGGTAGTCTATCGCCAAGACGCGCGTCTAAAACATATCTATCGCATTTCAACGTGGCAATGTACGATCACGCACCCGGCGAATGGGCCGGCAGGAGGTGGCGTTACTGATGGCGACGCAGGTCGACAGCGGTCCAGTCGTTCGGCCTCGGCTCGTGAACCCCGCCAACTTCCTCTTCGCAACCCGCGACACTGGGTACAAGACGACCGGACTGGCGATCGCGGAGCTGATCGATAACTCCCTGCAGGCTGGAGCGCGGGAGGTCGCGGTTGAGGTTGCTACCGCGCGTAGCCCCGACCGGCAAATTGAGATCATGGTCATCGACGACGGCGTGGGCATGGACGCTCAGACACTCGCGGAGGCGCTGACCTTCGGCGGAACGAGCCGGTTCAACGACCGGAGGTCGCTGGGGCGCTACGGCATGGGGTTGCCGAACGGTGCGCTCAGCCGAAGCCGGCGCGTTGAGGTCTACACCTGGCGACCTGGTGTCGGCGTCCTCTGGTCGAGGCTAGACATCGACGAACTGGTGCACGCTGGTGATGCTGCGCTGCCTCCTGTCGAGCACATCGACCGGCCGGCGTTTGTGCCCAACACCGGCTCCGGTACAGTAGTGCGGCTGACGCGCTGCGACAGGGTGGAATACAAACGTTCTACTGCGCTCGTCCGGAGGCTCAAGGACGATCTAGGGCGAATCTACCGACACTTCCTTGCCGACGGCGTCAGCCTCCAGGTGAACGGGCAACCTGTGGTAGCAAACGATCCTCTGTGTCTGCAACCTGGGTCGAAGATCACCGGCGGTAGACAGTTTGGCGATGATCTCCTCTACGAGATCCCGGCAGGTTCCACGACCGGCACCATATCGGTTACTTTCAGTGAACTTCCGATCGATCGCTGGCACGGGTTGTCGACGGAGGAGAAGCGGACGATGGGCGTTACGGCTGGCCCGCCGGTCTCTATCGTCCGCGCGGGCCGCGAAATCGATCGCGGGTGGTTCTTCATGGGCGGTAAACGTCGCGAGAACTACGATGACTGGTGGCGGTGCGAGATCAGGTTCGACCCGGTCCTTGACGAAATTTTTGGGATCACCCACGCCAAGCAGGCAATCTCACCGCGACCAGAACTGTTGGAAATTATCTCACCGGATCTGGAGACGATCGCTCGTGCGCTAAACGGTCGCGCCCGAAACCGATTCATGCTCGTCAAGGCCGCAGAGCCGCTGAGCGCGGCGGAACGGCAGGCGGCGCGTGCTGAGGCCTCACTGCCGTCCTTGCCGCGCGGGCGCCGGCCCATCCCTGACGAACTCAAGGACTTGGTGGATGGCCTGCACCGGCACGACGCGCCGTACCAGATTGCAGCCGCGGAGCTGCCCACGATGGGCGCATTTGAGGTCGTCGTGCGAGATCGGCAGATCATCGTGTTACTCAACACGAAGCATCCCTGGTATCGCGATCTGTATGGTCCGCTCGCGATGAGTGAGCTGGGCAGAGACCACGACCTTGCTCGTCAAGTTGCTCTCACACTTCTGGCCTCCGCCCGCGCTGAGGCAACGCTGCGGCGAGGCGCCGAGCGGGGGCATGCACAGACGCTGCGCCAGATGTGGGCCGACGTCCTCGCCACCTTCATGAATGCCTAGCATGATCGAGATGTGGTACTCGCTCCCCTGCCCGCCAGAGTGTCAACCCGCTGAGCGGCGGGCGTTTGTGGCGCTTGGTCGTGCGCTGGCAACCGATGACGCTTCGGCACGTCAGGCCGCGCGGGAACGTTGCCTCGCGAAGGACAACGCCGCGCTCACAGCCGCCACCCACGTTCTGATTGATCTTGTTGGTCAAGGCTGGAACGTGCGGGTCGATGACCACGAGGTGGCCATCGCTCCGCCGCTTGGAGTCGCCGATCCGGTCGAGGAGAAGAGTCGAGTACGGCGACAGGAACTCATCAAACGAGATGAGCAGCTGTCCATCCCGTCGGTGCGTCGTTTCATCGCTGCCATGGAGAAGCCGCGGGAGTTCGAGGGTAAGTTCGTATCGATCTTCAGCCTTATGAGAGATGGCAAGGAACTTTCGACGGCTCTTCAGGCTCTCGAGATCGACGGAGACGCGGATCTGGCTCGATTGCGTGGAGTGATCGACCCATACGTACAGGTAGTGTCCAGTAGTGAGCGCTGCATGCAGACTGGTTTCAGGCTCATGGACATTTGGCGGTACTTTCGTCACACCTGGTCTAATCAGTACACGAGCACTCCCGGGCGCACCATGATGATTCTAATTCGGGACCGTGCAGCCCTATTCCACCCGGTAATTGGAATCGCCGCACTTGGCAGCGCGGTCGTACAACTAGCGGAACGCGATGACTGGATCGGTTGGCAACCGGCAGTGTTCCTTGAAAACCTGCGCGCCGCCCCGACTCTGCGGATGGCTCGGTGGATTACCGCCCGACTGCAAACAGCGTTGGAAGAACTGCATGTCGATGACTTGGTTAAAGACGGCTTGTACTGGCCCACGCTGTGGGAAAATCCCACCACGGATGCAATCGAGCGATTGCTGAAGGAGGCGGAAACTCGCCGCCGAGATCATCACCGGTTCGTCAAGGCGACGGACTTCAAAAAGGTTCACGACGCCGACGATGTCAAAAGCTGGCGTCGACGTGCCGAATCCGACCTCTTCCGCAGCAAGCGTTGCCTGGCACTGGCCGATCTTCTCAGCGCTCGACAAGCGCTCGCGCCCTACCTATACCCAAAGGCAAGCCGCACCGGGCTGTCCGACGCGCTCGACAGCCCGAAGGCCCGGCGGGCGATCATGTCCGTACTGCGTAGGGCGAAAGCCGATGCAGTAGGAACCGAGATTGCCGATCTCACCGTATGCGGCGCTGTCGCTCCCTATAACGCGCTGCTGGGGGGCAAGCTCGTCAGCATGCTGGCGGTCAGCCCAACGGTCGTCAAGGCCTACCACCGGCGCTATTCGACCTATGCCAGTGAGATCGCGTCATCAATGGCCGGTCGACCGATCCGTCGGCGGTCAAACCTTGTTTTCGTCGGAACGACCTCGCTCTACGGCTCGGGCGCCAGCCAGTACAACCGGATCCGGATCCCGCCCGAGGTCCTCGGCGGGCTCTCGCCTATCGAGTTCCGCCAGCTCGGCCGGTCGAAGTCGTTCGGCACGTCGCACCTATCGGCGGAATCGGTGCGAGCGTTGGTGCGTCTTGCGGAGCAGACCGCACGCGGTGCGCGGGTCAATAGCATCTTTGGCGAAGGGGTGAACCCGAAGTTCCGCAAGGTCCGTCACGGCTTCGACCTCCTGCAGTGGCCGTCGGATACCCTGCTGCAGCATGGGCGTCAACGCATCATCTACGGCATCAGCTTGGTGGACAACCTCTTGCCCTACCTACTCGGTAGCGACGCGGAGCCGAGCTACAAGTTCCGCCGTCGTAAGAGCACCGCGGACGTGGACGCCATCTCCGCATGGTGGATGCGTCGGTGGTGCCACCCACGCAGCAAGTCGGCAGCGGTGCTGGAGGCGGTCACGGCGCACCGCCCAACCAGACCGGTCAGGCACGGTGCACGCGTCACACTGCCCGATTTGCCACTTGCCGCCGGCGAACATGAGCAGTTGGAACTGTACTGACTGCCTAGAAGAGGCGATCGTGTGGCGCCGGGTCAACATCGATGATGCGCTCGTAGTAGGGACGAACTGAGGTTCGTGTGTACGGCGTCTGGTGGGCGTTCTGCACAAAGCAGGTAAGGGGAGCCATCGTTCTTACTGCCTCGGCTAAGCGTTCGGCTTCAGGACCGCTGGTCTTTCCGACCAGGGCTTTCTGGACCGCACGGACCTGGTCGACCTGGGTCTGGCTGAAAAACAGCCTCGTCGCCGTAGCGCCAGACACTGCATCGGGCAGATCCTTCGGGTACTGCGTGGCGATGACGACACCCGCGCCGAACGCCCGGCCCTCTCGCATGAGAGGTTCCAGGAAGGGCGATTGGACGAGACGCCATGCCTCGTCCAGCACGACAAGCCGCTTCAGCACCCGCGGCTGTGGGCGTCGGATGAGCTGGTTGTAGAGGGCCATCAACAGGAATTCCGCCACCGCATTCTTGACCTCCTCGCCGGGCAGTTGGCTGAGGCGGACCACGGAACGCCCGTCGAGCAGCTGCTCGAGCGTGGCACCGTCTCCATCGCCGGCGAACAACCCCAGATCAAAGATGGGCGACAGGCGCCCGATGAGCGCATCATGGCCTTCACGTTCGAGCACCTCACGGATGGCGTCAAACGGTAGATAGGTCTGGTCCGATGCTGGTGTGAAGGCCCTACCGTCGAGTCCCAGGATCGTATAGGTCTCTTTCATTGCCTCTCGCAGGTGGTATGCCTGCTGATCCCCAAGCCGATAGATCCGCTTGAGGATGCCGACGAGTTGATGCACGTGCGACATCGGGTTTGCCCGGCCGGAGGCGGGATCGGTCGGCGGTACCAACGGGTTGAAGGGCAGCCCGCCGATACTGGCGTCGAACATGGACAGCTGCTCGGTACGCGTGTACTCCGCGCCCGCGTAGTCATCTTTAAAGTCGAGAATCAGGGCCGGCAGACCGTTCGGCGCTGCCATGAGTTCGCGCAGGATCGCCTTGGTGGCTTGAGTTTTGCCACTGCCTGTCTCACCAGTGATTGCAATGTGGCCGTTGGCCAGCGGACGATCCGGACGCTGCGGGTCGTACCAGACCTCAACCGGCCTGCCGTACTGCCCGGCAGCTTCACCAAGAAACGCGCGTGGCCGGTCAGCCGACGACGACGCTGCTACCGCGGTCTCAGGGGCTGCGACTCTGTTGGACGACGACCTTGCATGGGTCGTTTCGGCGGAGGCAGAGACTGGTCGCCCTACTTCAGAAGGCGAAGGGCTGTCAGGTTCCGCTCTTGGTGGCGTCTCTTGTTCCGGCGGACTGGGCAGCTCAGGTACGGGCGCGACGGCCTGCTGAAGCGCGCCTACGCCGGATTCGTTGAGCTGCGTCACGGTGAGCGGAAACGTGTGACCTTTGGTGGTCTGGGCGCTCACACGCCTGGGCGGTCGTAGTGACTCCGTATCCACACCGATGGAGACCTCGACGAGATGAAGCTCGATGGTGAAAGGCACCTCGCCTTCAAACAGCCGTTGCGAGGCGCTTGCCCAAGCACGTCGTTCGTCGGTGTTGTGGCCGCGTTTCGCGAGTTCGCGATACACGTGCGCTCGAAGGATCTCCCGGCGAGCTGGCGTAGTGATGAGCTCATCCGCCCGGTTGGGATTGAACACGTCACGAAGCAGCATGCCGGTGGACAGGGCCTGATTGACCGCCGGCCCGGTGGCGGTGTCACCATCAATATGAAACTCAGCCGAGGTGTCCTGCATCGTCTTTACCTCGAAGACGGTGATGATGCACCCTTCTTCGCTGTACTCGATCCCGAGCAGGTCGGCCCTTCGGGCATCTTCGTGAAGGTGCAGCCACCTGCGGGCCATGTCGTCATCTAGGCTGATGAGCAGACGCTTGCGATCCGCGGGCCGGTTCTTCTTATACCACCGCGCCACGATGAGCGTTCCAAGCAAACCCTTGGTCCGGTTCTGGTCAACTTGGCGTTCGAGGTCAGGCGTGAGTGTCAAAGCGCCCACGTCGAGAAGCTCGGTTAACTCCTGTAGGAGTTCGTCAAGATCAGCGTCACTGACGGCAGTGTTGTACTGACGGACCACCTCGCGCAGCGCTCGCCGGAACGGGTCGGTGGCGTCGGCAAATGCAACTACTTCACGGGTGCGATCGCGACCGCTGAAGACCTGAAGCTTCCCGAGCATGAGGTCTCGGTCGACGTGCCGATCGGCCAGGACGAACCACGGAGCCGTTGCCGCAACGGCCTTGAGCCGTTCCCGCACGTCGCCATCCTGGCGCACGGCCAGGCGTGACGCGGGCGCCTGCTTGGCAATCAGTTGGGCAACAGTGAAATAGGCGGCGAAGGGACCGCCTGGCGCGGGTTCCAGGTCCACAGTCTTGGCAAATACGCGGTACTTAAGTCGCTGAGGCATCGCGAGGGGCTGGACCGGCTGCTCTATGAAGCTGAGCGCATCCTGCATACCCGCCGATTGGTCGAATGCTACCAGGACGTGTGCAAGCATGCCTGCCGGTGGCTTCACCGTGTCGGCCGGCAGCGCGCGCACTTCGAAACTGAAGCGCCGATCCTCTGCGGTTGCGTGGAAGAGTTGCGCTACCCGCGCCTCGTCGTCGTCATCAAGTTCGAGCGACTGGATTCCAGCGTTGCGGCCCTTGTAGAGCACGGTGAGGTGAGCGCCCTGGATCTTCTCGCTGTACGCCAGGTCGGTCAACAGCTTCAGATAGGGCCCTGGGCCGGGCGGGTCCAGCAACGCCAGGCGGAGCCCGTGGCGCGCTGGAGGGTGTGCTTCAAGGAACGCCTCGACGATGCGACGAATTTGCGCATAGCCATCTTGCCCCACGCTTCGTTCTTGCTTAACCGCGAAGTACGGAAGATGCCCGATGTCGCTGACGTGGGGCAGAACCTGTGGCGTGTCAGGCGTCAGATCTGGGAGGCAAAGACTGGTCAGAAAGTTAGGTAGCTTTCCCGCAGAGTCTCTCACCAACTGGAGGTCGCGTGCGCTGAGCCGATCACGCTGAGCGACAACGATGCGCGCGAATTCAGAGTACCGCCACAGGTACAAGGGATGCAGGGGCGTGAGCATCGCGATCGTAGTCAGGCCAGACCCAAAGGCAATGGTGTCAAGCTTCAAGATCTGGGAGATAACCTGATTGACATCTTGGGTGTACTCCGCAAACAGCTTCCCGTACGTGTTGCCGATGCACGTTAATAGGTCATGATACCGCTCGACGTAGTCGCAGATCGCGACCCTTGAATTCCGTGCCGCCGCCACCGCAAGGGGCTCGACTGTCAGACGACCCGCATACCCCACGATCTTGTCTCGAGCCTTGTCGAACGACTCAAATCGTGCACGTAGTTCCCGGCCAGCGTCGTCGTCGAGGCTATCGAGGAATTCAAGGATCTGCTGGCTGGTCCACTCTGCCTTGAGGTCATCTTCACCCCGGTAGCCGCGGATTCTCTCCCAGATGTCGCCGTCGTTCCCGTCGATCCAGCCCCCGTAACGACCGACGCCCACCAGCCGGGTCACGATGTCGACGACTTCGCCGGAGACCTGCCCTTGGACGATGATCCCGGAGGGAAGCTCGTCCTCCCATCGTTCCGTGCCGACGGGAGTTCCCCCGCTGTCGAGTTCGCTGACCCCTGCAGCCGATTCCACGGCGGCGTCGAGATCATCCTGAAGGGACGCGTCACCGGAAAGCAATGCGTCCGCAGCGACAGTCGAGGCCGAAACCGGCGTGTCGAGCGGCCGATTGCCGCTCCCATCATCCGCGACGCCGCCCGAGGGGTGAGAGCCTTGGGTGCTGGTATCTGGCGGTATGTTGAGGCCAGTTTGCGGTACCGCGTCATGGTCTGCTGGCAGGGGCGGGGGTTGCCACCGGCGGACCGAGAAAAGATCTTCGGCGTCAGCGACGGTGAGCTGATCCGCCGACTCGCCGCGGCGCAGCTGCCGAAGGAGGCGAAGACTGCGCCGAAGGGCCGCGCGCCGGTTCGGATCGGCCTCCTTGGCGATGTTCTCGGCGATTGCACGCCGGTCCTTTTCCGTCAGCGTTTGGAGCCGACCAACCAGATCGCGGTTCCTCTGAATGCGATTGGCGACCGCCCGGTCGCTCGCGTCGTCAAACAGCTTCGGGTCTGCCAGCAGGCCCAAGCGCGGAAGTTCCCGGCTCGACTTCAGTTTGAACTCCATCGCCTGGTCAGGCCCGTCTGGCAATGAGGTGTAGTAGTCGAGAAGTTGGCCGAAAGAGATGTTGCGGTCGCCGCCGAGCCTTTTCCACCAACTGATGAGTACATCGTTGGCGCCAGCGAGCTGCTGCTGTGCTTGCCTGATAAGTAGACCCTTGAGCTCGACTGGGCCGATGGGAGCGAAATCTTGCAGCGATGAAAGCCGGGCCTGATCTCCGGCCGCGATCACCACGATCGTCGCCTCAAGGCTTCTGTCATTACGCCACTGCTCGGCTCGCTGGACGCTGTTGGTGAACTTATCTGCCGGCATACCGACCTCGGCGGCCAGAGCCAGGGCATCGCTCGACAGCAACGCAACCCGCAAGTCGGACCTGTCTAGGATCCCGCTGAGCCGGGCTAGCACAGTACGTGCGTCGAAATGCGGGATGTCCCGAACAAGGACGCCCACCGATCCGTACAGCTCAATAACCTTGCGGCACAGCAGCTCGCTGACTAGCTGTTCCCGAGGGCCGATCGTCGTCATAGCAGCGCCAAACTCTTTGGGTCGGTAGTGATGACGGTCTGCCCGTCGGCGAACGCCTTCGCGTAGCCAGCCTCAAGCATTGCCCTGCGCAATGCCTCGACGTTGAGTCGCAACTCCTCCTCGCTTACGGAAGTTGGTGTCCCGAACGGCTTCTGAGCCAGGTTGTTGCATCGCACGATCTGGTCATCGGAGCGCTGTCCGACTACAATTCCATAGTTCGCGCGAATCTCGTCGAGAAACTCCGGAAAGTCGAGCGGCCTTTCTGGATCGACAGTGGCCGCAACGAGCGTTTCGAGGAATTCGGCGTTGATCCCATAGCGCTTTTGCTGTTTGCCGCCACGGCCGGCGACGGACCAAGGAGTGAGGTAACCAGCGCGGCGCCCAAGGTCTGCCAGGAAGCCTCGCGGATGGTTCTTCTCTTCCGCGGCAACCTGCCAGAACGCCTCAGCAATGGCTTCCAACTCGGACACCTGGTCGTCGTGACGGTACGCATCGAAGCCCTGCCGGACCCGGTCCTGAACCTTGGTGGGGAGGCCTGCGATCACTTGTTCAGCCCCGCGGGCACTGACCTGCAGCTGAAGCCTTTCTCGAATGCGAAGCAGCATCAACGCCTCGATCGTGTCGCCCGCAGCCCGAAAAGATGCTCGCGATGCATTGCGCAGGGATGTGCGGGAGCCATCGAACATGTCGAGCAGGATCGGGGAGCGTGGAGCGCCTTCAACAGCTTCGGAGTAACGGGAGATCAGATGGACGTGTACGGCGAAGCAGGCGAATGTCACCAGCCTTCGAAGGGAATTCAACTTCGAACCGCTGGTTTGCTCGAAACGGGCGAGACGGTCAAAGGAGCGGCGAAGATTGGTGAGGGTAGGTGAAGCAAGAACAGGCGTGCTTGCATCATCAACGATCATGGGGGCATAGGCATGCTGCATTGCGGCTTCAGTTGCGGTGTCAACGCCCTGCGGTTTAGCGAGCTTCGCCATCGGCATTGCCAGCATCGACCATGGATCGTCGTCTGTTGACAGTAGTTCACGGATATGGATGGCGGCATCCGCTTCATGCCCAGCCGTCAGTAAACGCGCCAGAAAGATGCCGCAGCGATGATCCGATGGGTCACGGGTGAGGAGTGTTTCGTTGGACAGGGTGTATGAGGAGCGTGCCGCTTCGCCGAATACGGCCTTGTCTGTCCCCAGCACGCCTTCGGCAAGGTTCCGCAACGTGCTAAGTGAGTCTCGATCGATGACCTCACCATCGCGACCGGTGATCGCCTCGCCGTAACGCTCAAGGATTGCGCTATTCGGGTTGCGCTCGACTTTCTCACGTGTCTTCTGGTTCAGGATTGATGGCCGAAGAAATTCGGCTAGCGCGTCCGAGTCATATGCGCGTCCCGTCAACGCCCTTCCGAGGCCGTTGGCCACATGCACAGGTTTGATTGAGTTGTTGGTGGGAACAAGTCCGAACTCGGCGATGTAGAGGTCATTCAGGAACGTCTTCAGGTCCGTTGTCACAGTCGGTACCTCGCCGGATGACGTTGAATTTCGAACCTCGCTTCGATATTTTTCTCCACGTTGCGGATTCGCACATCGACAACTTCTGTCTTGCTCGGCCCCACGGAATTGTGCACGCTGTCGACAAATCGTGTGATGCGCCGAGTTGCGCTCCGCGACCAACTCGTTCGCCCGAGACCCCACCTGGCCTCGGTAAGCGTTAGGTACAACGCGCGATCGACCAAGAGGCTGGCGACCGCCACGCCGTGCTCGTCTGTAGCGGTGAGGGCGAAGGTCCGGACGAGACGCTGCTCATCGGGCAACCACTCGTCCACCCACGGAGCCAGCTTGGGTGGATCTACCTCGAATCGGCCATGGTGGACCTCGTGCAGGGAGAGGAACGTGCTTGGGGCCCTGACGTCGAAGCGGTGGCTTTGCCAGAGGACGAGGCGTTCGCGGTCGCTATCGGGGCAGTCTGGCTCGTAGAACCTGTTGATTGCTAGAAGCAGTTGCCGGACAACGCCTCCGCCTGCTCCGTTACCCTCCGTGACCAGCCTGTCGAAGCTGCGTTCGTCGCTCGGCAAGAGGTCGAGAAGCGACCGACCGTCACAGTGCTCAAAGAAGAACCGCCGCTTGAGCGCGCGATACTCGTTATCTCGGTCATCCGCCGGCATCGGCTGTATGGCAGACGGGCGGAGCCCGTCGATCCACTCTTCTGCCTTTGTGGTCCCCTGCCAGAGCTCTGTGTCGCGCCGGGGGTGCGTTACGGCAGCGGGGTCGAAAACCTCCCGGACAGCATCGAACAGCGGTCCGACGCCGCCTTCGAAGGCAAGCTGCGCGTAGTGGTATCGGTGCGAACCCTGGCTCGCGAGCCGGACCGCAGCCGTTGCCCCTCCGGCGATCAGGAACGCCACGAAGCCGACCAACTGCCGCATTGTTGCGTGGTGGCCTCGCCGTGCAACCTCCGCAAGCATCAGGGCGATCCGCTCTCGAACCTGAGGATGGCGCAATGCCTCGCGGTTGACGACGGCCGGGTCGGTTGGCGACAAGCTGGCGTAGAAACGATCATCGGTTAGACGGGCGATGACCTCGAGTGTGATGGGCGCAGCAAGCACATTTCGCAGGCTCAGGTCGAGGACTCGAACGGGACCCTCAACATCCTTCACAGGCTCCCGGCCATATGACACCGCCTGCTGCACCTGCCGAAGCGCTGCCTTGAGTGGCTCGAAGTCGACAGCCAACGGATGGCGACGCAGCACGAAAAGCGGCCACTCATTGATAGCTAGCACCATGGCTCGACGGTCGCGGTCGCAGTCGCGCCAGCGAGAGAGGATACTGTCATCGGACAATTCGTTGGCATCGGTAAGGACAACCGCCCCGGCCGCCTCTAACGCTGGCCTGAGTCGCTCGATGAGGTGCGTCTTTCCGTCACCGGGGTTACCCGTGATGATGATCTGATGGTGGGCGCGAGCCAGACCCAGGACATGATCGTTGAGACCGAGGTCCACATCGATCCAAGCGAGTTCTTCGGCGGTCAAGCGGTCCGCATAGCTGTTGGTGCTGCGGTACAGGCGTTCCACGAACTCACTGGTCTGAAGAGAGGCCGGCGAGCTTCCGAGGGACCCGGTGGCGTCCATGCCGCCCGAAACTGGCGCACTCTCACCGCTCGGTGTCACCCAGCAACCGCCCGTTCCCAGGTACATGCTGAGAGGTCGGCCAACCGCTGCTGAGGCACAGGCTCATGCGGACGGGGCATCGAGGTCACCACCATAAGCTTCTCGCTGCTGCAGAGGGCTGACTAACGAGGGTCGACCGCGCAACCGCGGTCAGCACACCCCGACAGAGTAGTACCTGACACGGTATCGCCCACGTCTGACATTCGGTGCAACCGATCTAGATGCCCTGGGATCGGTCAGCGGATTTATCAATTGGGCGTTGCAGCAGGTCGATTAGAGTCCATAAGGCTGGTTTTACCAGAAAGGGTGTTTTTACGGTTTTAGTCATACTTTTATGATCGGCGCCCGCACGCGGCCTTAACAGACGGGCTCGGTGCCCCAGTGTTGGGCCGGATGACATCGCCCCTCAGGACCAGGGGAGACATGGCCCGTAGGCTGTGGCCTGGCGATCGTCAGGCTCAAGATCGGAGAACGCCCATGGAAAGAGCGCTGGCTTCACAAGAGGTCAATATGGCGCGCGAGTGGGTCGCGGGTAAGAAGATCGAGTCTTTCCGGGTGTACGGCGTCAACTCGTTGAAAACCTTGGCGCCCTCGCTCGACGACCTCGTCGGCGACCAGATCGTGGACCTGGTCGCCCAAGACGACGCTCGGCGGGTCGACGTGGTCTGCCGTGATCACGTCATAGCCGTCGACCTTGAGCGGACCGGAAAATTGGCGGCGTTGCGCGAGGCCGCCGCATGGAGTCCGGCCGCCGGCACACCTATGCCGACCGGACGAATGACCTTCGAAGACGGCACCGGACTTGATTTCAGGGAGCCGGCGAAGACGAAGCGAATCACGTTTGCCGTGCGTCGTCGCTGACCGCAACTCCTTGCCAGCCGAAACACCACGCACGCCAGCACTGCAGATCAGAAGGTCCCTGCCGGCCTTCTCGGTACCCGCCTGCAGCGCGGTCGGGGTCGGGAGATGAGCGTCAAGGTTCCACAGCCCAGCCGATGACGCGCGTCCGGCCGCTTCCTCTTCCTGTCTGCCCTACCCGACCAGAGGTCGTCGCGAAGCAGCCGCCAGCCTCCCTCGTAGCCGCACAGAGGTGTGCAAGCATCGTTGCATGGAGGTCCTACCCGGCTCCACGAGGCCGCCCGCCTCGGTACAGGGGTTGTTGGACCTGCTCGAGAAGGCGGAAGGATCTGTGCAAGTTCTGGACCCCCCAGAACAGGTGAGAGCGGCCTGGCGTCGACTCATCCATGCTTTGCGGTCTGGCGGACATGTGCCCAAGGGCTGGCATCTGGTTCACCGCGGCCGCAACACCGGTGACCTGGTTATCGAGCTACGGCGTGGCCGCCATCCGAGCAAGCAGTACCAGCCGGCAAGTCGCTCGTCAGTGCCCGTCCCCGAGTTCCTGGTGGATCCTCATCCGGTCATCGACCGGTTGCGTGAGCAGCCCAGCCGCCTACCGGAGTCCGACGAGAACCGCTCCCGGACGCTGTTGCTCCTGCAGGCGCTGTGTCTGGAGGCGGAGAAGCGGGAATGGGCCGTCAGGTCCGGTACAGACGCGCTGCTGAGCGTGGTCGTCGACGAACAGCCGCTCGAGGTGCGGGTACGGGAGGAGAAGGGAGCCCGATGGATGCTGCGCCTAGTGCTCACGGTCACCGACGCCGACACCGGTGTGGCCGAGTGGAAGGACTACGCCCGCAAGCGGCTTGAGGACGAGTTGCCCGCCGTCCTGACGGACCTGCGCCAACGTGGCCGGCGGCTACGTGACCGCCGCGACGCTGCAGCGCGGGCGGAGCAGGTGCGGCTGCAGCAGGAACGCGACCGGGTGGTGACGGCGCACCGCGACCAGATCCTGCGGCAGCAGGTGGCTGCGTGGCTGCTGGCCGAGGACATCCGCTCCTACTGCGCAGATCTCGTCAACGGCGGCATGCCGATCGACGACCCGTGGCTGGCGTGGGCACACACCTACGCCGATGACCTTGACCCGCTGGCCGACCCGCCCGGAATTCCCAGCGATCCACCGTCATCGGTGGCCGTGGCGACACCGAGACAGCAGCACGTCGGGAGGACTGCCTCTGCGGCGCCGCCCTATCAACCGTGGCATCCGAACCGCCGCTGGTACCACGGCTAGTAGTGCCAGTGGCCCGCAGTCAGGTACGGCAGCAGGTCATCGCGCTCGGGCTTTGGCGTCTTCGGCATGCCCTCCCGGCTGAGCCGGGGATCCACCTGGTCGGCATGCTGCAGGATCCACGTCGCCCAGGCCCGCACCTCCTGCGCACGGTCGGGCTCCAAGTCGTCAGCGACCGCCGCTAGCGCTGCCGCGTAGGCGCGGGCGTCGTCGGCGAACTGCCGCTCGCCGATACGAGCCTGGATGGTCTTGCGGCGGTGGTCCTCGGTGAACTGTCGTTGGGCCTCATCTTCGCGCCGCTGCCGTTCCCGCCGGCGCTCCTGTTCGCGGCGCTCCTCGGCCTCGCGACGCGCGATCAGGAGATCGGCCCACCGCTCGATGTGGGTGAAGATCTCGCCGAGTTGCCTGTGCAGGGGCTTGTCGGCGGTGTCGGTCCAGGTGTCGTAGCCGCGGCGCCGCGCCGGATGCACGTCCTTGATCGTCAGCTGTAGAGGCTTGCCGCGCTCCCCGTAGAGCTGGAGCGGGAACTCGTCACGGTCGATCCGCAGGATCAGCTGGCCGCTGTCGTAGTGGTCACGTCGGTTGTGCCGAAACAGCGTCTCGTACCCGCGGAACTCGGCCTCGGTGATGATGGCCTGCCAGATCTGGCGCATCCGCTGCACGGGTCGACGCTTGTTCGGCATCAGGTAGGGCCGGTGCTGGTAGATCATCCGCTCGGGGAAGTCCAGCGCCTCGGTGAGGTCCTGCACGATCGGGTGTGGGCGGCGCACCGTCGAGGGGACCGGGACGATCCGGCCGAGGAACTCCTGGGTGCGGGGCCGTGGACGCGGAGGCGGAACCCACTGCCGGGTTGGCTGATCCGGTGGCGCCAACGCGGGCGACTCGACGCCCCGGCGGTCGACCTCCACAAGCAGCAGCGACATGCCACCCGGAAACGACCAGCTGCGCAGCCGGTGCGGACCGGCTCGCAGCAACCGTAGCTTGGCCACCTTCGCCGCGTGTCGCCACGCGGCCAGGGATTCCTCGTCCAAGCCCTCTA
>NZ_QXEC01000051.1 GCF_003583405.1 Micromonospora radicis
CCCGCTCCCCCCCCCCCCCCCCCCCACACCCCCCCCCCCCCCCCCCCCCCCCGCCCCGCCGCGCCGCCACCCCACCCCGCCGCCGCGCCGCGATCTTGCACTTTCCGTCGCCGATACGGATCTGGGGGCGCATGACGGGCGTCACAGGAGCGGGCTGTCACGCCAGGCGTGCCGCGACCGTCGTGCCGATGTCAGATCCACCGACACAGGGAGGTCGTCATGCAGCGGATGAACGTGGCAGAGGTGGCACCGGGGGCGTTCCAGAGCGTCATGGGGCTGGAGAAGTACGTCCGGGCCAACGTGGACCACACCGTGCTGGAGTTGGTGAAACTGCGCGCGTCGATGTTGAACGGCTGCGCGTACTGCGTCGACATGCACAGCCAGGAGGCGCTGGGCGCGGGTGAGTCGAACCGGCGGCTGTTCGCGGTGGCGGCGTGGCGTGAGGCGCCCTTCTTCGACGAGCGGGAACGGGCCGCGCTGGCGCTCACCGACGCGGTCACCCGACTCGGCGAGCACGGCGTACCCGACGACGTCTGGGACACCGCCGCGAAGGTCTGGCCGGAGAAGGCCCTCGCCGACCTGGTTCTGGCGATTGCCACAATCAACGTGTGGAACCGGAT
This sequence comes from Micromonospora radicis, assembly GCF_003583405.1. Classification (GTDB taxonomy): domain Bacteria; phylum Actinomycetota; class Actinomycetes; order Mycobacteriales; family Micromonosporaceae; genus Micromonospora; species Micromonospora radicis. The sequence goes on from NZ_QXEC01000051.1 coordinate 621, forward strand.
CGCGGTGACCTTCCGCAACGAACTGCCGGCGGACGCCTGAACCCGGGCGACGCGGCAGAGGCGGCCGGTGCGCTGGACGCGCACCGGCCGATGCTGCTCGGGCTGGCCTACCGGCTGCTGGGCAGCCGGCACGACGCGGAGGACGTCCTGCAGGAGGCGTACCTGCGCTGGGTGCGGGTCGATCGCAACGAGGTCGGCGAGCCCCGCCGCTACCTGTCCCGGGTGGTCACCCACCTGGCGATGGACCGGCTGCGCGCCCGACAGGCCGCCCGGGAGACGTACGTCGGGCCGTGGCTGCCCGAGCCGGTACCGACCGCGCCGTCGCCGTTCGGTCCGCTGGAACGCGCCGAGCTGCGCGACTCCCTCTCCACCGCACTGCTGCACCTGCTGGAACGACTCACCCCGCCGGAGCGCGCGGTCTACGTGCTGCACACCGCCTTCGAGCTGCCGTACGCCGAGATCGGCGAGTTGCTGGACCGCTCCGCCGAGGACTGTCGGCAACTGCACCACCGGGCGAGCAGCCGGATCGGCCGCGACCAGCGCCGGTTCACCGCCGACCGGGCGGAACAGAAGCGGCTGCTGGATGCGTTCGTCGCCGCCGCCGACGATGGCAACCTGGCGGCGCTCACCGATCTGGTGGCCGCCGACGCGACCGCGTGGAGCGACGGCGGTGGCCGGGTGCGGGCCGCCCGCAACCCGGTGACCGGTGCGGACCGGGTCGCCCGGTTCCTCCTGGGCGTACGGGACAAGGGTTGGCCGCTCACCGTGCACCGCACGGAACTCAACGGCCAGCCGGCCGTCGTCGTGTCCAGCGCGGCCGGCGACAGGTACGCCATCACCCTCGGCACCGCCGCCGGCCGGATCACCGACGTCTTCCTGGTGGCCAACCCCGACAAACTGAACTGGCTGCCCGGAACCGGGCCACCCGCGCGCCCGGGCCCGGTCAGCCCGTGACCTTCAGGTACCGGTCGACCATCTCGTTGACCTGTGCGGGTACCTCGAGCTGCATGAAGTGTCCGGAGCCGACGGTCTGCCCGACATGGGCGGCCGGCACCAGTCGGGATAGGTGCGCGTAGTCGGCGAACGGCGCGTCGGTGCCGATCAGCAGCAGCGGCCGCCGCCATGCGGTCAGCGCCGCCGTGTCACCTCCGCGCGCGACGTAGTCGGCCAGTCCGGCGATCGGCTCGTACGCCGCCTCGGTCGAGGGGCGGGCCATCGCCCGGAGCACCGATGCCACCAGCGCCGGGTCCGAGTAGGGGCGGAAGTACGAGCGGACTATCTGCTCCCGGGCCGCGCCCGTGCTGTCGTCGCGAAGCATGCCGGCCACCTGCGCGATCGCCTCGGCGGCTCCGGGTGCTCCGGCGACGGCCGAATCGAGCAGGCCGAGTCCGGTGAACACGGCGGGATCGGCGGCTGCCGCCGCGAGCGACCAGACGCCGCCCAGGCTGTGCCCGATGACGGTGACCCGACGCAGGCCGAGTTCCCGGGCCAGGGCGCGGAGTCGGCCCGCCATCTGGTCGACGCCGTACCCGTCTGGCGGCGGTGGGCTCTGCCCGTGGCCGGGCATGTCGACGGCGATCACGCGGGCCCGGGCGGCGGCGAGGTGCTCGGCCAACGGCGCCATGAAGGTGTGGTCGCCGCACCAGCCGTGCACCAGCAGAAAGGTGCCGCGTTGGCCTTGGCCGTAGACGTGGTACCGAATGCCACTGGCATGTTCCGCCATCGACGACACCCTTCCCGACCGCCCGGTGAAAGGCATGCCTGTTTCCGACTAAACAATAGAATGCACCAAACCACCGTACATTGGCTATAACCTCGGATTGACGACCGGGGCTGCTGGACGTGGCTGCGCCACAGGGAGGACGCGGTGGTTGAGCGGCTCAACGGGTTCTTCTCCGACCTGACCACCTCCTCGGTGGGCCGGCTGCCCACCACACCCACCGGGCTGCTCCGGTTCGACTTCGTCGCCGCCGAATGCGAGACCACCACCTGGTTCGTCCGGCTCGACAACGGCCGGGCCTCGGCGCGGCGCGATGGCGATCGCGCCGACTGCCGGGTGGAGATGCGTCCCGACGCGTTCGAACGCCTGCTCGCCGGCGACGACCAGATCGTCGCGATGCTGTTTCGCGGCGTCGTCTCGATCGAGGGCGAGTTGGCGCTGCTGCTGCTGTTCCAGCGCCTGCTGCCGTTGCCCGCCGACAGTGGGGCGGTCACGTCGGCGGACTGGCCGACCACCGACAACACGCTCAGCTTCACCGGGTTGTACGAGGCCAGCCGCGTGTTCGCCGGCAACATGTTCATGATCAGTGAGCCCAACGGGAACGTCCAGTCCGACCCGGACACACCGCTGGGTCTCTACTTCTTCGACACCCGGTTCCTGTCCACCTGGCGACTGACCATCGACGACGAGCCACCGTCGGTGCTCTCCCAGACCGCCGTGCACACCTGGGAGGCGAAGTTCGGGTTGGTGCCCGGACAGCCCACCCACTACGTCAACGCCACCACCTCACTGCTGCGGCACCGCCTGGTGGGTCACGAGTTCGAGGAGGAGATCACTCTCCTGAACCACGTGCCGGAGCCGGTGCGCCACACGCTTCGGCTGGAGATCGCCGCGGACTTCGCCGAGGTACCCGAGATCTGGGAGAGCCGCCGCCAGCTCCGTCCGGTCACCGCCACCATCGACGAGGGCGCCCTCCGCCTGCACTACCGGCGGCAGACCCTGCACCGCGAAACCGTCGTCACGACGAGTGCGCCGGGCCGGTTCAGCGCCACCGGACTGACCTTCACGATCACCCTCGCCGCGCACGGCAGCTGGACCACCCGGTTGCGGGTCCTACCGCTGGTGCGCGACCTGCGCCGACGCGACCTGAGGGAACGGTTGAACAGCTCGACCGGTCGGTCCCGAACGTACTTCGCCGAGGACCTCGCCAGCATGATCGCGCGGGCACCTCTGCTCTCCGCCACGCACCGTCCGTTACAGGAGACGTACCAGCGGTGCATACACGACATGGCCGCCCTGCACTACCCCGGGCTCAACTATCGCGAAGGCCTACCCGCCACCGGTCTGCCCTGGTCGATGACGCTGCTCAGTCGGGAGAGTCTGCTCAGCAGTTTCCAGGCGCTCCCGTTCATCCCCGAACGAGCGGCACGGACCATGCGGATCCTGTCCCTGACCCAGGGCAGCCGCGAGGACCCGTTCCGCGGTGAGCAGCCAGGCAAGATACTCCAGGAGTGCCGGTACGGCGACTCGGCCGGATTCAACGACACTCCGGAGTCGGCCAACTTCAACGCCGTCGACACCACCGCGCTCTTCGTCATCCTGCTGGACGAGTACGAACGCTGGACCGGCGACGCCAGCCTGGTCCGCCAGTACGAGTTCCAGGTGCGGAAGGCCATCGACTGGCTCGACTGGTCCGCGGACCCGGAGTCCACCGGCTACGTCTGGACCGTCCGTCACCGCACCCGCAGCACCCCGGTGAGCGGCAGCTGGCGCAGTTCGGCGAACTCGACCTACTACGCCGACGGCCGCAGCGCCGGCTTCCCGCAGGCGAACTGCGAGGTCCAGGGCTACACCTATGACGCGAAGCTCCGCGCGGCCCGGCTGGCCCGTTCCTTCTGGCAGGACCCGGAGTGGGCGAGCCAGTTGGAGCGGGCCGCGGCTGATCTGCGGCAACGGTTCGACCGGGACTTCTGGCTGCCCGACCGAGGCCATTACGCGGTGGCGCTGGAGGCTGACGGGCGGCCGGTCGACGGCCTGACGTCGACCATCGGGCAGCTGTTCTGGAGCGGCATCGTACGGCCCGAGCGGGCCGAACAGGTGGTGGAGCACCTGTTCGGCCCGGGGCTCTGGTCGGGTTGGGGAATCCGCACCAGCACCGCCACCGAGACCAGGTACAGCCCGCTCGGCCGGCACTGCGGCGCGGTCTGGCCGTGGGACAACTCGATAGTCGCCTGGGGGTTGAGCCGGGCCGGCTTCCGCGAGGAGGCCGCCCGGATCGCCGTGGCGATGCTGGAAGCCGCCCAGCACTTCCAGGGGAGGCTGCCGGCGTATCTTACGGGCTACCCCCGGGCCCTCACCCATGTCCCGGTACCACACGGCCTCACCGACAGCCCGTACGCGCCGTCGGCCGGGACGCCCCTGCTGCTGCTCCGTGCGCTCCTCGGCCTGGAGCCGTACGACGACCATCTGGCCGTCAACGCCGGGGTGCCGGAGCAGCTCGGCCAGATCGAGCTGCTCGACATCCGTGGCCGCTGGGGGTACGCCGACGCGCTCGGCCGGGGCCGGCCGTTCCGCCCGCGCGGGCGGGTTTGACGGCACCCCGGCTCGGGCCCGATCAGCCCAGTTCGGGGAACCAGAGGGCGATCTCGCGCTTCGCGCTGTCGACCGAGTCGGAGGCGTGCACCAGGTTCTCCCGGTTGGACAGCGAGAGGTCACCGCGGATGGTGCCGGCGGCGGCCCTGCGCCCGTCGGTGGACCCGATCAGGCCCCGCACCACGTCGATCACCTGGTCGCCGGAGAGCACCAGGGCGACCAGCGGACCGCCGGTCATGAACGCCTTCAACGGCGGGTAGAACGCCTTGTCCACGTGCTCGGCGTAGTGCTCGTCGGCCAGCTCGGCGTCCATCGTCCGGGACACCATGGCGTCGATCCGCAGCCCCTTGCGCTCGAAGCGGGAGATGATCTCGCCGACCAGCCCACGGCGGACCGCGTCGGGCTTGATCAGTACGAGCGTGCGCTCGTCCGGACTGCTGTTGGACACGCTGGGTTCCTCCTCAGAGCGGAAGCCGATCGGGCTGGGTACGGTCAGCCTAGCGACCCGGTCCCGGCGCCGGCGCGGTGGTCGGTGCTTCCCCCGGCCCCCGATCCGGCCTAGCCTGGCCCTGACCACCCGGGAGGTCCACTGTGGCGAACGGCGCTAACCGGCCCATCGCACCGGTACGGAAGTTGGTCGCCGCGGTGCTCGGCACCGTGGCCACCTTCGTGATCCTCTTCGGCCTCGGCATGACCAGCTGGGCCATCGTGGCGCTCGGCGTCGCCCTGGTGGCGCTGTCGATCGCGCTGGCCACCGTGCGCGCCGGCGGCCGCACCTGGGTGGTGGGTGCCGGGCATGTGCACAGCGCCTCGGAACCACCCACCCAGTACGCCTTCGGGCGCTGCGAACTCCAGCTGGTGATCGACGCGCCTGGCCTGCCACCCCGGTCGAAGAAGATCATCGAGCCGCGAGTGCCGGTCGCCAAGTGGCCGTCCCTGGGCCAGACCCTGCCGATCCGGGTGGCGCTGGACGACCCGAGGCACGTCCGGGTGCTCTGGGACGAGGTTCCCACCCACGCCGAGGGTGCCGAACTGCCGCCGGAGTTCGCCGCTCCGATGCCACCGGACGAGGTTCTCCTCGGCCAGGAGGCACCGCCGTGGGCCGGGCGGTCCCCGGAGGACGACTTCCACGACCCGCTGGCCGACCCGCTGGCCGAGCCGCTGGGTGCTCCGGTGGGTGGTCCGCTCCGCGACGAGCCCGTCGAACCGGTCGAGCCACGGGAGCCGGTGCGGGTACGCCAGCGGCCGGGCGCGCCGGTCGTGCTGGAGGGGACGGTGGTGGAGCAGCCCACCGACCACCCGCTGCCCCGCCGGGCGACCCCCGCGCCCCGGACGCCGGCCGAGGAACACTTCGCGGCCACGGGGGCGCCCGCCGACGATCCGGCGACCGGGGTACGCCTCGCCGACCCCGACGAGCGACCTGCCGACACCGTCGCCCCGGCCGCCCCGGCCGAGCGGGTCACCGGTTCCGCCGCGGGCCCCGCCGACCCGCCCCACACGACCGACCCGCTCCGCACGACCGACCCACTGGATCCGCTCGACCCGCTCGACCTGCCACTGGACGACCCGGAACCGGCCGCGGGCGGCAGCACGGACGGCGCCGCGGGCGGCGGCACGGACCGGGCAGCGGCCGCGGGCGGCGCGGCGACCCGGGCGGAGGCGGCCGCGGACCGGGAACTCGACGACGCGATCTTCGGCTTCGACCCGGAGGCCGCCGAGGAGGCCGCGCCGATCAACGGGGTGGGCATCACCCTGCTCGTCACCGAACTGCCCCGGTCCCTGGAGTTCTACCGGGACCGGCTCGGCTTCGGCGAGGTCGACCGGGGCACCGGCAACGCCGTACTCGCCTCCGGGGCGACCCGACTGGTCCTGCGGGAGGTGACCGGAGCCCAGCCGATCAACCGCCGGCTGGTGCACGTCAACCTCGACGTCGACGACATCCAGGGCGCGTACGAACGGCTACGCGACTCCGGTGTCCGGTTCACCTATGCTCCCCGGATCGTCAACCGGGGCAACAAGCTGGAGGTCTGGGCCGCCGCCTTCCGCGACCCGGACGGACACGGCATCGCCCTGACCCAGTGGCGGGAACGCGCCGAGGCGTGACCGGCCCTCAGCCCAGGATCACCCGGCGCACATGCCACGCGTACGCCCACACCAGCGCGAACATCACGCCGAGCACGAACAGCGCCCAGTGCAGCAGCCCGGAGAGCAGCAACAGCCCCTGCAACACCGTGCCGGCCTGCCACGCCCAGGGCCGGCGCATCAGGCCGGCCAGCACGGCGGCGGCCACCGCCAGCGCCACCACCGCCCAGATCGCGGCAGCCCCGAGATCCCCGCCGACCACCCGAATCGGCTGGATGGCCAGCAGCAGCACCAAGGCCTCCAGGGCGAGGGTGCCGGCGCCCAGGCCGCGTACCGCCCGCTGCGGATCCCGCAGCCCCGACCGCCGTGGCGGCGGGCCGCCAGGCTCGCTCATCGCTTCAACAACCGGCGCGCGTCGGCCACGGTCACCACCGAACCGGTGACGATCACACCGACCCCGGCCAACTCACCGGGTACGTCCTCCTCGGCCAGCGCCACCGCCGTCTCGATCGCGTCCGGCATCTCCTCGGCCACCTCGACCCGGTCGGGACCGAACACCTCGGCGGCGAGCGCGGCCAACTCCTTGGCCGGCAGCGCCCGCGGCGAGCTGTTCCGGGTCACCACCACCTGGTCGACGACCGGCTCCAGCAACTCCAACATGCTGGTCGCGTCCTTGTCGGTCAGCGTCCCCACCACGGCGACCAGCTTGCTGAAGGCGAACTCCTCCTGCAAAGCGGTGACCGTGGCCGCCATGCCCTGCGGGTTGTGCGCACCGTCGAGGAGGATCGTCGGGGCGGTACGCACCCGCTCCAGCCGGCCGGGCGAACTCGCGGTGGCGAAGCCCTCCCGTACCGTCTCCAGGTCGAGTTGCCGCCGGGCACCGGCGCCGAGGAACGCCTCGACGGCGGCGAGCGCCACCGCCGCGTTCTGCGCCTGGTGCGCGCCGTGCAGCGGGACGAACACCTCCTCGTACACCCCGCCGAGGCCCTGCAGGGTGAGCACCTGTCCGCCGACGGCGACCGCCCGGCGCAGTACGCCGAACTCGGAGCCCTCGCGGGCGATGGTGGCGCCGACCTCGGCGCAGCGTTGCAGGATCGGCCGGGCGGCCTCCTCCTCCTGCGCGGCGGCGATCACCGTCGCGCCCGGGTGGATGATGCCGGACTTGGCGACCGCGATGTCCTGCAACGTGTCACCGAGCCACTCGGTGTGGTCCAGCCCGATCGGGGTCAGTACGCACACCCCGGCCTGGATGACGTTGGTGGCGTCCTCGGCCCCGCCCAGTCCCACCTCGACCACGGCCACATCGACAGGTGCGTCGGCGAAGGTGGCGAACGCCAGCGCGGTGGTCATGTCGAAGTAGGTCAGCGGCTCCGACGAACCGGCGTCGACCAGTTCCGCCAGCGGCTTGACCTCCTGGTACACGGCGGTGAACCGGGCCTCGTCCACGGGCTCGCCGTCCAGGCTGATCCGCTCCCGCACGGTCTCCAGGTGCGGGCTGGTGTAGCGGCCGGTGTGCAGCCCGAACGCCCGCAACAGCGAGTCGATCATGCGGGCGGTGGAGGTCTTGCCGTTGGTGCCGGTCAGGTGGATCGACGGGTACGCCCGCTGCGGGCTGCCCAGCAGGTCGAGCAGGGACGAGATGCGGTCCAGCTCGAAGACCATCCGGGTGAAACCGCGCCCGGCCAGCTCGGCCTCCACCTCGGCGAAGGCGGCCCGCTCGGCGGGTCTGCCCCGCCCGGCCCGGTCGTCGGCACCGGCCCGGCCGGGTCGACCGGCGTCCACCGGTCGACCCGCGCCGTCGCGGTCGTTGCGTTCGTTGCTGTCGGTCACGAGGACAGTGCCTCCAGAGCGGCGTCGATACGGACCAGGTCGGCCTCGGCGACGGCCAGCCGCTCCCGGATCTTGGCAACCACGTGTTCCGGGGCCTTGCCGACGAACGCCGGGTTGTCGAGCTTCGCCCGAGCCTGCCCGGCCTCCTTCTCTGCGGCGGCGCGGTCCTTGGTCAGCCGGGCCCGTTCGGCGGCCACGTCGATCGACCCCCGGGTGTCCAACGCGACACTGACCTCCCCCGGCATGGCCAGCGTCGCGCTGGCCTGGAAGTCGTCACCGGCCGGGTCGAGCCGGGCCAACGAGCGGATCAGCGACTCGTGCGCCGCGATCCCGGCACCGGCCAGCCCGTCGAGCCGGGCCGCCACCCGCTGGGTGGGCCGCAGTCCCTGGTCGGAACGGAACCGACGAACCTCGGTGACCACCCGTTGCAGGGTGGCGATCTCCGCCTCGGCACCGGCGTCGACCCGTGCCCGGTCGGCCACCGGCCAGGCCGCCGTCATCACCGTCTCCCCGCCGGTCAGGGCGGTCCACAGCTCCTCGGTGACGAACGGGACGACCGGGTGCAGCAGCCGCAGCAGCTGGTCCAGCACGTGCCCGAGCACCCGACGGGTGACGTCGGCGGCGGCATCGTCGGAGGCGAGCACCGGCTTGCTCAGCTCCACGTACCAGTCGCAGACGTCGTCCCAGGCGAAGTGGTACAGCAGGTCGCAGACCTTCGCGAACTCGTACGCCTCGAACTGCTCGTCGACCTCGGCGGTGACCTGCGCCAGCCGGGACAGGATCCACCGGTCGACGGTCGACAGCTGTGCCTCGTCCGGCAGCGGCCCCCCGGTGTGTGCCCCGTTGAGCAGCGCGAACCGGGTCGCGTTCCACAGCTTGTTGCAGAAGTTCCGCGAACCCTGGCACCACTCCTCGCTGACCGGCACGTCACCGCCGGGGTTGGCACCCCGGGCCAGGGTGAACCGGGTCGCGTCGGCACCGTACCGGTCGATCCAGTCCAGCGGGTCGACCACGTTGCCGAACGACTTGGACATCTTCTTGCCGTGCTCGTCGCGGACCATCCCGTGCAGGGCGATCACGTCGAACGGCTGCCGCCCGTCCATCGCGTACAGACCGAACATCATCATCCGGGCGACCCAGAAGAAGAGGATGTCGTACCCGGTGACCAGCACGCTGGTCGGGTAGAACTTCGCCAGGTCCGGGGTCTGCTCCGGCCAGCCCAGCGTGGAGAACGGCCAGAGTCCGCTGGAGAACCAGGTGTCCAGCACGTCCTCGTCCTGCTGCCAGCCCTCGCCCGTCGGCGGCTGCTCGTCGGGACCGACACAGACCACCTCGCCGTCCGGGCCGTACCAGACCGGAATCCGGTGTCCCCACCACAGCTGCCGCGAGATGCACCAGTCGTGCATGTTATCGACCCAGGCGAAGTAGCGCTTGGCCAGCTCCGCCGGCTCGATCTTCACCCGCCCGTCGCGCACCGCGTCACCGGCCGCCTTGGCCAACGGCGAGGTGTTGACGAACCACTGCAACGACAGCCGCGGCTCGACGGTGGTACGGCACCGCGAACAGTGCCCGACGGCGTGCACGTACGGCCGCTTCTCGGCGACGATGCGGCCCTCCGCCCGTAGCGCGGCCACGATCGCCGGGCGGGCCTCGAACCGGTCCAGCCCCTCGAACGGGCCGTGCGCGGTGATCACCCCCCGCTCGTCCATGATCGTCAGCGCGGGCAGGTCGTGACGCTGTCCGATCTCGAAGTCGTTCGGGTCGTGCGCCGGGGTCACCTTCACCATGCCGGTGCCGAACGCCGGGTCGACGTGGGCGTCACCGACGATCGGGATCCGTCGCCCGGTCAGCGGCAGCTCCACCTCGGTACCGATCAGGTGCCGGTACCGCTCGTCGTCCGGGTGCACCGCCACCGCCGTGTCGCCGAGCATCGTCTCGGCCCGGGTGGTGGCCACCACCACGTCGTCGCTGTACCGGATCGAGACCAACTCGCCGTCGTCGTCGGAGTGCTCCACCTCGATGTCGGACAGGGCGGTCAGGCAGCGCGGGCACCAGTTGATGATCCGGTTCGCCCGGTAGATCAGGCCGTCCTCGTACAGCTTCTTGAACATGGTCTGCACGGCCCGCGACAGGCCCTCGTCCATGGTGAAGCGCTCGCGGTCCCAGTCGACGGAGTCACCGAGGCGGCGCATCTGGCCGAGGATCGCCCCGCCGGACTCGGCCTTCCACTGCCAGACCCGCTCGACGAACTTCTCCCGGCCGAGGTCGTGACGGGACAGGCCCTGCGCGGCCAGCTGCCGCTCGACGACGTTCTGGGTGGCGATGCCGGCGTGGTCCATGCCGGGCAGCCAGAGCGCCTCGAAGCCCTGCATCCGCTTGCGGCGGACCAGCGCGTCCTGCACGGTGTGGTCGAGCGCGTGGCCCATGTGCAGCGAGCCGGTCACGTTCGGCGGCGGGATGACGATGGTGAACGGCTGACGCTCGCTGTCCGCCGACGCCCGGAACCGCCCGTCGGCTACCCACTGCTCGTACCGTCGCTGCTCTACCTCACCGGGCTGGTACTGGCCGGCGAGGGTAGGGGCGTCGGGGCGTCGGGCATCCAGGTTCTCGGTCACCCTGAAAGTCTACGGAGCGCTTCACCGGACCCGACGTGCGCCACCGGTGGTTTCGCGTACGGTGGCGGCTATGTCCGACGCACATCTCACCGCCCGCCAGCTCGAAGAGGGTGCCCCGCCGGTCGACCTGACCGACGAGCCCATCGAGCTGAGCAACCGTGCCCCGGAGGAGGCCGCCGACCGCGCCGGGTTCCGCGGCCGCCGACGCCGGATCGCGATCGCGCTGCTGGCGGTCCTCGCGCTGACGGGCATCGCCGCGCTGGGCACCTGGGGCTGGCGGATCTTCCAGCAGCGCGACGCCCAGATCGCCACGCCGGACCAGGTCGCTGGGCTGACCCGGGACGACAGCGAGCGGGCCGTCAGCACCGCCGACTACCTGCGCAGCGGGCTCGCGGCCGACATCCAGCTGGACACCAGCTTCGGCGCGGTCTACCAGGATCCGGCCGACTCGCGCCGGTCGGTGCTGTTCTTCGGCGGCACCACTCTGCTCTGGCAGCCGGAGCGGGACCTGGAGAGCCTGTTCAGCCTGATGGCTGACGAGGCCGGCGCGGTGACCGGCTTGCGGAACGTGACGCCGGGCCAGTTGGGCGGGGTGATGAAGTGCGGCAGCACCAGCGGTGAGGGTGGCGACTTCGCGGTCTGCGGCTGGGCCGACCACGGCAGCGTGGCGATGGCCATGTTCCCCTTCCGGCCGGTCGACGAGGCGGCCGGCCTGTTGCGGCAGATCCGGGAGGGCGTTCAGACCCGCTGACGCAGCCGGACCGCTGGCGGCGCCGTCGTGGGTCAGCCGGGCTGGGCGCGGCGTACCGGCGTGACCAGCGCCGCGAGCGCGACGAGCACGCAGCCGCTACCGGCGAGCAGACACACCAGCGGTACGCCGTACGCGCCGGCACCCCAGGTGACGACGGCGGCACCGAGCGGACCGAGCGAGTAGTGGGTGGCCCAGAACACGGCGGTGACCCGGCCGAGGAGCGGGTTCGGCGTCACCTCCTGCCGCAGCGACAGCGAGCAGATCGCCCCCACCGCCGCCCCACCCAGGTACACCGCCGCCAGCGACGCCACCCACGGCACGGTGTGCGCCCAACCCAGCACCGCCACGGCCGACCCGGCCACCGCCACGCTGCCCGACCAGGTCGCCCCGAAGCCGATCCGCCGCCGCAGCGGCGCCACCAGTAGCGAGCCGAGAACGGTACCCACGGCCGCCGCCCCCAACACCAGACCGACGGTGCGGTCGGATCCACCCAGGTTGCGCCGGACGTGGTAGATCAACACGTCGTCGAGCCCGTAGGTGAGGAAGAAGAACGCCGAAAGCAGCAGGGTGAGACTACGCAGCACCGGATGCCGCCAGAGGAAACGAGCCCCCGCCAGCAGTTCGTCGCGCAGGCCGGCGAGGGACGTCGCCGTCCGCGCCGGTCGGTCCTGCCGCAGTCGTACGGCACCGAGTGCGGCTGCCGCCACGGCGAAGCTCACCGCGTTCACCGCGATCGCGGCGGGGTACCCGAACCGGGCGGCGACCAGCCCCGCCAGCAGCGGCCCACCGACCCCGGCGACGGCATAGCTCGCCGACAACTTGCCGTTGGCCTCGGTGATCCGCCCGACGTCGACGAGCCCCGGCACCGCCGCGACGTACGCCACCCGGAAGACCATGCCGACCGCGGCGCCCGCCGGAAGCACCAGGTACAGCAACCACAGCTGCGGACCCCACAACCAGGCCACCGGTACGGCGGCGAACAGCGCGGCCCGGACCACGTCGCAGCCGATGAGGAGCCGCCGACGGTCGACCCGGTCCACGAGTACGCCAGCAAAGACGGCGGTCACCACCGCGGCAACCCCGGCTGTCGCGGTGAGCACGCCCATCAGCGCCACCGAGCCGGTCAGCTGGAGTACGAGCAGCGGTAGCGCCAGGGCGGCGAACCCGTCGCCGATCACAGACAGCGTCTGCGCCGACCAGAAAACGGTGAAGTCGCGGTCCCGCCATAGCGGGGCACGTGTCGTTTCCGCCATGGGGGATGTCATCCGGGGAGGCTAGCCGCCGGTCCCCACGTGACGCCGCTGATTTGTCTACAGCGTTGTCCACGGAGGAGGC
>NZ_QXEC01000052.1 GCF_003583405.1 Micromonospora radicis
CCGTGTGCGTCGTAGCGGGTGCGGGCGGCTTCCACCTCGGGGAGGTGGGTGGTGGCCCAGGATTCCAGGCCGGCCAGCAGTGGCAGCAGGGTGCGGGCCAGATCGGTGAGCGCGTAGTCGACCCGGGGCGGGACGGTGGCATGCACGGTCCGGGTGACCAGGCCGTCGCGTTCCAGGCCGCGCAGGGTCTGGGTGAGCATTTTCTGGCTCACCCCGTCGATCCGCTGGGCCAGTTCGCCGTACCGCCTGGTCCCGTCTGCGAGGGTCAGCACCACCAGCACGCTCCACCGGTCGCCGATCCGGTCGAGCACCTGACGGCTGCCGCACTTGCGGTCGTACAGGTTCGGCTCCACGTCTTTACTCTCCAACAGAGTGTGGCGCACTTCAAGGTGCCTACTCTCCAACGGGAAGTAGAGACGCGGCCTTCCCGGTTGTCGTCGGTGTCAGCACGCACAGCTGGAGGGAGCACCACCCATGTCCATCGTCGTCACCGGCGCCACCGGCCACCTGGGCCGCCTGATCGTCACCGACCTGCTGGATCGGGGCGTACCGGCCGACCAGATCGTGGCGCTGGGCCGCGACACCGGCCGCCTGGCCGACCTCGCCGGGCGCGGGGTCACCGTCCGGCGGGCCGACTACGACGACCCCGGGTCGCTGCGGGCCGCGTTCGCCGGCGGCGAGCGGCTGATGTTCGTCTCCGGCAGCGAGGTGGGCCGGCGGGTGGCACAGCACCGCAACGTGGTCGCCGCCGCCAAGGAGGCCGGCGTCGGGCTGGTCGTCTACACCAGCATCGCGAAGGCCGACACCTCCAGCCTCGTACTCGCCACCGAACACCGCGCCACCGAGCAGGAGATCATCGACGCCGGACTGCCGTACGTCTTCCTGCGCAACAGCTGGTACCTGGAGAACTACCTCCCGCAGCTGCCCACGTACCTGGAACACGGGGTGGTCGGCGCGGCGGGTGACGGCCGGATCAGCGCCGCCACCCGCGCGGACTTCGCGGCCGCCGCGGCGGCGGTGCTCACCGGCGACGGGCCCGCCGATCACGTCCACGAGTTGGGCGGACCGGCGTTCACGCTGGCCGAACTCGCCGCGGAGTTGTCCCGGCAGAGCGGCCGCGAGGTCGGCTACACCGACCTGTCGGTGGAGAAGTACGCCGAGGTCCTGGTCGGCGCCGGCCTGCCGGCGGGCTACGCCGAGGTGCTGGCCGACAGCGACCGTGGTGCCGCCGAAGGCGATCTGTACGTCGATCCCGACGACCTCACCGAACTCATCGGCCGGCCACCGGTCACCCTCGCCGAGGCGATCCGCGCCGCGCTCTGAACGGCCGTCGGCCCGCCGCCCGGAGGGACCACCCCCTCGGGCCGGCGGCCGACGCTCGTACGTTCGGACCGTCAGCGGCGGACGGTGACCGACTTGCTGGTCGCCTTGCCGTCGACGTGGCCCGACCGGCGGGCGATCACGGTCACCGTGAGCTTCTTGTTCCGCATCGACGACGTCAGCTTCAACGTCTTGCCCGTCGCGCCCTTGATCAGCTTCCCGTTCAGCCGCCACTCGTACCGGTACGAGTTCGCCTTCGGTGACCAGGCACCGACCAGGGCCTTGACCGTACGACCCACCTTCGGGGTACCGCTGATCGACGGCTTCTTCGTCGCCTTCGGGGCCTTGCCCTTGGCGACCTTGGCCGAGGCGGCCGAGGTCGCGACGCCCGACGGGTGGCCACTGCGCTTCGCGGTCACCTTGACGGTGAGTCGCTTGCCCACCAGCGACGCGGTGAGCTTCAGGGACGCCGCGGTCGCACCCTTGATCGCGGTGCCGTTCGCCGACCACTGGTACGCGTACGAGGTGGCCGCCGGACTCCACGTGCCCGGCACCGCCTTCACCGTCGAACCGACCGCGAGGGTGCCGGAGATCGACGGCGCCTTCGTCGCCTTCAGCTTCGCGGGCGGCGGTGGCGGCGGCGCGGGCAGCGCCGGGCCGGCGACGCTCAACTGCCCGCCCACACCGTCCGCGGGCTGAGCGGTCAGCGTCCAGGTGAAGGTGCCGTCCGCGACGGCGCTCCCGGCGGAGTCCCGACCGTCCCAGGCGGCCCGCAGCACCCCGCGCGCCGACGAGCCGGACACGGTACGAAGCGTGGTGCCGGCCGCGTCACGGAAGGTCAACTGCCAGGATCCGGCGGGCTTCGACAACCACCAGGTGCCGGACCAGTCAGCCGCGGAGTTCGACACGGTCGAGTCGATCACGTCGAGCGCGGACGCCGGAATCCCGGTCGGCACGATGTGCACCCGGTGCCGCGGGTCGGCGTAGGCGACCGCGCCGCCGAACCGGTCCACCGTCCAGGAGGTACGCGGGCCGTCCGGGCCCAGGCCGTCCGCGTCGACCAGCATCCGGGTGGGCAGTTCACCTCGCAGGTCGACCAGGCGCAGCCCGCCCGCCGGGCCGCTGACCTCCTCGACCAGGTAACCGTCGCCGAGCAGCACGTTGCGCGCCGGGGCGGCCTGGTGGCGCCTGGTCACCCGGTCGTACACCCCGGAGCCGCGTTCCCAGTAGGTGTCGAGGCAGGCCCAGTGCACCCAGCGACCGACCGCCTGCAGATGGGTGGCGGTGCAGCCGTTGCTGGTGGTGAACTCGTCCACGACGGTCCGGTCGGGCAGTCGGGTCGCGGTCACCCTGCCGGCGGCGGCCGATCCACTCCACAGCGTCGAACCCCAGACCGCCGCGCCGACCCACTCCCGCTGCTGCAGCACGACGCCCTCGGCGCCGGGCCGGAACTCGCCGACGTACTGCACGCTTCGGGTACCACCGTCGATCACCGCGTACCGGCCGGACAGGTCGACCAGGCTCGGGGCGAAGTGCTTCGTGTCGATCGTCGGACCCCAGGCACTGTCGCCGTTCGCGTACAGCATCGTCACGTCGCGGTAGCTGTCCGCCTCGCGGCCGTGGTAGCCGGTGCCGTCGGCGAACATCCGGACGCAGCGCGACTCCGCGTCCGAGGTCAGGCAGGAGCCGTCGTCGCCGCTGACCAGCCCGTCCAGCGTGGCACGCTCGACCGCCGGGGCGCCGCCCGCGGTGGGAACCGTCAACCAGGTGCTACGGTACGCGCCGTAGCTGCCGCCCGGGGCGTACACCGTGCTCGCGTCGGCGGTGCTGAGGATGCCGCTGCCGAGGGCGAGCCCGTGGATCTGCGCCGGCATCGGCTGCACCGGCGTCACCCGGTGGCGCTGCACCGTACCGGCGGACGGCGTGATCCGGTAGAACGCCCAGTCCAGGTCACCCTGCTCGACGTACTCGTCCGCCCCCGCCACCAACGCGGACCCGTCGGGAGCCTGGACGATCTGGTACGCGGCCGGATCCATCACCGTGACCCGGCTCGGGCGGCTCCCGTCGATCGACTCGGCCAGCAGCGGGCGCCCCCGATAGAGATTGTTGCCCGGCGCCACCGGGTTGACGGCGAGCAGCCGGGAGCCGACGAGCCCGTACGCGGCCTCGTGACTGAACGATCCGGTGTTGAGGGTGATCGGCGGTGCCGACAGGTCGGCGCGGTCGAGAACGTCCAGCCGGTAGCGACCGCTGCGCAGCCGCAGCACCGACTCGGGGGCCAGCCGGAACCCGGTCACCTCCCAACCGCTCTCCGGATCCGGCCGGTCGGGAAGTTCGGTGAAGACACCGGTGGCGACGTCGACCAGTCCCCAGTGCCGCCACTGGTCGGCCGGATCGGCCGTCTGGTAGCGCAGCAGCACGGAGCGGGCGTCCCCGTCCTCCACCGTGACCTCGGTCAGGTCCGCCGGA
Source organism: Micromonospora radicis (assembly GCF_003583405.1). Lineage (GTDB taxonomy): Bacteria > Actinomycetota > Actinomycetes > Mycobacteriales > Micromonosporaceae > Micromonospora > Micromonospora radicis. Next base: position 3,790 of record NZ_QXEC01000052.1, read on the forward strand.
AGCCCGGTCACCGGCACCTCGGCACCGTCGCGCAACAGGTGGAACACCAGATCATCGGTACGGGTCAGCATCGTGTCGCCGAAGGTGCCCTGGTACGACCGCCCCTGCGGCAACGGCACACTGCGCCCACCGGTGGCACCCCGCAGCAGGGTCACCTGCGGCGACGGCTCGACCGAGTACACCGCCACGGTGTCCGAACCCGCCCCGTACCAACCCGGGTGGTACGAGACGCGCGTCGGCCACCAGCCGTTGAAGTCGTACCGGAGCGGAGCCGGCAGCCGCTGGTCGAGGGCGGTGGTCGCGCCGGTGGCGTACTCCGTCCAGAGCAGACGGTCGTCGCCTTCCTGGGCCCAGAGGAAGCCGGTGGTCCCGGCGTTCAGAATCCGGGTGGCCCGCGGGACCGCCCGCGGCGCGGCGGGCAGTACCAGTTCTCCCGGCGCCACCGAGACCGCGGCGACCGGCCCGGTCACCGCCATGGCGACCGGAGCGGTCACGGCCGCGCCCGCCGGACCCGCCACCGCGACCAACGTGCCGACCAGGCACGCCACCGTCGCCACGGCGGTCGAGCTATGGGCCAGTCGCGCGACCGATCTCTGCCTGGTTCGACCCACGCTGCTCCTCGGAATCGAGAGAAGGTGGCGAGGTGCGCCGAGGGCGTCTGTCAATGCCCCCGCCGCGTGACACCCGCACACACATTGACGAGGCAGCATATCAACCAAAGGATCTTGACCCCTCCCCCGTTCCACCCCACCACCCAGCCCGAACGGCCCACCCCCGCGCCCGTGCCCCTCGCCAACGCTCAACTGCCTGCCCACCCGCGCGACGACGGGATCGATCGGCCGGTGAAGCGGCGATCAACCCGGGCGGTCACCCGACGGGGCGGACCGTTTCCGGAACTCGACGAGCCAGCCGAGCACCTGCTCATCGTCATGCAGGTACGGCCCACCCGGTCCGTGACGTAGATCGACACCGGAGAGCACCCCGAGCGCCCACCAGATCACCTCGTCGACCTCGGCGCACTCCAGACTCCGCAGAGCCCGGGTCGCCCACCGGTCGACCTCGTCACGCGACTGGCCACCATCGAGAATGGCCGCGAACCGGGCCTCGACATCGACACGACTGGGCGGTGTCGGCGGACCACTCATCACGACCAAGATCCTGCCCCAGTGCCCCGGCTGTCGTCAGGTGATGCCGAGCAGTGCCAGCGGGCGGGCGCTGTCGCGGTCGTGATGCCGGTTGGCGGCGGCGATGTCGGTGACGCCGCTCAGGCGTAAGGCGCCGATCGCGGCGTGGTCGTGGACCGACGAGGCTTCGTCGAGATCCACCACGTACCTGCTGATCAGCAAGACGCGCTGCGCAAAGCCGTCCGCGTCGCGAGCCGGGGGCGCACCGATCACCCCGTCCGGACCTACTCGATCAACGGCGTCATCTACGTCGAATGCCAGGCCAGGTACGACCGGTACGCCCGCCAGGACGACCGCGAAGCCGCCGACGCCGTGGAGCGGTACTGCGAGGCGAGCCGCCGCCGCAGCGCGAACGCGACTGGGTCATCTCATCGGCCACCTGGGGCGTCATCTGACGCCGGGGAATATGAGACGAGCGAACGGCGCCCCGCCGACCTGGGCGAGGAGCCCGTTCATTGCGATCCGTGCGAGAACTGAGCCTCAACGGTCAGATGCCGATCGATGACCGCGCGCTTTTGCAGGTCTGTGACGTGCCCCCGGCAGGATTCGAACCTGCGACACACGGTTTAGGAAACCGATGCTCTATCCCCTGAGCTACGAGGGCGCGAGGGCCTAGTCTAGCGACCTGGGGGTTCACCTGGGGTGGCAGGGAGTGGCCCGCGTTCACCCACGTTCCCGGGACCCCCGTTGTCGCAGCCCAGGAGCACACCCCGAGCACACGAACCCCGGTTTGCGACCGGCGGTCGTCCGCAGTGACCCGGGTTGGCACCGGTTCAGCTGGGTTGGCATCCGCTGGAGAGCACACACCGCGCACATCATCGAAGATCAACGACGTACGTCCATACAGCGCCTTCGGCGTCGCCACCGAGGGCCACGGAGCGCTCACCCCGGGGTTCGCTCGGACCCCGCTGTCATACCGACTACCGCGGCCTCCGCCGAGCATCCGCTCATGCCGATGTCCGGACGTTGGTCAGGTTGTCCCTAGGTGAATCGGCGTAGCGACGGGTCAGCCTGCCGCCGCCTTGAGCTCGGCCTGTATGTCGTCGATGAAACGGGACCACTTCGTCGTGCGTACCTGGTTGTAGTGGCGAAAGGTGCTTCCCGGCAGGAGGATAACCGCGTCGGCGGCGCGCGTAAAGGCCACGTAAAACGCCTGGCGTGCGTTGGCAAGCTCGGTAGTCGTCGGCTGGCTGTCCCTGCGGTAGAACGGGATCAGGCCGTCGATTAGCCCGGGGAGGATGACAGCGGCGAATTCGCGTCCCTTCGCGCTGTGGTAGGTGGTGAGCGCGACATGCCCTGGGGCTCTCCCGCCCGCGAGTTCCGCCATGCTCATCCGGCAGCTCGCCTCCTCCGTGAGGATTTGGTAGGCCTCGACGTCACGCTGGTCGTCGGTATTGGCCGTGAGCGCAGCCGCATCAAGCGCGCGCAGCAGTTCGCCAAGGAAAGGACCGCAGGCGTCTTCGCGGCCAGGGCGGTCAGGAGCATCGAGGACGGGGATGAGCAGCCGGGCAAGGGAACGCACTGTCTCCTCGGGCGTGCTGAGCCCCCGGGTGCTGCGTAGTTGCCCGAGCTGCGCGGCGAGTTCGCGGGCAGTGCTGATTGGGCGGCGATCGCCGTGGTCGTCTTGGGCTGGTCCTGGCAGGGGGCCGGACAGTCGTCGCGCGGCGCAGCCGCCAACAAGGGCCGAAACGGGCGAGTCAGGGACGCGCCGCCCACGCTCGGCATCGAAGTTGATGCCTTGCTGAGTCAGTTCCTGCTCGATGAGCCGGTGGAGCTCGGTTTGCCCAGGGTAGAGAATCGCGATCCCTTCGGGGCGCACCCCGTTTGCAATCAGGGAGGCCGCAGCCTCCGCCGTGTGGCGGGCGTGGGCGTCGAGCCCTCCTTGAACTGGCTGGATGTCTATGATGCCGGGGTCGGCGCGTTCGGGGTTGTGATGGTACCCGCGGTCCTCGCCGAGAGCGCCCCGTGCTGCGGCGACAATGGCACTGCCGCTGCGGTAGTTGAGCGCGAGCCGGATCGCCTCGCGGCCGATCAGCTTCGGCAGCTCGAGCAGGTAGCTCGGGTCCGCGCCCTGGTAGCCGAAGAGTGTCTGGTCGGGATCACCAACAGCGGTGATTTTCACGCCGGCCGACATGAGTTCCTGAACCAGGGCGTGTAGCACCGGCCCGAGGTCCTGATACTCGTCGATGACCACGTTGGGGAATCGGGCGACGAGCAGTTCGCCGGCGGTCTGGCTCTTACGCATGATTACCAGCGCCCACGAAGTCATGGCGTCGAAGTCGATGGCATTGGCCTGGCGCAACGCCTTCTCGTATCCGTGCACAGCTTTGATGTGCCCAGCTTGGTACCCGGCAACGCTCTGCTCCGCCGCGAGCAGACGCCGTATCTTCGCCAGAGTGTGTTGCTCGCGGTTGTATTCAGCGGGCAGCCCGGCGGCGACCATCGCATCGGTCCAGAGTCGGACGACCTCGGCCCGGCCAAGAACCCGCAGGTCGGCTAGCTGAGGAGCGCCAACGAGGTGGCCATAGGGGCGTAGTATGTGCTGCCGGCAAAAGGAGTGCACCGTCCGGCTGGCTAGCCGGCGATTCCCGACGTACCCCAGCCCCTTGAGCCTCGCGACGAGTTCCGTCGCGGCGGCATCGGTGTAGGTGATCGCGGCGACACCACGGTGTTCGCTGGTCACCGCCAGCAGGTATCCGACGCGGGCGACCAGGGTGCGGGTTTTCCCTGAGCCGGGGCCCGCGAGCACGACGAGACTGCCGTCCTGGAGTACGGCCCTGCGCTGGCGCGGGTGCAGCGCGCGCAACTCACGAACGAGCGCGGGCGTCAGCATGATCTCCGCGGTCGGACTCGTCACGCCTCATCCCAATCGTCATCGTCGTGGTCGTCCTCCTCGTCCTGCGTGTCGTCATCGTCGTCGATGGCGTCCTGGTACTCCTCGCAGGTCGGAAGCAGCGGCATTTCCTCCACCTGAGTACGTAGGTCGTTCAGGAGTGCTAGCAGCGGTCCGCAGCCTGGCACGTCGAGCAGGTCTGCCGTCGCCAACGCATCCTCCTCGTCGTAGTCCAGAAGCTCGATGACACGATCTCGTAGGTCGTCGATCTCCTGGACATGGGCAGCCAAGCGTTGGGCGAACCGGCCCTTGCCGACTTCTTCGACGTAGGACAGCAGCTTCTCGCCCGCGGCGGTACTCGGGCCGCCCTGCCCATCGACCACCGCATCGATGGCGGATTTGATGTTCTTTCGCTTTGTCGTGCCCGGAAAGAGGTCTTCGAATGCCGCGTATATCTCGTCTTTCAGCAGTGGCACTACATCGAGTTCCAGGGTGCGATGGCCGACGTAGATTCCTCGCTTTGCCGCCAACTCAACGAGGCGGGGGCGACCGGTGCGCTGATCGCCGTCCGGCAGCCTGCCCGGAGTGATCTTGCCGAGCTTTGCCTTGAAGGTGGGATAGATATCGACGGCGTGGTGTTCGAGCAGGTCGCGGACGCGTGAGAGTCCGAACTCCGCCTTGTCGATCTTGCTGGAGTCGGTCGTGTCACCGTCGGTGAGGACCACGACGGGCCGATTGAGCCCCTTGGTGCCAAGCAGACGGATGTACGGCATGAAGTCGGTGCCCTCGACCGAGGCGACAACGATGCCGTGGGCATCGAGGTTGAAGCCGGTCGAGTGAGCCAACGCCGGCAGGAGGTAGCTGTCGGCGGCCCCTTCAACGAGGATGATCCGGCGAGCGAAGAGGATCTCGGCCCGGGTTACGTTGAGATATCGCTCAAGGTCTCGGGTCTGAAGGTCGGTGAGTATGCCTGGTGGGACTATGTGGGCCTGGCTCGCGTCACCGATTCGGGCGATGAGGATAAAGCTATGCAGGGGTGAGACGGCCGCGATATGTGGGCTGTGCGTGGTCAGGATAAGGTCATCGAACTCGCTTAGCAGATGGGCGAAGACATGCCGCTGGAGCGTCGGATGCAGGTGCGCCTCCGGCTCCTCCACCGCGAGAATGGTGTCCTCCCCGCTGTCGGCCTCGCGACGTGCCTGCAGCTTCTCTAGCAGCAAAGCGATGTAGACAATGTTCGCCGCACCCGTCGATGTCCGATCGATGCCGCGAGTAGCATTCGCGTCAACGAACAGTCGGACGCTGCGAAGCAGATCCTCCTTTCGGCCAGCGAAGGCGAGGGACGGTTGCACGCCCAACTGAGGTCCGGCCATCTTAGTGAGGCGATCTAGCAGCAGGCGCTCAATCTCTCGAACGTTGGGGTCACGCCCTAACCTCTCGCGAGCGCGGCTCATCTCATCTAGGGCGCGGGCAAGGTTCTTTTCGGAGGGCGGCAGTTCGCGGAGCAGTTGGGTCAGGGGATTTCGGTCGCCTCGCTGTAGATCGCTTTCGGCGTCCCGCATCGCCTGCAGGACGGACAATGATGCGTATCGCTTTGCGGCGGGCATCGCGTTGTCCGGGTCGTCTGCCCCGTAGATCGTCCACAGGTAGTCGTCCGGTGTGAGTTCCCGCTCGAACGGCATTCCGAGCACAACACCGAGGGAGGTCTTCGGCTGAAACAGGTAAGTGAGCCTGGCCACCATGGAGTCGCCGTCGGCGCTGACGATCGCGCCCTCGAGCTCACTGCGCGCGTCCAGGTCATCGTCGAATCCGGCAAGCTCTACCTGAATGGTGACGGTGACACCTTGGGCCAGAGTGGAG
>NZ_QXEC01000053.1 GCF_003583405.1 Micromonospora radicis
ACCTCGGTGCTTTTGGTGACGTACTTGGCGATGTAGCCGGTGATCTGGGCGAGGTTGACCTCTCCGCCGGGGGCGTTGACGTGTTTGATGTCCAGGCCCTTGTCACCCCAGCCGATCTGCCATCCGTGCCCGTCGTTGGCGGGGTGCGTTGCGGAGGTGTAGGCGGTCTTGACGAATGCGGCTCGTACGGCGTTGGCGAACATGTCGCGGGTGATCACGGGTGGGGGTGGGACGATCGCGCCGGGGCAGTCGGGGTTCTCGCCGTCGAGGCGGATGAGTGCGTGGTAGTGGACGACGCCGCGTACCTGGAATTCGTAGACCTTGATGTAGCGGCGGCGTAGTTCGACGCCGTGGGCGCGGCCGAGGCGGCGTAGCTCGCGGTCGACTTGTTGGATGGTGCGGCGCCACAGTTCGGGGGCTTCGTGGTTCCACACGACCTGCCCCGCGTGGTCGTAGCAGTCCAGACACAGCGGCTGTCCGAGCTGGCTGTCGCCGGCCTTGTGCCGCTGTCCGCAGCGCAGTTCGTGGCCGTGGGGGCAGGTGCGGCCGAACGGGTGGCAGGCGGCGGGTCGGCAGGTGCAGCCGTCCTTGCGGCGGCAGTCGGCGGCGTGGACCTTGACGACCCGGTGGTGTACCGGCCCGAATGACGGGGCGGTGGCGGTGAGGAAGATGGCGATGTGTTCGTGAAGTGGGGGTAGTCCCCACCGGTCGCCTTGCAGCCCGGCTTTGATCAGGTGGAACGTGTCGCGGCGGTACAGCTCCGCGCAGGACGGGCACACCGTGGCGCGGCGGTTGCCGCAGGGGGTGTAGATGGCCCCGTCGGGCATGTCCTCGGTGTCGACGGTGGCGACCCGGTTGCCGTCGGCGTCGGTGACGTGGATCTGTCCGGCGAGCCGGATCGGGTGCTTACACGCCGAGGCGGCTTTGACGTGGTTGAGCCAGTCGGGGTAGTCGGGGTCCTGGGCGCGGGCGCGTCCGGAGGCGACGGTGCGCGGGTCGTGGCCGCGTACCCAGCCGTCGTCGGCCGGGTTGCGGGTGGTGCGGGTGGGGGTAGCCCAGGGCCAGTAGCCGGCGTCAGGCTCGGCGGAGGCTCCCGTGCCCGAAACCGTGGTGGTTTCGGGCGCGAGAGGCAGCGTCGAGGAGGTCACGCGGTGACTCCGACGGCGGTGCCGTTGTGGGTCTTGTCGTTGATGGTCGGGTTGTGGGTGTTCAGGGCCGTGAGGATGTCGGCGGCCGTGTTGGTGGGTACGCGGAGCCGGACGGCGAGTTGGCCGGCGGTGATGGGTTCACCGTGGGCTTTCTCGTGTGCGGCGGCGACGATCCGGGCGTTGGGCAGTAGTGCTGCCGGTGGGCCGGTGGTGACCGTCGTGGGTACCGGGGTTGTCGGGGTCGGGTCCGTCTCGGTGGTGTCCGGGGTGGGCTCGACCGTCGTCGTGGGCGTGGTGTCCTCGCCAGAGGTGGGCAGGTTGATGGGTTCGGGTGTCGGTTCGCTGGTGGGTTCGGGGTTGGTGGCCGGGGTCGCGGCGGCCGGGCGGACCGTCGGTGAGGCCGTGATGTCGGGTGACGGGGCCTCAGCGAGGGTGGCCGGCGCGGGTGCCGGGACGGTGTCGGTTGGCCGGTTGGCGTGTTTGTTGGCGAGTAGCGCGGCGGTGGCCTTGAGCATCAGGCCATCGACGGCGAGGGGACCGAGCCAGACGACGAGGGTTTCCTCGTTGTAGTGGTCGAGTAGTCCGGACAGGTGCCGGTAGGACACGAACGCGGCGACCAGGGCCACGGGCGGGAAACCGACCCAGCGGAGCAGGTTCCAGCCCAGGCCGGTCGGCCAGGGGGTGCGGGCAAGGATTTCGATGGCGATGAACAGGAACAGCGGCCACACGATCGCGGAGACGACCTTGCCGGGTTCCGGCGACCAGTCAGCCGGAGCATTGTCGGGGGCGATGAAGGAATGGGCGATGTTCGCGGCGACGGACACGAGTCCGCCGAGGGTGAGGCCGAGGTAGGCCCAGCCGCGCGAGGATCGACTGGTCGTGGGCATCAGGCACCTCCGGGGGTGCAGTCGAAGCATTCGCCGAGCGAGCGGCGGAGGTAGTAGGGCTTGACCTGGCCGCAGGTGGGGCAGGTACGCCGCGCGATCAGCGCCTTGTCGATGGCGGCACGCTGTGCCGCAGTGGCGGTCCGCTTGGGGAGCGCGAGGTCGAGTCGGTAGAGGTAGGCGATGCGCTTGCCGCGCCGCCACATGATTTGGGCGGCGGGTTCCTGGCCGCCGGGCCGCAGCAGCCGGGCGCGGAGTTGGCGGCGGGTGAGTAGGCCGTCGGGGGCGAACTTGTAGGGGTAGGTCGGCAGGCCGTAGCGCTCGCCGGTCGGGTCGTAGAAGACCATCGGGTCCTCCGAGTCGTCGTCGGCCTGGTCGTCGTTGTCGTCGGCACGGTCGGTGCCGGTGGTGAGGGTGGGGTGTTCGTAGGTGTCGCGGTCGATGTCCTCGGGCAGGAACGCCGCGCCGCAGCCGGCGCAGACGATCGGTGCCTCTTCGAAGGCGGTTTGGGAGATGCGCAGCTTGCGCGGGCACTCGCATTCGCAGGAGATGCCGTTGTTGTTGTTCGTGCGGGTCTTGGCTTCCCCGGTCGGTTCCGGATGCCGGTAGAACCGCAGCGCCTCACCGAGTCCGGTGATGGTGGCCTTGTAGCGGGCGCGGGTGAGGTCGGTCAGGGTGCAGGGCGAGTAGCCGAGCTTGTCGTCCTTGGTGGTGGACATGCCGAGTTCGGCGGCCAGGGTGGCGAATTTCTTGTTGTGCCAGCGGCCCTGTCGGGAGGTGTCCTGGATGCCTCGCACGTCGGCGAGGGCGTGGGTGGCCTCGTGTAGGAGGGTGGTGAAGATGGCTTCCGGTTCGCGGGACAGCCCTTCACCAGAGATCAGTACCTCGGGGAGTTGGCGGTCGCCGGCTTGCCAGCGCAGGGCGGCGAAGTGGCCCCAGGTCATGCCCTGATTCGGTTTGGTGGGTGAGCCGGAGCCGACGACGATCACGGCCGCCGGAACTTCGGGGTGTTGGGCGCGGATCGCGGCCCAGCAGGACTCCAGAGCGGTGATGAGCCCGGCGGTGGAAATGTCGTGGTGAGGCGTTGGGGTCGGGTCGGTGATCGGGGCAGCAGTCATCGAGTCACCTCGGCGGGAAGCGCGGTGGACAGCCGCTTACCGGTCAGGTCGGCAAGCTGATTCGGGGTCAGGGCGTCGATAGCGCCCCGGATTTCGTGGCGGCGGCGGCGCAGCAGAGGCCGCACGACGGCGGCGGTTGGGCACATCGGTGCCTTCTCGCTGTAGGGGTGGCCGCAGCCAGGGCAAGTGACAGGTACGGGAAGGCGGGCCGGGGTGTGGTCGGCCCAGAGGGTGACGAGCTGGGCGACGGAGACGCCCATGCCAGCGGTCAGCAGCCGGCGGTCCAGACGGGCGGTCATTGGCCAGCCCGCCAGGCGAGGAAGCCCTCACGGGTCGGGTTCTTCTCAGCCCACACGCAGGCGTCAGCGTAGGTTTCGAAGTCGTCCTCGGTGGCGTGGGTCCAGTCCCACTCGTCTGCCGTGGCGCGCAGGATGTCGGTGACCTGCGCGGCGGTCCGCCACGGGTCGTCGTTCCAGTCGGCGACGATCTGCGTGTCGGCGCAGCGGATCGCGTCCGGTTCGGGCACGTGGCCGTCCTGACGGAGGAAGTCGGCCAGGACGCGGATGGTGGTGTCTCGCAGCGTGGCGGCGATGTCGTCGCTGTGACCGTCGATGGCGGCGGGGTAGCCGTAGATGGCGACGGTGATCGCGCCGAGCGGGCAGGCCGGCGGGAAAGCGGGATGCTCGGCCAGCTCGTAGGGGACGCCTTGCGTCCAGCCGCGCAGTTCGAGGTAGCGGGCGGCGCAGCGCAGGATGTCGGCCGGGGTCAGGTCGGCCAGCGCGCCGGGGGTGGGGTCCGGTTTTTGGGTAGGGTTCATGGCGGCCACGTCCTCTCGTGGGCAGTGGTTGGGCCGGCAGGTCGGGTTCGCTTTCCTAGGGCTGGTCCCGGTCTGTCGGCCGTCTTCTATCGGTGGTGCAGGTGGAGCCGGAGGAACACCCGCTGCCTGCCGTCGTCGGTGGCGGTGGGTGCGGAGCGGAACACCAGAGAGCCCGTACGGCGGGCGATGGCGGTGAGAGCGGCGATGTCGTCGCCGTCGCCGATGAGCACCAGGTCCAGCACCCGAGTGGCAGGCTGCTTCGTCGTCTTCATGCGGCAGCCCTCGCGGGAGAGGCGTTGTCGGTGGTGAGGGTGCCGGTGTGGCGGCGGGTCCAGGTGGCGTAGTCGGCGACGCGGATGATGTCGGTGTCGGTGAGGTAGGCGGCCTTGACCAGGGCGGGGATGCCACCTTCGGCGATGAGGTAACCGGCCCCGTGGTTGTTGGGGTCGACGGTGTTGGAGGAGAAACCGCGGGCAGCCCAGCCGTGCCCGAGCACAATGTCGCTGGATACGTCGGTGGTGCACCGTCCGGCGAACCGCCACGCGAACAGGTCCCGCAACGAGGTGGGGATGATGTCCGACGACGGCCGCTGCGTCGCGGCGGCGACGATGATGCCGACGGCCCGGCCCCGGGCCACGATGTCGCGCAGCAGCGCGGCGAACAGCTTCTGCGTCTTCTCGTCTCCGGCGGTGGCGGAGAAGTAGGCGATCTCGTCGCAGGCCACGAGGATCTGCCCGAACAGGTCGTCAGGGCCAATCTTTCGGCGGCGGCGGGCCTTGAGGAACGTGTACCGGTTGTCCATCACGGTCTGCACCCGGTAGAGGGTGCGGATGGCGTGGTGAATGTCCGGGCCGACGAACACGTCGCAGGCGTCCTCCCACAGCCCGAGTTCGACCTGCTTGCCGTCCAGCAGGCACAGCCGCACGTCCGCGCACAGCGCCGCATGCCCGACGATCGTGTTCAACAGCGACGACTTGCCGGAGCCGGGTTCTCCACCGATGAGGATGTTGCGGTAGATCATCGGCAGGTAGACCGGCTGGCCGAACTCATCGATGCCGAGGAACACCGGGTCGAAGATGGACAGGCCCGCGCCGACCGGCACCGTGTCCGACGGGCCGGGGTTGGTGGGAAGTTCCAGGGTGTCGGTGAGGTCCATGACAAGGGCTCCCGAGGATTGGTTGACACGTACGTGTCACAGGCGGGCAGGGGAGGGTGGCGCGGACACTCGACCCAGGAAGGGGTGCCTGGTCCGCGCCGTCCCGTAGTCGGTTAGGCGTAGTCGGAGGGGTCGAACCCGGACGGGCTCGCGGTGTCCGTAGTGGGATTGCGCGGCTTGCGCGGCCGGGGCGCATCGGCCGGTACGGTGACCGGCTGATCCGGCACCTCGGGCAGGTCGAGGCCGACAGGCGGCATGCCCGGAGAAGTCGGAGCATTGGACGGGATGTCCGCCGGCACGTAGTCCGGCAGCGGCGACACGATCGTGTGTGCGAGAGGTTCACGGCGGGTGATGTCCACCCGCACGAGCGCCGCGTACTTCCGGGAGGCGCGCATGACGCGGACCTCGTTGGCCCAGCACGCCACGGCCAGCTTCTGCACCTGACCATCGGCTTCCAGATCCCGCAACGAGAGGCCGGGACGCAGCCACACCCAGACCCGCTCCCCAGCCGGGGTCGGGCGGGCGAGCAGGATCAGCGGCAGCGACCCATGCCGGTTCGTGGCGATGAACGCCGCGAAACACAACCGCAGCCGATGCCGCACGATCAGGCACCACGCCCACGACATGACCCGACGACGAACCGGGCCGATCGCGGCCGGAACGCCGACGACCAGGGCGACGATGAGCAGCGACAACCACAACGGCGTCGACTGCATCAACGCCACCCAGCCGTAGACGACGGCCAGACCGAGCAGAATCTCCGGCAGCCAGTGCCAGAACACCCGCAGCACCGGCCACGCCACGATCAGCGCGAACACCACCGCGCCCAGCACGACGCCGAACGCGACACCGGCCAGAGCACCCAGGATCGGATGCAGGTAGTGCGACGCCACCGTCGCGGCGAGCAGACCGACAACGGCGGAGGTGACCCAGAAGGCGATGACGGCCCGACGACGGTACGAGCGGGCAATCGGGGCCTCGATGACAGTGACAGTCCCGTTGTGGTTCGACCAGCCGAACGGGGACCGCGAACTAGACTTGCGCACGACAAGTCCTCCCTGGCAGTAGGGAACGGATTTGTTGCCAGGACGCGGGGTCGCAGACGACGCCAATCAACGGCGACCCCGTGTCCACCCATCAGCAGCAGTGCAGATGAGGAGCCAGGTCAGGAACGACCAGGCAGCTACTACTTGGTGTCGGTGTCCAGCGGACGAAGACCCGCCGCGCGGAACGCGACCCCGGAACGCACCTTGCCGTCCCGGTCGTTGACCCAGGGCAACGCCTCCAGGTCCACCGGCAGCACCGGCTGACGCACCGCCACCGGCGGCACCACCGGGCTCACCACGGTCACGTTGATGACCTCCGCACTGCCCTCCGACAGCGCGTACAGGTGCACCGTCCACATCGGCTGCTTCGTCTCCCGGTCGAACTTCTGCTGACCGTTCTGGTCCAGCTTCGGAACCGGGTTCACCGACACCTCGTACGACACCCGCGTGGTGTCCAGCATCAGACGTCCCATGACTGACTCCTTCTCTCGGATGGGGCTTGCCCTCGTTGGGCTAGTGCCCGATGTCGATAAAGCTAACAGTTGATATGTGTACGAGGCAACTGTTAGGTCCAAGATTCTTTCGACCGTCGTGGCGACATTGCTGTGACCTGCGACTTCTCGCACATCCGTTCTGATAGGTAACTGGTAGCCTCAGGGCCTACCAGCGTCATGCCAACGACGGGAACCCCTGATGTCATCGCCCGACAAGCGCCTAACGCGCACAGAAGCTCTTCACCAGCAGGTCGCTAGGCACATCCGCAACGAGATCGATGCCGGCGCGCTGCGGGACGGCGACGTCTTGCCCTCCACGCGAGAACTAGCCGAGCAGTGGGACGTCAGCGTCTTCACCATCACCGAGGCTATGAAGCTGCTCGCGGCCGAAGGGCTAGTGGCCAGCAAGTCACGCTCAAAGAGAGTGGTTGTCGCACCTGCAACAGAGCGTCGTCCGGATGCGCGGCTAGCTCAGCCCCAAGTGGTCCTCATCGGCGGCTATGCCGGCAGTGGCAAGACTGAGTTGGGTCGGATGCTCGCGAGAGAGACCGGTTGGCCGATCCTGGACAAGGACACCTTGACCAGGCCCGTTGTCGAGGCTGCGCTACAAGTGCTAGGCCAGTCGCCTCATGACCGTGAATCAGCAACCTACCTCGACCTGGTGCGGCCACGAGAGTACGAGTCTCTGATTGCGGCTACCGACGAGAATGTGCAGTGCGGCAATAGCGCAATTGTCACGGCCCCATTTATTCGGGAGTTCCACGACCTAGCCTGGATCAAGCGAAGGCAGGCTGCCTACAGAGATATGGGCGCTGGCACCACCCTCGTTTGGGTCTACTGTGACGCCGATACGATGCAGACCTACGTTCGACATCGCGGAGCTGCCCGTGACGCAGCAAAGCTCGCTGACTGGCCGCAGTACCTGACTTCGATTGATATCAGCTTCCGTCCGCCGGTCGACCACATCGAAATAGATAATTGCGCGTCGGGTCGTCCGCTGCAAAGCCAGGCCCGAGAACTGCTCAAGACCATCATTGGTGGGTGAGGATGCGCCAGGGTCTCGTGATGTACGGACCTCCCGCATCGGGGAAGGACACCGTCACCGCTGCTCTCTGCGAGTTGGACCCCTGCTATCAACACTTCGAGCGCTTGAAGGTTGGCCCGGGGCGAGTAACAGGGTATCGGATGACGACGCTCGAAAACCTAGCACGTCTTAGAGCAGCCGGTTCGATTCTTTGGGAGAACGCAAGATACGGTGCCGTGTACGTGGTTGATCGCCCGTCACTCGTGAGGACTGAGGACGACACGATCCCTGTCGTCCACCTCGGCCAGGTCGCTGCGGTGAATGCAGTCACACGCGGAACGCCAGAAATCAGTTGGGTGGTCGTGCAGCTCTGGTCTGACCGGCAGACTGCTGCCACACGGATTACGGAGCGAGCGACGGGCGACATCGCCGCCAGGCTTCGGGCATGGGACGAGACCGAATGGTTGGACAACGCCAATCTCACGATTGATACATCGGCTGTCTCCCCAGCGGAAGCAGCTGACTTGATCCATAGGGTGGTGTCCAGTCGCTGGCTGAGTCGCGACAGCGCAGCGCGTGGATGATGTGAGAACTTTCTGTACGGGATCAAGGCGGCCCGCTTCGCAGGCCGCTCGCGCCGCCGA
>NZ_QXEC01000054.1 GCF_003583405.1 Micromonospora radicis
CAGCCCGAGGCGCAGGCTTGCGAGGTCGACCAGCCGCCGTAGCAGGCTTGCGATTCCGCTGCTGAGGTCGGCGTCGTAGTCGTGGGCGATGCGGCAGGCGAAGCGCAGCGCCACGCAGGCGGCGGTGACCGCGGCTACCATCGCGGCACGGTCGTCGGCCCGGGTGACTCGCTTGACGTTCGCGGCCGGGTAGGTGCGCTCGTCGCCGTTGGGGAATCGGAGGGTGTAGCGGCGGGCGTAGGTGGTGTGCGGGGTGGAATAGTCGACGTCGGTGACGGTGCCGAGGCGGTACTCGACCGGGTCGGCCGGTTTGATCACCCGGGCGGTGTCGCCGTACTCCATGGATCGGTACATCAGGACTCCGTTCACGGGGTGAGGGCTAGCTGGTGGGGTGGTCGATTTCGCCGCCGCCGTTGATCTCGAAGGCGATGAGGCGGTCGTCGGTTTCGGTGGTGTCGGCATGGAGGTAGAGGTCACTGGCGCGGCGTTTCACGCCGATGGAGACGCCGTGCACGTCGAGCACCACGTACGCGGTGCGATCCCCGGGTTCGCCGGGGTAGACGCGCAGGTTGAGCCGGCCGACCACCTTGGCGTACACGGGGTCGACCGGGCCGCGCAGGGCCAGCGCGCCCGCGAGTTGCGGGCCGCTGAGGGTGTGTTGTCCGTCGCCGAGGCTGCCGGTGTTCTCCGATGGGTCGATCGAGGGCGTCATGCCGGCTTCGCCTCGTCGGTCGCGGGCTCGTCGCCGGGCGGGGTGGGTGGGAAGGCGGGGAGGATGCTGGCGAGGGTGTTGCCATCCGGGTCGTCGGTGATGGCGGCGCAGGCGATGAGCGCGACTGCGGCAGCGGCGGCTTGCGCCGGGGTGTACCGCACGCGCACGGTGCGGGTGCCGTCGAGGGTGGTGGCGCGGACCTCGACCCGGCCTCGCTGCCACGTAGCGACCGGCAGCCGCTCGTCCGGCACCGCCTTGACGGTGCCACGCAGCGCCTCGCGAAGCGCGGCGCGCAGGTGCTCGCGGCGGCGGGCAGCGGCGGCCTCCCACCTCGACGCCGCCTTCTCGTGAGCGGCGTGGTCGTCGCCGGCGGCGACCGCCGCGCGGGCGTGTAAACGTTCGGCGTTGCCGATGGCGTGAGCGAACTCGGCGGCGAGGTCGAACAGCCGATCTGGATTCATCGGGTACTCCGTCAGCGAGTCGAAGGGATGTCACCTGGGATGCCGCGCAGCCCGGGGTAGGGCCGTGGGCCGCGCGGCACCCGTCGCGGCGGTCAGGGATGGGCGGCCGGTGGCCCGGCGGCACCGTCCGGGGTGGCCAATTGCCCAGCGGTCCCGTTCGTGGAGAACGGTGGGGCGGCCTTCACGTGCGGCAGGCCGGAGTCGAGCTTCCGACCGATCCGGTCGAGACTGACCGCCCCGTTGGCAGTCAGGTGCGCGCCCACGGCGAGGGCCTGCGCGCCGGTGAGCAGCACGACGAGGCGGCGGGCCTGGGTGTCGTGGACATGCAGCTCGACGTGGCCGTTGGTCAGCGGCCGGACCGGCAGGAACCGCTCGACCTGCGCCGCGCCGGGCAGTCCCGCACGGATCGCCTTGACCAGTTCCCGCCAACGCTCGTCGACGAGTGCGTCGAATCGGGCGGCGCGTTCGGTCAGGGTGGCGTGTTCGGCGTGGCTGGTGGCGTGTCCGGCCAACGCGCGGGCGACCTCAGCCCGCGCGAACTGGCCGCACACATCGTTGACCAGCGCGATCAAGGCCGAGTCGGTAGGCACCGAGGCGGGCGGCAGCGCGACGACTGGCTCGGTGCGGACTTCCGCCGTACCGATGCGCTGTGCGCTGCGGTAGCGGGACCGGATTTGGTCTTCTTCTTACGGCGGAACCATGGCCAGCCCATTTCAGACCGCCAGCAGCTCGAACGCGCGGGCCTTGAGGTCCGCACCGGCACCGGTCAGCGCCCGCGTGGCCCGAACGAGGTCGGTCTTGGCGGGGGCGAAGTGGTCCACGTACTCGGTGATGGCCTGGTATCCGGCCCACCGGGTGCCCTTGATCGCCTTCTGCGTGTCCGCGTCCCGGATCAAGTACCGCAACGTGTTCGTGCGCTGCTTCGCGTTGTTGCGCGCCGTGTCCGAGGCGTCGTCGGCGAGGGGCCACACCTGCGCGACGATCTTCTCGAACTCGCCCATGGTCAACGACTCGTTGATCATCTTCTCGGCTTCGGCCTCGAAGTCGGCGAACGCACGCCACATCAGACCGAGGGCCTGCCGCGCCTCGGCGATCTTGCTCGTGACGTTCGAGGTGTGCCGGAACGTGTACGAGCTGCGCGAGCGCTGGTAGGCGAGGGCCTGGGTGTTCGCGCACACGATTCGTACGGGGGTCGCGTCCAGGCGAAGCGCGGCGGTGCCATCGTGCGAGGTGGTCGCGGCGAGGTAGAGGTCCATGTCGTCCACCCCGGCGATCTGCATAGCCTGCGGCAGCTTCATGGTCACGAACACCGACCGGCCCTTGCGCATCGAGCCGGCGGTCTCGAAGTGCGCCCCGGACTGGTCAACCAACAGGTTGAGCGTCTCGGCGACCTGCTCGTTCTGAACCACGCTGTAGTCCTCGCCGACCACGCCGAGGTACTCGGTCACGCCCGTGGCCGGGTTGGTGCGCACGGTCATGTACTTGTCGGGGCAGTCGACCTTCGTCACCCCGCGCTCGGTGACCTCGATGCCCTGAAGAGCGATCTTGCGGACCTCCCAACCGCCGAGCCACGCCTTGCTCATGACCTCCTCGGCGGTCATACACGCCTCGGTGACGGTGTCGAGCTGATGCCAGGCGGACAGCCGCGCGGAGGCGAAGGCGGTCTGACCGTTCGCGAGGGTTTCCAGTTCGTGTGCCACGGTGGTACCCCTTTCAGGTTGTGTTTTGGCGGGCGGCAGGGCCGGGGGTTGCAACCCCCGGGCCGCGCCGTCACTAACAATGTTTCCTGCCTCCACCGGCGGATCAAGACGATCGGTTCGAGTCGATCGAGGTTTCTGCGGCGAATCTGACGCCCACCGCGCGGCGTGGCCTACCGGGTGTCGGTGGCCGGGCGTAGCCGACCGTCCGGCCCGTACAGGTAGGTGTGCACGGTTTTGAACGGGGCCGGTAGGTACACGGTGAACCCGTCTTCGGGGATGAACCGGGTCCGATAGGCACGGGTGATGCCCAACAGGTACCGGTCGGGTTTGTCACCCACCGACCCGGGCGGGATGATGCCCGCCCCGGGCCGGTCGGCACGGGCGCGACGGTGCCGACCGAGCGCCAGATGCGGGCACAGCGACACAGCGGCGGTTATCTCTAGCCCCAGCAAGGCTGTCTATGACGTGCGCGACGAATGATCGACATCCGCCAGTTCCCGTCGCGGATGCGATTACCTTCCGCTGTCCATCACGGATCAGCGGAGGTGCTCATGCGAGTTCAACGGGTGGTGATGCCCGAGTCCGAGCGGGTGTCGTGGACCCTGCTCGGGGATGACTTGGTGCCGGTGGCGCCTGCGGAACGGTTCCTGGCCTACCTGTCGTCGACGGAACGTTCTCCGAATACGGTCAAGGCGTACGCGCATGATCTGAAGGACTGGCTGACGTTCGTCGGCGCCCACGGTCTCGACTGGCGGGCGGTCACGGTCGAGGACGTGGCGCGGTTCACGGCGTGGCTACGCCTTCCACCGTCGGCCCGGGCTGGTCTGGTGAGCGTGCTCCCGTCGGTGGCCGCGCACTGCACGGAATCGAGCGTCAACCGCAAGCTTGCATCGGTTGGCTCGTTCTACGACTTCCATGCTCGGCACGGCGTGGAGGTAGCCGCCCTACTGCGGCGGGTCGCGCCAGCAGGACATCGTGCGTTGGCGACGGCCTACCGGCCGTTCCTGGATCATGTCTCGTCCCGGCAGCCGCGCACTTCACCGGTGGTCCGGTTGAAGGCGGTTCGGCCGATGCCTCGGGTTCTGGAAGCCAGGCAGACACAGGCGATTTTGGACGCTTGCGAGCGTCTTCGCGATCGGCTGCTGTTCGGGCTTCTGCTGGATACCGGAGTACGCATCGGCGAGGCGTTGGGGATGCGCCACGACGACGTGGGCATAGCCGAGCGGCAGGTGGTGGTGGCCCCGCGCGACAACGACAACGGTGCCCGGGTCAAGTCGGGCCGCTCGCGGACCGTGCCGGCGAGTGCGGATCTGATGCGGCTGTATGTCGACTACCTCAACGGCGAGTACGGGGCGTTGGACAGTGATTACGTCTTCGTCAATCTGTGGGCCGAGCCGCGGGGACGTCCGATGACCTACGCGGGCGCCTATGACCTGGTGTTACGGCTTCGCCGCCGGACCGGCATCGCGTTCGAGCCCCACCAATTCCGCCACACCTACGCCACCTGGCTGCTGCGTCGCGGTGCGGGCATGGAGTCGGTCAAGGAACTGCTCGGTCACGCCTCGGTGACCACGACGATCGACACTTATGGGCACCTGAGCGTGGAAGACGCCCGCCGGGTGCTCACCGACGCTGGCTGGTTCACCGAGCGGCAGGTGCGGCTGTGACCGGAACCCAGGCCAGGCAACGGCAACGTGCGGCGGCCTCCGTCGCAGCGATCGGCTCAACCGGGGTGTTGGAGAAGCTGCTGGTTGCGGTGCGCCCGGAGTTCCGCACCGAGGTGTATGTCGCCGACCCGGCCGACCCGGTGCTGGGAGTCCCGGCCTGCGCGGTCAGCGACTGCCGCCGCGGAGCGACTGCGCATTGCCTATGCGCCGCTCATGGTAAACGCTGGCAGGCGGCTGGACGCCCGCCGATGGCCGAGTTCCTGGGCGATCCTGGTGGTCCGCTTGCGGGCCACCGCCGACTGCAGCCATGCGTGGCGCAGGGATGCCGATTCGGCGCTGTCGGGCAGGGTCTCTGCACGCGTCACCACGAACGCTGGACACGCGCCGGCCGTCCCGAGGTCGCGGTGTTTCTCGCGACCGTCAACGCACGGCACCACAGCCCCGAGCCAGCCTGCTGCCTGTTGCCGCACTGCGATCTGTGGGTCGAAAGCGACCGGCAGGCGTTCTGCCGGTCACACGCCAAACGGTGGCGGCACGCGGGCCGGCCTGATCCGGCCGAGTACGTGGCCAGCTGTGACCTCTACGGCGCCGACGTGGTTGACCTACGTCCCCTGCCGACGCCGCTTCGCCTGGAGTTCCAGTACGCCATGCAATGCCGCCACGACGAGCGGACCGTCACCGCCCGGCCGCAGATCGTGCGGCGGGCGACGCGGTTCGCCCTCGAGTCCGGCGTGTCGTCGCTGCTTGATCACAGCTACGACCAGTGGCGCGCGATCGTGGACGCGCTACCCACCGGGAGCCACCGCGGCGGACGCCGGGTCAGCGGCAACAGCTTCCTGTTGTTCGCCGTCGCCTGCCTGGAAACGCTGCGCGACGGCACCGGCCTCGACGTGGAGTACCCACGCGACACCTGGCGAGTCCACCGGATCGGCGTCAAGTCCAGCCCCAGCCGCACCGTCGGTGACCGCGCAATGCTGCGCTTCGACCGCATCTCCCAGCCGTGGCTGCGTGACCTCGCCAAACGCTGGCTGCGGCTGCGCATCACGTCCGGGCTGAGCATCACGAAGATCTTCTCCGATCTGCAAGCGATCACCCTGTTCGCCGAGTTCTTCGCCCAGTTACGACCGGCCGCACTCGCCCTCGCCGAGGTCAACCGGGACGTTCTTGAACGCTATATCGCCTGGGTGCCCAGCCACGTCTCCGGTCCCCGTGCCCAAACCAACGTGCTGTCCGGGCTGAGCCTGTTCCTGCAAGGCATCCGCCAGCACCGCTGGACCACCGACCTGCCCACCGACGCGCTGTTGTTCCCCTCCGACGTCCCCAAACGCGCCGTTACCCGGATCAGCCGGTTCCTCGCCGAGCACGTCATGGCCCAGATCGAACAGCCGGCCAACCTCGACCGGTGGCCCGACCCCGCGCACCGCCTCGTCACGGCCATCCTCGTTCACGGCGGCCTACGCGTCGGCGACGCCTGCGGCCTCCCGTTCGACTGCATCATCCGCGACGGCAACGGCGCTCCCTACCTGCGCTACGTCAACCACAAGATGAACCGTGACGCCGCCGTCCCGATCGACGACGTCGTTGCCGCTCAGATCTTCGCCCAGCAGCAGCGCGTGCTCGCTCGGTGGCTCGGCGGCTGCCCGCACCTGTTCCCCCGGCAGAGAGGCAACGCCAACGGCAGCAAGCATCTGAGCCCTTCGACCTACCGCCGGATGCTCGACCGGTGGCTGACGACCTGCGAGGTCCAGGATGAACACGGCCGCCCCGCGCACCTGACGCCGCATCAATGGCGGCACACCTTCGCTACCCGGCTCATCAACCGCGACGTCCCGCAAGAGGTCGTTCAGCTCCTGCTCGACCACTCCTCACCGCACATGACCTCTCACTATGCCAAGATCAGCAATGCGACCGTGCGCCGCAAATGGGAACAGGCCGTCAAGGTCAACATCCGGGGTGAACACGTCACTCTCGCCCCGGACGGGCCACTCGCCCAAGCGCAGTGGGCGAACCTGCGCTTCGGGATCGCGACCCAAACCCTGCCGAACGGCTACTGCGGACTGCCGGTGCAAAAGAGCTGCCCGCATGCCAACGCCTGCCTGACCTGCCCAGTCTTCGTCACCGGGGCTGAGTTCCTGCCGCAACTACGCGAGCAGCGAGTCCGCACCCTCACCCTGCTCGACAACGCCGCCCAATCCGGCCACGCCCGGGTCACCGAGATGAACCAGCAGGTCCTCACCAACCTCAACCGCATGATCGACGAAATCGAGACCACCACCGGACAGGAGCAGACACCCGATGCGGGCTGACAACACGCACCACCTCGCCGCCGCCACCCGCCGACGCGTCGAGGCCACCCACCGCCGCGCCCGGACAGCACTGCGCCGGCTCGACAACACCGGCCGACCCGTCAACTTCGAATCCCTCGCCAAAGAGGCCCGAGTCTCGCGGTCCTGGCTCTACTCCCAACCCGAACTACGCGCCGAGATCGAACGACTCCGCGACCGGCACCAACCCCGTCAACCACACCCGAGCGTTCCTCCACGCCAACGCGCCTCCGACGCCTCCCTACTGCGCCGGCTGGAGGCCGCCACCGACCGCCTCCGCAAGCTGGAGGCCGAGAACCAAACGCTGCGCGAGGCACTCGCATACGCTCTCGGCCAACGCCGCATCGACGATGTCACCTCCCGCTCCCAATAAGAGATCAGTTCAGAAAGAGCGGACGTGCTGTCCGTCGTGTCTGGGCCGGCGATCCGGCTCTGGGTGCATGGCGGACCTATGACGCGTCTACGCCGACCGCGGCTACGACCTCGGGCAGTGCTCACTTTGGCCTGCTCTGTTGTCTGCCTGCGTCGGCTGCTGGCTCCGCCCGCATCGGTTCCTTCCGCGGAACGGCCATGAACTCGCGCGCGCCCCTCAATCGCGTGCGCAGTAGCGAGGCGGCCTTGGTGGTCTGCAGCCGCACATCGGTCGGGAGCCTCAGGCCCCGTTCGGCGATCGTGGCTGCGGGTATCAATGCCGGATCGAGGCCGTCGCGCTGGGCGACCAGTACGCCGAGCTCGTAGCGACTGATGACGTCCGGGCCGGTCACATTGAGGATGCCCTGATACCCGTTGGTCGCTAGCTCCAGCAAGGCGTCGGCAAGGTCGTCGACGTGCACGGGCTTGCGGATCTGGTCGGTGAACAGCACACCGTCGGTGCGGCCGGAGAGCAGTTCGTGGGTGAGGGTCTCATGGCCTCCACGCCCGTGGCCGAGGATCAGAGACGTTCGGACCACGGCGGCGGTCGGGTCGATTGCCCGTACCGCCGTCTCGGCCGCCGCCTTCGCCGCGCCGTAGGCGTACACCGGATCGGGCAGCGCGGTCTCGTCGTAGTCGACGTCCCGGCCGGAGAACACCGCATCACTGGACACGTGCACCAGCCGTGCCCCCAGCGCTGCCGCTGCAGCCGCCACATGGGCGGCGCCATCCGCGATCACCCGCCAGTCGTCGCGTCCAGCAGCCGTGTGGATCACCACGTCCGGCCGCACCCGCTGCATCATCTCCCGCACTGCGCCCGAATCTCGCACGTCGAGCCGCTCACCAGCGGTCTCGCCAGGCGCGGTGAAGTACGTACCGACAACCGACCAACCAGCATTCGCCACACGTGCGGCCGTCACCCGCCCCAGGTGGCCGGTCGCACCGATAACCAAGATCCGCCGAGTCATGATCCGGCACCCTACCGCCGCTCGGCTACCCAGCTGGACGGTGCAGCACGCGCACTCACTCTGAACTCGCCTCTT
>NZ_QXEC01000055.1 GCF_003583405.1 Micromonospora radicis
GGGGGCGTCGGCGGGGAGCCAGGTGACCGTGTCCAGTTCGGCGGCGGAGAGCCAGCGCAGGGCACGGTGCTCCAGCGCCTGCGGGCGGTCACCGTGCAGCAGGCGGGCCGCGTACACCTTCAACACCGACCGGCCGTGCGCCATCCGGACGTTGCGGCCGACCCGCTCGCCGACCTCCACCCGTACGGCGAGTTCCTCGACGCACTCGCGGGCCAGCGCCGCCGTCTCGGTCTCCCCCGGCTCGACCTTGCCGCCGGGGAACTCCCACATGCCGGCCACCTCGGGTGGGGCGGATCGGGCGCACGCCAGCACTCGACCGTCCTCGATGATGGCCGCCCCGACGATGACCTTCGGGTCTCGCCGGGCGGCCGATCCACCGCCATTCGCCCGTTCGGTTCGCACGGCGGTCCAGCGTGCCAGATCAATCGGCGGTTTGGGTAGCTTGGTCGACCGTCAGGCCAGGAATACCCGGAAGTGTGGGCGTGGACACACCATCCGTGTGACGTAAGACTGGAGGCACCGACAAGACACGGGGCGGCGACGATTTGGCCACAAGCCGGCAACGAAGCCTGGGAGGTGCGGTGATGCGTGCGCTGTTCGGCGGTCGGGCGAAGCACGACTACCTCAGCGACGCTCTCACCCTACTGAACGGGTGGACGCGTGAGGGCGAACAGATCCGGCGCACGCTCGCCATCGACGACACCCAGCACGCGGCGCTGACCGAGCGGGTCAAGGTGGTCGCCGACGCGCTGCATCTGCGGCCGGAGATCAGCCGCCGGGCCGACCACACCACCCAGATCCGGGTCGGGCACGGCAACTCCCCACTCACCGAGGGTGAGGTTCTGCTGGCCGCCCGCATCGAGGACGCGTACCGCGCGGTGGCCGCGCCCGGCGAGCAGCGGGGCTGACCGGCCGCTTCGCAGCGGCACCGGGCACTGGCGTCGGCCGCCTACCGTGTGCTGCATGGCGAACCCGACGTACGACCGCAAGGAACAGTTCCAGCAGATCCAGAGCGGCCTGCTCGACGGAGAACAGATCATCGCCGTCTACGACGCCGTCGGCACGGGCACCGGGTTCATCGGGTTGACCGACCGGCGCGTGATCATCCAGGACCGCTCGTTCATCGGCAAGCGGTACGCGATCACCAGCATCCCGTACTCGAAGATCACCAGCGTGAGCGTGGTCAGCAACAAGTCGTGGGGCGGCTCCTTCTTCTCCACCGGCGCCATCGCCATCCACGTCGGCACGCACACCTACGAGGTGGAGTTCCGGGGCGACCAGAAGAGCCACCACGTGCACAACGTGATCCTGCACTACATCAGCTGACCGGCCACCGGAGTCGCCGTCAGGGCTTGAAGACCGTGTCGAGGTGCCATTCCAGGAACTCGGCGTTCGGGCGGTCCTGACGCCGTTGCGGCAAAGAGATCTGCGTACCCGCCTTCGCGTAGAACTGTTCGCCGTTGCCGAACTCGCTGCGCAGCCGTGAACTCACCACCAGCCGGTGCTTCGGATCCACCCCGAGCTAGCCGCAGTCGAAGAGAATATGCACATCGGACTTGAGTAACAGACCGTTGTCCAGGCGATGCTCGCCACCGGATGGCAGTGGACGGATGTGCCCGGCCTGCAACACGGGCTGGACCTTGTTGCCCGTGATGGCGCAGCGCCGCCCGTACGCGCCCAGCACCACTGCCTTGAACGACTGCTGGCCGAGCCGCTGCGGCACGAGTCTGGGATCTCCGTAGACCGGGCCGGGCCGATGCCAGGGCCGACTGAGATCGACCTCGACCTCGGCACCGAGGAGCCGGCGGACCAACGGTGCGAAGTACTCCGCAGCCAAGCCTCGGTACCGGCCGGATGGTCACGTCCGGTGTTCGGCCGGGGTGGTAAAACGGGTTGCCGGTCGTCGTTGGCGCCGGTTTCCTGGGAACGGTCGAACGAAGGGAGAACGACATGAGGCACGCCGGTACGCCCGTGAAGCAAGCAGTCAACGTCGATCCCATCGAATCGAGGCTTTGTGCGTACCTGGGAATCAACGATCACGGCGCCGCGCGGCGCTGGTAGCTCCGCCGGAGGCCGCTGATGTCGGTCTTCGACGATCCGGGGCACTTCGGTCGGCTCTGGGCCGACACCTACGACCTGCCGGGCGGTCTGCCCGACCCGACGCGGGCGGTGGAGTTCCTCGCCGGGCTGGCCGGTCCCGGGCGGGTGCTGGAACTGGCAATCGGCACCGGTCGGGTGGCGCTGCCGCTCGCCGCTCGCGGCATCACCGTCGAGGGGGTGGAGGCGTCACCGGAGATGGTCGAGAAGCTGCGCGCCAAGCCCGGCGGCGAGCACCTCCCGGTGGCGATCGGCGACATGGCGGACGTGCCGGTCAACGGCCCGTACGGCCTGGCGTACCTGGTCTTCAACACACTGTTCAACCTGGTCCAGGCGCAACGGCAGGCGGACTGCTTCCGTAACGTCGCGCGGGTGCTGGCGCCCCGCGGTGCGTTCGTCATCGAGACGTACGTGCCGGACCCGGCGGACATCGACCGGGACGAGCAGGTCCAGATGCGGGAGGTGACCGAGGAGTCGGCCACCATCCGGCTGCACCGCTACGACCAGGCGGCACAGACGTTCCTCCGGCAGACCGTCACCTTCAGCGCGGGCGGGGTGCACCTGCACCCGTTCGCGATGCGGTACATGTGGCCCGAGCAGATCGACGAGATGGCCGGGCAGGCCGGATTCCACCTGGCCGAACGGTACGCCGACTGGGAGCGCACCCCGTTCGGCCCGGACAGCACCTCGCACATCTCCGTCTACCGACTCGGCTGAGGCCGAGGGCGTCCGAGGAGGACGCAGGCGATCGGAGCAGGGCGCCGGGCCTGGGCATCTCGCCCGGCCCGGCGCCGCTGGTGGCGACCGGCACCGGCGAGCGCGTGAGGGCGAGCGCGTGAGGGTCGGTCACAGAGGTCCCAGCACGGCGTCAGGGTCGGCCTCCAGCGCCAGGGTTTCCAGCACGGTCAGGAGTTGTCGTTCCTCGTACCTGAAGTGTGACTCCATGATGGCCGCCAGGCCCTCCAGGTGCCGAGTCAACTCGACGGGCGGTGCGGCCCGCAGCACGGCGGCCTGGAGCCCGGCCAACAGGTGCGCGATCATCGAGTGGTCCTGCCGCAGGTAGTACAGCGTGTCCCGCAGTTCCGGGTGCTGCTCGGCGATCGCGGGAAACAGGTCCCGGTCCTCGCCCTCGTGATGGGCGGTCAGGGCCGCGCAGAACCCGTGGCAGAACAGCAGCAGATCGCGGGTAGCCGGCTCTGCCGGCACGCCTGCGGCCAGGGCATCCCTAGTCAGGGTCAGTGCGTCGCGCAGCCTGTCGTGCACGCGGCGAAGCTCACGGCTCCAGGCCACCAGCCTGGTCTTCTCGCTCTCATCCACAGGTGAGAGACGAAGGTACGACGATCATCGTCATCGACATCCTTCAGTCCGGCGCCTCCATGCCTGGCACGGCCTGCCACCGGCACGCGACGCTGAGGCCGAAGGTACCACGGGGCACGCCGGGCCAGCAGCCCGCTTGGTGCCGCCTGGGATACTGATCCACATGCCGATCCGAGCCGCCGCGCTGGCCAGACTGCGTCAGATCAGGAAGAACGGTCGGGGCCGCTGGCTGCGCCGGGCGGTGGTGGCGGGTGCGGTCGGCGCGGCGCTGCTGGTCGCCGCCAGCTGGGGCAGCGTGAGCTGGATCCGTTCCGGCGCCGAAGGACGGATGCACACGGCGCACCTGGTCCCCGACACCCCGGTGGCCCTGGTGTTGGGCACCCGGGTCCAGCCGGACGGCACCCCGGCACCGTTCCTCACCGCCCGCCTGGAGATCGCCCGCGAGTTGTACGCCACCGGCAAGGTCCAGGCGATCCTGGTTTCCGGCGACAACATGCGCCAGGAGTACAACGAGCCGGAAGCGATGCAGCGCTGGCTGATCGAGCACGGGGTACCGGCCGACAAGGTGGTGCTGGACTACGCCGGCTTCGACACGTACGACTCGTGCGCCCGGGCCAAGCGGATCTTCGGGGTGGACCGGGCGACGCTGGTGACCCAGCAGTTTCACCTGGCCCGCGCGGTCACGGTGTGCCGGCACCTCGGCGTGGACGCCGTCGGCGTAGGTGACGAAACCGCTCGCGAGTACGGCCGGACCTGGCAGTTCGCCGCCGCGCGGGAGTATGGCGCCGGCCTGAAGGCGGCGCTGGACGTGCTGTCCGGCCGCGACCCGGTGCACCTCGGCCCGCGCGAGACCGGCGTGCACGACGCGCTTCGCACCGGCTGACCCACCCCGACGCCGCACCTCATCGACCCTCGTGGCCCGCACGTCCGTCAGCTCGATGCGCGGCATGCAGCCGGTAGGAGCCCGTCGCCACGCAGGTCCACCACACGGCGACCTACCCGGGCATGTCTTGGCACCGTGGACGCCTGGGGAGATGCCCGATCTGCCTTACGACGAAGGGGCCAATCCGCCAGCCGGGGCGCACGGGGCAGATTCAGACGTTGAAGCGGAACAGAGACGGCCCCTCCCATGACCTGCGGCGACCTGGTCGTCGCGCTGGTCACGGTTGCTCCTGGGCTCACGTCGTTGATGACTGGTTGCCGACGTTTCACAGTGTCTTGTGCCCCGTGTGTGCCCCCGGCGTGAATCCACGGCCGGTCTAGCATCCCGACGTGGACTTGAACCCTGATGACAGCCACTTGACCACCGAGGACCTGGAGTCCGTCCGGGCCGCCAGTGTCGCGCTCCATCAGCAAGGGTGGCGCAAAGAGTTCACGATTGAGGAGATGATCGGCAAGTGGGCGTGGCTCGTCGCGCAGGTTGAGCGGGGCTACTCCGACTTCGTCGACGAGTACGCAAATGATCTTTACTGCAGAGACTGGCTAGCTAAGGTATGGCCCCAGGTGACTCACCCCGTCCGGTCATGCTGGCACGAGATGCTGCAACCACTGGACGAGCGCTTCCGAGCCGCCACGATTGAGGATGGCGGCCGCGCAGTAGGCCGCTACCACCAGATCACTCCCCATATGGGCTGGTGGTGGCATCGGCGGCCCAAGAAGCTTGTCGGCCACCTGGCCGAGGCTCTACGCACCGCTGACGAGACCCCTTGACCCCCAGGCAACCTACATCTGGCTTTGACCTCGTGCTTTGTTGCAGGTGAGCTGCTGCAAGCGTCCCCTGACGTCTGTGCTTGTCCGCCTGCGCGCGCTCCGATCGTCACTCAGTTAGTCACTCAGCCAAATTTTCGTCGACGCCTGGTCGTCGTCCTTGGAGGCGGTCCGGCTCGCTACGAACTCTTCTCCTAGTTCGCTGCACAGCCGGGCGCGTGCCTCGTCAAGCCGCTGGCCGTATTCGCGGGCGAAGATGAGCGGCTCTTTGTCGAGGGTCCCGCTGATGCGGTAAAGCGCGGACCAGACAGCGGGGTCTTCGTCGACGATGCTGTCGAACGGCCTCGTGCCCATAACCGTGTCCAGCCAGTCCGAGAGCACAAGGGACTGGTCTCGACTGAGCGTGATCGTCACTTGATCACTCTCGATGTGGCACGCGGCCGAAAGCGCGGCCAACCGGCCTGCCGGATCATGCAGGATGCTGTGGCCGTCACTGATGACCCGGTGGGTGCCTCGGTCGACCGGGTCGGTGTCTGCCCAGCTCATCGGGACAACGCCCATTTCGACCACAAATCCTGACGGGCGCCGTACCCGAACTTCCCTGAGCGGCCCCCATTGCTCCAACCGGACGACTTCGCCATCGAGCAGGCCCGTCCAGACGCTAGCCTCCGCGTAGCGCGGGTTGTCAGTGAGGACCACGATGTCGACGTCCGAGTCCATGCGCGCGGCCTGGCGCGCCCAGGAGCCGACGACCACCACTCCACCGACGTCCTCGCGCTCAGCCGCCCACGTGGTCACCATGTCGACCACTGATCGGGCTTCCTGCGACCGCTCCTCTGTTACCACGCGGCCAAGTCTGACACGGGCACTGCGTAAATGGCCGTCCTGCCATCCCGTCACCGTCGACCCGTCC
>NZ_QXEC01000056.1 GCF_003583405.1 Micromonospora radicis
CTGTCGGGGCGGGCCTCGTCCGCCGGTCCGCCCTTGCTGTGGCTGGTCCCGGCGAGGACGGCGAGGAGCACCGAGGTCGGCATGCGGATTCGGCGGCTGGGAAGCGGCGACGTGACTCTGACCGGTCTGTCGGCGAGAGCATCGTCTCGTAATGTGAGATATCTGATCCGGCTGGTCAAGATTTTTGCGCCTGTTTCGGCCGGGATTCCGTGCTACTGGGTGCCAGTGCGGGTTGGCGGGTGCCATTGCGTCCGGCTGGGTCTGGGGAATGTCGTGATCGGTTGCTGGTGATGCTGGTTGACAGGGTGTTGCTGGCGGAGGCGTACTGGAACGTACGTGACCGCGTGGCGGTCTGCCCGCCGGGTTGATCGGCCGGTTTGGTGACGTTCCTTTGGGAGCGCTGCCGGTCGTTCGGGGCTGGGGTGGGCGGGCCGTCGATGGTTCTGGGTGACAGGGGGTTCGCGATGAAGGATCTTTCTCCGGCTGGTTGAGCCGAAGCTCTATCGGGCCGTGGTGATGCTGCGGCTCCCAGAGCATCTGCCCCAGGCCGAGATGAGCCTGTGCCGGCGTGGCCGCTTGCCGCCCTGCTCCGCTGCTACGGCTACCGCTGTTCCTGCTGCCGCGACCGCCAATCTGGTGCTCGTGTCGGTCGTTGCTGCCCTGATCTGCCTTCACGGGTCGGCCGGTGCGCCGGTCGGTGTGTCCGTTGACAACTCCACAGTGCGCTTTCGGTGGCCCACCGCACTCGCCTGTGGCTGCGGTACCCCTGCGAGGTCGTGACTGTCGTCGTCTTTTCTCATCCTATTGATCAAGGAGTAGTTGTGTTCGTCGTTCATCTCGTCGTTCCGCGCCCCCGGTTTGGTACCGGTGGCGGTGACAGATTTCGTTTCAGTGCCCGTTGCGGGGTCCTGGTTGGCGTCCGGGTTGAGGTCGGTCTTCAACCGGACGCCGGGACGGACCCCCTGTTCCGTCTTACACCGCAGGTCAGGCTGGCTGTCGACGCGGTCGGCTTGTCCTGCGACAGACCCTGCCTGGTCTCGGGTCTCTCCCCCTGGGGCTGGGTATTCCGCACAAGGAAGGAGGTGATGGCCGGTGGATGATCCGGTCCTTCGGGTCCAGTCCCAGCTCACCGGCCGTGACCGTGTGCTGCTGGGCTGGTTGTACGACCACGGGGTGTTGACCTCGTTCCAGATCGCGCACGCCCTGTTCCCATCCCTGGACTTCTGCCAGCGTCGGTTGCGGACGTTGTATCGGTTGCGGTTGGTGGGGCGGTTTCGGCCGCAGCGCGCTGATGGTGGCTCGTACCCGTATCACTACGTCATCGACCAGCTCGGCGCGGAGGTCGTGGCCGCGGGTCGTGATGAGCGTCCGCCTCGGCGTGATCATGCTCGGGTGGAGCGGCGGCGCTGGACGTCGAGCCGCACGCTGGAGCATCGGCTCGGGGTGAACGGTTTCTTCACCGCTCTCGCGGGTTACGCCCGGACCCATCCTGATGCCCGGCTGGGGGAGTGGTTGTCGGAAGCGGGATGCCAGCGGTCGGGGGTGTTCACCAGTCCGGGGGATCCGGCTCTGGTGCGCGCCTATCAGCCTCGGGTACGCCCCGATGGCTATGGCCTGTGGGCTTCGGGTAGCACGGTGGTGCCGTTCTTCGTGGAGTACGACACCGGTGGTGAGCCGCTGTCGGTGCTGGTCCGCAAGCTGGTCGGTTACCGGGAGTGGTTCGCCGCGATGGGGCGGGTGTGGCCGGTGCTGTTCTGGCTGCACTCGGCCGCCCGGGAGCGGAACCTGCGCCAGATGTTGGCGCAGACGCCGCCGTTGGTGCTGGTCGCTACCGGTGCCCGCGACCACGCCGCCACGGCGGGCCTGTGCCCCGCCGAGGCGGTGTGGGCCATGGCCGGCGGGGACGGACAACGATCCACGCTCGCCGACCTGGCGGCGTGGGTCATCGACGACCGCGACCTGACTTCGGAGACCGCGTGATCGACGACAGATTGCCGGACGCCGTCCACACACGGTCGGCGTGCGAGACCGAGCTTCGGCGGTTCTGTCACTGGTCTGTCAGCGTCCTAGCGGGGGTGGCTGACAGGCGGGTGACAGCCCCGGACAGCCCTGACGGTGACGGGGCCGAGGTACCGTCCCGACCTCCGTGCGGTCGGTCCGCGGTCCGCGTCTGGGCCGGTCCGCTCATGGTCCCGGACCGGCATGTCGGGACCGCACGTCCGCTCGTCCGGTCCGCGCGAGATGTGGGTGGACCGGGTGTGCGTGTGGTCCGGTCCGGGAAGGTGGTCCGCCACGACACCACCAGGTGACCCGGACACGGGTCCGGCACGTAACCGGGCCGAGGGCGTCCTTCAAGTCGTGATCATGCTCGCGATTGGTGGGGCGGCTGGTGCGGCCAGCTTCACCCACGTTCATAACGTGGCTGCCGCTCATGGTCAGCCGGGCTGGTTGGCGTGGGCGGACGCGATCGTGCTGGAGTTGATGTCCATCGCCTCCGGCCTGGAACTCCGCCGCCGCAAACGGGCCGGGGTGTCGACGGTGTTCCCGGCGGCGGTGCTGGCGTGCGCGGTGACGTTGTCCCTTGCCGCGCAGGTCGTGGAGGCGGAGCCGTCCCCGATCGGCTGGATCGCCGCGGCTGTGCCGGCGCTCGGGTTCCTGGTCATGGTCAAGATCGCCCTCGGCTACACCGACACCACACCCACTCCCACCCACTCCGGAACCGCCGCACCCATCGGTCCGTCGGCGGACCAGTCCACCCCCATCGACCCCGCCCGGTCCGGCGGGGACCGCGACGCCCCGTCCACCCCACCATCCGCAGACCCGTCTATCCCCGCGTGGACCGTCCCCGACACCACCGCCCGCCACCCCGACAACGGACCGGACGGTCCCCGTCCCCGTTCCGGCGGACCGGTCCGCCGAGGCCGGTCATCACGGCGCGGACCGTCCCCCCACCCCACCGAAGCCGAAGAGCTACTTCCCGCCGCGCGGCGCGCTCAGGAGCGTCTCGCCGCGCAGGGGCAGCCGTTGACCCGGACCGCCCTGGCCGCAGCGCTGCGCGCTGCCGGGCACACCGTATCGAACAAGCGAGCTTCCCAGTTGCTGAAGATCCTCAAAGCCGAACGACATCCGACGCCCTCAACCCCAGCCGGGCAGCCACCTGATCCGGCCGACGGCAGCACGCCACCGGCAACACCGGAACTCTCCACCGCCACGACCACCAGCTCGCCTATCCCTCAACCGCCCGCACCGCAGTCAGGAGATCCGACACCATGAACGCCGACACCACTCCCACCCGTAGCACCCGGCCGACCAGCCCACACCACCTGTCTACCGGGGTGCCGTGGACCGCTGAGCGGATCCGCGCGCTCGGTGCCGCCACCACCCTGCCCACCGCCGCGGCGGTCCTCGGTATCAGCCGGTCCCAGGCATACCGCCTCGCCGCCACCGACACCTTCCCCGCCCCGCTGATCCGGGCCGGCAGCCGCATCATCGTCCCGGTCGCCGGCCTCCTGCGACTCCTCCTCCTCGACAACCCCGCCCCGGATCCCGACGGTGGCCGGCGACTTGATCCGGTCGGGGTGTCGAGCGTGGATGCAACGACCCCGCCACCAGCGGACTACACCACCACCGCTGGCGGCACCACGTCGAGCACCCAGGAGACGACCAGTGAAAGGCACCATCTTCAAACGCTGCGGCTGCCGCGACACCACCACCGGCCGCCGCCTCGGACGTTCCTGTCCCCAGCTGCGCCGGCCTGGCGGCGGTTGGTCCCGTAATCACGGGCAGTGGCACTGGCAGATCGAAATCCCCGCCCGAGCCGACGGCACCCGCCGCCCACTGCGCCACGGCCCCTACGCGACCCAGGCCGACGCCGACGTGGTCCTGGACCGTATCCGCGCAGCGCTGGCCGTCCCCGACGCCAGCGACCAGCACGTCATGGTCAAGACCGGGGACCTCATCGAGACCGCCGTCAAGACCGGCGCACCCGTCCCCACCCCCGACCAGGTCCGCCGGACCCTGCACCTGGACATCACCCCCACCGAACTCCCCACCATGGCCGTATACCTCACCGACTGGCTCGCCGGACGCAAGAACATCAAGAAAGGCACCCTGCGCTCCTACGAGGGACACATCCGCCTCTATCTGATCCCGCACCTCGGGCACCTGCGTATCGACCGGCTCCGCCCGGGTCACATCGACGCCATGTACGAGGCCATCGCCGAGCGCAACACCACCATCGCCACCCTGCGCGCCAGCCGAGACCAAAGCAAACGCGACCAGGTCAAGAACCAGCGGGTCGTCGGCCCGAGGACGATGCACGTCATCCACGCCACCCTGCGCAAGGCCCTCAACGACGCGATGCGCCGCCACCGCTACCTCGACCTCAACCCCGCCCTCCTGGTCGAGCTACCCCGCGCCCGGGCACCCAAGCCCACCGTGTGGACCGACCAACGCGTCCGCACCTGGCGCGACACCGGCACCACCCCGAGCCCGGTCATGATCTGGACCCCCGAACACACCGGCCGGTTCCTCGACCACACCCACGACGCAGGCGACCGGCTCTACGCCCTCTACCACCTCATCGTCTTCACCGGCCTCCGCCGAGGCGAAGCCTGCGGCCTGCACTGGGACGACCTCGACCTCGACGCCGCCACGCTCACTGTGCGCTGGCAACTCGTCCAACAAGGCTGGGCCACCGCCATCGACACCCCGAAGACCACCGACAGCGAAGCCACCATCGCACTCGACACCGAAACCGTCGCCGTTCTCCGCGCCCACCGGGCCCGCCACCACCGCGAACGCCTCGCCGCCGGCACCACCTGGACCAGAACCGGCTTGGTGTTCACCACGCCCACCGGCGGCCGGCTCCACCCCGCCGACGTCACGGACCACTTCCACCACCTCGCCACCCAAGCCGGACTACCACCCATCCGACTCCACGACCTCCGCCACGGCGCCGCCACCATGGGCCTCGCCGCCGGCGTCCAGATGAAAGTCATCTCCAACCGACTCCGCCACTCCAGCCCACACTTCACCGCCAAGTTCTACGGCGACGTCCTCCCCGAACTCTCACACGCCGCCGCCGAAGCAACCGCATCGGTCGTCCCACGTCGGCACGGCGCAACGAGGCCGGCGTAGTCCGCACGAGCCTGTGCACCCATCGTCAGCAGCCAGCCGGCGGCATCGCCGGCTGGCTGCTGCGCCAACGACTTGACCTTCAGGAAGAGTTAAGACTGGATCGTTGCAGCCATCGCCGCTGGGCCGCATAACCCTGCGACCAGCACATCGAACAACACGCCCAGCCGGGCGACTCGCACGGGAGAGGCGGGTCTGCTGCACCGATAGGTGACAGGTGTAGTCACGCGGCCTGACTGGCCGGTGGGGTCATGATGGTCTCGAACTCGACAGGGGTCAACCGGGCGAGGGACCGTTGGCGTCGGCGGCGACGAGGCCCTA
>NZ_QXEC01000057.1:2500-5307 GCF_003583405.1 Micromonospora radicis
AATACTTCCTGGTGACCGATAGCGGACGAGTACCGTGAGGGAATGGTGAAAAGTACCCCGGGAGGGGAGTGAAATAGTACCTGAAACCGTTCGCCTACAATCCGTCGGAGCCTTTAGGGGTGACGGCGTGCCTTTTGAAGAATGAGCCTGCGAGTTAGTGGCATGTGGCGAGGTTAACCCGTGTGGGGGAGCCGTAGCGAAAGCGAGTCTGAAGAGGGCGTTTGAGTCGCATGTTCTAGACCCGAAGCGGAGTGATCTAGCCATGGGCAGGCTGAAGCGTGGGTAAGACCGCGTGGAGGGCCGAACCCACCAACGTTGAAAAGTTGGGGGATGACCTGTGGTTAGGGGTGAAAGGCCAATCAAACTCCGTGATAGCTGGTTCTCCCCGAAATGCATTTAGGTGCAGCGTCGTGTGTTTCTTGCCGGAGGTAGAGCACTGGATGGTCTAGGGGGCCTACAAGCTTACCGAAATCAGCCAAACTCCGAATGCCGGTAAGTGAGAGCGCGGCAGTGAGACTGCGGGGGATAAGCTTCGTAGTCGAGAGGGAAACAGCCCAGATCACCAGCTAAGGCCCCTAAGCGTGTGCTAAGTGGAAAAGGATGTGGGGTCGCATAGACAACCAGGAGGTTGGCTTAGAAGCAGCCACCCTTTAAAGAGTGCGTAATAGCTCACTGGTCAAGTGGTTCCGCGCCGACAATGTAGCGGGGCTCAAGCACACCGCCGAAGCTGTGGCACTCACACAGAGCCAGGTAGGTTCCTTTGGGGGTCTATCCAGGTGTGTGGGTGGGTAGGGGAGCGTCGTGCCGGGGGTGAAGCAGCGGGGTGACCCAGTTGTGGACGCGGCACGAGTGAGAATGCAGGCATGAGTAGCGAAAGAAGGGTGAGAAACCCTTCCGCCGGATGACCAAGGGTTCCAGGGCCAGGTTAATCCGCCCTGGGTGAGTCGGGACCTAAGGCGAGGCCGAGAGGCGTAGTCGATGGACAACGGGTTGATATTCCCGTACCCGCGAAGGAGCGTCCCTGATGAACCTCGTTGTGCTAACCATCCGATCTGCTGGCGGTCTTCGGACCGGTGGTGGGGAGCGTGGGAACCTGGCGGGTAGTAGTCAAGCGATGGGGTGACGCAGGAAGGTAGCTGAGCCCGGCCGGTGGTTGTGCCGGGGTAAGCGTGTAGGCCGACATGTAGGCAAATCCGCATGTCATGGGGCTGAGACGTGATGCCGAGCCGATTCAGGTGAAGTCAGTGATCCTATGCTGCCGAGAAAAGCCTCTAGCGAGTTCCGAGCGGCCCGTACCCCAAACCGACACAGGTGGTCAGGTAGAGAATACCGAGGCGATCGGGCGAACTGTGGTTAAGGAACTCGGCAAATTGCCCCCGTAACTTAGGGAGAAGGGGGGCCGGAGACGTGAAGCCCCGTGCGGGTGGAGCGTTGTATGGCCGCAGAGAGCAGGGGGAAGCGACTGTTTACTAAAAACACAGGTCCATGCGAAGAAGTAATTCGATGTATATGGACTGACGCCTGCCCGGTGCTGGAACGTTAAGGGGACCTGTTAGCTCTTCGGGGCGAAGCGGAGAACTTAAGCGCCAGTAAACGGCGGTGGTAACTATAACCATCCTAAGGTAGCGAAATTCCTTGTCGGGTAAGTTCCGACCTGCACGAATGGCGTAACGACTTCCCCACTGTCTCAACCACAGGCCCGGCGAAATTGCATTACGAGTAAAGATGCTCGTTACGCGCGGCAGGACGGAAAGACCCCGGGACCTTTACTATAGCTTGACATTGGTATCTGAGTTAGCTTGTGTAGGATAGGTGGGAGCCGGTGAAGCGCATACGCCAGTATGTGTGGAGGCAATCTTGAAATACCACTCTGGTTGATTTGGGTATCTAACTTCGGACCGTTATCCGGTTCAGGGACAGTGTCTGGTGGGTAGTTTAACTGGGGCGGTTGCCTCCTAAAGGGTAACGGAGGCGCCCAAAGGTTCCCTCAGCCTGGTTGGCAATCAGGTGTTGAGTGCAAGTACACAAGGGAGCTTGACTGTGAGACTGACGGGTCGAGCAGGGACGAAAGTCGGGACTAGTGATCCGGCACTTGCGTGTGGAAGCGGTGTCGCTCAACGGATAAAAGGTACCCCGGGGATAACAGGCTGATCTTCCCCAAGAGTCCATATCGACGGGATGGTTTGGCACCTCGATGTCGGCTCGTCGCATCCTGGGGCTGTAGCAGGTCCCAAGGGTTGGGCTGTTCGCCCATTAAAGCGGTACGCGAGCTGGGTTTAGAACGTCGTGAGACAGTTCGGTCCCTATCCGCCGTGCGCGTAGGATACTTGAGAAGGGCTGTCCCTAGTACGAGAGGACCGGGACGGACGAACCTCTGGTGTGCCAGTTGTCCCGCCAGGGGCACGGCTGGTTAGCTACGTTCGGAAGGGATAACCGCTGAAAGCATCTAAGCGGGAAGCTCGCTTCAAGATGAGGTATCCCACCCACCTTTGGTGGGGTAAGGCCCCCAGCTAGACGACTGGGTTGATAGGCCGGAAATGTAAGCCCGGTAACGGGTTCAGTTGACCGGTACTAATAGGCCGAGGACTTGACTACAAAGGTTCTGCTCGCGTCCACTGTGTAACTCACAACAAACAAACACCTCCCAACGGTGATGTTGGTGGAAGTGTGTTTGACATGTTGATAAGGTTACGGCGGTCATGGCGGAGGGGAAACGCCCGGTTACATTCCGAACCCGGAAGCTAAGCCCTCCAGCGCCGATGGTACTGCACCCGGGAGGGTGTGGGAGAGTAGGACACCGCCGGACA
>NZ_QXEC01000058.1 GCF_003583405.1 Micromonospora radicis
GGGGGGTGTCCCTATGTTCTTGTCAAGCCGGGGCCGGGAGGGGTCGGGCTTGGTAGGTGGTCTTGTCGCGGAGCATGGCGAACAGGACGTCGACGCGGCGTCGGGCGAGGCAGATCAGGGCGGCGTTGTGCTTCTTGCCTTGGGCTCTTTTGCGGTCGTAGTAGGCGCGGCTGACCGGGTCGGACAGGGCGGCGAACGCGGCGAGGAAGAACGCGCGTTTCAGCTGTTTGTTTCCGCCGCGGGCGGGATGCTCGCCGCGGATGCTGCTGCCGGAGCGGCGGGTGACCGGGGCCAGTCCGGCGTAGGCGGCGAGGTGCCCGGCAGTGGCGAAGGAGGTGCCGTCGCCGATGTCGAGCAGGATCCTCGCGGCGGTCCTGACGCCGATGCCGGGCATCGAGGTCAGGACCTCGGCAAGAGGGTGGGCATCGAGTATCCCGTCCACCTCGGCGGCGACCTGGTCCCGCTGTTGAAGCACCTCGCGCAGGCTGTCGGCCAGTCGCGGCAGGATCTTCTCCGCTGCGGCGGTGCCGGGAACGACGACGGTCTGCTCGTCCAGGGCGGTCATGATCCGTTCGACGAGGCGTTCACCCATGCGTGGTGCGTTCTTCGACGCGATCGACACCAGCTTGCGGCGGCCGGCTTTACGCAGCCCGGCCGGGCCGCCGCAGCGCGACAGCAGTTCCAGGACGGCCTTGTGTTGAATGTTCTTGCCGAACGCTCGTTCCAGGGCCGGGTGAATCTGAGTGAGCAGGCCACGGATTCGGTTGGTCAGTCGGGTGGACTCGCCGGCCAGGTCGTCGTCGAAGCCGACAAGCATTTCCAGCTCGGCGAGGGCTTCGTCGCCGACGTCGACGCGACGCAGGGTGTGGGGCAAGGTGCGGGCGGCGTCAGCGATCACATAGGCATCGCGGGCGTCGGTCTTCGCGTTGCCGGGGTGCAGGTCGGCGATCCGACGCATCGCGAGTCCGGGCAGGTAGGCGACCTGATGTCCGCAGGCCCGGGCGACCGCGACCGGCAAGGCGCCGATCGAGGCAGGCTGATCGACAACCACCAGTACGGACCCGTGCTTGGCGAGTTTGTCGAAGACCTGCCGCAGCTTGGCCTCGGTATTGGCCAGCGCCGCGTCGTGCAGCCGTTTGCCGTCCCGGTTCAACGCGACGGCGTGGTGGCCGTCCTTACCAACATCCAGACCGAGAAACACCTGGTAGTCGCCGTGCATCGCCTCGCCTCCCGCGACATCGCACCGGGCTCGGTCGCAGTCTGGCGTCGACTTCCGGCACCCACGTTACGAAGAGACCTACCCCAACAGAGCGGATGGTCGTGTCCCTATCAGCGGTCCGTCGACGCCACCCGGCCCGGCGACAACACCCCCCGGATCATCGCAACGACAGGGGCGGTAAGTCATACCGGGCCGGGCGACCGAGGGTCCCCGGCTGGGGACGATCAAAAGGTAACGGGTG
>NZ_QXEC01000059.1 GCF_003583405.1 Micromonospora radicis
CCGTTTCAGGTGAGTCCGAGTATTTGGAGTGGTCGGTAGGGGTTTCTGCTGTTGCGGCGTAGGGCTTTCGCGATGGTGGTGATGCCGGCGAGCCGGAGCAGGCTGATCGCGGTGTTGCGCAGGGTGGCCATGACACGGGGCGCGTGGCCGGTGCGGAGGCGGCTGGCGTCTTCGCCGTAGGTGGTGTCGCGGATGTGGTGCAGGGTTTCGATGGCCCAGTGCCCGCGTAGCCAGTCGGCGAGGTCGGCGGGGCTGGCCTCGGCGGCGTCCAGGTTGGTGATCGCGTAGACGGTCACGGTGGACCAGCGGCCGGTGGCCAGATTCATTCGTCGGCGGCGGATCCGTAGTGCTTGCGTGGCGTGCGGGAAGTCCAGCGCGAGCGGCCCGGTGCAGGTGGCTGCCTGCAGGCGGCGGATGTCGTAGCGGCCGTGTCCGCGGGTGCTGGTCTCGTCCTGAATCGGGATCTTCGCCCAGGGCAGAGCCTTGAGCTGGTGATACAGACGCGGCTGGTTCTTCTTCACGGTGAACAGGTAGGCGGCTTTCTTGTCGTCGACCAGCCAGCGGGCGTGCTCGCGCTGGGTGTGCAGCGCGTCGGCGGTGACGACCACCGAGGTCAGGTCGAGTGGGGTCAGCAGTGGCTGGAAACGGGTCAGCTCATTGGTCTTGCCGTTGACATCGACCTGGCCCAGGACGGTTCCGGTGTGCTGATCCAGCGCGGTGAGCAGATGCACCTGGGCGCCGGCCGGGCCGCTGCCTCGTAAGGTTTTGCCGTCCACGCTGTACACCTGCCGGCCCGAGCTCGGTACCGGACGGGACGCGAGGACCCACCGGCCGACGGCCTCGTCCAAGGCGTCGGCGTCGACACCGGCCAGGATCCGCCGGAACGTCGACTCGTCCGGAGCCCGATACACCCCGGTGAACGGGTCCCGGAACACGCCCAGGTCGGCGAGTACCTGCTGCGGCGCGTCAGCGGCCCATTCCGCGACCGCCGCCGCGGACCGGGCGCCGGTCAGTACCGCCGCGACCGCCGTGGCCAGCACCGGGGGCAGCGCATGCACGACACCGCGAGGGTCGCGCCGGTCCGGCACAGCCGTCAACGCCGTGACCAGGCTTGTCCTGCGCTGGTCCGGTAACGGCTCGTCCAGCAGGCGGTCCGCGTGAACGGCCAACACGTCAATCAGCGATGATGATCCCAACGGGCGTGGTCCTCTTTGATCTTCCCAGACTCGACACCTGGATGATCATCGAAAGGCCACGCCCGTCTCCATACCGCCCATGATCCGGAGCGTCCACACCCAACCGCCCGCAACGGTCATATCGCTACCTTGCCGGAGCCCT
>NZ_QXEC01000006.1 GCF_003583405.1 Micromonospora radicis
ACCAGGGCCGGGCCTGCCGGCCCGCCGCCGCGCCTCTGGCCTCCGGCCGCCAGCGCGACGGTTCCAACCCGCCGGCGGCGCAACATACGAAGAAGCCCCGGGCCGCCATGGTCGATGGCAGATCCAGGGCTTCATGTCAAGCGGTCACAAAAGCAATGCCTCCGGCGGGGCGCTCAGGCACTCCGGGATGGTTGGGCCATCCCGACAACCTCCGTCCGGGCGGAGCCGAGTGGGTGGGGCCTGCCTGGTCAAGGTCGTTCAGCCGCTGGGTGCTCCACCTTGACCAGGCAGGCCCCACCCACTCCACAGATGTGCGGACGAAGGCCGACGGGATGGCTGGAAGGCTCGGCAGCCTCAATCTACCAAGAGGGCAGGGCGAAGGGTTATGAGTCCCTTCGGACCGGTAGCTGCAAGACACCAACCGTGAGCGGTGGAAGACCGAGCCTTCCAGTCACGTCGTAGACGTATTCACGCGCAAACGGGTAGAGCGCGAACTGTCCCGTCGTAAATGCGAAGGCTTGCAACTCGGCATCATTGACAGGATCGTCCCCATCGCGCATCTCCAGATGGAACAATGCCGCAAATTCAAAGGAAATGTCGGCTATGCTCCCTTCGTCATCGCCGTCATCGGTCTCAGCCCCGGCATCGTCTGTATCAGGAAGAACCTCCGTTGCCTCCGCAACCACTAAGGAGTACCTGCTCCTTAGGATGAAGGCGCTGTCGTCCTCTTCCCTCTCGACCGCGACATCCGTATCCAGCGACCACTTGAGACGGCTGCCTGTTGTTGGAAAGTGATCCAACTCGACAGACGACCCAAAAAGCCGGACATCCCGAATCTCTGCGCGTGCTGCGACCCGCGCCGCTGCCTGCTGGGCAGCGTATAGATCGATGTCGTCAGGTACCTTCATGCGGTCAGATCCCACTCGGACTTGGCTCCCCAGGCGCGAGCAAGGTTGCCGCGCTTCACAGGGACGCTCGAACCCGCAAGAGCAGGCTTTTCGGCACTGTATGCCGACACGCTAGGCGAAACCCAGTCGCACTCAGCAGGAAGCTCCAGGGAAATTCTGATTCGTCCCTCGACCGCCCGAGCATACCGCTGGATGGTCGACAAGCGAGGATCGCTTGCTTCGGTCTCAAACTCGGACACCGCAGGCTGCCGAATTCCCATTCGCCGGGCAACGGCCGTCTGCGTCAGGCGCAGGGCGCGACGCAGGGCAACAAGGCTGTCAAGGATCTTGTGGGTTTCCTGCGCGTCCTCGTAAGCGGCTCGAACCTCAGGATTCTCGGTCGCCTTCGCAAGGTAGGGCGCGAATTCGTCCTCAAAGGCGGAGCTATCGAACGGAGTGGCCAAGATGTCCGAATCCTTAACCCCGCCCACTGTTGCTCTCCCCTCACTTACCGTAACCCCACAACGAGTGCGGAGCCCTATCGGTTACTCCCGATGCTAGCCGGATCTTGGCTGCCGTGCTATAGCTTTGCCCATCTTGCGCATCACAGCTTGGGCTCGACTCAGCGGGGCGTCTTGCCAAACCTGGCTTCCCAGCGGTCGCGTCGATCCTTGGCCCGGTCAAGATCCTGCTTCGGGGTGGTCTGCTGGTTCTTGTAGAACGCCGTCAGTGCGACCCAGTGGGGGCCCCAGTTGGCGAACAGGACGCGGTAGTGGTCATTGCCCACCCGAGTGCGCAGCTCGTAGATGCCGCTGCCCAAATGATCAATATCCTTGCGCCTGGACTCGCCTGCGATGTGCCGCTTGACGACGGCCAGCAGCCGACCCCTTCCTGCCGCTGGAAGATCGTCGAACTCTTCCTGGGAGCGGGAGCGTCCCCCAATCTCAGGGCGGAACCAGATCCACTTGCGCTCAACCTGCGACTCCGACGAGTTCGCCGGAGCTTCATCGCTCCGACGGTTCCTGGATCGCGGCACGCAGCTCTCCGATCGACAATGCGGCGACAACTCCCTCAGGGGAGTAACAGTACCGCAGCAGCTTGTAGTTGAGCGCTGCTCGCGATCGGGGTTGGCACCTCCTCTTGGGGACCGCCACCAATGTCCTTATTGCTCTTTTTGGCGTACCGCGCCAACGGAGGCTTGTCGCCTGCTCGGTTCGAGCGCGGCACCCCGGCAGCAGCGTCGACGGGCGCGGCGCGGCAAGATCGTCAGGTACAGATCCGGTACATCTGAGAGGAACCAGCGACGGTAAACGCTGACAAGCGTCGGCAGAGTGCGCGCTGGTTGGAGCGCCGATCGGTCCGATTGATGATGTTCGTTCATTGCCGTGGGTGTAAGGGGTTCAAATCCCCTCAGCTCCACCACAAGGCAGCAGGTCAAGGGCGGGTTCTCGGATGGCCGAGAACCCGCCCTTGATCATTTGACCGTCATTTGACCGGCGGACAGAGCCCCAGACCGTGGCACGTGGCGGGCAAACTCAAGCCGAACGGGTGAGATGGGCGACAGCGGCAGCCCGGACAGAGCGTCACGCGGTGGCAGCTGTCCAGGGCTTAGCCCCGTAGATCAGGAGCCAAGGCCTTGTGGTTTGGACCTGAGCTGCACCAGCGATCACCCTGCTCGGCAGGTGCTGAGTGGAGAAGTTGCCTTCGCGGCGTTCATCGCTGCGGAAGGCGCTTGTACGAACGAAATTCCAAGACCATCCTGGCGAGATGAGCGACGACGGACCGACCTGGAAGTTGATCGACGAGATGATCGGTCGGGGCGGCCTCTCCGAGAATGGAGCCGCTGCGGCACGGTGGGCCGTTGGTCGTTTTCGCGTGCATCTCGGGGAGAAGTGGCCGACCCGCCAGTACGAAAGGCAGGGGTGGTTTCCGCGTGCGCTGCTTCTCGTCGGCACCTACCGCTACGCCCTACCTCAAGTGCTGTCGTGGGCGATGTGGCTGGACGCCGCCGCCAACGAGTCAACGTTTGCGAGCGTCCGGACCAACATGAAGAGGGGGATGGACACCTCGACTTGGCGGCACACCTGGCTACAACTGGAGATCTCCCGCGCGGCATCGAGCACGGGAGCGTCATTCAGCTTCGAGCCGCCGATTCCTGGCTCAGTCAAGAGCGGGGATCTCCTCATCGACCCTGAGGGCGGAAGTCCCTGGATGGTGGAGACCGTCACGGTGCCCCGGGCAGACATCGACATGGCGTGGGAGAACTACGAGGATCACTTCCTAGCCGCGATCAGGGGCATCGAGGGCAAGCGCAATGTGACATGCGTCGTCGTATTAGATGATCATTCGACTGAAGCCGACACGCAGGAGTGGCTGTTGGCCATCGATCTCATCGCCTCTATCGCGGCAGAGTCTCGCCAGGTGCAGGTGATCCAGTGGGACATTGGTGTGGTCACGGTCTACCCGGACCCGCCGCCGCCTGGTCCGAGCTTCACAGGCGCGGTCCAATACCGTGACGGGTGGCGTCGGCTGGGTCGGACTCTCGCCAAGAAGGCTGAGCAAATCACTGGCCCGCTGCCCGCCTGGGTGCGGGTGGACTGCCTGGACGGGCTTTTTCAGTTCACAGAGTGGACCAAGATGGCACCAACAGAACGCCTCGATGCGATTGCAGCGGTGATTCGTGCCAGCGTTGTCTGGCCCGCGAATGCACGTGGCGTCGTGTTGTCCAGCGGTGTTGGGGTGAACTTCGATGGCAACGACGCAGGCACCCAAGCAATCACCGTGCGGTCCGAGTCCGGAGTCTTCCTCCGGCGACTCGCCAATCCGTACCTTGTGCGCGAGACTTTCATCGTGCCCCTCGGCGATGCGGCGTCTGAACACGTCGACTGGTGGGTAGCCGCGTACGGCGACGAACCCGCCTGGCTGGATGCGGACCTCGCGGCAGCCGGTTTTTCAAAGACCGCCGATTTGCTGGCGTAGCCGTCCATGCCTGCTTGACGTGGGCGGACCGCGCTCCGTCGCGATCCGCCCAATGGCTTCACCGGATCCAGCGCACCGACCGGGTCAGTTCGTCGAGCGCGTTGAACGCGACGAGGGTAAGCACGACGGACGTGGCGGCGTCGGGGAAGTGACGTCCGGCGTAGCCGATGCCGCTGGCCAGGGCGAGCACTCCCACGGTTCGCAGGGGGATCACTCGTTCCGAAGTAGTCGACCCAGGTTGTTGCGGTCTATTTTCCCGTCGTATAGTCATCCTTGCGTTGACTCCTTCCTGCTATGCACGTAGTCGGATCGACGTAGTGACGGTTCCGGTTGTGACCCGGAGGCCCGTCTGAGTGCCCGGCCAATGACAGCTCGGCCGGGCACGCGAGGAGGACCCACGGGCGTATTGCCGTGGGTCACTCTTCGAGGTGTGACTGTAGTGGCTGAGCTTGTGCGACCCGCATTGCCCCCGGCATTGGTTAGCCTGGCTCGTGCGATGCACCAAGCAGTGGAAGTCTTCCGACACGCCGCCTTCATGGCGGCGAGCGATTTCCACGCGGCGCGGCAGCCGGCGCTCTCCAGGCAGCCAACGTAGTCTGGACCTCAGTAGAGGGACCGGCATTCCTCAGCCGGAACTGTGGGGCGAGCACTTCCGGTAGATCCCGCCGGACATCTCACACGCGGCGTTCAGTGGGCAGTACGTGCAGCGCGGGCCAGGCGCCGACGTAGCCCAGGGATCGAACACCGAGGTCGCGTGGGCGGCCGAGGTGCGAGTCGCCCCAGGCATAACCGAGGGCGCGAGCCGACGAAGGAACCGTCATGGGCCCGATCCACACCAATGGACCACGAATCCGCCGACCGCATCAGCGCGGCGGCCGACCGCGACCCCAGTTCGCCGACCGCGACTAGCAGCTTCGACGACCGGGCGCAGGAAGCGGCTGGCCGCAACGAGGCGGAAGATCCGTACGACTACGACGACTACGACATCGAGTAGACGGATCCGAAGTGCCCACCACCCCGTCACGGAGTGGTGGGCACTCACTTGACGCGGCCTTTGGGCTGACCCCGCTCCGCAGTCGGATGGGCGGGTACGGCGATGGGCCGGACGCTTGCCGGGGCGGTAGGAGTGTTCGCCGCGATTCTGCGGAGGCTCTCGGGCACCTGCGGATCCGCCCCGAAACCGCCATACAGATAGCAGCCACCTTCCTCAAGA
This sequence comes from Micromonospora radicis, assembly GCF_003583405.1. Classification (GTDB taxonomy): domain Bacteria; phylum Actinomycetota; class Actinomycetes; order Mycobacteriales; family Micromonosporaceae; genus Micromonospora; species Micromonospora radicis. Next base: position 5,080 of record NZ_QXEC01000006.1, read on the forward strand.
CCGGCGGCAAGCCCTCTCTGGTACCCGCTGTGAGCGAGTAACCGCGGGGTTGATGGTTGCCTGCCTTCTTAGCTCCGCATGAAGTCGGCCTGCTGCCGATCAAGCAGGTGCAGAGTCCCGGCCGCGAGGATGATCTGGAGGAGATCCACGGGTATGGCCGCGCGGAGGGCGAGCTCGTCGAGGGTGGTGCCGCGTGAGGCGAGCAGGTCGACGGCGTGGCCGATGATCGACGGCGCCTCGCGGGGACCGAGGTCTCCCGGTTCGGGGTAGCCCCACTCGGCGAGTATCGCCATCGCGCGCCGGTAGGTGTGGTCACGGTAGATGCCCAATCTGGTGGCCGCGGTAGACGAGGCTTTCAGCGACCTTGTCGTCGGCCCAGCCGGCCGTGGATCACCGCCTCCGAATGATCTTCAAGCAGCTCAAAGTCGGCTCACGCCGGAATCACCTACCCGACGATGGCAAACAAATGAGGAATTCATCTACCAGTCCTGGATTCCGATCAAGCAAGGCCGCGGTCTGAACGGAATAGCCGACATCTAATCTGCATAACCCGCTGGCACGCTTCGCCAAAGACTCCAACGCGAAGATCGTCGAGCATCGGTAGCGGACGAACTCGTTCGATATAGGTTCTGTGTCCGCGGCTGGCTGTCAGACTCGTCGGAGTGGCGTCCTTCCGTCGTGCGGGCCGGTTCCTGCCTGCGGCACCGGGTTCACGTGTCACGCGTCTCGAGTTGTTCTACGACCTTGTGTTCGTGTTCGCGTTTCTCAACGTGACGACCGTCGTGGCTGAGCACCTTGGTGTGGTGGCTCTCCTCAGCGGCCTAGTGGTGCTGGCGTTGTTGTGGTGGTGTTGGGTCGGTTTCGCTGCACTCGGCAATTTCCTGCGGGCCGATCAGGGCATAGTGCCGCTGGTCGGGTCGGTGACGGTGGTAGCCCTACTGGTGCTCACGCTGTCCCTGCCCGAGGCACTCATTGACCAGCCGGGCGGAGCGCCGGGGCCGCTGGTGTTCGCGGCTTGCTACCTGATCATCCGAGGGCTGCAGGTGCTCGTGCTGGCGATGAAAAGCCCGAACCGGGGCATAGGGCTGGGGCGGTTGATTCTGCCGATGGTCGTCAGTATGGCACTGATCCTGGTGGCCGCGCTGCTACCCGATCCGACGGTGGTGCCGTGGTCCGCGTGGTTGAAGCTCGGGCTGTGGACGTGCGCTGTGGGGGTGGAGTTCGCCGCTGGTGCCGGCATTCGGGGTTCCGGTGTGACGGTCGTGTCCGCCGGTCACTGGGCTGAGAGATATGCCCTGATCCTGCTCATAGCGCTCGGCGAGTCGATCATCGCGCTGGGCGTGGGAGCGGGGCTGGCCGCGGACCTGCCACTGGCCTGGCCGCTGATCACCGCAGCGGTTTGCGGTGCCGCCATCATCGCGGCGTTGTGGTGGATGTACTTCGACTCCCTCGCTCTCGGGCTGGAGCAGCACATGCACCGCACCCGCGATCCTGACGAGCGGGCGGCGCTCGCCAGAGACGCGTATGTCGTTCTGCACTTCGTACTGATCGCCGGAGCGATCTTCTTCGCTCTCGGACTCAAGCGGTATCTGACGAGGATCGGCGAGTCCGATGCCGGCTGGTTCATCCGCCCGTCGGGAATCGACGATGCCGCCCTTTTCGGTGGCGTACTCATCTACATCACCGGTCTGGTCGCCCTGCAATGGCGCAGCTTTCGGCGAGTCCGCCCGCCTCGGTCGTCGGCGCCACCGCGCTGGGAATCCTGATACCCACCACCAGCACACTGCCCGCAATCATCGGGTTAGCGCTGCTGGCATCGGTCTGTCTGCTACTGATCGTGACCGGACTACGCAGCACCGACCCGTTTCGAAGGCAGGTACGCGAAACGGCCCTACAGGAGCAGGTCGCCACCGAGCACGAACAGTCCGAGTGGCGCCGCCGCCACCTGTGAACGCGGCACAAACACGGCCCGGAGCACCTTGTCGCTGTCTTCCTCGAGCACCCGTCGGTGGAGGTCGCCGAACACCTAGCCTCCACCGACCCCCTGCTCTCGCCGTTGCACACGACTGCCGCCTGTAGCCGAGTAGATTTCGACCGGGCCGGCAGCGGTCCGGGCCGCCGAATGGCAGCACACCATTCGGCGGCCCGGTCCGCGGTCAGCCCTTATGTGCAGGCCACGCCGTTGACGGCGAACGCTGTCGGCCTCGGGTTGCTGCCGCTGTACGTGGCGTTGAAGCCCAGGCTCGCGGTGCCGCCGGGTGGCACGTTGCCGTTGCAGGACGCGTTGGTCACTGTCACCTGAGAGCCCGTCTGGCTCCAATGCCCGGACCAGCCCTGTGTGATCTGCTGGTTGGCGGGGAAGGTGAACGCCAGGGTCCATGCTGCCCAGGCCGTACGGCCGGTGTTGGTGATGGTGACGTTCCGGTGAACCCGCTGCCCCAATCATTGACGTCGTACGACACCCGGCAGCCGATTCCGCCGTTGGCCGTTGGATGGCGTGCTTGGCGACGGAGAACTGCTCGTCGAGGGTGTGGGGCTGACTGTCGGGCCCGGGCTGGTCGAGGGACTCGGGCCAGTGTCGGGCTCTTGACCCCAGATTCGGGTGCCGGCCTCGTACAGCGGAACCTTCGGGTTGACCGACGTGCCCGGTAGGTACGAGGGGTCGTTGGTCGGGTCCCAGGTCCCGCCCGCGGCCACTCCGATCTTGAACTCGACATCCATCCGGTGCGCGGATTGTCCGGCCGGAGCGATGGTGTAACCGGCGCAGTTGACCTCGACGTACCAGACGTCGCCGGAATGGTGCTTGGCGGCGGTCGGCGCCGGGTAGCCCTGGGTGTATCCCGGGGTCACCTGGACAGCTGCGGTGCCTTCCCGACGGAAGTAGTACCGGTACGAGGAACTAAGCAGAGCGCGCGCCGGGAACGCCGACTTGTTGTAGATCGTCACCTGCAGGCCAGTGGCACGGGGCTCGCTCTGCGTCACCGTGGTCACCACGGTGATCTCGTCCATGTCGGCTTTCTCTACAGGCGGGAAGTTGTCGCCGGCGCACGCTCAGCCGCTCCCCTACGGCTGGCGTGGGGTCGTTGTTGTTGCCCACCATCAGCACACCGTCTACCTTGCGGTGCCTCATCATCCCGATCAGTGACTGGAGACGCCCTGTGTCACCCTGGGTGTCCGTGGTGATCACCCACAGGTCGACGTCGCTGAGCGCAGACTCCGCGCCGAGCAGGATGAACCGCTGGATGGAGTAGCTGTCGTACCCGATCAGGCCCACCGTACCGCTGCGCCCGCTGATCAGCCCGCCCGCCATCGGGTTGGGGGTGAAGGACAACTCGCGTGCAGCCGCCAGCACCCGAGCACGTGTCTCCGCTGACACCTTACGCTGCCCATTAACGGCCTTCGAAGCGGTCGTTACCGAAACACCGGCGTGCCGAGCCACGTCAGTGAGGGTTGCAAAGCTGCGCCGTGTCCCCCACACCCCCACCCGCCGACTATGGCGTCAGCCCAGGCATCCGGACAAGTTGAGTTCAGCTGTACCGGCGGGCCGGCGGACGTCGAGTGACCCGTCGCTCCGTCGCGCGCCGGGGGCTCGACTTTCCCGCCGCGCCGTGACGCTCGACTCGTTCGCCACCATCCGGTAGCTCCGAGTGGCCAGAACTACCAGGCGGAACACCGTTCGCGCCGATCGCCTCCAGCGCGCCATCCCAGGCATGGCGGGCGTCGGTTTGCCGGATGGTCGGCGACGGTAGATCCACTGTTGGTGCTGGTCGCCTCGGTCCACCACCAACGAGTGCCGGGGATTGGGTGTCGCCGCCATATCCAGGCTCTTCAAACTCGTGCTCGGTCCTGACGAGTCAACCAACCTGACTCCACGCACCCGGGAAGATCATCCCGGGGCGGATGCGCAAGATCGGGCTGCGGGCTCCCATTATTGCCCGACGAGCATGGGTGAGCCGAATGATCATTATTAGCTGCCGCAGGTCGGTCAGCTTCACCGGCAGTACGGCCACGGGCGCGGTGGTCGCCCAGGCTGCAGGCGCGAGCGGCCTGGTTCTGGAGTGCGGCGACCATGGTGTGCGAGGACGCCGACGTGACCGCTGGGGCCCCGGATCTGCGCCGTGCCGGATACAGCCACGCGGGTCAGAGTTGCGTTTCGGTGCACATGTCTGCGTCCACCGCAGCATCACGTCGAGTTTCTCGACAACTTCACTTGCGAGGTGGAGAAGCTGACCTTCGGCAGCTCACTCGATCCGGCCACCGACATCGGTTCAATGGTCGACGACGAGGCGGCCGAGCGAGTCGTGAACTGGGCGGCGGCCGGGGCGACCATCACCACTGGCGTTCGCCGCGACGGCGACACGATGGGTCCGATGGTCGTCGCTGCTCCACCAACGGGCGCCGACCGCTGCCTGAGATGGGGCAAGCATCGCCTCGATCGCACGGGCAGATCTCGAAAAGGTCCGATTGCCCTCTTGACGTGACGGGAAACACGGCGGAAACATGAGGGCAACCGGTTGCAGCAACCGGTTGCACGAAGAAGGGCAGGTCAGCACGTGTCCAAACCCGCTTCGGTGGAGCCGTCCCGGCTGACCATCTACGACGTCGCCCGCCATGCCGGGGTCTCGACGTCCACGGTCAGCCGTGTGCTGGCCGGTCGGGACACGGTGTCCGCGACGACCCGTGAGGCGGTGCTGAAGGTCGCCCAGGATCTGGGCTACCGGCTCAACACCGTGGCACGCTCCCTGGCCACCCAGGTCAGCGACACTGTCGCGGTGCTGCTGCCGGACATCAGCAACCCGTTTTTCCCCAGCCTGGTGCGGGCCCTACAGGTCGAGGCGCAGCGCTACGGATACATGATCCTGCTCGGTGACACCGCCGGTGACGCCGACACCGAGCGTCGCTACCTCGACGGCCTGCTGTCCAAGCAGGTCCGGCACGTCTTCGTCGTCGGCCTCGGCCTGCCCCGGGCCGAGATCGAGGAGTACGCGCGGGCCGGCCTCGTGTTCATCGCGCTGGACCGGGCCCTGCCCGGCGGCACCGGCTACCTCGTGCAGTCCGACAACCGGGCCGGCGCTCGGCTCGCCACCCGTCACCTCATCGATCTCGGGCACCGGCGGATCGCGCATCTCGCCGGCCCGGCCGACGTAGCGGTCAGCCGGGAACGGCGCCGTGGCTACCTCGACGCGATCCGCGAGGCGGGCCTGGCCGAGGACGAGCAACTGGTCGTGGAGAGCTCGTTCTCCGAGGTCGGCGGGGCGAACGCCTACCGGCACCTGGTGGACCGGCAGGTCGACTACACGGCGATCTTCGCCGCCAACGACCTGATCGCCATTGGTGCCCTCTTCGAGGCCCACCAGCGTGGGCGCAACGCCCCCGACGACTTCTCACTCGTCGGCTTCGACGACGTCTCCCTGACCCGCTACACGTCGCCGCAGTTGACCACCGTACGCCAGGACGTCGTGGCGATGGCCCGCGCCGGCCTGCAGTTCATCGACCCGGAGCGCGCGCCGTCGCGGCGCCGCACCGTGACGCTGCCGGTCTCGCTCGAGATCCGGCAGTCGACCGCCCGTCCTACCGGCCGCTAGGCCGGCGGACGGCCGCAACAAGGAGGAGCAGTACATGGAACGGATGATCATCGACACCGACATCGGCACCTACTACGACGACGCGTTCGCCGTGCTGCTCGCGGTGAACTCGCCGGAGGTGAAGCTGGAGGGGGTGACCACCGTCTACGGCGACACCCGGCTACGCGCCGAGATCGCTTGCAAGATCCTGGAGTTCGTCGGCGCGCCCGAGGTGCCGGTGTACGCCGGTGTCGGCGACCCGCTCGGCGAGGCCGAGGCGCTGATGTTCGGCTTCGAGGGCGAGGGCGTCTTCGACGACGGTCGGCCGATCAAGGAGCCGGAGAAGGAGGGCGCGGTCGAGTTCATGGTGCGTCTGGTCCGGGAGAACCCGGGTGAGATCACCATCTGCACGCTCGGCGCGGTCAGCAACGTCGCGGCGGCGATCCGGCAGGACCCGGAGTTCGTCAAGAACCTCAAGCACCTGATCATCATGGGTGGCGTCATCGTCCCGATCGTCGACGAGAAGGGCGTGACGCGGTCGCCGGTCGAGGAGTACAACCTCAACAACGACCCGGTCGCGGCGAAGATCGTCTTCGACTCCGGCGCGAACATCACGCTGGTACCGATCGACGTCACCCTCCGGGTGCCGATGACCCAGGCCCAGATCGACTCGATGCGGACGGCGACGAGCAAGTCGGGCCAGATGGTCCACCGCATCCTCGAACCGTGGCCCGAGCAGGAGCGGTTGATCTACCTCAGCGTCGGCATCCCCACCGAGCACACCGGCATCTGGCTGCACGACCCGCTGACCATCGCGGTGGCGTACGACCCGAGCCTGGTCACGGTCGCCAAGCTTCACGTCGCCGCGGAGTACGCGCCGACGGTCATCCTGCGCGACATGCTGATCCGCAACGACATCCTGCGGACCATCCCCAAGAAGAAGGCACCCAACATGAACGTCGCGGTCGACGTGGACGCCGACCGGTTCACCGAACTGTTCGCGGATCGGATCATCAACGGCGGCTTCTGATCATGACTCAGCACCACGCGTACGGGATTAGTCACTCCCCGTGCGGTTAGACGGCCCGGCCGGAACGCGAACGGGCTTGCTTGGCGGCTTTCCCCGCGAGCGTTCCGGCCGAGCACCACACCCTGCTCTGGCGAGCGAGAAGTGCACTTTCATTCTAAGGAATCGCGATGTCGCGACACATCAGCAGTGGGGCGGGCCTGTCCCGTCGCCGTTTCCTCAGCACCGCCGCCCTGCTCGGCGGCGGCCTGGCAGTACCCGGCCTCCTCACCGCCTGCGGCGACGACGGCCCCGCCGAGAGCGGTCCGATCGAGGTACCGACCGGCCCGGACGCGTTCAAGGGCGTGACCGTCCGGGTAGCGGTGGGCAGCTTCATGTCGACCGGGGTACGGATCTTCAAGGACCAGTGGGAGGCCCAGACCGGAGGGCGGATCGAGATCGTAGAGATCCCCTTCGGCGACCTCTACTCGAAGCTGTTCCAGGCGTTCTCCTCCCGCACCGACGCGTACGACGTGGTGATCTACGCGGGCGGATGGGTCTCCGGATTCGCCAAGGCGAAGTTCATCCGGTCCCTGGAGGACCTGCATTCCCGGTACACCCAGAACTGGAACGACGTGCTGCCGAAGGTGCAGCAACTGACCTACTTCGGCGACGAGCGGTACACCGTGCCGCTCGACGGCGACGTGTTCATGATGTATTACCGCAAGGACGCCTTCGAGAACCCGACGGCGCGGCAGCGGTTCCGGGCCGAGAAGGGCCGTGACCTCACCGTCCCGGAGACCTGGGCCGAGTACCTCGAATGCGCCGAATTCTTCACCGGCTGGGACTGGGCCGGCAACGGGCGGCCCTGCTACGGCGTGCTCGAAGCGCTCAAACCCAAGGACGTCGGCGCGTACGTCTTCACCGCCCACGCCGCCGCCTACGCGGCCCATCCCGACCACCCGGGCCGGTTGTTCTTCGACCCGGCGACGATGGAGCCTGAGATCGGCAACGAGGGCTGGGTGCAGGCCCTGAAGGACTGGACCGCGCTCAAGGCCTCCGGCCCGTCGCAGATGGTGACCTACGGTGGCGGCGACCAGCGCGGCAACTTCGTCGCCGGGAACTACGCGTTGGCGATCGACTGGCCGGACATCGGCGTGCTCGCCCAGGACCAGAGCCAGTCGATCATCCAGGACAAGATCGGCTACGCCCCGATCCCCGGCTCGAAGCGGCTCTGGAACCCGGCGGACAAGCGCTGGGAGGACCGGGCGGAGGTGTCCCGGGCGCCGTACATGGGCTGGAGCGGGTGGCACGCCTCGGTCACCAGCACCACGAAGAACCCCGCCGCAGCGTGGAGTGTGGCGAGTTGGCTCGACACCACCGAGAACGCATTGGCCGGGGTCACCACGCCGGGCACCGCCCGTGGCCCGTACCGCACCGATCACTTCCAGCCGGACGCCTGGAGCACCGCCGACGACCGGTTCGTCGACGCCGCCGACTACCTCAAGGTGCAGCTCGACTCCTTCAACCACCCGAACGTGCAGTTCGACCTGCGCATCCCCGAGGCCGGGCGGTACTTCGAGGCGTTGGACACCGCGGCGCAACTGGCGCTGTCCGGGCAGAGCACGCCCGAGCAGGCGCTGCAACGGTGCGCCGAGGAGTGGAAGGCGATCACCGACCAGATTGGCAAGGACTCCCAGCAGGAGCTCTACCGCACGCTGCAAACGGGGCAGTGATGGCGGCTCCGCAATCGCGGGCCGCCGGGGGTCAGTGGCACAAGCACCTGCTGCTGTCCCCGCCACTGGCCTTCTTCGCCGCGTTCGCACTCTTCCCGCTCGGCTTCACCATCTATGTCAGCCTGAGCAACTGGTCGATCACCGGTGAGCACCGCTTCATCGGCTTCGGCAACTACGCCACCATTCTCGCCAGCGACACCTTCCGGCAGAGCTTCCTGAACACGGTCATCTTCGCCGTGGTCACGGTGCTGCTGCAGTACGTGCTCGGCCTCACCCTGGCGCTGCTGGTCTACCGGAGCACCCGGGGACAGAGCGCGCTGCGCCTGCTGCTGCTGGTGCCGATGATGTTCACCCCGGTCGTGGTCGGATTCGTCTGGAAGACCATGTTCGACCCCAGCTACGGGCCGATCAGCTGGCTGTTCGACCTGGTCGGGCTGCCACAGGTGCCGTGGTTCAGCGAGCAACTGCCGGCGATGACCGCCATCGTCATCGCCGACGTGTGGCAGTGGACCCCGTTCATGTTCCTCATCCTCTTCGCCGCCCTGCGGTCGCTGCCGACCGCGCCGCTGGAGGCAGCCATGGTCGACGGCGCGTCTGGCCGGCGACTGCTGTTCGACCACCTCCTGCCGATGCTGCTGCCGGCGTCGATGACGGCGATCCTGTTGCGCAGCATCGAGGCGTTCAAGCTGTTCGACGTCGTCTACCTGATGACCGGTGGGGGACCGGGCGTCAAGACGTCGACGGTCACGCTGAGCGCGTACTTCACCGGGCTGCGCAGCGGCGACCTCGGCACCGCCGCGGCCATGACGACCATGCTGCTGATCGTCGTCCTGATCGCCACGCTGGTGCTGCTGCGCCTGCTGATCTGGGCCGGGCGGCGGCGCAGTCGCACCGACGACGCCGCCCTGCAGGTGGAGCGTGACGACGTCGCCGACCTGACCGACACCGTCGACTCCCCGGTCACCACGGAGGTGAGGTGACATGCGCACTGCTGGTTGGGGCCGCCGCGCGGTCCTGTTCGTCTGGGTGCTGTTTGCGCTCTTCCCCGTCTACTGGACGCTCATCACCGCGTTCAAGCAGCAGGTCGACATCTACGACGGGCCAAGGTTCATCCCGTTCGTGGATTTCGAGCCGACGTTGCAGGCCTGGCGGACGCTGTTCGGCGACGGTGGCGGCGACTTCCTCGGCAAGTTCGCCAACAGCGTCGTCTTCTCGGGGGTGAGTTCGCTGCTGGCGGTCATCCTCGGTGGCTTCGCCGCGTACGGACTGGCCCGCTACCGCTATAAGTACGGGCCGTACCGCAACGACGACCTGTCGTTCCTGATCGTGTCGCAGCGCATCATGCCGCCGATCGTCTCCGTCCTCGCGCTGTACGTCGTCTTCGTCAACCTGCGGCTGCTGGACACCGCGTTCGGCATGATCCTCGCCTACACGGCGATGAACCTGCCGCTGACGGTCTACCTGCTGCGCACGTTCTTCGAGGCGATCCCGGTGGAGGTGGAGCACGCCGCCGCGCTCGACGGCTACCCGCAGTGGCAGCGGCTGTTGCGGGTCGTCTTCCCGCTGGCGGCGCCAGGTCTGGCCGCCGCGTTCCTACTGTCGTTCTTCTTCGCCTGGAACGACTTCCTGTTCTCACTCATGCTGACGTTCAACGACGCCCAGACGCTTCCGCTGTACATCACCTCCCTCAACGCGCAGTCGCAGCCGTTGTGGTGGCTGATCTCCGCAGTCGGGCTCGTCGCCCTGGTTCCCCCGGCCATCGTGACCGTGGTGCTGGACCGCTTCATGGCACGTCAGGTCCTCATCGGAGGGATGCGCTGATGGAAACACTCACGGTGACGGGGGTGAGCAAGACCTTCGGCGGCCCGCGCCCCGCGATCGCCGACCTGAGCTTCACCCTCGGCGGCGGCGAGTTCGGAGTCGTGGTCGGCCCGTCCGGGGCCGGCAAGACCACCCTGCTCAACATGATCGCCGGACTGGTGTCGCCCGACACGGGCGAGATCACCCTGAACGGGGGATCGCTGGCCGCCGTCGTGCCGGAGCGGCGGGACATCGCGATGGTGTTCGAGAACTACGCCCTCTATCCGCACCTCAGCGTCCGGCGCAATCTGGAGTTCCCGCTGCGCGCTCCGGTCCGCCGGGGACAGCTGTCCCGGTCGCAGATCGCCGCCCGGGTGGCAGAAGTCGCCGAGACGCTCCGCATCCCACACCTGCTGGACCGGCTGCCCTCGCAACTCAGCGGGGGCCAGCGGCAGCGGGTCTCGCTCGGCCGGGCACTCGTCAGGCGTCCGCGACTGCTGCTGCTCGACGAACCGATCACGCACCTGGACGCCAAGCTGCGGCACGAGATGCGTACGGAACTCAAGCGGATCCAGCGCGAACTCGGCGTCACCACGCTGTACGCAACGCCGGACCAGAGCGACGCCCTGGCGTTGGCGGACCTCGTGGTGGTGCTCGACGCCGGGCGGGCCTGGCAGGTCGGCTCGGCGGCGGACGTCTACGAACGACCCGCCAACGTGACGGTGGCCCGCACCCTCGGCGATCCGCGCATCAACCTGCTCCAGGGACGCCGTGACGCCACCGGCGTCACCGTGCTCGGCCAGCGGTTCGACGCCGGTCAGGGCCCTCCCGGCCCGGTCACCGTCGGCATCCGGCCCGGCGACGTCGAACTGTCGACCCAGCCGGTCCTCGGCGCGGTCGCCGGCCGGGTGCTGCTGTCGCAGACCCTCGGCTACCAGGACGTCGTCTACGTTGACGTCGCCGGCGCCACGGTCCGGGCGACCGCGCCGGCCGGGATCGCCGCACGACCCGGAAGCCCGGCCTGGGTCCGCCTGCCAGCGGCCCGTCTGCACGTCTTCGAGACCGCTACGGGACGGGCACTCCGGCACCGGGAGGTGGTGTGACATGGCCGGGGTGAACCTACGCGACGTCACCAAGAAGTACGGCCGCACCGAGGCGGTCAAGGGCATCAGCTTCGACATCGCCGACGGGGAAATGCTGGTCATCCTCGGGCCGTCCGGCTGCGGCAAGACTTCGACCCTGCGCATGATCGCCGGCCTGGAGACGGTCAGCTCCGGCACGATCAGCTTCGACGGCCGACCGGTCACCACCGTGCCACCGGCCCGGCGCAACGTCGCGATGGCCTTCGAGAACTACGGCCTGTACGAGCACTGGACAGTGTTCGACAACATCGCCTATCCGCTGCGACTGCGCGGCCTCGCCGACGGCGGCATCCGCCGCAAGGTGACCGCCGTGGCCGAGCAGTTGCAGATCACCGATGTGCTGCGGGCCCGACCGGCCGGTCTCTCCGGCGGCATGCGGCAGCGCATCGGCCTGGCTCGGGCCCTGGTCCGCGACCCCTCGGTGTTCCTGCTCGACGAGCCCATGTCGCACGTGGACGCCGACCTGCGCAACGACCTGCGCGCCGAGATCAAGCGCATCCACCTCGAGGTCGGGTCGACGATGATCGTCGTCACGCACGACCAGTTGGACGCGCTGACCATGGCCGACCGCATCCTGGTGATGGACGACGGACGGATCGAACAGCTCGACACCCCGACCGTGGTCTACGACACCCCGGCCACCACCTTCGTCGCCGGCTTCATCGGCGAGCCGCCGATGAACCTGGTCTCCGCCGAGCGTTCGGACGGCGGAGACACGTTGACCCTCGACGGCGGGGGACGGTTCGGCCCTCCACCGACGCTGCTCGACGCGGTGCCCACCGGCGCCAACGTGACCGTCGGGTTCCGGCCGCACCGGGTACGCCTCGAACCGGCCGCCGTGGCCGCCGCCTCGGGCGACCTGCGTCTCGACGCGACCGTGTACATGGTGGAGCCGCTAGGCGACCGCACCCTGGTCACCGTCCGGTGCGGCGACACCCGGATGAAGGTCGATCTGCCCGGCAGCCCCGGATTCACGGTCGACCAGCCGGTCCGGCTCACTGTCGACCAGGCCGACGTGCACGTCTTCGACCCGGCGGGCCGCCGCATCGACCCGGCCAGCGCGCGACGGGCGGCTGCCGCGTGAGCCCCGACCCGGCCACCGTGGTGGTCCTGGGCAGCATCAACATGGACATCGTCGTCACCACACCGCACATTCCGCGGCCCGGCGAAACGGTGCTGGCCAGCACCGCCCGATACCTGCCCGGCGGAAAGGGGGCCAACCAGGCGGTCGCCGCCGCCCAGCTCGGCGGGGACGTGGTGTTCATCGGGCGCACCGGCGACGACGACTTCGGTGACCGGATGCGCGCCGGACTGCACAACGCGGCGGTACGCGTCGACCACCTGCGCGCCCTGCCCGGCGAACCGTCGGGAGTGGCGTTCGTGGCCGTCGACGCCCACGGCGAGAACGTCATCGTGGTCTCGCCCGGCGCCAACGCCCAGCTCACCCCGACCGACCTGGACGCCCACGAGGGCGTGATCGCGCAGGCGGGGATCGGCGTCGCACAGTTGGAGACACCGCTGCCCACGGTGGCGCGCTTCGCCGAACTGTGCGGGGCGCACCGGGTGCCGCTGATCCTCAACGCCGCGCCGTACCAGCCCCTGCCCGACGGGCTGCTCGCCTGCTGCACGTACCTGGTGCTCAATCGCGAGGAGGTCACCGCGCTCACCGGCGTACCGGTGACCAACCGCGCGTCCGCCCGTGCCGCCCTCGACGCGACGGCCGGATATGGCGTCCCACATGTGATCGTCACGCTCGGCGGCGACGGCTGTGTCGCCCACAGCGACGGCCGCTACCTGGAGGCAGAGCCGCTCCCGGTAACCGTAGTGGACAGCACGGGCGCGGGAGATACCTTCGTCGGGGCATTGGGCGCCGCGCTGGCCCGTGGGGACGACCTGCCGGCGGCGCTGCGGTTCGCGACCGCCGCAGGAGCACTGGCCTGTTGCCAGGTCGGCGCTCAGCAACACGGCATCAGCCGCCAGGACGTCGAGGATCTGCTCCGGCGGCACCAGTCACCGGCCATACCGTGACGCCCGCGAGGAACACCATCGGGAGCCACCGTGAAGGACTGCGGCGTGACTGTGGCGATGCCGCAGGGGCAAAGCTGGACGGCTCATCCGGCGCGCGAACGATGTCACTCGTGTGGCTGAACGGTGGCCGAGTCGTCACATCACGTTACGGATGCAAACGGTTCGGTCAGAGTCGGTAGATGTGGCAGGCGTGGATGTCGACTTCGTGCTGTTGGCCCGGCTGTTGAAGGGCACGGATCACCCGCCGACGCTGCTGGTGCTCAATGCATGTGACTCGTATGAGGGCGCGGAAACGTTGCTGGACGTCGTCCCAGTGGTTGTGGCGATGGTCGATGAGATCAGCGACGCCGCCGCGAAAGCATTCGTGATCAAGTTCTACGCCGCTATCGCGAGCGGCCAGTCCCTTGCATCGGCGCTCGCTCAGGGGCAGGCCGCGAGCGAGTTCCTGACCGGCGAAGGGAACACCCCTGAGGTGCTCACGCAGCCGGGTCTGCGCTCGGAGGACGTGCTCCTGGTGACCGCCCCGCCTTCATGACACCGCGCTACAACCCTGGCGTCCTCGTTCCGGCGATAGACCGCGCTGCGCTCACCCGGTACCGTCGCTCTGTGGCTGGAAACGGGGCGGAGAGCAGCTTCTGGACATCGCCCGACGCCTGGCAGTACCAGTCGCCTCGCCGTCGCCAGCGCGCACGACGGATCAGCGTCATGGGGGAGCCGGAGGGGAAGGGCCGGCGCGGAACTCACGCCGAGAAGGCGTTCCGCAGCCAAGTCGCCGAGCAACTGCGGCGCACAAAGCGACGCCCCATGACGGGCCACGTGGCGCTTGACTTGCATTTCTGGTCGACACGAAAGACTCCTGCAGCCATCCACCGAATGGCGAAGTGGGTCCTCGACGTCCTCGGAGAAACACACGTCAGCGACTCGTCAGTCGACCTGCGGCCCAGCCTCTACCGCGACGACCGGCAGGTGAAACTTCTGCACGTCACCCTGCACCAGAACTGGCCAGGGCAAGACGGCTCACGAAGCGCAGCCGTACCCGCGACGTGGATCTTCGCCCAGCCCTTGCGCGACGTCCTCGAGGACATCCGTGTTATGGGTGAACTGCGCTCCCGTAACGACCCCGAGCTGCCGGATCTTGCTGAACTGGACGAGAACGACTATCCCGACATCGGTGGAGCCGAGGCGTGGGACGTCGACGTGCCATCCCCGGGAGTCGATCCCGTTCAGAACCGAATCAACGACTTCCTCGTCCGTTGGGGTTCCTTCCACAATGCCGAGAGGGCGCAGAAGGTGGCCCTGACCTCGATGGACCTTCAGCTCGACCTCGCGCTTGAGCTCGGGTGGCGCAGGATCGCCAACACCCGTTTGGCGCAGTCCGCCGCTGGCCATCGGCGCCGCAAGCTCGATGAGATGCGGGACCGGTACGCCGCCGAGCACTGGGAGCACGTCCTGTCGTTTCCCTTCAATATCCGGCTACCGCCTCTACCGGCAACACAAGCTGAGCGGGACTCTTTCCGAACGGCGATTCGGTCGAGCTTGGACTGCTTTCACCGCCGGTGGCCGGCGTGGAAGACGCTGCTCGTGCCACTTAAGGTCACGCTGATCGTGGTACCCCCGCTGCAAGGCAAGGATCTCGACAACGTTGCGCTCGATGTCCTACCCGCTGTACACGACATCTTCCGACCCCACATCGAACCTTGGCAATTGTCACCGCTCTACCCGGAGGGCGATGAAGCTGCGGCCGACCGTCAGCGGGCCATGAAGCGGCTGAAGTCTCTGAACAGCGAAAGCGTGACCGCCTATCAGGTCATCGAACTGCAAAGAATGCCGAGCGACCCTCCCGCCGGTTTCCTCCAGCTCATGCTGGGACTCGGCAGCGGGTACGACCATGTCGCGCAGAGTCTATGGATCCGCAACGACAGCAAGTTGTTGCGCCTCCCATGAAGCGGTGGCATGCAGTCGACAAGACCGACGCAGGTCCGCCGGTCGAGGCGCACCGCGTTGAGCCGCGCGACGACGTCGGCAATCAACGACAACGCCGTACCTCCCATCGCGCTTACATCTATCGAGGAGCCCGTCGGGCCGACCTCCGCGCACTGGCCAAGCCCGACCACCCGGCTCTGGATCTCTGGCCACGAACGCCAGCAGTCACCGGCGTGCTTGGAATGGCCTCGAAAAACCAGTACGCCCGACACGGGATCGCGCTGCTCAATGAACTGCCGCTACCTCCGGTGGCGGAACTGCCAGTCCTCATTGGGGTAGGTCTAGATGGCGCAGGATATCCCGAGCCAGCTCATAAGTGCCGGCGGCAACAAACTTCTGCCTTTGGTTCATCGCTCGCGCAATATCGGGCAATGACTGCAAGCTGTAGTCCAGGGGAATTGGCTCACCTGCAAGGTCGAGCACGGTGCCACCCGCGGATTGTAGGATGTAGTGCCCCGGAGCCAGATCCCAGATGGCGAATCCTTTGGCGAACTCCAGTACGCCTTCGGTGAATCCTGCGGCGACGTGGCAAAGGCTTACTGAGCCGAAATCAACCCCGATCCTGCCTCGATGCTTGCCATCCTCGGCCGCCTGGTCCAGGGCGCTGATCAGGCGCTCTTGGCGGCTCAGGGGAAGAAGGCGTTCGCCTGGGCGCATGAGGAAATTTGTGAGTAGCGAATCTGATAGACTCTTCCGGGTTGGCTGGCCCAGCTTGTAGAAACCTCCGTCTGTGGTGTACGCGTACGCGTAGTCCCTGCCGTCGTCGTGCCGGGCCGCGAGGTAGAGCCGAACGTGGTGGTAGATATCGCCGACTACTGACACAATCGGCCGCGCCAGAGAGCGCGAGTAGATCATCACATGTGTATATCCAAGAAGTCCCCGTACGGCCAACTCGCTGGTGTCGAGTGGGTCGACAAGGACGCACAGGTCCGGATCTCTCTCGTTGCCGACTACCTGTGGATCTGCCTCCTCGGATGCATACACGAACGAGTCGATGTGATGGGCCATCAACTCGCGATACCTATCATGCATCCACATGTCGTGAACTGACAGGAAATTGTCAGAGTGACGTACATTATCGCTCTCGCCGGCATTCCCGGAAAAGGCGGCTTCCATCAGCTTGGGGCGAATCTCAAGGATGAGAGCTTCCACTACATCCGCTGTGCTCTTGGCAAGTTCAGGCAGGTGGGCTGCGTTACTCACGGCACCTCCGATGATGGTCAGCGTAGTTCGAGGGGTGGCTCAATGCCGGGTGGGCTCATCGTTGCGGCTATGAACACGGCTGAAAAGTCAGCCGCCCGCATGATCTGTGCGCCCGTTAGGTCGTCGAAGCTCGTCACTTCTAGGTCCGAGCCTTTGGTCATTGCACCGAACACTGCGAAGTAAAGCAAGGCGCCTGGGTATCTTCGCCGAATTTCGCTGGCGATGAATCCGACCACGTCCGCATGCTTGACTTCGAAGTCGCATATGAGAATCGTAGGGGCTTCACCAGCCTCCGGATACGAAGAAGTTGGGCCCAGGGTGATGCTGTCACGTACCTTATTGCAACGAAGGTAACCTATATGGCAGCGGGAAAATTGGGCGGAAGCAAGGAATGTGGCCATCACCAAGCCTGCCTCGTTGACGCCAAAGCAGATATCGACCTCAAGGCGTCTCCCCAGATTTTTTATTTGCCTTATGAGTCTCTCGATCCCGAAGCCGAAAGTGTTCCAATCGAGATCTAGCAGGTTTCCGGGATGGGGATTCGGTAGCGAGAAGACGCAGATCTCAGGGTTTCCGTAGTCGACGGTAGGGGCGACGAGGTTGAAGTCGGGACCAATGCTTTGATTTTGACTGTCAGTCTGCCGGGCTGGGTGGGCGGCTGGATCGACGGTTGAATGCGGAAGTTCCTTCTCTTTTGCGGAGAAGCTCTTTAGTGAAAGCTGATCCTCTGGAGGGAGTCGTTCGTATGCCTCTGAGATTAGATCGCTGGGCGAGATCTTCTCGGCAGCTACCCCGAGCGGCCCCCGGCCATATGCTTCGGCAAGGACTAGAAGGCTAGAGAAGGTCGGTGGTGAGCCCGCCCCCCGGCTGCGTGCCCAGGTTTCCCACGCATTGATGGTTGTTCCGCCGAGGGTTGTCTGAAATCCGGTCACCTCGTTATAGCGAATTGCCGCCTGGTCCTGGGACAGCCCGGCTGCATAGCGGTACGCCTGGATGCTAGGAACCTCTGGATGCCGACTCATCAACTCGGCAGCTACCGCCTTCACGGATGCCGTTTCCTGCCACAGTTGCTTGCCAAGGCGGGCCAACTCGCGACCGCGCGACTGAGGGCTGACGGCTTGACCAGTAGATGCAGAAGTGCCCATTTTGCTCCCTCCTGGCGGGTGCGAGGCGCTAGCGATGGACGACGATCCAACGCACCATACCCATCCTGATGGGCAAGATGGGCGCGGTGACGCGTTTGCGCTGTTCATCGTTGCCCACAGACCAGTCCGGCTATGGCCACCGGAACAGGTGTGTCGCGCAGTCACGAGTTGGAACCCTGTCCTCCACGCCGTCAGGGGCGATGCGGTCGACGGGATAGCAGCTCCAGCGGGCAGAGCTGCGTGAAGGGCGGATGGACGAGATGGTTGGGCTGATCGGCAGCCGACGGTCCTGGATACGTTGTGTTCAAGGGCGGCAAGATGACTGAACTTGAGCCGCTACAGGCTTCTGCACCCGAAACTCATGATCGTGCCGCCGACTACTTCCGGTCTCACCTTGAGGACCGAAGCGTGCGTCTTCTTCCGTCGGGCCTGGCGCCGATATTCTTCTCGACGTTTTCGCAGCTTGTCGCTGGGACGGGCGATCCGTCGGGGAGGCGGGCTGCGCTTGCGGTCCTGGGTCGGATGTACCGCCGATTTGGTCTTCAGCCGTACCACGACACCTGTGTCGCAGCGGCGATGGTGGATACGGTGCGTCGGTTCGCAGATGACAAGTGGGACCCAGCTCTTGCCGTCGCCTGGGAGCGAGGTTGTCGGCGAGCGTTGCGGTTGGCGGAGCGGGCGGCGGACATCGTGGGGCATGGGCCCCAGGTCACGGTCGGTGAGGTGGAGTGCCGGGATTCGGTGTCTGATGGTGTGGCGGTGTTGACCGTACGGCCGGTGCGGCGGTTGCGGTTTCTGCCTGGTCAGGCGTTGCCGGTGTGTACGCCTCGGGTGCCGGGGGTGTGGCGGTGGTTGTCGCCGGCGAATGCTCCTCGTCCGGACGGGACGGTGGAGTTCCACATCCGCGCGGTGGCGGGCGGCGCGGTGTCGCCGGTGCTGGTGGAGCAGGTCGCGCTGGGGGAGCGGCTGTGGTTGGGGCCGACATGTGATGTCGGCCTGTCGCTGGAGGCCGCCGGTAGCGCTGACCTGCTGCTGGTGGCTGGTGGTACGGGGCTGGCTCCGTTGAAGGCGTTGGTGGAGCAGGTGGCGGCAGCACCGACCGGGCGGCGGGTGACCTTGGTGGTTGGGACACGCACACTGCCCGACCTGTATGACGCGGTGGCGTTGGACAAGCTTGCGTCGGCGCATGGGGACTGGCTGACGGTGGTGGTGGCGTTCTCCGACGATCGTGATGTCGAGCCGGCCGCGCAGGGAGACGCGCTGACCTTGGCGATCTATCACCACCGGAGCAGTCAGGCGATCTATGTTTGCGGCCCTCCACAGATGATCGAAGCGGCTCGACAGCGGTTACCTCTGACGGGTGTTGCCGGTGACCGTCTGCACCTGGCCACCACTTTCGACCGCGCCTTCGATTCGGCGGTGTGGATGAGCTATCAGTGGGCCGCGTCGCGCGGACCACTGCCTGCTCGGGACCACGCGGAAGGCGACGGTGTTGAAGGATCTTCGGGGGAGCTGGCATGCGGCTGACGAACTCTGGTGTCCGTCGCGCGACGGACGATGATGCTGAGGGGCTGTCCGCGATCGTGACCGGCGCGCTGTTGACCAGCCGGTTGAGTGCCTGGCTGGTGTCCGATCCGATCGAACGGCCGAGGGTCGTGCGGCGGTACGCGCAGCTTGTGGTGGCGCAGGGGTTGGCGCACGGCATGGTCGACACGACCGATGACCTTGCTGGTGTGGCGGTGTGGTACTCGCGGCCGGTGCCACCGCCGCCGTCGGCGGCGTGGATGTATGACCTGCATCGGGTGCTCGGTGTGCACGCTGCCCGGTTCGGTCTGCTGCACGCGTATGTCGACGCGTTGCACCCGTACACCGCGCATCACTACCTGGCGCACCTGGCGGTGACTCCCGGCCGGCGGCAGGCGGGTGTGGGTGCGGCGTTGCTGGCCCGCCACCACCGCCTGCTCGACGCGGAGCAGTTGCCGTCGTACGCGGAGGTGAGCACCGACCGCCCTCGGGAGGGGCTGCTCGCTGGGCTGGGTTACGAGCCGCGGTCTCCGATTCTGCTTCAGCCGGGTGGTCCGGCGCTGTGGCGGATGTGGCGGCAACCCGTGCGCCCTGGGCAGCCGGATGAGGCGGCCGGAGACGGGCTGCCGCGACGGGTCCGTGCCGAGCGCACCGCGATGCCGTTTCGCGGCGCGGTGAGGCTGGCGGCATCACCGCGTTCTCCGTGATCCACGTGTTCTGACATCACCTCGTTCACCTGCTGACGCGTCATCTGTTCGCCCAGCGGGGCAGCTCGTCGTACCCAATTTCGACAGGAGGGTTCTGCTCATGCTGACCATGACCAGCCGTCCCGCCGTCATGTCCGCCCGGCGACGGCGGCCTGTCAGGTGGTGGGCCATGCGCCTTGGCGTTCGAAGTGTCGCCGGTGTCGTCCTGGAAACGGGAGGCGGCACATCGACGGAGTACCTGTGGGGTTACGCGATCCGTCGTGAATGGCCCGGTGGCGAGCATGACCTGTTCGGGTTCACGGCCGACAAGGACACCGCGCAGCGGAACCTCGTCCGCGACAAGAGCTACTGGCATGACGGCCCGGTGCGGCCAGCGGCGGTGTTCGTCGTGCCGGCCGCCACCGCCGACGTGGAGCGGCATCCGGTGGACGGCTGCCGCAACTCGTGGTGCCCGAACCAGCCGGGGCAGGGGGAGTCACGGTGACGGCGCAGGTGCAGGTGGCGCTGGCGCGTCGGACGCTGACGCCGGTCGGGTTGTGGGTGTTCGGCGCGGCGGCGTCCGCCCCGATGGTGGTCCTCGCCGGCGGTATCCCCGCGATCTACGCGACCACGGGTGTGACCGCGGTGCCGTTGACGTTTGTGCTGGTAGCAGGCGCGGTGGCGCTGCTCGCGGTGGGATACACGGCGATGGCCCGCCAGGTCGGGCATCCCGCCGCTTACTACGGCATCCTCGCCCAAGGGCTTGGCCGGGGTTGGGGTGTGGCCGGCGGCATGGTGGCTCTGCTGGCCTACAACGCGATTCAGATCAGCCTGTACGGCCTGCTCGGGGCGACCCTCGCCGCACAGTGGGGCGGGTCCTGGTGGGTGTGGGCGGGTATCGCCGTGGCCCTGGTCGGGGTGCTGGGAGTACGGGCGATCGTGCTGTCGACCCGGGCCCTGGCGGTGGTGTTGGCGGTGTCGTTGCTGGTCGTCGCGGTGTTCGTGGTGGCCGGTGTGGGACGGCCAGCAGACGGTGGCCTGTCGTGGGCGGGTTTCGACGCCTCCGGGTTGATGGTCGGCGGCATGGGTGGGGCGGTCGCGTTCTGCGTGGCGGCGTTCACCGGCATCGACGCGCCCGGCTCTTTTGTAGAGGAGGCGATCGATCGGCGTGCGGTGGGCCGGGCCACGATCGTCGGGGCGCTCGTGCTCGGTGGGGTGTATGCGGCTGCGGCGTGGGCGATGGGGGTGGCGGTCGGTCCGTATGCCGTCGCCGAGCTGGCTGCCCAGCCGGGCAGTGACCTGACGTCGGTGATCCTCGGACGGCTCGGTAGCGGGTGGGTGGCCGTGGCGGGCGTGGTGTTGATCTTCGCGATCGTCACGTCGAAGCTGTCGTTCCACTCGGTCATCGCACGCTACGTGTTCGCCATGGCCCGGGAAGGAGTGCTGCCCACCGGGCTCGCGGGCGCGGACAGCGGCACGCGGGTCACCGCGCCGCGCGGCGGTTCGGTGGCGCAGACGGTCGTCGCCTCGGTGGTGGTGGCGGGGCTCGCGGTGGCCGGGGTCGATCCGGTCACGCAGATGTTCACCTGGCTGTCGAGCCTGGGAGCGCTGGGTTTGCTGTGTCTGCTGCTGGCCACGTCGGTAGCGGCGCTGGCCGCCCCGGACTGGGTCCGGGGTGAGCGGGCCGGGGTGTGGCAGTGGCGTATCGCGCCGGGGGCGGGTGTGTTCGCCGGGTCGGTGGTGCTGGTGGCGATGGTCGGCAACGTCGGGCCGCTGCTGGGTGCCGCGCCCGGGTCGCTGTTCCCGCTGCTGCTACCCGCGATCGTCGGTGCCGCCGCAGCCGTGGGCGGGACGTGGGCCACGCACCTGCGCCAGGCCCGGCCGGACGTCTACGCCGGTATCGGGCGCGGCACACCGGCCACGAACGCCGTTCCCGACGCCATCCACGTCTCGATCTGACAAGGGGGCGACGAT
Organism: Micromonospora radicis; assembly: GCF_003583405.1. Lineage (GTDB taxonomy): Bacteria > Actinomycetota > Actinomycetes > Mycobacteriales > Micromonosporaceae > Micromonospora > Micromonospora radicis. The sequence continues at coordinate 26,871 of NZ_QXEC01000006.1, forward strand.
GATGACCTACGCACGACGACCGACCGGACCCTACGGTCCGCCAGATCCGCTGCACCCCGGATGGCGACCGGAGCCGACCGCCGACCTGCGGCCTCCCGGCGGGTATGAGCCGCAGCCCGGCTACGGTCCCCGCCCCTCCGGCTACCAACGCCCACCGGACCCGTCGCACCCTTCGCCGCCCGCACCCCCGCCCTCGCCTGCACCGGTCGACGAACCGGACGACGAGGCGGTTCGCCGAGCCAACGCGCGGTGGGCGAATCTGCGCAAGCAGGTGGTGTTCCGGTCCAAGCGGCTCAACTCCGGGCACCTGATCGAGGCCGACCAGCGCTACGGCACACGACACGCCCTCGGCCCGCACGCCGTCATGCTGTTCTTCACCTCCCCGGCCGCGACGGAGCCGCAGGGGTACCGGCTGCACACCGCGTGGCGGCTGTTCCTGTCCGCACCCGAGTCCGACGACCTGCCCCGGATGCTCGCCGACCTGACCAGGATCGCCGCGACCAACATCGCCCACGCGACCGCCACCGGCCGTCGGTGGCATCCACTCGGGCCGGAACGGTCGATGGTCAACGGCGGTGACATGGCCATCGGCCCCGACGCCGTCTACGTCGGTGTCGGGGTGAGCACCCTCGATTCCGACGACGGCCGTTGGTATCAGCTCGCCCGCACCCTGCGGGAGCCGTCCGCCACCGGCCACCGCCGGTCAGCCTTCGACCTCAAGGGCCGCTGCTACCTGCTGCTGACCGACGGCACTGCCATCGACATCGACCGTAACCCGCACGCACCGTTGCACTACGACGGCATCCGCAGCAGCAAACCCCTCGACCCGGACCGACCCGCCCACTGGCACAACCCGCACGCCGACCTGACTGAGCAGGGCGACCACACCACCCGCGAGGTGTGGCGGCACCTCACCGCCCTGCACCACACCCTCACCGGCCACCTCGACCGAGGGCCGGCAACATGACCCACACCCACACCTTCGACCTGGCCGTCGCCGCGGACCTCAGCCGGACACCGATCGACGTCACCGCCGTCCTCGACCACCTCATCCACACCGCCGACGCCGCCGTGGCGACGAGTATCGGCTACCCGGGTGCCGTCGACCTCGACCACACCGCCGTCATGACCCGCCTCGGTCACCGGCTGTGGAACAACATCGGCGACCCCTGCGACACCGGCGGAGTGGCCCACACGCGGGTCCTGGAACAGGCCGTCATCGCCTGGGTCGCCGAGCTGCTGGGCATGCCGGTCGAGGACCGGTGGGGTTATGTCACCACCGGCGGCACCGAGGGCAATCTGTCCGCCCTGCACGCCGCCTACCGCCGCTGGCCGACCGCCCGCATCTACTACTCCACCGCCGCCCACTACTCCATCGGCAAGATCGTGGACATGCTCGGCGCCTACAAGGTGGTCGTGGAGGCCCGCCCGGACGGGGAGATGTGCTACGACGATCTGGCCGCGCAGCTGCGGAAACGGCGACGGTGGCCGGCGATCGTGGTCGCCACGGCTGGCACCACCATGACCGAAGCCGTAGACGACACCACCCGCATCCGCACGATCCTCACCGACTACGGCATGAGCGGGCATCTGCACGTCGACGCCGCTCTGTCCGGCATTCCGCTCGCCCTCGACGGACAGCTACGCCTCGATGATGCCGGCGGCATCGGCTCCATCGCGATCAGCGGCCATAAGTTCCTCGGTGTGCCCACCCCCTGCGGAGTGGTGCTCATCCGCGACAGCATCCGCACACCAGCCCGGCCGCAGGTGGTGGCCTACACCGCCGCTACCGACACCACCATCACCGGCTCCCGCTGCGGGCTGGCCGCCGCCCTGCTCTGGCACGCCATCGCCCTGCACGGCCGCGAAGGGCACCGGTGGCGGACCGCCGAAGCCCGCAGCACCGCCGCGTACGCCGTCGAACAGATCCGCGCGACCGGCTGGAACGCCTGGCGGTGGCCGCACGCCTTCACCGTCGTCCTACCCACCCCACCCGAGCCGGTACGCGCCAAGTGGCTACTCGCCACCGACGGCACGGTCAGCCACCTCATCTGCATGCCCGGCATCACGCGCGGTCAGATCGACGCGCTCGCCGCCGACCTCGCCACCGCCATCGCGACACCCATCCCAGGCCCCCGCACCCCCAACGTCACCACCATGCCCTGACCACCGGACCGACGCTCACGGAGGTGGGGCGACATTCCATGGCGACCGGCTACGTCCACCACCCCCGTTGTCAGCCCCGGCCTGAACCGGCAGCACCGCTGACATCCCGCGTTGAAGGGGATTCCGTTGTTTATCGCGATCACTGGCCCTACTGGAGTCGGAAAGACCACGCTCGCCGGTCGCCTGGCCGCCCGGCTGGACGCGACGCTGATGCTCGATCCGTTCGCCGACAACCCCTACCTGCCGCAGTTGTACGCCGATGCTGAGCGCGCCCCGGATGATCTTGCCTTGAAGGTGGAACTCACCTTCATCGCCCTTCGGGTCGCGCAGTTGCGTCGGATCGGAATGATCACCCGGGCTGGTGGTCGGGTTGTCGCCGATTGGGCGATGGTGCAGCAACGCATCTTCGCCGCCGAAACGCTGGCCGCCGCCGACGCGGGCCGGGTCGCGCAGACCTGCGGCATCTGGTCCACCGACAGTCCGAGTCCCGATGTGGTGATCGGGTTGACCGCGCCCTCATCGACGCTGTTGCACCGCGTCAAGCAGCGGGGCCGGGACATGGAGACCAGCGTGTCCGAAGCCGATCTCGCCGCCCTCAACGAGGCGTTCCAGCGCGCCTTCACCCCTCACGTCATCCACCGCGACGGCAGCACGTTCGACGCCCTCAACGACGCGGACCTCGACGAGCTGATCGCGCAACTCACCGGATCGGAGAAGTCGTGACCCAACCCGCTCTCGCCCACCAGGGCATCGCCGTGTGCCCGCCCACCACACGCCTGATGATCACCGGACCCGGCACGGTCGAGTTGATCTCGGAGAACCTGCCGCCGCTCGGTCCGACCGACGTGTACGCCCAAGCCGTCGTGTCCGGCATCAGCCACGGCACCGAAATGGCCTGGGTGCGAGGCTCGGCCGCCGCCCTGCACCGCTCCTGGCTGCCCGAGCAACGCCTGTTCACCAGCGGACCGGGACGGGACTACCCAGTAGCACCCGGCTACGAGACCATCGCCCGCATCACAGCGGTTGGCAGCGCCGCCTGTGACCGGATCGCCGTGGGGGACCTGGTAGCGCTGGACCGCCCGCACGCCACGGGCCATGTCGTCAGCGTCGACACCGCCGAGGCGGGTCGCCTACCTGCCGGCATTGATCCGGAACGGGCCGTGTTCTTCATCCTCGCCCGTGTCGCTCTGGGCGGCGTCCACGACGCCAACATCCACATCGGTGACACCGTCGTCATCGTCGGCCTTGGTACGGTCGGCCTGATCGCCGGGCAACTCGCGCATCTGGCCGGCGCACGCCGCGTCATCGGCATAGACCGCTACCCCATACGCCTGGAAGCCGCCGAGTCACTCGGCATGACCGCCATGCACACCGACACCGGAGCCGACGTCGCCCAACTGGTCCGCAAGCTGACCGGCTCCGCCGGAGCCGACGTGGCCATCGAGGCATCCGGCTCCTACGCCGGGCTACACGAGGCCATCCGCTGCGTCCGCGTCGGTGCGACGGTCTCCACCATCGCCTCGTACCACGGCGACCAAGGTGGCCTGCGGCTCGGCGAGGAGTACCACCGCAACCGCATCACCCTCGTCTCCTCCATGACCGTGAACGGCTGCCCCCAACGCACCCACCCCGCCTGGGACCTTCCACGGCTCAGCGCCACCGCCCGTCACCTCGTCACCGACGGACACGTCCGCGTCGACGGGCTCATCACCCACCGCATCCCATTCGCCAACGCGCACACCGCGTACGGCCTCATCGACACCCGACCCGAGGAGACGATCAAGGTGGTACTCACCTATGACCACTGACACCGCCTACGACCTGGACCACCCGGTCGATGACCGGTACTCGCCACCACCCTGCGGGGAACTCGAAGAGATCCGCGCCGTCCTCGACGACGGCCGCCTCTCCGGCGGCGCCCAAGTCCTGCCCCTCTACGAGCGCGCCCTCGCCGCTCGCTTCGGGGCCGCCCGCGCCATCGCCGTCAACTCCGGCACCTCAGCCCTACACGCCGCGCTCGTCGCCTTCGACGTCCGCCCCGGCACCGAGGTCCTCGTCCCCGCGACCGCCCCACTGCCCACCGCCATGCCGATCCTCACCTGCGGCGCCACCCCCGTCCTGGTGGACACACTCCCGAACTCCCTCGCCCTAGACCCCACCGACCTCCAACGCAAACTCACACCCCGCACCCGCGCCGTAATCACACTGCCCCTATGGGGCTACCCCAACGACGAACGAGCCGTCACCGGCCTGCTCGCCGACGCGGGCGTGCCCGTCATCGAAGACGCCGCGCAGGCCCACGGCACCCGCATCGCCAACCAGCACGCCGGCACCCTCGGCCAGGTCGGCTGCTTCTCCACCCACGACCGCAAACTCCTGTCCACCGGCGAAGGCGGTTTCGTCCTGACCAACGACCACGACCTCGCCGACCGCATCGACCACCACACCCACCTCGGCCACCTACGCGGCGGCCACGGCGTCAACTACAAACTCGCCGGACCACTGGCCGCCATCGGCCTGCGTCGGCTGGCCCGCCTCGACGCGCAACTGGCCCAGCGCCGCCGCAATGCCGAACGCATCCTCACCGCGCTACCCGCCGGAGGACTCCTGCGCGAGCTGCCCTACGGCGTGCAGGACAAACCCAACTACTACAACCTGGTCCTCGTCGCGACCGCCCGCCAGGTCGAGATCGCGGACGCCTTCCACCGCGCAGGGCTACCCCCGGACTCGATCCGGTGGCGCTACCAGCCCCTCTACCACCAATCCCTGTTCCAGCCCTACGCCACGGCCTGCCCCAACGCCGAACACCTCGCCACGGCCACCATCCAGTTGCCCGTTCACCCCCAACTACCAGAGGCGACGGTAGCGTGGATCGCCGACCAAACCGCCCGAATCGCCCAGGGAGAAACCGCAGCATGATCCGGCACTTCACCAGCTCAGCGATCGTCTTCAACAGCAGCGGACAAGTCCTCCTCGTGCACCACAACAAGATCGGACTGTGGCTGTACCCGGGCGGACACGTCGACCCCAACGAAGACCCCGCCGAAGCCGCCCTCCGCGAAGTCGTAGAAGAAACCGGCGTCGAGGCAGAGATCCTCGCACCCGAATCGTTCACCCACCCGGCAGTACGCAGCATCCCCCCACCCTTCGCGATCATCGAAATGGACATCGAAGACCGCAAGGTCGGCCCCCACCGCCACATCGACTTCGTCTACATCTGCCACGCCCACAACGACACCCTCAACGCCCAACTCGAAGAGGTTGCCGACGTGTCGTGGTTCGACGTAGCAGACGTCGCCGAACTCGTCGTCCCGAAGGAACTGCCCGCCCTCATCGCCGAGGCCGCCCGCAGGATGCCGCGACTCGTATAGCAGAGGCTCCAACCCGCCACAATGAGGCATTTTCATCGTGATGGTGCTGGTGGCCCCGACTGTCCCGCCGACAGAAGACCGTCAACCGCCACCACGCCAAGATCCGGCTGTCGGCGAACGCACCGTCGCCACCCTCAAGGGCTGGAAGATCCTGACCAACCTCCGCTGCTGCCCCCGGCGCGCCACCCCGATCGTCCAGGCCCCCCGGCCCGTCGAGATGCGCCGCGCGGCACGGTCCGGATCAGCTCAACCCGAACGGGTGAACGGGTGAGATCGGCGGACAAGGCCGGCGGCTCGGCACCAGCTGACCCGCGGATTGCGCGCGGGCCGGCCCGCCGGAGGTTCCCGGCGGGCCGGCTGTTGGTCACCGGCGAGGTGCCACGTCGGCGGCGAAGGCGCTAACCCAGGCCAGCGCGGAGTTCCAGTTGATGGTGATCTCGTTCACCGACCAGGCTTCCAGGTTGTCGACGTAACACAGCTGCGGAGCGCAGCCGTGCAGCCAGGACGCCGCGAGGGGATCCTGGAGGCTGGAGTTCGGTCCGCCCGACACCGAACCGACGGGTGGGTTGGGCAGGGTCGCGTCGAACGACTTGGCGTACCAGCGGCTGTGCTGGTTCTTCGCGTCCTTCGTCCCGTAGCCGGTGACGTACGACTGCCCCAGGGCATTGCGGCCGAGCAGGTAGTCGAACGCCTCGAAGACCGCGTCCGCGTACATCGTGTTGCCGGTGAGGTCGTACGCGGTGGCCAGCACCACCTGGTTGTTCAGGATCGACGCGTTCGATCCCCAGTCGTACATCCCACTGGTCGGGGTGTACGACTGGCCGAACCGTTCGGCCCGCTGGAACGAGACCAGCCGGCTGGCCGCCTCCGTCACCCAGCCGCGGATCTGCGCCTGCTCGGACAGTCCACTGCCGAACCGGGCCAGGTCCAGCTGCGCGAGGGCGGCGACCGAACCCCAGTAGAAGCCGTTCTGGTCGAACGCCACCCCGGCCCGGTGGTACCGGTTGGCGCGCAGCGCGTTGAGGTACGAGGTGCCGCCGGTGGTCAGGTACAGCTGGGTCGCCGCCCAGTAGAACTCGTCGGTGACGTCGTCGTCGGCGTACGGGCCACCGCCGGAACGGTCCGCCCTGGGCGCGTACAACGCGGGGTTGGCCAGCGCCGCGGCGTAGGCCCGCTCGGCCGCCGCGCGGAGCCGGGCGGCGAACGCGGCGTCGTACGGGGCGTAGAGCCGTGCCCCCTGCGCGGCCACCGCCGCCAGGTTCAACGTCGCCGCCGTCGACGGCCGGTGCAGTTCCCGCTGTTTGCGGTCCTGGTGCGGCAGCATCGGCGGCCCGGTCCACGACTCGTCGTGCACCTTGTGGTGCACCATCCCGGCCAGCGGTTTACCGGCCGGCACCTGCATCTTGAGCATGAACTCCAGGTTCCAGCGGGCCTCGTCGAGGATGTCGGGCACACCGTTGCCGCGTTCCGGGACCGCCAGGGTCGCGTCGCCGAGTGGCCCGGGTCGGCCCACCGCCACGGCCCGTTCCCAGGCCGAGAGCAGCTGGTAGGTGGCGATGCCGCCGTTGACCACGTACTTGCCGTGGTCACCCGCGTCGTACCAGCCGCCGGTGACGTCGAGGGTGTAGTCACAGGTCCAGTTGTCCATGAACGGCTGCGGAGTCTGGCAGGGCACCCGCGTGTCGCCGCCGTTCGGGGAGGACGCGACGTGCCCGGCCGGGCGGGCGTACTCCGCCCCGGCGATGCCGCCGTCGATCGCGATGCCACTGCGGTTCGGGTAGAAGAACCGCATCGAGTCGGTACGCAGTGAGGCGTACAGGTCCGTGCGGATGTCGAACGGGTAGCTGGCCTGTCCGCCGACCACCAGCTCGAACCGGCCGGTCGCCGTCACCGAGCTGAAGTCGATGAGATGGACGTTGGCGCCGGCCGAGCCGTCGTACCCGGCCGGGCGGCTCTGCCCGGTGGCGACCGTGCCGCCGCCGACCCGCCGCAGCGTCCAGGACTGCGGGCTCGTGGCGGCACTCACAAGCGTCGCCCGCTTCGGGCCTCGGGGCAGGTAGCCGTGCTGGTTCACCTTCACCGCCGGCCCCCGGTCGGCCCGGTAGACGTAGCTGTCGCCGTTGAGCGTCACGTCGTCCATGCAGAACTCGTACGACTTGTCCGCACCGCCGAGGCGGAACTGCACCTGAGAGAGCATGTAGTCGGCGCTGAAGCCGGTGTCGAAGGTGTACTCGTACTGGCGCCACGCCCCACCGGTCACCGTCGGGTACTTGACCAGGTACGTCGTGTTGTTGGGGTTGTAGAAGGGCGCCACCTGCACGGTGAGGTTCACCGTCTGGCTCGTGCGCACCCGGAACCGGAACGTGTACGACTTCCCGCGCGGCAGGTAGATGCTGTTGTGCCCGACGATGACGTCCCACGGTTTCGCAGACGCCGGTGCGGTGACGCAGAAGACCCCACCGTCCACCTTCGGGGTCATTCCCGCGTTCACCCACCACGGCTTGAAGTCGCCGGTGAAGTTGCTGTTCTGGATCAACCGACCGGTCACCTGCGGTCGTGGCTCTCCGCCGCCGTACGCCGGCAGGGTGCCCGCCGGCAGCTGCGTCGGGAAGCCCGGTGTACCGGGTTGGCCCGGGCCCTGCGGGCCGGCGCCGTACCGGGGCAACCGCCACGCGTCGATGCCGGCCGTCTGGTCGTACAGCATCAGGTCGGCGACCCGGTCACCGTCCAGGTCGCTGAAGATGGCGCCGGTCCGGCCCGCCAGCGGGCTGCCGGCCTGGATCACGCCCAGCGAGCGCCAGCCGGCGGTCCGGGTCCACGGCCCGCCGACGTTCTCCCACGCCTGGACATCGCCGGTGGCGTCGTCGGCGAGCAGCACGTCCGCGCGGCCGTCCCCGGTGATGTCCGCGAAGTGGACCTTCTTCCCGGGCTGACCCTGACCCGGGTGCCCGAAGCCGTCGAACCGGCGCCAGTCGCCCGGCCCCGGGAAGCCGCGCGCCGTGTTCTCCCAGGCGGTGACGGTGTTGTCGGCCGTGATCGTCAAGTAGTCGTCGTCGCCGTCACCGTCGATGTCGACGAAGAGCCGTCGGTCGCTGTCGACGTAGCCGAGATTGTTGGCGATCCTGCTGCCCTGTGCCCACCGGATCTCCTGGATCGAGGAGTCGTTGCGCCACGCCTGAATGCTCGGTGCCCCGGTCGACGACTGGGCCGCGTCGAGGACCGCGATGTAGTCAGCGCGGTCGTCGCCGTCCAGGTCTCCGAAGTGGATCTGCGTGGCCCGTAACCGCTCCAACGTTTCCGCGATCGGCCCGGTGTCGCTTCGCGGCGACCAGATCCGCTTGCCGTCGTCGTCACAGCCGACGTTCTGCGATACCTCGGCGCGACCGGCCGCCGCGACCAGCAGCCGATCGGCGAGCCCGTCCCCGTCGATGTCCGCGAACCGCACCTCGGTGGCGGTGGTCCCGCTCGTGCCGCCAGCGAGTAGGCGCAGGAGTCGGAGGATGTTGTCCTGCAGCCGACCGATCTCGGTCCACTTCTCCCTCTCCACGTTCGCGCCTGTCGGCGCAGGGCAGGCGCCGGTCGCGGTGGCGCCAATCCGGCGGCGGGCCTCCATCTCGAAGGCGTTGCGCATGATCTGCGCGGTCCGAGGGGTGAAGAGGTCGGCGACGTACCGGATCGGGCTGGTGAGCACGCTCCAGAGCTTCAGGGCGAGGTCCCGCAGGTAGCGCTGTATGCCGGCGAACGAGTTGCCGGCGAGCTCCGCGACCCGTTCGACGGCGACGCTGAGAACTGCGCCGCTGAGTGCGGAGCCGAGCGCGGTCCCCAACGCATTCGACCAGACCTCACCGTTGATGGGCTTGTTGTCGAAGCGGGCGGCCAGGAGTTCTCGGCTGCCTCCCGCGATAAATCCACCGATGGCACCGCACACCGGAGCGGCAAGGGCCGCGCCGGGCGCGAAGGTGGCCAGGCAGACTCCTTCGACGAGAGCCCAGGTGCCGATGAAGATGATGGCGAGAGCGATCTTCTTCAGCATCGCAATCCAGTTCCACGCGGCCTCGATCTCGGCCTGCGGCACCACGATGACGATGTGGTTGTCCACCCGGTGGATGGCGCCGTCGAAATCGACGTTCTCGGTCTGCTCGGCGAAGAAGTCGATCCCGTACGCGTTCGCCTGACGCTCGAAGAAGTCGCCGAGGGTGCGCCCCGAGTCGCGCATCCGCTGGGCGTCGTCGACCAGACGTTGCAGGGTTTCCTGTAGCTCTTCCTCTTCGCGGGAAGGAGTGAACTCCATGATCGCGACGATGTCGTCACCGCGGTCGGCGAGCGCGCCGAACCGGCCCGCGTCGCGCGCGCAACCGATGCGTAGTGCGGCATCACCGGGCGCGCTCGGGCCCTTCGAGAAGGAGGATTCGCTCAGCTGGCATCGTTCGACGCTCTGCGCGTCGACTGGTCGAGCGAAAGCGGTGACCAACAGCACGATGGCCATCGCGAGCGCTATCAGGGCTCTTCGGGCGGGTCTTCTACTGCTGCCAACCATTGCCATCACGTGCATGCGGGCACCCAACTTCTCGCCACCACAGAGGGTGGTCGGGGAACAGGATTCGGAGCCGGACGGGCAGGAACGCCGGTGGTGGCGCGCTGGTGGGCGATATCGTACGTAGCAACAAACCACTGTGGAAGATCATGGTTCGGGGTACACCGCATCGAGACCATCGCGCACGGACGACGGCGGCGTGATCCCGACGGACGGGCCGACGGGCGCCTCGACGAGCTACCCGCCGACCTCGCTGACCTGGACGAAGGGACGATCGTCCCACCAGATCGCGTGGATGATGAAGCTGTGGTGCGGCTCGTTGAAGTAGACGGCCATGTTGTCCGGCGAGTTCTGCACCCGCTGCACCGCGTACCCGTCCGCCGGGGTCGCGGTGACCAGTTCGACCACCCCCGCGGAGGTCATCCGGATGACCGCCTGGCCGCCCGCGACCCGGAACGAGCGGACGTAGCTGCGTACCCCGTCGGCGTCGGTCGTGACCGTCCAGCCGTCCTCGGTGGTGCTCGTCGGTGCGGTGCTCCGGCTCGGACTCGGCGTCGGTGAGCTGCTACCCCGCCGCCCCGGTTCCGCCGAGGGCGACGTCGTCGGGCGGGGGCTCGGGCGGGTCGTGGCCGGTGCCGGACCGACCGTCGCCGAGGGCAGCGGCGCCGGCAGGCTGGACGCCTGCGTCGATGGTAGGTGACTCAGCGGGTTGTCCTGCCCGACGGGCGTTCGCAGCACGGGCAGGATCGCCACCGACGCGAGCACGATGCTGGACGCGGTGGCGACGCACCACCCCGCGACCGGCATCAACCAGGAGAACCGCACCGGGACATCGTCTCATTCACGAATATGGTGTACGCCATGGCGATGATCCTGTTGGTCGAGGACGACCGCAACATCGCGGCTGCCCTCACCCGTGCACTGACCGACGCCGGTCACGTCGTACGCCCCGCAGGTCGCGCCGCCGAGGCGCTGATGATCGTGACCGAGGAGCGCCCGGACCTGGTCATCCTCGATCTCGGCCTGCCGGACATCGACGGCACCGACGCGCTCCGGATGATGCGTTCGGTCTCCGACGTGCCGGTCATCGTGGCCACCGCCCGTCGCGCCGAGACCGACATCATCAGCCTGCTCAGCGCCGGTGCCGACGACTACGTGACCAAGCCGTTCTCCGGTGGGCACATCCTGGCCCGGATCGACGCGGTGCTCCGGCGGGCCCGGACCACCACGGTCGAGGCGCCCAGGGTGATCACGGTGGCGGAGCTGACGATCCGTCCCCGGCAGCGCCTCGCAGAACTGCGCGGACAGCCGCTGCAGCTGACCCGGCGCGAGTTCGACGTGCTCGCGTACCTGGCCGAGCGGGTCGGTCAGGTGGTCAGCCGCCGTGAGTTGATGCACGAGGTCTGGAACCAGGCCCGGATCGGCGAAGAACAGACGATCGACGTGCACATCTCCTGGCTACGCCGCAAGCTGGGGGAGACCGCCGCGCAGCCGCGGTTCCTGCGCACCGTACGCGGCGTCGGCGTGATGATGGTCGACCCGCGATGAGGTGGGCGCTCAACCGGCTGGCCCTCGCCATCACCTCGATGGTGGCGCTCGCCTTCCTCGTGCCGCTGGCCGTGGCAACCGGGCAGATCGCCGAGGACCGGGCGCTGAGCGACGCCCGCCAGCAGGCCACCGCACTGGTCACCGTGCTGGGCGTGGACGCCGATCCGACGCTGCTCACCAACGCGGTGGCCAGCACCACCGCCGGCGGTGCGGGTCGGCTCGCCGTACACCTGCCGGACCTCGCCCCGGTCGGCACCACGCACGTCACCGACGGCCAGGTGCGGGTCGCCGCCCGGGATCGCCGGCCGACGCTGGCTCCGGCCGGCGACGGCGTCGCGTACCTGCAACCCACCGTGCTGGCCGACGGGCGCACTGTGATCGTCGAGGTGTACGTGCCGGAGACGGCGATGCGTGCCGGCGTCCGGACCGCCTGGCTGGTGCTCGGCGTACTGGCGATCGTGCTCGTCGCCGGCTCGACGCTGCTCGCCGACCGGCTCGGTGCCCGGCTGGTACGGGCCACCCGGGAACTGTCCGGTTCGGCACGTCGGCTCGGTGCCGGTGACCTGACCGCCCGGGTCGAACTGGACGGCCCACGCGAACTCCAGGACGCCGCGCACTCGTTCAACGCCATGGCTGCCGACCTGCGGCGCCTGATGGACCGGGAACGCGAACTCTCCGCCGACCTCTCGCACCGCCTGCGTACGCCGCTGACCGCGCTGCGACTCGACGCCGAGGCGATGCCACCGGGGCCGATCGGCGAACGCATGCGGCAGGCCTGCGACCTGCTCGACGAGGAACTCGAGGCGATCATCCGGGGCGTCCGGCGGGGCACCGACGGGCGGGGCGCGGAGAGCGCCGACCTGGTGGAGGTGCTGGCCGACCGGCTGGCGTTCTGGTCGGTGCTGGCCGAGGACCAGGAGCGCCCGTGGGAGGTGACCGGTGGCGACGTGCCGGTGGTCCTGCCGATGCCGCGCAGCGAGTTGATCCTGGTGGTGGACGCGATGCTCGGCAACGTCTTCTCGCACACCCCGGACGGCACCGCCTTCCGGGTCAGCGTCTCGCCGGACGGGTTGTTGGTGGACGACGCCGGACCGGGCATCGCCGACCCGGCCAGCGCGGTGCGGCGGGGCGTGAGCAACGCCGGTTCGACCGGTCTCGGCCTGGACATCGTGCGCCGGGCCGCGGAGACCGCCGGCGGCGAGCTGGTGGTCACCCGCAGTCCGCTCGGCGGCGCCCGGGTCGGCATCCTGCTGCGCCCCGTCGAACCCGCCCCGCAGCAGCGCCGGAGTGGCCGCCGCCCGGTTTCATGATCCTTTCGGGGTCCGTTAAGGCTCCCTTATGGAAACCGGCCATAGCGTCTCGCCGTCACTGCCGGTACGAGCCGTACGGAGTCCGCATGCGCAGGAGAATCAGCTATCCGCTGGTAGCTCTCGGAATGATCGCGTCGAGCCTGGCGGTGCCGTCTCCCGCCCAGGCCCACGGGTACGTCTCCAACCCGCCCAGCCGGCAGGCCCTGTGCGCCGCCGGTACCGTGCGGGACTGCGGCCCGATCCAGTTCGAGCCGCAGAGTGTCGAGGCCCCGAAGGGCTCCCAGCGCTGCGACGGCGGCGTCGCCCAGTGGTCGGTGCTCTCCGACGAGTCCCGCAACTGGCCGGCCCGCAACGTCGGCAACTCGGTCACCTTCACCTGGGTGATGACCGCTCGGCACCGGACCGCCGACTGGCAGTACTTCATCGACGGCACCAGGATCGCCACGTTCGACGGCGGCAACGCCCAGCCCGACGCGACCGTGTCGCACACGATCGACCTCGGTCGGTTCCCCGGACGCCAGCGGCTGCTCGCGGTCTGGAACATCGGAGACACGCCGATGGCCTTCTACAACTGCGTCGACCTGAACGTGGGCGGCGGCGGTGCCGTACCCACCACGCGCCCGACCACCGCGCCCCCGACCACCGCGCCGCCCGTCACCCCGACTACCGCCCCGCCCGCAGCCCCGACCACCGCGCCGCCGGTCGCCGGTCCGCCGCCGCCCGTCGCCGGTGACTCCTGGGCTGCCGGGGTCAGCTACCGGACCGGGGACGTGGTGACCTACCAGGGCAAGCGCTTCCAGTGCCGGCAGGGCCACACCTCGATCAACAGCTGGGAGCCGTCGATCTTCACCCTCGCGCTCTGGCTTCCGCTGTGAGGCGCCGGCTGGTGATCGTGGCCCTGCTCGCGCCCCTCCTACTCGGTGCGTGCGGCACGCCGGCCGCGCCGGAGAGCCCGTCGACCAGCGGTACGGCGGTCGCCGAGATCAAGGCCGCGCAGGACTACAACGACACCGACGTGATGTTCCTGCAGATGTTCGTCCATCATCAGCGGCAGGGCCTACAGATGACCGCCGCCGCCGTGGGCCGGGCGCAGGATCCGGAGCTGCGGACGCTGGCCGAGGCGGTGCGGGCCACCGAGCAGGACGAGCTGAAGATGATCGAGGGCTGGCTCCGCGGCTGGGGCAAGCCCACGGAGGTCGACACCGCGCCCAACCTGCACGCCGACCACGGTGGACTGCCCGGCACGGGTCCGGCCGAGATCGAGTCGTTGACGACGGTGGCGGATGCGGAGTTCGACACCGCGTTCCTGAGCCTCTTCCTGGCCCACCAGCACAACGCCATGGAGTTGGCCAACCTGGTCAAGGACGGCGGCCGGAACGCCGACACCATGGCCTTCGGTGAGCGGGTGAGAGCCTCCCGGCAGGGTGAGATCCAGCAGATGCTGCGACTGATGAGCAAGTAGCCGTCGCGCCGGGGCGGGGATCCGTGCCGCGACGCGGCACGGATCCTGGAGATCAACAGACGGCACCCCGAATGGCGATCGTCCTGAGTCGACTGTCAGGATTGCGACATGACGGTCCGACTTGCCGACAGGGTGGCCCTGGTCACGGGTGGAAGCCGTGGTATAGGAGCCGCCGTCGCACGCCGCCTGGCCGAGGACGGCATCCACGTCGCCTTCACCTACCGGGCTGCGGAGGAGAGCGCCAGGGCGGTGGTGGCCGACATCGAGGCGTACGGCCGCACCGGTCTCCGCATCCAGGGGGACAGCGCGGACCCGGCCGCGGTGGTCGGTGCGGTCGAACGGACCGTCGCCGAGTTGGGTCGGCTGGACGTCCTGGTCAACAACGCCGGGGTGTTCGCGGGCGGGCCGATCGAGTCGGTCAGCTTCGAGGATCTCGACCGGGCCGTCGCGGTCAACGTACGCGGCGTGTACCTGGCCACCCAGGCGGCGGTGCGGCACATGGGCTCGGGGGGTCGGATCGTCAACATCGGCAGCAGCTTCGCCAGCCGCGTCCCCGCCCCCGGGGTGAGCGCGTACGCGATGACCAAGAGCGCGGTCAACGGGCTGACCCGGGCGCTCGCCCGGGAACTCGGCCCGCGTGGGATCACCGTCAACCTGGTCCTGCCCGGCTCCACCGACACCGACATGAACCCGGCGGGCAGTGCCGGCGCCGACGCCCAGCGGTCGCACATCGCCCTCGGCCGGTACGCCGACCCGGCCGACGTGGCAGCCACGGTGAGCCACCTGGTCGGTGCCGGCGGCCGGCACATCAGCGGCGCGTCGATCGCCGTCGACGGCGGCGCCACCGCCTGACCGGCGGCGCAATGGTGGTATCCACGGGTCCGGCGAGGGTCGATGGTCAGCGGGAAGTGGAGATCCTCCGACAGGTCGAAGTAGGGCCAGTCGAGGGGGACGTTACCGGCTGATTACTCTCGGGTGTCGATCTCTTGACGATGGCGATTGTTAACGCTATCAATCCGTTAGCGCGACGCTGGGTCGCGGTGACGAGAGGCGATGGGACATGCGACTCAAGCTCCCCGGCAGGAGGCTGGTGGCCACACTCGCCGCCCTGGTCATGGCGGCGACCGTGGCGTTGGTCGGGCCGGCCGCAGCGGTGCGAGCCGCCGCCGCCGTCTTCACCAACCCGCTGGCCGAGCAGCGCGCCGATCCGCACATCTACCGGCACTCCGACGGCTACTACTACTTCACGGCGACCGTCCCCGAGTACGACCGCATCGTGCTGCGCCGCGCCACCACGCTCCAGGGGCTCGCCACCGCGACCGAGCAGGTCATCTGGCGCCGGCACAGCGCCGGCGAGATGGGCGCGCACATCTGGGCTCCGGAGATCCACTTCATCGACGACAGGTGGTACGTCTACTTTGCCGCCGGTCGGGCCGAGGACGTCTGGGCCATCCGGCCGTACGTGCTGGAGTCCAGCGCCGCGAACCCGTTGGACGGGCCGTGGGTGGAGCGCGGTCAACTCCAGCCGGCCCGGAGCAGCTTCTCGCTCGACGCGACCACCTTCGTCCACGATGGACAGCGCTTCCTGGCCTGGGCCGAGTACGCCGGTAGCAACTCCAACATCTACCTTGCCCGCGCGGTCAACCCGTGGACGTACGCGGGCCCGCCGACCCTGATCGCCACCCCCACGTACGCCTGGGAGACCCGGGGCTACCGGGTGAACGAGGGGCCGGCGGTGCTGATCCGCAACGGCCGGGTGTTCCTGACCTACTCGGCGAGCGCCACCGACGCCAGCTACGCCATCGGGCTGCTCACCGCCGCCGGCAGCGACCTGCTGGACCCGGCGTCGTGGAGCAAACGTGCCACGCCCGTGTTGGCCAGCGACAGCCGGACCGGCCAGTGGGGACCGGGACACAACTCGTTCACCGTCGCCGAGGACGGCACCGACGTGATCGTCTACCACTCCCGCAACTACGAGCGGTACCTCGGAAACGGCTACGACCCGCTGACCGACCCGAACCGGCGGACCCGACTCCAGCGCGTCTACTGGAACGCCGACGGTACGCCGAACTTCGGCGTACCGGTGCCGGACGGGGTCACCCCGGTCCGGCTGCGTGCGCACGACCTGCCCGATCGCTACCTGCGGCACTGGGAGTTCCGGGTCAGGTTGGAGCCGAACGTGACCAACCTGGCCGACTCGCAGTTCCGGATCGTCGCCGGGTTGGCCGACCCGTCGGCGATCTCACTGGAGTCGACCAACTACCCCGGCTACTACCTGCGGCACCGTGACCATCAGGTCTGGGTGGAGCGCGACGACGGCTCGACCCTGTTCCGGCAGGACGCGACGTTCGGCCGCCGGGCCGGTCTGGCCGACGCGTCCAAGGTGTCGCTGGAGTCGGTGAACTTCCCCGGCCAGTACGTACGGCACCGCGACGGGCTGCTCTACCTGGAGGCCGTCCCGGACGCCGCCGGGCGGGCGTCGGCCACCTTCGCGCTGGACTGAGCCGGGTTCCTCGGACGGGTGGCCGGCGCGACGTGCATGTCGCGCCGGCCACCCGCGTGATGGGCTCGATCATAGTTCTGAGGTATAGATCAATCGGTATGTTGTGAGCGCTCTCAACGTCCTTCCCGGGCGCCGACAAGTGGCGAATGATATTCGCATACCTGGATGCGTCGGCATCCTGAAGTGGGGAGGAAAGTTGAGATCAGCTCTCGCGCTGGCCAGCATCACCGTGCTGGTTGGTAGTGGTCTCGCGGTCGGCACCACGAGTGCGACCGCAGCAGCACCGCCGGTACCCGGTCCGTCCCTGATCGCCGACGCAGACGCGGCGCTCAAGCGACACGCCGGGGCGATCAAGGGCTCGGCCAAGGACCGGTACGCCGTCTACAGCAGCAAGAAGGACAGGGCTGGCAACGGCCTGGTCCGGTACACGCGCACCTACGCCGGCCTGCGGGTCTACGGTGGTGATCTCATCATCCGCACCGACTCCGACGGCGACTACACCGGCAGTTCCGTCGGTCTGGTGGCACCACTGAACGTGGTCACCACGCCGAAGATCACTGCCGACCGGGCCGGGAAGCTCGCCCGCACCGAGTTCTCCGGCAAGGTCACCAGCGTCGAGGCGCCCGAACTGTTCGTGGACGCCAGCACCGGCACCGGCGTACTGGCCTGGGAGACCGTGGTGGCCGGCTGGGCGCCCGACGGACAGACCCCGTCCCGGCTGCACGTCATCGTCAACGCGTTGACCGGCGAGCTGATCGGCTCGTACGATGAGATCGAGAGCGTGGCCGGCACCGGCAACAGCATCTACTCCGGCAGCGTCACCATCGACACCACCGCGTCGGGCTCGCTCTACAACATGATCGACCCGCTGCGCGGCAACGGTCGTACCTGCGACATGAACAACGGCACCTCGACCTGCACCACCTTCACCGACGCCGACAACGTGTGGGGCAACGGCACGAACAGCAACCGGCAGTCGGCGGCGGTGGACGCGCACTACGGCGCCGCCACGACCTTCGACTACTTCCTGAACGTGCACGGCCGTAACGGCATCTTCGGTAACGGCGCGGGTGTGCCGTCGCGGGTGCACTACGGCAACGCGTACGTCAACGCCTTCTGGGACGGCGCCCAGATGACCTACGGCGACGGGGCCGGCAACGCCCGGCCGCTGGTCTCCCTGGACGTGGCCGGACACGAGATGTCCCACGGGGTCACCGCCAACGTGGTGCCGGGTGGCCTGACCTACTCCGGTGAGTCCGGTGGGCTGAACGAGGCGACCAGCGACATCTTCGGCAACATGGTCGAGTTCTACGCCAACAACGCCAACGACCCGGGTGACTACGAGGTCGGCGAGAAGATCGACATCAGGGGCAACGGTACGCCGCTGCGGTACATGTACAACCCCACGTTGGACGGTTCCTCGCATGGCTGCTGGTCGACCAGCACCAACAGCGTCGGCGTGCACTACTCCTCGGGCGTGGGCAACCACTTCTTCTTCAACCTCGCGGAAGGTACCGGCGCCACCCCGTACGGGACCTCGCCGATCTGCGGCTCGGCACCGCCGGTGACCGGCATCGGCCGGGCCAAGGCGGAGCAGATCTGGTTCCGGGCGTTGGACGTGTACTTCGTCTCGAACACCCGCTACGTCAACACCGCCCAGCCCACCAACACCGCCCGGGTACACACCCTGGCCGCTGCGGCGGACCTGTACGGCTTCTGCGGCACCGAGTACAAGGCGGTGCAGGCCGCCTGGACCGCGGTCAACGTGGCCGGCAGCGACACCTGCGTGACCGACGACTTCTCCGTCTCGGCCACGCCGAGCGCGGTGACGATCGACCCGGGCTCCTCGACCACCACCACGGTCAGCACGGCGGTGGTCCGGGGCGTCGCCGAGACGGTGACGTTCTCGGCCACTTCGGTGCCGGCCGGCGTCACGGTCTCGTTCAGCCCCACCTCGGTCACCGCGGGCGGCTCGGCCACCGTCACCGTCAGCGGCACGCCGACGGTGGGTACCGGTTCCTACTCGCTCACCCTGGTCGGCACCTCGCCGTCGGTGGCCCGGACCACGGTGCTGAGCCTGACCGTCAACGGTCTGCCCGGCTGCTCCGGATCGAACGAGACCGACGTGCCGATCTCCGACAACACGACTGTGGAAAGCGCGATCGTGATCAGCGGGTGTGCGGCAACCCCGTCCCCGGCCAGCACCGTGACCGTGGACATCATCCACACCTGGATCGGTGACCTGGTGGTCAGCCTGGTCGCGCCGGACGGTAGCGCGTACGTCCTGCACAACCGGTCCGGCGGCAGCGCCGACAACATCCAGCAGACGTACACCGTCAACCTCTCCGGGAAGGCCCCGAACGGCACCTGGCGGCTGCGGGTACAGGATGCGGCCACCGCCGACACCGGCTACATCAACCGGTGGGCACTGTCGCTCTGAGTGAACGGCCCGGCTGATCGGTCGGGAGGACGCCCCGACGCTGTGTACGCAGCGTCGGGGCAGCTCCGTGGCGGTGGCGGCAAACCGAAGCCGGATTCGTGTCGGGGGGCCTGCCTAGACTTCCGCGACATGGCGACGGTGACCTTTGTGGACGAGAGCACGGCCGGTGCTCGTACCCCGGCGTGGGCCTTGCAGATCTTCGAGGAGCGGCTGACGCTGCGTGAGCTGATCCGGCGGCGGATCCACCAGGAGGTGGCCGAGCACAACGCGGCCACCCCGGCGCCGCGCCGGCTGCTGGTGCAGCCCACCCCGACCGAGCGGGCGCTCAACGGGGAGCCGGCCGAGCGGTCGCACCGCCGGGTCGACGCCGCGCGGCAGGTCGCACTGGCCGAGGAGGCGTTCGGCCGTAACGGTTTCGTGGTGCTGGTCGGCGACCGCCAGGCCGAGGAACTCGACGACGAGGTCGACCTGCGCCGCGACACCGAGGTCATCTTCCTCAAGCTCGTCCCGCTGGTGGGTGGCTGATGACCACCACCACCGACACCACCTGGTATGCCACCCGGGTGCGCGACCTGGTCGCCGCGGACGACCTGACCGCGCTGGCCGACCACCTCCACACGCACGCCCGGCTCTGCCTGGAAAGCCCGGAGGTGCGCGCCGAGCTGCGCCCGCTGTCCCGGCCGGACGTCGCGCGTCTGGTGCACGCCATGGTCCGCCGCCAGCAGAAGAGCCGCAACCGCAGCTGGTCGACGCTGGAGCTGATCGGGCAGTTGGCCCGCCGGCTGCCCGCCGAGCTGACCCCGGAACAGCTCGGCGCGCTCGCCAGGTACGCGGTCCGGGCGTCGTACGGACTGCCGCCGGGCGCACTGGAGATCGTGGCTCGGGGCCTGGCCGCCGCCGGCCCGCTCCCCGCCGACCTGGAGAAGGTGCTGGCCGCCCGGTCGGGGGAGAGCCAGCGGTTGCGGCAACTGCTGGTCGAGCTGGCCGGCCTGCCGCTCGATCCGGCTGACCCGTGGGCCGAGCAGATCCTGGCCGAGCTGCCCACCCTCGACCCGGCCTGGCAGCGCCTGGTCGGCCACGCCAGCACCGCGACCACCCCCCGCCCGTCGACCGGCTGGTCGACCGAGGCGTCCCGGCTGCTCGCCGCCGTCGACCCGGCCGAGGCGAGGCAGCTGCTCGACCGGTGGCTGGCCGCCGCCGGGCGTGCCCCGCAACGCCAACCGACCTCGATCAACGCGGATCTGCTGCGTGGCCTGCTCTGGCTGGTCGAGCGGACCGGCCCGGCGCCCGAGCAGGTCCGCCTGATCGGCGGCCTGGTGGAGGCGATGCTGCGGCGGCTGCCCGGGATCGGTCCGGCCTGCCCGAAGGTGGCCAACGCGGCGGTCGGGGTGCTCGGGCGGCTCGCCGGCGAGGCGGCGCTGGCGCAGCTGGCCCGGCTGTCGACTCGGGTCACCTACAAGGGCACCCGCAACGAGATCGGCAGGGCGCTCGACGCCCGCGCTGCGGCGATGGGCATCGGGCGGGACGAGATCGAGGAACTGGCCGTACCGGACTACGGCCTGACCGAGGTGGGTCGGCACGAGGTGGTCCTCGGTGGCTGCCGGGCCGAGCTGCTGATCGCCGGCACCGGCGTCAGCCTGATCTGGCACAACGAAGCAGGTCGGCAGGTGAAGAGTCCACCGGCGGCGGTACGCCGGGACCACGCCGCGCGACTGGCCGAGCTGAAGGGCCTGGCCAAGGAGATCACCGGGATGATGGCCGCCCAGACGGCCCGACTGGACGGGCTGTTCCTGGCCCAGCGCACCTGGACCCTTGCCGGGTGGCGGCAGCGCTACCTGGATCATCCGCTGGTCGGCGCGCTGGCCCGTCGACTGCTGTGGCTGGTCGACGGGGTGCCGTGCGGCTGGGCCGACGGCGCGCTGCGCACCGTGGACGACAGCCCGGTCACCGCCGTCGACGACGCGCAGGTGCGGATCTGGCATCCGATCGGCCGGCCGGTGGCGGAGGTCGTCGGCTGGCGGGAGTGGCTGGAGCGGCACCGGGTCGTCCAGCCGTTCAAGCAGGCACACCGGGAGGTCTACCTGCTCACCCCGGCCGAGGAGAACACCGGCACCTACTCCAACCGGTTCGCCGGGCACATCCTGCGCCAACACCAGTACCATGCGCTGGCCGCGATCCGGGGCTGGAGCGACCGGCTCCGGCTGATGGTCGACGACTCGTACCCGCCGACCTCCCGGGAACTGCCCGGCTGGGGACTGCGCGCCGAGTACTGGGTGGAGGGCTGCGGCGACGAGTACGGCGTCGACACCACCGACAGCGGGTCCTACCTGCGGCTCGTCACCGACCAGGTGCGCTTCTACCCGATCGCCGCCGCACAGAACTGGTCCCACGCCTCTGGTGGTGGCTACACCTCGGGCCGGTGGGCGTGGGCGGAGGCCCGGCCGACCGACCCGCTGCCGCTTGACCAGATCCCGCCGCTGGTGCTCAGCGAGATCATGCGGGACGTGGACCTGTTCGTCGGGGTGGCCAGCGTCGGCAACGACCCGACCTGGTCCGACGGGGGGCCGCAGGGCCGGTTCCGGGACTACTGGTCGTCGTACAGCTTCGGGGAGTTGTCCGCCACGGCCGAGACCCGGCGAGACCTGCTGAGCCGGCTGCTGCCCCGGCTCGCGGTGGGGCAGCGGGCCCGGATCGACGGCCGGTTTCTGGTGGTCGATGGTGACCTGCGCACCTACCGGATCCATCTGGGGTCGGGCAACATCCTGATGAGCCCGAACGACACCTATCTCTGCATCGTGGCGGACCGTGCCGCGGGCCGGCTGGGTGACCAGCAGTTCCTTCCGTTCGAGGGGGACGGCATGCTCGCCGTCATCCTCAGCAAGGCGATGCTGCTGGCCAAGGACGCCGAGATCACCGATGTCACGATCACCCGGCAGATCGGCTCCGGCGGGTAACCCGACGGGGCGGGCCGGATGCCGGGGTTCGGCGCGGGTGGTGGTCGGCCGGACGATACCGTGATCGGGTGCGAGGCGAGGCGGCCACCACCGGGCGATGGGCCCGGTTCGTGCTGCTGGCCTGCACTCTGTTCGGGCTGGCCAGCATGCACAGCCTCGGCCACGAACCGATGATCGGGGCGGCCGGGCACGGCAGTCACGTCGAGGCCGCCCCCGCCTGCGCCGACGGGCACTGCATTCCACCGGCCGCCCCGGCCGCCCCGGCCTCCGAGGAGCCGGGGCACGGTGATGGTGCCGGCTGGGCGGTCTGCCTCGCCATCACCGCCGGCTTCGCCCTCGCCGTGGTGCTCGCCGTCCTGCTGCTGCGGGCGACCCGGGGCCGGCGACCACGGGGCCGTACGCCGACCCCGTCGAACGGCGGTCGGGCCCCACCGGCGCGCGTCCCGATCGGTCTGACCACGACCGCGGTGTCGGTGCTGCGGATATAGGAGCGACCAGCGTGTCCCTCGCCAGGGGGCGCGCCGATGACTCCTGCCCATTGCACCGAAAGGCTTTCACCCACCATGAACCGCACCCACCTGCGTCGGGCCCTGCTGTCCGGCGTGAGTCTCGCCGTTGCCGTCGGCCTTGCCGCCTGCGGCTCGGATCACCAGGCCGGAGCCGGCCACGACAAGCCCGCCACCCCGTCGAGCAGCGCATTCAGCGGGGAGGCCGCCGCCAACAACGCGGCGGACCAGATGTTCGCCCAGATGATGATCCCGCACCACGAACAGGCCGTGGAGATGTCCGACCTGGCCGCGACCCGGGCGGCCGACCCGGAGGTCAAGGAGTTGGCCGCGCAGATCAAGGACGCGCAGGCGCCCGAGATCACCCAACTGCGGGGCTGGCTCGCCCAGTGGGGCGCACCGATGCCCACCACCGACGGGCACGGCACCGACCACGGGTCGCCCGAGATGGATCACGAGATGCCGGGCATGATGTCCGACGCCGACATGGCCCGGCTCGAAGCCGCCACGGGTCCGGAGTTCGACCGGCAGTTCCTCACCATGATGATCGCCCATCACGAGGGCGCGATCACCATGGGCGAGGAGGAGATCGCGGAGGGGGCCAACCCGGAGGCCAAGGCGTTGGCCCAGCAGATCGTCACCACCCAGCAGGCCGAGATCGACACGATGAAGAAGATCCTCGCCCGGCTCTGACGCCGACCGGTGCCCGGCCGATCGTCGCCCGGGCACCACCTCCGGGCGCGCCCGTGCGACCGGGGCCGGTGTGGCGGGATCGCCGCCGCCCGCCACACCGCCCCCGGTCAGCCCTTGATGGCGCCGATCAGGACGCCCTTGACGAAGTGCCGCTGGATGAAGGGGTAGACAGCGACGATGGGTGCCACGGTCAGTACGACCACGGCCATCTTGATCGCCTCGGTGGGCGGCATGGTGGCGCCGCTGGCCGCGCCGGAGGTGGTGGGCGCCTGACCGGCGAGCAGGTAGCTCTGCAACACCCGCTGGATCGGGTACATGTCGTTGCGGTCGATGAACAGCAGCGCGTCGAACCAGACGTTCCAGTAGGTGACCGCGTAGAAGAGGCCGACCACCGCGATGACCGCCCGGGCCAGTGGCAGCACGATGCGGGTCAGGGTGCGGAAGTCGCTGGCACCGTCGATGCGGGCGCTGTCCAGCAGTTCCTGCGGGATGCCCTGGAAGAAGCCGCGCACGACGACCAGGTTGAACACGCTGATCGCGGGCGGCAGGACCAGCGCCCAGATGGTGTCCTTGAGGCCCAGCCCGGTCACCACGAGGTACTTCGGCACCAGTGGCGGGTAGATCAGGAACGGCAGCAGGAAGTACGCGAGCAGCCAGCGGTAGCCTAGCGAACGGGGCCGGGACAGGCCGTACGCGGCCAGTACGGTCACGGTCAACGCCAGCGCGGTGCCGATGACGGTGACCAGGGTGCTGATCCACAGGGCCCGGGTGACCGCGCCACCGGCGAAGATCGTCTCGTAGGCGGAGACGTCGATTCCCCGGGGGATCACCACGAGGCCGCCGGCCCGGGCGATCGTCTCGCGCGAGGACAGGCTGGTCACCAGGATCACCCAGAGTGGGAACAGCACGCTGAGCACGAGCAGGCCGAGCAGTACGGCCTTGGCGCCCTGGCCCAGCGGGCTGGGCGGTTCCTCCCAGGCCGGGCGCCGGGGGCGGGCGCCGGGCGGTTTGCGGGCGACGGTGGCTGTCATGACCGTGAGTAGATCCCTCGTTCGCCGAGCAGGTGCGCGACCTTGTTGGCGGCCAGGATGAGGATGAGCCCGATGGCGGCCTTGAACAGGCCGGCCGCGGCACCGTACCCGTAGTTCCCGGTGGCGATGGAGAAGTGGTAGACGAAGGTGTCCAGCACCTCGGCGGCTTGCCGGCCGACGGCGTCGCGTTGCAGCAGGAACTGTTCGAAGCCGACCGAGAGCGCGTCACCGAGGCGCAGGATCAACAGCAGCACGATCACCGGCCGTAGGCCGGGCAGGGTGATGTGCCACAGCCGACGCCACCGTCCGGCGCCGTCGGCGGCCGCCGCCTCGTAGAGGTTCTGGTCGATGGTGGACAGCGCGGCGAGGAAGACGATGGTGCCCCAGCCGACGTCCTTCCAGATCGCCTCGACGGTGACCAGGATGATGAAGGTGTCCGGGTTGGTCATCACGTTCCACGGTTCCATCCCGGCTTCCCGCATGGTCTGGGCGAGCAGACCGGCGCCGCCGAGCATGGCGACGAAGAAGCTGACCACCAGCACCCAGCTGAAGAAGTGCGGCAGGTACACGACGGTCTGGATGAACCCGCGCAACCGGCTGGAGAGCAGGCTGTGCAGCACGATCGCCAGCAGGATCGGCAGTGGGAAGAAGAAGACGAGCTGGAACGCGGTGATCGCCAGGGTGTTGCGGAACGCGTGCCAGAACGCCGGGTCCTCGAAGAGCAGCTGGAACTGGCCGAAGCCGATCCACTCGCTCTGCAGGAACGCCTCCAGCGGGTTGGCGCCGAGGTACGGGTTGTAGTCCTGGAAGGCGATGACGTTGCCGAGGATCGGCACGTAGCTGAAGACCAGCAGGATGACGAAGCCGGGCGCGACCATGGCCAGCAGCTGCCAGTCCCGGCGGAGTCGGGTCCGCAGGGGCACGCGCCGACGGCGGGCGGGTGGCCGGGAAGCCGGGGCCGGTGCGCCGGGCCGGGTCCGTTGCGGCCCGGCTCCGGCGGTGGCCTCGCGGGTGCTCATCAGCCAGCCTTGGGCAGCGAGTCGGCGAGCAGCTGCCGCGCCGCCTCCCCGCCTCCGGCCTTCCACTCCTGCAGGATGGCGTCCACGTCGGACAGCGGCCGGCGGCCGCGCAGTACGTCGGTGAACTTGTCCTCGGTCGGCACCTGGTTGGCCTTGAAGGCGGCCGGCATCTCGAGCTTCACGCCGACCCAGGGATCGGGCTCCAGGTACTTGACCATCTCGTTGGAGTACGTCAGTGCGTCGCGGACGTAGTTCGGGGTGTCCGCGAACGGGCCGATGGTGGGGTTGCGGCCACTGATGAAGAAGTACTGGTTGTTGATCTCCTTGAAGGCCAGGTCGGTCTTGACCGGCCCGTTCGGCGTACGGGTGTGGTGCCGGCCCTCGACGCCGAAGTCACGCAGCTGTGCCTCCTGGCTGCCCATCGGCGCCGAGCACCAGTTGATGATCCGGAGCAGTTCCGCGACCCGCTCCTGGCCGGCGCCCTTGCGCACGAAGGTGTAGGAGATCGGCTGGTCGCTGCCCCAGACGAGCGGGTCGCCGCCGGTGGCGGCGAAGACCGGCACCGGCTGGATGTTCAGCGCCTTGTTGACCTTCTGGTGTTCGGCCTGGCCGGCCTGCCAGAAGCCGAAGCCGTCCTGCATGAAGACGATGTTGCCGCCCTTGGCGAACAGTTGCTTGGCGTCCGCGCCCTTGCTCGCCACGACGTCCGGGTGGACCAGACCGTCCTGGTAGATCTTGGCCATGACCTCCAGGGCCTGCCGGAACTCCGGGGTCTCGTACTTGAACTCGGGCGTGCCGTCGGCGCGTAGCCGCCATCCCTGCTTGGCGCCGGGCACCCGGTGGTACATCTGGATCATCGGGAAGACGTCGTTGAACGCCCACACCTTGCGCCCCGGGTCGGTGACCTGCTTGGCGACGGCCAGCAGGTCGTCCAGCGAGGTGGGGACGGCCAGGCCCCGCGCGTCCAGCAGATCCTTGCGGCTGAACATCACCCAGGCGAACGGTCCGTCGGTCGGGTTCGGCACGGCGGCCAGCCGCTCGTTCCAGATGGCGTGCCGCCAGGCCCCGGTGGGGAAGCTGGCCAACATCGGGTACGCGTCGACCGCGCTGCCCTTGAGGTGCTCCGTCAGATCCTCGAAGAGTACGCCGATCGCCTCGGCGAACCGCGGGATCTTTTCCACCTCCCAGCTCGGTACGCAGAGCAGCTCGGGTACGTCACGGGCGCCGAGCATGGCGTTGAGCTTGTCGGCGTACGTGTTGCCGTCCTGGATGGTGAAGTTGACCGGGGTGCCCAGCTCGGCGTTGACCGCCTGCAGGTAGGCGCTCTGGCCGATCCCCGGCGGGGCCGGACCCCAGGCCGGGGTCATCGCGGTGATCTCCTTGCCGCTGGTGCCCGGCTTCTCGGTGATCAGGTCGACGAGCGTGTCCGGGAACCGGGTGTAGCCGTCCGGCACCGGCCGGATCCCGGCGATGTCGGGGGCGATGCGCTGTGCCAGGTCCTTCTGGTTGGGCAGCAGGTGGGCGAAGGCGTCCAGGTTCTGCGCGGTGCCGGTGCCGGCCGGCTTCTCGGAACACCCGGCGAGCACGGGACCGCCGGCGATGGTGGCCGCGCCGAGGCCGAGCAGGCCGAGGAAGTTGCGGCGTGAGGTCTCCGCGCCGGGGTTGTGCCGTGTCATCGGTCTCCCTCTCGAGAAGGGCTCAGGGGTGCGGGCGGGCTCACCGGGGGAGTGAGTTCGTCTGGATGGTAAACAAACTAATAGACGGTCGGGCGCCCAAACAAGAGGCGGCGTGCCCCTGCGCGGTTCGCGGGATGCGGTCCTGTCGATGTAGCGCACCGGCGGCGGGGCTGACTGCCGTTGGTGGTCGTGATTGCACACTGAAATAAATATTTCTGAGTGCAATCACGACCGCCGGGGCAGGTTGTTCCCGGTCCACCGAGACGGACGGTCCACCGAACGGACGGTCTACGGAGAGCAGCGGCTCACCGGACGGCGGTGCGAACCCGGGGGCGCCGGGTCAGAGCGAAGCCGAACACACCGGCGACCGCGGCCAGCACCCCGCCGGCCGTGGTCCAGATCCACCGGGAACCGGCCTCGGGCAGCCAACCGGTGAGATCGAGGTTCCAGCCGTCGTCCTCGGCCGCCGGGGCGAGAGTCGGCACCGCCTCCAGCACCTCACCGGCGTTGGTCGGCGGTACCAACGGCGTCTCCAGCCTGCCGTCCTCGGGCGCGGTGCCGGCGTCGCCGGTGGCGGAGATCCGCAGCTCCACGTCGATCGGCAGGCCGAGGTCCCGCTCGGGCACCTCGACCACGGCCAACCGGACGTAGTAGGTGCCGGGTAGCGGGTCGACCGACCACGGTTCGGCCCAGGGCCGGACCCGGCGCAGGGTGCAGCCGAGGGCCACGCTGCGCACCGAGGCGTCGGCCGTCGGCGTCTGCGCGCCGGCCGTGCACGCCTGCCGGCGACGCAGCCCGTCGAAGACCTCGACCGTCCAGGTCGAGCTGCCGGTCCGGTCCTCGGCCGGCGACACGCTCGCGTCGATCTCGTGGATCTCGCCCGCCCCGGCGGTGAACGACCAGTACAGGTACTCGCCGGTGGAGGCGCCCACCCGGACCGGTTGACCGGCGGCGATCGGGGTGGCACTCAGGAACGACGTACCGGCCTTGGTGACGGTGGTCGAGCCGGGCGAGGGAGTCGGGGTGGGCGCGGCCAGCGCCGTGGCCGGTGACAGTACGACACCGGCGGCCACCAGCGCGGCCAGGCTTGCCGATCGGGTACGCATCAGTTCTCCCTCCAGGTGGCCACCCACCAGCGGGTGAGCAGGCCGGTGACGAGCCCGGTGAGCAGACCGGCGAGGGTCAGCAGGAGCAACAGCACCCAGCCCCGGCCCAGATCCGGCCCGTCCGGGGTGGGCGAGGCGGCGACCACGTCCACGGTCAACTCGACCGGCATACCGGGATCCTTCTCGGTGCCGGCCCGTGGCGAGAACATGTTGCTGACCACCAGACACACGGTGGTGACGGCGGGCGTCGCGCTGGCCGACGGGCTCGGTGAGGTCTCCTCGTCGGGCTCGTCCGCGTCCTCGTCCGCCCCGGCCGACCAGCGCAGACCGGCCGACACCACATCGGTACGACCGCTGCCCGCGTCCACCCCGCGTACCAGCTCCCGGCCGTCGGTGGCGGTGGCCCGCAGCAGTACGCCGTAGTCGGGGTTGACCGGTCGGTCCATCGCCATGCTGACCGAGGCCCGCAGCTCCTGGTCCGGCCGGACCGGCACCCGGTACCACCGGTGCTCGGAGAACGTCTCCCGGTCGGTGTAGACCCCCGGCGCCAGCAGCGGCGCACCCTGACATGCGTCGGCGCCGTCGACCTTCGACGGCGTGGTGGCGTACGTGTCGCGGGCCCGGTCGACCAGTTGCTTCAGCCGGCCGGTGAGATCCTCGGCGCTGGTCGCGGCCGTGTACGTGCCGCCGGTGGCGGCGGCGATGCAGAGCAGCTGACGGCGGACCTTCTCGTCCGGCGCCAGACCGAGGGTGTCGATCACCAGCGTGGTGCCCTGGGCCGCCAACTCGCGTGCAACCTGGCACGGGTCGGGCGGGGCGCAGGTGTCCTCACCATCGGTGATCAGCACGATCCGCCGGGCGGTGGTGCCGCTGCCCAGGTCCTTCGCCGCCTCCCGCAGGGCGAGACCGACCGGGGTGAAGCCGGTGGGGCGCAGGGTGGCGACCGCCGCCTTGGCCTGTTCGCGGTTCACCGGGCCGACCGGCACGATCTGCTGGGTGTCCAGACAGCCCTGCTGCTTGTCCTTGCCCTGGTAGGTGGCGCCGAGCACCCGGATGCCCAACTGGGTCTCGTCGGGTAGCGCGTCCACCACCTCGCCGAACGCCTGTTGCGCCACGGAGATGCGACTGCGTCCGTCGATGTCCTTGGCCCGCATCGAACCGCTCACGTCGAGTACGAGCTGGACGCGGGGCGGTTCGGTGACGGGTTCTGCCCGGTCGTCTGCCAATGCCGGCTGGGCGCCGGCCAGCGTGGTCGCCGCCAGCAGCCCGAGAAGGACCGCTGACGACCATCTCTTGTTGATCACCGGGCGGAGTGTAGCGCTGTCCAATCAGGACAAAGACTCCGGTCACCCGGCTGCGCGCGGTGCTCGCCCGACTACGGCTTCCAGGATCCGGCGGTCTCGAAACGGTGGCGGTACTCCACCACGCCGGAGGTGTCGGCGACGTCGAAGACCACTGTGCCGGCCCGCTTGCTGCCGGCCCGCAGGCCGTTGCCGGAACCGAGCGGTTCACCGCAACCGGACAGCGCGCCGATCAGACCGTTGACCGTGGC
Source organism: Micromonospora radicis (assembly GCF_003583405.1). Taxonomy (GTDB): domain Bacteria; phylum Actinomycetota; class Actinomycetes; order Mycobacteriales; family Micromonosporaceae; genus Micromonospora; species Micromonospora radicis. The sequence continues at coordinate 56,742 of NZ_QXEC01000006.1, forward strand.
CCCGTCATCGCCCACCCACTCGAAGTAGAACGGGTTGATCGAGCTGGTGCCCTCGGTCACCGTGGCGGTCACCTCGGCGATCAGGTACCGCCCCTTCGTCGGCTTCGGCGCGAAGGCCCGGCACCCCTCGGTGACGGTGCGGAACCTCGTCACGGTGATCTCGAGGGTGCCGTCGTCGTCGTTGAGGACCAGCGTGTCGCCGGCCCGCATGTTGAACGTCTCGCCCTCTCCGGCTGGCCGGGGCGGGCTGGCCTCGGTGGGCGTGCGGCTCGGCTCGGGCACCGGGTAGGTGACCGAGGGGGTGGGCAACGCCTCGGAGATCTGCTCGGCGGTCCGGTTCAGCCCGGCGACGAGCGCGACCACCCCACCGACGCAGCAGAGCAGCGCCACGACGACCACCGCGATCACCACGATCAGGACGGTCCTGCCGCCGCTGCCGCCGGTCGGCACCGGTGGCGGCGGGCCGGGCGGATATCCCACCCCCGTCGGCGGGGGCGCGCCGGGCGGGTACCCGGCGCCACCGGGCGGGTACGGACCGGCCGGAGGGTACGGACCGCTCGGCGGGTACGCGCCGCCCGGTTGGTACGGGTCGGCCGGCGGGGTGCCCGGCGGCTGTGGCGCGCTCCACGGGCTGCCGGGGTCGGGCTGCGGCGGGGGCGCCCAGGTGCCGTCCTGCGGCGTACCGCCGGGCGTCGGCGGCGGTGCCCACGGATCGCTGGCCTGCTCGGGGTGCGGCTGGTGGGGATCCTGCGGCCCGGTTGGGGGCTGGGGGTGGCTCACCGTACTCCTCGGGCACCGTTCTGGGGACGCGAACCGTCTGACGCTAGCGCGTCGCGGCAACACCGAGCGGCCCGTGTTGACCGCCCGAGTGGTCGATGGCGGCCGGGTGGCGGGCACTCACGGCAGCAGGACGGCGGCGGTACGGACGAGGGTCGTGTCCACGGCGAAGCGACCGACGACGGTCGCGGGTGGGCGGGCGCCCGCGGCGGCGTCGATCCGGGCCGGCGCAATCCGGGCGGTGAACGTGCCGCTGTCCGGATCCACCTCCACCAGCGCGTCGTGGAAGTCCAGCCAGCTGCCGACGATCGGATGCCACACCTTGTAGACGGTCTCCTTGGCGCTGAAGAGCACCGCCGGCCAGGACACTCCCGGCGGCAGCCGGCTGCACCGCTCGTCCTCCTCGGGCAGACAGATCAGGCGGCGTACCTCCGGACTGAGTTGCCGGTGCTGCTCGGCGTCCACGCCGACCGACCGGATCTCGTGGGCACGGGCCACGGCGGCGGCGCAGTAGCCGCGGGTGTGGGTGATCGCGCCGACCGTACCCGGCGGCCAGACCGGCGACCGGTCGGCGGCGGCGGGTACGGCGACCGGCGGCAGGCCCAGCATGACCATGGCGCGCCGGGCGCAGACCCGGCCGGCGGTGAAGTCCCGCCGTCGGCTCTCCACCGCCCGGTCACTGAGGCCGGCCGCCTCTGCCGCGAGCAGGGCACCGGTCCAGTCCGGCGGCTCGGCCACCGCCACCGCGACCTCCGGTGGCAGCAGGTCACGCACGGCCGGATCCGGACAGGTTGCCTCGGTGCCGGTTGCCGGTAGCATCGACCGGCGCGGATCGGGTGGTCGGGCGCGACGGGTTCGCGCGGCGCGTCGTGGCCATGGCTGGTGAACGTACCGCAACGATGTAACACCGGAGCGTTCCCGGGCGCTGATGGTGCGCGCGGGGGCGACGGACGGGCTGATGATCGATGGCGGGTACCCACCCGCCGTCCAGGAGTGGCGGATAGGAGCGCGATGACCGGTGTTGCGGATCGCTCGGATGTCGGAGTGACCGGGGCGAGCGATGTCCCGGCGACCGCGGCGGCGTACGAGCACGCTCCGGTGACACCCGACTGGACCTGCGGCACCTGCGGTGCGGCCTGGCCGTGCGAGCCCAAACGCGACCGGTTGCTGGCCGAGTACGCGGCGGACCGGGCGATGCTCAGCGTCTACCTGGGCGCCTGTCTGGCCGCCGCCGCGGAGGACCTGCACGCCCCGGGATCGACCTCCCTGCAGGACCGGTTCCTCGGCTGGCTGCCACGCCGCCCGAAGCGCTTCTGAACGTACCCATGACGTTTTCTCGGCCGGTCACCCCGGCCTGCCGAGGGGTGGCGGGGACGGCCTGTCGCCGGTTTGCGGCGCGGTCCGCGCCGCGTAGCGTCCGCGCGGCGTCACCCAGCGACGACCTCGGCGTTGATCTCTGCCCTTGATCGCCATCGGTCGGAAATCTGACCCGGGCCGCCCCGTTGTGCCGCTGGTCATGGGTGGTTAAGCTTCTGGTGCGCGCCCCAATCGCCCGCTTCCCCCGTGGCAGGCGATCGGGGCGCGTCCTACTTTCCCGAAGGGCCCGCACGCACAGCGTGCGGGCCCTTCGGCCGATCAGATCCAGCGGCCACCCAGCCACATCCGGGCCGACCACTCGGTGTACGGGATGTTCTGGCCGACGAAGATCGGATAGAAGTACGCGAAGCAGAGCACGACGAGCACCAGGTACGCACCGACGATCACCCCACCGATCATTCGGCGGTCCCGGCTGGCCTCGTCCTCGACCCCACCGGCGGTCCGGGTGCCACTCAGCCCGGCCGGTGACGCGATGGCGCCGAGCACGTACACCACCGCCAGCACGAAGAACGGCAGCGCCGGGGCGGCGTAGAAGGAGAACATCGTCCGGCCGTCGAGGGCGATCCAGGCCCAGGGCAGGATCCCCGAGGCGGCGCCGAGCAGGATCGTGCCCGCCCGCCAGTCCCGCCGGGCCAGGCCCAGCCAGATCAGCGCCACCAGGGCGGGCAGGAACGACCACCACAGCAGCGGCGTGCCGAGCAGCAGCACCTCCTCCGCGCAGGTCGGTGCCCCGCAGCCCGCGGGCTGCACCCAGTGGAAGGCCACCGGTCTGCCCTGTAGCAGCCACTGCCACGGCCACGACTGGTACTTGTGCGCGTCGTCGAGCTGGTTGTGGAAGCCCAGCGCGGCTTGGTGGTACCGCATCAGGTTCCACAGCGGGCCGACGACCGGAGCATCGCTGAGCCCCGCCTGTGGGTACCGCTCGGCGAGCCGGTAGTAGCCCTCGTGGCTGAGTAACCAACCGGACCAGGTCGTCACGTAGGTGACCGCCATCAACAGGCCAGCGAGCACCATCGAGGGAAAGCCGTCGAGCATGGTGGCCCGCCAGGGCCGGGGCACCCCGGCCGAGCGGCGGGCGCCGACGTCCCAGAGCAGCATCAGCAACGCGAACATCGGCACGAAGAAGAGCGCGCTCCACTTCACCGCGAAGGCGCAGCCGAGCAGTACCCCGGTCGCCAACCGCCACCAGGGCCAAGTCCGCCAGCCACCCGGTGGACGGCCGGCCCGTCCCCGGGCCGTCGGATCCAGCCCCGCCTCCAGCGCCCGGGACCAGCGCCGTCGGGTGGCGTCCCGGTCGAGCACCAGCGCACCGAACGCGGCCAGTACGAAGAAGAGCAGGAAGATGTCGAGCAGCGCGGTGCGGGAGAGCACCAGGTGGAAGCCGTCGACGGCGAGCAGCAGCCCGGCGACGCAACCGAGCACCGTGGAACGGAACATCCGGCGACCGATGCGGACCAGCAGCAGCACCGACAGGGTGCCGATCACCGCCGCCGAGAACCGCCAGCCGAACTCGGGCGAGGTGGTCCAGAGGTGGCCGGGCACCGAGATGCCGTGCTCGGTGTCGGCGTAGCCGAACGCCCACTCGCCCAGGCCGATCAACCACTTGCCCAGCGGCGGGTGGACGACGTACGACGGTCCGCCGTCCTTGTAGTTCCACTCCACGCCCTTGTCGACCAGGGCCCAGGCGTCCCGCGCGTAGTAGATCTCGTCGAAGATCTTGCCTGGCGGGTGGCTCAGGTTGGCGAACCGCAGGACCGCGGCGATCGCCACCACCACCGCGGTGGCCAGCCAGGAGAACGCGTCCAACCGCGTCTCGACGGTGGCCAGCCGGCGCCGGACCGTCGCCGGCACCCCACCTCCCAGGGGAACGGTGGGACCGGTGTCGGACGGGCCGGCATCCGGCTCCGGTCGGTCCGCGCTCGCGCTGTGTGCTGTCGACGCACTCGTCACCCGGCGATCGTAGGCTGCCAACGGGCTCGGTGGCGTGCGTCGTCCCCGAATCCGGTACGACCATCGATGAAGGAGCGCATACTCGTGGGCGATATGTCCAGCCAGGGCCGCCTGGTTCTGCTCGGCGCGCCGCTGGGCAATCCCGCCGACGCCTCCGCCCGACTGCGCGACGTCCTGGGCGTCGCCGACGTGGTCGCCGCCGAGGACACCCGGCGGCTGAGCCGGCTGGCCCGCGACCTCGACGTGACCGTTGCCGGCCGGATCGTCTCCTACTTCGAGGGCAACGAGGAGCGGCGCACGCCGGAACTCGTCGAGGCGCTCGCCGCCGGACACCTCGTCGCCCTGGTCACCGACGGCGGCATGCCCAGCGTCTCCGACCCGGGCTACCGGCTGGTCCGGGCGGCCCTGGACGCCGGGATCCCGGTCACCGCGGCTCCCGGGCCCAGCGCCGTCACCACCGCCCTGGCGCTTTCCGGGCTGCCCTCCGACCGGTTCTGCTTCGAAGGCTTCCTGCCCCGCAGTCCGGGCGCCCGCCGCTCCCGGCTACGCGCCCTGGCCGCCGAGGAGCGGACGCTGGTGCTGTTCGAGGCGCCGCACCGGGTAACCGCCGCGCTGGCCGACCTGGCCGCCGCGTTCGGTGCCGACCGGCCCGCCGCGCTGTGCCGGGAGCTGACCAAGACCTACGAGGAGGTGCTCCGCCGCCCGCTCGGCGAGTTGGCCCGGTGGGCCGCCGAGGGCGCACCGCGCGGCGAGATCACCCTGGTGGTGGGCGGTGCCCCGGCGACCCCCGCGACCCGCCCGGACGACGACGCGCTGCGCGCCGCGGTGGCCGAGCGGGAGGCCGCCGGCCTGACCCGCCGGGACGCCATCACCGAGGTGGCCACCGCCTTCGGCCTGCGTCGGCGCGAGGTGTACGCCGTCGTGCACCAGAGCTGAGCGGTGTACGCCGTCGTGCACCAGAGCTGAGCCGGGCGCTTCACCAGGCGGCGATGAGGAAGCCGAGGGTGGTCAGTAACGGGCCGCCGAGCGCGGCGGTGACCGCCCAGCGGCGGGCGCGGGCACCGGGCAGCCGGGTCGCGCCGGTCCACCGGGCGATGCCGGCGGCGCAGCCGAGCACGCCCAGCAGGCCGAGCGACCAGCGCAGGTGAGCACTGACGCCCCGGTCGGCGTACGCGGTGGCGGCCTCCGGGCCGGTGACCCGGGCCGGCAGGACCGTACCGGCGGTGGCCTGCCGTTCGGTCACCCCGCTGACCCGTACCCCGTGGGTCCGGAACTGCTCGCCGGTCGCGGTGAAGATGCCCCGGCAGCGCTGGCTCAACCCGCTGCCGGTGCACTCGGTCAACACCACGGTGCCGGTGTTGGCGTGGCCGACGGCGAGCCAGAACGGCCCGGCGCTGACCCAGGCGAAGAAGGCCGCCGCCAGGCTCAACCCCACCAGCGTGGCCAGGCCCGACAGCGGATCCGGTGGGTGGTTCGCCCGTTCCCGGCGGCGTCGCACCGGCCAGGTCGGCCGCCACCGCCAGCTGCCCCGGGCGGGATCCTCCTGCCGGACCGGCGTGCCGTCCCAGTGCACCTCCTCGATCGGTGCCCAGAACGTGTCGTCGTCGTCCGGCGTACCGGCGTCGGCGGGATAGCCCCGGCGGGCCCGGCGGCCGGCCGACCGGATCGGTACCCGGCTCGGTACCGCGTCGACCGGAGCCCCCGTGGTGGGCTCCACCTCGACGGTGGCCGACGGGCGGTGGTCCGCGGCGGGTTGCTCCGGTGCGTCGGACGGCCCGGCCTCGGTCGCCCCGACGGGCACCGTCCGGGGATGCGGTGCCACCGCCTGGGTACGCGCGGCCGGATCCGGCCAGGTGTCCGTGGGGGGCCCGTCCTCGTGCTCGCGGGCGGCTCTGCTGCCAGTCACGCGGTTCATTGGACACCGCTCGCCGGGGGACACCGGGCAGCTCAGACAGCGTGTCGGCGACAAATCGGACGACCGGTCGGGCCAGGTCGGCCCGCTTCGCCGACCCGGCACTCCTATTGGTTCGCAGCCACCCGGGCCGGGTCACTAGGCTTCCTGGGCATGAGTCACGTTCTCGCGGCAGTGGCCTGGCCGTACGCCAACGGCCCCCGCCACATCGGCCACGTCTCCGGTTTCGGCGTTCCCTCCGACGTGTTCGCCCGGTACATGCGGATGGCGGGCCACGACGTGCTCATGGTCTCCGGCACCGACGAGCACGGCACCCCGATCCAGGTGCAGGCCGACGCCGAGGGGCTCACCCCGCGCGAGCTGGCCGACCGGTACAACCGGGTGATCGTGGAGGACCTGCACGGCCTGGGCCTGTCCTACGACCTGTTCACCCGGACCACCACCCGCAACCACTACGCGGTGGTGCAGGAGTTGTTCGAGGGGATGTACCGCAACGGGTACATCGTGCCGAAGACCACCATGGGGGCGATCTCGCCGTCCACCGGCCGGACCCTGCCCGACCGGTACATCGAGGGCACCTGCCCGATCTGCGGCTACGACAGCGCCCGCGGTGACCAGTGCGACAACTGCGGCAACCAGCTCGACCCGATCGACCTGATCGACCCCAAGTCGAAGATCAACGGCGAGACGCCGAAGTTCGTCGAGACCGAGCACTTCTTCCTCGACCTGCCCGCCCTGGCCGAGGTGCTGCGGCAGTGGCTGGACACCCGGGAGGGCTGGCGCCCCAACGTGCTGCGGTTCTCCCGGAACCTGCTCGACGACCTCCAGCCCCGAGCCATCACCCGGGACCTGGAGTGGGGCGTACCCATCCCGCTCGACGGCTGGCGGGAGCGCACCGACAAGCGCATCTACGTGTGGTTCGACGCGGTGATCGGCTACCTCTCCGCGTCCATCGAGTGGGCCCGCCGCTCCGGCGACCCGGAGGCCTGGCGCCGGTGGTGGTCCACGGACGCGGAAGGCAAGGACTCGCAGTCCTACTACTTCATGGGCAAGGACAACATCGTCTTCCACTCGGTGATCTGGCCCGCGCTGCTCGCCGGCTACTCCGGTGAGGGCGCCCGCGACGGCGAGCCGGGCCGGCTCGGCCGGCTCAACCTGCCCACCGAGGTGGTCTCCAGCGAGTTCCTGACCATGGAGGGTCGCAAGTTCTCCTCCTCCCGCCGGGTGGTCATCTACGTCCGGGACTTCCTCGAACGCTACGACGCCGACGCGCTGCGGTACTTCATCGCGGTGGCCGGTCCGGAGAGCAACGACACCGACTTCACCTGGGCCGAGTTCCTCCGCCGCAACAACGACGAACTGGTCGCCGGCTGGGGGAACCTGGTCAACCGGTCGATCTCGATGGCGGCGAAGAACTTCGGCGAGATCCCCGCCGTCGACCCGGCCGGGCTCACCGAAGCCGACGAGGCGCTGCTCGCGGTCGCCCGCGCCGGTTTCACCACGGTCGGTGACCTGATCGCCCGGCACCGGCAGAAGCAGGCCATCGGTGAGGCGATGCGGGTGGTCGCCGAGGCCAACAAGTATCTCTCCGAGCAGGCGCCCTGGAAGCTCAAGGACGCGGCCGACAAGCCCCGGATGGGCACCATCCTGCACGTCGCCCTCCAGGTGGTCAGCGACGCCAACACGCTGCTCACCCCGTTCCTGCCGCACTCCGCGCAGCAGGTCCACCAGCTGCTCGGCGGCACCGGCGTACACGCCCCGATGCCGGTGATCGAGGAGGTCGAGGACCTCGACGGCGGTCCCGGGTACCCGGTGCTGACCGGCGACTACACGCAGGGCGCCCGCTGGGAGTCCGTACCGCTGCCGGTCGGCCGGCCGCTCGCGGCGCCCAAGCCGGTGTTCCGCAAGCTCGACCCGTCGATCGTCGACGAGGAACTGGCCCGGCTCGGCGGTTGAGCCGAGGAACTGGCCCGGCTCGGCGGTTGAGCCGAGGAAACCGGACGGCTCGGGCGATCGAGCCGTGGCGAACCGCCCCGGCTCGGGAGATCGAGCCGGGGCGGACCGCGTGGCGGGCGCGACCCCGGACCGGGGTCGCGCCCGCCGTCGGCACCGGCCCGGCGGCGACGAACCGACGCCGCCGGGGCCGTCGAATCAGGCCCGCGCCATCGACGGCGAACCGACGAACTCCATGATCGCCCGGTTCACCTCGTTGCCGTTGGTCCACGGAATGCCGTGCGGCGCACCCTTGATGGTGACCAGTCGGCTGTCCGAGAGCATCGGCTGCAGCCGCTGACCCGTCTTCGGGTACGGCAGCACCATGTCCTTGTCGCCCTGCACGATCAGCACCGGCACGTCGATCCGCGACACGTCGGCCCGGAAGTCGGTGCCCCAGGCGTCGACCGAGTTCAGGGTGGCGATCGCCGAGGCCCGCGCGCCGATCTCCCAGTGCGCCCGGTACGCCTCCTCGCTGACCAGCTTGCCCTTGTTCTCGGCGTAGTTGAAGAAGTTGTCGCAGAACTGGGTGAGGAAGGCGAACCGGTCCTGCACGATGGCCTGCTTGAACCCGTCGAAGACGCTCACCTCCACGCCCTCCGGGTTGTCCGAGGCCTGCCGCAGGTACGGCGCCAGCGGCGCCAGCAGCACCGCCCGGTCCACCCGCTCCGAGCCGTACGCGCCCAGGTAACGGGTCACCTCACCGGTGCCCATCGAGTGACCGACCAGGATCGCGTTGCGCAGGTCCAGTTCGGTCATCAGCACGTCGAGGTCGGCGGCGAAGGTGTCGTAGTCGTACCCGAACGCCGGCTGTGCCGAGTTGCCGTAACCACGCCGGTCGTACGTGATCACCCGGTATCCCGCCGCGAGCAGCGGCCCGGTCTGCTTCTCCCAGGTCGCCCCGTTGAACGGGAACCCGTGGATCAGCACGATCGGCTGCCCGGAACCGTGGTCCTCGTAGTACAGGTCGATGGGCGCGGAGTTTTCCGTCCCGACGGTGATGAAGGGCATTTCCACTCCTACGGTCGACATCGCTGTCCGCCCCGCATTCCCGCGCCACCGACCGATATGCGCACCGCCCACCCGTGGTCAGAGGACGTACGGGTGATCCACTACCTGGTCGTCGGTCACCTCACCACCCGGCGCCCAGGTCTCGTAGACGCCCCGTTCGTGGCACTGCGCCCCGGTGACGGCCACCGCGTCCGGATCCGGCCGGCGCAGCCGCAACCGCAGCCAACCCGCCTCCTCCCGCAGCACCAGGCAGGGCACCCCACGCCAGGCCGCCAGGCGCAGCCGCCGGCAGACCCCGTCGACCGGGTACCGGGCGGCCCGGGTCAACGCCAGCACCCGGAACCCGCCGGGCAGGTCCGCCACCGCCTCGTACTCCCCACCGGCGTACGTGCCGATCAGCCGGGTCGACCGGGGCGCCTCGCCGGTCGGCACGTACTCCTGGTCCGGCGACAGGCCGGGCACCGCGGCGAGCAGGTGCCGCCACTGCGGGCCCACCATCCGCAACCAGCCCCGCTGCTCGGCCTGGTAGGCGTAGAGCACCACCTCGACCCCCTCGGCCGGGTACGCCAGCAGGGTGGCGTTCGCCGGCATCGGCAGGTCGGCGAAGTCCCGGGTGACGAACTCCGGGATCAACTGGCTGCTGCTGGGCGTGAATCCGGTGCCCAGCACGGCCGGGCCGAGCCGGTCCCGCGCACCCAACGCGGACAACCCCCGGTACGCCGTCCCGGCCGGTACGTCGTAGTCGCCCGGGTCGACGGCGCGCCACCGCAGCGCGTACGTGACATCCGCGCCGTCGCGGCCACCCCCGCCGTCGGTACGCAGCAGCGCGGTCGCCGCCGGGGTACGCAGGTGCGCCACGTCGTGCTCCCGGTAGCAGAACCCGTGCGGCAGCCAGCCCCGCACGTGACCGGCGAGCTGCCGAGCCGAGAGGATCTTCATCATCCGGGTGCCCCGGCGCACGGTCGCCGACGCGCGTACCGCCGTGACCAGCGGATCGTCCGCCGCACTCGGCTGCTGACCGAGCCGGTGCACCTCCGCCCAGCCCCGCTGGCGGTGCAACGGCACCAGCAGCGGGGCCTCCGGCTCCTCCACCGCCGCCGCCCCGTGCACGGCGGTGACCTCGGTGACGTGCACGAAACGCCGCCACGGCAGCGCCGAGTTCGGTCGCGGCGCCCACTCGAAACCGGGCACCTCGTCGGCGCTGAACAACTCGTACGCCGCGCCGCGGGCGATCTCCTCCGCCGGGTAGACCGCACCGCCGTACGCCACCCGCAGGCCGGTGCGCTCCTGCGCCGTGCCCTCGGCCCGTCCGGTGATGCTCACCGGGTCACGGTAGGACCGTCCGGCGTAGTCGAGGTGAACACCGGGTGGCGGACGGGTGGCCCGTGGAGATGTGTGATGCTGTCGCTGATGAGCGAGCCGACCGAGTCCCGCAGCCAGCGCGCGGCCCGCCGCGCCGGCGAGTTCCCACCCGCGCCCGAGCCACTGCCCCGGCCGGTGCTGGACAGCCACACCCATCTCGACATCACCGTCAGCGAGGCCGGGGTGCCGGGCGGCGGCACCGCCGACGACCCGGTCGCGGTGGCCGTCGACGTCGCCGCCGCGGTCGGGGTGGACCGGCTGGTGCAGGTCGGGGTGGATGTCGACTCCTCCCGCTGGGGTGCCGAGGTGGCCGGCCGGTACCCGGCGGTGGTGGCCACCGTGGCGCTGCACCCCAACGAGGCACCCCGGCTGACCGACCTGGACGCCGCGCTGCGCGAGATCGAGGCCCTGGCCGCCCAGGACCGGGTGCGGGGCGTCGGCGAGACGGGCATGGACCACTACCGCACCGGCGACGACGGCCGGGCCGCCCAGGAGGAGAGCTTCCGGGCGCACATCGCCATCGCCAAGCGGTACGCCAAGACGCTGGTCATCCACGACCGGGACGCGCACGCCGACGTGCTGCGCATCCTCGACGACGAGGGCGCACCGGACACGGTGGTGCTGCACTGCTTCTCCGGCGACGCGGAGTTCGCCGCCGAGTGCGTGCGCCGCGGCTACCTGCTCAGTTTCGCCGGCACCGTCACCTTCGCCAGCGCGGCTGCGCTGCGTGACGCCGCCGCGCTGACCCCCCTCGACCAGATCCTGGTGGAGACCGACGCGCCGTACCTCACCCCGGTCCCGCACCGGGGGCGGCCGAACGCGTCGTACCTGATCCCGCTCACCGTCCGGGCGCTGGCCGCCACCACCGGCACCGACCTCGACGAGCTCTGCGCCGCCATCTCGGCCACCGGCGAACGCGCCTTCGGCCCCTGGCGCTGACGCCCATCCGTCGCGGCCTGCCCACCGGGTCGAGCAGGTGCCTGGTGTCTCAGCCGCGGCGGGCGCGCGGGGTGCGCGCGGTGGCGGGTGCGGCCGGGGCGGGTGCGCCGGCCGCGTCGAGGCGACGTGCCGCCCACGGCGTGATCACGTAGCCCCGTTTGACGGTGAGCAGCTGCACCCCGGCGGTCCACGCCTGGATGCCCTCGATGCCGGCGAGGGTCTTGGTGGTGAACTCGAAGACGTCGGCGTGGCTGGGCAGGATCACCTCGCACATCAGCGACTCCTGCCCGAGGGTGGCCGCCACGTACCGCACCCCGCGCAGCGCCGCCAGCTCGCGCGCCACCGCGTCCAGCCGGGCCGGCGCCACCGACAACCAGAACAGGATCTCCGCCTCGAAGCCGAGCGCCGCCGCCGGCACCAGCGTGATCACCTGTACGCAGCCTGCCTGGTACAGCGCCTCGAAGCGGCGGCGTACCGTGCTCTCGCTGACCCCCAGACCCAGGGCGACGGCCTGGAAACTGGCCCGCCCGTCGGCCCGCAGCGCGGCCACGATCCGCTCGTCCACCTCGTCGAGGTGGTTCGCCGAGCAGTCGTGCACCGGGGGCGGCCCGGCGAGCTGCGCGGCACCGCCGAGCAGGTGCTGGCTCCACTCGTGGGTGGCCTTGTAGGTGTGCAGTTCCAGGTCGGCGACGCTGCCCTGCACCCCGGGAATGGTCTGCAACCCGTCCAGCAGCACCCCGTGCATGCTGGTGCCCTTGGGCACCAGCACCTCGGCCACCAGGTCGTAGACCCCGGTGACCAGGGCGACGAAACGCACCTCGGGCATCGCGGCGAGCGCCTGCGCGGCCGGCAGTTGGCTGCCCGGGGTACAGCGGATCCGGACGATCAGCAGGTCCGCCGGACCGCCGCCGCCGGGCTGCGGCACCGCCGCGACCTTCACCATCTCGTCGGCCAGCAGCTGCTGGGCGCGGCGCGCCACGGTGGTCACCGACGTGCCGGTGAGCTGGGCGATGTCCGTCCAACTCGCGCGGCCGTTGACCTGGAGGGCGGCGACGATGCGCCGGTCGATGGGATCGAGATCGTACATGTCGATGGGCATCATGCCGCAGTGGTCGGTAGTTCCGCCAGGAACGCGCGCACCACCGACTGGAACCTTTCCGCCTCCTCCAGCTGCGGCGAGTGTCCGGAGTGCTCGAAGACCACCAGCCGGGCGTCCGGGACCAGCGACGCGATGGTCTCGCTGCACACCACCGGGGTGATCCAGTCGTGTCGGCCGACGGTCACCAGGGTCGGGCAGCCGATCCGGGGCAGCAGCGGCTTGATGTCGTAGTTCGGCTGGTTGACGGCGAAGGCGAAGTTGTGCGTGGCGTACCGGTACGGGGTGTTCTCCACCCGCTGCCGGACCTTCGCCCAGTCGAGGTCGTGGTCGTAGAGGGGCAGGATCTCCGCCCAGCAGTCCTTCAGGTCGGCGTCGTCGCGCACCGTGCCGGACATGATCCGGTCGAGCTTCGCCCGGTCGATCTCCACCCGGGACGACGCCAGCGCGTTGCGCAGCGCCAACTCCTGGTTGACGTTGTCGGCGGCGGTGTCCCGCAGCACCAGGCCGGCGACCCGGTCCGGGTAGCGCAGCGCGTACTCCATGGCGATGAAGCCGCCGTACGACCCGCCGGCCATGACGATCTTCTCCGCGCCCGCCCAGGCACGCAGGCCGTCCACGTCGGCCGCCCACTGCTCGTGGGTGAAGGGCGGGTTGCCCTCGCTGGCGCCGGAGCCCCGGGCGTCGAAGACGATCACCCGGTACGCGTCGGCGAACGGCGCGAACGCCGCGCGCGGCTCGGCCAGCGAGCCCAGCCCGGGAGCACCATGATGGACGATCATCGTGGGTCGGTCGGGGGCGTCGCCGAGCACCTCGACGTTCAGCCGGTTTCCGTTGATCTCCACGAACATGTCAGTCAGGCTCCGATCACGATGTCGGCGAGGTCACGGGGGTATCCGGTGAGCCGGCGCGGGCCGTCCTCGGTGACCAGTACGGTGTCCGAGATGCGGTAGCCGGCGTGGCCGGGGAGGTAGATGCCGGGCTCGCTGGAGAGGACCATGCCGGGCTCCAGCACCGTGTCGTCGCCGTCGGCGACCCACGGCGGCTCGTGGAAGCCCAGCCCGATGCCGTGCCCCTGCCGGTGTCGCAGGAACTGTGCCAGCCCGGCCCGGCGGATCACGTCCAGGCAGGTGCGGTTCGCCTCCGCGCAACGGACGCCGGGACGCAGCGCCTCGGTGCCCACCTGCTGCGCCTGGCGCACCACCGAGTAGTACCGGCGCTGCTCGGCGGTGGGCTCGCCGAGCAGGAACGTCCGTTCGCTCTCCACGAACCGGCCGCCGACCGCACAGCCCAGCGAGAGCATGAACGGCTCACCCCGGCGCAGCCGGTCGCCACCGGGCAGCCGGTGCGGCTGGGCCGAGTTGGGGCCGCCGTAGACCAGCCCACCGGTGAGCATCGGCACGACCACCACGTCCTCGTGCTCCGCGTACATCATCGCCGCGCCGAACCGGGTCACCTGGGCGGCGAGTTCGGTCTCGGTGGGCAGGTCGTCGGCGCCGGTGGCGGCGGCGACCAGCCGGGCGCCCTCGGCGAGCATCGCGTCGGCGATCCGGGCCGCCTCGGTGTGCAGCGCGATCTCCTCCGGCGTCTTGCGCAGCCGCAGCCGCCCGACCAGCTCGCAGGTCACCGTCTCGGCACCGGCGAAGGCGGCGGCGACCGCGGCCACCCGACCGGTCGAGGTGGACGCCGCATGCCCGATCCGCCGGATTCCGCCCACGGCGTCGGCCAGCAGCGCGAACGGGCTGCGCTCGCCGGGAAACTCCGGGTACACCACCAGGCGGGCGGCGGCCCGCTGGTCGGCCGCGTACTCCCGCTCCAGGTCCGGCACGAGCAGCAGCACCTCGCCGTCGCGCGGCACCAGCGCCACCACCGGGCGTTCGTTGGGGAAGTGCGCGAACCCGGTCAGGTACGCCACGTCCAGCGGGTCGTCGAGCAGCAGCGCGTCGAGCCCGGCCTCGGCCAGGCCGGCGCGGACCCGGTCGTGCAGCGCGGGGTAGAAGGTGGGTGGCAGTCGCACCGGTCGGTCACCTCGTCCGGGGGTTGCGGGCGTCGTTGTACGCCACGGCGAGCAGGGTGGTGGCCACCACCAGCAGCAGGATGGCCAGGGAGGGGAAGAGCGTGGTCCACCACGCCGTGGCCAGCGATCCGGAACGCTGGGCCTGGTGCAGGATCGCTCCCCACGACCAGCTGTTCGGGTCACCCAGGCCGAGGAAGGAGAGCCCGGCCTCGGAGAGCACCGCCCTGGAGGTGGTCAGCACCACCGACACCGCGATCACCGGCGCCACCCCGGGCAGGACGTGCTTGCGAATGATCCACAGGTGCGAGCCGCCGATCACCCGGGCCGCCGAGACGTACGGCATGGGTACCACGGCCAGCCCCTGCGAACGCACCACCCGGGCCACCTCCGGCCAGCTGAACAGTGCGATCACCACGACCAGGGTCGACACGCTCGGCCCGGCCAGCGCGGCGACCAGGATCATCAGCGGCAGCACCGGCAGCGACAGGGAGAGGTCGACGATCACACCGAGCAGGGCGTCGGCGTACCGGAAGTAGGCTGCGGCGACGCCGACGAGTACGCCGATCACGATCGCCAGCACGCTGGCCGCCAGGCCCACCACGATGCTGACCCGGGTGCCCCAGACCACCTGGGCGAAGACGTCCCGCCCCAGGTCGTCGGTGCCGAACCAGTGGGCGGCGCTGGGGCCGGCGAGCACGTCCTCGCCGTACCCGCTGGGGTAGTCGGCGATCAGGCCGGCGCCGGCGGCGACCAGGATCAGCAGGATCAGCACGGCGGCGCTGGCCAGGCCGAGCGGATTGCGCCGGAACGCCTGCCAGGTCTGCTGGGCCACCGACTCCGACGGCGGGAGCGCGGCGGCGGTCGTGCCGGCGGTGGGTGTGCTGCCGGCGGCGGAGGTCCGGGAGATGGTCATGCGGTCCGTACCCTCGGGTCGAGCAGGCCGTACGCGACGTCGGTGAGCAGGTTCGCCACGATCACCGCGAAGGCCAGCATCAGGAAGGCGCCCTGGAGCACCGGGAAGTCGAGCTGGCCGACCGCCTCGAAGATGCTCCGGCCGACGCCCGGGTAGGCGTAGATGGACTCGGTCAGCACCGCCCCGCCGACCAGGAAGCCCAGTTGCAGGCCGACCAGGGTGGTGGTGGGCAGCAGCGCGTTGCGCAGCGCGTGCCGCCAGACCACCCGGCGTTGCGGCATGCCCTTGGCCCGGGCCAGCGTGCAGTAGTCCTCGCCGAGCGCGTCGATGAGCGTGCTGCGCAGCGTCAGCACGTACGAGCCGAGCTGCACCAGCACCAGCGACAGGCAGGGCAGGATCAGGTGTACGGCGATGCTGCCCCAGGCCGCCGCCCCGGTCGCGTCGCCGTCCATCGCGCCGCCGATGGGCAGCAGCCCGAGCTGTACGCCGAAGACGTACAACAGGAGGACGCCGATGCTCGGCACGAACAGCGACTGGCCGGTGATCCCACCGACCTGGATGAACCGGTCCAGGCCGCTCTTGGCGTGGGTGGCGGCGAGCACGCCGAGCGGGATGCCGAGCGCGACGGTCACCGCGAGGGCCGAGCCGGCCAGCAGCAGCGTCCAGGGCAGCCGTTCCAGCAGGATGTCCAGCACCGGCTGGTTCTGCCGGAACGACACCCCGAGGTTGCCCTGCGCGAGCTGGGTCAGGTACTCCCAGTACTGCACGCCGAGCGAGCGGTCCAGGCCGTAGTCGGCGAGCAGCTTGGCCCGCAGTTCCTCGGTCATCCCGGGGTCGGCGATGGCCAGCGCGGGGTCACCGGGCAGTAGGCGCAGCAGGAAGAAGGTGACCGTGACCGCGAACCACATGGTGAGCAGGCCGCGCAGTACGCGGTGCAGGAGAAAGCGGATGCCGGCGGGCACGGGTGCCTCCCTCGGGTGCTTCGGTGCCGGTGGTCGGATCGGTCGGGAAGTTTGGCGAGGGGCCCCTGCTCTGCCGCAGGCGTCGGCCGGGGCCCCTCCTCCGCTCAGTCGGTGGTGGCCTGGGCCAGTGACTGCGGGTTGACGATGGAGAGCAACTCGCTGGGCTGGACCAGGAAGTTCGACCACTTGGCCGAGTGCGCGAAGGTGAACTCCTCGACGTAGAGCACGTTGTCGTACACCTGGTCGCTGATGATCTTCGCGGCGGCCTGGATGGCGGTCTTCTGCGACGGCTGGTCCAGGTGGGACCGGGACTCGTCGATCAGCTTGTCCAGCGCCGGGTCGCAGGCGTTGGCGTAGTTGATGAAGCCGTCGCACTTGAAGGCCAGGGTCAGGTTGGCCGGCGGGTTCTCCATGATCGCCCAGGAGCCGGCGTAGATGTCGAAGTCCCGCTCCTTGGTCTTGGCCAGGTAGGTGTTGCGCTCCAGGCCCTCCAGCTTGATGTCGATGCCGGCCTCCTTGCTGGAGTCGCGCACCAGCTGGGCCCACTTGGCGATGTTCGGGTCGGCCTGGTCGTAGATCATCCGTAGGCTCAGCCCGTCGAAGAGCCCGTCACCGTTGCCGTCGGTGAACCCCGCCCCGGTCAGCAGCTGCTTCGCCCGCGCCGGGTCGTACGCGTACTCGGTCGCCGAGGGGTCCTGCCACTGCTTGAGGGTGGGAGTGAGCACCGACGAGTTCGACGAGACCGCGGAACCCTGCAACGCCACCCGGCGGATCGCCTCGTAGTCCACCGCGGCGGCCAGCGCCTGCCGTACCTCCAGCTTGTCCAGTGGCTTGCGGGCCAGGTTGTACTGCATGTGCGCCCAGCCCAGCGAGGGGACCTTCACCAGCTTGAGCTTGCTGTCGCCCTCCAGCGTCTTGGCCAGTGCCGGGGGCAGCGCGTTGGCGATCAGGTCGATCTCGCCGTTGCGCAGCGCCAACGCCTCGGTGTTGACGTCCGGGAAGACCCGGAACACCAGCTCGGCGGTCTTCGGGCCGCCGTCGACCAGCGGGTAGTTCGCCACCCGCTTGAGCACGTACCGCTGGCCGCGCTCCACGGACGTCAGCTGGTACGGGCCGGCGGAGACCCAGTCCGCGTCGTTGGCGAACTCGGCGACCTTGCCGACCTTGCTGAACACGTGCTCGGGGACGATCGGCATCCAGAAGCCGACGTTCTCCAGGAACGTGCCGTCGGGCTCGGAGAGGGTGAACTCCACCTCGGTCGGGGAGAGCGCGGTGGCCTCCTGGAACGCCGGGATCAGGCCGGCGACGACGCCGATCTTCTCCGCGGCGATGGCCTTGATGGTGAAGACCACGTCGTCGGCGGTGACCTTCTCCCCGTCGGTCCAGGTGAAGTCGTCGCGCAGGGTCACCTTCGCGCTCTTGCCGTCCGGCGCGTACGCCCACTCGGTGCCCAGGTACGGGGTGCGGGTGCCGTCGAGGCCCATACCCATCAGGCGCGGGTACATCAGGTTGGTGACCCAGGTGTCGGTGCGGCTGTTGCCGACCAGCGGGTTGTAGTTGATCACGTCGGCGGTGGTGCCGATGGTCAACCGTTCGGCGCTGCCGGCGCCGCCACCGGCGTCCGGGTCACTGGGTGAGCAGGCGGTGACCAGCCCTATCGAGAGCAGCCCCACCGCCATGGCGAGGGTACGTGTTGTGCGGCGCATCAGTGCCAGACCTCCTCTAGAACGCGCAGGATGTTGCCCCCCAGGACCTTGCTGATCTCGTCGTCGGAGTAGTCGTGGCCGACCAGCCAGGCGACGATGTTCCAGTAGCACTCGGCCGGGTTCTCCAGGCCGTCCACGTAGGGCACCCGGGGGTGCTCGACGTGCCCGTGTGCCTCGGCGATGGACAGGTGCGCCGCGAAGGTGTCGTGCAGCCCCACGTGGTCACCGAAGAGGGTGTCCGGGCCGAACGCCACGTGGTCGATGCCGACAAGCTCGACGCAGTGGACGAAGTGGTCCATCACCGACTCCAGGCTGTGCCGGGGGTGGGCGGCCGAGAGGGTGGTGTGCGGTGCCGCTTCCAGGCCGATCACGCCGCCGCGCTCGGCGCAGGCGACGATCACGTCGTCGGGCTTCATCCGGTTGGTCGGCCAGACCGTCCGCGAGCCGGCGTGGGTGATGAAGACGGGCTTCTCCGATCGGGCGACCACCTCGGCCGAGGTGCGGTCGCCGGAGTGGGAGATGTCGATGGCGATGCCGAGCCGGTTCATCCGGCGGACGGCCTTCTCGCCGAAGTAGGTCAGCCCGCCGTCGTTGCGTTCCTTGAGGCCGCTGCCGAGGGTGTTGGCCTCGCTGTAGGCGATGCCCATTTGCCGGACGCCGAAGCCGTAGAGCATGTCCAGCCGGTCCAGCTCGTTCTCGATCATGGTGGCGGCCTCGGTGGCGAGCACCAGACCCATCCGCCCGGTCTCGTGCGCGTACCGGATGTCGGCCAGCTTCTCCACCTTGACCAGGAAGTCCTGGTGGGCCACGTCGGAGAGGCGCATCCCCAGGTCGGCGATGACGTCGGTCCACTTCCAGCCCATCTGGCTGGTCACGCAGCAGGTGCCGTCCATCAGGTTGTCGAAGACGGCGGTCATGCCGGAGCGGGCCAGCCCGGCGTAGCCGGTGTGGTGGCGGGCGGTGCGGTTGTAGTCGACGGTCTCCCGGATGTTCTCCGGGAAGACCGAGGGGTGGTCGTGCAGGGAGATCACGATCTCGTTGGTGAGCAGCCGGGTGACCCGCTCGCGCTGCTCGTCGGAGAGCGGGACGCCCTGGTACGCGGGTACCCGGCCGATCTCCGGCACCAGCTTGAACTCCCGGTAGTCGGTGCCGGCCTCCAGGTAGCTGTAGGACGTGTACCCGGTGTAACGCGACGCGGGGTCGAGCACGCGTTTCTCCCTTCGTGTCGGTCGGCCGTCCCGGGGGTGGTGGCGGGAGAATCCGTCATCCGTGGCTGGGGGCGGTGCCGAATCTCGGCGATGTGGAACGAGAGATTGCCAGGATCAGTCGCGGCATGTCAATATGCAGAACAACTTCGGCGTGAATGCCGTGGATCGCGCTAGAAATCGTTACGTGCTGAAATCAGCCGGAAATCAGGGGGCCGGGGATGGCTCGACGGTCAACAGGCACCACCGCCGACGCGGCGACCGGGCACCAGCCGCCCGGAGACGCGCTGCGGGTACGCGGGCTCGACGTCACCTTCACCACCCGACGCGGCGACCTGCCCGCCGTCCGCGGCGTCGACCTCGACATCGCCGCCGGCGAGGTGCTGGTGCTGCTCGGGGAGTCCGGCTCCGGCAAGTCGGTGACCGCGCGGTCCGTGATGGGCCTGCTCGACGGCCCCGGCGTACGCCTCGACGCCGCCGAGATCCGGGTGGCCGGTCACGACATCGTGGGCGGCCGTCCCGACGACGTACGCCGACTGCGTGGCAGCACCATGTCCCTGGTCTTCCAGGACGCGCTCTCCGCGCTCAACCCGGTGCTCTCCATCGGCGACCAACTCGGCGAGGTCTACCGGCTGCACCGGGGCGCCTCCCGCAGACAGGCCCGGGCCGAGGCGGTGGAACTGCTCCGGCTGGTCGGCATCCCCGCCCCCGACCGCCGGGTACGCGACTTCCCGCACCAGTTCTCCGGCGGCATGCGGCAACGCATCCTGATCGCCATGGCCGTCGCCCTCGGCCCCCGGCTGCTGATCGCCGACGAACCCACCACCGCCCTCGACGTGACCGTCCAGGCGCAGATCCTCGACCTCATCGACCGGCTCCGCGCCGAACTCGGCATGGGCGTCCTGCTGATCACCCACGATCTCGGCGTCGCCGCCGAACTCGCCGACCGGGTGGCCGTCATGTACGCCGGGCGGATCGTCGAGACCGGCACGGTCGCCGAGATCCTCGACGCGCCGGCCCACCCGTACACCGCCGCCCTGCTGCGTTCCGTACCCGACCTCGCCGACCCGGGGGAACCGCTGCGGCCGATCCCCGGCAGCCCGCCCAACCTGCTGGCCCTGCCCACCGGCTGTGCCTTCCACCCGCGTTGCCCCCGCGCCGACGACACCTGCCGGGCCACCCGGCCGCCCCGCCGCCCGCTGGCACGCGCCGACCGGACCGCCGCCTGCCACCACGCCGAGGAGGGCGTCGATGCCACCGTCTGAGTCACCCACCGCGCCCACGGCCCCGGCGACCCGCCCCGCCGGGGAGCCACTGCTGGTCGCCACCGGGCTCCGCAAGACCTATCGGGCCGGCCGCGGCCTGGGCCGCAGCGTGCGCGTACACGCCGTCGACGGTGTCGACCTCAGCGTGGCCGCCGGGGAGACCCTCGGCGTGGTCGGCGAGTCCGGCTGCGGCAAGTCCACCCTGGCCCGGATGCTCGTCGGGCTGGAACGTCCCGACGGCGGCAGCGTCCGCTACGCGGGAGACGACGTCGCCACCGCCCGGGGAACCCGCCGCCGCGACCTGCGTCGGGCCGTGCAGATGGTCTTCCAGGACCCGCTCACCTCGCTCAACCCGCGGCTGACCGTGCTCGACCTGGTGGCCGAGCCACTCGACGTGCACAGACTCACCCGGGGGGCCGCCGCCCGCCGCGACCGGGTCGCCGAACTGCTCGACCTGGTCGGCCTCGCACCCGACATGATGCAGCGTTTCCCGCACGAGTTCTCCGGCGGCCAGCGGCAACGCATCGGCATCGCCCGCGCCCTGGCCACCGAGCCCCGCGTCGTGGTCTGCGACGAACCGGTCTCCGCCCTCGACGTCTCCGTGCAGGCCCAGGTGGTCAACCTGCTCGCCGAACTCCAGCGCCGGCTCGGGCTCACCCTGGTCTTCATCGCCCACGACCTCGGCGTGGTCCGGCACGTGTCGCACCGGGTCGCGGTCATGTACCTCGGTCGACTGGCCGAACTCGGCCCCGCCGCCACGGTGTACCAGCAGCCCGCCCACCCGTACACCCGGGCGTTGCTCGGTTCGGTGCCGGTGCGGCACCCCGCCGAACGTGGCCGCCAACGGGTCACCCTCGCCGGTGACCCGCCCAGCCCGGTCGCCCCACCACCCGGCTGCCGGTTCCACACCCGCTGCCCGGTCGCCCAGGACGTCTGCCGGCACAGCGAACCACCCACCGCCACCGACCCCACCGGTCGCCTCGCCACCTGCCACTTCGCCGAGGGCGCGCGGGCGGTCCCCGGCTGACCCGTACGCTGTCACGTTATGGCCGCAGACCTGCTCGGCCCGGCGGAGATCCGGGAACTCGCCGCCCGCCTCGGCGTCGCCCCCACGAAGAAGCTCGGCCAGAACTTCGTGCACGACCCGAACACCGTGCGCCGGATCGTCACCACCGCCGGGCTCACCCCCGACGACGTGGCCCTGGAGGTCGGGCCGGGACTCGGCTCGCTCACCCTGGCGCTGCTGCCCGCCGCCGCGCACGTGCACGCCGTCGAGATCGACCCGACGTTGGCCGGCGCGCTGCCCGACACCGCCGCCCGGCACGCCGGCCCCGACGCCGCCCGGCTCACCGTGCACCACGCCGACGCGCTGCGGATCACCGCCGCCGACCTGACCGACCCGGCCCCCACCGCCCTGGTGGCGAACCTGCCCTACAACGTCGCCGTACCGGTGGTGCTGCACCTGCTCGCCGAACTGCCCACCCTCCGGACCGGGCTGGTCATGGTGCAGAAGGAGGTCGCCGACCGGCTCGTCGCCGGACCCGGCTCCAAGGTGTACGGCATCCCGTCGGTCAAGCTCGCCTGGTACGCGCACGCCCGCGCCGCCGGCAAGGTGCCGCCGAACGTGTTCTGGCCGGTACCCAACGTCGACTCCGGGCTGGTCGCGTTCACCCGCCGCGAGCCGCCCCGCGCCGACGTGACCCGCGCCCAGGTCTTCGCCGTGGTCGACGCGGCCTTCGCGCAGCGCCGCAAGACGCTGCGGGCCGCCCTCGCCGGCTGGGCCGGGGGAGCCGACCGGGCCGCCGATGCGCTGACCGCCGCCGGGGTCGACCCCGGTGCACGCGGCGAGTCACTCACCGTCGAGCAGTTCACCGCCGTCGCCGCGTCGGCCCCGAGCCGTCCGCCCGTCGCGCAGTAGGCTGACGCCGGTACCGGCCGCCTGACATCGCCGAGGAGCTGATCGTGGAGAAGTCGTTCGACATCCGGCCGCGAGTTCGGGATCTCACCCGGTGACCGAGGCCTGGCGACCGGACGACGAGGAACGGCGCGGGGCCAGCGGACCGGTCCGCGTACGGGTGCCCGCCAAGGTCAACCTGCACCTGGGAGTCGGCCCGCTGCGCCGGGACGGCTACCACGAACTCAACACCGTCTACCACGCGATCTCCATCTACGACGAGCTGACCGCGCGGCGTGGGGACACCCTCACCCTGACCATGGAGGGCGAAGGCACCGGGGAACTCGCCCTGGACGACTCCAACCTGGTCATCCGGGCCGCCCACGCGCTCGCCGGATACGCCGGCGTACTGCCGCACGCCCGGCTGCATCTGCGCAAGCAGATCCCGCTCGCCGGTGGCCTCGCCGGTGGCAGCGCCGACGCGGCCGCCGCGCTGGTCGCCTGCGACACCCTGTGGGGCACCGGACTCTCCCGCGAGGAACTGGCCGGCATCGCCGCCGACCTCGGCTCGGACGTGCCGTTCCTGATCCACGGCGGCACCGCCCTGGGCACCGGGCGCGGTGAGGCGGTCAGCCCGGTCCTGGCCCGCCCCACCTCCTGGCACTGGGTCGTCGCCATCGCCGACGGCGGCCTGTCCACCCCGCAGGCGTACCGCGAACTCGACCGGCTCCGCGAGACCGGCGCCGCGGGTCCGCCGCTCGGCAGCACCGACACGCTGCTCGCCGCGCTGCGGCAGCGTGACCCGCGGATACTCGCCCCGACCCTCGGCAACGACCTGCAGGACGCCGCGCTGTCCATGCGTCCGGCCCTCGCCACCACCCTCAAGGCCGGTGAGGCAGCCGGAGCGCTGGCCGGCATCGTCTCCGGCTCCGGCCCCACCTGCGTCTTCCTCACCGCCGACGCCGCCGACGCCCAACGCGTCGCCACCGAGCTGGAGGCCGCCGGGGTGTGCCGCCAAGCCCGCGTCGCCCACGGCCCGGTCCACGGCGCCCGCGTCACCTGACCCGAGCCTCGGTGATGACGTCCGCGGGCTCGGGACGGTCGTCTTCAGGACGCTGATTTCAGGGTGAAATCAAAATTTCACCCTGAAATCATGTCTGCCCACGGATCTGCTTCCGGCCACTCGGACCCCAAGCCCGGCCGCTTGAGCACGAGGCGACGTAAGCCGTCGGCCCGACCGGCCGGGGGCTTACGCGTCCGCGCAGCCCCGGACGTGCGCGGGAGCGCCCAGCGGTCCGCGTACCCTAGGGCCAGGCGTCCCCAGGTGCCCGCCGGCACCGGGACGCCTTGATCATGAGAGGTGGGTTCGTGGCCAACATCGTCAACCTGGACCGGGTGTCCAAGGGCTACGGCGCTGCCGGGCCGCTGCTCACCGACGTCTCACTCGGCCTCGACGACGCCGACCGGATCGGCGTCGTCGGGCTCAACGGCGCCGGCAAGTCGACCCTGCTGCGCCTGCTCACCCGCGCCGAGGAACCCGACGACGGCCGCGTCACCCACCGCCGTGACCTGCGGGTCGCCTGGCTGCCGCAGAACCTCACCCTCAGCCCTGAAGCCACCGTCCGCGACGTGGTCCTCGGCACCGAATGGCTCGCCGAGAGCATGGGCGCCGAACACGAATGGGCCGGCGATGCCGGCGTACGCGCCATCCTCGACGGCCTCGGCATGCCCCACCTCGGCCTCGACGCCCCGGTCGGGCCGATGTCCGGCGGCGAGCGCCGCCGGGTGGCGCTCGCCGCCCTGCTGGTCCGCGAAGCAGACCTGCTCATCCTCGACGAGCCCACCAACCACCTCGACGTCGGCGGCGTCGACTGGCTGGCCCACCACCTGCTCGGCCGCAAGGGCGCCCTGGTGGTGGTCACCCACGACCGTTGGTTCCTCGACGCGGTCTGCACCACCACCTGGGAGGTCGCCGACCAGACCGTACGGGCCTACGAGGGCGGCTACGCCGCGTGGACCCTCGCCCGCGTCGAACGCGAACGCATCGCCGCCGCCACCGAGGCCCGCCGGCAGAACCTGCTCCGCAAGGAGATCGCCTGGCTGCGCCGGGGCGCCCCGGCGCGGACCTCCAAGCCCAAGTTCCGCATCGACGCCGCCAACGCCCTCATCGCCGACGTACCGCCGCCGCGCGACACCACCTCGCTGCAACGGCTGGCCACCGCCCGGCTCGGCAAGCAGGTGTACGACCTGGAATACGTCCGGCTGCACGCCGGCCCCAAGACCATCCTCGAAGACACCACCTGGCAGGTCGGCCCCGGCGACCGGGTCGCCATCCTCGGTGCCAACGGCGCCGGCAAGACCACCCTGCTGCGGATGCTCGCCGGCATCACCCACGCCGACGGCGGTCGACTGGTCACCGGCTCCACCGTCCGGCCCGCCTTCCTCTCCCAGGAACTGCGGGAACTCCCCGGCGAGCTGCGGGTCCTCGAAGCCGTCGAGGAGGTCGCCCGGCGGGTACGCCTCGGCGACCGGGAGATCTCCGCCGCCCAACTCGCCGAGGTGTTCGGCTTCGACGACCGGCGGCTCTGGACGCCGGTCGGCGACCTCTCCGGTGGCGAACGCCGCCGGCTGCAGATGCTGCGTCTGCTCGCCGGTGAACCGAACGTGCTGCTGCTCGACGAACCCACCAACGACCTCGACACCGACACCCTGGCCGCGCTGGAGGATCTGCTCGACTCCTGGCCCGGCACCATCGTGGTGGCCAGCCACGACCGCTACCTCATCGAACGGGTGGCCGACACCGCGTACGGGATGTTCGGCGACGGTCGGCTCGTGCACCTGCCGGGTGGGGTCGAGGAGTACCTGGCCCGCACCGCCCAACGCCCCGGACCCGGTCGGAGCGCGACGCCCACCAGCACCTATACCACCACTGGCGGCACCGGGATGAGCGCCGCCGAGGCACGGCAGGCCCGCAAGGAACTCAGCCGGCTGGAACGGCAGGTCGGCAAGCTGGAGCAGAAGGAAGCGACGCTGCTCGACCAACTCGCCGCGAACGCCACCGACTACACCAGGGTCGCCGAGTTGGATGCCCAACTCAACGAGGTGCGCGCCGAACGTGACCAGCTCGAACAGGCGTGGCTCGCCCTCGCCGAGGAGATCCCGGCGAGCTGAACCGGCCCGGCGGCGAGCAGGCCCACCGCCCCCGGCACCCCGTGTGCGGCGTCACAACCCGGGGTACGGGAGAATCACCGGCGACCCACACCCAACGGCGTTGGAGACACCGACATGGCCCACACCCCCGTCAACCACCCCGCACGGCCGATCTACCGGGCGATCGGCGGGCTGATCGGTCTGTACCTGGTGGTCTTCGGTCTGCTGGGCTTCTTCGCCAGCAGCGGCGGCCCCTTCTTCGGCCAGGGCGACACCCAGGCGCTGGGACAGGGCACCAACCTCGGCTTCTCCCTGTTCAGCATCGTGATCGGCGCCATCGTGCTGGCCGGTACCGCGATCGGTCGCAACCTCGACGTGCTGATCAACCAGTGGAGCGCGTACCTGATCATGGTGGTCAGCCTGGCCGGGCTCGCCTTCCTCCGCACCGAGGCCAACATCTTCAACTTCAGCGTCAGCACGGTCGTCGTACTCATGCTCCTCAGCCTGATGCTGCTGATGGCCGGCATGTACGGCAAGGTCGGCAGCGACGACGAGCACGAGGCGTGGCAGAAGGCCCGACTCGTACTCTGAGTTTCGTCCGTTTCCGGTCGGGGTGGTTGCATCCCGGGTTCGACCGGCACGAGTACCACCCATGGGCGACAATTGTCCGGATTGTTGTCTTCGCGTGGAGGACGCACGTGCCGCACTTTCCGGTCAACCACCCCGCCCGGCCGATCTACCGGGTGCTCTCCGGCCTCATCGGGCTGTACATCCTGGTCTTCGGCGTCTGGGGCACCGCACTGACCTGGGGCGGCCCGCTGTTCGGCCGGGACGGCAACTGGGCCCTCGGACTCCGGACCAACCTGGCCTTCTCGCTCGTCTCCGTGATCTTCGGAATCGTGCTCATCATCGGCGCGTCCCGACGCGGCAACCTCGGCCACTACATGAACCTGACCGCCGGCGTCGTCTTCCTGGTCACCAGCATCCTGATGATGTCGGTGCTGCAAACCCCCGCCAACTTCCTGAACTTCTCCATGTCGACGGTGGTCGTGTCGATGCTCTTCGGCCTGGTGCTACTCGGCACCGGCCTGTACGACCGGGTCGGCCCGCCCGAACACGCCGAGGCCGAACGCAACCGCCGCTACCACCCCGTCGCCGAGATCCACCGCCACCACTGACCGCCCGTCGACCGCTCACCGGCTTGCGCTGATCAACCCCGGCTTCGCCTCCAGGTGCGACAACCCGTTCCACGACAGGTTGACCAGATGCGCCGCCACCGTCTCCTTGCGCGGCTTACGCACCTCCAACCACCAACGGCCGGTCAACGCGACCATGCCCACCAGCGCCTGCGCGTACAACTCGGCCAGCTTCGCGTCGTACCCCCGGCTGGAGAACTCCGCACCCAGGATGTGCTCCACCTGGTGCGCGACATCGTTCATCACGCTGCTGAAGTTGCCGGTCGCGGAGAGCAACGGCGACTCGCGCACCAACACCCGGAACCCGCTCGTCTCCTCTTCGATGTACCCGAGCAGCGCCAACGCCGCCTGCTCCAGCAACTCCCGCGGATCGCCGGCCGTCAGCGCCGTGGTGATCCGATCCAGCAGCGACCGGACCTCGCGGTCCACCACCACCGCGTAGAGGCCCTCCTTGCCGCCGAAGTGCTCGTACACCACCGGCTTGGACACCTTCGCGCGGGACGCCACCTCCTCGATGGAGGTGGCGTCGAAACCACGCTCGGCGAAGATCTGCCGGCCGATCGAGATGAGCTGCTCACGACGCTGCGCCGCCGACATGCGTACCCGCGAGGTCGACTTGCCCGCCGCGGCGCGTACCGGCCGCCGGCGCTTGCTCACCTCGTCGGTGGGAACCTCGGCCATCTCGTCACCTCGCTGGCGCTCGGTGACGCCCTGTCGTGGGATGTTGCCTGCGTTCTGCCCGGTCACCCGAACATACTGCCAGGTAACTTGCCGATTGGCCGTCCGGTCACCGCTACGCGGCCCGGTCCGACGGCTTGACCAGCTTCGCCGCGATCCGCTCCGGCCTCGGCCACCGCACATCCGACGCCGCACCGAACTTCTCGAACAGCCAGATCACCCGCGCCGAGATGTCGATCTGACCCCGCAGCACCCCGTGCCGGGCGCTCGTCGGATCGGCGTGGTGCAGGTTGTGCCAGCTCTCCCCGAACGACACCAGCGCCAGCGGCCAGAAGTTCGACGCCCGGTCACCGTGCCGCATCATGAACGGCCGCTCACCGTACACGTGGCACACCGAGTTGATCGACCAGGTGACGTGGTGCAGCAGCGAGATGCGGACCAGCCCGCCCCAGAACAACGCGGTCAGCGCGCCCTGCCAGGACCAGGTCAACAGCCCGCCCATCAGCGCCGGGCCGAGCACCGAGACGATCACCAGTACCGGGAAGAAGCGGTCCATCCGCCGGATGTCCCGGTCGTTGAGCAGATCGGGCGCGAAGCGCTCCCGGTTGGACAGCTCCCGGCCGAACAACCAGCCGATGTGCGCGTGGAACAGCCCCTTGGTCAGCCCGCGCAGGGTCGCGCCGAACCGCCACGGCGAGTGCGGGTCGCCCTCCAGATCGGAGAACGCGTGGTGGCGGCGGTGGTCCGCGACCCACTGGATGATCTCGCCCTGCACCGCCAGTGACCCGGACGCGGCCAGCGCCACCCGCAGCCACCGCTTCGCCTTGAACGACCCATGCGTGAAGTAACGGTGGTAGCCGACGGTGATACCCAGGCCGGACAGCACGTACCAGAACGCGGCGACACCCACGTCGACCCAGCTGAGCCAGCCGCCCCAGGCCACCGGCACGGCGGCGATCAACGCCGCGAACGGGATCACCACGAACGCCCACAGCGCGACCAGGATGCCGCGCGACTGGGCGCCCTGGGTGAGGGGCTTCGGACCGCTGCTGTGGGAATCGAGAAGGGCGGTGGACATGGCACCTCGCAGGGGGACGGTGGAGATCGCGAAACTACGCCTACGTCACCGTAACTTAGCCCTCGGAAGATCACACCAGGCAGCGACCGCAACGGATGGCCGCAGCGTCCCACCCCGGCCCCGCCCTGCACCGCATGACCGATCCCGCGGCCGAGGTGCGCCGCCTGCGCACCGAGGAGCAGCTCTCCGTCCGCGAGATCCAGGCCCGCGCCAGCCTCGGCCGCAACCGGGTGTACGAGTTGCTGCGCGGCCTCCCACCGCCCGCCCGGACCCGACGCCCCAACGCCAAGGACGACCTGCGTGCCGAGACGGTGGAGCTACGCGCCGCCGCGCCCGCTCGAAGACCACGGTTCGTGAACAGCGACCCGGCGCTGATCGAACTCTTCCTGCGGTTCGCCGAAGCGCTGGGTGAGCATCGCGGCGCCCTGCGGTACCGAGTGGCGATTCACGAGACTGCCGACGTCGAGATCGAGGGATCATGAAGGGAGTGAGCGATGGTGCCCAGGGCTCGGGGCGCTAAGGTGTAGGGGTCCGGCTAGCAATAGCTTTCGTCCGTTTTAGGCCGTCCCGGGTCGTCTAATGGCAGGACGTCAGGTTTTGGTCCTGATTATAGGGGTTCGAATCCTCTCCCGGGAGCTTCCGCTCATCTGCGGCGGATTGTCTGGTTAGCATGGCCGCGAGACTGTCCGCGTCCCGACGGGAGCCACGTCGTGTCCGAGCCCCTTTCCCGCACCGTCGTCGTGCTCGCCGCCGGCGAGGGCAAGCGGATGAAGTCCTCCCTGCCGAAGGTGCTGCATCCGCTGCTCGGCCGGACGCTGCTCGGGCACGTGTTGAGCGCGGCCGAGCCGCTGGCGGCGCAGCGGACGATGGTGGTCGTGGGGCACGGCGCGGACCAGGTCCGGGCGCAGCTGGCCGAGGTGGCACCGGAGGCCGTCGCGGTGCACCAGGCCGAGCAGCTCGGCACCGGTCACGCGGTACGGATCGCGCTGGAGGCGGCGCCGGAGGCCACCGGCACCGTCGTCGTGCTCAACGGCGACGTGCCGCTGCTACGGCCGGAGACGGTCACCGCGCTGGTGGCGGCGCACGAGGGTGAGCGCGCGGCGGCCACCGTGCTGGCCGCCGAGGTGCCGGACCCGACCGGCCTCGGCCGGATCGTGCGGGACGCCGCGGGTCGCCTGGAGCAGATCGTCGAGCAGCGTGACGCCACCCCGGCCCAGCTGGCGGTGCGGGAGATCAACGCGGGCATCTACGCGTTCGACCTGGGCCGGTTGCGGGATGTGCTCGGCAAGCTCTCCACCGACAACGACCAGGGCGAGGAGTACCTGACCGACGTGTTCGGGCTGCTGGTCTCGGCCGGGGAGCCGGTGGCGGTGCACCTGGCGGCCGACCACACCGAGACGCTCGGCTGCAACGACCGGGTGGAGTTGGCGGCGCTGCGGCGGATGCTGCGGGACCGGGTCAACGCGGGCTGGATGCGTGCCGGGGTGAGCCTGCTCGACCCGGAGACGACGTGGATCGACGTGACGGTGGCGCTGGACCGGGACGCGGTGGTGGACCAGAACACCCAGCTGTGCGGCGGTTCGGTGGTCGGTAGCGGCGCGCTGGTGGGTC
Source organism: Micromonospora radicis (assembly GCF_003583405.1). Lineage (GTDB taxonomy): Bacteria > Actinomycetota > Actinomycetes > Mycobacteriales > Micromonosporaceae > Micromonospora > Micromonospora radicis. Next base: position 86,833 of record NZ_QXEC01000006.1, read on the forward strand.
CGGACGTGACGCTGGTCGACACCGTGGTCGGTGCCGGCGCGACGGTGCTGCGCAGCCACGCGGTCGGTGCGGAGATCGGTCCGGGCGCCAGCGTCGGGCCGTACGCGTACCTGCGGCCGGCCGCGCGGCTGGCCGAGAAGGCGAAGGTCGGCACCTTCGTCGAGGTGAAGAACTCGGAGATCGGCGCCGGCTCGAAGGTGCCGCACCTGACGTACGTGGGTGACGCGACGATCGGCGAGCAGAGCAACATCGGTGCGGCGTCGGTGTTCGTGAACTACGACGGGGTCAAGAAGCACCGCACGGTGATCGGCAGCCACGCCCGGACCGGCGCGGACAACATGTTCGTGGCACCGGTGGAGGTGGGCGACGGGGCGTACACGGCGGCCGGTTCGGTGATCATCGAGGATGTGCCGGCGGGTGCGATGGGCGTGGCTCGGGCGCGGCAGCGCAACATCGAGGGCTGGGTGCGCAAGCGGCGGCCGGGTACGGCGGCGGCGGAGGCGGCCGAGCGGGCCGTGCAGGGTGCGTCTTCGCAGGTGCCGCCCGCAAGTGAAGGTGAGGCAATCCACGGCGCTGGCGAGTGAGTGGGCGTGGTGACCCAGGCGGGAGATACTGCAACCGAATAGTCCCCGGCCGACCACCACCGCAGGCCGGGTACCGCCGACCAAACGGGAGCAGACGGGCCCATGGGCAGCATCGTCGCCGAAAACCGCAAGAGCCTGATGCTCTTCTCCGGACGTGGCTTTCCGGAGTTGGCCAAGGAGATCGGTGAGGTGCTCGGCGTCGCGCCGACGCCGGCCGACGCGTACGAGTTCGCCAACGGCGAGATCTTCGTACGGTTCAAGGACTCGGTACGTGGTTCGGACGCCTTCGTGGTGCAGTCCGTCACGCACGGAGTGAACACCTGGGTCATGGAGACCCTGATCATGGTCGACGCGCTGAAGCGTGGTTCGGCGAAGCGGATCACCGTGGTGCTGCCGTTCTACCCGTACTCGCGGCAGGACAAGAAGCACCGGGGCCGGGAGCCGATCTCGGCGCGGCTGGTCGCGGACCTGTTGAAGACGGCGGGGGCGAACCGGATCCTCACCGTGGATCTGCACACCGCGCAGATCCAGGGCTTCTTCGACGGCCCCGTGGATCACCTCTTCGCGATGGACATCCTGGCCGAGTACGTGGAGCGCCGGTACGCGGGTCGGCCGATGACGGTGGTCGCGCCGGACTCGGGTCGGGTGCGGGTGGCGGAGCGGTGGACCGACCGGCTGGGCGGTTGCCCGTTGGCGTTCATCCACAAGACCCGGGATCCGCTGAAGCCGAACCAGGTGGTGGCGAACCGGGTGGTCGGCGAGGTCGAGGACCGGGTCTGCCTGATCGTGGACGACATGATCGACACGGGGGGCACGATCTGCAAGGCGGCGGACATCCTGAAGGACTCCGGTGCGGCGGACGTGATCGTGGCGTCCACGCACGCGTTGCTGTCGGATCCGGCGACGGAGCGGTTGAAGAACAGCCCGATCAGCGAGGTCGTGGTGACCAACACGCTGCCGCTGCCGCCGGAGAAGCAGCTGGACAAGCTGACGGTGTTGTCGATCGCGCCGTTGTTGGCGCGGGCCATCCGTGAGGTGTTCGACGACGGTTCGGTGACCACGCTCTTCGGTGGTCTGAGCTGATCTGAGCTGTGCGGACGGGTCGGCCGGCTGGGCCGGCCCGTACGGTTTGTCCGTTTGCGGGGGCGCTGCGGGCGGGCCGGTGACGGTGGTACGGGGACTGCCGGAGGTTCGGGAATCCGCTCGGGTAGACTGGTGCGGTTGCCACGGCGAGGGTGCCCTGCGGGCCGCTGAGAAGCGCCGCACGGAGGCACCGTGATCGACGCGGTGCTCCGGGCAGTCGTTCGACGCATGAGCCCCAGCGAGCCCCCCGCCCAGCACCGCCAGACGACAAGCTGCCGTAGCGAAGCATCAGGAGTTTCCCCGTGTCCGAGGTAAAGATCAGCGCCGAGCCCCGTACCGAGTTCGGCAAGGGTGGTGCCCGTCGTACCCGCCGGGCCGGCAAGGTGCCCGCCGTGCTGTACGGCCATGGCGAGAAGCCCAAGCACATCGCGTTGCCGGCTCGTGAGTTCGCCGCGGCGATCCGTAAGGGTGGTGCGAACCAGCTCTTCGCGATCGAGGTCAGCGACGGCACTCAGGCGCTGGCACTGCCGAAGGCGATCCAGCGTGACCCGATCAAGGACACCTTCGAGCACGTCGACCTGCTGCTGGTGCGTCGGGGCGAGAAGGTCACCGTCGAGGTGCCGGTCGAGCTGACCGGTGAGGCGGCGAAGGACACGCTGATCGTGCACGACCACTCGACCCTCTCGGTGACCGCCGAGGCGACCAAGGTGCCGGATCACCTGGAGGCGTCGATCGAGGGCGCCGAGCCGGGTGTGCAGGTCACCGCCGCCGATGTCGCTCTGCCGAGCGGCGTCGAGCTGGCCGCCGACCCGGAGCTGCCGGTCGCGACGGTCACCGCCGCGCCGACCGCCGAGCAGTTGGAGGCGACGCTGCCCGAGGTCGAGGTGGCCGACGCCGAGGTCGAGGCCGGGGTCGGCGAGGAGACCGCCGAGTCGTCCGAGGGCGCCGAGGCCGGCGAGCCGGCTGCCGCGGGTGGCGAGGAGACTGCCGAGGCGAAGACCGAGGCCTGATCGGCTTCGTAGGCTGTGCGACAGGCGTCCCCGTGCTGCGGGGGCGCCTGTCGGCGTATCGGGGTCGGCCGCCGGCCGGCGGCGGGGTGGATGACGGAGGGGACGGACGGTGACGGACGAGACCGGGCCGTGGCTGGTGGTCGGCCTGGGTAACCCGGGCCGGGAGTACGCGGCCAACCGGCACAACGTCGGTTTCATGGTGGCGGACCTGCTGGCGGGGCGGCTGGATGCGAAGTTCGGCCGGTACAAGCGGGCGATGGCGGAGGTCGCGGAGGGGCGGCTCGGGTTCGGCGGGCCGAAGTTGGTGCTGCTCAAGCCGTTGACGTACATGAACCTTTCCGGCGGGCCGGTGGCCAGCCTGGCCCAGTTCTTCAACGTGCCGCCGGTCCAGGTGATCGCGGTGCACGACGAGCTGGACATCGACTTCGGTCAGGTGCGGGTGAAGTTCGGCGGCGGCGAGGGCGGGCACAACGGTCTGCGGTCGATGTCGAAGTCGCTGGGCACGAAGGACTATGTGCGGGTGCGGTTCGGGATCGGTCGTCCGCCGGGACGGCAGGATCCGGCGGACTACGTGCTGTCGGATTTCGGCGCGGCGGAGCGCAAGGAGTTGGACTTCCTGGTGGATCGGGCCGCGGACGTGGTGGAGTCCGTGATCACCAAGGGTGTGGAGCCGACGCAGAACCTGTACCACGGCGGCTGAGGGCGGCGGTCCGGGTGGCGGGTCGGTAGTCTGCGGGTTCGGCGGCGACGGGAGCGTGGAGCATGGGCAGTCCTCCGATGGCCGATGCGGAGTTCGCCCGCTGGTTGGCGGGCCGGGCGGGTGCGGCGCTTGTCGGTTTGCGGGCCGAGTTGGGGTTCGACGATCCGGCTGCGTTGAAGTCGGCGGGGGACAAGGTCTCGCACGATCTGATCCGGGCGGAGTTGGCGCGGTGGCGCCCGGGTGACGCGGTGCTCTCCGAGGAGGACGAGGGGGCCCGGCGGGCGGTCGCGGGTGACCTGCCGGCGGCGGCGGTGTCTCGGTTGACCGCGGACCGGGTGTGGATCATCGACCCGCTGGACGGTACGCGGGAGTTCAGCGAGTCGGGGCGGGCGGACTGGGCGGTGCACGTGGCGCTCTGGGCGCGTACCGCGTCGAGTTCGCACGGGCTGGTCGCCGGTGCTGTCGGATTGCCGGCACAGCATCGGGTGTTGGCCACGGACGATCCGCCCGGCTACCCGCCGATGTCGTCGCAGGCGGGCGCCGGTGACGCCGGGCGGCTGCGGTTGGCGGCCAGTCGGAGTCGGCCACCGGCGTTCCTGACCGGCCTCGCGGCGGAGGTCGGGGCGGATCTGGTGCCGATGGGATCGGCCGGGGCGAAGATCGCCGCGGTGGTGACCGGCGAGGTGGACGCGTACATCCACGCGGGCGGGCAGTACGAGTGGGACTCGGCGGCGCCGGTGGCTGTGGCGACGGCCACCGGACTGCACGCTTCCCGGATCGATGGATCTGCGCTGAAATACAACGAGGCGGATCCGCGTCTGCCTGATCTGCTGGTGTGCCGCAGGGATCTCGCCAGCCGGTTACTTGCGGCGCTGCACCGGCATTGCGGGTAGCCTGGCGCTACTTTCTGACATCCCCGACCGGAAAGGTCTGGAAAGCCGATGAGCGAGCGAATCGAGCCGGTGTCATGACCGCACCGGCGGCGTACCAGGTGACCCACCTCGACGCGTTGGAAGCGGAGAGCATCTTCGTGATGCGTGAGGTCGTCGCCGAGATGGAACGACCGGTGCTGCTCTTCTCCGGCGGCAAGGACTCGATCGTCATGCTCCGGTTGGCGCAGAAGGCGTTCGCTCCGGCGCACATCCCGTTCCCGGTGATGCACGTGGACACCGGCCACAACTTCCCCGAGGTGCTGGAGTACCGGGACCGGCGGGTCGCCGAGTTGGGCCTGCACCTGGTGGTGGCCAGCGTGCCGGAGGCATTGGCCAGCGGCCTGGTCCGGGAGTCGGCCGACGGGATGCGCAACCGGATCCAGACGCCGGTGCTGCTGGAGGCAGTGGAGAAGCACCGGTTCGACGCGCTCTTCGGTGGGGCCCGGCGGGACGAGGAGAAGGCCCGCGCCAAGGAGCGGATGTTCAGCTTCCGCGACGAGTTCGGCCAGTGGGATCCGAAGAACCAGCGGCCGGAGCTGTGGGCGCTCTACAACGGGCGGCACCATCCGGGCGAGTCGATCCGGGTCTTCCCGTTGTCCAACTGGACCGAGTTGGATGTCTGGCACTACATCGCCCGGGAGCGGATCGAGCTGCCGTCCATCTACTACGCGCACGAGCGCGAGGTGGTCGAACGCGACGGGATGCTCTACGCGGTCAACGAGTTCCTGCCGGCTCGGGCGGGTGAGGAGCGGTTCAAGGCCCAGGTGCGGTACCGGACGGTGGGTGACGCCTCCTGCACGGCGGCGGTCCGTTCGGACGCGGACACGGTCGAGAAGGTCATCGAGGAGGTCGCCGCGACCCGGATCACCGAGCGTGGGGCGACCCGGGGTGACGACCGGGTCAGCGAGGCTGCGATGGAGGACCGCAAGCGGGAGGGCTACTTCTGATGACCATCGAGACGCTCGCGCCGGGTGGCGCCGAGGACGGGCGGCTGAGCGGCCCGGCGGGGCCGGAGGGCCGGCCGATGGATCTGCTCCGCTTCGCCACCGCGGGCAGCGTGGACGACGGCAAGTCGACGCTGATCGGTCGGCTGCTGTACGACACGAAGTCGCTCTTCACCGACCAGTTGGCCGCGGTGGAGGCGGTCAGTGCGGCTCGTGGTGACGAGTACACCAACCTGGCGTTGCTCACCGACGGCCTGCGGGCCGAGCGGGAGCAGGGCATCACCATCGACGTGGCGTACCGCTACTTCGCCACCCCGCGGCGCAAGTTCATCATCGCCGACACCCCGGGGCACATCCAGTACACCCGGAACATGGTCACCGGCGCCTCGACGGCCGATCTGGCGTTGATCCTGGTGGACGCCCGCAAGGGACTGGTCGAGCAGTCCCGCCGGCACGCGTTCCTGTGCTCCCTGTTGCGGGTGCCGCACCTGGTGCTCTGCGTCAACAAGATGGATCTGGTCGACTACTCGCAGGAGGTCTTCGAGCAGATCGCCGACGAGTTCACCGCCTTCGCGGCGAAGCTCGACGTACCGGATCTGACCGTGGTGCCGATCTCCGCGTTGAAGGGCGACAACATCGTCACCCGGTCGGAGAACATGCCCTGGTACGAGGGGCCGGCGTTGCTGCACCACCTGGAGCGGGTGCACATCGCCAGCGACCGTAACCTGGTCGACGTCCGGTTCCCGGTGCAGTACGTCATCCGCCCCCAGTCGACCCGGGTCACCGACTACCGCGGCTACGCCGGTCAGGTGGCTTCCGGTGTGCTCAAGCCGGGGGACGAGGTGATGGTGCTGCCGTCCGGCTTCACCAGCCGGATCCACTCGGTGGAGACCGCCGACGGGCCGGTCGCGGAGGCGTTCCCGCCGATGTCGGTGACGGTACGCCTGACCGACGAGATCGACATCTCCCGGGGCGACCTGATCTGCCGGCCGAACAACGCACCGGCGGTGGCGCAGGACATCGAGGCGATGGTCTGCTGGATGGACGAGACCCGCCCGTTGCAGGTCGGCGGCAGGTACGCGATCAAGCACACCACCCGCGCGGCCCGGGCGATCGTCCGCGGACTGCACTACCGCCTGGACATCAACACGCTGCACCGCGACGAGTCCGCGGGCGAGCTGCGGCTCAACGAGATCGGCCGGGTCCGGCTGCGTACCACGGTTCCGTTGCTGGCCGACGAGTACCGCCGCAACCGCACCACGGGTGGGTTCGTCATCATCGACGAGGCGACCAACCGTACGGTCGGCGCCGGCATGATCGTCGAGGCCGCCTGACTGCTCCCGCCACACCGAGCCCCGGTCGGCTGCCGACCGGGGCTCGGCCTGTCGTGGCGTGACTTCCCCGTTCGGCGAGGGGAGGTGTGTCTCCTACCCGCGGAGACGGCTACCTTCCGCACCAGCCGGTCCAGCGGCGCGCCCAGCGGCGGCGGCAGGGGCGGGCGGGTGAGGGATGGTGGCGGTCGTCAGTCGAGGCGGGTGGCGCCGTCGGCGGGGGTGACGGTGGTGTGGGTGGGTGCGGTGAAGCCGCGTTCGGCGTACGCCGCGGTGACGGCGGCGGCCACCTGGTCGGACCGGTCCGTCTCGACCAGGGCCAGTACGCAGCCGCCGAAGCCGCCGCCGGTCATCCGGGCGCCGAGCGCCCCGGCGGCGAGTGCCGCCTCGACGGCGGTGTCCACCTCGGGGACGGTGATGGCGAAGTCGTCGCGCATGGAGGCGTGGGAGGCGGTGAGCAGCGGCCCGATCTGGCGGGCCCGGCCGGCGCGCAGCAGGGTCACGGTGTCCAGCACGCGCTGGTTCTCGGTCACCACGTGCCGGACCCGGCGGCGGGTCTCGTCGTCGGGCAGCCGGGCCAGCGTGTCGTCCAGGTGCTCGGTCGGTACGTCGCGCAGCGCGGGTACGTCGAGCAGGGCCGCTGCCTTCTCGCAGCTGGCACGGCGGGAGGCGTACTCGCCGTCGGCGTGCCGGTGCGGGGCACGGCTGTCGACCACCAACACGGCGAGGCCGGCGTCGTCCAGGTCGAACGGGATGTGCTCGACCCGCTCGGTGCGGCAGTCGAGGAAGAGGGCGTGGCCGGCACGGCAGCGGACGGCGGCCGACTGGTCCATGATGCCGGTGGGGGCGCCCACGTAGTGGTTCTCGGCCCGCTGGGCCAGCCGGGGCTGGTGTTCGGCGGGCAGGTCGAGCCCGCCGAGGTCGACTAGGGCGGCGAGCACGGCGGCCTCCAGCGCGGCCGAGGAGGAGAGCCCGGCGCCGAGCGGGACGTCGGAGGTGATCGCCAGCCGGGCGCCGGTGACCCGGTGACCCGCCTCGCGCAGCGACCACACCACCCCGGCCACGTACCCGGCCCAGCCGCCGACCCGGCCCGGGTCGGCGATCTCGTCGGCGCCGAAGTCCACCGTCTCGCCGGTCAGCTCGGACCAGACCGTCCAGTGCTCGCCGGGGCGGGGTGCGGCGGCGGCGACGGTGCGCAGCGGCAGCGCGAACGGCAGCACGAAGCCGTCGTTGTAGTCGGTGTGTTCGCCGATCAGGTTGACCCGGCCGGGCGCCGCCCAGCGGCCGGCGGGTGGTTGGCCGTACACCTGCCGGAAGCCGGTGGCGGCGCGGTCGGAGACCGCGCGGGACTGGCCGGTCACGGCCGCCCCAGCCGGTGGGTGCGGTAGAACGACCAGGCGTCGGCGACGATGGCGTGCAGGGTGGGCTTGCGGGGTTCCCAGCCCAGATCGGCGCGGGCCAGCGCGGCGGAGGCGACCAGTTCGGCCGGGTCGCCCTCGCGGCGGGGCGCCACCTCGACCGGTACCGGGTGGCCGGTGACCTCGCGGACCACGTCGACGACCTGCCGGTTGGTGAAGCCGTTGCCGTTGCCGAGGTTGTAGACGCGGTGCTGGGCGGCGGTGGCCGCGTCGAGGGCGAGCAGGTGGGCGCGGGCCAGGTCGGCGACGTGGATGTAGTCGCGTACGCAGGTGCCGTCGGGGGTGGGGTAGTCGTCGCCGAAGAGCTGCAACTTGTCCCGCTGGTCGGCGGCGACTTCGAGGGCGATGGGGATGAGGTGGGTCTCCGGGTCGTGCCGTTCGCCGAGGGCGGTGTCGCCGTGCAGGTACGCCCCGGCCACGTTGAAGTAGCGCAGCGAGACGGCGGCCAGGCCGTGCCCGACCGCCTCGGAGGTGAGCGCCATGTCGACGGCGAGCTTCGTCGCCCCGTACGTGTTGGTGGGGGCCTGCACGGCGGTCTCGGGGATGGGCAGCTCGACCGGGTTGCCGTAGACGGCGGCGGTGGAGGAGAACACCATCCGGGGTACGCCGGCCGCGCGGACGGCGTCGATCAGCGCCAGCGACCCGACGGTGTTGGTGTGCCAGTACTTCTCCGGTGCGGTCATCGACTCACCGGCGGCGATCAGGGCGGCGAAGTGCAGTACGCCGTCGAAACCGGCCTGCGGGGTGAGCACCCGGGCGGCGTCGTGGATGCTCGCGGCCACGTGGGTCGCCTCGGGGGCCAGCGCTTCCCGGTGCCCGGTGCGCAGGTCGTCCAGGACGACCACCTCGTGCCCGGCGTCCAACAACATCCGGGTCACCACGCTGCCGATGAAGCCGGCGCCGCCGGTGACGAGCAGTTTCACATCGGTCTCCTTCTACCGGTCCCGCTGACGTCGTGCCGTGTGTCGGGTCTCACCCTACGGTGGGTCCGCTGGCTACCATCACTGTCATGCGGGCAGCGCGTCGGCGCGGATCCCGGCGGCGTGGGTCGGTGCGGTCCCGCCGCGAGCCAGGGCGGCTGGCCCGAGCCGTGGCCCGGGTGGTGGTCCGGGCGGCTGACGGCGCGTCGCGGCTGGTCACCGGGCTGCTCGGGGCGGGGCCGGCGGCGGGACGGGAGCGGATCAGCGAGGCGGAGCTGCGCAGCCTGGTCGCCGCGAACACGGTGCTGGATCCGGTGGGTCGTCGCATCATCGACGAGGTGCTGGTGGCCGGGGTCAGCCTGGTCCGCGAGGTGATGATGCCCCGTACCGAGGTGGTCTTCCTCTCCGCGGCGTTGACCCTGGCCGAGGCGGAGCCGCTGGTGCGGGCCGGTACCCACACCCGCTATCCGGTGGTCGACGGCACCCACGACGACGTGGTCGGCGTCGTGCACCTGCGGGACGTCCTGCTCGGCCCGGACCGGGACCGGAGCACCACCGTCGGCCAGCTCTGCCGTGAGGTGAAGCGGCTGCCGGCGAGTAAGCGGGTGCTCGCCGCGTTGACCGAGATGCGCCGGGAGGGCCATCACCTGGCGGTGGTGGTGGACGAGTACGGCGGTACGGCCGGCATCGTCACCTGTGAGGATCTGATCGAGGAACTGGTCGGTGAGATCCACGACGGGTACGCCGACGACCCCGAGCCGGGGCTGCCGACGGTGGTGGACGGCCGGCTCAACCTCGCCGACTTCGCCGAGCGCACCGGAGTGGTGCTGCCCGTCGGGCCGTACGAGACGGTGGGTGGGTTCGTGATGGCCGCGTTGGGTCGGCTGCCGGCGCCGGGTGACGAGATCGGGGTGCCCGAGCCCTCCGGGACGCCCGGTTGGGCGCTGCGGGTGTTGAGCCTGGAGGGACGGCGGGTGGCCCGACTCGCGGTCACCGCCGTCCGCCTGCCGGAACAGCGCCGTACGACCGACCGGGCCCGACCCGCCGGCCCGTCATGACGTACGCCGGGTGATGCTGACAGAATTGCCGGCATGTCCGACGTTCCCGCCCGCCCCCGCGTCTTCTCCGGCATCCAGCCGACGGCCGACTCGTTCCACCTCGGCAACTACCTGGGCGCGGTGCGGCACTGGGTGGCGTTGCAGGAGTCGCACGACGCCTTCTACTGCGTGGTCGACCTGCACGCCATCACCGCGGGGCACGACCCGAAGGTGTTGCACCAGCGCAGCCGGGTGGCCGCCGCGCAGCTGCTCGCGGTCGGGCTGGACCCGGAGCGCTGCACCCTGTTCGTGCAGTCGCAGGTGCCCGAGCACGCGCAGCTGGCCTGGGTGCTGGGCTGCATCACCGGGTTCGGTGAGGCCAGCCGGATGACCCAGTTCAAGGACAAGTCGCAGAAGCAGGGCAACGAACGGGCCAGCGTGGGCCTGTTCACGTACCCGATCCTGCAGGCCGCGGACATCCTGCTCTACCAGGCCAACGCGGTTCCGGTGGGTGAGGACCAGCGGCAGCACCTGGAACTGTCCCGGGATCTGGCGCAGCGGTTCAACTCGCTGTTCGGGCCGACGTTCACCGTGCCCGCCCCGCACATCGTCAAGTCCACCGCGAAGATCACCGACTTGCAGGATCCGACGGCGAAGATGTCCAAGTCGTCGTCTTCCCCGGCCGGCATCGTGGACCTGCTGGAGGAGCCGGCCCGCTCGGCCAAGAAGATCCGCTCGGCGGTCACCGACACCGGTCGGGAGATCGTCTTCGACGAGCAGACCAAGCCGGGCATCGCCAACCTGCTGACCATCTTCTCGGCGTTGAGCGGGCGCGGCATCGACGACCTGGTCGCCGCGTACGACGGCAAGGGCTACGGCGACCTGAAGAAGGATCTCGCCGAGGTGGTCCGGGAGTTCGTGGCACCGATCCAGGAACGCACCCGTGCCTACCTCGACGATCCGGTGCAGCTGGACAAGCTGCTCGCCGGCGGGGCGGAGAAGGCCCGGGCGGTGGCGGTGCCGACGCTGCTCAAGGCGTACGAGCGGGTGGGTTTCTTCCCGCCGGTACGCGGCGAGTAGCCGACCGCGGCGAGCGTGGGCGGTCCGGACAGGTCGGTGGCCGAAGGAGTGGCGCGGAGCGTGGACCACGGGAACGGGGCGCCGACCGGCGACGCCGTCCAGATCGGCATCGCGGTGGACATCCCCGAGCCGTGGGGTGGCGCGTTGACCCGGCGGCGGCTGGAGGCGGGCGACCCGAACACGGTCCCGGCGCACGTGACCCTGCTCGGGCCGACCGAGATCCCGGTGTCCGCGTTGCCCGCGGTGGAGCGGCACCTCGCCCGGGTCGCCGCCGCCCACCTGCCGTTCACCCTGCACCTGCGGGGGACCGGGACGTTCCGGCCGGTGACCCAGGTGGTCTTCGTCGCGGTCGCCGCCGGGATCAGCGAGTGCGAGCTGCTGGCCGCCGCCATCAACGCCGCCCCACAGCTGCGCCGGGAGTTGCGTTTCCCGTACCACCCGCATGTCACGGTGGCGCAGGACGTCGCCCCCGAGGCGCTGGACAAGGCGTACGAGGACCTGGCCGACTTCTCCGCGATGTTCGAGGTGGAGGCGTTCACCCTCTTCTCGCACAGCGGACAGACGCGATGGCAGCCGCGCCGGGACTTCCGGCTGGGTGGCTGACCGGCGTACCGGGCCGACCGGGCGCGGCCACGAGGAAACGGCGAGGATGACCGGGTGAACGTTCTGGGGCGGGTCGAGGCGGCCGTCGACCGCTGGTTGGGTGCCGCCCGTCGCCGCTGGCCGGCGTTCGACCATCTCTGGCGGGCCGGGGTCCGCTACACAGAACTGCAGGGCGGCCGGTTGGCCGCGGCGATCGCCTACTACGGCTTCTTCGCGGTCTTCGCGCTGGCCCTGGTGGCGTACGCGGCCTTCGGCGCGATCCTGGACGAGAACGACGAGGTGCGGGCGGCGGCGGAGGAGTTCCTCCGGGAGAACCTGCCGTTCCTCGATCCGGCGCAGGTCGCCGAGAGCAGCGGCACGGTCGGTGTGGTCGGTCTGCTCATCCTGGTGTTGACCGGGATCGGGTGGGTGGAGGCGATCCGGTCGTCCCAGCGGCTGATCCACGGCCTCGACCAGCATCCCGGCAACCTGGTCGTCCGGCGGCTGGTCGACCTCGGTGTGCTGCTCGTGGTCTTCGTGCTGCTCGGCGCCTCGGTGGCGGCGGTCGACGCGTTGGAGTCGCTGCTGCGTTTCCTGCTGCGCAGCACCGGTTCGGTCGGACTGACCACGATAAGTGCCGTGCTCAGCGTGCTGGTCAACGCGGTCGTGGCCACCCTGCTGCTGGTGGTGGTGTCCCGGGTACGGATGAGTCGGGCCCGGCTGCGGCCGGTGGTGGTGCTGGTGGCGGTCGGTATCACCCTGCTCAACACGGTCGGCCGGTTCTGGGTGGGGCGGGTCGAGCACAATCCGGCGTACACGGTGGTGGCCACCGCCGTGGGACTGCTGGTCTACCTGTACCTGCTCAACCAGTTGGTGCTCTTCGGTGCGGCGTTGGCCGCGACCAGCCGGCGCGGGCAGGTGGTGGACCTGGCCAGTGGGCGCCGGCCCGTCGACGCCGAGTTGGACATCGATCCGGGCGCCCCCGGCGGGGCGGGCTGACCGGCGGTGATGTGCCGAACCGGCCGCGACGTGGCCGGGCGGCGACGATGATGGGTCCGTGGGCGCACTCGTGACGTTGGACCTGCCGGACGACTCGCCGCTGCTCGACCTGCCGTGGATCATCACGTTCGGCCCGCTCGCCGCCGACGACGAGTGGGAACCGGTGGTCTGCGGCCCGTACGAGCGGCCGCACGCGTTGGCGTTGGCCGAGGCGGTGGTTGCCGACGAGCAGCTGATGGCCGTGGTCGAGCCGTTGGTGCCGGCGGTCTCGGTGGAGCAGATCCGTGGTGAGATCGCCGCCGCGCAACTCGCCGCGGCGGACGAGACCGTCCAGGAGGAGCGGGCCGACCTGTACGGCGACTTCGAGGACATCATCGACGAGCAGGAGCTGGAGGCGGCCGAGCACGATCGCGCCACCGGCCCGTTGCCGGTGCCGGAGGTGGCCGAGCTGCGTGCGGGTTTCGCCCGGATCGCGGCGCAGCTGGCCGGCGGCTGAGCCTCGCGGCGACCAGCTGCGTCGGGGTCCGGTGGTGCGGTTTCGTCCGTTCCGCCGTAACGAAGTCGACCTCTACCACCCCTCACCACAAGGGGTCGTCAGCCCCAGTCGCCCGGCGGCGCGGAGCACGCCGAGCGACCAGGTTGAGGACGGGCTTACCCGTTCAGCGCCGTTCGAACCAGGCGGCCGAGTCGACCGGGAGCAGGTGTCCGCCGTCCTGCTCGGTGAGCGCCTCGCTGGCGACGATCGGCGTACCGTGGCCGTCGACCCGGACCGCGCTGTCGCCGGTGTTGACCACGCAGGTCAGCGTGCTGCCGTCGGCGTGGCGGCTGAAGGCGAGCAGGCCGGGCCCGATCTCCTGCCAGGTGATGCCGCCGGTGCCGGCCAGCGCCGGGTGCTGGTGCCGGATCCGCAGCGCCGCGCGGTACAGCTCCAGCGTCGAACCGGGCACGCCGGCCTGGGCGGCCACCGAGAGGGCCCGCCAGGTCGTCGGGGCCGGTAGCCAGCTCAGCTCGCTGCCGGCCGGACCGAAGCCGTACGGGGCCAGGTCGCCGCTCCACGGGATGGGTACCCGGCAGCCGTCCCGGCTCTCCCCGGTACGCAGGAACGCCGGGTCCTGCCGCAGCTCGTCGGGGAGGTCGAGCACCTCGGGCAGGCCCAGTTCCTCTCCCTGGTAGAGGTAGGCGCAGCCGGGCAGGGCGAGCATCAGCAGCGCGGCGGCGCGGGCCCGGCGCAGCCCCACGTCCCCGTCGCCGTAGCGGGTCACGTGCCGCTGCCGGTCGTGGTTGGACAGCACCCAGGTGGTCGGTGCGCCGACGATTGTCGACTCGGCCAACGCGGTGTCGACCACCTTGCGGAACGAGTCGGCCGACCAGGTGGCGTCGAGGAAGTCGAAGCTGAACGCCTGGTGCAGCTCGTCCGGGCCGATGTAGCGGGCCAGCCGCTGCGGGGTCTCGGCCCACGCCTCGGCCACCGCCATCCGGCCACCGGGGTAACTGTCCAGGATGGGCCGCCAGGCGCGGTAGATGTCGTGCACCTCGTCCTGGTCGAAGTAGGGCAACCGGCCCTTGCCGAGCAGTTCGGACTGGCGCCGGCCGGTGGTCATCGAGCTGAAACCGACGTCCGGCAACCCCTCGGCCTTGATCATGCCGTGCGCCACGTCGATCCGGAACCCGTCGACGCCGCGGTCGAGCCAGAACCGGAGGACGTCCTCGAACTCGGCGCGTACCTGCGGGTGGCGCCAGTTCAGGTCGGGCTGGGCCGGGTCGAACAGGTGCAGGTACCACTGGCCGTCGGGCACCCGGGTCCAGGCCGGTCCGCCGAAGATGCTCTCCCAGTCGTTCGGGGGCTGCTCGCCGTGCTCGCCCTTGCCGTCGGCGAAGAGGTAGCGCTCCCGCTCGGCGGAACCGGGGCCGGCGGCCAGCGCGGCCTGGAACCACGGATGCCGGTCGGAGGTGTGGTTCGGCACGATGTCGACGATGATCCGCAGACCGAGCGCGTGGGCGTCGGTGATCATCGCTTCGAAGTCGCCGAGGGTGCCGAACATCGGGTCGACGTCCCGGTAGTCGGCGACGTCGTAGCCGCCGTCGACCATGGGCGAGGTGTAGAAGGGGGTCAGCCACAGCGCGTCCACGCCCAGCTCACGCAGGTACGGCAGCCGTTCGCGGATGCCCTGGAGGTCACCGATGCCGTCGCCGTTGGAGTCGGCGAAGCTGCGGACGTACACCTGGTAGACGACGGCGGATCGCCACCAGTCGGCGTCGGAGGTCAGCGGTGAGGGGTTGCTGACGGTCATCGGGTGGTTCCCCGTTCTGTGGCGCGGGACGGCGGCACCCGGCGTGGGCAACGGTGGACGCGACGGGTGTCTGAGCAGAATGCCGGGCGAGCGCTGCAAGAGTCAAGCATTCCTTGCGCAAGGGCTGCGTGCTCCAGCCGTCTTCTCGCCGCGATCCTGCACTTCCTGTCGGCGTTTAGTCCGCCTTGACGCCTTATGTCGCCGCAGAAAGTGCATGATCGCGGGGATTCGGGGGCGGGGTGGGGTGGGGGGCTACGGCGGTGGAGCCGCGGACCACCAGCTCCGGCCGGAACAGGTACTCCGAGTGTGGCGCGCCGTGCCCGTTGATCTCGTCGACCAGGGCCCGGACCGCGGCCACCGCCATCGCGGCCACCGGCTGGCGCATGGTGGTCAACGGCGGATCGGTGAAGGCCATCAGCGGCGAGTCGTCGTACCCGACGACGGAGAGGTCGCCCGGCACCGACAGGCCGCGCTGCCGGGCGGCCCGGATCGCGCCGAGCGCCATCAGGTCGGAGCCGCAGACGATGCCGGTCGCGCCCCGCTCGATCAGCCGTCCGGCCGCGACCTCGCCACCCTCGACGCCGAACAGGGAGAGTTCGGTCAGCTCGGCCAGCTCGTCCTCGTTCACCCCGGCGAGCCGGTGCATCGCCGACTTGTAGCCGTTGACCTTGCGCTGCACCGGGACGAACCGGTCCGGCCCGGTGATCAGGCCGATCCGCCGGTGGCCCAGGGCGACCAGATGGGCCACGGCCAGCTCGGCGGCCTCCCGGTCGTCGCAGGAGACGAAGGGCGCGGGGATGCCCGGGGCGTACCCGTTGATCATGACGATGGGTAGTGGCCGGGCGATCAGCGTCCGGTAGCGGTCGTGGTCGGCGGCGGTGTCGGCGTGCAGGCCGGAGACGAAGACGATGCCGGAGACCTGCCGGTCGAGCAGCATCTCGACGTACTCGTCCTCGCGCACGCCGCCGGGGGTCTGGGTGCACAGCACCGGGGTGTAGCCGGTGGGCGCCAGGGCGGACTCGATGATCTGGGCGAAGGCCGGGAAGATCGGGTTGTCCAGCTCCGGTACCACCAGACCGACCAGCCCGGCGCTGCGCTTGCGCAGCCGGGCGGGACGCTCGTAGCCGAGCACGTCGAGGGCGGTCAGGACGGCCTGCCGGGTCTCGGGTGCCACGCCGGGGCGGTCGTTGAGCACCCGCGACACCGTGGCCTCGCTGACGTCGGCCTGCTGAGCGATGTCGGAGAGGCGAGCGCGCATGGCCGCACTGTAGCTCACCGACAAGTTCTTGCGCATTGGCCAGCAAGAGCTTGCAGAACCGAGCAGCGCGCGTCGGGCGTCGGCTCGGGAGTGGGTACCCACGCTGGCTCTGGCCGGGATGATCGGCGCTTCCCGGGGCGCGGAGGGTCATCGGCGCGGCGAGTTCGTTCACTTCAGGCGAGGAGATATGACCAGATGGCGACATTTGTCGATCGTCAAAGTTGCGGATGGAGCACGGTTGTTGCAAGGCCGTTCGCAAAGGGTTTCTAGTTACGAAACTTCTTGCTACTGTCCCCGCCGTTACCCGGCAGGAACTTAGGAGCGAACATGCGTCGCACAGCCAGGGGAATCGCCGTACTCGCCTCCGCCGCCCTCGCCCTCTCCGTCGCCGCGTGCGGCGGCGAGGACAAGGCGCCCGAGGGGCAGCCCGCGGTCGACCCCGCTTCCCTCACCGCAGAACTGACCTGGTGGGACACCTCTGACCCGCAGAACGAGGGCCCGGCGTTCAAGGAACTGATCGCCAAGTTCAACCAGACCTATCCGAACGTGAAGATCAACTACCAGTCGGTCCCGTTCGGCGAGGCCCAGAACAAGTTCAAGACCGCCGCGCAGGCCAAGACCGGCGCCCCGGACATCCTGCGGGCCGAGGTGGCGTGGGTGCCCGAGTTCGCCTCGCTGGGCTACCTCTACGCGCTGGACGGCTCCGAACTGCTCGCCGACGCCGCGGACTTCCTGGAGACCCCGCTCGCCTCCAACACGTACGACGGCAAGACCTACGGCGTTCCGCAGGTCACCGACAGCCTTGCGCTGATGTACAACAAGGAACTGCTGAGCAAGGCCGGGATCGGCGAGGCGCCGAAGACCTGGGCCGAGCTGAAGACCGCCGCGCAGACCGTCAAGGAGAAGACCGACGCCGAGGGCGTGTACCTGAACCCGGCCGGCTACTTCCTGCTGCCCTTCATGTACGGCGAGGGTGGCGACCTGGTCGACACCGGCTCCCAGAAGATCGTCGTCAACTCGGAGCAGAACGCGGCCGGGCTGAAGATCGCCAAGGATCTGATCGACAGCGGCGCCGCCGCCAAGCCCTCCGCCAACGACTCCTACGGCACCATGATGACCCTGTTCAAGGAGCAGAAGGTCGCCATGATCATCAATGGGCCGTGGGAGGTCAACAACGTCTCCTCGGCGCCGGACTTCGGCGGCCTGGAGAACCTGGGCATCGCGCCGGTGCCGGCCGGCTCGGCCCGCGCCGGTGGCCCGGTCGGCGGCCACAACTACGTGATCTGGTCCGGCATGCCCCAGGAGAAGGTGGACGCCGCCGTCGCGTTCGTCAAGTTCATGAGCTCCGCCGAGTCGCAGGCGTTCCTGTCGGACAAGCTCGGCCTGCTGCCCACCCGTACCTCCGCGTACCAGGTCGACTCGGTGAAGAACAACGCCGTGGTCGCCGCGTTCCAGGCCGTCAACGAGGCCGCGGTGGGTCGGCCGTGGATCCCCGAGGCCGGGCAGTTCTTCGGCCCGCTGGACCAGATGGCCACCGAGGTCATGGTCCAGAACCGGGACCCGAAGGCGTCCCTGGACGCCGTCGCCAAGAAGTACAAGGCCGAGGTCGTGCCCGGCTACGGGCTCTGATCTGGTCGTCGGCTGGGCCCGGCGTGGCCGGGCTGTGGCCCTGACGCCGGCCCCGCGCCGGTGACCCTTCGGCACCCCCCGGTGGGGTCGGCGACCGTCCCGGTCGCCGACCCCACCGGATCTCTCCTCTGGAGCGCAGCTGATGTCCACCGTGACAGCCGACCCGGCGCCGTCGTCCACGCGGCCCGGCCGATCCGCTCGTCCGCCCCGGCTGCGCCGCAGCTGGGACAAGCACTGGTACGCCTGGGCGATGGTGCTGCCCGTCGTCATCGTCCTGGCGGTACTGATCTTCTACCCGCTGTTCCGCGGGATCTGGCTCTCCTTCACCAACCTCACCGAGGCCAACCAGGTCGCCGAGATCTGCACCAGGTCGATCACCGGCGGCGAGGTCTGCGCCGACAACCCCAACAAGTGGGAGTTCATCGGCCTGGACAACTACGTCCGGGTGCTCACCGGCCAGGTCGGCGAGTTCTGGCAGTGGACCGGTGTCACGCTGATCTGGACGTTCGTCTGCGTGGCCTGCCACTTCGGGCTGGGCCTCGGCCTGGCCAGCATGCTCAACCGCCCGATGCGGGCCCGCGGGCTGTACCGGGTGCTGCTGGTGCTGCCCTGGGCGGTACCGGCCTTCGTCAGCGCATTCGCCTGGAAGTTCATCTTCAACGAGCGCTTCGGCCTGGCGAACGCGCTGCTCACCGCCGTCGGCATCGACCCGGTCTCGTGGTTCGCCGACCGGTGGACCGCGCTCTTCACCGCCATCGTCACCAACGTCTGGCTGGGCGTGCCGTTCATGATGGTGGCGCTGCTCGGCGGCATGCAGACCATTCCGTCCGAGCTCTACGAGGCGGCCGAGATCGACGGCGCCTCGGCCTGGCAGCGGTTCCGCAACATCACCCTGCCGGGGCTGCGTCCGGTCAGCATGACCGTGGTGCTGCTCGGCACCATCTGGACGTTCAACATGTTCCCGATCATCTTCCTGGTGACCGAGGGGCAGCCGGCCGGGCAGAGCGAGATCCTGGTGACCGGCGCCTACCGGGCCGCCTTCGAGGGCATCCGCAACTACTCACTGGCCTCGACGTACGGCGTACTGATCCTGTCGATCCTGCTGGTCTTCTCGCTGTTCTACCGGCGGGTGCTGCGCAAGCAAGGTGAGGTGTGGTGAACATGAGCCGATCCACCGCCACGCCGCCGACGGCGGATGCCGTCGCCGGCCCGGCCCTGGCCGACAGCCGGAGGGTGACCCGGGCCGGGCGCAGCCGGCGCAGCCCAGCGATGTCCGTACTGCTGCACGGCACCCTGATCCTGGCCTCGCTGATCGCGATCGGCCCGATCGCCTGGGTGCTGCTCTCCTCGCTCAAGCCCGGATACGCGATCCAGAGCAGCGAGCTGACCCTGTTCCGGGACACCACCCTGAGCAACTACAGCTACGTGTTGACCGAGACGAACTTTCCGCGCTGGTTCCTCAATTCGGTGATCGTCGCGGCGTTCACCATGGCCATCGGCATCTTCCTGTCGGCGACCACCGGGTACGCGGTGTCCCGGTTCAACTTCCCCGGCCGCCGCCCGCTGATGATGGTCTTCCTGGTCACCCAGATGTTCCCGGTGGCCATTCTGATCGTGCCGATCTACACGATCCTGGCCCGGCTCGGCCTGATCAACACCATGCCCGCGCTGATCATCGCGTACCTGACCATCGCGGTGCCGTTCTGTGCCTGGATGTTGAAGGGCTACTTCGACTCCATCCCGACCTCGCTGGACGAGGCGGCGGCGCTGGACGGCTGCGGACCGTTCGCCACCTTCTGGCGGGTGGTGCTGCCACTGGCCCGCCCGGCGGTGGCGGTGACCGCCTTCTACACCTTCCTCACCGCCTGGGGTGAGGTGGCGTACGCGTCGGCGTTCATCCAGACCGACAACAAGTTCACCCTGGCGTACGGGCTCCAGCAGTTCGTGCCGCAGTTCAACCCGCAGTGGGAGTACCTGACCGCTGCGGCGGTGCTGGTCACCATCCCGGCCGGGCTGGTCTTCTTCTTCGCCCAGAAGCACCTGGTCTCCGGCCTGACGGCGGGTGGCACCAAGGGCTGACGCTGCGCGATCGAAGGGGTCTAGGTTCCCGGCCACCCGTGCGATGATGCGGGCCCTCGGCGGAAGCCACACCTCGACCAGCTCCGTCCTCGGTGAGCAGTTGGCCGACGTGCTTCGGGCGACGAACGACAGCGGGCGAGTGGCAGCGTGGGTGCGAACTTCCCGGGGACGTCACGTTGGCGCAGGAGTGGTCACCTTCACCGGCCGGGGCACGGTCAGCCTGGCCGGATGATCGCCCCAGACACCCGGTTGGCCCGCGGGGGTGGTGGTCGCCAGGACGCTGATTTCACTCTGAAATCAATATTTCAGGGTGAAATCACGCCTGTTTGGGATGTTGCTTCTGGCCGGTCTGTGCGTAGCGCCCAGATTCTGCTCAGCCCGGGGTGTGTAACCCGCTGGCTCGCCGAGCAGTCGGATGCCTCTACTACAAACTGTCGTTGATAGGGCAGGATGGGTCGGGTGGAAACACTTCGACTCATCCTTCTCTACGCCCATCTGATCGGGTTCGCGCTGCTGCTCGGTGGCGCGATCGCCCAGTACCTGACCGGCAAGACCCGGATCAACTCCGCGATGCTCTGGGGTGCGGTGATCCAACTGCTCACCGGCATTGGGTTGTCCGCGCCACTGCGGGACGGCGACGAGCCGGCACCGGCGAAGCTCGTCGTCAAGCTGGTGCTCGCCCTGATGATCTTCGTGATGGTCTTCTTCTCCAGGAAGCGGACCGAGGTCAACCGGGGTCACTTCCTCGCCATCGTGGGATTGACCCTGCTCAACGCGGCCGTCGCAGTCTTCTGGCGCTGACCGCCGGAGTCGCCCGGCCAGCCCGGGAAACGGACTATCCAGGCACTACCGCGCCCACCTGTCGACACTCTGAGTGACTTGCCCCACCCGAGCATTACGTAGGGGTAACAGGCCTCCAACAGTCCTGCACGATTGTCGTTCGGCAGGTGGGCGCGGGCGTACGCTCTGCGTCCGTAACGTGGGACGCCGGCGGCAAGGCGCAAGCCGGTTCAAAGGGCTGCCACCGCAACCACGCGGTGTGCAATGGGAAGGGAGACGTCTTGCGCTCGGTGCGTGGGATGCGGATTGCCTCGATCATCGCGGCGGGTGGGCTCGT
The DNA here is from genome assembly GCF_003583405.1 of Micromonospora radicis. Taxonomy (GTDB): domain Bacteria; phylum Actinomycetota; class Actinomycetes; order Mycobacteriales; family Micromonosporaceae; genus Micromonospora; species Micromonospora radicis. The sequence goes on from NZ_QXEC01000006.1 coordinate 107,827, forward strand.
ACTGAGCGCCGCCGCCTGTGGCGAGGCCCCGGATGAGGACAACAACGCCGGCTCCGGCGGCGAGAAGTACACCGCCTGTATGGTCACCGATGTCGGCGGCATCGACGACAAGTCGTTCAACGCCTCGGCCTGGAAGGGCCTGGAGGCGGCCAAGGCCGAGAACAGCAACATCGACATCAAGTACGTGGCGTCCAAGGCGCAGGCGGACTACGAGCCGAACCTCACCCAGTACGTCAACCAGGACTGCGACTTCATCCTGGCCGTCGGCGGCCTGATGGGCGACGCCACCAAGAAGATCGCTGAGGCGAACCCGAACCAGCAGTTCGGCATCGTCGACGCCAACCCGGGCGTGGCCAACGTCTTCCCGATGGAGTTCGACACCGCGCAGGCTGGTTTCCTCGCCGGCTACGTCGCGGCCGGGATGAGCGCGAGCGGCAAGGTGGGCACCTACGGCGGTATGAAGATCCCGCCGGTGACCATCTTCATGGACGGCTACGTCGACGGCGTCGCCTACTACAACCAGGCCAAGAGCGCGAACGTCCAGGCCCTCGGCTGGAACAAGGCGACCCAGAACGGCTCCTTCACCAACTCGTTCGAGAAGCAGGATGAGGGCAAGAAGGTCAGCGACGCGCTGGTCGCCCAGGGCGCGGACATCATCATGCCGGTCGCCGGTGGCGCCGGCCTCGGCACCACCAGCGCGGCCAAGGCCTCCGGTGGCAAGTACAACACCATCTGGGTGGACGTCGACGGCTGCGAGAGCACGCCGGACTGCTCGGCGATCATCACCACCGTGGTCAAGAACATCTCGGGTGCCGTCAAGGAGGCCGTGCTCAAGGCCGCCGGTGGCGAGAAGCTCAACGCCGAGGAGGGCTTCGTCGGCGTCCTGGCCAACGACGGCGTCTCCATCGCCCCGTACCACGAGTTCGACAGCAAGGTCCCGGCCGAGCTCAAGGCCGAGGTCGACAAGCTGAAGGCGGACATCTCCGCCGGCACCGTCAAGGTCACCTCGGCCGCCCAGCCGAAGTGACCCGTCGCCGGCCGGCTGTGGTGAGACGATCACCGCAGGCGGCCGGCGCGCCCTGCCACATCTGATCCGGCCGCCCCGGCGCGGGGTAATCCCGCCGCGCCGGGGCGGCCGTGGCGCGTCACCGGTCGGGTCCGCGCCGTGCTCCGTTCACCAGCAGCTACGCTGCACCATCGCTTCGCACTCCAGGAGGTTGCGCTGAGACTCGAACTGCGCGGCATCACCAAGCGGTTCGGTGATCTGGTCGCCAACGACCACATCGACCTGACGGTGGAGCCTGGAGAGATTCACGCCCTGCTCGGCGAGAACGGCGCCGGCAAGTCGACCCTGATGAACGTGCTGTACGGGCTCTACCAGCCCGACGAGGGCGAGATCCTGGTCGACGGCGAGCCGCTCAAGCTGCGCGGCCCCTCCGACGCGATCGCCGCCGGCATCGGCATGGTGCACCAGCACTTCATGCTGGTACCGGTCTTCACCGTCACCGAGAACATCATGCTCGGCGCCGAGCAGGTGCGCGGCGGCATCGCCGGTTTCCTGGACCGCCGCCGGGCCCGGCGCGAGGTCGCCGAGGTCTCGCAGCGGTACAACCTGCGGGTCGACCCGGACGCGGTGATCGAGGACCTGCCGGTCGGCATCCAGCAGCGGGTGGAGATCGTCAAGGCGCTTACCCGCGACGTGGACCTGCTCATCCTCGACGAGCCGACGGCGGTGCTCACCCCGCAGGAGACCGAAGAGCTGTTGACCGTGATGCGGTCGCTCAAGGCCGCCGGCAAGTCGATCGTCTTCATCACCCACAAGCTCGGTGAGGTCAAGGCGATCGCCGACCGGATCACCGTGATCCGCCGCGGGAAGACCGTGGGTACCGCCTCGCCCGAGGCCAGCCGCGACGAGTTGGCCGCGCTGATGGTCGGCCGTACCGTCCGGCTCACCGTGGACAAGGCCCCGGCCACCCCGGGTGAGCCGGTCCTGGAGGTCTCCGGCCTGGTCGTCGACGACGACCGACAGGTCCGCGCGGTCGACGGCGTCGACCTCACCGTACGCGCAGGTGAGGTGCTCGGCGTCGCGGGCGTGCAGGGCAACGGCCAGACCGAACTGATCGAAGCGATCATGGGGTTGCGCCCGCTGCTCGCCGGCACGGTCACCCTGGACGGCCAGCGGGTCGACGGCTGGTCGACCAAGAAGGTGCTCCGGGCGGGCGTCGGCTACGTGCCGGAGGACCGCAGCGTCGACGGGCTGGTCAAGGAGTTCTCCGTCGCGGAGAACCTGGTGCTGGACATCTACGACCGGCCGCCGTTCGGCCGCGGTCTGTCGCTCAAACCGGATGCGATCGCCGAGTCGGCGAACGAGCGGATCGCGCAGTTCGACGTGCGCACCTCCTCGGCACAGGCGCCGGTCGGCACCCTCTCCGGCGGCAACCAGCAGAAGGTGATCGTGGCCCGGGAGTTGTCCCGGCCGCTGAAGCTCTTCATCGCCGCCCAGCCCACCCGGGGCGTGGACGTCGGCTCGATCGAGTTCATCCACAGTCGGGTCATCCGGGAGCGGGACATCGGCACCGCCGTCCTGGTGGTCTCCAGCGAGCTGGACGAGGTGATCGGGCTGGCTGACCGGATCGCGGTGATGTACCGGGGCCGGATCATCGGCATCGTCGGCCCGGACACCCCGCGCGAGGAGATCGGCCTGCTGATGGCGGGCGTCACCCCCGACGCGACGGGCGGTTCGCCGATGGGCGCGGCGGTCGCCGGTCGCGGTGACGTGGCGACCACCGACCGGACCGAACCGGCGGCGACCGACGCCGACACGGTGACCGCCGATGGTACGGCGGCGACCACCGACCGTGACGTCGCCGCCACCACCGACGGCGTGGCGCCGGCTCCCGAGGGACCAGGCAGCGAGGACAGGAAGGCATGACCAACTCCAACCCCCCGGCCGGCTCTCCCGACAAGGAGCCGGCGAGCGAGGAGCAGGCCGCCCAGAGCACGCTCGGCAACACCGAGCGGGCCGAGGCCGCCGCCACGCCCACCGCGCCCGAGCAGCGGCCCACGCTGGGGCGGCTGTTCGTGGAGAACCTGTGGGCCGCCAACACCTTCACGGTGACCCTGCTGTCGCTGGTCCTCGCCATGGTCGTCGGCGCCGTCCTGATGATCATCTCTGATCCGGACGTGCTGGCCACCTACGCCTACTTCACCGCCCGACCGGCGGACGCGATCAACGCCAGCTGGACGCTGGTCAGCGAGGCGTACGCGAACCTGTTCAAGGGTTCCGTCTTCGACCCGGGCGCGACCACCGTCAACGCCGCGCTCAGCCCGATCTCGGAGACGCTCACCTACACTGCCCCGCTGGTCTTCACCGGCCTGTCGGTGGCGCTGGCCTTCCGGGGCGGTCTGTTCAACATCGGCGCACAGGGGCAGGCCATCATGGGCGTCGTCCTGGCCGCGCTGGCCGGTTTCCTGCTGCCGCTTCCGCCCGGGCTGCACCTGCTGGTCGCGGTGCTGGCCGGCGCGATCGGCGGGGCCATCTGGGGCTTCATCCCGGGCATCCTCAAGGCGCGCACCGGCGCCCACGAGGTGATCAACACGATCATGCTCAACTACATCGCGGTCTACTTCCTGACCTGGCTGATCGTGCAGAACGGGGTGCAGGACCCGAACCGGACCGACGCGATCAGCCGACCGGTGGACGCCTCCGCCCAACTGCCCCGCCTCTTCGGCGACGGGCTGCGGGCCCACGCGGGCATCATCCTGGCGGTGCTGGCCACCTGGGCCGTCGCCTGGCTGCTCAACCGCTCCACGCTCGGCTTCGAGCTGCGTGCGGTGGGCGCCAACCCGGACGCCTCCCGTACCGCCGGCATCAGCGTCACCCGGACGTACGTCCTGGTCATGGTCTTCGCCGGGGTCCTGGCCGGGCTCGGCGGCTCGCAGATGGTGCTCGGCACCACCGCCGCCGCGCTGACTCCCCTGGTGGTCGCCCAGATCGGCTTCGACGGCATCCTGGTCGCGCTGCTCGGCCGGGTGAAACCGTGGGGGGTGGCCATGGCCGCGCTGCTGTTCGGGGCGTTGCAGGCCGGCGGCAACCGGATGCAGTCGTACTCGGGGATCTCGCTGGAGCTGGTCACCGTGCTCCAGGCGCTGATCGTCATCTTCATCGCCGCGCCGGCCCTGGTGAAGGCGATCTTCCAGCTCCGGGCCGCGCGGGCCGCCCGGCTGCAGACGAGCCTCGCGAAGGGCTGGTGAGGCATGTCCACCACGGCTGTTCCCGACGTCGCGGTCGCGCCGGTCGACGAGGGCTTCTGGACCCGTACCCGCAAGGTGGGGTTGGTGCTGCTGGCCCTCGGCCTGCTGGCTACCGTGCTGTTCGGTGCGCTCGCCACCGGTGAGCAGGCCCGCTTCACGCTCAGCGAGGACGCCGCCGGGGCCGCGTTGGAGGTCAACGGCACGGTCGGGGCGATCGTCTTCGGGCTGATCACCCTGGCCGCCGGTGCCGCGATGCTCGCCGGCCTGCCGAAACGCTGGTTCGTCCCGGCGCTGGCGGTCGGGCTGGTCGCCTTCGTGCTGTCGTTCCTGTGCTGGCAGGTCTCCGCCGCGCCGACCGGGCAGAACTTCATGCCGCTGGTCAACATCGTGCGGGGCACCTTCCTGCTCGCCCTGCCGTTGATCTTCGGATCGCTGGCCGGTGTGCTCTGCGAACGTTCCGGTGTGGTGAACGTGGCCATCGAGGGGCAGTTGCTGATGGGCGCGTTCAGCGGCGCCCTGTTCGGCAGCATCTCCGGCAGCGTCTGGGTGGGTCTGGTCGCCGCCGCCGTCGGTGGCTCGTTCATCTCCCTGCTGCTGGCCGTGTTCTCCATCCGCTACCTGGTCGACCAGGTGGTCATGGGCATCGTGCTCAACCTGCTGGCGCTCGGCATCACCGGCTTCCTCTACGAGCGGCTGATGCAGACCGACGCGGCCCGCTACAACAGCGCCCCCCGGTTCGGCAACTGGGAGATCCCGCTGCTGTCGGACATCCCGGTGCTCGGCCCGGCGCTGTTCCGGGGCAACATCTTCCTCTACCTCGCCCTGGTGCTGGTGCTGGTGATCCACATCGCGCTGTTCCGTACCCGGTGGGGGCTGCGGACCCGCTCGGTCGGTGAGCACCCGACGGCGGCGGACACCCTCGGCGTGAAGGTGCTCGGGCTGCGCTACCGCAACGTCATCCTGGCCGGCGCGGTCGCCGGCATCGGCGGTGCGTCGTACACGCTGGCGCTCTTCTCGTTCACCAAGAACATGATCGGTGGTAAGGGCTTCATCGCCCTGGCCGCGTTGATCTTCGGCCGGTGGAGCCCCACCGGGGCGCTGCTCGCCGCGCTCTTCTTCGGCTTCGCCGACCAGTTGGCGACCTACCTGGGCGCGATCAACAGCATCATTCCGGGCCAGTTCCTGGCCATGCTGCCGTACCTGGCCACGATCCTGGCGGTGGCCGGGCTGGTCGGCCGGGTCCGGGCGCCGGCCGCCGACGGCAAGCCGTACATCAAGGGCTGATCCGGGGGGGTACACCATGGAGATCGACTGGGTGCGGCTGCGGGCGGCGGCCACCGAGGTCATGCGGCACGCGTACGTGCCGTACTCGAAGTTCCCGGTGGGCGCGGCGGCGCTCGTCGACGACGGCCGGATGCTGGTCGGCTGCAACGTGGAGAACGCCGCGTACGGCGTGGTGCTCTGCGCCGAGTGCGGGGTGGTCTCCTCGCTGCACGCCACCGGCGGCGGCCGGATCGTCGCGCTGTCCTGCGTCGACGCCACCGGTGAACCGCTGATGCCCTGCGGACGGTGCCGGCAGCTGCTCTGGGAACAGGGCGGCCCGGAGTGCCTGATCGAGGCCAAGGGCGGCCCGCTGCGGATGGCCGAACTGTTGCCGCACGCCTTCGACGTGGCCGACATCGAGGCGGTCACCGGCGAGCAGCCCGTTCCGGTGGTACCGGACCGGCTGGCCGCCTGGCGTGGTCGGGGCACCGTCTTCGTCCACCCCGACCTGTCGGCCGGACAGCAGGTCTGGACGGCCTACTGGGAGCGCTCGGCCGGCGACGAGGTGGGCGCCGAGACCGGGGTGCTGGAGGAGGGGCCGAGCTGGGCCGACTCCGCGGAGGCGATCACCTGGGGGTTGGCGCGTACGCCCCGGGTGGTGGTGGTGGACGCGTCCGGCACCATCTTCTGGGCGGGTGAGGGTGAGCCGCCTGCGGAGATTCCGGTTCGCTGGGGTGGTTGATGTTGGGGCCGGGGGCCGACCGTGCCCGGCTCCGGGCGGTCAGGCTTGATCCCTGCGCCGGGCACGGTCGGCCCCCGGCCCGACGGGTGTGCGGCTTCTGCGTCTGCTGCGGGACGACGGGTTCAGTGGGATCGGCGTGGGCGGGTGGCGACTTGTGGAGGGATGGGACTCGACGATGAGTGGGTTTGCTGCGGTTGATGTGATTCGCGCGAAGCGGGATGGCGGGGTGTTGTCCGACGCGCAGATCGACTGGGTGGTGGACGCGTACACCCGGGGGGCGGTGGCTGACGAGCAGATGTCGGCGCTGGCCATGGCGATCCTGCTGAACGGGATGACCGGGCCGGAGATCGCCCGGTGGACGGCCGCGATGATCGCCAGTGGCGAACGGCTGGACCTGTCGTCCGTGGCCCGGCCGACCGTCGACAAGCACTCGACCGGCGGCGTCGGCGACAAGATCACCTTGCCGCTCACCCCGCTGGTGGCGGCCTGCGGCGCGGCGGTGCCGCAGCTGTCCGGACGCGGGCTCGGGCACACCGGCGGCACCCTGGACAAGCTGGAGTCGATCCCGGGCTGGCGGGCCGCGCTCAGCAACGAGGAGTTCACCGCCCAACTGCGCGACATCGGCGCGGTGATCTGCGCCGCCGGGTCGGGACTCGCTCCCGCCGACCGCAAGCTGTACGCGCTGCGCGACGTCACCGGCACCGTCGAGGCGATCCCGCTGATCGCCAGCTCGATCATGAGCAAGAAGATCGCCGAGGGGACCGGTGCGCTGGTCCTCGACGTGAAGGTCGGTTTCGGCGCGTTCATGAAGTCGGTCGACGACGCCCGTGAGCTGGCCCGGACCATGGTGGAGCTGGGCGGCGCGCACGGGGTGAAGACCGTCGCCCTGCTCACCGACATGTCCACCCCGCTCGGTCGGGCCATCGGCAACGGTGTCGAGGTGACCGAGTCGGTGGAGGTGCTCGCCGGTGGCGGCCCCGCCGACGTGGTGGAGCTGACCCTGGCGCTGGCCCGGGAGATGCTCGACGCGGCCGGGCTTTCCGCCGCCGATCCCGCCGCCGCGCTGCGCGACGGCCGGGCGATGGACGTGTGGCGGTCGATGATCCGGGCACAGGGCGGCGACCCGGACGCGCCGATGCCCGAGGCGAACGAGGTGGAGGTGGTGCGCGCCGACTCCGACGGGTACGTCGCGACGGTCGACGCGTACGCCATCGGGGTGGCCGCCTGGCGGCTCGGCGCGGGCCGGGCCCGCAAGGAGGACCCGGTGAGCGTGCCGGCCGGAGTGCTGCTGCACAAGCGTCCGGGCGACCCGGTGCGGGCCGGGGAATCCCTCTACGAACTGCGGGCCGACCGGGCGGAGTTGCTTCCGGCGGCGCTGGCGGAGGCGGCTCGGGCGGTGACCGTCGACGTACGGCCGCCGGACCCGAGGCCGTTGGTGCTCGATCGCGTCGAGTGACCTGCCGGTTTGCCGACCCCATGGTGCCGGGCCGATCGGACCGCTATCCTCGCAGGCCAGGAGGGACCGTCGGCGCTCGGACGTGGTGAGCAGACAGGGATGTTGCCGTGACCGTTCCTGCCCCGGACCCCCGGGAAGTGCGTGAGGCCAGCCTGGAGGAGTTGTCCCGGCTTCGGCTGCCGCTGCCGCCACCACAGTTTCCGCTGGTCTGGGAGCCGGGTGACGAGATCGAACTGCGTCCGACGGGGGAGATCGAGGCCCGCATCGCGGTGCTGCACCTGATCCTGGCCCGCTGCTTCGGCATGCCACCCCAGGCGGCGATGAGCTGGCTGCTCGCCTCACATCTGGTGGAGATGGTCACCCCGCCGGAATTCCAGTTCGTCACCGGGGCCAAGGGCGACCACCGCTCCTTCGTCCTGCATCACGACGCGCTCTTCTCGCTGGCCTGGGTACTCGGTCTGACCAAGCAGCTCGACCCCACCATGCCGGCGGACGAGCGGCTGGTGGAGCGGTTGCCCAACATCGTCGAGGGGGAGACCTTCGGGCGGTGGCGGTCGCGGATCCTGGCCGCGCCGCAGCACCCGGCGGACGCGGCGGCCCTGCTCGACCTGCACTACTGCCTGGACTGGGCGTACCTGGAGGTGGGCCGGGCCGGGAGCAGCCTGCCCGGCCTGGTGGACGCCAACGCGATCGGCCAGCGCCGGTGGGCGCTGGAGTGGGCGGTGGTCCTGCGCGGCCCGTACCACGACGAACCGCCCGGTTGGGAAGAAGTCGATCTCTCCACCTAGGCCGGACGGTACACCCCGAGCCGGACCGCAACGGTCACCCGGACCGGTTCGCCCAGCGCGTCGATCCGGGCGGCCAACCCCGCCGGGTCGGTGTGCCAGGCGCTGGGACCCATACCGACCAGCGTGGCCACCTCCGCGCCGGAGAGCGTCAACACCCGTCGGTGCAGGGTGCTCGACTCCTCGGCGAAGTGTCCGGCGAGGCTGGCCGCCACCCGGTCCGCCTTGGCCGGGTCGACCCGGAGCAGGCCGAGTGCGGCGACCAGCTCGTTGAGGTGGTCGGTGGCCGGTGTCACCACCAGCAGCCGCCCGGTCGGGGTGAGAACCCGGCGGAACTCGGCACCGTTGCGGGGCGCGAAGACGTTCAGCAGTAGCGCCGCCGAGGCGTCCGCCACCGGTAGCCGCTGCCACGTGTCGGCCAGCGCCGCGGTGACGCGCGGGTGGGCCCGGGCGGCCCGCCGCAGCGCGGGTTTGCTGATGTCCAGGGCGAGGCCGACGGCCGCCGGCACCGCCGCCAGCACCGCCGCGAGGTGCTGACCGGTGCCCGCGCCCGCATCCACCACCAGCGGGTGCCCGCCGCCCGCGTCGTCGATGCCGGCGTCGGCGAGGGCAGCGGAGATGACGTCGTAGTGACCGGCGGCCAGGAAGTCAGTGCGGGCGGCGACCATCTCCGCGGTGTCCCCGCTGTGTGGGGCGCGGCCGGCGAGCAGGTTGACATAGCCCTGCCGGGCCACGTCGAAGCTGTGCCGGCGCGGGCAGCGCAGCGCGTGGCCGGTGCCCACCGAGGCTGCGGCGAGCCCCGCACGGCAGACCGGGCAGCGCAGTCGGTCGACCACTCGCGGGTCCGGTCCTGCTGCGTTCACCTGGCCATTGTCCCTACCGGTCCGGTGCCCGCGCGGCGGCGGGGACTAGGGTCGACCCATGACCACGAGTCTGCGGTACGAGGACCTTGTCAAGGCACCGAAGGCGTTGCTGCACGACCACCTGGACGGCGGTCTGCGACCGGCGACCGTCGTCGAACTGGCCGCCGAGGTCGGCCACGAGCTGCCCACCACCGACCCGGTGGCGCTGGGCCGTTGGTTCGTGGCGGCGGCCGACTCCGGCTCGCTGGAGCGTTACCTGGAGACGTTCGCGCACACGGTCGCCGTGATGCAGACCGCCCCCGCGCTGCGCCGGGTGGCTCGTGAGTGCGCGCTGGACCTCGCCGCCGACGGGGTGGTCTACGCCGAGGTGCGGTACGCCCCCGAGCAGCACCTGGAACGGAACCTGACGCTGGACGAGGTGGTCGAGGCGGTGCTGGCCGGCTTCGTGGAGGGAGCCGCGCTCGCCGCCGAGGCCGGTACGCCGATCCGGGTCGGCACGCTGCTGACCGCGATGCGGCACGCGGCCCGTTCGCAGGAGATCGCCGAGCTGGCCGTGCGGCACCGCGACCACGGGGTGGTGGGCTTCGACATCGCCGGTGCGGAGGCGGGCTTCCCGCCCACCCGGCACCTGGACGCGTTCGAGTACCTCCAGCGGGAGAACTTCCACTTCACCATCCACGCCGGTGAGGCGTTCGGGCTGCCGTCGATCTGGCAGGCGATCCAGTGGTGCGGGGCGGATCGGCTCGGTCACGGGGTACGCATCGTCGACGACATCGCCCCCGGCCCGGAGCCGGTGCTGGGTCGGCTGGCCGCGTACGTGCGGGACAAGCGGATCCCGTTGGAGCTGTGCCCGTCGTCCAACGTGCAGACCGGTGCCGCCGCGTCGATCGCCGAGCACCCCATCGGCCTGCTGCGAGACCTGCGGTTCCGGGTCACCGTGAACACCGACAACCGGCTGATGAGCGGCACCTCGGTCTCCCGGGAGATGGCCCTGCTCTGCGAGGCGTTCGGCTACGGCTGGCGCGAGGTGCAGTGGTTCACCATCAACGCGATGAAGAGCGCGTTCATCCCGTTCGACGAGCGGCTTCAGATCATCGACGAGGTGATCAAACCCGCGTACGCGAAGCTGCTGGGGTGACGCCATCCGGCCGTCGGGGTCACCGCCGGGCTGGGTGACCGGCGGCGAGCAGGTGCGCGACCCGGCGGAGCACCTCCCGACCCCGGGCCGCCTCCGCTCCCAGGCCGGTCTGCCGGCGCAGCACCGCGGGCTCGGTGCGCAGCAGCGCCACCCCGCGGCGCAGCAACACCTGCGGGCCCTTGCGCTGCTCGGCGAGGTCGCGGGCGAGCCTCCGGAGGAAGGTGGCGCCACGTGGCCGGCGCAGCGCGTACGCCCCGGCGAGCAGGCCCCGTCGTCGGCATTCCTCGACGATCTCGGCAGCGAAGATCCCTTCGGCCACAAAAAGTGGCGAATCGGCCAGCTCGAACCGCCGAGTGGACACCCGGCGGTCCTCGTTGATCGCATAGACCGGCACGTCTGCCCGACCATGTCGAGCCAGTTGAGCAATGACCTCCACCGCTGTTTGGGCGTCCCAGGAATCGGGCGACTCCCAGTCGATCTGCCCGTTCCGTCGCGGTAACGTAGGGTCATCACCCTCTTTGTAAAAGTCGTCCAAACAGAGCACCGGCAGGCCGGTTTGTCGCGCTATATACGACTTTCCGGAGCCTGAAGGGCCAGCGAGTAGGACGACTCGGTGCGGGGTTTTCATTACTTCCAGTAACTCCGGACAGACGGACCGCGATCAAATTGCATCAACATCTCATCACACCGCCGGCTGGGGCCAACCTGGGCTTTCTCTTTCCGGAGCGGCGTGATGGAATCTCGGATGGTCCGACCCGCCGGGTCGGCTGCTGGGCGTTGCCCGGGGCAACGCGGACGCTGCAATCCCGAGGGCGGTGACGTGAGCAAACGGCCGAAGACGGCAGGCTCTTTCCTGTCGCGTCTGGGCCGACCGGCTGGTCGGCTCCGCGACATGCCGATCTGGTCCAAGCTCGGTCTCATCATGATCGTGCCGACCATCGCCACGGTCGTCGTGGGCACCAGCGGCCTGGTCGACCACCTGGATTCGCTGAGCGACGCCAACCGGGCCGGTGACCTCGCGGAGCTGATCGGCTACTCCGGCGAACTGGTGGACGGCCTGCAGGACGAGCGGACCGCCGCGGTGCTGCTGTTGGGTGTGCCGCCCCAACAGTCGAATCAGGCCGAGCCCGAGGACAAGAAGAAGTACACCGCTCTCTACAACGAGACCGCGTCGCGGGTGGACGAGGTCAGCGGTCCGTACGCCCGCAAGCGCAGCGACCTGACCGACCTGCCGGTCAGCCTGGACGGGCTGCTCAACCAGATCAACGAGCGGCTCAGCGACCTGCCGGGCACCCGGAGTCAGGTGCTCAACGGCAAGTTCAAGATCACTGACGCGCTGCAGTCCTACGACGAGCTGATCAACCAGATGCTCACCATCCGGGACAGCGCCAGCCAGCTCGCCGGTGACAACGACCTCAGCGACCGGATGCGCGCCGCGGCCGCCGTGGCCCGGGAGAAGGAGTGGCTCTCCGTACGCCGGGTGGTGGTGCACCGGGCGCTCCAGCGGGGCATGAGTTCGGCCCTGCGGACGGACTACATCTCCAGCGAGACCGGCCAGCAGCAGGCACAGCAGAGCTTCAACGCGGTCGCCACCGAGGAAGAGGCGGAGTTCCACGCCCAGACCATCGGCGGTGGTGACCGCCGGCAGGCGACGATCTACATCAGCCAGGTCAACGCCGATACCTCCCAGGACCTCTCCGGCATCTCCTTCACCGCCGACCAGTGGGACGCGGCGCTGGTCGCCAACGGCAAGCTGATCCGTACGGTGGAGTCGAAGTTCGACTCCGACGTGGTGACGGAGGCCGGCGAACTCCGTTCCGACGTGCAGCGTCAGGTGTTCCTGGAGACCGGCCTGCTGCTGACGATGCTGCTGCTGGCGATCTTCCTCGCCTTCCTGGTGGCCCGCTCGATGGCCCGGTCGCTGCGTGAGCTTCGTCAGGGCGCGCTCTCCATCGCCCAGTACGGGCTGCCCCAGGCAGTGGCCCGGCTGCGTGACCCGCAGGTCACCGGCCAGCTCTCCCCGGTGCAGCTGGCCAACCAGATCGCCGAACCGCTGCCGGTCCGCAGCCGCGACGAGTTCGGCCAGGTGACCGAGGCGTTCAACGCGGTCCACCTGGAGGCCGTCCGCACCGCCGCCGAGCAGGCCGCCCTGCGGGCCTCCGTGGCGACCATGTTCGTCAACCTGGCCCGCCGGTCGCAGATCCTGGTCGACCGACTGATCGGCCACCTCGACCGGCTGGAACGTGGCGAGGAGGACCCGGATCGGCTGGCCGAGCTGTTCCAGCTCGACCACCTCGCCACCCGGATGCGCCGCAACGACGAGAACCTGCTGGTCCTCGCCGGTGCCGACTCCACCCGGGTGCAGCGGGAGCCGGCGGCGCTGATCGACGTGCTCCGCGCCGCCCAGTCCGAGGTCGAGCACTACACCCGGATCGAGTTCGGGGTGATCGACCGGGACATCGAGGTCGCCGCGCACGCGGTGAACGACCTGGTCCACCTCGTCGCCGAGCTGTTCGACAACGCCACCGCGTTCTCGCCGCCGGACTCGCAGGTGCTGGTCGAGGCGCGGCGGGTCGGCGACCGTGCCTCGCTGTACGTCGAGGACCGCGGTATCGGCATCAGCGGCGAGCAGCTGGCCGACCTCAACGAGCGGCTGGCCACACCGCCGCAGGTGGATGTGGCCGTCTCCCGGATGATGGGCCTGGTCGTGGTCGCCCGCCTGGCCTCCCGGCACGGGGTCAAGGTCGAGCTGCGTCCCGGCAGCGACCGGGGTACGGTCGCCGACGTCACGCTGCCGCCCACGGTGCTGGTGCCCCGGGCGCTCACCGGTCGGGGTGCCCTACCCGCCGCGCTGCCCGCCCCGGCCGCCCCCTCGGCGGGGCCGAGCCCGGCGTTCGCCGCGTTCGGTGCCGGGCCGGCCGCACCCGCCGCTCCGCCCGCGCCGGCCCCGCGTTCCGGTGGCTCCGGCAACCAGGTCACGCTGGGCGGTCGCTCGTTCGACCCGGCCAGCCGCAACGGCTCCGGTACGCCGGCCACCGTGGCGGGCGCCGGGAACCTGCCGGCCTGGTCGGACCTGACCGGCGCCAGTGGGGTCAGCGCCGGCGGGAGCAACTTCGCGCAGCGTTCCTCCAACGGTCAGTCGACCGACCCGCTGCCGCAGCGCCGGGCCACCGACGAGCCCAACCACCAGCCGAACATCCCGCGCCAGCTGCCGAGCAGCCCCGAGGCTGGGCCGTACCCGCTGCCCGCGGTGTCGGCGCCGCCCGTTCCGCCGGTGTCGTCGCCGCCGGTCTCCGGCACGCCCTACTCCGCCCCGCCGGTCTCGGCCGCACCGATCTCCGCCGCACCGACCTCGCCCGGCTACTCGTTGCCGCAGCGTCCGGTGTCGGCGCCGACCGCCGGTCCGGCCACCCCGGCGCCGCCGGCCTGGCCGCCGGTCACCGCGGATCCGGCCGCGCCGGCCGTACCCGAGCGGGTGGCCGCGGCGCTGGACATGACCACCGAGCTGCCCCGGGTCGCGCGTCCGGCCCCGGCGGTCCGGCCCGCCCAGCCGACCATGCCCACGCCGCCGCAGGCGCAGAACCGCCAGCGGTACGCGGATGAGACGATGGAGCTGCCGATCTTCCGGGAGCTCGAGTCGGCGTGGTTCCGGACCCGCCGTCCCGGTCCCGAGGAGTCGGCGGGTGCCCGGCAGCCGGCGGCCAACGGTGCACCGACCCAGCAGTTCTCTGCGGTCGACGCCGCCGGTCGACCCGCCCAGCAGACCGCAACCGGGACGACAGGTAACGCACCGATGGCAGAGACTCCGACGGCCGCGGCCGCGTTCGGGGGCAACGGCGCCGCGAACGGCGGGTCGCGCTCCGGCGCTGCCGAGAGCAAGCCCGCGTACCGGACGCCGCAGGAGAACGCGTGGCAGACGGCGGCCGACGACGGCTGGCGGGCGGCCTCCGCCGCCACCCAGGTGGAGACTGGCGGCACCACCCAGACCGGGCTGCCGAAGCGTACGCCGATGGCACAGCTCGTCCCGGGCGCGGTGGAGAAGCCGGCCGCCGCCGTGCAGCGACGCAACCCCGAGTCGGTGCGCGGTCTTCTCTCCGCCTACCACCGGGGTGTCCAGCGGGGTCGTAACCACCCCGCGGACAGCAACCCGACCGGCCCGGAGGAGACTCCGGGCGGGCAGCAGTCCTCGCAGTCTGGCTCAGGCCCGGTGGCCGGGAGCGGGCAGAAGGAGCAAGAAGGATGACTACTACGCAGGATCTCGGTTGGCTGCTGGCCAACTTCGCCGATCGGGTGCCCGGTGTCGCACACGCCGTCGCCGTCTCGGCCGACGGCCTGCTCCTGGCGTCGTCACGAGACCTTCCGCGGGACCGTGCCGACCAGTTGGCGGCGATCGCCTCCGGCCTGGTCAGCCTGACCCAGGGGGCGGCTCGCTGCTTCGAGGGAGGCGCCGTGCTGCAGACCGTGGTCGAGATGGACAATGGCTTCCTGTTCCTGATGTCGATTTCCGACGGCTCGTCGTTCGCGGTGCTCGCCGCGCGTAGTTGCGACGTGGGACAGGTCGGTTACGAAATGGCCCTGCTCGTTGACCGGGTGGGCGACGCTCTGACCCCGCAGCCGCGTACGGCTGTGGGGATGATGGGCTGATCGTCGCGCCGGCCGGTGGGGCAGGCGAGGCGACAACACTGCATACGACGGGTAGCGCCGGCGCGAGCCGGTGCCGGGTACGAAGGAGGTGAACGGCGACATGGCCGATCGTGACGAGCCAACCGGCGCATTGGTCCGGCCCTACGCCGTGACCCGCGGTCGTACCCGACCCCGCCTCGACATCGCCCTCGAGGCGCTCGTCGAGACGACGGTGCGCGGTCGGGCCGTTGCCACTGGCAACGGTGGTCAAGGCCGTGAACACCAGTACATCGCCGCGCTGTGTGACGGACGCGTGCAGTCACTCGCCGAGATCGCGGCGCGAATGCAGCTTCCGCTCGGCGTGGCCCGGGTGCTCATCGCCGACATGGCGACGGACGGCCTGGTCGCGGTCCACGAGCCGACCATCCTGGACGACTCGGACGACGCGGTGGGCACTGAATTGCTGGAGAGGGTGCTGAGTGGACTTCGCAGGCTCTGACATGTCGCACCGCCCGCCTACCCCGAGCGGGCGCGTGACGTCGGCGAAGATCGTTATCGCCGGTGGATTCGGCGTCGGCAAGACGACGCTGGTCGGTTCGGTCTCGGAGATCACGCCGCTGACGACCGAGGCCATCATGACCTCCGCCGGGGTGGGCGTCGACGACACCCGGCAGGTGCCGGGGAAGACGACCACCACGGTGGCCATGGACTTCGGCCGGATCTCGATCGATCGCGACCTGATCCTGTACCTGTTCGGTACGCCGGGTCAGACCCGATTCTGGTTCATGTGGGATGAACTGGTCCGGGGCGCGATCGGCGCGGTCGTGCTGGTGGACACCCGCCGGCTGGCCGACTGCTTCGCGGCGATCGACTTCTTCGAGCATCGGCGGCTGCCGTACCTGGTGGCCATCAACTGCTTCGACGGGATGCAGTACCACGACCCGCAGGACGTCCGGGAAGCGCTCGCGATCTCCAGCGACGTGCCGGTGGTGGCCTGTGACGCCCGGAACCGGGAGTCGACGAAGCACGTGTTGATCTCGCTGGTCGAGTACGTGCTCACGATGCGTCGGTCGCGGGCGGTCGCACCCGCCTGAGGCCTCGGCCTGGCGCCCGATGTCGACCCGGTCGATGTCGGGCGCTGGCTGCCGTCCGGATCCGGCTCCGAACCGGCTGGGCGACGGCACCGGCGTGCGCTCGGCGCAGGCCTGGTGGCGGCGCAGGACTGGCGTGCACTCGGCGCAGGACCGGTGCGCGGGCCTGAGGCCGGTGTGCGGCGCAGGGCCGGCGTGAGGCTGGTGTGCGGGCGGCGCGGCCCCGGCCTAGCTGAGCCGGTTCCAGGCGCCGGCGTCCACCCGGTACACGCCGAGGGAGTGCCGCTCCATGCCACTGTGCCGGATCGGCGTGAACGAGTACATCCCCGCCATTCCGTCGGTCACCTGGTTCTGCAGGTACGCCCGCAACCGGCCACGGTCCACACTGGCGGCCAACTGGGCCGCCGTGGTGATGAGCAGCAGGGCGTCCGAGGCGTACGGGGCGAAGCCGTTGTACGCGCCGTGCCGGCGGATGTACTGGGACACCAGATCCCGGTAGGCGCGCCCGGTCGCGCTGCCGTTGGCCATCGTGGAGCCGCCCAGTGAGGACGGGTGGACGGCGTACGCCCCCTCCACCGCGAGCGCGTTGCCGCCCTCCAGGGTCTCCTCGGCGACCGCTCCGGCGTCGAAGAACAAGTTGCCGGTGAATCCGGCGGTGCGTAGCGCCCGTGCGGCGGCGCCGGAGTTCGGTGCGGTCGCCCACACCACCACGCCGCCTGTTCGGGCCGCCACGGCCTGCTCAGCGGCGCGGGTGGCCCCATCGGTGGAGCGGGGCAGCCGCACCGTGCGGACCACCTCCACCCCGGTGGTGCGCAGCGCGCCGGTCATCGCCCGTACACCGGAGTCGCCGTGCAGTCCCTGCTCCACCAGCAGGACGACCCGGCGCAGGCCCTGCGTGTCGATCAGCTGGGCGAGCCGACGGGCCACGTCCCCGGCCTCCGGGGTGACCTTGTAGACGAAGGTCCGCTGGGCCAGCGGCACTGTGATCGAGTCACCGAAGGCCAGCGACACGAACGGCAACCGGAGCTTCTGCGCCGCCCCGATGATCGACATCGAGGTCTCGGCCAGCGCCCCACCGAGCAGGGCGTGCACGTCCTCGCGCTGGCCCAGTTCGGTGGCCTGTCGGGCGGCGAGCCGAGGGTCGCTGCGGTTGTCCAGCACCTCCAGCCGTACCGTCCGGCGCAGGTTGCCGACCGCCACGCCCTTGACGTTGACGGCCTCCGCGCTGATCGCCAGCGCCCGCCGCTGGGCCACGCCCAGGGCGGCGCCCCGCCCGGTCAGCTCCAGCGTCGCCCCGACGACCAGCTCGTGCCCCGGGGTGGGCCGGGCGACCGCCGTGGTCCGCTCGGACTCGCGTCCGCAGGCGCTCAGCAGCAGCGTGCCCGCCGCCGCGGTCAGTACGCCCCGTCGGGTGAGCACGGATGGGCCGCTTGCCGGTGTCGCCATGAGTCGCCTTCCCGCCCGGCGACCTGCCGCCGGCTGTTCCGGCCGAATGCTCCCGGCCCCGCCGACCCGGCGTCAAATTATCCCGGTGTGGGGATGAACACGCAGGTGAGCGGGGTGCTCGGCTCAGGAACGGTAACCGGCGGAGCGGTACTCGTACTCCCGTTCGTCGTCGCGGTCGCCGGTGTCCCGGGTGAAGTCCCAGCCACCGGCCGACTCCCGTCCCGGGCGTCCGCCCACCGCGAACCCGCCGATCTCCTGTCCCCGGCGCCAGCCGCGGAAGTAGCCGGTGGTGTTCTCGGCCAGGCTGGCCGCGTCCCGCACGATCCGCAGTGGACGCTCCTCGCGCAGTGGCGAGCCGGGTACCAGGTTCGCCTGCGGTACGCGCTTGGGCAGCCCGGCGTTCGTCTCGTCACCGACCGCCGGACGGGCCGCCTGCTCGGCCGCCTGCCACCCGGTGTCGGCCAGGCTCGACCAGTCCAGGTCGGAATCCTCGCCGTGCCCGACGAACCAGGCGGACTTGGCCTGCGCGAAGATCAGCAGATCGCCGTCACCCTCGTCGGAGACCGGTGGCGGTCGGTGCTCGACCGGCGGCATCGGCCGGCGGGCCGGCGGGTCGAGCTCCAGCCGCTCGACGGTCCGGTGACCGCGCTCCGCGGCGGGGGCCCGGTCGACCAGTCGCAGCGGCGGGTTCTCCAGCTGCGACTCCGCCCCGTTGCGCAGCGCCCGGTCGGCCAGCGGTGGCGGCTCGACCAGCCGCAGCACCGGCGGCTCCGGCGGTAGGTCGTCAGCGAGCCACGGCGGGGTCACCCGGCGCTCGGCGGCCAGGTCGCCGGTGTGCTCGGCGGCAGCCCGTCGACCGGGCTCGTCGTACCCGCCGACGACCGGGTTGCGGGCGGGGCTGTCGGCCGGGTTCTCCGGGTTGTTCACCAGCGGCCAGTTCGCCCGGGATCCGGGCGGCGGGGCCGCCGGCTCGGTGCGGGAGGCCGACAGCGGAACGCTGTGGTCCGTGGCGCTGAAACCACCCGCCGGTGCCGGCGGTTCACCGTTGGTCTTCGGCCGCGGTGGGATGACGGTGCGCTGGCGTTCGGCCCGGGCGCTGTTGATCGCCGCGGTGGTCAGGGTCGGCCGGAACGGCTCGCCGGCCTCGGCCGGCGGGATCGAGCCGCGCTGCGCCGGTGCGATCGGGGTGATCCCGGGCGGCGGTGGCGGCGTGGAGATCGGCCGGTTGGTCGGCCCGTCGATCCGTGAGTGGCCGGGCTCGGGGCGTGCCGGCGGCGCCGAGACGGGCGGGCCGGCGACCGCGGCCGGGGTCATCGGTGCCGGCGCGACCGGCGGCGGGGTGATCGGGGCTGGCGCCACCGGCGGTGGCGTCAGCGGTCGAGGCATCGGTGGTGCGGCGTTGCCCGGCACCGGTTCCGGCCGGCTGCGGCGTCCGCCGGCCGGCTCGGGCCCGGTGGGGCGTACCGCCCGCAGACCGGCTCCGCTGTTGGCGGAGGAGAGGTCGGCGACCGGCTCGCCGCGGCGGGCGGCGGCGCGGCGGCCGACGACCGCCTGTGCCGGGCCGGCGGTACGGGCGTGCAGCGCCCCGACCAGTGCCTCACAGCCGGCGTCGCAGGCCCGTACGGAGGCGACCGCCTGCCGGATCGTCTCGGCGGCGGCGGAGGTGAGGGCCCGGTTCACCGTGGCCCGGCGTGGCGTCTCGGAGATCGCCACCCGCAGGGCGGTGACCGCTTCGTCGATCGCGTCCGCGTCGCCCATGCCGTCGGCCGCGAGGGCGGCGACCACGGCGTCGGCGGTGACCGCCGCGTCGCGGCCCCGACCCGGGTCGGTGAGCATGCTCGGCTCCGGCAGGGCGTCCAACACCGCCAGCGGGATCGAGTCGGCGGGGTCGGGGTAGGCCCGCAGCGCCGCCGGGTAGAGCTCGCGCAGCACCTCGCGCAGGGCGACCGCGGCGGAGTGCCGGCCGCTGGTCAGTGCGGCGTGCGCGGCGAGTACCTGCTTGTAGCCGGCCAGTTCCCGGGGCGCGGGCAGGGTGACCGCCGAGAGCGCACCCGCCTGCAGGGCGCGGGCCAGGCCGACGGCCCGCCGGACAGCCGGCGGTGCCTGCATCTCTTCGAGTGAGTCGTCGTCGGCGAACCGTTCGGCGAAGTCGTCGGCGGAGTCGTCGTCGGCGATCGCCAGTGGGCGACCGGCGGCGCTGAGCAGTGAGGTGACGGTGTGGTCGTCGCTGTCGGCGGCGATCGCGACGCCGCTCGGCCCGCCGGAGCGTTCCACGAGCAGGGTCACCAGCCGGGCGTAGCCCGCCGGGTCGTCGCCGATCTCGCTGACATGCAGCAGCCGGCCTGCGTCGTCGACCACAGCGGACGTCAGCGCCGAACCGGCCGAGGCCGGTCGGTCGGCCGGATCCGCCGAGGCCAGACCGCAGTACACGCGCACGAGCGCCACGGCGTCGTCCTCCTCCCGGGACACGAGGCTTTCTCTGCCAGAGACTGATGCTCCCTGGTGTGCGTCAGTCGCGCCAGTCCACGACCGCAGAGATCTTTCCGACAATTGTGCGCCAACCGAGACTCGCGGTTTGTGCCCCGATCTTCTTCAACCGGCGGCGACCGAGGAAACCGCCGATTCCCCCGTTGACCGAGGCGCGCAGGGCCTCGTCCAGGTCGTCGAGGCTGGAACCGGCGGAGAGCATGTCGAGTACGGCGGGTAGGCGCAGCGCGTACGCCAGATCCCGGGCGACCTCGCCGGCCTCGATGAGCAGCGTCGGATCCCAGGTGTCGTGCCCGCCGCGGAGGTTCTCCACCACGAGGTCGAGCTCGTAGACGTCCTCGTCGAGTGGCGCGATGTCGGCCGGCTCGACCCGTTCGGACAAATCATTCCAACTGTCCAGCTGAGACAGATCGTTGGGCGCGCCGGACCGGACGAAACTCACCAACGACTCGGGGGTCTTGAACAGCAGCAGCCGGCCCCGGTGGGTCAGGAAGACCGGTACCTCCTCGTCGTCGGCCTTCTCGGCCGACTCCT
Source organism: Micromonospora radicis (assembly GCF_003583405.1). GTDB lineage: Bacteria > Actinomycetota > Actinomycetes > Mycobacteriales > Micromonosporaceae > Micromonospora > Micromonospora radicis. Next base: position 128,509 of record NZ_QXEC01000006.1, read on the forward strand.
CGGTGGCCTCCTCCTTCGCCTCGGCGTCGGCGGTGGCACCCTTGGCCCGCTTCTCCTCGTCGTCGCTCTCGGCGAACTCCCGGGCGACCTCCTCGTCGAGGATGACGACGTCCTCGTTCTCGTCGTCCTCGGCCTCGACGACCTGGCGACGGGCCAGGAACGGGTCGTCCGCGTCGCGTTCGGCCACGTCGGTCGGGGTCAGCTCACCGGCCGGTCGGTACGCCCGCAGGGTGTAGCCGGTGCCGGCCGGCAGGGCGATCTCCACCGGGTCGATCCGCAGCTCGTCCCAGAGCGCGCGCGACGCTCCGGCGTCGGCGTCCCCGCTGGCGTCCGCCTCGGCGGCGGCCGCCGGCTCGGTTGTGGCGTCCGGCTCGGTGGGGCCGGTCGTGTCATCGAGCTCGGGCTCGTCGGCGTCCGGCCGTTGAGGCGACTGGCGGGCCACGGTGACCTCCGGGTGCGTCGGGCTGCCCACTCAACGGCGTAGCTGCCGGTGAGTGACTCTGGGCACATACCCTAGTTGGCTGCGCTGGGTGACCGGTGCCCGCCCCGGGGGCGGTGTCGCGTGTCGACAAGTAGCGTTCCTACGCATGCACGCCCAGGCGCTGCACGGACATCTCGACCAGCAGCGATCGGGGTGGCGCGAGTTCAGGGCCACCGTCGGGCGCTTCCTCGACACCGGCGATCCGGCGGCCACCACCGGCTGACCGCTCAACGGGTGCTGAGCAACCATCGGCCAGCCTGCCACGCCGGGCACCGGGGCGGCGTCCGGGACGTTCCTGAGATCAGCCGGACACCGCGAGGTAGCCGTGCTCGGCGGCCTGTTGCAGCGTCCACTGCTCCCGGTACCAACCGGCGGTCGTGACCAGTTCCGCGTGCCGGCCCCGTTGAACGATCCGGCCGGCGGCCAGCACCACGATCTCGTCCAGGGCGGCGAGCCCGCTGAGCCGGTGGGAGATCAGCAGTACCGAGTGCCCGGCGGGTACGGCGGCGAGGGTGGTGGCGAGCACCTCGTCGGCGGCGGCCGGGTCGAGGCCCTCGGTCGGCTCGTCCAGCACCAGTACGCCGGGGGCGGCGAGCAACGCCCGGGCCAGCGCCAGCCGCTGCCGCTGCCCACCGGAGAGCTGCCCACCCTCCTCGCCGACCACGGTGTCCCAACCGTCCGGCTGGGCCCGTACCCACTCCGTCAGCCCGGCCGCGTCGGTGGCGGCGTAGAGCGCCGGCTCGTCGGCGTCGGGTCGGCCGAGCAGCAGGTTCTCCCGGACCGTGGCGTGGAAGACGTACGCCTCGGCGAGCAGCCCACCGACCAGCCGCGGCAACTCGTCGGGCGGGTACGCGCTCACCTCACGCCCGCCCAGGGTGACCCGGCCGTCGTCGGCGCGGACCGCGCCGGTGAGCAGCGCCGCCAGGGTGCTCTTGCCGGCGCCGCTCGGACCGACCACGGCCACCCGGCGACCCGCCGGCAGGTCGAGGTCGAACGCCGCCAGCGCGGCCGGGGCGCCGGCCCGGTAGCGGACGCCCACCCCGTCGAACCGGACGTCCGGGGCAACGGTGGGCACCGGGCGGGCGTCGGCCGAGGTCTCGGGCTGCGCGGTGTCCGGGGCGTCCGTCAGGAGTTGGGCGACCCGGGCCAGGCCGGTCCGCAGCCCGGTCCACTGCCGGGCGGCACCGACCAGCCCGAGGGCGATCTCCACCGCGGCCAGCGTGCCGACCGCCAGCACGCCGACGAGTACGCCGTCCACCCCGGCGCGCAGCGCGACCAGCACCACCGCACCGGCGGTCAGGCCGGCGACCAGCACCCCGGCCGCGTCCACCGCGAAACCACGCACGGCGAGGCGGCGTTCCAGCCGGGCCAGCCGCCGGGCGCGCCGCCCGGCCGTGTCGAGCGCGGCACCGGTCGCGCCGAAGGCGGCCAGGTCGGCGGCGCCGTGGGTCAGGTCGACGGCGTCGGCGGCGAGCGCGCCGCGCAGCGGCGCCAGTTCTGCGGCGGCCCGCCGGGTCAGGGTGGTGGCCAACGCGGGCAGGGCCACCCCGGCCAGCAGCAGCCCCGCCGCGAGCGCGAGCGCGGCCGCCGGTGCGACGAGTGCGGCCAGCCCCACCGCGAGTACGCTCACCAGCCCGGCCGCCGCGCCCGGGACGAGAACCCGCAGCAGCAGGTCCTGTACCGCCTCCACGTCGGAGACCAACCGGCTCAGCGCGTCGCCGCTGCGCGGCGGTGCGCCCCGCCGGGCGGCCAGGGTGGCGAAGACCCGGGTGCGTACGTCGGTGACCAGCCGGAGCACCGCGTCGTGGCCGGCGAGCCGTTCGGTGTAGCGCAGCACGCCCCGGCTGACGGCCAGTGCCCGAACCGCGACGATCGCCACGGTGAGCCGGTCCAGCGGCGGCTGACCGGCCGCGGTCATCAGCAGCCAGGTCGCGGTCGCCATCAGGGCCAGCCCGGCGAACTCGGTGGCGGTGGCGAGCAGCCCCGCGCCGACCAGTCGACGCAGGTAGGGCCGGGCCAGGCGTAGCACGGTCAGCTCCGGGCCACGGTCGGGCCGCCGGGCGCCGGCCGGGCCGTCGGCATCGGCGACGCCCGGCGTGGCGGCGGGGCGGGGCGGGCGACTCATCGGCCCTCCCCGGCCGGTTGTGCGGTCAGTTCGGTCACCCGGCCGTCGTCGACCCGCAGGATGCGGTCGGCGTTGCCGAGCAGCGCCGGCCGGTGTGCGACCAGGAGCGCGGTACGGCCGGCGACCAGCCGGTCGGTGGCCGACAGCACCGCGGACTCGGCGGCGGCGTCGAGCCGGGCGGTCGGCTCGTCGAGCAGGACCACCGGCGCGTCGCGCAGGAACGCCCGAGCCAACGCGACCCGTTGCCGCTGCCCGCTGGACAGGCCGTGGCCACGCTCGCCGAGCAGGGTGTCCAGCCCGTCCGGCAGGGCGGTGACCACGTCGTCGAGCGCGGCGTCGCGGACCGCGGCGGCGAGCGCCTCCGGTGCCGCGTCCGGGCTGCCGAGCCGGATGTTGTCGGCCAGCGAGACGGCGAACAGGTGGGCCCGCTGCGGCACCCAGGCCAGCTGCCGGCGCCACCCGTCGAGGTCGGCCTCGGCGAGGTCGATACCGCCGACGGTGACCCGGCCGGCGGTCGGTGTGACGAAGCCGAGCAGCAGGCCGAGCAGCGTGCTCTTGCCGGCCCCGCTCGGCCCGATGATCGCGATCCGTTCGCCGGGCCGGATGGTCAGCGACACGTCCCGCAGTGCCACGGTGCGCTGGTAGGCGACGGTGACCGACTCGAACCGGATCTCGCCGGTGCCGTCCGGCACCGCGCCGGTGCGTCCGGCCGGTGCCGGCGCCGAGCCGGTGAGGTTGAACGCCTCGTCCAGCGCGGTGAGCCCCTCGATGCTGGCATGGAACCTGCTGCCGGCCGCCCGCAGCGGCAGGTACGCCTCCGGGGTGAGCAGCAGCACCAGCAGGGCGGTCTGCAGGGCCAGCCCGCCGCCGAGCAGCCGGATGCCCACCGGCACCGCGACCAGGGCCACCGACAGGGTGGCGACGAGTTCCAGCACCAGGGCGGAGAGGAAGGCGATCCGCAGCGTCTTCATGGTGGCCACCCGGTGGCCGTCGGCCATCCGGCGGACCGCCTCGGTCTGGGCCCGGGCGCGGCCGAACGCGCGCAGCGTCGGCAGCCCGGCCACCATGTCCAGGAAGTGCCCGCCGAGCCGCGACAGCCGGCGCCACTGGCGTTCGGTGGCGGCCTGGGCCTGCCAGCCGAGCAGCGCACCGAAGACCGGGATGAGCGGCAGCGTCAGCGCGATGATCACCGCCGAGCCCCAGTCAGCGAAGAGGATCCGACCCAGTACGGCGACCGGCACGGTGACGCTCAGCACCAGCTGTGGGAGGTACCCGGTGAAGTAGGCGTCCAGGGCGTCCAGCCCGCGACCGGCGAGGGTGGCCAACTGCCCGGCCCGCTGCCCGGCGACCCAACCCGGTCCGTGTCGGGCGACCGCGCCGAGCAGGTCGGCCCGCAGCGTGGCCTTGACCGTGGCGGCGACCCGCGCGGACACCACACCCTGTGCCCAGACCAGCGCCGAGCGGGCCGTGACGGCGACGAGGAAGCCGGCCAGGGCGGCCCGGTCCAGCCGGCCGGTGAACGCCGCGGCCAGCAGCGCGGCCAGGGCGGTGGCCTGCGCCACGATCAGCCCGGCGGCGAGTACGCCGAGCAGCGTGAGCAGGGCGAGGTCGCGTCGCGCCGCGGGTACCCGGCGCAGCAGGCGCGGGTCGAAGGGACGGCGGTTCACCAGTACACCGGTGCCCTGCCGTCGGTCCGTTCCCGGAATATCCACCAGCACATCGCCTGGCAGCCTAGTAGGGCCGGCAGCAGCGGTACCGCCAGCCAGCCCAGCAGGCGCAGCGTCGGCCACCGTCAGTGACGCCTCGGTGCTCAGCTGAGGAAGAGCGAGATCGGTAGCGCGGCGGCGGTTCCGGTCGCCAGCAGGGCGACGGCACCGAGCAGGCGCGGCGGGCGCGCGGTGACCAGCAGCCGCTGCACCCGTACGTCCAGATCCCGGTCGCCGAGACCGAGCGTGCCGGCCGGGGTGATCCGGTCCCCGGCGGCGGCGAACCGGCGCAGCGCACCCGCCAGCGGTGCCTCGGCGTGCAGTTCCCGGGCCTTGTCGTCGGCCCGCATCTCGACCAGCAGGCCGACCCGCTCGTGCGCCTCACGGACCCAACGCAGCCACGGCAACGCCCGGCAGAGCGCGGTGAACGGCAGCAGCACCAGGTCGTGCCGCTCCTGCGCGTGCGCCCGCTCGTGGGTGAGCACCGCCGCCAGTTCGGCCCGGTCGAGCAGGTCCAGCGTGCCGGCGCTGACCACCACCCGGGGCCGGACCCCCGGCAGGCAGTACGCCGCCGCGCTCGGGTGGTCGAGCACCAACGCCCCCGGCACGGTGGGGTCCCGCCGGGCCACCAGGGCGAGCAGGTCCCGGTGCCGGCGCTGGGCGCGTACCGTGCCGTGGATGCTGCGTACCGTCGTGGTCAGCAGCACCGCCCCGATGCCGAGACCGACACCGACCAGCCCCAGGTGCACGGCGCCGAGCCCGACGGGCAGCGTGCCGTGCCACAGGTCGACGGCGAGCGCGAGGAGCGCACTGCCGGTGCCCCGCTGGTACGGGGTGAGTCCGAGCGCGATGGGCACGCCCATCGCGGACAGCCCGGCGCCCAGGCCGACCGCCTGCCAGCAGAGGATCGCCACCCGCGGGCTGCGCCACGTCCAGGTGGAGCGGGCCAGCACCTGCGCGATCAACCAACACGCCAGCATCGAGCCGACGAAGTGCAGGGTGTGGGCCACGGCGTCGCCCCTACCGCTCCGTCGCCCCGCCGGCCAGATCCGGGCGTCCCGCCCGGTCCGGAGGCGGTGCCGCGACCCGGTCGGTCAGCTGCTCGGCGCCCGGCTCCCCGGCGCCCGGCTCGGCGGGCTGACCGCCGACGCCCGGCGCCATCCCGGCCTCGGCGGACAGGGCGGCGCGCAACACGTCCGCTTCGGTGCCGGTGACCGAGCGGGCGAACCGGACCAACGCCGCGTCCCGGCTGCCGCCGAGATCGAGCGCGTCGAGCATGATCTGGGCGATGTGCGCCTCGCGGGTGGCCATGGCCCGGTAACGCCAGGCCCGGCCCTCGCGCTCCCGCTGCACCATGCCCTTGCCGGCGAGCCGGTCGAGGACCGTCATGACCGTCGTGTACGCCAGTTCGCGGCCGGCCAGCGCGTCGGCCACCTCGCGCACCGTGACGCCGTCCGACGTGGCGGGCACCGTGTCCCACAGCACGTCCATCACCGCACGCTCAAGATCCCCCAGCCGAGTCACCCCTGAATCCTACCCCCCGTAGTAGACCAGCCCACCACCCCGCCAGTCGACGCCGGGCAGGGCCGGTAGGCCGTCCCTCCCGGACGGACCCCGCCCGCATCAGGGTTCCCGGGGGAGCCCGCCCGCGCAGGGATCAAGCCTGACCGCCCGGACCAGGTGGGCTCCCCCGGAAACCCCCACAGCGAGCCCGAACTCACACCCCCTTGGGATGCCAGACCGTCTTCGTCTCCAGCAGGGCCGTCATCCGGCCAAGCCCGGGATCTGCCGTCCAGTCGTGGTCGCCAGGCACCGGCCGGAGCACCCGCTTCAGGTTCTCCGCCGCCCTGACCTCCAGGTCGGCGGCCAGTTCCCCGTCGGTCACCCCGGTCAGGTCGATCGCGTTGACGTCCATGTGGGCGGCCAGCGTCGGCACGGTCTCCGACAGGCGGCCGGTCAGGATGTTGACCACCCCGCCCGGCAGGTCGGAGGTGGCCAGCACCTCGGCCAGGGTCACCGCGGCCAGCGGCGCCGACGGCGAGGCGGCCACCACGACGGTGTTGCCGGTGACGATCGCCGGGGCGATCACGCTGACCAGACCGAGCAGCGCCGGTGCCTCGGGAGCCACCACGGCCACCACGCCGGTGGGTTCCGGCGCGGAGAGGTTGAAGTACGGCCCGGCGACGGGGTTCGCGCCGCCGTACACCTGCGCCAGCTTGTCGGACCAACCGGCGTACCAGACCCAGCGGTCGGTCGCGGCGTCCACCTCGTCGCCGGGTACGCCCAGGGCGACGAACTGCTCGCGGCGACCCTCCAGCATCTCGGCGACCCGGTAGAGGATCTGACCCCGGTTGTACGCGGTCGCCCCGGCCCACCCCTTGACGGCGGCGCGGGCGGCCACCACGGCGTCCCGCGCGTCCTTGCGGGAGGCCAGCGACACGTTGGAGTCCTGCACGAGATACGACCGTCCCGACTCGCTGCGCGGGAACTTCCCGCCGATGAAGAGCTTGTACGTCTTGCGTACCGCGACCCGCTCAGACATTGAGGTACGCCTCCAGCCCGTGCCGGCCACCCTCGCGGCCGTAGCCCGACTCCTTGTAGCCGCCGAACGGCGAGGTCGGGTCGAACTTGTTGAACGTGTTGGCCCAGACCACTCCGGCGCGCAGCCGGTCGGCCATCCACAGGATCCGGGAACCCTTCTCGGTCCAGATCCCGGCGGACAGCCCGTACGGCGTGTTGTTGGCCTTCTCCACGGCCTCGGCCGGGGTGCGGAAGGTCAGCACGGACAGCACCGGGCCGAAGATCTCCTCGCGGGCGATCCGGTGCGCCTGGGTGACGCCGGTGAAGAGGGTCGGCGCGAACCAGAAGCCGCGCTCGGGCAGCTCGCACGGCGGCGACCAGCGTTGCGCGCCCTCGGCGGCGCCGGCCTCGGTCAGCTCCTGGATCCGGGCCAGCTGGGCGGCGGAGTTGATGGCGCCGATGTCGGTGTTCTTGTCCAGCGGGTCGCCGACCCGCAGCTGGGCCATCCGGCGCTTGAGCGAGTCGAGCACCTGCTCGGCGACCGACTCCTGGACCAGCAGTCGGGAGCCGGCGCAGCAGACGTGCCCCTGGTTGAAGAAGATGCCGTTGACGATGCCCTCGACGGCCTGGTCGACCGGGGCGTCGTCGAAGACGATGTTGGCGGCCTTGCCGCCCAACTCCAGGGTGAGCTTCTTGCGGCTGCCGGCGACCGCGCGGGCGATGGCCCGGCCGACGTCGGTGGAGCCGGTGAAGGCGACCTTGTCGACACCGTCGTGCTCGACCAGCGCCCGGCCGGTCTCACCAGCGCCGGTGACGATGTTGACCACGCCCGCCGGCAGCTCGGCCTGCTGGCAGATCTCGGCGAACAGCAGCGCGGTCAGCGGGGTGGTCTCGGCCGGCTTCAGCACCACCGTGTTGCCGGCAGCCAGCGCCGGGGCGATCTTCCAGGCCAGCATCAGCAGCGGGAAGTTCCACGGGATGACCTGGGCGGCCACGCCGAGCGGCTGAGGGTTCACCCCGAAGCCGGCATGTGGCAGCTTGTCGGCCCAGCCGGCGTAGTAGAAGAAGTGCGCGGCGACCAGCGGCAGGTCGACGTCCCGCGACTCCTTGATCGGCTTGCCGTTGTCCAGCGACTCCAGCACGGCCAGCTCGCGGGACCGCTCCTGGATGATCCGGGCGATCCGGTACAGGTACTTGGCCCGGTCCCGGCCCGGCATCGGACCCCAGACCTTCTCGTACGCCTTGCGGGCCGCCCGGACGGCGCGGTCGACGTCCTGCGCGCCGCCTTCGGCGATCTCGGCGAGGACCTCCTCGGAGGCCGGGTTGACCGACTTGAGGCTGCCGCCGTCGGCCGGGTCGACGAACCTACCGTCGATGAACAGGCCGTAGGACGGTTTGATGTCCACCACCGAGCGTGACTCGGGGGCGGGGGCGTATTCGAACATCGCGGTCAGTCCAGGGTGAAGTAGTCGGGGCCGGCGTAGACACCGGTCGTCAGCTTGGTGCGCTGCATCAGCAGGTCGTTGAGGAGGCTGGAGGCGCCGAACCGGAACCAGTCCGGGTCCAGCCAGTCCGGCCCGACGGTCTCGTTGACCATGACCAGGTACTTGATGGCGTCCTTGGTGGTCTTGATGCCGCCGGCCGGCTTCACGCCGACCTGCCGCCCGGTAGCGGCCCGGAAGTCACGGACCGCCTCCAGCATCACCAGGGTCACCGGCAGCGTCGCCGCGACCGGGACCTTGCCGGTGGAGGTCTTGATGAAGTCGCCGCCGGCCAGCATGGCCAGCCAGGAGGCACGGCGGACGTTGTCGTACGTGGCCAGCTCACCGGTCTCCAGGATCACCTTGAGGTGCGCGTCCCCGCAGGCTTGCTTGGTGGCGGCGATCTCGTCGTACACCTCGGCGTAGCGACCGGCCAGGAAGGCACCCCGGTTGATCACCATGTCGATCTCGTCGGCGCCCGCCTCGACGGCGGCCCGGGTGTCGGCGAGTTTGATCTCCATCGGCGCCTGACCGGACGGGAACGCCGTCGCCACACTGGCCAGATGGACTGCGCTACCGCGCAGCACCTCGGCCACGTACGGGACCATCGCGGGATAGACGCAGACGGCCCCGACGTGCGGGCAGGACGGGTCCGCCGGGTCGGGGCGCAGCGCCTTGGCGGCGAGCGCGCGTACCTTGCCGGGGGTGTCTGCGCCTTCGAGCGTGGTCAGGTCGACCATCCGGATCGCGAGGTCGATCGCCTGGGCCTTGGCGGTGGTCTTGATGGATCGGGTGCCGAGTTGGGCTGCCCGCTGCTCCGCGCCCACCTGATCCACGCCCGGTAGGCCGTGCAGGAAGGTCCGCAGAGCGGTCTCGGATCGTCCCAGCTCGGAGAGGTCCGACCGGGCCGACGTCGTTGTCGCCGTCATGCCCCGAAGTCTACGCAGGCCGGCGTCGCCTGATCCTGATCATGGTCGCGGGTGGAGCGTCCCGGGTGAGCGACATCGCTGCTCCGGGCCGGGCCCGCGCGTCCGCGTCCGGGCCGGGTAGGTTGAGCGATCGTGGACGTACTCGTCATTGACCACCCGCTCGCCCAGTCCCGGCTGACCGCCATGCGGGACGAACGGACCGACTCCGCCTCGTTCCGGGCGGCACTGCACGAACTCACCACCATGCTGGTGTACGAGGCCGCGCGCTCCTTCCCGGTCGAGACGTACCCGGTGCAGACCCCGGTGACCGCCACCGAGGGCACCCGGCTGGCCAACCCGCCGCTGCTGGTACCGGTGCTGCGCGCCGGTCTCGGCATGGCCGACGCCGCGCTGGGGCTGCTGCCGGAGTCGTCCATGGGCTTCGTCGGGCTGGCCCGCGACGAGGAGACGTACGAGCCGCGCGCCTACATGGAGTCGCTGCCCCGCGACCTCCACGGCCTGCCGGTGCTGGTGCTGGACCCGATGCTGGCCACCGGGGGTTCGTTGGAGCACTGCTGCCGGCTGCTCGCCGAGCGGGGCTGCACCGACATCACCGTGCTCTGCGTGCTCGCCGCGCCCGCGGGCATCGACCGGCTGCGCCGCTCCGGCCTGCCGCTGCGCCTGGTCACCGCCGCCATCGACGAGGGCCTCAACGACAGCATGTTCATCGTGCCCGGCCTCGGCGACGCGGGCGACCGCCAGTTCGGCGGCATGCCCCGCTTCTGACCTGGGGCGGTCGGTTTGGGCCGCGCGGGGTGGGTGGTAGGGACTAGCGTGTCGGGCCATGACTGGTGTTCCGCTCGCCGAGGAACTGCTCCTGCTCGCGTACGACGACGAGAGCGGCAAGGCGACCATGCCGCGGATCAGCCTCGACCTCGGGATGGCCGCGGCGGTCCTGATCGAGTTGGCCCTGGCCGGCCGGATCGCGTACGCCGACGGCGCCCTGACGGTGGTCGACCCGACGCCGACCGGTGAGCCGGTCACCGACGACGTGCTGGCCCGGATCGCCGCCGACACGCCGCACAGCCCCGCGTCCTGGGTGCAGCGGCTGCGCCACGGTCTACGCGACAAGATCCTCGGCGACCTGTGCGCCCACGGTGTCGTCCGCGACGTCGACGAGACGGAGTTGGGTTTCATCCACGTACACCGCTATCCGGTGGTGGATCCCTCGGTGGAGGCGGAGACCCGGCAACGGCTCGCCGCCGCGCTGACCGGAACGGCGCCGGACGAGCGGACGGCGGCGCTGGCGACCCTGGTCGCCGTACTCCGGATGGAGTCCGCCCTCGGCGTGACCGGTGCCGCCGCCGAGGACGCCCGGCACCGGCTGGAGGAGATCGCCACCGGCGCCGGTTTCTCCGGCGAGGCCAGCCTGGACGACTCGGTGGTGCGCCCCTCGGTCGGCCTGGTGGTGGCCGCGCTGGGCCGCGCCGTCCAGACCGCCCTCGGCCCCCGCCGCTGACGACCTCGGCGGCCGCCGCCGGGCGCGCCACACTTCCCCGGACGGTTGATTGCACCCAGAAATCTTTATTGCCGGGTGCAATCAACCGCAGGAGGAAACGTCTGGTGCGCTCGCGCCCGGGTGCCGGGAACGTCCGGTTCTCACCTGCCCAGGGCGTGCGCCACCTCGGTGCGGAGGGTTGCCACGGCGAGCGCCGCGCGGGAGCGCGCCGCCGCGACGTCGCCGTCCACCACCGGCTCCACCACTTCGAGGTACGCCTTGAGCTTCGGCTCGGTGCCGGAGGGCCGGATCACCACCCGGGCGGTGTCGGTGCGCAGGATCACCACGTCCGCCTCGGGCAGCAGGTCCTGCGCCTCGGTGACCGGCTGGCCGAGCAGGCTGGTCGGGGTGGCGGCGCGGATCCGGGCCATCGCGTCGGCGATCAGCCGCAGGTCGTCCACGCGTACCGAGAGCTGGTCGGTGTGGTACACGCCGAACTCGGCGGCCAACTCGTCCAGCCGGTCGGTGAGGGTACGACCCTCGGCCTTGAGGCCGGCGGCCAGCTCGGCGACGGTCAGCGCGGCGGTGATGCCGTCCTTGTCCCGGACGTGTTCCGGTGCGACGCAGTAGCCGAGCGCCTCCTCGTAGCCGAAGACCAGCGGCTCGGCTCCGCCACCGGCCCGTACGATCCACTTGAACCCGGTCAGCGTCTCGTCGTACGGCAGGCCCCGGGCGGTGCACATGGCGCGCAGCAGCGACGACGAGACGATGGTGGTGGCGTACAGGCCGGTCACGCCGCGCCGCATCAGATGGTCGGCGAGCAGCACCCCAACCTCGTCGCCACGCAACATCCGCCAACCCTGCTCGCCTCGGACGGCGACGGCACAGCGGTCGGCGTCGGGGTCGTTGGCGATGGCCAGGTCGGCGCCGGTCGAGTCGGCGAGCGCGACCAGCCGATCCACCGCCCCCGGCTCCTCCGGGTTGGGGAAGCTGACGGTGGGGAAGTCCGGGTCCGGTTCCGCCTGGTCGGGCACCACGCCGGGCACCGGGAAGCCGGCGGCGGCGAAGGCCGCGGTGAGCACGGTCGCACCGACGCCGTGCAGCGGGGTGTACGCCACGTTCAACCCCCGGGGACCGGCCGCCGGCAGTACGCCGACCGCGCGGGCCACGTAGGCGCTCACCACGTCGTCACCGAGGATCTGCCCGGCCGGGCCGAGCGGTACCTCGGTGAGGCGCCCGACCGCCCGGATGGCGGCCTCGATGCCGGCGTCGGCCGGCGGCACGATCTGCGCGCCGGCACCCAGCTCGCCGCCCAGCTCGGCGCCGAGGTAGACCTTGTAGCCGTTGTCCTGCGGCGGGTTGTGGCTCGCCGTCACCATCACCCCGGCCACCGCACCGAGTTGCCGCACCGCGTAGGCGAGGACCGGGGTGGGTAGCGGGCGGGGGAGCAGAAACGCGGGCCGTCCGGCGCCGGTGGCCACCCGGGCGGTCTGCTCGGCGAAGGCGCGGGAGCCGCGTCGGGCGTCGTACCCGATCACCAGCGGGCCGGTGCCGCCCTGGGCCGCGAGCCAGGCGACCAGCCCGGCGGCGGCCTGGGTGACCACCGCGAGGTTCATCCCGTTCGGGCCGGCGCGCAGCGGACCGCGTAGCCCGGCGGTGCCGAAGGTCAGCGGCCCGGCGAACCGGCCGGCCAGCTCCGCGGCGCTGCCCGGGAGCTGGTCGAGCACGGCCCGCAGTTCCGCCCGGTCGGCCGGGTCGGGGTCGTCGGCGAGCCAGCGCTCGGCCCGCTCGCGGATGGTGTCGAGGTCAGTGGTGTCCGCCGCCATTGGCTCTTGATAGCACGGCGGCGGATCACCACGGGCGGGCGGCCTCGTTCAGCCGGCGTTGGTGAGCTGGAACGACTTCACCATCTCCTGGTAGATCGCCCGGCTCTCCTCGAACCGTGAGTCGTTGGCGGTCAGGTAGAACGAGTGCATCCGGCCCTCGTGGGCCACCCCCTGCCAGACCCCGTGCCGCATCTTGTCGCCCTCGCCACAGGTGTACTCGAACTCGGCCGACGCCTTGCCGGCCAGTTCCTTCTGCTCCATCGAGATCTGCCGGTACGGCTTGGCGCAGGAGTTCGTCCTGCTCTTCAACCCGTTCTCGGCGACCACGGCCCAGCGGGCCGAGTCGCCACGCCACTCCTCGTTCAGGATGCGCACCCGACGGCCGCTGTCCTCCGGGTCGGTGTAGTCGACGTAGACCGCGCCCGAGGGAGCGTTCTTCTTCCACCCCTTGGGCACCAGCAGCTGCACCCCCCGCCCGGAGTGTTCCTGCATCTCGATGCCGGGGCCCGCGTCGGCCGAGGTGGACGGGTCGGCCACCGGGACGGGCGGCGCCGAGTCGTCGCCGCCACCGGAGATCGCGACGATGCCGATCAGCAGGATCAGCACCAGGCCGCCGGCCGCGGCCAGCTGCATCTTGCGCGGCCAGCCCTTGACGGTATCGACAAGCTGGGTGCCGGTGGCCTTCGCCCTGTCCAGCGGGCTGCCGCCGGTGGGCGTCGGTCGGGCGCCGTACGGCTGACTGGGCGCCGCCGGCCACTGGCCGCCGTAGCCGCCGCCGATGCGCTGGGTCGCCTCCGGATGTCCGCCGCCGTAGCCGAACGCCTCCGGCCCGACCCGCTGGGTGGCGTCCGCGCCGCCGATCCGCTGGGTCGTGTCCGACCTGCCGATCCGCTGCGTGGCTTCCGACCCGCCGATGCGCTGGGTCGTGTCCGACCCGCCGATGCGTTGCGTGGCGTCCGCGCCGCCGCCGTAGGTGCGGCCGGGCGGTGGTGCGGACGAGGCGCCGTGGTGTGCCGGCCGGGCCAGGGCGTCCGCGCTGGTGTCCTCCATCGCGGCGGCACTGGCCGGGGCGGCCTGACCGGGGCGCTCACCCCGGCGCAGGGCGGCCAGCCGGTCGGTCAGCGACTCGCCGGGGCCGAGCATCGCCCGGCCGCCGATCTGGCCGGACGGCGTGGGCTTGGTCGGCGTGGGTGGTGCGGTGATCGGCGCGGGCTGCGGCATCTGCATCACCGAGTACGGGTCGGTCATCGAGTTGACCGCGGCGGCGTTGCTGCTCAACGGGCCGGCGAGCAGTTCGCGCAGCATCGCGCGGGCGGTGTGCACGTCGAGCCGACGGGCCGGATCCTTCTCCAGCAGGCCCATCAGCACCCGGGTCAGCGGGCCGCTGCGCTGCGGCGGGGCGGGCGGGTCCTCGACCACCGCGTGCATGGTCTCGATCGGGTCCCCCCGGTCGAAGGGGGGCCGCCCCTCCACCGCGGTGTAGAGCGTCACGCCGAGGGAGAACAGGTCGCTGGGCGGGCCGAACTCCTGCCCCATGGCACGTTCGGGCGAGATGAAGTGCGGTGAGCCGAGCACCATCCCCGGCGTGGTGAGCTGCACGTCGGTGGGCATCCGGGCGACCCCGAAGTCGGTCAGCACGCAGCGCCCGTCGGAGCAGATCAGCACGTTGGCCGGCTTGACGTCGCGGTGCAGCACGCCGATCGCGTGGGCCACCTCCAGCGCGCCGAGCAGCGCGATCCCGATCTTCGCCACCACCCGCTGGGCGATCGGTCCGTCCTCGATCACCATGTCGGCGAGGCTGCGGGCGTCGAGCAGTTCCATCACGATCCACGGCCGACCGGCCTCGGTGACCACGTCGTACACCTGGACCACGGCCGGGTGGGCGATGGCGGCGGCGGCGCGGGCCTCGCGCAGGGTGCGTTCGTACATCGCGTCGCGGTCGCTCGGGGCCAGCCCCGGGGGGAGGATGACCTCCTTGACCGCCACGTCACGGCGCAGCAACGTGTCTGTGGATCGCCAGACCGTGCCCATGCCACCGTTGCCCACCGCCGAGCGCAACGAGTAGCGGGCACCGATGACGGTGCCGGGTGTCGCGCGTCCGTTGGTGGGAGTGCTGACTGGTCCGCCGCTCCACGTCGGGATCTGAGTCACAGAAAAGCCACCGGGGGAAGTCGAGGGGGCTGGGACACAACCTCCCTATCTTGCTGGTTCAGACGCCCGATGCGAAAGCCGCCGCGACGTACGTTTACCGGACCGAACCGTACGTGCGCACCCAATCACCGCACGTCGCGGCGGTTGTGCCGGCTGTGCGGCACCTCTCACCCGGCGAGCCGCCGACTCGTCCTACCATCCGGTGATGAGTGAACGGCGGTTAAGTGAATCCGGTTTCCCGATCAAGGGCGTCTACGCGGCGGACGACCTCCCCGGCGACCTGGATTCCCGACTCGGCGTGCCGGGCGAGTACCCGTACACCCGTGGGGTCTATCCCACGATGTACACCTCCCGCCCGTGGACCATGCGCCAGTACGCCGGCTTCGGCACCGCCACCGAGTCCAACGCGCGCTACCACCAGCTGTTGCGGGCCGGCACGATGGGCCTGTCGGTCGCCTTCGACCTGCCCACCCAGATGGGGTACGACTCCGACGACCCGATCGCCCACGGCGAGGTGGGCAAGGTGGGCGTGGCCATCGACTCGATCGAGGACATGCGGCTGCTCTTCGACGGCATCCCGCTGGACAAGGTCTCCACCTCGATGACGATCAACGCACCCGGTTCGGTGCTGCTGCTGCTCTACCAGCTGGTCGCCGAGGAGAACGGGGTGCCGGGCTCGGCGCTCAACGGCACCATCCAGAACGACATCCTCAAGGAGTACATCGCCCGCGGGACGTACATCTTCCCGCCGAAGCCCTCGCTGCGGCTGGTCGCCGACACCTTCGGCTACTGCCGGGCCGAGGTGCCGAAGTGGAACACCATCTCCATCTCCGGCTACCACATGGCCGAGGCCGGCGCGTCGCCCGTGCAGGAGATCGCCTTCACGCTGGCCAACGGTGTCGAGTACGTCCGCGCGGCGATCGCCGCCGGGCTGGCCGTGGACGACTTCGCCCCCCGGCTGTCGTTCTTCTTCGTCGCCCGGACCACCCTGCTGGAGGAGGTGGCGAAGTTCCGCGCGGCCCGACGGATCTGGGCCCGGCTGATGCGCGACGAGTTCGGGGCGAAGAACCCGAAGTCGATGATGCTGCGCTTCCACACCCAGACCGCGGGCGTGCAGCTGACCGCCCAGCAGCCCGAGGTGAACCTGGTCCGGGTGGCGGTGCAGGGGCTCGGTGCGGTGCTCGGCGGCACCCAGTCGCTGCACACCAACAGCTTCGACGAGGCGATCGCGCTGCCCACCGAGAAGGCGGCCCGGCTGGCGCTGCGCACCCAGCAGGTGCTGGCGTACGAGACGGATCTCACGGCCACCGTCGACCCGTTCGCCGGCTCGTACGTGGTGGAGGCGATGACGGCCGAGATCGAGTCGGCCGCGGACGCGCTGATGGCCCGGGTCTTCGAGCACGGCTCGGCGGTGGAGGCCATCGAGGCGGGCTTCCAGAAGCGGGAGATCGAGCAGTCGGCGTACCGGATCGCCCAGGAGATCGACTCGGGTGAGCGGGTGGTGGTCGGGCTCAACCGCTTCGCCATCGACGCCGAGGAGCCGTACGAGCCGCTGCGGGTGGATCCGTCGATCGAGGCGGCGCAGGGCGAGCGGCTGGCCAGGTTGCGGGCCGAGCGGGACGACGCCGCCGTCGGGCGGGCGCTGACCGAGTTGCGGGAGGCCGCCACGGGGACCGCCAACGTGCTGTACCCGATGCGGGATGCGCTGCGGCAGCGGGCCACCGTCGGCGAGGTGTGCGGGGCGCTGCGCGAGGTGTGGGGGCTCTACCGCCCGACTGACCGGTTCTGACCCGCCCACCCCTCTCCGGCCCGGCCGGTTGCCCTCGTCTGCCCGGGTTGTCCCCGGCTGCCCTGGCGCGTCCCGTGGTGGCGGAGCGTGTCGGGACGGCGGTTACGGGTATTGGGCCGAGACGGCGCAGCCGCCGCACGTTGAGTGACCGTTAACGCACAGGGTGTGCGGTTGCGGTTCGGCGGGACGTGTGAGGGTCCACGGGCGCCGATCGCTGGGTGCGGTCGGGTAGTTGTCGTGCGGTCGATCAGCTGGTCCGACCAATGCGACAATTCGGAACAAGGTCGCTGGGTTTCGAGGAGATTCCCAACCCGTGGACCCGGTTACGCGTTGTAGGAGGTGAGCAGCGGATGGCGGCCCTTGACCGTGATCTACCTGCTGTCCTGCACGACGACGGGGGCTCTCAGCAGGGCATACGTGACGCTGCGCGGTCCGACCATCACCAGAACGATGTTGCGCAGAGTTACCATGGTCGGTCTACCCTGTCTGCTGTTGTGCCCGGAGATCCATTCATTTCTAGTGATCGAGAATCCGACGTGACGAGTGCGTTGACGGCGCCCGGCGGTGCCTGGGCGGGATCCTTGCCGGCGGCCACCCCCGCCGTGCAGCCACTGCCCGGCGGCCTGGACGAGCTGCTGACCCGGCAGGTGCCGGCCCTCGTCGCGACCCGCCGGCACATCCATGCCCATCCCGAGCTTTCCGGTGCGGAGTTCGAGACCACCGCCCTGGTACACCGGCGGCTGACCGAACTCGGCCTCCGGCCGCGGCTGCTGCCCAAGCGCAACGGCGTGATCTGTGACATCGGTGCCGGCGACGGCCCGCTGGTCGCCTTCCGCGCCGACCTGGACGCGCTGCCGCTGGCCGACGACAAGGACGTCGACTACCGGTCGACCGTGCCGGGCGTCTGCCACGCCTGCGGCCACGACGCGCACACCACCATCCTGCTCGGACTCGCCCCGCTGCTCGCCCGCCTCGCCGAGCAGGGCGGGTTGCCCGGGCGAGTGCGGTTGATCTTCCAGCCGGCCGAGGAGGTGGTGCCCTCGGGCGCCCCCGAGGTGATCGAGGCCGGCGGTCTGGACGGCGTCTCGTCGATCTTCGCCGTGCACTGCGCGCCGCAGCTGCCGGTGGGTTCGGTCGGGGTGCGTACCGGCCCGTTGACGGCGGCCTCGGCCACCCTGGAGGTCCGCCTCGGCGGCCCGGGTGGGCACACGGCCCGTCCACACCTGACCACCGACCTGGTCGACCTGCTCGGCCGGGTGGCCGTCGACCTGCCCGCCCAACTCGCCCGGCGGATGGACCCGCGCTGGCCGGTTTCGGTCGTCTGGGGTGCGATCCACGCCGGGGTGGCGTCCAACGCCATCCCCTCCGAGGGCTACCTGCGCGGCACCGTCCGTTCGCTGCACCGCGAGGCCTGGCAGGACGCCGGTGAGATCATCGCGAAGCTGGTGCCGGACCTGGTCAGCGGTACCGGGGCGGAAGTCGAGGTGGCGTACCTCCGAGGATTCCCGCCGGTGGTGAACGACAAGTACGCCACCGACGTGATCAGCGCCGCGGCGGCCCGCGCGCTGGGCCACGAGAACGTCTTCGAGGCCGAGATCAGCATGGGCGGCGAGGACTTCTCCTACTACCTGGAGCAGGTGCCCGGCTCGATGATCCGCCTCGGGGTGGCGCCGCCCGGCGCGACCGCCCAGTGCGACACCCACCAACCCGGCTTCGACATCGACGAGCGGTCCATCGAGTACGGCGTACGGGTCCTCGCGCACACCGCCCTCGCCGCTCTCGACGCCCCGCCGCCGGGTAGCGGGGCCACCGGAGGTGGCCGATGAACACGTCGACGCACCCGGACGACCTCTTCGGTCAGGTGGAGGAGCTGGTCGAGGCACTGACCCCCGGCACCTCCGCGGAGCCGCCCACGCACCTCTGGTACGTCTGCTACGGCTCGAACATGAGCCTGGACCGGCTGTCGTACTACCTGGTCGGCGGGCGTCCTCCGGCGGGCGCGTTGACCTATCCGGGCTGCCGGGACAAGAGCCTGCCGACCGACAGCCGGGCGGTGCGGCTGCCCGGCACGATCTACTTCGCCCTGGAGGCGCGGGCCTGGACCGGCGGGATGGCCTTCTACGACCACGAGCACCCCGGCGGGACGCCGGCCCGGGCCTACCGGCTCACCGTCTCGCAGTTCTCCGACATCATCGCCCAGGAGATGTGCCTGGAGCCCGGGGAGGACATCGACCTCGGCGGCGTGATGAGCCACGGACGGCTCGCCCTCGGCCCCGGCTGCTACCAGACCCTGCTCCATCTCGGTGCGCTCGCCGGGCTGCCCGCCTTCACCTTCACCTCGCCCTGGCGCAGCCACGAGGTCGAACACCGCAAGCCGGCCGCGGTCTACCTGCGTCACCTGGCGACCGGGCTCGCCGAGGCGCACCGCTGGTCGCCGTACCGGATCGCCGCCTACCTCAGCAGCCGGCCCGGGTCGATGGGCAACTGGACGCCGGACGAGGTTCGGCTCCTGCTGGTCGACGCCGATGCCGCCCCGGCATCCCCAGCAGCAGAGGAGGACCGGTCGTGCATCCCAGCGTGACAACGGCCGACCCGGGTACGGCCAGCCTGTTCCTGAAGCACCAGCGGGAACACGACTGCTTCGACTGCGGTCACCCGTACCTCGACGCGGACCTCTCGTCCGCCGGTGGGCACGTACACCGGCTGCGCGTCGGTGGCGGCACCATCGTGTCCGACGCCACCGCACCCGTACGTGAGCTGCACGTCCTTCCGCACTGCGGCACCGAACTGCCGGCGGACCTGCTGGCCGCCGTCGACCCGGCGGACTACGGGAAGCTGGTTCAGCTGGTGCACGACAACCTGGATCTCGGCACCGCCGCCATCTACCGGCACCTGGTGGACGACATCGTCGCCGGGCGGGCACCCGGGGTGGCGGTGGCCGGTTTCCACCTGTCCCGCATCCTGCTGGACGCCAACCGGGACGCGGTCCACGAGCAGGTACCGGAGGACCCGTACGCCGGCAGCGCCGAGCTGTACCGGGACTACCACCTCAGCGAGGGACTGCGACTGCGGGAGGAGGAGTTGCTGCCCTGGCTGACGGCCGTCGACGACGTGCTGCGGGAGATGGGCGGGCAGGGCTCCGTCTACCACCACCACACCTACGACGTGTACTCGATCAGTCCGCGTCCCTGGGACCGGGGCTTCACCACCAAGCGTCCGGCCTTCCAGCTGATCTGGCGGCGGCCGCCGGTGGACCGGGCCGGGGACTACCTGACCTCGGGCGACCCGGGGCTGGCCCGGCTGGCCGACATCGAGGCGGTCCGCGACGGCATCCGCGACTTCCTGGAGCAGGAGATCGGGGTCGGCAACGGCACCGGGCAGGTCGACTACCCGCTGCTGCTGCCGGTGCTGCCGTTCCGGGGCACCCGGCAGGGCGATCCGGACTCGCCGCGTCACCTCGTCTACGACCTGCGCAAGGATCTGCTCGCCACGGAACCGCAGATCCGTTCCTGGGTGACCACGGCGCCGTGGCGGTTCCGGGAGACGAGCCACTCGGAGGTACGCTCGGAGCCGGCGGCCACCCCCTCTGCCAACCTGAGCTGACCTCGTACGGGGAGGGGTCGAAGTGGTGGTTCGACGATGAGCCAGGGCCTGGTTCCCCACGATCGACCGTGCCTGGAGTTCGCCGACCTGGTGCGTTCCTTCCTTCCCGCCGACCGGTACGAACGGCTGATCGGCCTGGAGGTCGAGTGTGGCCTGGTGCGGCCGGACTCGGGCCGGTCGGCCGGTTACGACGAGCCCGCGGGGACCGCGGCGCTGCTGGAGGCTTTGCTCGCGGAGCTGGTGGCGGAACCGGTACGCGAGGGTGACGCCCTGGTCGGGCTCCGGCTCTCCGACGGTGCCACGCTCACCCTGGAGATGGCCGGGGCGATCGAGTACTCCTCCGCCCCGGCGGCCAGCCTCACCGAGTCGCTCCGCCGGGCCCGCGAGTGCCTGGTCGAGGTGGCCCGGGTCGCCGCCCCGCTCGGCCTGCGGCTGCTCACCGGCGGGCAGTTGCCGTTCGACCGGCCGGCGGACATCCGGTGGACGCCGAAGTCGCGTACCGAGATCATGCGGCGGTACTTCGCCGGGCTCGGTGACGGTGGCCGGCTCGGCGACCAGGTGATGGCGTTGACCCTGTCCACTCAGGTCAGCCTGGACGCGCTGGACGAACGGGAGTACCTCGACAAGCTCAGGGTGCTGTTGGGCGCCTCGCCGTTCCTCGCCGCGATCCTCGCCAACACCCCGGCGCTGAACTCCGGCGACCCGGCCACCACCGGCCTGGTGTCGCACCGCATGGCGTACTGGCGGCGGATCGACCCGGCCCGCTGCCAGCACCTCACCGCCCGGTTGTACGAGGCGACGTCGCTGGCGGAGTTGACGGCGGCGCTCACCGACCTACCGATGATCTACCGCCGCTCCGGAGCCGGGTACGTTCCCGGCTCCGCCGGTTCCTTCCGGCAGGCCGTCCGGAAGGGCTTCGATGACGGCACGATGCCGACCCTCGACGACTGGCAGACCCACCTGGCCCAGGTCTGGCCGGCAGTGCGCCCGCGCCGGACGTTGGAGACCCGCCTGCCCGACGGGCCGGCATGGGAGCACCTCGGGGTGGTGCCCGCGCTCTTCGTGGGGCTGGCGGAGGAGCCGTCGGTACGCCGGGAGGCGGCCACTCTGCTCGCCGACTTCCGTACCGAGGCGCTCGACCTGATCACCCTGAAGGCCGCGGAGAGCGGCCCGGACGGGATCGCCGCCCCGGTACGCGAGGTGGCCGGTCAACTGGTCGCGCTCGCGCAGCGTGGACTGTCCGCCCGGGTGGCCCGGGGTACGGAGGCACCCGAGGTGCTTGCGCTGCTCGACCCGGCCCGGCACTGGGCGGCGACCGGCCGACCACCCGCCGAGGCCGTCCAGGCCGCCTGGGTGGGGCCGTGGCGCAGGCGGCCGGACCGGTACGTCGCCGCACTGGCGGTGCCGGTGGACTGACCGTCCGCTCTGGACGGTCAAGGACGGGCGACGGATCGTTACGATCTGGCCATGGCATGCGTGGCCTGCTACCGGCGGTCATATCTGGACGGTGTGGCAGCGGTCGCCGAGGTCTGCGCCGGCTACCAGCCGGCGGACTGGGCCCGCACCGGCCCGTGCGCGCCATGGTCCTCGCTGGACGTCCTGCGCCACCTGCACGCCACCGCGCAGGAGAGCGTGACCGGTCACCGGGAGATCCTCCGATCCGGCCCGAAGGAGCTGATGACCTCGGCGGAACTCGCCGCCTTCAACGCCCGCTCCCTGGTGCTGCTGCCGGTGGTGGCGCCACCCGTCGCGCTGCGGAGCTTCAAGGCTGCCGCGACGCGCTACCTGCGGGTCGCCTCCGCCATCCCGGACCTGCCCAGCTACACCTTCCGTGGCCGGACCTGGGACGCCCGGTGCAGCATCGGGGTGCTCGCCGTCGAGTGGCATCTGCACGCCTGGGATCTGGCCACCACCGTCGGCCGGGCGTACCACCCTCGGGAGCCGGCGTTGTTGGCGGACGCCTTTCGCGGCGGGATGGCGTACCTCGACCCGCCGGCGGCCGACGACTGGCCGGGGCTGCTACGCGCCGCGGGACGGACGCTGCGCGTCACCCATCCCGTCTGACGGGTCGGCCAGGGGCTGTCGCTGCTGTGGCGGGTGCCCGGACGGACTGGAGTTGGCCAACCGCCACAGCTCGCGGAAGTGGTGCTCGAAGGTGGCCGCGACCCCTGCGTCCCGGATGCTGAAGCCGTGTAGCTCACCCCGGTCGTCGACGGCGTAGCCGAGGAACACCACGGACGAGTCGATCACCGCGAAGTTCTCGCCCTCCAGCTCCATCCCGGGCGGATAGCGCAACACCCGGACGTGGTAGTTCTCCACCTTCTCACCGAGTTCGACCTGCTCGTCGACCCAGGCCTGGATGTCCGGGCTGTGGTGGGGCAGCCGGATGACCCGGTGCAGGTGCCGCTTGCCCGGATTCTTCCGGGCCCAGCGGATGGTGGCCGTGTAGTAGCGGCGGGACTCCTCGGTCTGCTGCGGGGGTGCCTTGGCGTGTGAGAACACCGCGTAGACCGACTTGGAGCTGCGCTGGATCGCGTGCAGGGCCTCGCCGTAGAAGGCCGACGACGAGTCGTAGACCCGCAGTGGTGCGCCGGTGGCGATCGACATGACCCGTCGACGGGTGACGTCCAGCCAGCGCAGGAAGATCAGCATGGTCAGGAAGATCAGCGGCGTGGCCCAGTTCTGGCTCTCGATGAAGTTGAAGATGTTGTCGGCGATGCTGACCGCCAGGGCCACGACGAGGGCGAGAGTGATGAGCCGGGATTCCAGCTCCTCCATCCGGGGCTGCTCGATGCGGTCGTTCGGCAAGGGCGCCACCTCCCCGGGGACCGACGCCACCCGTCGCGTGGGCCGTCACGTTGAGTATGGCAGAGCGCGGCCGTACGTGTTGCCGTCCGCAGTGGACCTGCCGCGGTGGTGGCTGTTCGGCTGACGCGTACGGCCACCACCGCGTCCCGGGCGGGCCGTCAGGAGGAGGACCGGGCCTGCGGTACCGGGGGCGCCGCCGTACCGTCGGGCGGCGTCCCACCGCCGGGCGGTGGCACGGCGGCGACCGGGGCGACGGCGGCGGGTGCCAGCCGGCGGACCCGGCGCCGCCGGGCCAGCCACCACAGTGCCGCCAGCGGTACGCCGAACACCAGCAGCCACGGCAGGATCGCGCCGAGCACCGTGAGCAGGACGGTCATCGAGACCAGGAAGACCTTCCAGCCGCCGCTGAGCCCGGCCAGGAAACCGATCTGCCGCTCCTCCTCGATCGGGCCGGCTTCCGGCCCGACCAGGGTGACGGTGATCGTGGACAGCGCCGTCAGGTCGCCCAACCGCCGCTTCTTCGCCTCCAGCGAGGCGAGGTCGGCCTCCCGGCGGGCCAACTCGTTCTCCAGGCTGATCAGGTCACCGATCGAGCTGGCCTGGGCGAGGAGGCGCCGGGCGCTCTCCACCCGGGCCCGCTGGCTGGCGATCCGCGCGTCGAGGTCGATGGTCTCCTCGGTGACGTCCTGGGTGTCGATCTGTCGGCGCTGCTGGCGGCCCAGTGCCGCGAGTTCCTCCACCACCGGGTAGAACCGTTCCGCCGGTACCCGCAGTTGCAGTTCCGCGACCGCGTCCGCGGCGGTGCTGCGGCGCTGGTCGCCACCGACGAACCCACCGGCCCGGGTGGCCGCACCGGCGGCGGACCGGGCCGCCGAATCCACATCGTCCACCTGGACCCGGATCGATCCGGTGTAGACGATCGCCCGCTGGTCGACCCGGGTGTCCGCCGCGCCGCCGCCGGCCGGTGCCCCGGCGTCGCTCCCCTCGGCCCGGGCCGGTGCCCCGGCGTCGTCGCGCCCGGCGTGGGCCGGCGCGTCGGCCGCGCCCGCCTCGGAGCCCGCCGAGTCGCCTCCGCCGCCACAGCCGGCGAGCACCAGCAGCGCGAGCAACGCCGCCACCGTTGTCGTCGGGCGTCGGCGGGCTTGTTGCAGCTCCATCCCCGTTCCCCTCTCCTCGGCCCCGTCTCGGGGCGATAGCTGAGACGCCCCGCGTCACCCCGCAGGTTCCGGCAGACTGCGCTGAGGACGTCACGATTCGATATGGGAGGCATCACGATGCGGCTCACCAAGTACGCCCACTCGTGCCTGCGCGTCGAGCACGACGGTGGGGTGCTGGTCGTCGATCCCGGGGTGTTCAGCGACCCGGCCGTGGCCTTGGACGGGGTCGACGCGGTGCTGATCACCCACGAGCACCCCGACCACGTCGACGTCGAGGCGGTCGACCGGCAGCTGGCGCGCCGGCCGTTCGCCATCCACGGGCCGGCCGCGCTGGCCGGCACGCTGGGCGACGCGGCCGAGGTGCTGCACCCGGTGAGCCCCGGTGAGTCCTTCACCGCCGCCGGTGTGCCCGTCCGCGCCTACGGCGGGCGGCACGCGGTGATCCACCCCGACATCCCGGTGGTGGACAACCTCGGCTACCTGCTCGCCGACGTCGCCTACCACCCGGGAGACTCCCTCGTCGTCCCGGACGTACCGGTCGACACCCTGTTCGCGCCGATCCACGCGCCCTGGTCGAAGTTCTCCGAGGTGGTCGACTTCATCCGGGCGGTGGCCCCGCGCCGGGTCTTCGCGCTGCACGACGCGCTGCTCAACGAGCGTGGTCACGCCGTGCTCGACCGGCAGTACACGGCCCTGTCCGGCAGCGACTACCAGCGGCTGGAGCCGGGCAGCCGGATCGACGGCTGAACCGATGCCCGACGCGCCGCCCGACCTCGTCGAGCAGCTCTACCGCACGCCACCGGACCGGTTCGTCGCCGCCCGGGACGCCGCCGCGGCGCAAGCACGGCAGGCCGGTGACCCGCGTACCGCCCGGGAGATCGCCCGACTGCGCCGGCCCACCGTCGCCGCCTGGCTGGTCAACCTGCTCGCCCTCGACCGGCCCGAACTGGTCGCCGAACTGGTGCAGCTGGCCGATTCGCTGCGGGCCGCCCAACGCGAGCTGCGCGGCCCGCGCCTGCGGGAGCTGTCCGCGCAGCGCCGGGCCGTCGTCGGCGCGCTCGTCGCCGAGGTACGCCGACTGGCCGCCGGGGTCGAGGGTGCCCCGTCGGCCGGGAAGCTGCCGCTGGCCGAGGTCGAGGCGACCCTGAACGCCGCCCTGTCGGACGTGGCGGTGGCCGAGCAGGTGCGCTCCGGCCGCCTGCTGCGCCCCGCCCACTACGCCGGGTTCGGCGAGGTGCCCCGGCCGCAGTTGCGCCTGGTCACCGGCGGGGAAGAACCGCCGCCCGCGGAACCGGCCCGACCCCGCCAGGCCGAGCGCGGTGCGCTCCGGGCCGAACAGGCCCAGCGGGCGGCCCGCGCCGAGCGGGACCGCCGACGCCGGGCACTGGACCGGGAACTGTCCCGGGCGCGTACCGACCAGGAACGGGCCGAGGCCGACCTGGCCGGCGCGGCGCAGGCCGAACGGGACGGCGTTGCCGCCCTGGACGCGATCGAGACGGAACTGGCCGAACTGGAACGCCGCCGGGCCGTGGCCGAGCAGGAACTCAGCCGCGCCCGGCTGGCCCGGCGCGCGGCCGAGCGGGCCGCCGGTACCGCCCGACGCCGCGCCGGGGAGGTCGAAGCCGCGGTCGAGGCGTTGGCCGCCGAGGAGGAGGATGCCGGCGTGGGCGACGGCGCGGCAGACTGATCCTCCATGGACGGACCTTCGGCCGGATTCCTCGGGCACCGACCTTCGGGCGGTCGGGGATGACCCCGGAACAGCTGGCCGCGGCCAGCAAGCCGGCGGTGCTCGCGCTCGGCGAGGCGTACAACCGGTGCCCGACCACGCTGCGCCGGGCCCGGCTGCTCGGCATCTCGGGTTGGGCCTTCTACGTCACCGGCCGGGCCGGCGCCCTGGGCGACGTACGGGCCGAGACGGTGGCCGCCGCGCTCGGCTTCATCGCGCCCGACGCGGTGGCCGACGGCTGGGACGCTGCGGCCCGCACCGTACGACCCTCGGAGGTGGCCGCCGCCAGCCTGGCCGAGTGCGGTCGTTGGGGGGTGGAGCAGCTGTCGACCCTGCCCCGCCTCGACCGGCTCGTCGGGCTGGTGGAACGGGCCGTCGGTGCGGCCGACGCCAGCGCGATGCCGCTGTTCGCGGCGTGGCGGGCGATGCCGTCGCGGGCCGAGGAGCCGGGCGCCCGACTCGCCGTCGGACTGCGCCTGCTGCGGGAGCACTTCACCGGCGCGCACCTGGTGGCCGTGCGGGCCAGCGGGATGACGCCGCTCCAGGCGGTGCTCGCCGGGCCGGAGGGGGAGAGCGGCGCGATGGCCTGCGGGTGGCCGCCGCCGTACCCGCCGGTCGGGCCGTTGGTGCGGCGGCGGCTGTGGGCCGAGGCGGTGACCGACCGGCTGGTCGCACCGGCGTTCGCGGCGCTCGGCCCCGCCGGTGGCGGGGAGCTGGTGGAGTTGCTGGGTGTGGCGCGAGCCCACACCGAGGGCTGACGGTCCGCCCCGGCCGGCGCCCTGAAGAGGGGCGATTGTGACGGATCACCCGGCGCTGCGGGGTCGGCGCCCGCGGCACCGGCGCCCGGTAGCAGACTGAGGGTGTGGGAGACGCGCTACGCCGACGCGGTGCCGGTGGGCCGGGACCGCAGCTCGGCGACGTAGTCGTCCGGCGCGCCCGCCTTCTCGGCGGCGTTCGCGATCTCGGACACGTACCACGAGGTGGGCAACCCGCCCTCGTAGCCGTCGAAGACGTACACCCAGGCCGTCACGTCGCCGTCCAGCGTCGACACGCGGACGGTCAGCTTCCGGTACGTGCCGGCGGTGACACCCTCGAGCTCGTCCAACTGGGCCGCGTCGTACGGGTGGATGTCGTAGAGCGCCACGAAGACCCGGTCGCCGGGCGACTCGACCACGGTGCTGACCGCGCCCTCCCAGCCGATGACGTCTTCACCGGCGAAGGTGAGCCGCCAGCCCTCCAGCCAGCCGATGCCCACCATCGGCGAATGCGGGCAGTAGGCGCGCATTCGGGCGGGGTCCAGGTTCGAGCCGTAGGCGGCGTAATGACGCACGGCGATGACGATAGCCCGGCGGACGGGTGGGGGAGAATACGACGGTGCGTGTCGGACGTGTCGGGGAGAAGAAAGTCACTGTGAGCATTGACGAAGGGCGGTCGTGGTGAGCCGGATCGTGATCATCGGCGGGGGGCCGGCCGGCTACGAGGCGGCGCTGGTCGCCGCACAGTTGGACGCCGACGTCACCGTCGTGGAGGCCGATGGCGCCGGTGGTGCCTGCGTACTCTCCGACTGCGTGCCGTCGAAGACGTTCATCGCCAGCTCCGAGGTGGTGACCGGGTACCGCGACACCGAGGTGTTCGGGGTGCACTCCGACGGCCTGGAGGCGGTCACCGTGGACGCCCAGGCGGTGCACGAGCGGGTCAAGCGGCTCGCCGTGGCCCAGTCCGCCGACATCCACGCCAAGCTGGTCAAGGCCGGGGTCACCTTCGTCGCCGGCCGGGCCCGGCTCGGTGAGGACGCCCTCGGTCACACCCACCGGGTGATCGTCACGCCGGACGGCGAGGAGGCGGCGTACGGGATCGACGCCTCGACGGTGCTGATCGCCACCGGTGCGACGCCGCGCCAGCTGCCCACCGCCCTCCCCGACGGTGAGCGCATCCTGACCTGGCGGCAGGTGTACGACCTGCCCGCCCTGCCCGAGCACCTGATCGTGGTCGGCTCCGGCGTCACCGGCGCCGAGTTCGCCAGCGCGTACCTGGCCATGGGGATCGAGGTCACCCTGGTCTCCAGCCGCGACCGGGTGATGCCGCACGAGGATCCGGACGCCGCGCAGGCGATCGAGCGGGTCTTCCGGTCCCGGGGCATGAGCATCCTGAACAACTCCCGCGCCGAGGGCGTGCGCCGGACCGCCGACGGCGTCGAGGTCGAACTCTCCGACGGGCGCAAGGTGTCCGGCTCGCACGCCCTGATCGCGGTCGGCTCGATTCCGAACACCGCCGAGCTGGGCCTGGCCGAGTACGGCGTCGCACTGGCCCGGGGCGGTTACGTGACGGTGGACCGGGTCTCGCGTACCAACGTGCCCGGCATCTACGCGGCCGGCGACTGCACCGGCGTGCTGCCGTTGGCCAGCGTCGCCGCCATGCAGGGCCGGATCGCCATGTGGCACGCGCTCGGCGAGGCGGTCCGGCCGCTGCGGCTACGGACCGTCGCGGCGAACGTCTTCACCGACCCGGAGCTGGCCACCGTGGGTGTCTCTCAGGACGAGGTGGACGCGGGCAAGGTGCCGGCCCGGCAGGTGATGCTGCCGCTGGCCGGCAACGCCCGGGCGAAGATGGACGAGGTGGCGGACGGCTTCGTCAAGCTGTTCTGCCGGCCGGCCAGCGGCCAGGTGATCGGCGGTGTGGTGGTCGCACCGAAGGCCAGCGAGTTGATCCTGCCGATCACGATGGCGGTGGAGAACAACCTCACGGTCAACGAACTGGCCCAGACCATCACCATCTACCCCAGTCTCTCCGGCTCGGTCACCGAGGCCGCCCGTCAGCTGATGCTGCACGAACTGGAGTAGTCCCCGGCGGGCGCCACCACGCCGCCATCGACGGGTCGGGCCGACGGAGGAGCGTGCTGGCCACCAGGACGAGCAGGGCGACCTCGGTGAGGATGAGGGCGCGTTCGATCAGGCCGTAGAAGGCCCGGTCGCCGGGGTAGGCGGACCACACCTGGGCGGCGGCCAGGACCAGGCTGGCCACGGTCAGCACGCGGAGCCAGCGCCGCGCGCCGCTCTCGGCCGGTAGCCGGGCGGCGAGGAGCCAGCCGGCGACCGGCAGCGCCAGGAAGGCCACCACCGAGGCGTACCGGTGCAGGTAGGCGGCGGTGCCCATCTCGGTGCCCGGCGGGTTGGTCGGCACCAGCCCGGCCAGCAGCAGGCCACCGGCCCACGCCGCGAGCAGCAACTCGGCCGCGCGCGGTCGGCGCAGGTCGCGGCCGCCCGCCGGATCGACGCCGGTGTGGTGGTGGGTTCCACCCCGGCGGCCGCCGGGCGGGCCGAGGCGGGGCAGGGCCGGGACGAGCAGGGCGGAGGCCACGGCCAGCGTCACCATGGCGACGTGGATGGCGCCACCGGAGTCGGAGACGGCGTAGTCGCTGACGGTCAGGCTCACCGGGTCGAGGTCGTCCACACCGAGGTGGCCGACGACGGCGAGCAGCGCGGCGAGGGCGATGCCGCCGAGGGCCAGTACGCCGATGTTCCGGGTTCCAGGCATGTCTCAGCCTGTCGCCGGGAGGGCCTCGGGCGGATCCGGGACGAGCACCGAGATCCGCCCCCGGGTCGACCCCGACCGGTCCTCCGGTATCTCCCCGAGTGGCCGTTGGACGGGGTCGTGGTCCGGAGCGGGGCGGCGATCAGCGGGTGGCCTCAGTCGGCCGGAACCTCAGTCGGCCGGAACCTCAGTCGGCCGGAACCTCAGTCGGCCGGAACCTCAGTCGGCCGGAACCTCAGTCGGCCGGGATCTCAGCCGGCGCCGGGGCCAGTCGGGCGGCGACCAGCGCCAGGGCCCACCCGGTCAGGGCGAAGCCGGCGGCGGCCAGCACCGCGATCACCGTCATCCGCCACGCCGAGCCGGTCAGTGCCGCCCCGCCGAGGTGCCCGACCAGTGCGCCGTACGACGCCCAGGCCACCGCCGCGGTGCCGGCGTAGGGGAGGAAGAGCCGCAGCGGGTACCGGCTGCGACCGGACGCGAAGCAGACGGTCATCCGACCGCCGGGCACGAAGCGGCAGAGCAGCAGCCCGGTCGGTCCGGGACGGCGCAGTCCCTGGGTGAACCGGCCCGCCACCCGCCGGGCGCGGCCCGTCCCCGCCGGGCGCGGTGGCCGCCGCCCCGGGGTGCTCCGGCCGAGCAGGTAGCAGGCCAGATCCCCGGTGAACACGCCCAGTGCGCCGACCGCGATGGTCACCGGCAGGCTCGTCCCGCCGTACACGGTGACCGCGCCGCCCGTGATCATCAACAGTTGGGTGGGCACCACCGGCACGAAGGCGTCCACCATCAGCAGACCGAACAGGACCAGGTACGCCCAGTCGGGCGATGCCAGCTGGGTGAGCAGTTCGGACACCTATGTCACCTCGCGCGGCGGGCCGACCGGATACGTACTGAGCCTGACGATGTGTCCGGCATCACTGGGTGCGGCCCTCGCCGGTCGTGACCAGCGACACCTTGACCCGGCGCGTGGACACCGCCCGGTGGAGTGCGATCTGAACCGGAAATATCGAGATGGGTCAGTAGGTCGTCGTGGTCGCCGGATGGTCGCTCGGCGGCGTACCGTTGTCACGCGCGGTCCGGCGAGCGTCGGGTCCCCCGTTCCCGACGCCCGGGCCGCCGCCGGGCCGCTGACAGGTCCCGTGTCAGCGGCCCGGCCACCTCGCGCGCCCCGGCGGGCCTCCGCCCGCTCCGCAGGTGGGCTCACGCCGGTACGGCCACCGGGTCGTCACCGCTGACCGCCTGTTGGAACTGCGCCTGGTAGAGCCGGTGGTACGCGCCCTGCGCGGCGAGCAACTGCTCGTGGGTGCCCTGCTCGACGATGCGGCCGTCCTCCATCATCAGGATCAGATCGGCGTCGCGGATGGTGGAGAGCCGGTGCGCGATGACGAAGCTGGTCCGCTCAGACCGCAGGGCCGCCATCGCCTGCTGGAGAAGCACCTCGGTACGGGTGTCCACCGAGCTGGTCGCCTCGTCGAGGATCAGCAGTGCGGGGTCGGCCAGGAAGGCCCGGGCGATCGTGATGAGCTGCTTCTCCCCGGCGCTGACGTTGCTGCCCTCCTCGTCGATCACCGTGTCGTAGCCGTCGGGCAGGCTACGGACGAACCGGTCCACGAAGGTGGCCCGGGCGGCGGCGAGGATCTCCTCCTCGGTCGCGTCGGGCCGCCCGTAGGCGATGTTGTCCCGGATCGTGCCGCCGAACAGCCAGGTGTCCTGCAACACCATGCCGATCCGGCCGCGCAGGTCGTCGCGGTTCAGGGTGGTGACGTCCACCCCGTCGAGCGTGATCCGGCCGGCGTCCAGCTCGTAGAAGCGCATGATCAGATTGACCAGGGTGGTCTTGCCGGCGCCGGTCGGCCCGACGATGGCCACGGTGTGGCCCGGCTCGGCGACCAGGGAGAGATCCTCGATCAGCGGCTTGTCCGGGGCGTACCGGAACGAGACGTGCTCGAACTCGACCCGGCCGTGCGGGTCGGTCACCCGGGCCGGCGCGACGGGGTCCGGCTCCTGCTCCTCGGCGTCGAGTACGGCGAAGACCCGCTCGGCCGAGGCCACTCCCGACTGCAGCAGGTTGGCCATCGAGGCGACCTGGGTGAGCGGCTGGGTGAACTGGCGGGAGTACTGGATGAACGCCTGCACGTCGCCGAGGCTCATCGTGCCGGAGGCGACCCGCAGCCCGCCGACCACGGCGATCGCCACGTAGCTGAGGTTCCCGATGAAGAACATCGCCGGCATGATGATCCCGGAGATGAACTGGGCGCCGAAGCTGGCCCGGAACAGTTCCTCGTTCTTGGCGTGGAAGGCCGCCTCCACCTCGCGCTGCCGACCGAAGACCTTGACCAGCTCGTGGCCGGTGAACGCCTCCTCGATCTGCCCGTTCAGCTCGCCGGTGTGCGTCCACTGGGCGATGAACCTGCGCTGCGACCGCTTGGCGATCTGGGCGGTGACCAGCACCGACAGCGGCACCGCGACCAGCGCCACCAGGGCCAGCAGCGGCGAGATCCAGAACATCATGCCGAGTACGCCGACCACGGTGAGCAGCGACGTGAGCAGCTGACTCAGCGTCTGCTGGAGGCTCTGCGCGATGTTGTCGATGTCGTTGGTGACCCGGCTGAGCAGCTCACCGCGGGGCTGCCGGTCGAAGTACGGCAGCGGCAACCGGTTGAGCTTCTCCTCGACGTCGGCGCGCAGGCCGAACACGGCCCGCTGCACCACGCCGGTGAGCAGCCAGCCCTGCCACCACATCAGCAGGCTGGCCGCCAGGTAGAGCCCCAGCGCCAGCAGCAGCACCCGGCCCAGCGCGGTGAAGTCGACCCCCACACCGGGTACCACGTCCATCCGGGCGAGCATGTCGGCGAAGTTGTCGTTACCCGCCGCCCGGGCCGCGTCGACGGCCTGCTCGGCGCTGGTGCCCGCCGGCAGCTGCCGGCCGATGACCCCGGTGAAGATCAGATCGGTGGCGTGCCCGAGCACCTTCGGCCCGATCACACTCAACCCGACGCTGGCCACCGCCAACGTGATGACCGCGGCCAGGTGCAGCCGGTGCGGGCGCAGTCGGGCCAGCAGGCGGCGGGCGCTCGGGCCGAAGTTCATCGAGCGTTCCGCGGGCATCCCCGCGCCCATCCACGGCGGACCCCCGCGCTGCCCGCCGGCGGGCAACCGCTTCGGCGTCCGCGCGTCGGCACCCCCCGGCTGCGCGGGGATGGCGGCTTCCTGCTGATTCGCTCGCTGGGGCTCGCTCATGCCGGCTCTCCGCTTCGCTCCGTGCCGTCCTGAGGCACCTCGGCGCTGACCCGATGATTCGCTCGCTGGGGCTCGCTCATGCCGGCACCTCGGCCGTTCGTTGGGACGCCACGATCTCGGCGTACGTCGGGCAGCTGGTGAGCAGTTCCTCGTGTCGGCCCATCCCGACCACGCTCCCGTCCTCCAGCACGATGATCTGGTCGGCGCCGACGATCGTGGACACCCGCTGCGCCACGATCACCACGGCGGCGTCGGCGGTGACCGGCCGCAGGGCCGCCCGCAGTCGCGCGTCGGTGCCGAGGTCGAGCGCGGAGAACGAGTCGTCGAAGAGGTAGATCTCCGGCCGGCGGACCAGCGCCCGGGCGATCGCCAGCCGCTGCCGCTGACCGCCGGAGACGTTCGTGCCGCCCTGGGCGATCGGCGCCGCCAGCCCCTCGGGCATGGCCGCGACGAAGTCCCGGGCCTGGGCGATCTCCAGCGCCGCCCACAGTTGTTCGTCGGTGGCGTCCGGGTTGCCGTAGCGCAGGTTGCTCGCCACCGTCCCGGTGAACAGGTACGGCTTCTGCGGCACCAGCCCGATCCGTTGCCACAACTCGTCGGGGGCCAGCCGCCGGACGTCGACCCCGTCGACCAGCACCGCTCCGGCGGTCACGTCGACCAGCCGGGGGATCAGGGAGAGCAGGGTGGTCTTGCCCGCACCCGTACTGCCGATGATCGCGGTGGTGGTGCCCGGGGTCACCCGGAACGAGATGTCCCGGAGCACCGGCTCGGCGGCGCCCGGGTACTGGAACCGTACGCCGCGTAGCTCCAACTCGGCGCGGGCGGTCACCTCGGTGACCGGTTCCGGGTCGGGCGACACCGACGTGTCGGTGTCCAGCACCTCGCCGATCCGCTCGGCGCAGACCGCGGCCCGCGGCACCATCATCAGCATGAAGGTGGCCATCATGACGGCCATCAGGATCTGCATCAGGTACTGCAGGAAGGCGGTCAACGCGCCGACCTGGATCGCCCCGTCGTCGACCCGTTGGGCACCGAACCAGAGCACCGCCACGCTGGAGACGTTGAGCACCAGCATGACCACGGGGAAGATCAACGCCATCAGTCGGCCGGTACGCAGGGCGGTCGCGGTCAGGTCGGTGTTCGCGGCGGCGAAGCGCCGCGTCTCGTACGGCTCCCGGACGAACGCCCGGACCACCCGGATCCCGGTGATCTGCTCTCGCAGCACCCGGTTGACCGTGTCGATCCGGGTCTGCATGAGCCGGAAGCCGGGCACCATCCGTCGGATGATCAGGCCCAGCGCGACCGCCAGCACCGGTACGCAGACCAGCATGAGCCAGGAGAGGCCGACGTCCTCCCGCAGCGCCATCACCACACCGCCGATGCTCATGATCGGAGCGGCCACCAGCATGGTGCAGCTCATCATCACGAGCATCTGCACCTGTTGCACGTCGTTGGTGTTGCGGGTGATCAGCGACGGGGCGCCGAAGCGGGCCACCTCCCGGGCGGAGAACGTGTTGACGTGCCCGAAGAGTTCCGCCCGCAGGTCCCGCCCGTAGCCCATGGCGATCCCGGCGCCGAGGTAGACCGCGGCGGTGGCGCAGACGATCTGCACCACGCTGACCGCGAGCATCCACCCGCCGGTACGCAGGATGTAGTCGGTGTCGCCACGGGCGACGCCGAGGTCGATGATGTCGGCGTTGAGGCTCGGCAGGTACAGCGCGGCCATCGTGCCGACGAACTGGAGCAGCACCACCGCCGCCAACGGCCGGTGGTACGGGCGCAGTCCGCCGCGCAGCAACCGGATCAACATGTCGGACTCCCCGTTCCTGGTGGCTCCTCGTTGCCGATGACCTCGAGGAGGAACTGCCGGATCACCGCCGCCTTCGCCGGGTCGGTGTCGACCGAGGTCAGTGGCCGCTTCGACCGGATCAAGGCGGTGAGCGCCGCCACCCGGTCGTGGCCAGCCGCCGTCAGGGCGAGCTTGACGCTGCGCCGGTCGTCCTCGTCTCGGCGCCGCTCCACCAGGCCGTCGCGTTCCAGGGTGTCGGCGATGCCGGTGAGGGTCGCCGGGCGGACGAAGCACAACTCGGCCACCGCCCGGTGCGGCAGCTCGCCGTGCTCGGCAAGGGCCATCAGGGTGACCATCCCGGCCTGGGTCAGGCCGTGCTCGTCGGCGAGGTAGCGGTTCCACCGCTGACCGGTGAGGTGCCCGGCGACCACCAGCAGCCGACCCAGCGGCAGGTCCCCGAGCTGGTACAGACTCATGGTCCGTACCTTAGCCACCTGATAGTCAGGGGCCAAACGATTATCGGAGTGGCGTCGCCACCGTCACCAGCTGGTCGGCAGGGGCATCCCCTCGGTGTAGCCGGCGGTGCTCTGTACCCCGACCAGGGCCCGCTCGTGGAACTCCGGCAGGGTACGCGCCCCCGCGTAGGTGAAGGCGCTGCGCACCCCGGAGATGATCTCGTCGATCAGGTCCTCGACGCCGGGCCGGACCGGGTCCAGGTACATCCGCGCCGACGAGATGCCCTCCTCGAAGATGGCCTTGCGGGCCCGGTCGTACGGGCTGTCCTCGCCGGTACGCGCACTGACCGCGCGCGCCGAGGCCATCCCGAAGCTCTCCTTGTACCGCCGGTCGTCCTCGTCGGTGTAGAGGTCGCCGGGGGACTCGTAGGTGCCGGCGAACCAGGAGCCGATCATCACGTTCGACGCCCCGGCGGCCAGCGCCAGCGCCACGTCCCGGGGGTGCCGCACCCCACCGTCGGCCCAGACGTGCCGGCCCAGCTCGCGGGCGGCGGTCGCACAGTCCAGTACCGCCGAGAACTGCGGCCGTCCCACCCCGGTCATCATCCGGGTGGTGCACATCGCGCCCGGGCCGACCCCGACCTTGACGATGTCGGCGCCCGCCTCGACCAGGTCCCGTACGCCGTCGGCGGTGACCACGTTGCCGGCCGCCACCGGGACGGCCGGGTCGAGGCGTCGGACGGTCCGCAGCGCGGAGATCATCCGTTCCTGGTGGCCGTGCGCGGTGTCCACGACCAGGGTGTCCACCCCGGCCGCCAGCAACGCCGCCGCCTTACCCGCCACGTCGCCGTTGATCCCCACCGCCGCGGCGATCCGCAGCCGACCCCGGTCGTCCACGGCCGGCTTGTAGAGCGTCGCCCGCAGAGCGCCCTGCCGGGTCAGCACCCCGACCAGCCGTCCCTCGTCGTCGACCACCGGCGCCAGCCGTCGCCGCCCGGCGGAGAGCCGGTCGAAGCCGGTACGCGGATCCGCATCCGCCGGCACCGTGTGCAGTTCGCTCGACATCACGTGCCGCAGCTGGGCGAACCGGTCGACGCCCACCGTGTCGGCCTCGGTCACCACTCCCATCGGCCGGCCGGCCTCGTCGACCACGACCACCGCGCCGTACGCCCGCTTCGGCAGCAGGTGGATCGCGTCTCCGACGGTGTCCGTCGGGCCGAGCGCGATCGCCGTCTCGTGCACCAGATGGCGCTGCTTGACCCAGCCGACGACGTCGGCCACCACGTCGATCGGGATGTCCTGCGGAATCACCACGATGCCGCCGCGCCGGGCTACCGTCTCGGCCATCCGCCGGCCGGCGACCGCCGTCATGTTCGCCACCACCAGGGGGATCGTGGTGCCCGTACCGTCGCCGGTGGCCAGGTCGACGTCGAGCCGTGAGCCCACCTCCGAGCGGGCCGGTGCCATGAAGACGTCGTTGTAGGTCAGGTCGTACGCCGGGGTGGCGCCATTGAGGAACCGCACCCGGCCATCATTCCTGCCGGAGGCCGTCCCCGCTCCCGGTGGTAAGCGAAAACACCCGCTCAGCCCAGCACCAGCACCGCCGCCACCACGACCATCACCACCGCGATCACACCGTCGACCACCTGCCAGACCCGGGTCCGCGCGAGCAGCGGGGCGAGTCGGTAGGCGCCGGCACCGAGCGCGGTGAACCAGCACACGCTGGCCGCCGCCGCGCCGAGGCCGAACCACCACCGGTGCTGGTGCTGCTGGGCGATGCCGCCGAGCAGCAGCACGGTGTCCAGGTAGACGTGCGGGTTGAGGTAGGTGAAGGCGAGGCAGGCGGCGAGGGTCGCGCCGAGCCGGGCCGGCGGCCGGTCGGCGGGGGTGAGGGCACCGGGGCGCAGCGCCCGGCGGGCGGCGAGGACCGCGTACCCGAGCAGGAACGCCGCGCCGCCCCAGCGGATCGCGGTGAGCACGTCGGGCCGGGCGGTCACCACCGAACCCACCCCGGCGATGCCGACGCCGATCAGCAGGGCGTCCGAGAGAGCGCAGGTCAGTACGACCGGCGCCAGGTGTTCCCGGCGCAGGCCCTGGCGGAGCACGAAGGCGTTCTGCGCCCCGATCGCGACGATCAGGGCGATGGAGAGGGAGAAGCCGGCAACGGCCGAGGTGAGCACGGGTCGACGGTAGGAGGGCGCCTTCGACCAGTCCAGCTAAAGATTCTTCAGGAGGTTAAGCTCGGCTTCATGGACGGTCTGGACTCCACCCAGCTGCGTACCCTCGCGGCGGTGGTCAGCGAGGGCAGCTTCGAGGCGGCGGGCCGGCTGCTGCACGTCACCCCGTCGGCGGTCAGCCAGCGGATCAAAGCCCTGGAGGAGACCGTCGGGCAGGTGCTCGTACGCCGCCAGCGGCCCTGTGACGCCACCGAGGCCGGTCGGCCGCTGCTGCGCCTCGCCGGCCAGCTCGCACTGCTGGAACGGGAGGCGCTCGCCGACGCGCGGGGGCCACTCGGCGGCGACCCCGGTCGTACCCGGGTCGCCGTCGTGGTCAACGCCGACTCGCTCGCCACCTGGTTCCCGGCGGCCCTGGCCCGGCTACCCGCCCGGCCGGAACTCTCCTTCGACATCCGCCAGGACGACCAGGACCACACCGCCGAGCTGCTGCGCGACGGTGTGGTGACGGCCGCCGTGACCGCGCAACGCGAGGCGGTGCAGGGCTGCCGGGTGCGGCCGCTCGGAGCGATGCGCTACCGGGCGCTGGCCGCGCCGTCGCTGGCCGACCGGTGGTTCGCCGACGGCCTCACCCCGGCGGCGGCCGGCGCCGCGCCGGTGGTGGTCTTCGACCGCAAGGACCAGATCCAACACCGCTTCCTGCGTACGCTGACCGGACGCACCCTCGACCCGCCCGTGCACTACGTGCCGTCGGTACCGGCGTTCAACGAGTCGATCCAGCTCGGCCTCGGCTGGGGACTGGTGGCCGAACGGATCGCCGACGCCGACCTGGCCGCCGGCAACTGCGTGGACATCGCCCCCGGCCGGGTGCTGGACGTCCCGCTCTACTGGCAGCACTGGCGGCTCGACTCGCAGGTGCTGAACGCGCTCACCGCCGCCGTCTGCGCCGTCGCCGCCGACTCGCTCCGCTGAAACAGCGAGTCACCGCGCAGACGCCCGCCCTCAGCCGATGGTGCAGATGGCGGCGCCCGCGGTGATCACCGCACCCACCTCGGCCGACAGCCCACTCACCGTGCCCGCCTTGTGGGCGTACAGCGGCTGCTCCATCTTCATCGCCTCCAGCACCACCACCAGGTCGCCCTCGGCGACGGTGTCCCCGTCGGCCACCGCGATCTTCACGATGGTGCCCTGCATCGGCGAGGTGAGCGCGTCCCCGCCGGCCACCGGGCCGACCGCGGCGCCGGCACCACGACGGGCGGGCTTGCGCGCGGCCGGCGAAGCGCCGGCCGGGCCGCCGCCGAGACCGGCCGGCAGCGTCACCTCCAGCCGCTTGCCGCCCACCTCGACCACCACGGTCTCGCGTTCGGGCGCAACCGCGATCGGTCCGGCGGCGGCGAACGGCGGCACCGGGTTGTCGAACTCGGTCTCGATCCAGCGGGTGTGCACGGTGAACGGCTCGGCGGTGAAGGCCGGATCCCGGACCACCAGGCGGTGGAACGGCAACGCGGTGGCCATCCCCTCGACCACCATCTCATCCAGCGCCCGGCGGGCCCGCTGCAACGCCTCGGTACGGGTCTCGCCGGTGACGATCAGCTTGGCCAGCAGCGAGTCGAAGTTCCCGCCGATCACGTCGCCCGCCGAGATGCCGGTGTCCACCCGGACGCCCGGCCCGCTGGGCAGCCGCAGCGCGGTGACCGTCCCCGGGGCGGGCAGGAAGTTGCGCCCCGGATCCTCGCCGTTGATCCGGAACTCGATGGAGTGCCCGCGCGGCGTCGGATCCGCGGTGAACCGCAGCTTCTCGCCGTCGGCGATGCGGAACTGCTCGCGTACCAGGTCGATGCCGGCGGTCTCCTCGGTGACCGGGTGCTCCACCTGCAACCGGGTGTTGACCTCCAGGAAGGAGATGGTGCCGTCGTTGCCGACCAGGTACTCGACGGTGCCGGCGCCG
This sequence comes from Micromonospora radicis, assembly GCF_003583405.1. Classification (GTDB taxonomy): domain Bacteria; phylum Actinomycetota; class Actinomycetes; order Mycobacteriales; family Micromonosporaceae; genus Micromonospora; species Micromonospora radicis. Next base: position 167,422 of record NZ_QXEC01000006.1, read on the forward strand.
TGGTAACCCGCCTCCCGGCAGATCGCCTTGGCGCTGTCGTGGATCTGGGCCCGCTGCTCGTCGGTGAGGAACGGCGCGGGCGCCTCCTCGACCAGCTTCTGGTGCCGGCGCTGCAACGAGCAGTCCCGGGTGCCGACCACGATCACGTTGCCGTGCTGGTCGGCCAGGATCTGCGCCTCGACGTGGCGCGGCTGGTCGAGGTAGCGCTCGACGAAACACTCCCCCCGGCCGAACGCCGCCACCGCCTCCCGGGTGGCCGACTCGAACAGCTGCGGGATCTCCTCCATCGTCCGGGCCACCTTCAGGCCCCGTCCGCCGCCCCCGAAGGCGGCCTTGATCGCCACCGGCAGGCCGTGGTCGACGGCGAAGGCCATCACCTCGTCCGGGCTGCCGACCGGGTCCGGGGTGCCCGGCACCAGGGGAGCGCCGGCCCGCTGGGCGATGTGCCGGGCGGTCACCTTGTCACCGAGGTCGCGGATCGCCTGCGGGGTCGGACCGATCCAGGTCAGCCCGGCGTCGATGACCGCCTGGGCGAAGTCGGCGTTCTCGGAGAGGAAGCCGTAACCCGGGTGCACCGCGTCGGCGCCGGAGCGCCGGGCCACCTCGACGAGTTTGTCGACACGCAGGTAACTGTCCGCCGCCGTGTCGCCACCCAGGGCGTACGCTTCGTCCGCGAGCGTGGCGTGCAGGGCGTCCCGGTCGGAGTCCGCGTACACCGCGACGCTGTCCAGGCCGGCGTCCCGGCAGGCGCGGATCACCCGGACAGCGATCTCGCCCCGGTTGGCGATGAGTACCTTGCGCACCTTGCTGGCTCCTCCCGGAGGTTACTGACCGGGAGTTTATCGGCCAGCCGGGCGGCCCTAACGATCGCTCAGTGTGGGATGCGGCACGCTGCGGCCCGGCTCGCGGTCGGCGTGGTGTCGTACCGATGTGATCGGGTGGCGGTGACGATGATGGCCGACGGCGGCCACGAGCGGGGAGAAGTGATGATCGAGACCAGGGGGTTGCGCAAGTCGTTCCGCAGCCGGGCCGGTCGGGAGACGAAGACCGTCGACGCGGTACGCGGTGTCGACCTGGACGTGGCGGCGGGTGAGATCTTCGGTTTCCTCGGCCCCAACGGCGCCGGCAAGACCACCACGCTGCGGATGCTGGCCACGCTGATCGAGCCGGACGGCGGCCAGGCCACCATCGCCGGTGCGGATCTGCGCAAGGACCCGGGGGAGGTGCGGCGCCGGATCGGCTACGTGGCCCAGGGCGGCAGCACCTGGGACGAGTCCACCGCCCGGGAGGAACTGGTGCTCCAGGCCCGGCTGTACGGCATCTCGAAGACCGAGGCGCAGCGCCGGGCCACCCGCGCGCTGGCGGCGTTCCAGCTCACCGAGTTCGCCGACCGCAAGTGCAAGACCTACTCCGGCGGCCAGCGGCGGCGGGTCGAGATCGCCCTCGGCATCATCCACGAACCGAAGATCGTCTTCCTGGACGAGCCCACCACCGGCCTCGACCCGCAGAGCCGCGCGCACATGTGGGACGAGATCCGGCGGCTGCGTGCCGACGGCATGACCGTCTTCATCACCACCCACTACCTTGACGAGGCCGACGCGCTCTGCGACCGGATCGCGATCATGGATCACGGCGAGGTGGTCGCCGAGGGCACCCCGACCGACCTCAAGCGGGAGATCTCCGGCGACGTGGTGCAGGTCGGCCTGGACGTGGCCACCACCGGCGAGGCGGAGAAGCTGCTCGCCGCCGAGGAGTACGTGAGCCGGCTGGAAACCCTCGAGGAGGGCGGGTTGCGACTCTTCGTCGACGAGGGCGCCACGGCCATCCCGCGCATCCTGCGCCGGGTGGACGGCGCGGGCCTCGAACTGAGGTCGATCGAGCTGCACCGCCCGAGCCTCGACGACGTCTTCCTCACCAAGACCGGCCGCTCGCTGCGCGAGTCCTGAACCGATCAGGAGACCTGATGAAACTCGCCCGCGACACCTGGCTGATCTTCCAGCGTCAACTGCACCTGCTGCTGCGCAACCCGGTGTGGGTCTTCGTCGGCGTGTTCCAGCCGGTGATGTACCTGCTGCTGTTCGCCCCGCTGCTCAAGCCGGCGCTGAACGCGCCCACCCAGGCCGAGGCGTACAAGATCTTCGTGCCCGGCCTGCTGGTGCTGCTGGCCATCTTCGGTGGCCTGTTCCAGGGCTTCGGCCTGATCGCCGAGCTGCGCGCCGGAGTGATCGAGCGGTCCCGGGTCACCCCGGTGAGCCGGCTCGCCCTGCTGCTCGGCCGCTCCCTGCGCGACGTGGTGTCGCTGCTGGTCCAGGCGGTCATCATCACCCTGCTCGCGCTCCTGTTCGACCTGCGGGTGTTCATCGGCGACCTGCTGCTGGCGTACCTGATGCTCGCCCTGATCGCGTTGATGACCTCGGCGGTCTCCTACGGCGTCGCGCTGAAGGTGAAGAGCGAGGACGCGCTGGCCCCGCTGATGAACACGGTGGCCCAGCCGGTGCTGCTGCTCTCCGGCATCCTGCTGCCACTGGCCTTCGCGCCCGGCTGGTTGCAGGGCATCGCAAGGTGGAACCCCTTCTCCTGGGCGGTCGACGGCACCCGCGCCCTGTTCGCGGGCGACATCAGCAACGACCGGGTCTGGCAGGGGCTGACCATCATCGCGGTACTCGCCGCCGCCGGCGTCTACTGGGCGGCCCGTCAGTTTGCCCGCAGCGTCCGCTGACCCGATTCGGTTGCCTGTTCCGGCGGTCGGCGCTGATCCCGGTCAGTGCACCCGGGCGAGAGTCAGACCGTCCGCGATCGGCAGCATCACGGCGTCGACCCGTACGTCGGCCAGGACGTCGTCGTTGAAGGCGGCGATGGCCCGGTCGTCGGCGCTCTGCGGCGCGATCACCCGGCCGTGCCGCAGTACGTTGTCGACGGCGATCACCCCGCCCGGCCGCATCCGGGGCACCAACTCCGCCCAGTACACCGGATAACCGGTCTTGTCGGCGTCGATGAAGGCGAAGTCGAGGTGCCGCTCGTTGGGCAACTCCCGCAGCCGATCGGCGGCCGGGCCGATGCGCAGGTCGATCCGGTCGTCGACACCGGCGCGAGCCCAGTAGCGGCGGGCGACACCGGTGTACTCCTCGGAGATGTCGAAGCAGGTCAGCCGCCCGCCGTCGGCGAGCCCTCGGGCGATCGCCAGCGCGGAGAGGCCGGTGAAGGTGCCCACCTCCACCGCCTGCCGCGCGCCGAGCAGCCGGGTCAGGAAGGTCAGGAACGCGGCCTGTTCCGGCGCGACCTGCATCGACGCCTGTGCGGGCAGCAGCGTCAGCGTCTCCGCGGCCAGGTCGCGGACCACCTCGTCCGGCGGGGAGCCGTGCGCGACGAGGTAACCGTGCAGTTCGTCGGTGAGCGGGATCGACTTCAGCGTCATGTCCGGACGTTAGCCGAGCGGCTCCACCGTCTGGTTGCCGGGCGCGACCTTCGTCCACAGATCGGTGATCCGCAGGTCCAGTTCGGCGAGCAGGCGGCGTAGCAGTGGTAGGGAAAGCCCGACCACCGTCCCCGGATCACCCTCGATCCGTTCCACGAACGGCCCGCCCAGCCCGTCGATCGTGAACGCCCCGGCCACCGCCAGCGGCTCGCCGGTACCGACATACGTGGCGACCTCGTGGTCGCTGATGTCGGCGAAGTGAACCACCGTTGAGGCGACCGCCTCGGCCCGACTCCCGCCCTCCACGTCGATGAGACAGTGGCCGCTGTGCAGCACCCCGCTGCGCCCACGCATCCGCTCCCACCGCCGGGTGGCGTCGGCCGCGTCAGCCGGCTTGCCGAGGATCTCCCCGTCGAACGCGAGCACCGAGTCGCAGCCCAGCACGAGCGTGCGCTGGTCGTCGGCGGGCCGCAGTCGGGTGAGTACCGCCTGTGCCTTCAACCGGGCCAACTCAAGACAGAGATCCTCGGCCCGCTCGGTCACCACCAACGACTCGTCGACCCCACTGACCAGCACATCCGGCTCGATGCCGGCGGCCTGCAAGGACTTGCGGCGGGCAGGACTGGCCGAGGCGAGCACCAGACGAAGCGGCATGACATCAGGCACCCCGCCGACGTTACCGGTTGCCCTCACCGCCACCACGCGCCACGCCCCCGCCCACCACCGGGGCCTTGCCGTACTCGCGTCAGCTCGTGATGTCCCACCGACGGCCGCCATCTCGATCGACTCGTCAGCGACTGATCCGCGGCGGCGGATCATCAGACCGGCGCCGGTGGCGAGCGAACAACGCCCAGGCGCCGCCCGCCGCCAGCAACACCCCCAGCGTGACCAGCCCGCGTACCGTCGCCGTTCGCTCCCCGTCAGCCCGCGGCCTGTCCGCCGCCGCCGTGGTCGAGCCAGCCCCGTCCGGCGTGCTCGCGGGCGCCGAACCGAAACCCCGAGGCGGTACGTCTGCCGTCAACGCCGCCACCAGATCGACCACCCCATAGCCGTACTGGTCGTCACGTCCCGGCGGCCCCTTGTCGATCGCAGTCGCGGTCAACCGATGGACCACCTCATCCGCCGGCAGATACGGATACTTGGCCCGAACCAACGCCGCCGCCCCCGCAACAATCGCAGTAGCCCCGGACGTGCCGGTGCCTACCCGATACCTACCCCCGATGCTGGTGCTGTAGATCTCGACCGCTGGCGCGACGACATCGACCTCCGGGCCGATGACTGAGACCTCGGCATGCGTTCCGCTCCGGTCGATTCCTCCAACTGCAACCACATATTGATAGGCGGCAGGGAATCCCACGTGCCGATCGGAAGGCATGTTGCCAACTGCTGCCACGATTACCACGTTCGCCTGGGCAGCTCTTTGAGTTGCTTGCTGCATCTGAACGTCGGGAGCGCCAGCAGACGAAATGTTCACAACTTGAGCGCCGTTCCGAATGGCAAAATCGATTGCCTCTCGAAGTCCATCTGCGGTGCCACCTCGGCTGTCTTTCTTGAAGCGGACGGGAAGTATCCTTGCTTTCGGTGCAATGCCCAATGCGCCTCGGGCCTGCGACTGGCCATGGGCGGCGATGAGTCCTGCCATTCCTGTCCCATGTCCGTCCCGGTCCTGTCGCCCGTCGCCGCCTTCATCGGACAGGTCCGCGCCTGGCAGGAGATTTTGCTTGAGATCTGGATGTGGTTGAACTCCGGTGTCTAGAACTGCGACGGTTATCCCCTCGCCCTTGGTGATCCTATGCGCTTCTCTAAGCCCTAGATGCGCCGCGTGCCATTGCTTGCTCCGGATTTGATCGATGTCGACTGCCGGCGAGGTTGTCGCCGCCGTGATGTGAGGTGTAGGGGGCGCGAGTAGTATGAGCAGCGACGCTAGCAGCATCGAAACCGGAATGTGCCGCGTGGGCGTCATTAGAGCTTGAGGCCGATTGCTGGTCCGGGGTCGATTGGCCCTTCGTTGTTCGGTGGTCGTATCACCGGGCTGATCCCCTGGTCTGTCTCCCAAGGGTGTTCGGGATCCCAATGCTGCGCCTTCTCTTCATTCTGGCGATGATGATTGGTTCGGCTCGGCATCGTGATTCCGCTTGGGCTCGACGTGTTCATGATTGGTGAGCCGCCGCTGGGCGGAAAGATTTGTGAGCTGCCCGCGAACCCTCTGCTGCTGCCTGGACGGGAGCCAGCTGCACCTGTTGGGCTGGTGCCCGCACCGCCGCCAATGACTCCGCCAATCGGATTGACCTTGCGCGGCGGCGTGTTGGCAGACGCAGGTTGGCCAAGCCCGGCGCTAGGGGGGCCTCCGATTAACCCCCCGATGGGCATGGGCCGTTGCGCCGCGTTTGCGCCACCGTTACTGGGTCGACCGATCTGGTCGGGCTGGGTATACCCGAGCCGTGGAATGCCAGGTCTCAACCCGAGGGGAGGGGATGAGGTCGGGTTGCCCTGGATTGGGGGAGGGCCCGGTGCGGATGAGTGTGGAGTTGCGGAAGTGGCGACGGTGCCAGCCGGTGTTCCACCGAGTACGGGGCCTGTCTTGGGCGCAGCTGGCATGGCTATCGAACGCGACGGTGACGGCGGGTTCGAGGGTTTACTGCGAACGGCTGTGGTCACGGGGACGGGCACTACCGGAGGAATGATCGGCGCAGCGTCGCCAGCGAAAGGTTGCCCTTCAAGCCGAGGTTGATCCCTGGAGGGCTGAGCCCGAGGCGGTTGAGGGGGTTGGCGGAGCATTACTTGGGCTTGTTGGAGTTCGCTGCTGAGGCCGTACATGATGCCGCGTGCTTGGACGTTCAGCTGTTCGAGGTCGGCGTCGGTGACCGGGGGCTGGCTGGCGCGGCTGGCGGCGGCGGCCTTGGGGTCGGCTGCGGTCTGTTCCCACGATCGTTTCTGCTGGAGTTTGCCGGCGTACTCTTCGTGGATCTTCTGAAGCGCGCTGCGGGTGCTGGTGATGGCTTGGGTGGCGGCGGACAGTGCCGTCTGGTTGGCGGCGGCCGCGTCGTGGGTGCGTTGCACCTGCTCGATCAGCTGGTCCAGTTCGGTGAGGTAGGCGCGGGCGGCGGCGTTGGTCTCCGGTGGCCAGGCCCGGGCCAGGCCGGCGCGGTAGGTGCGCAGCCGGGTGAGGTGCTGACCGGCCAGGTCACAGACCTTGCGCCAGCCGGCGACGTGTCGCCAGTGCTGGTCGGTCTGGTGGTCTTGCAGGCAGGCCCACATGTCGGTGACGCACATCAGGTGCCAGTCGGTGCGGCCGCCGCTGCGGCCGACGCCCACGTCCCTCACGGCAGCACCACCGGGCCGGGGTGGTCGGGGCCGGTGGGGTCGGCGAGCGACGGTGACGGCACCGGTTGGGTGGTCGCCACGCCGGGGCGGCCGAGGGCCTGTTGGACGTCCGCGACCAGGGCCGCGGCGAAGGCGTCGACGCTGCCGTAACGCTGCGCCACCTGGTGAGCCGCATCGGCCAGTCGGCCGGTGCTGTGGCCGGCGCCCCAGACGGCGTTCGCGGTGGCCTGCTGGGTCTCCCAGTGGGTACGCATGAACTGCACCAGCTCGATGAACGCGTCCGCCGGGTTGGACACCTGGGTGAGCATGTCGTTGGCGATGTAGCGCAGGTGGGGCGTGTAGTTGTCGTCGACCTCGGCCCGCAGGCGGTCGGCGAACTCCCGCATCTGGCGGATGTCCGCCTCGACGCCCGGGTTACCGCCCAACCAGGACGCTTGTCGATCCTCCTCAGGGATCATCGGCCCTCCCAACCGTCACGGCCTCGTTCCCCAGAGTGAGGTTAGTGGGTCGACGCCGCCCCGGCAGCCCCGTACTCGGCTCGTCCTGGCGGGGGTGGGTACCGCGATGTCAGCGGGGCAGGCCCGAGGTGCGCCAGGCGCCGGTACCGGATACCAGCCCGGCTCTGGTCGGCCGGCCACTGCGCGCCCAGGCCGACGCGGGTGCCGGTGGCGGGCTGGCGGGCGGCCGGGAACGGGCGACGACCACACCGACCAACGCGGCGAGTTCCTCGGCGGTCGGCACGCCGCGCACGACCCGCACCAGCGGCTCTTTCTCGGACATGACATCCAGGGTACGCGTCGTGAGCTTGACCTTCGTCGCACAGTGGCGTGCCGACGGTGTGGCTGTCGGCGCTGGCGGGTACCGTCTCAGCGATGTCAGACGCTGCCCCCTCCCAACTCGTCGCCGACCGGTACCGGCTCATCTCGCCGCTCGGTCAGGGTGGCATGGGTCGGGTCTGGCGGGCGCGTGACGAGGTGCTGCACCGCGACGTTGCGATCAAGGAACTCGTGCCGCCGCCGGGTCTGACCAACGACGAGCGCCGCGAGATGCGGGAACGCTCGCTGCGGGAGGCGCGGGCCATCGCCCGGCTCAACAACGTCAACGTGGTACGCATCTTCGACGTGCTGCGCACCGACGGTGACCCGTGGATCGTCATGGAGTACGTGGCGTCGCGCTCGTTGCAGGACACCATCGCCGAGGACGGGCCGGTGCCCGCGGCCCGGGCGGTGGAGATCGGGCTCGGCGTGCTGAACGCCCTGAAGGCCGCGCACAAGGCCGGCATCATGCACCGCGACGTCAAGCCCGGCAACGTCCTGCTCGGCAACGACGGTCGGGTGGTGCTGACCGACTTCGGGCTGGCCACCATCCCCGGCGACCCGAACGTCACCCGCACCGGCATGGTGCTCGGCTCTCCGGCGTACATATCGCCCGAGCGGGCGCGGGACGGCACGGCCGGGCCGGAGGCCGACCTGTGGGGGCTGGGCGCCACGCTCTACGCCGCCGTGGAGGGCAAGTCCCCGTACGCCCGGTCGTCGGCGATCGCCACCCTGGCCGCGCTGGCCACCGAGCCGGTGCCGCCACCGCGCAACGCCGGTCCGCTCAAGTCGGTACTCAACGGGCTGCTCCGCAAGGATCCCCAGGAACGGGTCACCGCCGAGTCCGCCGAGCGCATGCTGCGCAAGGCCGCCGGCCGCCGCGCCCGGAGCATCTCACTGCTGGACGGGGTACGCCGGCCGGGGCCGAACGGTCCGCGTGAGCCCCGTCCGCCGCTGGTGCCGGCGCCGCGGCCGTCCGGGGAACGACCGGCCAGTCCGGTCGGTCCGCCGGCCCCGCGTACGCCCCCGCCCGCCGGCCCGACCACCGCGGCGGCCGCCGGCGCCCGCCCTGATCCGTCGACCGGCACACCTGCCGCCCCGGACGCCGCGCCGACGGCGAAGGTCCCGGCCGACGCCGAGCCGACGACCCGGGTGGACGTCGGCGCCAGCGGCTCGGACGGCGCGTCGACCGAGCAGCTCGCCGCATCCGGCGACGGTTCGGAAGCCGGCCCGACGACCCGGGTCGGCGACGCCGACGCGACGACGAGGGTGTCGGAGGGCCAATCAGCGTCGACCGCCGCCGGTAGCCTCGCGGCGGCGGGTGCGACCGGTTCGGCGGCCACCGCCGACGGGGGCGACCCGACGGCCACCGGCGACGCCGAAGCCACCCGGGTCACCCGCCAGCCGACCTCGCTGCTGCCGTCGGCTCCGGTGAGTCCGGCGCCGGCCCGGGGTTCGGTCTTCACCTCGGGGTTCCTCCGCTCCGAGCGGAACCGGCGCGGTCTGCTCGTCGGCGCCCTCGTCGCGGTGTTGCTCCTCGGCCTGGTGCTGGTGGTGCCGCTGTTGACCGGCGGCGACGGGGACGACGGCGGTACGCCGCAGGACGCGGCCGGCAACTCGGACGCTTCGCCGACGGCGACGGGTGCACCGACGACATCGTCCAGCGCTGCCCCGCCCAGCCCCTCCGAGTCGCCCAGCCCGTCCGCCTCACCGAGCCCGTCGGTCTCCACCAGTCCGTCCACGCCGGCCGGTGGCCTACCCGAGGGCTGGACGATGCGTACCGACCCGGTGGGTTTCAAGCTGCCGATTCCGGACGGCTGGCGGCGCAGCGCCAGCGGCACGTCGGTCACCTACCGGGAACCGAACGGCGTACGCGAGCTGCTCATCGACCGGACCGACACGCCGAAGCGGGATGCTGCCGCCGAGTGGCGAAGGATCGAGTCCGGCCGGAAGAACGTGGTGCGGAACTACGAGTACATCGACATCTGGTCGTTCGACTGCAAGTGGCGTACCTGTGCCGACTGGGACTGGCGGGAGACCCGGGACAACACTCGGATCCGGACCAGGAACCGCGGCTTCGTCACCGCCAGCAACCGGGGTTTCGCCCTGCGCTGGGAGGTCGCGGACCGGGAGTGGGACGAGCAGTTGGCGAACTTCGAGATGATCTTCCGGGAGTTCGTGCCCGACCGCCAGGACTGATCGACCGGGCATGGCTCGCCGGCTGGCACGTCACCCGCCGCGGCAGCGTCACCCGCCGGGGCAGCGTCACCTGCCGGGGTGGCCTGAGCGTGCCGGTCGCGCTCACGGGCCTGGACGCCGCGCCTGCGGCCAACAGCGACGACGGGCTGAACGCCGCGCGGCGACACTCACGCCGACGATCGGCCGACGTCCGCAGGGTCACGGGGCGCCGGCCAGTCGCCGTGGCGTGCGTCACGTGTTGTTGGCCAGCGCGATCAGCCGGCTGCGGTCGCCGTTCCAGTGATTGCGGTCCACCGCGCCGCTGATGCCGGACACGCTGCCGGAGTCGGTGTACTGCCAGAAGCTCCAGACCGGGGCGCCGGCCGGCAGCGCGCCGACCGAGGAGGACCAGCGGGCCACCCAGACCGGGTGGTTGGCCCACGGGCCGGTCCAACTGCCGGTGCACTGGTTCCAGAAGCTGGTGGTGGTGTAGATGACCGCGTAGCGGCCGGTGCGCGAGCGGTAGGTGTTCAGGAAGTCCTGCACCCAGTTGCGCATCGCGGTGGTGCTCAGGCCGTAGCAGTAGCCGCCGCTGTACGGGTTCGCCTCCAGGTCCAGCGCTGCCGGCAGGGTTCGGCTGTCCGCCGACCAGGCGCCGCCGTTGGCGGCCAGGTAGTTGGCCTGCACCGCGCCGGAGGAGATGTTCGGCCGGGCGAAGTGGTACGCGCCCCGGATCACCCCGGCGTTGTACGCGTTGACGTAGTTGGTGTTGAAGTTCGGGTCCTTGTAGCTCGTACCCTCGGTGGCCTTGATGAAGGCGAACTGGATGCCGGCGTTGCGGACGCTGGTCCAGTTGATGGTGCCCTGGTAGCGCGACACGTCGATGCCCGGCACGGTGGCCGCGGCGGCGGGGGTCGCGGTGGCGACGAGCCCGGCGGCGGCGGTGGCCAGCACGGTGAGCGCGGCGGCGGTCAGCCGGCGCAGCGATGGTCTGGTCCGACCCATGGCGTCCTCCTGAGACGACTGTCGATAGACAGTCATCTTTGAAGGTGGTCGTCCGTCGGGGCAATAGGGGTTAAGGAAACCTTCCACGACACCAGCCGGTGTCGTTTGCGCGGTGCAGGGCTCACGATCAGGCTCTTGGCGTCTACCTCCCGATCCGATCGCCACCCGGTCAGTCTCAGACGATCGGGCGGTTGGCCCGGGAGTGACACCGGAACGCGGGCGGTAGGCTCCCGCCCCATGGTGTCGATCGAGGGCATGACCGAGTTCTGGGACCGCCTGTTCGGCGCGCAGCCCGACCCGCCGCCGTTGCTGGTACTGCTCACCGCCCTGGTCGCGCTGCTGGTGGTGACCCTCCGGCTGCCGTGGCGGATCGCCCGCAACGCGATCACCATCGCGCACGAGGGTGGTCACGCCCTGGTCGCGCTGCTCACCGGGCGCAAGCTGCGCGGCATCAGGCTGCACTCGGACACCTCGGGACTGACGCTCTCCGCCGGCCGCCCCACCGGTCCCGGCATGGTGCTCACCCTGCTCGCCGGCTACGTCGCACCGCCGCTGGTCGGCCTGGGCGGGGCGTGGCTGCTGGCCGGCAACCGGATCACCCTGCTGCTCTGGGTCGCGGTGCTCCTGCTGCTGGCCATGCTGATCATGATCCGGAACCTCTTCGGGGTGCTGTCGCTGCTGGTCACCGGCGGAGTGGTGCTCGCCGTCTCCTGGTACGCCAGCCCGCAGGTGCAGGCCGCGTTCGCCTGGACCGGCGTGTGGTTCCTGCTGCTCGGCGGCGTACGCCCGGTGGTGGAACTGCAGCGACTGCGGACCCGACGCGGGATGCCGGCCTCCGACGCCGACCAGCTGGCCGGCATCACCGGACTGCCGGCCTTCTTCTGGGTCGTCCTCTTCGGCCTGGTCAACCTCGTCGTGCTGGTCGTCGGAGGGCTGATGCTGGCCGGCCCGCTGCTCGCGGAGGCCGGCATCAGCTGGTGACCGGGGCACCGCCCCGACAAGTTCCCGCCGTCGGCGCAACCACGGCCACCCCTGGAGCGTGTCCTCTACAACGCCCAGGGAGGTAGCAGGTGCCGGACGTCGACGGGTTCGACGAGTTCTACCGGGGCAGCCGGCAACGGCTGCTCGGCTTCGTGTACGTGCTGACCGGGGACCTCACCGAAGCCCAGGACGCCGTCCAGGAGGCGTACATCCGGGCGTGGCAGCGCTGGCCCAGCGTGAGCGGTTACGACGACCCCGAGGCGTGGGTACGGGTGGTGGCCAGCCGGTTGGCGGTGAGCCGGTGGCGCAGCCTGCGCAGCCGGGCCCGGGCATACCTGCGGCACGGCGCGGTGGAGAGCGTTCCTCCGCCGGGTACCGACACCGTCGACGTGGTCGCCGCCCTGCGCCGGCTGCCCGAGGAGCAGCGCATCGCGATAGCCCTGTACTACCTGGTCGGTCTGCCGGTGGCGGAGGTGGCGCGGGAGACCGCCGCACCGGTCGGCACGGTCAAGGCCCGCCTGTCCCGGGGGCGTGCCGCGCTCGCCGGGCTGCTCGCCGTCGCTGAACTCGAGGAGGCACCCGATGCGTGACGAGTTGGCGTTCGTCGAGCGGCTCCGCAACGACCTGCGGAGCGTCCGGTGGCCGGAACCCGCGGTGCTACGTGCGCGGGCCCGCCGCCGACGGCACCGGGCCGTGGTCGGCGCGGCGGTCGCGGTGCTGGTCCTGGCCGGTGTGCCCACGATGGCGGGGATACGTCTCGTGGCGCCGCCGGCCTCCGCGCCGCAGCCGCAGCCGTCGCCGTACGCCGAGATTCCACACGAGGCGCTGGTGCAGCCGGAAGCCCTGACGACGAGGACCGATCCGCCGCTCGGCCAGGCGGGCCTCGGCGAACCGGTGCAGGTCGACTACCTGGTGCAGGTCTGTCTTGAGGAGCAGGGCCGGACGGCGAACTGGGACACCTCGCGGTACTCACGTTCGCAGACCCTGCTGCGAGCGAACGACGACGGCAGTCCCCGGTTGGCCGAGCTGGCCTTCAGGCAGGACGTCTACCGCATCGCAGCGGAGCGGGTCGCGGAGTTCTTCGTACGCCTCGACGCGCTGCTCGCGCCGTGCGCGAACTGGCGATCGACCGGCGAGGTTGCATGGGGGGAGCGGCTCGCGCGGGCCGAGGCGGACCACCGGTGGGAGGTCGTCGACCGCGACTTCGCCGGTGACGAGGCGATGCTGATCCGGCACACCGTCACGGTGACCCGCCATCTGGACACCGGTCCGAGCCGGGAGACGGCGCCCCCCGAGACGACCGCGGTGCTGCGGGTCGGCGACCTGGTCACGGTGCTGACGCTCGGCGCCGACGGCACCGAGCCGGAGTTGCGGCGGGTCGCCGCCATCGCCGCAGGCCGACTCTGTGTGGCGGCCAATCCGGCCTGTTGACGCCCGCCGCGTTCGACCGGCCCCGGCCCGCCCGGGCGGGCCGGGGCCGGTCAGAGCGGAATGTTGCCGTGCTTCTTCGGCGGCAGGGTCTCCCGCTTGGTGCGCAGCACCCGCAGGGCGCGGACGATCTGGGTACGGGTCTCGTGCGGCGGGATCACCGCGTCGACGTACCCGCGTTCGGCGGCGACGTACGGGTTGGCCAGGGTGTCCTCGTACTCGGCGATCTTCTCGGCGCGGACCGCGGCCGGATCCTCGGCGGCGGCGAGTTCCTGCCGGTAGAGGATGTTCACCGCACCCTGGGCGCCCATCACCGCGATCTGCGCGGTCGGCCAGGCGAAGTTCAGGTCCGCCCCCAGGTGCTTGGAACCCATCACGTCGTACGCCCCGCCGTACGCCTTGCGGGTGATCACGGTGACCTTCGGCACGGTGGCCTCGGCGTACGCGTAGATGAGCTTGGCGCCCCGGCGGATGATGCCGTCCCACTCCTGACCGGTACCGGGCAGGAACCCGGGCACGTCCACGAAGGTCAGTACCGGGATGTTGAAGGCGTCGCAGGTACGCACGAACCGGGCCGCCTTCTCGCTGGCCGCGATGTCCAGCGTGCCGGCGAAGTGCATCGGCTGGTTGGCCACCACGCCGACCGGCCGGCCCTCGACCCGACCGAAGCCGACCACCATGTTCTGCGCGTAGAGCGGCTGGACCTCCAGGAACTCCCCGTCGTCGAGCACGTGTTCGAGCACCCGGTGCATGTCGTACGGCTGGTTGGCCGAGTCCGGGATCAGCGTGTCCAGCTCCCGGTCGGCGTCGGTGACGGCCAGCTCCGCCGGGGCGTCGAAGACCGGCGGCTCGTCCAGGTTGTTGGACGGCAGGTGCGACAGCAGGGCCTTGACGTAGTCGACCGCGTCGTCCTCGTCGGAGGCGAGGTAGTGCGCGTTGCCGCTGCGGGTGTTGTGGGTACGGGCCCCGCCCAACTCCTCCATGCCCACGTCCTCGCCGGTGACCGTCTTGATCACGTCGGGGCCGGTGATGAACATGTGCGAGGTCTGGTCGACCATCACGGTGAAGTCGGTGACCGCCGGGGAGTAGACCGCCCCACCCGCGCACGGGCCCATGATCAGCGAGATCTGCGGGATGACGCCGCTGGCGCGTACGTTGCGGAAGAAGATCTCGCCGTAGAGGCCGAGCGAGACCACGCCCTCCTGGATGCGGGCGCCACCGGAGTCGTTGATGCCGACGACCGGGCAGCCGATCTTCATCGCCAGGTCCATCACCTTGACGATCTTCTGCCCGAAGACCTCGCCGAGAGAGCCACCGAAGACCGTGAAGTCCTGGGCGAAGACGCAGACCTGCCGGCCGTCGACGGTGCCGTAGCCGGTGATCACGCCGTCGCCGTACGGTCGGGTGCGGTCCAACCCGAAGTTGGTGGACCGGTGCCGGGCGAACTCGTCCAGCTCGACGAAGGAACCCTCGTCGAGCAGCATCTCGATCCGCTCCCGCGCGGTCTTCTTGCCCCTGGCGTGCTGTTTCTCCACGGCGCGGGCCGACCCGGCGTGCACCGCCTCCTCGACCCGGCGTTCCAGGTCGGCCAGCTTGCCCGCGGTGCTGTGCAGGTTGCTCCCGGTCTCGGTAGTCACCCAGGGAATATAACGATGGTTCAGGTCGCCGCCGCTGTGCAGTTCGCCTCACCGGTGGCCCGTAGGCTGGCCCGATGCCGGATTCGCCGTACACCGACCTCGATCGTCCGCCGCTGTCGGCGGCCCGGCTGCGCCGGGCGCTGGTCGCCCCGTACGGTCCGTGGGCGCGGCTGGAGCTGCGGGTGGAGACCGGCTCCACGAACGCCGACGTCGCCGAGGCGGCCCGGGCCGGTGAGCCGGAGGGCCTGGTCGTGGTGGCCGAGCGGCAGACCGCGGGCCGGGGGCGACGCGGCCGGGTCTGGCAGTCTCCGCCGCGGGCGGGCATCGCGACCAGCGTGCTGCTCCGGCCCGGTGTGGCGGCGCCGGAGCGCGGCTGGTCGGCCGCACCACCGGCGGGGTACGGCTGGCTGCCGTTGCTGGCCGGCGTGGCGCTGGTGGAGGCGGTGACCCGGCTGGCCGAGCTGGAGGCCAGCCTGAAGTGGCCGAACGACCTGCTGGTCGACGGTGCCAAGTGCGCCGGCATCCTGGCCGAGGCGGTACCCGGTCCCACCCCTGCGGACCCGCCCGCGGTGGTCCTCGGCATCGGGTTGAACGTCACCCTGCGCGCCGACGAACTGCCCGAGCACCCGACCGGCCTGCCGGCCACCTCGCTGCAGTTGGCCGGCGCGGCGGCCACCGACCGGGACCCGCTGCTGCGTGCCCTGCTCCGCTCGCTGGCCGACTGGTACGCCCGCTGGCGGGACGCCGGTGGCGACGCGAGCGCCAGCGGCCTGCGCGAGGCATACCTTCAGGTCTGCGACACCGTCGGCCGCGAGGTCCGTGCCCTGCTCCCCGACGGCACCACCCTGACCGGTACCGCCACCACCGTCGACACCGACGGCCACCTCCTCCTCACCACCCCTTCGCCGACCCCCACCACCCACTCCCTCCCCGCCGCCGACCTCCTCCACCTCCGCTGACCCACCCCACCCCATCTCTGCGTGTCGATCTTGCACTTTGTGTCCGGGCAAACGTTGCTTACAGGGCATTTCGGCGACCGAAAGTGCAAGATCGACGCGTAGGGGAGGGGGTGGGGCGGCGGTGGCGGGTTGGGGGGTGACCGCGTGGTGGATGTGGCGGGGTGGCGGTGGGGGGTTACGGTCTGCGCGTCTGGTTCTGCGAGGAGGTTTCCGTGGCGTTCCCCGAGGACGTGCTCACCGAGGACGAGCATGTCGTGCTGCACCTGCATCCGCACTGGAAGGTTCTGGTCCGCCCGGTGACGGTGCTGGTGCTCGCCATCGCCGCGGTGGCGGCCGGTGTCGTGTTCCTGCCCTCGGGTGGGGGCGGGTCGATCACGCTCGCCGTGATCGGCGGTCTGGCCGGGTTGGCGGTGATCGTGCTGACTCTCTGGCCGTACATCAACTGGCGCACCACGCACTTCCTGTTCACCAACGAACGGGTCGTGCTCCAGCACGGCGTCTTCTCCCGGGAACGGCGGGACATCCCGCTCAGCCGGGTCAACGACCACTCGATGAACCAGCGCTTCGTCGGGCGGCTGCTGGGCTTCGGCACCCTGACCATCGAGTCGGCCGGCGAGCGGGGCCAGTCCGTGCTGCCCGACGTGCCGAAGGTGGATCGGGTCCAGACGAAGCTCTACGAACTGGTGGAGGCGTTCCACGACAAGCACTCGCTGGGCGACGGCGAACTGCGCGAGATCCTCGCCGAACGCGACAACAAGGCCGGCGCGTAGCGCAGGTCTGGCAGCGGAGGGCCGCCCCGCCGCGGCAAACGACGTGGGTACGACGAACGCCCGCCAGCGATTGCTGGCGGGCGTTGCGGTTGTCGGGCGTGGGTCAGCGGCGCCGGAAGCGGCGGGGCGCCGGGGCAGGCTGGAGTTCGGCGTCCAGCTCGGCAGCCAGTTCCTTGTCCAGTGCCGCGCTGAACTCGGTCTCGCTGCTCAGGGCGGCGGCCCGGGGCTGGAGCGGCCGGGGGGTCAGGCCGGTTGGCCGGGTCGCCGGTGGTTCCTCTTCCTCCAGCTCGGTGATGGACTCGGCGAGTTCGGCCACCGGGTCCATCTCGGCCATGGTGTCCCACTCGTCGCGCGGCAGGCCGTGCCAGGTCTTCGCGGACTCGGCGGGCGCGGCGGGCTGGAAGACGAAGGTGCGGTACGACCAGAAGCGGAACAGGGTCGCCAGCACCACACCGCCGGTCTTGGCGATGTTGAGCGCCAGCAGGCCGGTCACGCCCAGCCCGTACTTGGCGGCGGCCAGGACACCGAGTTCGATCAGCAGGCCCACCCCGTTGAAGAGGAAAAAGAGGGCGTACTCCCGCTGCATGGCCGATTTCGGGCGATCTCGGTACGTCCAGTGCCGATTCATCAGATAGGACGTGATGGTCGCCACCACGGTGGCGACCACCGTGGCCTTCAGTTGGCCGTCGACGAAAACGGTGAGTGCGAGCGCGTTGAACACCGCGTAATTGATGACGGTGTTGACGCCGCCGACCAGGCCGAATTTGAGCGCCTCATGGATGAACTTCTGCCAGCGTTCAGGCAGCAGACGGACAAGAGGCATGCGAAACACCTTAGGGCAGTAGGCGGGGGCCGGTAGGCTCCGGCCGGATGGTGGGCGGCAGGTCACGCCCCGCGGTCCCGGTTCACTTCCGTGCCGGTGGGAGTTCCCGCATCCACGAAGACGAACCGTCGGTACGACCAGAATCGGAACAGCGTGCCGAGGCCGGTGCCCACGACGAAGCTGGCGATGTTGTCGGCCAGTCGGGTCTGGAACACCTGCGGCCAGATGCTGCCGAGCCCGTACCGGCTGACGGCCAGGCAGGCCACCGCGATCCCCAGGCCCACCGCGTTGAAGAAGAAGAACAGCGCGTACTCGCGGGCCGGGTTGGTGCGCCTGCGATGGCGCCAGGTCCAGAACCGGTTGCCCAGGAAGGCGAAGGTGGCGGCGGTCACCGTGGCGATGGTCTTCGCGGTGAGCTGCTCCATGGCGACCGGGCCGATGAGGTAGTTGAACAGCGCGAAGTCGACGAGGAAGGCGATGCCGCCCACGGTCGCGAACTTGCTCAGCTCCCGCAGGAGGTGACCGAAGCGGTCGCGCAGGGAGTGGACCAGACCCGTACGGGTCGGCGAGGAGTCCGGCTCCCCGGTCATCGTGGCGGCCACCGTGCGAGCGTACCGGTTGGGGGGCGCGCGGACGGGTAGCGACGGCTACCGGGATCCACCGGTGCGGCGGCACGGACGGGCACGAACGGAGCGTAGCCGGACCTGTCGAATCCGGAGTTGAATTGCGCTTCCGGTCAACCGGTCGGAAAGTGCCGCGCTCGGCGGGCCACCCGGAGGTCCACCGCAGGATTTGCGTGAAACTGCGCGTGAAAGCGGGTAAAGGCTCGTGAAGCCGCAGCGTGCCCGTACCTTGTGCAGTTCTTCACAACCAGTCCCACTGACTGGCGAGGTTCATCGGTTTACGCTGAGCCCAATCCCAGGTTTCCACGAAGGTGACGCACATCGCGCCGCCGAGACTCGTGCACTCCATAGACCGGTCAGCGTCGACCACAAGGAGATTGTCATGGTTGCTCCGGCCACGGTTCGAGGTATCGATCAGGCCCCGACGTCCCACCCCAAACTCCTCGCCTGGGTTCGTGAGGTCGCTGAACTGACCACCCCGGATCAAGTGGTCTGGGTGGACGGATCCGATCAGGAATGGCGTCGCCTCACCGACGAACTGGTCGAGGCCGGCACTCTCGTCCGGCTCAACCCCGAGAAGAAGCCGAACTCGTTCTACGCGCGGACGGATCCGACGGACGTCGCTCGGGTCGAGGAGCGGACGTACATCTGCTCGGTGGACGAAGCGGACGCCGGCCCCACCAACAACTGGATGGCGCCGGCCGAGATGAAGCGGATCATGACGGATCTGTACCGCGGTTCGATGCGCGGTCGGACGATGTACGTCATCCCGTTCGTGATGGGTCCGGTCGAGGCCGAGAAGCCCATGTTCGGTGTCGAGATCACCGACAGCCCGTACGTCGTCGCCTCGATGCGGATCATGACCCGGATGGGCGCCAAGATCCTCGAAGCGATGGGCGACGACGCCGAGTTCGTGCACGCGCTGCACTCGATCGGCGCGCCGCTGGCCCCCGGCCAGCAGGACGTCGCCTGGCCGTGCAACGACACCAAGTACATCTCGCACTTCCCGGAGAGCCGGGAGATCTGGTCCTTCGGCTCCGGGTACGGCGGCAACTCACTGCTCGGCAAGAAGTGCTACTCGCTGCGGATCGCCAGCGTGATGGGGCGGGACGAGGGCTGGCTCGCCGAGCACATGCTGATCCTGAAGATCACCTCGCCGGAGGGGCGGGTCTACCACGTCGCCGGTGCCTTCCCGTCCGCCTGCGGCAAGACCAACCTGGCCATGCTGGAACCGACGATCCCCGGCTGGAAGGTCGAGACGATCGGCGACGACATCGCCTGGATGCGGTTTGGTCCCGACGGTCGGCTATACGCGGTCAACCCGGAGTACGGCCTGTTCGGCGTCGCGCCCGGCACCGACTGGAAGACCAACGCCAACGCCATGCGGACGCTGGAACGAGGCAACTCGGTCTTCACCAACGTCGCGCTCACCGACGACGGAGACGTGTGGTGGGAGGGCCTGGGCGAGCCCCCGGCGCACCTGATCGACTGGAAGGGCAACGACTGGACGCCGGAGAGCGAGAACCTCTCCTCGCACGCGAACAGCCGGTTCTGCACCCCGATCACCCAGTGCCCGATCCTCGCCGAGGACTACTTCGACCCCAACGGCGTACCGATCGACGCGATCCTCTTCGGCGGCCGGCGCCGGGACACCGTACCGCTGGTGACCGAGGCCCGGGACTGGGTGCACGGCGTCTACATGGGTGCCACCCTCTCGTCGGAGACCACCGCCGCCGCCTCCGGCGCGGTCGGTGTGGTCCGCCGCGACCCGATGGCGATGCTGCCGTTCATCGGCTACCACGGCGGCGACTACTTCCGGCACTGGATCGAGATGGGCAAGGGCACCGACGGCGACGAGTCGAAGCTGCCGAAGGTCTACTACGTCAACTGGTTCCGCAAGGACCCGGAGGGCAACTTCCTCTGGCCTGGGTTCGGCGAGAACTCCCGGGTGCTCAAGTGGATCATCGAGCGGATCGAGGGCCGGGCGGACGCGGTGGAGACGCCGATCGGCATGGTCCCGACGCTGGACTCGCTCGACGTCGACGGGTTGGACATGACCCCTGAGGACGTCCGGATCGCGCTCAAGGTCGACCCGAACGAGTGGCGCGACGAGTTGCCGCTGGTCACCGAGTGGTTCGAGAAGTTCGGGGACAAGCTGCCCGGTGTCCTGTGGGCCGAGTTGGACGCCCTGCGGGCCCGGCTCGACGCGGAGCAGCCCCAGCGCGGGGTGTGATCGACGCCGGATCCGGGCATCATCGGATCCCATGAGGACGGCCGCCGAGACCGAGGTCCGGCGGCCGTCCGCCGTCCGGGCGCTGACCGCACTGCTCGCGCTGACGGCGGCGGCCACCGTCGTGGTCGAGGTGCTCAACTGGTGGTACGCCCCGGAGCAGGGCTTCGGGCTCGCGGTGCGTACCGGTTGGGCGATGCTGCGTTCGTTCGGTTTCCTGCTGCTGATCGGCCACGTGCGCCGGGGGCGTACCGTGGCCCGTCCGTTGGGCCTGATCCTCGCCGTCACCACGGTGTTCGCGGTCGGCCGCCTGATCGTGCCCCGGCAGGGCGTGCCCCCACTGCCCGGGCTGCTCGGCTTCGCCCTGCTCACCGCCCTCTGCGCGACCGTCGTATGGCTGCTGTACCGCTCTGCGGGCATCGCCGCGCACCTGGTCCGGCATCGACCGCGGCTGGTCATCGACAAGTCCGGCATCTCCTGGCGGGAGACGCCACCCCGTCGGCCGGAGGCGAGCGCCTGGCTGCTCACCAGCCGGGTCGCTGCCTTCACCTACAGCCCACTGATGCTGGTGCCGGCGCTGGTGGCCGCGGCGGCGATCCTGGACGGGCGGCTGCTCGCCGTGCCCGCGGTGCTGCTCTGGCTGGGCGCCGGTCTGGCGACCAGCTACCTGGTGTTGTTCTGCACCGCCTTCCTGATGCGCGGCAAACGCTGGGCGAGCACCCTCCTGGTCGTGATCACCGCCGGGGTGCTCGCCGTGGATCTCCCGTTGTGCTGGTGGCTGCTCGGCGTCGACGGCCTGATCCGCGATGGTGCGCCACTGGTCGCCGCAGCGGTCCTCGCCCTCTACGGCGTACGCCGCGCCGCCCGTGTCACCGCCACCACCTGAGCCTGCTCCGTCACCCACCAGCGGCTGTCGTCGCGTGGCGGCCGACCGGTCCGGCGTCCGGTCGCCGACCAGATTCCCCTGTGCCGCCTTTGCTCTGCTTCAACTCGCGCAACGGAGAGTGGCGGAAGTCATTTGCGTCGGTTGAAGCAGAGCAAAGCGTCCAGACAGGGGAGGGTGGGGTGCCGGACCGGGCTCCGGGCGGTGGTCGCGTCGCGTTGGCCGGTCGGCCGGTCGGTGCCGCTGCGCCGCTGGTCCGTGGGCCTGTCACACGGTCGGTTCGATCGGCCTCGGCCGCTCGGTGCGGCGTCGGCCACCGGCACACTCGGCCGCGCCGGGGCTCGCTACTCTGCAAGTGATGACTCTGCGGAAACTCCTCTACTCCGTGTACGAGCGGCGGCTGACGGCCAAGCTCGCGGGCCGACCGGTGCCTCGTCACGTGGGCGTGATGTGCGACGGTAACCGCAGATGGGCCCGGGACATGGGCTTCGTCGACCCGAACGACGGGCACCGCAAGGGCGCGGAGCGGATCAAGGAACTGCTGCGCTGGTGCGATGCCGCGGGCGTGGGGCACGTGACGCTCTGGCTGCTCTCCACCGACAACCTCTCGCGGCCGGCGGCGGAGCTGGATCCGCTGCTTCAGATCATCGAGGACCTGACCACCGAACTGGCCGAGCAGGGCAACCCGTGGCGGCTACGTATGGTGGGCGCCCTCGACGTCCTACCGGCGCAGCACGCGACCGCGCTCAAGGCCGCCGAGGAACGAACCCGGGAGCGCAGCGGCGGCGCCCAGGTCAACATCGCGGTCGGGTACGGCGGCCGGCGGGAGATCGCCGACGCGGTGCGTTCACTGCTGCTGGAGCACGCCGCGAACGGCGGCACGCTGGAGGAGTTGGCCGGCTCGCTCGATGTCGACGACATCTCGGAGCACCTCTACACCCGCGGTCTGCCCGACCCGGATCTGATCATCCGGACCAGCGGCGAGCAGCGGATGTCCGGTTTCATGCTCTGGCAGTCGGCGCACTCGGAGTTCTACTTCTGTGAACTCAACTGGCCGGACTTCCGCCGGGTCGACTTTCTCCGGGCACTGCGCTCGTACGCCACCCGGCAGCGCCGCTTCGGCGTCTAGCCCCCGCCGGGGCCGCGCTCAGGTGAGGTGGTGGGTGGCCTCGGTGAGGAAGTCGCCGAGGTCGGCCGGCGAGTCGATGGTGAGATCGGCGGCCTCGGCGACCTCGGCACCGGTCTCCGGGTTCGCCACCGCGACGCAGACGCCCAGGAAGTCGGGATCACCGGCGGCGCGGGCCCGCACCGCGGCGAAGGCCTTGATGTCGGAGACGTCGTCACCGAAGTACCAGGCGCCGCCGGCATCCTGCACCAGCTCGTCGATCACCATGCCCTTGTCGCGGTCGACGGGCGGCTTGATCTCCAGCACCATCCGACCGACCTGCACCCGCAGACCGAGGCGCTCGGCCTGGGCGCGTCCCCACGTCTCGACGGCGGCGGCGAGTTGCGGCGCGGTACGCCAGTGCAGCGCCACCGACAGCCGTTTGTACTCGACGAGCGCCTCGGCCGGCAGTTCGGCGCGGGCCGACTCGGCGAGTTCGGCCATGGTGGGTACCCAGGGCAGCGCGGCCGGTTCGGTGACGGTCGCACCGCCGGAGTGGCTGTGCTCCAACCCGTACAGCCCGTAGAGATCCACGCCGGCCAGCCCGCCGAAGTGCTCCCGCAGGAAGTCCACCGGCCGGGCCGAGACGATCGCGACCCGGCGTACCACCGGGGCGAGCGTTTCGAGCGCGGCCAGCACCTTCGGCGCGGGCTGTACCTGGGTCGGATCGTCGGCGACCGGCGCGAGTGTGCCGTCGAAGTCGAAGAAGAGGATGGTTTCGGCCGCCCGGTCGGCGGTGGCCCGCCAGGCCTGGTCGGCGTTCAGCGGGGTCTTCGGCTGCTGGTTGCCCAGATTCAACGGCGGCACGCGCGACAGCGTACCCCGGGTTTCTCCGGCTATTCCTCGGGTGGATCCGGCATTTGCCGCGAATGCGATCAGCGTTCGGCGGCTCCACGTCCCCGGCGGACGAACGGCACCACGGCCGCCTCCTGGCCGTGGCTCAGTAGGTAGCCCTCCACGAACCCGCTGTTCCGGTCGCCGGTGTGCGCCTCGATCTCCCGGAGCCGCTCCACCAGGAACTCGGTGAGCGCGGTGAGCCGGTCGTTGAGCCGTTCGTGCAACTCGGCGACCACCGCCAAGACGACTGCGGTGGCCGCGGCGACGAGCGCGAAGAGGTTGACGAGCAGGGGAAGCTGCCCGCCGTTCAGGGCCAGGGTCACCGCGTTGCCGGTGACGCAAAGTGTCACCGAGATCGTGGCGACCACGACTGCCAACCATTTCAGGGTCATGAAGACCCTCCTTCTGTCCCGCAGGGCTGGGTTCGGCCTTGTCCCGTCCCCCCGCCGACGACGAGCCCAAGCAGTACGAATACGGACGCTAGCGCGCCCGCTTCCGGCCCGTAGCGAAACGGATGAGGCTGACCTGGTGTTCTTTCGCCATCTGAGGAACTAGCTGGCCGCTTCTCCTCGTTTTCGGCCACCAGTGGGCATGGTCGGGCGGTATGCGAGGTAACGAATGGTTTCTCGGATGTGGAACTTCTCCGCATCCGAGACCTCCGGATCGATCAACCGGCGGAGTAGCGCCTCGACGTCGGGGTCCATCGGTGGCGGGGGTGGGGCGGCTCGGCGCGAGGCGGTCCGGTCCCAGCCGAGGGCGGCGAAGGCCGCGGCGGGGTCGAGGCCGAGACCCTCGCAGAAGGCCACCACCCGCTCGGCCTCGGGATCGCTGGCCCAGTCGCCGCGTACCCAACGGTTGATCGTCTGTCGTGAGACGCCGGTGCGGCGGGAGACCTCGGTGCCGCTCCAGGCCCGGGTGGCCCGGGCCTCGCCGAGGGCTCGCCGGACGAAGGTGGCGAAGGCGATCTTCCGGGCGTTGGCGGTCTCGGTCACCTCGTGACCGTACGGCCGTTGAGCTTGGGTGGCGGCTCCCGGCGCGCCTCTGTCACGCTTACGTGACGAGGGTTTTGACTCGCTGGTCAGCGTTCCTTTGCGGTTCTTGAGGGGTGTCACCTGGGCAGGATAGATGTACGTAGGTGCGACGGCAAACAAGCGAAAAGCTGATACTGTCACGCCCATGGGACAACCTACGGTGTGTCACGTGCATGAGACGATCAGTGCTCACCTGCGTCACGCGCCCGGTGTGAGGGGGGTGTGGTGACCGAACTCGCAACCCGTGCCCAGGCCTTCGGTCTGATCGCGGAGGGTGTCGCCGCCGGCTTGAGCGCGCCTTGGCGCCTCTACCTCGCGCGGGGCTGCCGCTACCTCTCGCTCAGTGTCGGCGACCGCGCCGAGTGGAACGCCTGGCGGACGCATCTCGGCTGCCCGGAGTTGAGCGTCCGGGTCTACGACGCCGGCGGGGAGATCCGTCGGTCGTCGGTCGCCGAAGTCGTGTTGGACGGCTGCCGGATCAGCGTCGAGCTGGTGGAGGAGGTCGGCACCGACGACCTCGACCGGTTGCTGGTGGCCGACCCGACCACGGTCGAGCAGGAGGAACGATGAGGGGCGCGCGAGGGACCGGAGCCGCCGGATGAGTCCCTTCCTCGCGATCTTCCTCGTCCTCGTCCTCGCCGCGACCAGCTACGCCGCGGGGCGGCTGCACGGGCAACTCAGCTACCGGATCGGTTACCGCTTCGGCTACCGCCAGGGCTACTTCGACGGTGACCGTGGCGCGTGGAACCGGCGCCGTCGGGACGCCCAGGCCGCGATCGCCTCCGCGCTCGCGGTCGCCGCGCCCACCACCCGGGTCTCCGCCACCGTGGGGCGCCCGGGTACCACGTACACCGGATCGTCGTTCGCGGAACCGGCCGCCCCGGTCACCGGGCGACACCCGACCGGAACTCTCGTACGACGAACCGGCTGAGACCGGTCGACGGGCCCGTAGCGGTCCGTCCAACGACGCGGTGCGGCGCCCGCTGGGCGCCGGCCGCCGAGGGCCACGTCAGACCGGTGACGGTGGTCCCACCGGCCGGGGTGCGCGCAGGGGGCATGCATCCCGGCCGGTTCATCTTCCGCCGCCCGGCGCACCGCCCTCTGGGCCCGGCGCCGGCCGGTCCCGCCACCGGGCCCGTCACCTGCGCCATCAGGCGTTAACGAACGACCCCTAGCCGGGACGGGTGCGGGGAGCTAGCGTCTAGGCATGGCGCGGGATTGTCCCGAGCCAGCCGGCCCGCCCGGCCTGCGACCTCGCGCACGGGGCCCGCATCCGACCCCGTTCCGCCGGGCACCGGAGGAGGCGGACCGCGGGTGGCCGGGTGCCCATCCGCCGGAGCAGGCCTGTGACGACTCGCCGTACGACCGCCGGTGCCGACCAGGGCTCGGCCGCGACTGCCACGACCCGCCGCACCACCCGGAGCCGCCGGACCGCGGCCGCCGGGTCGGCCGACACCAGGGAGCCCCGACCAGCGGGCCAATCCTTCGTCCTGGACACTTCCGTACTGCTCAGCGACCCGGCGGCCTTCCACCGCTTCGCCGAGCACGAGGTCGTGCTCCCGCTGGTGGTGATCTCCGAGCTGGAGGGCAAACGGCATCACCCCGAGCTGGGCTGGTTCGCCCGGCAGTCCCTGCGCATGCTCGACGAACTACGGGTACGCCATGGCCGGCTGGACCGGCCGGTACCTGCCAACGAGTTCGGCGGCACGTTGCGGGTGGAGCTCAACCACACCGACGACGGGGTGCTGCCGCCCGGGTTCCGCAACGAGTCCAACGACGCGCGGATCCTCTCGGTCGCGCTGAACCTCGCCGCCGAGGGGCGGGAGGTGACGCTGGTCAGCAAGGACATGCCGTTGCGGGTGAAGGCCGCCTCGGTCGGGTTGCGGGCCGACGAGTACCGGCACGGTCAGGCCAGCGACCCGACCTGGACCGGAATGGCCGAGCTGGAGTTGGGCGAGGACGACATCGCCCGGCTCTACGCCGGGGAGGCCATCGACGTGGACGACGCGGCGGGCCTGCCCTGCCACACCGGCTTGGTGCTGCACTCCATCCGTGGCTCGGCGCTCGGCCGGGTGCTGCCCGACAAGACCGTACGACTGGTCCGGGGTGACCGCGACGCGTTCGGGGTGCACGGGCGCTCCGCCGAGCAGCGGATCGCCCTCGACCTGCTGCTCGACGAGTCGATCGGCATCGTCTCGCTGGGTGGCCGGGCCGGTACCGGCAAGTCGGCTCTGGCCCTGTGCGCCGGGCTGGAGGCGGTGATGGAACGTCGCCGGCACAAGAAGGTGATCGTCTTCCGCCCGCTGTACGCCGTCGGCGGTCAGGAGCTGGGCTATCTGCCGGGCTCGGAGTCGGAGAAGATGTCGCCCTGGGCCCAGGCGGTCTTCGACACGCTCGGTGCGGTGGTGCACGAGAACGTGCTGGAGGAGGTCACCGCCCGGGGGCTGCTCGAGGTGCTGCCGCTGACCCACATCCGCGGCCGCAGCCTGCACGACGCCTTCGTCATCGTCGACGAGGCGCAGTCGCTCGAACGTGGCGTCCTGCTGACCGTGCTCTCCCGGATCGGCCAGGGCTCCCGGGTGGTGCTGACCCACGACGTCGCCCAGCGGGACAATCTCCGGGTCGGTCGGCACGACGGGGTGACGGCGGTGATCGAGGCGCTCAAGGGTCATCAGCTCTTCGCGCACGTCACGCTCAGCCGTTCGGAGCGTTCTCCGATCGCGGCGATGGTGACCGATCTGCTGGAGGACATCCCGCAGTGACGGCCGTTTAGGCAGCTTTCCGACTCAGTTGCGGCGTGACCCACATCACATTACGGTCTGGCCGTTTCCCAACCGCCTCACTGTGCGCAATGGTGTCCGATGGGCGCCCACGCACCGGACGCATCGTCGGTGGTCTTTCGTCACTCCCGTCGGGAGGGTGAAGGGTCCACCGGACGGCGGCTCGGTGCGTCAACGGTGACCGGTACGCCGGTCGCGGGCGCTCGCGGCGCGCTCCGACCCGACGTGGTCGTGGGCATGCCGCGTCCCTGACCCCGACGAAGGGATCACTCGTGAGTCGGCTGTGGAGCCGGTTCGCCGCCCGTGGCGCCGCCGTCGCGTTGCTTGCCGTGGGCGTTGCCGGTGGCGTCTACCTGACCGAGGAGCGCCAGTCCGCGCGCCTGGATCCGGGTGCGCAGGTGGCCGGCACTGCCACCCAGATCAACGTGGACTACCGGCAGGAGCAGCAGGTCTCCCGCCAGGTACGGGCCGCTCGCCAGCAGGCCGCCGAGGCCAGGCAGCGGGCCCGGGTCGCCGCCGAGAAGGCCCGCAAGGCCGAGGAGGCGGCGCGTAAGAAGGCCGCCGAGGAGAAGGCGGCCAAGGAAGCCGCGGCTCGGGCCCTGAAGCCGTACGACGGCCCGATCCCGGAGTCGTGCTCGGAGTACGGCGGAAACCGGAAGACCGGCTGTGCGCTGATGATCGACGCCGGTTTCGACATCGACCAGTTCCCCTGTCTGGACAAGCTCTGGACCAAGGAGAGTGGCTGGAACCCGCGGGCCCACAACAACTCCTCCGGGGCGCACGGCATCCCGCAGGCCCGGCCGGGCAACAAGATGGCCACGGTCGGTTCGGACTGGGAGACCAACCCCGTCACGCAGATCAAGTGGGGGCTCGGCTACATCAAGGGTCGGTACGGCACCCCCTGCAAGGCCTGGACCCACTCGCAGAACACCGGGTGGTACTGAGCTGACCGCGACGGCGGCGAGGAACGGTTCGACACGTCCTCGCCGCCGTCGCGTCACGTCCGGCCGGGTGCCTCCGGCGGGGCGAAGAGTGGCGGCTTCCGGCGTTTGCTGATAGCTGTTGACAGGTGACCCTGCACCCCGCGAACGGCGACCCGCACCGGTTCGGCACCGAGGCCTTCTACGCGTCCATCGGTCGAGCGTTCGTCGCCATGTGCGCGGTGGTGCCGGTGTTGTTCGTGATCGAGGGCCTCGACCAGTGGCTGGGCGCCGGCTTCGACGCCGCCGCCGGCATCATTCCGCAGCGCATCGAGGGCCTGGACGGGGTCTTCTTCTCCCCGTTCCTGCACCACGGCTTCGACCACCTCTACAGCAACAGCATCCCGCTGATCCTGCTCGGCACCTTCGTACTGGCCGCGGGTGCTCGGCGGTTCCTCTGGTCCACCCTGGTGATCGTGCTGGTGAGCGGCCTGGGCGTCTGGTTCACCGGCTCGCCCAACACCATCGTGGTGGGGGCGAGCGGGGTCATCTTCGGCTACCTCGGCATCCTGTTGACCCGGGGCATCTTCGAGCGGAGCTGGTGGAACTTCGCGGTCTTCCTGCTGGTCGGCCTCCTCTACGGCGGTCAGCTGGTCGGTGTGCTACCCACCGACGAACGGATCTCCTGGCAGGGGCACCTGTTCGGGCTGCTCGGCGGGATCGTGGCGGCGATCATCTTCCGGCGTCGCCGGCCCGACCTCGACGATCCGTACCGTTCCGAGTCGCCGATGACCATGCCCTGACCCGGCGCCCGGTGAGCCCGCCGTTCAGCCGCGGGGGCCACCCCGCCGGCGGTGCCCGGTCAACGTGCCCAGCCGGCCGCCCAGCGCGGCGACCGCGACAGCGGCGATGGTCAGCAGGGCACCGAGATAGGTGGTCGCGTGCGGATGCGACGCGGCGGTCGGGAACAGCACGTCCAGCAGCACCGCTCCGACGATTTGGCCGGCGATGGTGGCCAGGCCCAGCAGCAGCACGCCGGTCAGGCGGACCACCGCCGCGGCCACCGCGATGAACACCACGCCAACCGGTCCGCCCAGGTAGAGCCATGGTTCGGCGGGCAGGCCGCCGGGCGGCCGGCCGCGCAGTACGACGCTCACCGCGAACGCGGCCAGCAGCAGGAGAGTCCCGACGGCGAAGTTGACCCCGGTGGCGGTCAACGTGCTGTCCGTGATCACCCGTACCCAACCGTTCACCGCCTGCTGCCAGGCCACCGCGATGCCCGCCAGCAGCGGCAACACGGCCAGGCCGAGCGCGGCCGGGTCGCTGAGCCGGTCGCCGACGGCCAGCAGGACCGCTGCCACGGTCAACACCGCACCGGTCAGCCGGGCAGCGGTCACCGGCTGACGACCGCCCGGGCCGATGCCCGCCCGGTCGACGGCCAGGCTGCTGCCCGACTGGCCGGCGACCACCGCCACGGTGAAGACGGCCACACCCAGGGTTCCTACGGTGGCACCCTGGGTGAACACCAGGAATGCTCCGCACGCCCCGCCGAGGCACTGCCAGGGCCGCAGGGCGCCGGTACGTAGGGCGTGGCGTAGGGCAGCCAGGCCGCGCCGCCCACTGCGGCTGGCGGGCACCAGCACCGCCAGCACCAGCAGCCCCAGCCCGAACGAGATGACCGCCGCGGTGAGCCCGTCGCCGAGGCGGCCACCCAGTTCACCGTTGATGCGGGACTGGACGGCGACCGCGACACCGCCGACCACCGCCAGGCCCACCGCGCCGGTCCGGCGCCCGGCCGAGATCGGACGGGACATCGTCCCGGTTGTGCTCACGCTCCAGCCATGCGGTGTGGCCCGCTGCTCACGCCTGCTCGGCCAGCGGGCGGCCGTCGAAGTCGACGGCCGAGTAGAGCGCGAGCTTCTCCAGCCGGTGGTACGAGTCGATCACCCGGATCGTGCCGCTCTTCGAGCGCATGACGATCGACTGGGTGTACGCCCCACCGGACCGGTACCGGACACCGCGCAGCAGGTCGCCGGAGGTGATGCCGGTGGCCACGAAGAAGCAGTTGTCGCCGGTGACCAGGTCGTCGGTGGTCAGCACCCGATCCAGGTCGTGCCCGGCGGCCAGGGCCTTCTCCCGTTCGGCATCGTCGCGGGGCCACAGCTTGGCCTGCATCATCCCGCCCATGCACTTGAGCGCGCAGGCGGCGGTGATCCCCTCCGGCGTACCGCCGATGCCCATCAGCACGTCGACGTCCGACTCGCCGCGCGCCGCCGCGATGGCACCGGCGATGTCGCCGTCGGAGATGAACCGGATGCCCGCCCCGACACGCCTGATGTCGTCGACCAACCCGTCGTGCCGGGACCGGTCCAGCACGCAGACCGTCACCTCGTCGACACCGGTGCCCTTGACCTTGGCGATCCGGCGCAGGTTGTCGGCCACTCCGGCGTTGATGTCGACCACGTCCGCGTACGCCGGGCCGACCGCGAGCTTCTCCATGTAGAAGACGGCGCTCGGGTCGAACATCGCGCCCCGCTCGGCGACCGCGAGGACCGCCAGAGCGTTCGGCATCCCCTTGCTCATCAACGTGGTGCCGTCGATCGGGTCGACCGCGACGTCCACCTGGGGGCCGCTGCCGTCGCCGACCTCTTCACCATTGAAGAGCATCGGCGCGTTGTCCTTCTCACCCTCGCCGATCACCACGACGCCGCGCATCGGGATCGAGTTGATCAGCTTGCGCATCGCGTCGACGGCGGCGCCGTCGCCGCCCTCCTTGTCGCCCCGGCCGACCCACCGGCCGGCGGCCATCGCCGCCGCCTCGGTGACCCGGACCAGGTCGAGGGCAAGGTTGCGGTCGAGATCCTGTGGGGTTCGCGTCCTGGTGGTCGTCATTGAACGGCTCCTCCTCGCGGCGGTGCGGGGTTGACCGGGCCGGTGCTGCTGCCGGCTTTGTTCCTGATCCTCACACGATGGCGGACGCGGAACCGGAGCGGGGCGGTGATGGGCCGGATACCGCCGGTCGGGCGGCTGCGAGAATGGCCGGGTGGAACCCGCACAGCCTGCCGACCGCGTACCCGCAGACCAGCCGGAGCCGGCGCCACCCGGCGCGGCGGAGGCGGCGCCCGCCGCGGCGGACCCGGCGCCTGCCGGAACTGCTCCGCCCGAGGAGGCCAAGGCTGCGCCCGCCGCCACCCGGTCGCCGCGGGACATGGCGATCTCGCTGCTGGTACTGCTGATCCCGGTTGCCCTGTTGCTCGCCTTCTACCGGGGCTTCCTCGGCGGAGACCAGCCGACCTCGGTCGACCCGACGCCGGCCTTCGACCAGGCCCGGTCGGCCGCGGCGTTCCCGGTCAGCGAACCGACCGGGCTAAGCGACGGCTGGCGGGCCGTACGGGCCAACTACCGCAGCAGCCCCGACGGGGCCACCCTGCGAGTGGGATATGTCACCCCGGAGGGCCGCGGTCTCCAGCTGGTGCAGAGCAACGTGCCGCCGGAACGACTGCTGCCCGCCGAACTCACCGACCAGGGGCGGCCGCAGGGCCAAGCCGACCTCGGCGCCGGCACCTGGCAGCGGTACACCGCCCGGGGCAACGAGCAGGCCCTGGTGCTGCTCCAGCCGGACCGTACGGTCATCGTGGTCGGCGACGCCCGGGACAACGAGCTGCGGGAGATCGCCACCGCCGTCGACTGAAGATATAACTGCCCCCCGGCTGTCGGTGCCATCCGTTACGCTCCCCGGGTTCGTGCCCGCCCGACCTGTTCGGGCGGGTTATCCCTGCTCGAAAAGAGATCCTCTGTGAATGTTCGACGCTGGAGTGTGAGCGTCATCGCCGCCGCGTTGCTGGTTCCCGGCGTGGCCGCCTGCAACTCCGAGAGCACCGACTCGCCGAGTGCGGGTTCGTCCTCCCGGGAGGTGCCGAAGGATCCGAAGGAGGCGCTGGTCGCCTCCACGAAGGGCCTTGCCGACGGCAACTACACCTTCACCATCGCCTCCGAGTCGTTCAACGGCAGCGGTGGCGTCCACAAGCCCAGCAACAGCGCCCAGATGGCCATGAAGATGGGCGACGAGTCGTTCACCATGGACTTCGAGCTGATCCAGATCGAGTCCGACACCTGGGTGAAGGTCGACCTGGGTGACCTCTTCGCCGGGATCCCCGGCATGGAGGGGATGAAGGACAAGTACCAGCACCTCGACGCGGCCAAGGCCGGCGGCGCCCGCAGCCTCGACATGCTCAAGGAGGGCACCGACCCGGCCGACGCCGCGGCGATGTTCCAGGGCCTGTCCGAGGTGCAGGAGACCGGCCCGGGCACGTACAGCGGCAAGGTCGACATCACCGCGGCGAAGGACTCGGTCGCCGCCGACGAGGACGTCCTCAAGGCCCTGGGCGACCAGGCCAAGGCGGTCCCGTTCACCGCGAAGCTGGACAGCGAGGGTCGGCTGACCGAGCTGGTCATCTCGGTGCCGGCCGCCGGTGAGGCCAAGGCGCAGGAGATCAAGGTCAGCTACGCCGACTACGGCGCCGCCACCGCCGCCCAGAAGCCCCCGGCGGACCAGGTCGTCGAGGCGAGCGCGCAGACCTACGAGATGTTCAAGTAGGTCGTCGTACGCGAACGGGGGTGGTCTCGGACCGCCCCCGTTTCGCGTACCCGGGTGGAGCGGTCACCCGACCGGGGGAGGGGTGATTGCCGGCCGGGCCGGCAGGGAACAGAGGAAGGCAGCCTTCCGGCGCGAGATGCGTCGGGCGACCCTGCTGGGAGAGACCGATGAACGTTCGACGACTGAGCGCCGGCCTCATGGCCGCCGCGTTGCTCACGCCCGGAGTCGCCGCCTGTGCCACCACCGGTGACGGTACGGCCGGGCCCACCACCACGCCGTCGGCCACCGCCGAGCCGACCGGCGCCGCCACCGATGGCGACGCCAAGCAGGCACTGCTGGACTCGACGCGCGAGATCAGCAACGGCAACTTCCGGTTCCGGATGTCCGGCGTCGGATCGACCGCCGAGGGGCAGGTGCACCAGCCGAGCCAGAGCGCCCAGATGCGGGTGAGCATCGGCGAGCCGACCGACGACCTCGCGATGAGCCTGGACCTGATCCACGCCAAGCCGGACAGCTGGGTCAAGCTGGAACTCAACGGCGCGGCCGCGTCCAGCGTTCCGGGTCGGGAACGACTCAACCTCGGCAAGTACCAGCACCTCGACCAGAACCGGATCCAGGGCAACCGTGACCTCGGCTTCGACTTCGACCAGGTCGACCCGGCCGGCAGCCAGGTGCTCACCCAGGCCATCACCGAGGTACGCCGGACCGGCGACGGCGCGTACGCCGGCACCATCGACGTGTCCAAGGCCGCCGAGGCGGGCTCGCTCGACCAGAATCTGATCACCGCGCTCGGTACCCAGGCCGACTCGGTGCCGTTCACCGCGACGACCGACGCGCAGGGGCGGCTCACCGAGCTGGTGTTGCGGCTCCCCGGCACGGGTCAGGCGGCAGCCCAGGAGATCCGGGTGACGTACAGCGACTACGGCAACGCGACCGCCGCCCAGCAGCCCCCGGCCGACCAGGTCGTCGAGGCCCCGCCGGAGCTGTACAACCTGTTCGACTGAGCTGTCGCGGAACGCGGCGGGGCGGGGTTGTCGCGGAACGTGACGGGGCGGGGTTGTCGCCGAAGGTGACGGGGCGGGTTGTCGCGGAACGCGGCGGGGCGGGTTGTCGCGGAACGCGGCGGGGCGGATCAGCCCCGCCGCGGTCAGCCGGCCTGGTCCTGCCGGGCGGCGTCGATGCGGGCCCGCGCCCCGTCGAGCCGGCGCTGGCAGATCACTGCCAGTGCCTCGCCCCGCTCCCAGAGCGCGAGCGACTCCTCCAGCGCCGTGCCGCCGGCCTCCAGCCGTTCCACCACCGACGCGAGTTCGGCGCGGGCCTGTTCGTAGCTGAGTCGCTCGTCGGACCCGCTCGTCTGCTCGTCAGTCATCGCACTCATCTCAGCACAACCGCCCGACACCTCCCCGCATCACCCACCGGCCGGTACCAACGGGCCGTCGGCGCTCACGGAGTGTCGCTGGTCACCGGAGCGTCGCTGGTCACCGGAGCGCCGGTGTTCGCCGGGGCGGCACTGCGCACCGTGGCGGCGAGTTCGCCGTCGGCGAGGCGTACCCGCAGCGGGTCACCAGGGTCGACCTCGCCGGCCGCCCGGACGACGTGGCCGTCGGCGCGCTGGACGATGGCGTATCCGCGGTCGAGGGTGGCGGCGGGGGAGAGCGCGCGCAGCCGGGCCAGGGTGTGCCGCAGGTCGTCGTCGGCGGCGGCCAGCCGATGAGTCAGACAGCGATCGGCGCGCTGGCGCAGGGCGGCCAGGTCGGCGGCCCGCTGTTCGACCATCACCTGCGGCCGGGCCAGCACCGGCCGGGAGCGTAGCGCGTCGATGCGGTGACTCTCCCGGTCGACGAGGTTGTGCACCGCCCGGTGCAGCCGATGCCGGGCCTGGTTGATCAGGCGTACCTCTTCGGTCAGGTCGGGTACGACCCGCTTGGCCGCGTCGGTGGGCGTCGAGGCGCGTACGTCGGCGACGTAGTCCACCAGGGGTGCGTCCGTCTCGTGGCCGATCGCGCTGACCACCGGCGTACGACAGGCGAAGACGGCCCGGCAGAGCGCCTCGTCGGAGAAGGGGAGCAGGTCCTCGATGCCGCCGCCACCGCGAGCCAGGATGATCACGTCGATGCTCGGGTCGGCGTCCAGCACCTTGAGCGCGTCCAGGATCTGTGGGACGGCGCCGGGGCCCTGGACGGCGACGTTCACCGTCCGGAACTCCACCGCCGGCCAGCGTCGCCGGGCGTTGGTGAGTACGTCCCGTTCGGCGGCGCTGGCCCGGCCGGTGATCAGGCCGATCCGCTGTGGCAGGAACGGTGGCCGGCGCTTGCGGGCCCGATCGAACAACCCTTCGGCGGCGAGCAGCTTCTTCAGTTTCTCCAACCGGGCCAGCAGCTCGCCCAGGCCGACCTGGCGGACTTCGTCGGCGCGCAGGCTGAGGGTGCCCCGGGCGGCGTAGAACTCCGGCTTGGCGTGCACCACGATCCGGGCGCCCTCGCGCAGCTCGGGGGCGCCGGAGTCGAGCACGTCGCGGTTGGTGGTGACGGTGAGGCTCAGCTCGGCCGACGGATCACGCAGGGTCAGGAAGACGGTGCTGGCGCCGGGCCGGCGGCTGATCTGCGCGACCTGCCCGTCGACCCACACCCACCCGAGCCGGGCGACCCAGGCACCGATCTTCTGACTGACCACCCGCACCGGCCACGGCTCATCGGAGCTGCTGGCCCCCGCTCCCGAGCCGGCCCCCGCCCCACCCTGACCACCCACCCCCACACCCTAAACCCACCCCGCCGACCCACCTCGTTGATCATGAGGTTCGCGGCAGTTGCGGAGATCGGGAACGCCGTCAACTTCATGATCAACAGAGGTGGGGAGGGGGTCCGCGTAGGATGAGGGGGTGACTGAGGCTGAGACCGGCAAGCGCGTGCTCCTGGCCAAGCCCCGTGGTTACTGCGCGGGTGTCGACCGGGCGGTGCAGACCGTCGAGGAAGCACTCAAGCTCTACGGTGCCCCGATCTACGTCCGCAAGCAGATCGTGCACAACAAGCACGTGGTGCGGACGCTGGAAGCCAAGGGCGCGATCTTCGTGGAGGAGAACGAGGAGGTTCCCGAGGGGGCCACTGTGATCTTCTCCGCGCACGGGGTGGCGCCCGAGGTCTACGAGCAGGCGAAGGAGCGGTCGCTGAAGGCGATCGACGCGACCTGCCCGCTGGTGACCAAGGTGCACCAGGAGGCGAAGCGGTTCGCCGCCGAGGACTACGACATCCTGCTCATCGGCCACGAGGGCCACGAGGAGGTCATCGGCACCGCGGGCGAGGCACCGGAGCACATCCAGCTGGTGGACGGTCCGGAGGACGCCGACCGGATCACCGTCCGGGATCCGAACAAGGTCGTCTGGCTGTCGCAGACCACGCTGTCGGTGGACGAGACGATGGAGACGGTGGCCCGGCTCAAGAAGCGGCTGCCGATGCTCCAGTCGCCGCCCAGCGACGACATCTGCTACGCGACCAGCAACCGGCAGCACGTGGTCAAGGAGATCGCGGCCGACTGCGACGTGGTGCTGGTGGTCGGCTCGCGGAACTCCTCCAACTCGGTACGCCTGGTCGAGGTGGCCCTGGACGCCGGGGCGCGCGCCGGGCACCTGGTCGACTTCGCTCACGAGATCGACGACGCCTGGCTGGCCGGGGCGCGGACGGTGGGCCTCACCTCGGGGGCGAGCGTTCCCGAGGAACTGGTCGCGGAGGTGTTGACCCACCTCGCCGACCGGGGCTTCACCGAGGTGGAAGAGGTGGTGACCGCCAACGAGCGGCTCACCTTCTCACTGCCCCAGGAACTCAAGCGCGACATGAAGGCCGCCGCGGCCGCCCGGGGCTGAGCGGTCGGGGGCGGCGCATGGGCACGGTCCGCCGATCCGGGCCGAAGCGCGGCCGGTGGCCGACACACGCCAAGCACGGCGGGCAGCCCGGTCGGGTTGCCCGGATGATGGAACGATCGACCCGCCAACTGCGTCAGAACTGGGTATGAGGACCATTCGGATCGCCGCCGTCGCGCTGATCGCCTGCACGGCGCTTGTCGCCTGTGCCGGTCAGGACGCGGGGGGCGGCCCCGCCACCCCGACGGGAGCGCCCTCCGTGACCGAGCTGCCGACCCCCGATCCGACCGGCCCCGTCCCCTCGCCGTCGGAGCCGGTGGACCCGACCGGCCGGCTCAACCCGCCCGGCGAGCGTCCGGGTGGCGTACCGAAACCGACCGGGACCAGCGAGCTGACCCTGACCGGCCGGATCGAGGCCGGCGTCGAACCGGGCTGCCTGCTGCTCGACGGCTATCTGCTGCTCGGCGGCCCCCGCGACGTGCTGACCGCGGGTGCCACGGTCACGGTGACCGGACGGCCCGCACCGGGCATGCTCACCACCTGCCAGCAGGGCACTCCCTTCCAGGTGTCCACCGCCAAACGCGCCTGACACCAGCTCCGCCGAAGTGGCCCCGCCTTGCTGCTGCTGTCGGCGTACGCTCTGACCCGGTTGCCGGCTCCGCGTTGGGCCGTGCCGCTCGCGCGGACCGTGCTGGTCGTCGACGCGATCCGGACGATGCCCCCCGAGGCGGTCGCCGGGCCGTACCCGCAGTTCCGCCGGGCAGCCAGGGGGCGACCCGTGCTCGTCGCCGTGATGCTGGTGGCCGGGTCGGTGATCGGGTACGCGATCGTGCGGGTCGTCGGTGTGTCGGATGCGGTACAGGCCGGAGCCGCCGTAGTGCCGCTCCTCGCTGTCGCCCTCGGTGCGATCGTCCTGGCCGCCCTGTTGATCGGGCGGGGGCGTGGGCTCGCCACCGTCGGGGCGGCGCTGACGGCGACCGTCGAGGCGGCGGCCTACCTGCTGCTCGTTGCCGGGCTCTGCGAGGCTCGGCCGCGACCGGCCGACGCGACTGGCAGCGGCTGGCGTTCGTGGACGGACGGGAGCCCGCCTCCGGAGGTCCGGAGACGGGCTCCCTGTGATGCGGTGGTGGTGCGTCAGTTCACCGCGCCGATGGTGACCGCGCCGCGGCCGACGACCGCGCCTTCGCTGGTCACCACGGCCAGCTCGCCGGAGAGCGTCCGGCCCGCGGGCGGGGCGGACTGGGCGGTCACCGTACCCGAGAGGGTGCCGGTGGCGCCGTGCGCCAGGGTGGCGCTGCTGCCCGACGCCGCGAGGGTGCCGAGCGCCGGGGAGGAGTACGAGTCCCGGTAGTCGTACGCGGTGCTACCACCGGCACCGTCCACCGAGTACGCGTCCACCACGACCGTGTAGGTGCCGGCCGGCGGGTTGTTGATGGTGACGAACTCCTCCGAGTCGCCGTCGGCGTTGTACGCCACCAGGGCGCCGCCCCGGTAGACGAACAGGTCGAGGTCGGCGCTGGCGTTGGAGACGTTGCCGATGCGGGCGGTGAAGCTGGTGGCGCCCGCCGGCACCTGGACGACGAACTCCTGCTGGGCCAGCTCGACGATGGTCGGCCGCTCGACGTGCACGCTGGACAGCGCGCCGCCCTGGCCGGTCACCGTGACCGGGCCGAAGGTGTTCTTCAGCGACCAGGTCACCGGGGTCGGTGCGCCGGCGGTGACCGACGGCAGTTCGACCACGGCCGGCTCGACCGCGACACCCTGCACCCGTGCCTGGAGCTGGAACGGGTTGTTCAGCGACGGCGAGGTGCGGCGCGACTCCACCTCGATCTCCCAGACACCCGGGAGCGGGTTGGCGTAGTCACGCTCGAACGCGTTGCAGACGACCGTGCTGACGTGGTTGGTGAAGCAGGCCAGGCTGGAGGTGCTCTCCACCGGTACGCCGTACGGGTTGATGGCGATGAACCGGGTCTGCGACGCGGTGGCGATGCCGGAGAGGTTCACCTGCAGCGCACCGGCACCCGGCGGCACCGTCACGAAGTACGACGTGGTGTTGTTGCGGTCCACCGTGCCCTGCGCCGAGTAGGCGAAGTTGGGCTTGGTGACGTCGTTCGAGACCACCACCACGGCGGCGAACTCGAAGTCGATCGTGTTGGTGGCCGGGTCGTCGACGGTGACGATGGTGCTGTGCGCGCCGACGGTCTTGGGCTTGGCGGTGACCGTGATGGTGACCGTCTGGTTCAACGGCAGGGTGACGTTCTTCGGCGCCGAGAAGGTGCCGTTGTTGCCACGCAGGCCGACCTTGTGCTTGATGTTGCCGGCCGGGCCGCTGGTCCGGGTCAGCTTGACCTGGTACGACTTCGACTGGTTGGCCTTGTGGCCACCGTTGGCGGTCTCGCAGCGGTTGTAGACGCCGGTACCCCGGTGCGGGGTGGCCAGTTGGCCGGAGAGCGGCGTGCAGACCGGCGCGTCGGCGGTGTACGAGCGGGTCTGGACGCCCTTGCGGAGCAGCTTCCAGGCGCCCGGCACGTCGAACATGCCGTAGCCCTGCGCGTACGTGGCGGTGTCGGCGATCGGCTTGGCGGAGGTGTAGATGGCCCGGCGCAGCGCCTCCGGCGTGACCCCCAGGTGGTTCGCCTTGGCGGCCGAGAGCAGCAGCGCGGCGGCACCGGCGGCCTGCGGGGAGGCCATCGACGTACCGTTGAACATGCTGTAGCCCGGCGGCAGCGCGTAGCCGGCCTCGGCGACCGGGCTGCCGGCCTGCCAGACCGGGGTGGTGGAGATGGCCGAACCCGGCGCGGCGATGTTCGGCTTGGCGCCGCCGTCCTCACGCGGACCGCGCGAGGAGAAGTTGAACAGGGCGTTCTTCTTCTTGACCACCGAGCCGTAGTTGGCCAGCCAGGTGTCCTTGCTGATGCTGGCGGCCACGCTGACCACGTTGCTCGACGCCGACGGGTCGCCGATGGTGTTCACACCCGGGCCGGAGTTGCCGGCCGAGATGAACATCTGCACCCCGTACGTGGTGATCAGGTTGTTGTAGAGGGTGGCGCGGGCGTTGTTGCCGTCGTTGAGCGCCGGCAGGCCGCCGATCGACATGTTGATGACGTCGACCCCGCGGTTGATCACCAGGTCGGCCATGCCGGTGGTGAGCGCGGCGTAGGTGCAGCCGCCGCCCCAGGAGCAGGCCCGCGAGGAGACGATCTTGGCGCCGGGGGCGGCACCGTTGAACGCGCTGTTGCCCAGCATGCTGTTGGCGGCGGTGATGCCGGCCACGTGCGTGCCGTGCGCGCTCTCGATGATGCCGATGTTGACGTAGTCGACCAGGCCCGGGCCGCCGACCGGCGTGGTGTCGACGTTCTTGCGGTACTCGACGACGAACGACATCCGCTCCTTGACCGGAGTCGCCGGGTTGTCGGTGCCGAAGTAGCCGACGTCGAACTTCTCCTTGTACGGCCGCATCAGGGCCTCGTCGGTGAAGTCGCCGTCCTGGTCGGTGTCGACCCAGATGTTGTTGGTGACCGGGTCGAAGAGGATGCCGAACTGGTCGGTCCGGTCGCCGTCGCGGTTGACGTCACCGGCCGGCTCGCTGTTGTTCGTGACCGCTTCGCTGAACAGGTTGAACCGGTAGGTGCCCGCCGGTGCGGTCCAGGTGCGGCCGGCGATGGTGAACGTCGGCCCGGTCACCTGGTTGGTCATCGGGCGCCAGGTGGCGTCCTCGAACGGGTCGGTGGCGGTGACCCAGTCGACGATCTTCCGCTCGCCGGTGGTGGTCGTCTGGAGCGCCGGGTGCTCCAGGTCCACACCGGAGTCCATGACGCCGATGGTGACGCCGCGGCCGTCCCACTTCTTGTTGTCCTTGACGAACTTGACCGCACCGATCTCGCCCGTCGGCATGTAGGGGTTGTCGGCCGGCGTCTTGGCACCCGGGCCGCTCAGCGTGCTGCCCTGCTTCTCGGCCTTCTTGCCGCCCTGGACGGCCTCCGGCTTCGGGTCGGGCAGCTGGATCTTCTCGTCCAGGTCGACGGCGGCCACGCCGGGCAGGGTGGCGGCCGTGAGCGCCTTGCCGGTCGGCACCTTGGCCAGCACGTAGCCGATGGTGTCGTAGCGTTCGGTGACCGCGGCGCCCAGGTCCTTGAGGTCGTCGGCGACGTCCTTCGCCTTGCCCTTCTCGGTGGCGACGATCATCGTGACGGTGGGGGCCTTCTTCGCCTCCGCCTCGGCGAGCAGCTTGGCGTCGTGTTCGCCCAGCGCCTCGGCGGGGGTCACCTGCGCCGGGTCGGAGCCGGCAGGAGCGGCGCTCGCGGTGGCGGTACCGCCGACCACGGTCACGGCGCCGGCCGCCATGACCGAGGCGAAGAGCGCGGCGGAGGTTCGCCGGCTCAGGATTCGGGGTTTACTCACGTTCTCTTTCCTCCAGAGAACTCAGGCGCCCTCAGATGCAGGGCACGCGTGAGGCGAATCCTTCGTGGTGCCGACCATCGATGTCACTACCGGCAGGTACGTTGTGACCATCTCGTGATACGTGAGACGCGCAATGTCACATCGACGGTGGTAAAGACCCGATTAGGTCGACCGACTTCGACCATCCGAAAGGGAATCGTCGGCCAGTAGTTCGGGTGCCTGAGGTTGCCGGGGGGCCAACTCGACCTGTGCCGGCGCGGCCAACTCCTGATCGGACACTCCCAGTTCGGCGAGCCGACGCGCGCTGACCAGCACCCGTGCCTCCAGCGATCCCACCGCCCGGTTGTACGCCGTCACCGCGCCGCCGAGCGAGGTGCCGAGCTTGCCGACGTGATCACCGAGGGTGGACAACCGGCCGTACAGTTCCCGGGCCAGCGAGTGCACCGCGACCGCGTTGCGGGCCAACTGCTCCTGCCGCCACGACCAGGCCACCGTACGCAGCAGCGCGACCAGGGTGGCCGGGGTGGCCAGCACCACGTTGCGGGCGAAGGCGTACTCCAACAGGGTGGGATCGCGTTGCAGGGCCACGTCGAGGAACGGGTCGGCCGGCACGAACAGCACCACGAACTCCGGCGTCGACTCGAACGCCGTCCAGTACGACTTGGCGGCCAGCGCGTCCACGTGTCCGCGCAGGTGCTTGGCGTGCAGGTCGAGGTGGGTGTCCCGGCCGCGCTCGTCGCGCGCCTCCATCGCGGTCAGGTACGCGTCGAACGGCGCCTTCGCGTCCACCACCACACTCCGGCCGCCGTGCAGCCGGACCACCAGGTCGGGGCGGACCGTCTGGTGGTCGGTGGCGGCGGTGACCTGCTCGGAGAAGTCGCAGTGCTCCAACATGCCGGCGGCCTCGACGATCCGCCGCAACTGGTGCTCACCCCACCGGCCACGGACCTGCGGCGCGCGCAACGCCGCCACCAACTGCTTGGTCTCGGTACGCAGCTCGCCGGAGACGCTGCTCATCGCCCTGACCTGCTCGCGCAGCTCGGCGTACGCGTCGACCCGGTCACGTTCCAGCTCGGCCACCCGCTGCTCGTAGCGGCGCAGCGTGTCGTGCAGGGGGGCCACCGCCCGGGCGACCGCCTCCTGGGACTGGGCCGTCGCCTCGTAGCTCAACGCCCGCATCGACTGCTCCAGCCGCCCTTCGCCCTCGCGGGTGGCGCGCAGGGTGGCGTCCAACCGGGCGATCTCGGTGGCCGCGCGGGAGCGGGCGGCGAACCAGCCCACCGCCCCACCGGCACCGAGACAGACGACGACAACCGCCAAGGTCGTGAACTCCACGCCACGAGCTTGCCAAACAACGGCGAGCCACGCCCGCGACGGGTGCTCGGGGTGTGGCGCCGGATGTTCCGACGCACCCGGGCAGGTGGGTACGTGGCGTCGGGTGGGTACGTTTGGAGTCGTGGAACTTCTGCTGTGCGTACTCGTGATGGCCGTGCTCGTCGTCGGCCTGGTCTGGTGGCAGCGGCAACGTGCGGCGCGTGA
The DNA here is from genome assembly GCF_003583405.1 of Micromonospora radicis. Classification (GTDB taxonomy): domain Bacteria; phylum Actinomycetota; class Actinomycetes; order Mycobacteriales; family Micromonosporaceae; genus Micromonospora; species Micromonospora radicis. Next base: position 209,616 of record NZ_QXEC01000006.1, read on the forward strand.
CCTCGCCGACGTGCAGGCCGACGCCCGTCGCTGGTACGAGCGCCTCGGCGGCCAGGTGATGAACCTCAGCGGCGACGACCCGGCGGTACGCCAGGCGTTGGCCGACGCCGCCGAGCGCTACCACGCCGCCGGCTCGCAGCTGGAGCAGGCGCGGACCGCAACCCAGTACCGGCTGGCCCGGGAGACCGCGGTGGAAGGGCTCACCTACATCCGGGCGGCCCGGACGGCGCTCGGCATCGACCCGGGGCCGGACCTGCCACCGTTGGCCACCGCCAGTGGCGCCGGGCAGTTGACCGTGCCCCGGCAGGTCGACGTGCAGGGCCAGACCTTCCGGGCCGGTCCGCAGCCGGGCCGGGACACGCCGTACTACTACCCGGGCGGGCGGATGCAGGGCCGGCCGGTACCGGCCGGCTGGTACTCGACCCCGTGGTGGAAGACGGCGCTGGGCGCCGGTGCCGGCGTGATCGGCGGCATGCTGATCGCCGACGCGCTCTTCTCGCCCTCGTTCGGCGACCCCGGCTACGACGCCGACGCCGCCGCGGGCATGGGAGACCTGGGCGACGCCGGTGCCGGCTTCGACGGCGGCGACGCCGGTGGCGACTTCGGTGGTGGCGACTTCGGCGGCGGCGACTTCGGTGGTGGTGACTTCGGCGGCGGCGACTTCTGAGCCCGGGGCCGCCGGCAGCCCGGCAGTCGAGGAGGGCCCCGCTACCGCCCGGAGGCGGTAGCGGGGCCCGTTCCTTGCCGGTCGTTCAGCCGGTGTTGCGCATGCCCGCGGCGATGCCGTTGACGGTGGTGAGCAGCGCCCGCTCCAGCGCCGTACCGTCGCTGGGGGCGCGCCGCCCGCCCGGTGCGGTCACCACCGCCCGACCGGCGGCACCCGAGTCGCGGTACTGGCGCAGCAGCGCCACCTGCAGGTGGTGCAGCGGCTCCAGGTAGGTGTCGCGGACCGCCAGGGTGCGCTGCAACACCGGGGAGTTCTCCAGCAGATCCGGCGAGTCGGTGATCGCCAGCACCTCGCGCCGGGTCAGCTCGTACTCCTCCTCGATCTTCGTGAAGATCGGGTGCAGCTTCTTCGGGACCAGGGTCTCCACGTACCGGCGGGCGATGCCCAGGTCGGTCTTGGTCAGCATCATCTCCACGTTCGACAGGAACGTGCGGAAGAAGTGCCAGTTGCGGTGCATCTCGGTCAGCACGTCGGCCAGCCCGGCCTCCCGGGCGGCGGCCAGACCCGAACCGACCCCGAACCAACCGGGCACGATCTGCCGGGTCTGCGTCCAGCCGAAGACCCACGGGATGGCCCGCAGCCCGGACAGGCCGGCACCGGTGTTCGGCCGCTTCGCCGGCCGGGAGCCGATGTTCAGCGCGCCGAGCAGCTCGGTCGGCGTGGACGCCCAGAAGTACTCCGGCAGGTCCGGATCCTCCACCAGCGACCGGTACCGCCGGTACGCCGACTCGGAGACCTGGTCCATCGTCGCGTCCCAGCGCTCCAGCATCTCGGCCGGCTGCCGGGGCGCGGTGTGCAGCAGGGTCGCCTGGAGCACGGCGGCCACGGTCAGCTCCAGGTTCTCCCGGGCCAACGCGGGCAGCGTGTACTTGTCGGAGATGACCTCACCCTGCTCGGTCACCTTGATCGCCCCGTCCAGCGTGCCGTACGGCTGGGCCAGGATCGCGTCGTGGGTGGGGCCACCACCGCGGCCCACCGTGCCGCCCCGACCGTGGAACAGCCGCAGGTGCACCCCGTGCCGGGCGGCCACGTCCCGCAGCGCCCGCTGCGCCCGGTGGATCGACCACTGGCTGGTGGTGATGCCGGCCTCCTTGTTGGAGTCGGAGTAGCCCAGCATCACCTCCTGCACGTCGCCCCGGGCCGCCACCAGCGCCCGGTACGCGGGCAGCGACAGCAGTTCGTCGAGCAGCTCACCACCGGAGTTCAACTCGGCCGGGGTCTCCAGCAGCGGCACGAAACCGATCCGGGCCCGCCCGCTGTGCACGTCGACCAGCCCGGCCTCGCGGGCCAACAGCACCGCGGCGAGTACGTCGTCCACGCCGAGGGTCATCGAGATGATGTACGACTCGATCACCTCGCTGCCGAACCGGTCCTGCGCCTCCCGGATGGTGCCGAAGACGTCGAACGTCTTGCGGGCCGACTCGGTCAGCGGGGTGTCCGCGGTGGACAGCGGACGGCGCCCGGTCAGCTCGTCGGCGAGCAGCTTGGTGCGCTCCAACCGGGTCAGCGACGGGTAGTCGGAGACCTCGCCGACCGCCGTGTACAGCTGGGTGAGCACCTCGTGGTGCTTCTCGGCGTGCTCCCGGACGTCCATGGTCGCCAGGTGCAGGCCGAACGCGGAGACGGTCCGGATCGTCGAGGCGAGCCGGCCGACGGCGGTGAGCTGGCCGGAGTTGCGGGCCAGCGAGGCGCGCAGCAGTTCCAGGTCGGCGATCAGCTCGGCCGAGCCCCGGTAGTCCCGCCCCGGCACGTGCGGCGTGCCCTGGCGCAGCCGGGCCCGGGTGTTGGCCAGCTTGGCGCGTACGCAGCGGGCCTTGAGCCGGTACGGCTCCTCGGCGTTGACCCGGCGGAACCGGGGTGCCACCTCGGGCAGCGCGTCCAGGTCGGCGGCGAGGCTGGCGGAGAGGTCCAGCGACACGCCGCGCAGCCGGCGGGACACCGACACCTCGTTGATCAGCTCTTCCATCGCCGTCTCGGTGGCCGAGAGCCCGTGCTCGTGCTGGATCGCCAGCACCTCGCGGGTCACCGTCGGGGTGACGAACGGGTTGCCGTCGCGGTCACCGCCGATCCAGGTGCCGAAGGTCAGCGGGCGCGCCGTCGGCGAGGTCTCCACGCCGAGCGTACGCAGCGTCTCGGCGAGGTCGTCGAGCACCTGCGGGGCGGCCTCGGCGTACAGGTCGCGCAGGTAGTAGATCGCGTTGCGGGCCTCGTCGGTCGGGTCCGGTCGGTCCAGCCGCAGCTCGTCGGTCTGCCACATCAGGTCGAGCAACTCGGCCAGTCGCCGGTTCGCCGGGCCCTCGTCGCTGGCGCCGTAGAGGATCGCGTTGGCCGTCTCGGCGTCCAGCTCGTCGGCGATGGCGCGCAACTTGGACAGGATCGACCGGCGGGCGGCCTCGGTCGGGTGGGCGGTGAAGACCGGGCGCACCGCCAGCCGGCGGGCCACCGCGGCGATCTCCTCCGCCGGCACCCCGCGCTCGGAGATCATCTTGGCCGCCTGATCGAGCCAGCCGCCGTGCACCGCCCGACGGCGGCGCAGGTCGCGGGCCCGGTGCACCTGCTCGGTGATGTTGGCCAGGTGGAAGTAGGTGGAGAAGGCGCGGGCCAGCTTGGTGCCGGTGGTCACATCGAGCCCGCCGAGCCGGCGGGCGGCGGCCGGCGCGTCGGTACGGACCTGGGCGCGGATCTCCTCGACCAGGTCGAGCAGGGGGCGCCCCTCCTGGCGGGCCAGGGTCTGCCCGAGCAGGGTGCCCAGCCGGCGGATGTCGGCGCGTAGAGCGGCGTCGGGGCCGTCGTGATCGTGCTGGTCGGTCACCATGCGCTCCTCACGTTAGTACGAAGGACAGCGCTGTCCGACTGCCCCCGATCGTATCCGCGAAGGGCCGCTGGGCAGGAGGGGCCCCTTGTTGTCGCCTTTTGTGTGGGAGGCGCCCCTGGCTAACGCGGTGGCCGTGGAGAACCGGACATCAGCGCTGGTCGGGTGTGCGATGGCGGCCCGCGGGGGCGGTGTCGCGACGGCCCCGGACCAGGGCTGCGGTGATCAATCCCACGATTCCGGCGGCCACCCAGATCGCCAGCCCGACTCCCGGCCACCGGGCCGCCCGGCCGTCGAAGTAGACCGCCGACTTGATCAGGTCGGTGGCGAGCCCCGGCACGTTCCAGCGGTGCATGCCGCGCAGCACCGAGGGCAGGAACTCCGGCGCGTAGACGCCACCGGAACCCGGGTTGCCGAGCACCACCAGCAGCAGGATCACCAGACCGGTGCCGAACAGCCCGAGCCAACCCTGTACCGCCGCGGCCACCATGGCGGCGGCGAACGCGGCCAGGGCGCCCACGGCGGCGATCGTCGGGACGTGGTCCGGCCACACCCCCAACACCGGACCGACGAGTACCGCACCGACGATCCCGAGCAGCACGGCGTGTACCGCGAGCGCGGCGATCCGCAGCCCGGCCCCGCGCAGCCCACGGGGCGCGGTACCCAGCGAGACACCGAGCACGGTCGAGGCCAGGTAGCCGCCGAGCACGAACCCGATGGCGAGGTAGAACGGCACCAGGCCGCGTGGGTCGTCGGGCGAGACCGGCACCCGGTCGGTCACCTGCACCGGCACCTCGGCCTGCTGACCGGCCGTGGTGACCACCTGCCGGACCACCTCGGTGGCGGCGGGGGCGGAGGCGCTGGCCAGGGTGAGCGCCAGCGCGCCGTCGCCTGCGGAGGTGAGCGTCGCGTACACGTCGCGCCCGTCAAGCGCGGCCTCGGCTGCGGCGGGATCGGCGTACGTGATGGCTTTGACGCTGGTGGTGCGCTGCCGGATCGCGACGAGCAGCGCCTGGGCGGGCTGGTCGCCCCGGACCACGCCGACCGGGATGTCCCGAGGCGTCGGTGCGTGCAGCGCACCGACGTACGCGGCGATGAAGGCCGACGCCAGGATCAGCGTCCCGACCAGCAACGCGACGGTACGCGGCAGCCACTCGCGCACCGCGCTCTCCTCGCCCACCCCGCCAGCCTAGAAGCGAATGAACCCCATTTGTGGCTTTTATCGGCGGGAAAACCGCTAGTGGTGATCGGTAACGTCACGACATGACGTCGTTGATCTACCCACCGAAACCCCGGCCCGGCGACCGGGTCGCGGTGGTGTCACCCTCCGCCGGCCTGCCAGCCCTCTTCCCCCACGTGTACGAATTGGGACTGCGCCGGCTGCGCGAGGAGTACGGCCTCGAACCGGTGGAGTACCCGACCACCCGGATCATGGGTGCCGACCCGCGCGACCGGGCCCGGGACCTGACCGCCGCCTTCGCCGACCCCACGATCACCGCCGTGCTGGCCACCGTCGGCGGCGACGACCTGATCACCGTCACCCCGCACCTGGACGACGCGGTGCTGCGGGCCAACCCGAAGCCCTACTTCGGCTACTCCGACAACACCAACCTGCTCAACCACCTGCACCGGCTGGGCATCGTCAGCTACCACGGCGGCTCAGTGCTGGTGCACCTCGGCCGCCCCGGCAAACTGCACCCGCTGACCGCCGACTCGCTGCGCGCGGCGCTGTTCACCGCCGGCTGGTACGACCTGACCCCGGCGCCGAAGTGGGGCGACGAGCCGAACGACTGGAACGACCCCGGCTGCCTGGCCGACGAACCGGTGATGTTTCCCAGCGAGGGCTGGCGCTGGCAGGGCCCGGCGACGGTGGTGGAGGGCCGTATCTGGGGCGGCAACCTGGAGGTGCTGCACTGGCTGCTCGCCGCCGACCGGGTCGGCGCTGCCGCGTCGTTGGCCGGCTCGGTCTTCCTGCTGGAGACCTCCGAGGAATTGCCGCCCGCCATCGAGGTCTACCGGATACTCCGCAACCTCGGCGAACGCGGCCTGCTCGCCACCTTCCCCGCCGCGCTGGTCGGCCGAGCCAAGGCGTGGGAGTTCGCTCGCCGCCTCACCCCAACCGAAAAGCAGGCGTACGCCGAACAGCAGCGCGCCGCCATCACCCGCGCCTTCGCCGAGTACGCCCCCCACGCCGTGCTGGTCTTCGACGTCGACCTCGGCCACACCGACCCGCAGTTGATCGTCCCCTACGGCGGCGAAGTCCGTATCGACGCGATCAACGAACGAATCTCGGTCCGCTACTGACCCGGCTCTTCGGGCGGGCCCCCGTCTCTTCGGGCGGGCCCCGATGCGAGGGGCCCGGCTAGGCATGATCACGCTCGTTCCATGAACGCAACGTTGTTGCGTTTGGGCCGGGCGCGGGCGCGAACGTCAAGTGCCTGAGCAGCGGTGGTGAGCAGGTCGGCGGCAGTGTCGGTGAGCGATCCCAGGTCGGCCCCGGACCAAGATCTCAGAAGGTCGCCACGAGCCGGGGCAATGGCGGGGTGGCGTGATTTCACAGAGAAATTTTTATTTCTGACTGAAATCACGACCGTGCCACACAATGCCCCCGCAGCGGGACGGCCGCAGACCACACCAAGTCGGCGATGACCGTCCGGCGCGAGCCCCACCGGCTGCGGCGCGGGTGCCTGTGGCTAATCGGCGTGCTGGTGTGGGCGGTTCTGCTTGATCCACGCCTCAACTGCGTCGCGGTCCCAGATCCGCATCCGGCCGTTGCCGACCACGTCAATCGGATCAGGAAAGCCTGGCCTGCGGACGATCTCGGTGGCGCGCGTGCGTGACACCCCGCCGAGCATCTCGGCCACGTCAGCCAGCGCGGCAAGTCTCACGTCGCGACCGTAGGCAGGTCAGGGGTTGTCACTTAGCCACTTGCCTACTTGGCGGTGATGAAGTGGCCACTCGTTCCGTGAACGAGCGTGATCATGCCGGGCTCCGAGTGCCGGACTCCACGGCGCGTGGCTACCGGAGCGGACGGGGCGGATCGTCGGGCCGGGGAGATAGTGTCGGAAGGTGGAACCCCCCCCGTCCGGATGGACGAGGGGTGATCGTCGTGCCGTCGCCATCGTCGTGCCCTGCCTCGGAAGTGATCATGACTGCGCTCACCGGATTGTTCGCCGCTGCTCTGGCCGACCCGGGCCTGGCCCGGGTCCGTGACCTGGCGCGCTCCGGTGCCGCCCAGGTCGACGGCCTCGACCTGACCGCCCCGCCGGCACTGCGCCCGTTCGCGGTCGCCGCCGTCGCGGCCGAGCCGGCCGAGGGCACCGCGGCCACAACGGGCGTCGAGGTGTCGGGTGCGGTTGGCGGCGGTGCGGGGCGGCCGGTGCTGGCGGTGACCGCCACCAGCCGGGAGGCCGAGGACCTGGTCGCCGCGCTGGGCAGTCTGCTGCCGGCGGAGCAGGTGGCGATCTTCCCAAGTTGGGAGACGCTGCCGCACGAGCGGCTGTCGCCACGCTCCGACACGGTCGGCCGGCGGCTGGCGGTGCTGCGCCGACTCGCCCACCCGGACGCCACCGACGCGCAGGGGAGCACCGGGCCACTGCGGGTGGTTGTCGCGCCGGTCCGGTCGGTGTTGCAGCCGCAGCTCAAGGGGCTCGGCGACCTGGAACCGGTGCGGCTGGCCGCCGGGGAAGAGGCGGATCTGGAACAGGTCGCCCGCCGGCTGACCGACCTGGCGTACGCCCGGGTCGATCTGGTCACCAAGCGGGGCGAGTACGCCGTGCGCGGCGGCATCCTGGACATCTTCCCGCCCACCGACGAGCATCCGTCCCGGGTCGAGTTCTGGGGCGACGAGGTGGAGGAGATCCGTACCTTCGCCGTGGCCGACCAGCGCACCATCGAGCAGGTCGCCCAGCTCTGGGCGCCACCCTGCCGGGAACTGCTGCTCACCCCGGCCGTGCGGGAGCGGGCCGCCGTGCTGGCCGGGCAGCATCCGGAGCTGGCCGAGATCCTCGACAAGCTGGCCGGCGGCGTACCGGTCGAGGGGATGGAGTCGCTGGCCCCGGCGCTGATCGGCGGGGACTCGATGGAGCTGCTGCTGGACTGCATGCCGGCGGGCACCCACGTACTGCTCTGCGACCCGGAGCGGATCCGCACCCGCGCGCACGACCTGGTGCGTACCTCGGACGAGTTTTTGCAGGCCAGTTGGGCCGCGGCCGCCGTCGGTGGGCAGGCCCCGATCGACCTCGGCGCCGCCGCCTTCCGCACCCTGGCCGACGTACGCGCGCACGCCGCGACGCTGCGCCAGCCGTGGTGGACGCTGTCCCCGTTCGGTCTGGCGGAGCCGGCGGGTCCGGCCGCGACCCGGCAGCCGTGGGAGGACGAGCCGACGGCGGTCGACGTGACCCCCGACGACGCGATCGCGGTCAGCCTGGCCGCCCAGCCCGCCCCGCTCTACCACGGCGAGACCGCCCGAGTGGTCGACGACCTGAAGCGGTGGGCCGGGGAGGGTTGGTCGATCGCGCTGGTCTTCGAGGGGCACGGTCCCGCCCAGCGGGCGGTGGAGGTGCTCCGCGACGGCGGCCTCGGCGCGCGGCTGACCGAGCAGGTGCCGGCCGCGCCCGCGCCGGGCGAACTGCTGGTCACCTGCGGCAGCCTGACCGGTGGCTTCGTCGCCGAGGCGGCCCGGTTCGTGCTGCTCACCGGCAACGACGTGACCGGTGGTCGGGGTGTCTCGACCCGCGACATGCGCAAGATGCCGAGCCGGCGGCGCAACACCATCGACCCGTTGGAGCTGCGCGCCGGTGACCACGTGGTGCACGAGCAGCACGGCATCGGCCGGTACGTGGAGCTGGTGCAGCGTACGGTCAACGGCGCCTCCCGCGAGTACCTGGTGATCGAGTACGCCCCGAGCAAGCGCGGCCAGCCCGGCGACCGGCTCTTCGTCCCCACCGACCAGCTCGACCAGCTCAGCCGGTACGTCGGCGGCGAACAGCCGACGCTGCACAAGATGGGCGGCTCGGACTGGCAGAAGTCCAAGGCACGGGCGCGTAAGGCGGTCAAGGAGATCGCCGCCCAGCTGATCCAGCTCTACGCCGCGCGCAAGGCGTCCAAGGGCCACAACTTCGGGCCGGACACCCCGTGGCAGCGGGAGTTGGAGGACGCCTTCCCCTGGCAGGAGACGCCGGACCAGCTCGCCGCCATCGAAGAGGTCAAGCGGGACATGGAACAGAGCATCCCGATGGACCGGCTGATCTGTGGCGACGTCGGCTACGGCAAGACCGAGATCGCGGTACGGGCGGCGTTCAAGGCGGTGCAGGACGGCAAGCAGGTCGCGGTGCTGGTCCCGACCACCCTGCTGGTGCAGCAGCACTACAACACCTTCGCCGAGCGGATGAGCCAGTTCCCGGTGACGATCCGGCAGCTGTCCCGCTTCCAGACGCCCAAGGAGTCCGAGCAGGCCCTGGAGATGGTGGCCAACGGCACCGCCGACGTCGTCATCGGCACCCACCGGCTGCTGGCCTCGGCCACCCGGTTCAAGTCGCTGGGGCTGGTCATCGTCGACGAGGAGCAGCGCTTCGGCGTCGAGCACAAGGAGCATCTGAAGTCGATGCGGGCCGCGGTCGACGTGCTGAGCATGTCGGCCACCCCGATCCCGCGCACCCTGGAGATGGCGATCACCGGTATCCGGGAGATGTCCACCATCGCCACCCCGCCGGAGGAGCGGCACCCGGTGCTCACCGCCGTCGGGGCGTACGACGACCGGCAGGTGGCCGCCGCCATCCACCGCGAGCTGCTGCGCGACGGTCAGGTCTTCTACCTGCACAACCGGGTGGAGTCGATCGAGCGGGCGGCCCGGCGGCTGCGGGAGCTGGTGCCCGAGGCCCGGGTGGCGGTGGCGCACGGCCAACTGGGCGAGGACGCCCTGGAGAAGGTGATGGTCGGCTTCTGGGAGAAGGAGTTCGACGTGCTGGTCTGCACCACGATCGTGGAGTCCGGCATCGACATCCCGAACGCCAACACGCTGATCGTGGAGCGGGCCGACCTGCTCGGCCTGGCCCAGTTGCACCAGATCCGGGGCCGGGTCGGTCGGGGCCGGGAGCGGGCGTACGCGTACTTCCTGTACCCGCCGGACAAACCGCTCACCGAGCACGCGCACGAGCGGCTGGCCACCATCGCCCAGCACACCGAGCTGGGCGCCGGCATGTACGTGGCGATGAAGGACCTGGAGATCCGGGGCGCCGGCAACCTGCTCGGCGGCGAGCAGTCCGGGCACATCGAGGGCGTCGGGTTCGACCTGTACGTGCGGATGGTCGGCGAGGCGGTGTCGGCGTTCAAGGGCGAGCGTCCCGAGGAGGAGACCGACGTCAAGATCGATCTTCCGGTGGACGCGCACCTGCCGCACGACTACGTCGGCGTGGAACGGCTGCGCCTGGAGATGTACCGCAAGCTCGCCGAGGCGCGCGACGACGAGCGGCTGCGCGAGGTCGCGGCCGAGATGACCGACCGGTACGGCGAGCCGCCCGCCCCGGTGCAGAACCTGCTCGCGGTGGCCCGGTTCCGGCTGCTGGCCCGCCGCTACGGCCTGACCGACGTCAGCATGCAGGGCAAGCACATCCGGTTCGGCCCGCTGCCGCTGCCCGACTCCAAGCAGCTGCGCCTCAAGCGCTACCACCCCGACTCCGTCTACAAGTCCGCCCTCGACCAGGTAAGCGTCCCTAGGCCGACGACCCGCCGGATCGGCGGAGACCCCCTCCGCGACCAGCCCCTGCTCGACTGGTGCGCCCAACTTCTGGCCGACGTCCTCGGCGCCCCCGCCACCCCGACCCCCTCACCCCGTTGATCATGAACCTGTTGTCCCGACACGCCGACGTGGGCGGGTAACAACTTCATGATCAACGGAGGGGGTGGGCCGGGGTGGTCGGGTGCGGGACCGGTGGGGCATGAGAGAGTGGCCGGCATGCGTGTTCGCCGTCTTGTCGCCGCCGCCAGCGTTGCGGCCCTCGGTGTCCTCTCCCTGGCCGCCTGCGGGAAGTCCTCCCCCGATGTCGCCGCGTACGTGGGTGACACCACCTACTCGGTGAGTCGGGTGGACGAGATCTACGAGGACGCGCAGGAGAAGTTCGGCGAGGCGGTCCGGGGCGAGGCGGCCCAGGCGGGCGTCACCCCGGAGCCGGAGCACCTCCGCACCACCGTGACCCGACAGGACGTGGTCAACCTGTTGGTCAGCCTGGAGTTGGGCAAGCGGGTGGCGGCCGAGAAGAACATCGCGGTGCCCGACCAGATCCAGCCGGAGCAGTTGCAGCAGGGGCTGCGGGTGCCGGCCACCGCCGAGTACACCAAGCTGTGGAGCGAGTGGGCGGACCTCTCCCAGGCGCTCGGCCAGCAGCTGCCGCAGCCGGAGCTGAGCGACGCCGCGGTGCTGGCCGTCTACCAGGCGTTGCAGGCGCCCGCCGGGCTGGAGGCCGGGCTGCCCGTGGAGCAGGTCCGGCAGATCTTCGGCGACGGTGGCTTCATCCGTAACGGCGCGGCGCTCAGCGTGGCCCTGCAGGAGGAGGCGGAGCGGTCGGACACCTCGATCAACCCCCGGTTCCAGCCGCTGTCCGTGCCGTCGGTGGTGAGCAACGGCCAGAACCTGATCTTCTACGGGCTGCCCTACCTGAACCAGGACGGCCCGGTCACCGACATCTCCACGCCGAAGCCGCGGCCGACCGAGCCGGCCGTACCGACCGACGGCTGAGCATGCCCCGGATCGTCCTGCTGGTGACCTCACCCCGGTTGCCGGCCGGTCTGCTCACGGCGGCCGCCTGGGACGTCGTACGCTCCGCACCGGTGCTGACCGCCGCGGAGAGCGAGCTGACCACGGCGTTGCGGGTGGCCGGCGCCGAGGTGGGGGTGCCCGACGGGCCGCCGGTGCCCGCGCTGCTGGACGCGGTGGCCGCCCATGGCACGGTGGTCTGGCTGGCCGGTCCGGCCGGGGACGAGTCGCTGGCCCGGGAGTTGGGGCTGCGGCTGGCCCGGGAGCCGGCGCTGGCGGAGTTGGAGCTGATGTACGGCTCCTGGGATCCGCCGGGCGCCCGGTTGCTCGACGCGGTGGCTGTGCTGGATCGGCTGCTCTCACCCGGCGGTGATCCGTGGAAGCGGGCGCAGACCCACCAGAGTCTGGCCGGTTTCCTGCTCGAGGAGTGCTACGAGGCGTACGACGCGATCAGCGTCGGCGACACCGACGCGCTGCGCGAGGAACTGGGCGACGTGCTCCTCCAGGTGGTGCTGCACGCCCGGCTGGCCGAGGAGTTGCCCGAGGGCGAGCGGTGGACCGTCGACGACGTGGCCGGCGGGCTGGTCGACAAGATGATCCGGCGCAACCCGCACGTCTTCGCCGGTGCGCAGGCGGGCAGCCTGGCGGAGATCACCGCGAACTGGGAGCGGATCAAGCAGGCCGAGAAGTCCCGCGACTCGGTGCTCGACGGCATCGCGATGAGCCAGCCCGCGCTCGCCCTGGCCGCGAAGATCCTGGAGCGCGCCGCCCGGGTCGGTCTCAACCTGCCGCTACCCCTGCCCGAGGCGCAGCCGGACGCCGAGGCCGCCCTGGGCGGCACCCTGCTGGCCGCCGTCGCGCAGGCCCGCGCGGCCGGCCTGGACCCGGAGACCGCCCTGCGTCGCGCCACCCTCGCGCACGCCGAATCCATCCGCGCCGCCGAGTCCTCCATCCCCCGCCCCCCAGCCTGAACCGACCCCCACCCCAGAACCCGCCCCCCACCCAGCCCGCCCGGCCTCCGCCGGCACGGTTGGTCCAGCAGTTCGCGTCGTGCCGAGACGGTTTCCGGAACGGAAACCTCCCGACCGGCGAAGCGGGCACCTGTGGGCAGCGGAGCGGTGGGGTGGAATGGGTGGTTAGGGTCGGGGGGTGGAACGGTTTGCGGTGGTGGGGGAGCGGATCGTCGAGGCGCTGCTGGCCAGCCGGCCGGGGGTGGCCAGCGCGGTGGGGGACCACCGGTACGACGACCGGTTGCCGGATCTGTCGGACGACGCGGTCGCGGCGGACCGGGCGATGCTGGTGGACGCGGCCAGCGTGCTGTGCGAGATCGACCCGGACGCCCTGGACGTCGCGGAGCAGGTGGACCACGCGCTGCTCGCCACCCTGGTCGACCGGCAACTGTTCGAGCTGACCGAGATCCGGGAGCGGGAGTGGAACCCGCTCGCGCACAACCCCGGGCCGCTGCTGCACGGGCTGCTCGCCCGGCCGTACGCGCCCGCCGAGGAGCGGCTGGTCGCCCTCGCCGGTCGGCTCGCCGCGATTCCGGACGCGTTGGCCACCGCCCGCACCACGCTGCGTGATGTGCCGCGCATCCACGCCGAGACCGCGGTGGGGCAGTTCACCGGGACGGCGGCACTGATCCGCGACGAGGTGCCGGCGCTGCTCGCCCAGGCGCCCGCGCTGCTGGATCGGGTCGAACCGGCGGCCACCGGCGCGATCGCGGCCCTCGAGGAGTTCGTCGCCTGGCTGCGTGCCGGGCTGGCCGCCGATCCTGGGCCGGGCCGCGACCCGCGCCTGGGCCGGCGGCGCTGGGAGGCCCGGCTGTGGTACGCGCTGGACACCGAGTTGGGTGCCGCCGAGATCCAACGCCGGGCCTGGGCGAACCTGGACCGGGTCGGTGCGGAGATCCGCGCGGCGGCGGTGGAGTTGGTCGGTGGCCCGGCCGACGACGAGACGGTACGCCGGGCCCTGGACCTGCTCGCCGCCGAGCACCCGGACGACCACACCATCGTGGACCTCGCCTCGATCACCATGGACGAGGCGAGTGACTTCGTCCGCGCCCACGACCTGGTGACCGTGCCGAACGATCCGTGCGTCATCCAGGTGATGCCGGAGTTCGCCCGGGGTGTGGCGGTGGCCTACTGCGACGCCCCCGGTGCGCTGGAGACCGCCGACCTGCCCACGTTCTACTGCATCGCGCCGACCCCGGCCGACTGGCCGGCGAGCCGGGTCGAGTCGTTCTACCGCGAGTACAACGACCACATGATCCGCAATCTGACGGTGCACGAGGCGATGCCCGGCCACTTCCTCCAACTGGCCCACGCCCGGCGGTACGTCGGCTCCACCCGGGTACGGGCGCTGACCCGCTCCGGCCCGTTCGTCGAGGGCTGGGCGGTCTACGCCGAGCAGTTGATGGTCGAGCGCGGCTTCGGTGGCCTGCCGGTGCGGTTGCAGCAGCTCAAGATGCAGCTGCGGATGACCCTCAACGCGCTGCTCGACCAGTTGGTGCACGCCGAGGAACTGCCCGAGGCCGAGGCGATGGCGCTACTGACCGGCCGGGGATTCCAGGAGGAGGGTGAGGCGGCGGGCAAGTGGCGCCGGTCGCTGCTCACCTCGACCCAGCTGTCGACGTACTTCGTGGGCTACAGCGAGGTGGCCGAGATCGCCGCGGCCCGCCCGGCCGACGTGCCGGTACGCGACTGGCACGACGAGATGCTCGCCCACGACTGCCCGTCGCCGCGGCACCTGCGCACCCTGCTGGGGGTGTGAGCCCCGGCAACCGTGCCGGGCACCGGCGGGCGTCGGGAATCGGCGGTCGTCAGGAATCGGCCGGTCGTCAGGAATCGGCCGGTCGTCAGGAATCGGCCGGGCGACGGTCGACGACCCCGGCGTTCGCCGGCAGGTCGAAGGCCGTGCCGTCGACCTGCTCCCGGAACTGGCTCAACGCCAGCTCCACGGGTTCCCCGGCGACCCGGCCGGTGAAGCTGCCCAGCGCACCCTCCCCGGTCACGCAGGCGGAGAAGTGGTCGTCCTGCTGGCGTACGTCGACGCAGGTGGCGAGGTAGCCGGCGACCGTACTGTCGCGCTGGGTGATGACCGCGCCCGGGTCCAGGGCGGCGCTGGTCAGCAACCCCATCACCATCGGCGGGGTGACCAGACCCTCCCGCTCGGCGGCGGCGAAGACGACCACCGAGGGCTTCGCGTTGGGCGCGGGCGGCGCCTCGAGGGTGCAGACCGGCCGACCGGCCGTGGTCTCGCAGTGGGTGGTCGCCTCGGCGGTGACGGTCAACTTCCCGCCCGGCCACTCGTACGCGGACCGGGCCGGGTCCTGGGCCTGGGTGATCAGCGCCCGCTGCCCACCGCCGAACTGGTACTCCGCCGAGTAGGTCAGCTCCAGCGCCCGGTCCATCCGGGCGGCCAGGTCGTTGACGATGTCGGCCCGCCCCATCGCCCGTCCCGCGTCGTCCAGGGCCTGACAGCCGGTGACGGTGAGCAACGCGATGGCCGACACGGCGAGCGTTCGGAGGGTGGTCGAGGCGGCGGGCATGGCGCCAAGCCTGGTCGATCAGGTCCCGCTCGTGCAAACTCGTTGCCGGTTGACGCACGAGAATCCGGGAATGTCCGACCCGTCCGTACCCGGAACGTGGGCCGTGCGCCTGCCCGGCCGAGGTACGGAAGGGCCGGGACCGATACGCTGCGTTCAACACCTGCCTCAGCCGCACCGTCGCGGCCCATAGCGGACGAGACCACACGAACGAGGAGCGACTCAGTGGCAACCATCGAGGTAATCGAGGCTCGGGAGATCCTGGACTCGCGGGGCAACCCCACCGTCGAGGTCGAGGTCGGGCTGGACGACGGCACCATCTCCCGGGCGGCGGTGCCCTCCGGCGCCTCGACCGGCGCCTTCGAGGCGATCGAGCTGCGCGACGGTGACAAGGGCCGCTACCTGGGCAAGGGAGTGGAGAAGGCGGTCGCCAACATCGAGGACCGCATCGTCGACCAGCTGATCGGCTACGAGGCCAGCGAGCAGCGGGTGATCGACCAGAAGATGCTCGACATCGACGGCACGGACAACAAGGCCGAGCTGGGCGCCAACGCCATCCTCGGGGTCTCCCTGGCGGTCGCCAAGGCCGCCGCCGGCAGCGCCGACCTGAGCCTCTTCCGCTACCTCGGCGGACCGAACGCGCACCTGCTGCCGGTGCCGATGATGAACATCCTCAACGGTGGCGCGCACGCCGACAGCAACGTCGACATCCAGGAGTTCATGATCGCGCCGATCGGCGCGCCCAGCTTCCGCGAGGCGCTGCGCTCCGGTGCCGAGGTCTACCACGCCCTGAAGTCGGTGCTGAAGAAGAAGGACCTCTCCACCGGCCTCGGCGACGAGGGCGGCTTCGCCCCGAACCTGCCGACCAACGCCGCCGCGCTGGACCTGATCGCCGAGGCGGTCGAGAAGGCCGGCTACCGGCTCGGCACCGACATCGTCTTCGCCCTGGACGTGGCGGCGACCGAGTTCTTCGACAACGGCTCGTACACCTTCGAGGGGGTCGCCAAGACCGCCGAGGAGATGAGCGAGTACTACACCAAGCTCGCCGACGCGTACCCGATCGTGTCGATCGAGGACCCGCTGGCCGAGGACGACTGGACCGGCTGGCAGACGCTGACCGCCGCGATCGGCGACCGGGTCCAGATCGTCGGCGACGACCTCTTCGTCACCAACCCGCAGCGCATCGCCCGTGGCATCGCCGAGAAGGCGGCGAACGCGGTGCTGGTCAAGGTGAACCAGATCGGCTCGCTGACCGAGACGCTGGACGCGGTCGAGCTGGCCCACCGGGCCGGCTTCAAGTGCATGATGAGCCACCGGTCCGGCGAGACCGAGGACACCACCATCGCCGACCTGGCGGTGGCCACCGGTTGCGGCCAGATCAAGACCGGCGCGCCGGCCCGGTCGGACCGGGTGGCCAAGTACAACCAGCTCCTGCGGATCGAGGAGGAGCTGGCCGACGCGGCGCGGTACGCCGGCGCGGGCGCCTTCCCGCGCTACCGTTCCGCCTGAGCCGATGCGAGACCTCGGGGGAGGGGTGTGATGCAGCAGCGCCGCACGCCGGGTGGTCAGCGTCCGGCCCGCCGGCCGGGTCGTACCGGTCGGCCCGCCGCGAGCCGCAGCACGGTACGCGACACCGGCGTCCGCGCGGAGTCGCGGGCCGCCGGTCGCGCACCGTCGGCCAGCCGGGCTGCCGAGGGCGTACGCTCCGCGAAGCGACCCGCCGCCAGGCGGGCGGCCGGTGGCGGGGTCACCCGGCTGGCCGCACCCCGATCCCGAGGTCTCACCGGCCGAGCCACCGTGCTCATCGCGGTGTTGATCGCGTTGGCGCTCGCCTACACCTATCCCGTCCGGGTCTACCTCGACCAGCAGGCCGACATCGAACGGATGGAGGCGGCGCAGGCCGCCCAGCGGGAGTTGATCGCCGAACTGACCACCCAGGCCGAGAAGTGGCAGGATCGGGCGTACATCGAGACGAAGGCCCGGGAACGGTTCTTCATGCACCGGCCCGGCGAGAAGATGGTGATCCTGCTGGAGGATCCGGCCGGTGCGGCCCGGGACGCCGGCACCGACGGCGGCCCGAGCACGCCGGAGCTCCCCGATGCCTGGTACGACACCCTCTGGTCGAGCGTGCGGGCCGCCGACGCCGCGCAACCCGCCGCCCAGACCGACTCGCAGCTCGACGAGTGAGCACCGACCGAGAGAATGGCACCGTGACTGTCGTACCACCGCAGGAGCCGGCGGCGGCCTCCGTACCCCCGCCGAAGCGTGAGCCGGCCACCGAGGCCGACCTGGCCGCGGTGGCCGCGCAGCTCGGACGCCCGCCGCGCGGCACCCGGGCGGTGGCCCACCGCTGTCCGTGCGGCCTGCCCGACGTGGTGGAGACGACGCCCCGGCTCGCCGACGGCACCCCGTTCCCGACGCTGTACTACCTGACCTGCCCGCGGGCGACCGCGGCGTGCAGCCGGCTGGAGTCGGCCGGGTTGATGCGCGAGATGGCGGAGCGGTTGACCACCGACCCGGAGCTGGCCGCCCGGTATCGGGCGGCGCACGAGGACTACCTCACCCGTCGGGAGGCGATCGCCGAGGTGCCCGAGATCGACGGTGTGTCGGCCGGGGGGATGCCGGGCCGGGTCAAGTGTCTGCACGTCCATCTCGGCCACGCGCTCGGCGCCGGGGCCGGGGTCAACCCGTTCGGTGACGAGACCCTCGACCTGGTGGAGCCCTGGTGGGCGGCCGGGCGGTGCGTCGACGTGCCGGAGACCGAGTGAGCACCGAGGAGGCCCCGAACGCGGTGGTGGCCGACGACGTGGTGATCCGGCGAGCCCGCACCGCCGACGTGCGGGCGATCCGTCGCCTGGTGGACACCTACACCGACGACCGGAGGCTGCTCAGCAAGGCGACCGTCACGCTCTACGAGGACGTGCAGGAGTTCCGGGTGGCCAGCCGGGCCACCGACGGCACGGTGGTGGGCTGCGGCGCGCTGCACGTGATGTGGGAGGACCTGGCCGAGATCCGGACCGTGGCGGTCGACCCGACGTACCGGGGGCGGCGGATCGGGCACCGGATCGTCGCCGAACTGATCGAGGCGGCCCGGGAACTGGGCGTGGCCCGGATCTTCGTGCTTACCTTCGAGACCAGCTTCTTCGGCTCGTTCGGCTTCACCGAGATCGACGGTGCGCCGGTGCCGCATCCGGTCTACGAACAGCTGCTGCGCTCCTACGACGAGGGTGTCGCCGAGTTCCTCGACCTGGAGCGGGTCAAGCCGAACACCCTGGGCAACACCCGGATGCTGCTGCGCCTCTGAGTGAACCTGATCTCGTCGCAGTGGAGCTGAGGGGCCTCCTCCGCGGGGCGCGCTGATGAGATCGATTCCCATGAGCAGAGTTGTAGCGGGAAGCTCGCTCTGGTGGTGACCGCGGCAGCCGTTGCCGTCACGCTTGCGCCGGGTCGGCGCCGGCACCGTGGCCGGGCGTGTCTGGGCGGCGATCGTCTTCAGGACGATGATTTCAGGGTGAAATCAAATTTCATGGTGAAATCACGCCTGTCCACGGACCTGCTCTCGGCCCGGGCCTCCCCGGCCCGGCGATGCCGGGCCTGGCGGGATGTGGCCGCCGAGTCGGCGTTCGGCGCTGATCGCGACGGTAGGGTGACCGACGTGACGACACGTGTGGCCGCCATCGACTGCGGGACCAACTCGATCCGGTTGCTGGTCGCCGACCTGCCCGACCCTTCGGCGGGATCGACCGCCCCCCTGGTCGACCTGCGGCGGCGGATGGAGATCGTCCGACTCGGGCAGGGCGTGGACGCCATCGGCCGGCTCGCCCCGGAGGCGATCGAACGGACCCGGATCGCGCTCGCCGACTACGCCGCCGAGATCGAGAAGCTGGGCGCCGAGCGGGTACGGATGTGCGCCACCTCGGCCACCCGGGACGCCGAGAACGCCGCCGAGTTCCGGGCCATGGTGGAGCAGACCCTCGGCGTACCGCCGGAGGTGGTCAGCGGCGACGAGGAGGCGCGGCTCTCGTTCACCGGGGCGGTGCGCGGGCTGCCCGCCGACGTGCGGTCGCCGTACCTGGTGGTGGACATCGGCGGAGGGTCGACGGAGTTCGTCGTCGGCAGCCGCGACGCGGGCGTACACGCGGCGATCTCGATGGACATCGGCTGTGTCCGGATGACCGAGCGGCACCTACGTGGCAACCCGCCCGGCCTGGACGAGATCGCCGCCGCGCAGGCGGACATCACGGTGGCGGTGGACCGGGCGCTGACCGCCGTGCCCGGGCGGGAGGCCGCCACCCTGGTCGGGCTCGCCGGGTCGGTCACCACCGTGGTCGCGATCGCCCAGGGCCTCACCGAGTACGACCCGACCGGCATCCACCACGCCCGGGTGTCGTACGACCGGGTGGCGGAGGTGACCGCGCAGCTGCTGGCGATGACCCGCGAAGAGCGCCTGGCGATCCCGGTGATGCACCCGGGTCGGGCCGACGTGATCGGCGCCGGGGCACTGGTGCTTCGCGTGATCATGGAACGTGCCGGCATGGAATCCGTGGTCGCCTCGGAGCACGACATCCTCGACGGCATCGCCTGGAGCCTGGTCGGCTGACCGGCCGTCCGGCCGCGCACCACGCCGATGCGAACGGGAGGTGAATGCCACTGTTCCGGCATCTTCCGGCGGGAGTCACCGCATGGCAGGCTACCGGCACGTAGGACCACTGGGCGACCAGCCAACGTTGACTGACCGCTAGGAGGACGGGCCGATGGGCGAGATGGTTACCTACCGTGGTGGTGGCGGTACGGGTGATGGATACCTCGCGGTGCCCGCCACCGGCACGGCCAGTCCCGCGGTCATCGTCATCCAGGACTGGTGGGGACTTGTACCGCACATCCGGTCGGTGGTGGACCGGTTCGCCGAGGCGGGCTTCGTCGCCCTCGCCCCGGACTTCCGGCACGGCCAGCCGGCCGGCCGGCCCAGCGAGCCCCGGCAGATGCTGAACGGGCCGCAGATGGACGAGGCGGCCCGGGAGATCGCGGTGGCCGCCGACTACCTCGCCGGCCGCAGCGAGGTCACCGGCAAGGTCGGCTGCGCCGGCTTCTGCGCCGGTGCCAGCCTGGCGCTGTGGGCCGCGACCTACTCCGAGCGGATCGTCGCCACCACCGCGTTCTACCCCCGCCTGCCCTGGGAGGGCATGAGTTCGGAGTGGACGGACTACGCCGGCAAGGACGCGCTCGTGCACTGCTCCGAGGCGGACGGCACGTCCACCGACCCGGGTGTGCAGGCGGTCCGACGGGCCATCGAGAACGCCGGTGGCAACTGCCAGCTGCACGACTACCCGGGCACCGCGCACGCCTTCTTCAACGAGGACCGGCCGGAGAAGTTCGACCAGCGCGCCGCCACCAGCGCCTGGGCCCGCAGCCTCGAACTCTTCCGGGCGAAGCTTGGCTGAGTCGCGTACCCCCGCCGAGGTCGTCGCCCGCGCCGCGCGGGCGACCAACCTGGCCGACCTCGACGTGGGCGTCGCCGACTGCTTCGCCTGCCCGCGGCTGGTGGCCTGGCGGGAGGAGGTGGCGCGGACGAAGCGGGCCGCCTTCCGGGACCAGGACTACTGGGGACGGCCGGTGCCCGGCTTCGGCGACCCCGCGGCCCGGATCGCGATCCTGGGCCTGGCCCCGGCGGCCCACGGCGGGAACCGCACCGGCCGGATCTTCACCGGGGACCGCTCCGGTGACGTGCTCTTCGCCGCGTTGCACCGCGCCGGCCTGGCCAACCAGCCGACCAGCGTGGCCGTCGACGACGGACTGGCGCTGCGGCAGACCCGGGTGTTCGCCGCGGTCCGCTGCGCGCCGCCGGAGAACAAGCCCACCCCCGTCGAGCGGGACACCTGCGCACCGTGGCTGCGTCGGGAGGTCGCCCTGATCCGACCGACCCTGCGGGTGGTGGTCGCGCTGGGCGCCTTCGCCTGGGCCGCGTGGTGGCCGGTGTTGCGCGACGTCTACGGTGTCGCCGCGCCCAGCCCGCGACCGGCGTTCGGCCATGGGGCACACTGGTCCGGCGCGGCCGTTCCGGATCTGCTCGGTTGTTACCACGTCAGCCAGCAGAACACCTTCACCGGGCGGCTGACACCAGGGATGCTGGACGACGTGTTCCTCCAGGCGAGACAGTTGGCCGGGACGGACTGAAGCTGCGGGGCGGTGGCGATGACGGACGGGACGCGTGTTCGCCCGCCGTTCGTGTCGCTGGCCGGAGGTGGGTCGGATGGACCTGCTGCGTAGGTGGTGGCCGGTGACGGTGGTGGCCGCCCTGCTCGCCGCCGCCGCCCTGGCCGCCGGCCACTCCTCCATCGGCGCCAGCCGGATCCCACCCGCCGTGCGGGACGCCCCGTTCGTGCTGGAGTACCCGACCGACGAACCGCGCCCCTCGATTCCGGTGGAACCACGGGACACCGTGGAGCAGACCGGTACCGAGATCCCGTCCTGGCTCGGCACCGCGGCGCTGGTGCTGCTCGGCGTGGCGCTGCTCGCTGCCCTCGGCTATCTGGCCTGGACGGTGCTGCGGGGCGTGTCCCGCCGGGTCACCCGGGCGCTGCCGGCGCGTACGGCCCGACGCAGCGCCGAGGGTACCGCGCGGGAGGTGGTCGCGGCCGTCGACGCCGGCCTGGTCGAACTGGACGATCGCGCCACCGATCCGCGTACCGCGGTGATCGCCTGCTGGGTGCGGTTGGAGGAGGCCGCGGCCGCGGCCGGCGTACCCCGACTGACCGGGGACACCCCCACCGACCTGGTCACCCGGCTGCTGCGTGGTGACCCCTCGACCGGGGTGCCGGCGATCGTCAGCGCCGACGTGCTGGCCGAGTTCGCCGACGTCTACCGTGAGGCCCGGTACGCCACCCGGCCGGTCGACGAACGCACCCGCGACCAGGCCCGCGCCGCGTTGCGCCGGTTGCGCGGCGAACTGACCGTCGCCGTCGAGCAGGAGACGGCATGAGTAAGACCAGCATCGACGACCTGCTCAGCTTCGAGGAGGAGCGGCCGGTCCAGCCCGAGCAGCGCCGGGGTGGTCGACTGCGCTCGGTGGCGAGCCTCGTCGGGGTCACCGCCGCCGCCACCGCCGTACTCGTCGCCGGGCTGCGCGCGGTCGGCCTGCGGATGTCCCTGCTGGTCCTGGTCGCCGCGGTGCTCACGCTGCTGCTGGTACGTCGCATCGTGGCCCTGCTGGACCCGCCAGCGAAGGGCGCCCAGTCGTCCTCGTCGCGTCCCCGTGGTGAGGAGGACGGCACGTACAACTGGGACGCCCGGGACGCGCTGCGGATCGCCATCAACGGCTGGGAGACGCCGCTGGAATGGGCGAAGACGCGGCCGGGTCGGTTCACCGAGGTGATCCTGCCGCGCCTCGCCGAACTGGCCGACGAACGGTTGCGCCTCAAGCACGGTGTGACGCGCGAGTCGGACCCGGGTCGGGCCCGCGCCCTGCTGGGCGAGAAGCTGTGGGCCTTCTTGGCGGCCCCGCCCCGCCGCCCCCCATCGCCGCGCGAACTCGCGGCGATCGTCGCCGAACTGGAGAAGATCTGATGAACGACGCCGGCCGGACCATGCCCCCCACCGAGGTCGGTCGCCTCGCCCGGACGGTGCTGGACGCGGTGGGCCAGGTCGTGGTCGGCAAGCGGGACGCGCTGGAACTGGTCCTCGCCGGCATCCTCGCCGGTGGACACGTGCTGCTGGAGGATCTGCCCGGCCTGGGTAAGACGCTCACCGCCCGGTCCTTCGCGCAGGCGCTCGGGTTGGACTTCCGCCGTCTCCAGTTCACCCCCGACCTGCTGCCCGCCGACGTCACCGGCTCGTTCCTCTACGACCAGCGCAGCGGTGACTTCGCCTTCCGGGCCGGGCCGGTCTTCACGAACCTGCTGCTCGCCGACGAGATCAACCGGACTCCACCGAAGACCCAGTCGGCTCTGTTGGAGGCGATGCAGGAGAAGCAGGTGTCGGTGGAGGGCGTCACCTATCGACTCGACGAGCCGTTCCACGTGCTCGCCACCGCCAACCCCATCGAGTACGAGGGCACCTATCCGCTGCCGGAGGCGCAGCTGGACCGGTTCCTGCTGCGGGTGTCGTTCGGCTACCCCGAGCAGGAGGAGGAGTGGGAGGTGCTGCGCCGTCGGATGGCCCGCCGCCGTGAGGAGGCCGAGATCGAACCGGTGGTGGACGCCGCCACCCTGCGTTCGATGCAGGCGGCCCTGGAGGACGTGGTGGTGGAGGACTCCGTGGGCCGGTACATCGTGGCGCTGACCGCGGCCACCCGGGAGCACCCTTCGGTGCTGGTCGGCGCCTCGCCACGGGGTTCGCTGGCGTTGCTGCTGCTGGCCCGGGTGCGGGCCGTGCTCTCCGGTCGCGACTTCGTGGTGCCGGAGGACGTCAAGGAGGTGGCGGCACCGGCGCTGGCACACCGGATCACCCTGCGGCCGGAGATGTGGCTGCGCCGGGTCGACCCGTCCTTCGTGGTCGGCGAGGTCCTCGACGGCACGCCCGCGCCGGCCAGCGGGGCGCTGCCCAGCTACGCGGCCGGCCGGCAGGGGAACTGACCCGACGTGCCTACCCCGGACCGACCGGCCCCGCCCAACTGGGCGCCCACCTGGGCACTCGGTCGGGCGGTGCTGCTCACCGGCCTGCTGTTGATCGCCGCGGTGCTGCTGGGCCGGGTGGATCTGGTCGTGCTGGCCGCACCGTTCGCGCTCGGCACCGCGTACGCGTTGCGTCGCCGGCCCACCGAGGCACCCCAGGTGTGGGTCGGTGCCGAGGACGAGCACCTGGTGGAGGGGGGCGAGCTGACCGGCCGGGTCAGCGTCGGCAACCCGGATGCGGTGCCGTACGACGTGGCGGTGCTGCGTACCCGGGTCTCGCCCTGGCTGCGGATCGAACGCGCCAGCCTGGCCGGTGGCGCCGCCGCCGGGGGCGGACGTGGCTCGGTGGCCGACCGGCCGTACGCGACCTCGGTCACGCCCGGCACCGCTGTCGACCTGGAACTGACCGGTACCGCGCTGCGTTGGGGGCGGCACCGACTCGGCCCGGCGGGCGTCCGGGTCGCCGCCGCCGACGGACTGCTGCTCTCCCGGGTGGTGCTGGCCGAGCCAGCCGTCAACCGGGTGTACCCGAAGACCGAGCCGTTCGACGCGGTCGAGGCGATGCCCCGGGCCGCCGGGCTGGTCGGTGCCCACCACTCGCGGCGTCCGGGTGAGGGCGGCGAACTGGCCGGGGTGCGCGTCTTCGCCCCCGGCGACCGGTTGCGCCGGATCGACTGGCGCGTCTCGCTACGCGCCCGGCAACTGCACGTGGCGGCCACCCTCTCCGACCGCGACGCCGAGGTGGTCGTCCTGCTCGACGTGCTCGCCGAGGCGGGCCGTTCCGGTGGCGTCACCGGTGCGCCGACCGTGCTGGACACCACCGTCCGGGCCGCCGCCGCCATCGCCGAGCACTACCTGCACCGTGGTGACCGGGTGGCGCTGCTGGAGTACGGGCCGGGTGCCCGGCGGGTCCGGCCGGCCACCGGCCGGCGGCAGTACCTGACGGTGCTGGAGTGGCTGTTGGACGTCAAGGCACAGTCCGCCCCGCGCGAGCCCTACGAGCTGGTGTTCGGCCCGCAGCTGCTCTCCGCCGACGCGCTGGTGGTGGTGCTCACCCCGCTGTTGAAGGAGCAGTCGGCGCAGATGCTGGCCCGGCTGGCCCGGTCGGGGCGGTTCGTGGTCGCGGTGGACACCCTCCCGGCCGACCTGTCGCCGCCGAAGGACCGGGGCTGGGCCGAGGTGGCGTACCGGCTCTGGCGGCTGGACCGGGACACGATGATCGCCCAGCTGCGCGAGCACGGCGTACCGGTCGTGCCGTGGGTCGGTGCCGGCAGCCTCGACCAGGTGCTGCGCGACGTGGCCCGGCTGGCCACCGCCCCCCGGGTCGGTGGCCGGTGAGTGTGAACGGAAGTGCGGGTCGATGATCGATTCGGTTGCCGGACGGATTCGGGCGCTGGGGACCGCGGCCGGCCGCATCGCACTCACCCCGCTGCTGGTCCGTTCCGGGATCTTCCTCAGCTCGCTGGTGGGGCTGCTGCTGGCGTACCCCGCGGAGGTCGTCGCGGGGCAGGCGTTGGGCGCTTTGGTCCTGGTCGCGGCGCTGCCCGCGGTGGCGCCACGCCGGTTCTGGCCGACCTTCGCCGCGCTGGTCACCGTCGGCGGGTGGCTGCTGGCGACGGACGGGTACGGCCGACCGATCGCGCTGTGGCGGCTGATGGCGGTGGCGGTCGCGCTGTACCTGACCCACACGCTCTGCGCGCTGGTGGCGGTGTTGCCGTACGACGCGGTGGTGGACCCGGACCTGGTGGTGCGTTGGCTCACCCGCGCCGCGGGCGTGTTGCTCGCCACCTCCGTGCTCGGGGTGCTGCTGCTGGAGCTGGCCCGGGCGGGTGGCGACGGCACCGGTCGGCAGGCCGTCACGATCGTCGGCCTGTCGATCGCACTCGGCCTGACCGGGCTGCTGGCCTGGCTGCTGCGACGCAGGTGACGGTGGGCTCGGCGGGGGCGTTGTGCCGCCGGTTGCGGGGGTGGCGCGGGTGACCGGAGAGGCCGTGGTTGCCCGGGTCACAGTGAGGTTGTGCTCGGTCACAGAAGGGGGCCGCGAACGGGATTAGCGCCCTCGGTGGGGGAAAGATGGTAGGCGTGAATCCGAAGCGGATCCTTGTGGTGGGCGCCGGGCACGTCGGTCTCTACGCGGCGCTGCGCCTGTCGAAGAAGCTCAGCTCCCGAGAGGCTGAGGTCGTCGTCGTCGACCCCCAGCCGCACATGACGTACCAGCCGTTCCTGCCGGAGGCCTCGGCCGGAAACATCTCACCCCGGCACTCCGTGGTGCCGCTGCGTCGCGAGTTGCGCAAGTGCACCGTGGTGGCCGGCGCGGTGACCCGCATCGACCACGCCCGCAAGACCGCCACCGTCCAGCCGATCATCGGCCCGCCCCGGGAGATCGCGTACGACCACGTCGTGGTCGCCCCCGGGTCGGTCTCCCGGACCCTGCCGATTCCCGGCCTGCACGAGCACGGCATCGGCTTCAAGACCATCGGTGAGGCCATCTACCTGCGCAACCACGTCCTGGAGCAGCTCGACGTGGCCGCCGCGACGACCGACCCCGAGGTACGTCGCCGGGCGCTGACCTTCGTCTTCGTCGGTGGCGGGTACGCCGGCATCGAGGCGCTCGCCGAGATGGAGGACATGGCCCGGGACGCGCTGCGCTACTACCCGGAGCTGAAGACCTCGGACATGCGGTGGGTGCTGGTCGAGGCCACCCAGCGGGTGCTGCCCGAGGTCGACCGGGACATGGGCGCCTACACGGTGCAGCAGCTGCTGAAGCGGGACATGGACATCCGGCTGGACACCCGGCTGGAGTCCTGCGTCGACGGGGTGGTCCAGCTCTCCGACGGGGACAGCTTCAGCGCGGACACCATCGTCTGGACCGCCGGTGTGAAGCCGTCGCCGATGCTGGACGCCACCGACTTCCCGCGCGACGACCGGCGCCGGGTCACCTGCCTGCCCACCCTCCAGGTGGTCGACGGCGACCGGGTGGTCGAGGGCGCGTGGAGTGCCGGCGACTGTGCCGCGGTACCGGACCTGACCAAGCCGCCGGGCAACTACTGCTCGCCGAGCGCCCAGCATGCGGTGCGCCAGGCCCAGCGGATGGCGGACAACATCGTGGCCGTGATCCGGGGCCGGCAGCCGGTCGACTACAAGCACAAGCACGCCGGCAGCGTGGCCAGCCTCGGCCTGCACAAGGGCGTCGCCCAGGTGTACGGCATCAAGATGACCGGCTGGCCGGCGTGGTTCATGCACCGGACGTACCACATGAGCCGGATCCCCTCGTTCAACCGCAAGATCCGGGTGGTGGTCGACTGGACGCTGGCCTTCGTCCTCAAGCGTGAGGTGGTCGCCCTCGGCCAGCTGCACGACCCACGCGAGGAGTTCGCCGAGGCGTCCCAGCCCCGTACCCAGGTGTAGGCCAACCCCGTACCCAGGTGTAAGGAGGTGCCCGCCACGCGCCGCCCGGCGGCGCGTGGCGGCCCGCTCTCCCACCCCGGAGGTCCGCCCCCGGTGCCGCCGACGAGCCGTTGGCACCGAGGGCGTCGCCGTACCGGTGGATGCCGGGCACGGTGACCGACGCGGGACGCCGCACCGGCTCCGAAACCGTTACCGTGGCACTGCACCGCGTGCTTCGGCGCGGCGCGGTCACCCGCCCGGGTGGTGGAAAGGCAGACACGGCCGCCTTAAAAGCGGCTGCCGCAAGGCGTGCGGGTTCGACCCCCGCCCCGGGCACTCTCAGCGTTCCCTCAGCTTTCCGATGTCCATCGGGCTGTCCGGCCCGTTTACTCTTATAGCGCGCGTTGACGTGCCACGACCCCCTTAGGGAGGCCAGACAGTGAAGACTTCGAACCCGGTGCTTGCTCGGCTCGGCCAGGCGGCCGAGCGGGAGCGGGCCGCCGGGTACGCCCCGACCGGGCCCTACGGGCAGCCCGGTTACCCCCAGCAGTACCCGCCGCAGGCCGGTTACCCCGGCGCACCCGGTTACCCCGGAGCGCCCGGCTTCCCGGCCGCACCGCAGGCGGTCACCCCCATGTCGATCGACGACGTGGTGGTCAAGACGGTCACCCTCCTGGCCCTCGTCGGCGCAGCCGCCGCCGCGGCCTGGATCCTGGTGCCGGACGCGCTGCTTGGCGTCGCCTGGATCGGCGCGGCCGTCGTCGGCCTGGTGCTCGGCCTGATCATCTCGTTCTCGCGGATGGCGAACCCGGCGCTGGTCGTCGCGTACGCCCTGGTCGAGGGTGTGCTGGTCGGTGCGATCAGCAAGTTCTTCGAGGCCCGCTACCCGGGCATCGTCATCCAGGCGGTGGTCGCCACCTTCGGTGTCTTCTTCGTGATGACGATGCTCTACAAGGCACGGGTCATCCGGGCCACGCCGAAGTTCACCAAGGGTCTGATCGCGGTGATGGCGGGTCTGTTCGCCGTCATGCTGATCAACTTCGTGCTGGCGATGTTCGGCGTCAACACCGGCCTGCGTGACGGTGGCGCGCTGGCCATCGGGTTCAGCCTGGTCTGCATCGTCGTCGCCTCGCTGAGCTTCGTGCTCAGCTTCAAGGAGGTCGAGGACGGCGTTCGGATGGGCCTGCCGCAGCGCTACTCCTGGGTCGCCGCGTTCGGCATCCTGGTCAGCCTGATCTGGCTCTACATCGAGATCCTGCGCCTGCTGAGCTACTTCCAGGGCGACGACTGACCTACCCGCCCAGCGACCGACCGGCGTCCGCTCCCCACCGGGGAACGGACGCCGTCGTCGTGGTGAGGGCGGGCGCGGCGGGGGGGGTTAGCAGCCGATGGTCCAGTGGTTGGGGGCGGTCTGGCGCAGGGTGGTGGT
>NZ_QXEC01000060.1 GCF_003583405.1 Micromonospora radicis
TGGGGTTGACCCGGTTTGACGGACAGGGTCGATAAGTGGATCTCACGCTACCTTGCTGGTTGGCCTGCGGAAATGTGCGGTCTCCTCGTACTCGGCGGGACTCATGTAGTCCAGGGTGGAGTGGCGGCGGCGGGTGTTGTACCACCCTTCGATCCAGTCGAAGATCGCCGCACGGGCGGCAGCACGGGTTGGCCACGCCCTCCGGTCCAACAGTTCGGTCTTGATCGTGGCGAAGAACGATTCGGCGACGGCGTTGTCCCAGCACTGACCCCGCCCACCGACTGACAGCAGCATCTGGTTGCGGTCGGCCAGCCTGGCGAACTGGGCGCTGGTGTACTGACATCCCCGGTCGCTGTGGAAGATCACCTGACCGGTCGGGCGGCGGGTGGCGATGGCGTTGGACAGGGCTTGGGCCGGTAGGTCGGTGCGTAGATGGTCGGCGGCGGCCCAGCCGACGATCCGACGTGAGGCGATGTCGATCACGGTCGCGAGGTACAACCAGCCCTCCCACGTGGGGATGTAGGTGATGTCACCGCACCAGCGGGTGTCGACCTCAGTCGCGGAGGTGGTGAAGTTCCGGCGGATCCGGTCGGCGGCCACAGCCGCCTGCGGGTCGGGCACGGTCGTGGTGCGCCACCGCTTCGGCATTCGTCCGCACAACCCGGCGCCCCGCATCAGCCGAGCGATGCGTTTGCGGGAGTGCCGCCGTCCCTGCGCGGCCAACTCGGCGTGGACCCGAGGAGCGCCATAGGTGCCGGCCGAGCCGGCGTGGATGTCGGTGATCCGGTCGGTCAGGTCGACGTCGTCACGCTCCCGCCGCGACGGGCCGGCACGGTGCTGGTAGTAGGCGGACCGGGAGACCTCCAACAGCTCACAGGAACGCTTCACGTTCCCGTCGGGCCGTGCCTTCTCCGCCTCGATGAACGGATACACGTTCACCGGGTCTCCTTCGCGAAGAAAGCCGTGGCCCGTTTCAGGATGTCCACGTCCTCCCGCAACCGACGGTTCTCCCGCCGCAACCGCGCCAACTCATCCCGCTCGTCACTGGTCAACCCGTCCGACCGGGCGCCGACGTCGAGGTCAGCCTGCTTCACCCACTCCCGCACCGCGGTCTCGGTCAGATCGAAGTCCCTCGCGACCTGCGCCACCGTCCGGTCACCCCGCCGACACACCTCGACGATCTCCGCCTTGAACTCCGGCGTGAACGCCCGACGCGGCCGGCGTGGCTTCTTACCCATGCCTTCCATGATGAACATCCTCCCGAGGAGCACACAGCCCCTCTGAACTGGGATGTCCGTCAAACCGGGTCAGGCCCA
>NZ_QXEC01000061.1 GCF_003583405.1 Micromonospora radicis
TTGGCCCGGGTGTTCTGTCCTTCGACCTGGCCGGAGCTCCAGGGTGTGGCGAGGCCTGCGAGGACGGCGTCGTAGTCGGTTCGGAGTCCGTCGGTGAACTGCCGCAGGTGGGGCAGGTCGTCGGCGCGAACGTTGTCGATCCACTCGGATAGATGTTGTTGGCCGGTGAGGTTGGTCAACATCTTGGCGAAGGCGCGCACATGCTGGCCGGCGGCGGTCAGGTGCGGGCATGCCGCTTGGACATCGTGCAGGTTGCCGGTCTGCTCGGGTGGTAGCCGGTCGGGATGGGTGAGCAGCAGGGTCGCCGCGCAGCGGGGGGCTGGGATGGGGCGCGGTGTAGGTGGGGTGGTCGCGCCGCGTTTGAGCAGGTGTACGTAGAGATTGACGGTGCTGGCGCTACCGGTGTAGCCCTGCTGGCGGACCTCTCGATAGAGCTGCACGGCGTTGCGCTGCCCGTCGGTGAACCGCTCGTAGATGTAGGGCTTGAACGCATCGAGTACGGAGCGGCGGTGGATCGCTGGCGCGATGAGCTCGTCGAGGCTCGCGGCGCGGGCGTAGCGACGTACCGCGTAGTAGTCCAGCTGAAGGTCGCGGCTGATGCCGCGCAGCGAGCGGCCGGCCGCGACGAGTTCCTGCACGGCCTGGTATCGCTCGGCGGTTCGAGCCGCCAGTACGCGGGGTCGGCCACGGACATCAAGGTGCGCATCCGGTAGCGGCGGCGCCGGAGTCTGCGCCGGTGGCTGCGTCGGGGTGAAGGCCGCCTTGATGCAGCCGTGATGCGCGGCGACGGTCTTGTCCACCGCTTCGCACAGGTTGTTCCACAGATGCCACCGATCAGCGACCTGCACTGCTTGCGGAGCACCGGCCCGAGCGGCCTCAGCGTAGGCCCGGCCGCGGTCACGGCACACCACTTCGACCTCAGGATGCTCTGCCAGCCACGCCACGACCGACCCGGCGTCGCGGCCCTCAAGCACCTCGACCGGGCGACGGGTCTCCAGGTCCACAACGATAGTGGCGTAGACGTGGCGGCGGCGTAACGCGAAGTCGTCGATACCCACGACCCGCACCTCACCGACCGGCGGCTCCGGAAGCAC
>NZ_QXEC01000062.1 GCF_003583405.1 Micromonospora radicis
AGGTCGCCAGCCGGGCACCGCCCACCGCCCGCTGGACCGGGTCCGGCGGTGGGGTGGCGCCCGGTGTCGGGCCGGGCGCGGGCGGCGCCGGACGTGGGCACGGCACGGGGGCCGCCGCGGCGGCGCCGGTGGCGGGCACCAGCGGAGACGTCATGAGGGCCGCGGTCACCGCCACGGCCAGGCCGGAGACTCTCACAGCACACCACGCTATCGGGTGATTTCCGGCTGGTCCGGCGAATCGACCAGCGCGTGGGGTCGCGGGCGTCAGCTCCGACGGCGGTCGGCGGTCCGGCCCCGGCGCGCGGCGACCACCGAGAGCGCTATCGCCGCCGCACCGACGGTCAGCGCCACGAACATCCCCGCTCCCGGTGCCTCGCCGACGGCGGCCGAGGTGGTCGCCTCCACCGACGGTACGACGTTCGCCTCGGGCGCGACCGGCGACGGTTCGGCGTCGAGTTCCCCCGGCTCCACCAGCCGACCCACGGTCGCGTCGCGGGGCTGGGCGAATCCCCAGTCCAGCAGCGCCGCGCCCTGTTCCCAGCCGCGCAGCGGCCGGGGCTCGGCGCCGAGCAGCGTGACGACCAGCCGGCGACCGTCACGCTCGGCGGCGCCCACGTAGGTGTGCCGGGCGTAGTCGGTGAAACCGGTCTTCCCGCCGAGCGCGCCGGGATAGCGGAAGATCAGCTGGTTGTTGTTCTGGATCTCGAAGCCCTTGGCCTGCAACGCCTTCTGGGCCGGGATCCGGGTCCGCTCGGTGCGGACGTAGCGGCGGAACGTCGGGTCCGCGAAGCAGGCGCGGGCGATCAGGGCCAGGTCGTACGCGCTGGTGAACTGGCCCGCGGCGTCCAGTCCGGACGGCGTCACCGCGTGGGTCTGCAGGGCGCCGAGCCGGCGGGCCTGCTCGTTCATCGCCCGCACCCCGCCCGCCGCACCGTCGGCGCCGCCGCCGAGGCGGGCCAGCGCGTTGGCCGCCTCGTTGCCCGATTGCAGCAACAGGCCCAGCCACAACGTCTCGACCCGGTACCGGCCGCCGGCAAGCAATCCGACCGCCGAACTCCCCCGCGCGATGTCCAGGTCCTCGCGGGTCACC
>NZ_QXEC01000063.1 GCF_003583405.1 Micromonospora radicis
TTGGTGGTGTCAGTTGGTGGCGGTGTAGCCGCGGGTGGCGATCCAGTTGGCGAGGTTGTCGGTGGTGATCTGGTAGCTGGCGGTGTTGGGGTTGGCGGAGTCGGCGATGGTGACGGTGTCGCCGCCGTTGTGGTAGCCGACGATGCTGATGTAGTGGCCGCCTTCGAAGCTGTGGGTGTTGCCGGTGGTGTCGGTGGTGGTGCCGGCGATGTTGGCGACGAGGGCGTGGTTGTTGTCGATGGTGCGGACGATGTCGTCGCGGAGTTTGTCGGTCTGCTTGGTGGTGGCCTTGGGGCCGGGGATCTCGATGGAGTGGTAGATGTTCTTGCCGGTTTCCTTGTTCAGGATGGGGGTGATGTCGTTGATGGAGTTGGTGCCGGCTTCGGTGGTGCCCATTTCCTTGGCCATGGTGTCCATGTCGATGTTCTTGCCTTGGACGCTGAGGGCGTTGCGGGTGGCGGCGGGGCCGCAGTAGTAGAAGTTGGGTTGGGCTTCGTAGCGGACGTCGAGTTGGCGTTCGCTGGTGGGTTTACGGTCGGTCTGTGTCGATGTGGTGTGTGTGGTGGGCGCGGCGTGGGCGGTGGTGATGGGTCCGGCGATGGCGCCGCCGGTGAAGGCGAGTCCGGCTGCGGTCAGGGCGGCCTTGCGGATGATGGTGGTACGCATGATGGGTTCACGCCTTTCGTTCGGGGGTGTCGTGGTGATGGATCGACCCGTGGGGATCCGTGTGTCACGACGAGGGGGAGGACGCCGGGTGGGGGGTGTGCGGGCGTCGGGGTGGTGTAACGAACCTGGCTCGTCCCGGATTCCGGGGGCTCGGGTGCCAGGTGGCCGGTGGGCGTCGGGGGAGCGCCTGCGGTCTGTCGTGTTCAACGACCCGGGGGTGGGTGCCATTCCGGCCACGGCGATCCGGTGGATGGACGATGAGCCCCAAACCAGTCACCCGTCGCACGATGACGG
>NZ_QXEC01000064.1 GCF_003583405.1 Micromonospora radicis
GAGCGACCGGCAGTAGGTGTCACTTGAGTCGGCGGGTGGTGGGCCGGGTGTCCCAGCGGTAGAGGGTGCGTGCTCGTTGGATGAGTTGACGGACGGTGACGATGGCGGCGGCCAGGTACAGGTAGAAGTCGATGATCTGGGCGTTGCGGTCGGTGCAGCGGCGGATCTTGCCGAACCCGTTCATCCATGAGTTCGTCCGCTCGACCACCCACCGCTTGCCGACCTGGATGGGTGCGGGCACGCCTTTGCGGGCGATGTCGGCGTCGAAGCCGATCTCGTCGAGCAGGTCGCGGGTGCGTTGGCTGTCGTATCCGCGGTCCAGGTGGGCGGTGACTCGCTGCGGCCAGTGGTGGCGTAGTTGGCGGCTGCACTGCTCGACGGTGTCGCGTAGCAGTGGTGAGTCGTGTCGGTTGGCCGGGGCGCCGACGAGGCCGAGGGGGATGCCGTAGCCGTCGACGCCGGTGGAGCGTTTCATGCCGCCCTTGCCGCGGTCGACCGGGGATCGGCCGGCCCGGTCACCGCCGCACGGGGCTTTGGTGATCGCGCCGTCGGCGCTGACGTCGGTCAGGTCCAGGCCGATCATCCGGTCGTAGGCGTCCAGGGCCAGCTCGTGAAGCTGCTCGCCGAGACCGGCCTTCGCCCACGACCGCAGCCGGCGGCGGATCGTCCGGTCCGAGCAGGCATCCGACGCGACGCGCTCGTACCCGGATCCGTGCACCAGAGCGGCGATGACGTGCTCGAACACGACCCGGTCCGGGATCCGACGCCGGTGACAGCCCAACGGATGCGTCGGATCGAACTCGGGTTGCTCAGGCCACAACGCGGCAAACTGGACCCAGACAGGCTCGAACAACGAAGATGGCAGCGCAGGCACGGGACTCCATCGGTCACGAAGCGTAGAGAACTCCGATGATCAATGGACCCGTGCCTGCCTGCTACCCC
>NZ_QXEC01000065.1 GCF_003583405.1 Micromonospora radicis
AGAGAGTGTTGGGTAACTCGGTGACTACTTGTGGTTGAGTTCGTCGTCGAGGCGTCGGGCTGCTTCGGTCTCGATCGGGCCTTGCGGCTCGACGTCCTCGCCAGCGAGGCGGGCAGCCATCAGCCGGATCATGGCGACTTTGATCATCGCCTCGGCGTGCGCGGGCTTGCGTTCGTAGTCGCGGGCCAACCGTCTGCACCGTCCCAACCAGGCGAAAGTTCGTTCCACCACCCACCTGCGGGGTAGCACCTGGAAGCCTTTCACGTCGGCGTTGCGGGCCACGATCTGCAGATCGACACCGGCGTGGGTGCGCGCCCAGGCCAGCAGCCCGGCGTCGACCCGGTTGACGTAGCCCGCGTCGGCCCAGACCAAGCCCAGCAGCGGGAACGCCTTGGTGATCCCCGCGAGGACCAGCTTGGCGCCGGCACGCTCCTGGACCGACGCGGAATGCACCACAGCCTTGAGCAGCAGTCCGCAGGTGTCGACCAGGACATGCCGCTTACGGCCCCGGGTGCGTTTACCGGCGTCGTAGCCGATCGCCTCACCACCCTGATGGCTATGCGCGGTCTGCGAGTCCAACACTGCGGCCGAGGGCTGCGGATCACGCCCCTCAGCCACCCGCACCGCGTCGCGCAGCCGGTCATGAACCCGGTCCCAGGTCCCGTCAGCACTCCAGCACCGAAACCACCGATACGCCACGTCCCACGGCACCAGATCGTGCGGCACGTGCCGCCACGCCGCACCGGTCCGCAGCACATACAGGATCGTGTCGATGACCAGCCGGCGCGGATACCGCAACGGCCGCCCACCCCGACGCGGATCCCTCACCGGCAACAACGGCTCGATCACCGCCCACTGCCCATCCGTCAGAGACGACTCGTACGCCGGTTTACAGACACAGCGACACAG
>NZ_QXEC01000066.1 GCF_003583405.1 Micromonospora radicis
GCGTGTTTCATAAGCTGGTCAGAGCCACTCGCAGATGATGGTGATGGTCAGGACGGCCTGGAATCGGACGGCCAGCTTGTCGTAGCGGGTGGCCACGCCGCGGTGGCGCTTGAGCCTGTTGATGCCGTTCTCGACGGCGTGTCGCATCCGGTAGAGGTCTCGGTCGAACTTTGGCGGACGTCCGCCGTGGCTGCCCTTGGCCTTGCGGTGGGCGTCCTGGTCCTTCTTGCTGGGGATGCACGCCTTGATTCCGCGTTTGCGCAGGTAGGCGCGGTTGCCGCGGCTGGTGTAAGCCTTGTCGGCTAGGACGAGGTCGGGGCAGGTGCGTGGCCGGCCGACTCCGAGACGGGTCACCTTGATACGGCGCAGGACCGGGATGAACTGCGGGCTGTCACCACGGTGTCCGGCGGTCACGACCATCGATAGGACCTTCTGTCCCTGCTCACAGGCCAGATGCGTCTTGGTGGTCAGACCGCCGCGAGATCGTCCGAGGGCGTGATCGGCGGGTTCGTCGTGCACGCCGCCGGGTGGCTCTTTCTGCAGGTGGCCGTGTCTGCGGGCGCCGGCGGCGTGTTGGTGGGCGCGGCTGGTCATCGAGTCCACGCTGATCGTCCAGGTGATCCGGCCTTGCGCATCGCCGGCGGCCTGCGAGGCGGCCAGAATCTTGTCCCAGGTTCCATCGCGCTGCCAGCGACGGAACAGGCCGTAGAGAGTCTGCCAGGGTCCGTACTCGACCGGGATGTCACGCCAGGGCGACCCGATCCGGATCCGCCACCTGATCCCGTCGATGAGCTGCCGTTTCTCCCACTTCGGCGGCCGGCCCTTCGC
>NZ_QXEC01000067.1 GCF_003583405.1 Micromonospora radicis
CAGTGGCGAGCGTGTCTCCGCCGACCACACGGTGCTCGGGCACCGACGGCGGTGGGGTGGGCCGCGGTGAACGGACCACCTTCGGCGCCACCGCCTTCGGGCAGGGCACGGCGGGAGACGCGGGCACCGGCGGCGGTGCGGCGCCGGACGGTGTCGGGCCGGGCGGCACCGCTGGAACGGCACCTTCGGTGACCGTCGCGACACCCGGAGTCGCAGCGATCAGTACGACCGCGAGGACGACGGGGACCACGGTCAACGCCCGGACTCTCATGAACACGCAGACTAACGGCAAGATCGTGATCGTCGCGCCCCGCACCGACGCCCTCCGACGCGGACCGCCGCGCCCAGCTCCCGCCGAACCCGTTGAACCGTTCGCGCGGGCTCCCCGTATCCACGACCGAACACACACCACGTTCGGACCTGCGGCGGGAGCGCTCCCGACGCGGGTTCGACGATCACCCCGGAAGGGCGCCGACGGGCAGGTCGCCGTCGGTCTCCCGCACCGCATCCACGCGTATCAGCCGGGCGGAGCGACCATGTCGAGCCGCCGGGCGGGTCAATCATGAGGAGAGACAGATGGTCAGGCGTACGCAACGAGAGCGCAAGCACGCGGCCCTGAAGGTCGGCGGCGTCGGCCTCCTCGCGGTGACGCTGCTGGGAGCCGGTCTGACGCTGGCCTCGGCGAACGACAGCGCCACCCCCGCCGGAGCGCAGACGGCGAACTGCCCGACGGTA
>NZ_QXEC01000068.1 GCF_003583405.1 Micromonospora radicis
GCTCAAGCGCGCTATCCGGGCGGTCGCGGCGGACACCGACCTGTGGTCGGACACGACGTGGGTGGTGGACTCCACGCCAGTGGAGTGCGGTCGGTCGAGGCCGACGGTGAAACGCTCCGACCTGGCGGGGTGGGCCGGCTACGGCTACTGCTCTTCGCACTCGCGGTTCTTCTGGGGCCTGCGTCTGCATCTGGTCTGCACCCCCGCCGGTCTGCCGGTCACCTGGGCCCTCGCGACGCCGAAGGTTGACAAGCGGCAGGTACTGACCGCGATCCTCGATCACGACCCGGACCTGATCGCTGACCGTCCGGGTCTGCTGATCGTGGCGGACAAGGGGTACGTCTCGGCCGAGTTGGACCGGTGGCTGGCCGAGCGTGGAGTGCGGTTGCTCTGCGACCGTCGTACCGCAACCGCACCCCACGCCGCGACGAGCACTTACTCAAGCCGGTTCGGCAGCTCATCGAGTCGGTCAACGACACGTTGAAGGGTCAACTCGACCTTGAGTTACACGGCGGCCGGAGTATCGAAGGTGTAGCCGTCCGCATCGCGCAGCGACTCCTCGCGATGACCGC
This sequence comes from Micromonospora radicis, assembly GCF_003583405.1. Classification (GTDB taxonomy): domain Bacteria; phylum Actinomycetota; class Actinomycetes; order Mycobacteriales; family Micromonosporaceae; genus Micromonospora; species Micromonospora radicis. Next base: position 573 of record NZ_QXEC01000068.1, read on the forward strand.
CGCGATCTGGCACAACCGGGCGACCGGCCAGCCCTTGACCAGGTCCCTGATCGCCTACGACCACTGACCCGACTTCGGACTTACTCGTCTAG
>NZ_QXEC01000069.1 GCF_003583405.1 Micromonospora radicis
CGTGCCACCGGTCGACGAGGGTGGTCCACGACGCGGTGACCTCGTCGAAACTCCAGCGGGGCTTGCCCCGGCGGACCTCGTCGATGCCCAACACGGTCACCGGCTCGGGTTCGGCCGGCAACACCTTCCCGACGTGCGCGGTGAACGCCGCCGCGACGATCGGCCATGACATGCCCAGGTCACGGGCGGTCTGCACGATCGTGCGGTTGGCGTCGGCGACGGCCGCACCGGCGGCTTGACGCAGCCGGACGGTGATCCGGGCCCGTGCCGGGACCTGGGCAACCTGTTCGGTGAACGACTTGCGTGGGCATCCGGGCTGGTCGCAGTGCCAGCGTCGTTTACGCCACCGCAGCCGGGCCATCCGCCCGGCCATCGGCAGATCGCGGGGCCGGGTCGTGGTCCACTGCTTCACCCGCACCGCCCGCAATCCGCACTGCGGGCAGCATCGTGCCTGCTCATCACCGGTGGACAGGTAGACGACGGGGGAACCGTCCGGATGCAGCTCGACCCGATCGGCGACCAGGCCGTCCAGGCCCAGCAGCCGGGTCGTATCGTTGACCATGCTCGCAGCTCTTCACTTGTGACTATCCGAACTCGACAC
>NZ_QXEC01000007.1 GCF_003583405.1 Micromonospora radicis
GTGCTGCGGGGCGGCGGCTTCGCCGACGGCGTGATGTCGGCCGTCAATCGGAGGTACGGTCAGCTGCGTCCAGCAGAGCCTTCCGACCGACGCCGAGGGGTGAGATGCCGTACCTGAGCCCGATCGCCGCGCAGCGTATCGAGGCCGCTGCCGTCGCGGCTCTCGCCGTCGTCGTGACCGTCGCCGCCGGGTACCCGTGGTGGTCGCTGCTCGCGCTCTTCCTCGTCTTCGACCTGTCCATGCTCGGGTACCTGCGCGGGCCACGGCTCGGCGCCGTGTGTTACAATCTGGCGCACTCCTACGCGGTGCCGGCGGCGCTCGGCGCGATCGCCGTGGCCGCGGCCGGGATCGGCGACCGGATCGACTGGCTCGGCGTGCTGGCCGTTGCGTGGGTGTTCCACATCGCCGTCGATCGCGCCCTCGGTTACGGCCTCAAGACGGCCGAGGGCTTCGAACACACCCACCTCGGGCCGATCGGGCAGGCCAGGCGGGCCCGGGCGACGGCCGGCACCGCGGCGTCGGGCGGGCCCGGCACCGGGATCGACGACGACCCGGCACGGTGAGCCCACGCCAGCGCCGCCGCGCGGGCCGACGGACCTGCCTCAGGACGACCAGCGGACGACGGTTGGCCGGAGCGGGTCGGGCCGCGCTGGACGGCGACGGGGGAACAGCCGTCCCGACTCGGTGTCGGGACGGCCATCCCGTTCGTGGCGGCGGTGCCGCCCGTGCCTAGGCGCTTCGGTTAGTCCAGCTCCAGTGGCTGCCGTTCCACCATCGGCTCCACAGGTTGCCGCTGGTGTCCCGGAGGAAGATCGCCGGTCGGGTGGAGTTCTGCGACGCGAGGACCGCGGCGCCGTTGAGCGTGGGCCGGAACGGTGGGCTCTGGTCACTCCAGTACCAGTCCTGCCCATCCCAGTAGTTGATCCACAGGCCACCCCCGTCGGTGGCGAAGAAGGAGTACGGCGACGTGCCGCCGACCGAGAGAGCGCCGAGCGTGCCGGGAACCAGTCGTTGTCCCGGTGGTGCGCCCATGTTGCGCCATTGCCACTGGCTTCCGGTCCACCAACGTAGCCACACGTTGTCGTCGCCGCCGGTGGCGAACAGGTACGGCCGGGCGTCCGGTGCGGCCTGCACCGCGCTGTGGGCGCCGAAGGCGGTGCTGGCGTCGGTGAGCAACACACCGTCGGGTCGGCCGAGGTCGACCCAGGGCGCGGGGGCGTCGTCGAAGCGCGTGCTCCAGAGGTTCCCGAAGTTGCTGACCGCGTAGACCTGCGGGGTGCCGTCCTCCAGCAGGACACCGACCGGCCCGGTGGCCGCGATGCCGTCGGGTGGCGAACTGATGTGGGTCCAGTTCCACACGGCGCCGTTCCACCAGTTGACCCACACCGTCTCGTCGCCGTCGCTACGAACGAAGAGGTACGGGCTGGTGCCGTTCACCGCGACCGCCGCGAAGCTCGGCCAGCTCACGAAGTTCGCTCCCGGTGGGCTGCCCTGGTTGCGCCACTGCCAGCTCGTGCTCGACCGCCACAGGCTCCACACGTTCTGGTCGGTGCCGAGAAGGAAGGCGTACGGGCGGCTGAAGTTGTCGACGACCGTCACGCCGATCGGCGTCCGCAGGCCGACTCCGGCAGGCGTGCCCATGTTCGACCAGTTCCACTGCTCCGACTCGTCCTGCCAGTTGATCCAGAGGTTCCCGTCGGTCCCGACGACGAAGACGTACGGATACCTGTCTCCGACCGCGACCGCCCCGACGACCTGCCGCGTCGTCGGGACCGCGCTCGTCGAGACGCGCGCGAGCAGGAGTTGGTCGCCGGGCGCCGCCGCGCCCGCCCCCCCGGGGGTGGCGCCCACCGCCGTCGCGGCACCCACGGCGACTGCCGCCGCAACGGCCAGACCGGTGGCCAGGATCCGTCGCGTCATGGTTGTTTGCATACTGTCCTCTCGTGGCAGGAGCATCCGCGACAGTAGCGTGAATGAAGCTCGGGTTGCCGCAGCCGGAAAGGCGACCCGAGCAACTTGCTGACATCTGCCCGTCGCCCATCTCGACGGCCCGCTGACCGCCGGCCGCACGCAGCGCCCGGTCCGGATGCGCCCCGATCAGCACGCACCGCCCCGCCACCCGCCAGGTCCGCCACCTACGCGACGGTGAACGCGCGACACCGACGGTGCGGCTACTCCCATGTCTGGGACAGCGACGCGAAGGTGTCCGGGTCGCCGTGGCACGGAATGACGCAGACGAGGTGGCCGCCCGGGGCCCGTAAGGTCACGCACTCCAGCCAGCGGCCGACCTCGACGGCGCCGAGTGCGATCAGGCGGCGCGTCTCGGCCTCGACGTCGTCGGTCTCGATGTCGACGTGATATCGGGCCGGACCATCGACGGCCTGGACCGCCAGAATCATCTCGGGCAATGCCCGGTGCAGGGCGGTGAACTGCGGCTCGTCGGGGACTGTACGTGCCGGCACGCCAAGTGCTTTCGACCAGAAGGCGATGGATGCGGGTGCCGCACCGCTTGGTACGTCAATCAGGATCGTCGAGAGTCTGCTGCGATGCGCCACGGTCAATCATTATCCACATTCAGCTGAACATTCGCCCGCCACATCGTGACCGCCGACGCAGGCGAAGCCGAGCAGTCGCGCCAGCCGGATGGCGCTCCCCCATCGGCGTGCCCGGCCGGCCGGGGGCCATGGTCGCCTCATCGACGGACGGAAGGACGGCTCGACGGCGTACCCGGCGCCGCCACCCGGGACGGCGCCCGGGCACACAAGTCGATTCACCGACGACTATTCATTGATCTTGCCGAACCGACGACGTGAACCTTGTCATGCCCTCGCTCGTCGCCTGACGTACGTCGCCTGCAACAACAGCACGAAGCGCGGCGGCGGGGAGGATCCGTCGACCGAAGTGGGGTGGACTTGCGCTGCGGACCCGGCGTAGCATCCTGCCCCATAGAGATCGTCAAGCGACTGCCGCTGGTGATTCTCCACAGCGGGACGGGGGAGGTAACGGTCTATGCACAGCCACCGAGAAGTCTTTTTCCTCGCGCTGCCGTAGCAACGCGCCAATCGGTTTCGGCCTTGACTTCCGGAGGCCATCGCAAGCCCCTGTTGGCCTGATGCCGACTGATGTTCGCCAGCCGCGAAGCTAATACGGACCGCGGTGGCCCGGATTACCGCCTCGCCTCCGGAATGGCGACACACCACACCCCGGCGACCTCATGGCGAGGATCCAGGAGCGCGCCGAAGGGCACCCGCCTTCCCCCGCACCGCGGCTACGCGCCGCCGGCCTCCGTCGCCGATGCGCGGCCGCTTGGCGCGCTGTCGTCGCCGACAACTGGGGCAGCAGGTCCGCCACCTGGCCAGACGCACACGGGGCACCAGACGAGAGGGGTAACCGAACCGTGGTGACAGTGGACATCTTCGGTCGCTGCCGGTCATACACCGAGAGCCGGGAGGCCCGCGCGGCCCGGCTGTACCCGTACTTCACTCCCTTCGAGGGGCAGGACGCGACCGTCGCGCAGACCGCGGACGGCGACGTCCTGATGTGCGGCTCGAACAACTACCTCGGACTCACCTCCGACCCGCGGGTGAAAGCGGCTGCGCAGGCGGCGATCGAGGAGTACGGATCGTCGCGTACGGGCTCACGGCTACTCAACGGCAACACACCCCTGCACGAGGAACTGGAACGCGAACTGGCCGACTTCCTCGGCATGCCGGCCGCGCTGGTGTTTCCGACCGGCTACCAGGCGAACGTCGGAGTGATCGCGTCGCTGCTGTCGCGACACGACGTGGCCATCCTCGATCGCGAGGCGCATGCCTCGGTCTACGACGGCTGCGGCATGAGCCGGGCGAAGACCCGCCGGTTCGCCCACAACGACATGGACGACCTGGAGCGGCAGTTGGCGGCCAGCCCTTCGGACGCCGGCCGGCTGGTCGTGGTGGACGGGGTGTACTCGATGGCGGGCGATCTGTGCCCGCTGACCGAGGTGGTACGGCTGTGTCGGCAGTACGGCGCCCGGCTGCTCGTCGACGACGCGCACGGCATCGGGGTGCTCGCCGAAGGCCGGGGTACCAGCGCCCACTTCGGCGTCACCGATGAGGTCGACCTCGTCACGGTCACCTTCAGCAAGTCGCTGGCGTCGATCGGTGGTGCGGTGCTCGGTCCGGAGGATGTCATCGAGTACCTGCGCCACCACGCGCGCAGCCTCATCTTCAGCGCCTCCGCCACACCGGCCAACCTGGCCGCCGCGTACGCCGCGCTGCGCATCCTGCGGGCGCAGCCGTGGCTGTGCCGCCAGGCGGTGGAGAACGCGTCGTACGTCCGTCGGGAACTCACCGCCCTGGGCTACGAACCGTTCCCGAGCGAGACGCCGATCGTGTCGGTGCGGCTCGACGGCATGCAGCAGACCCTGCGCGCGTGGCGCAACCTGCTGGACCGCGGCGTGTACGTCAACGCGGTGGTCCCCCCGGCGGCGTCGCCCCGGCTGCGCGCGAGCTTCTCCACCACGCACACCCCGGAGCAGCTCAAGCGCGTCGTCGCCGCGTTCGCCGAAGTCCGCGACCTGATGCCCCTGGAGGATCGATGACCGTCAGCCAGCTCGAACCCGCAGTCACGACCCGGGATCAGGCGGTGGCCTGGGCGCGGATGTGGCGGCTGCACTTCGTGCCCTTCTCGCTGTCGGCCGGTCTGGTCGGCATGACCGCGCCGCCGGCCGGGGCCAGCGCCGCGAGCATCGTGATCGGGCTGCTCTTCTGCACCCTCGGATACGGCGTCGGCGTGGTCATCAACGACTGGTTCGACCGCAAGGCCGACGCGGTGAACGCTCCGGACCGCCCGTTCGTCACCGGGGTGATCAACCCTCACGTCGGCCTGGGGGTGACGCTCGCGTTGTCCACCACCCTGATGGTGGTGGCCGTCGTGGTCGCGCCGACGCTGGCGCTGTGGGGCGTCATCGCGATCGGCGGGCATCTGGTCTACTCCTTCACCAAGCGCATCCCGATGCTGGGCAACCTCGTCAACGGCGTCGACATGGCGCTGTTCACGGTGCTCGGCGCCGTGGCCGTGCGACCCGACGCCGGATGGCTCGACATCCCGGCGGTGACCTGGTTCCAGACGGCGCTCGTCGCGGTCGTGTTCAGCGGCTTCTGCCTCGTCGGGTACTTCAAGGACATCGAGGGCGACCGGGTCGCGGGCTACCGCACGCTGCCGGTGGCCATCGGCACCAGGGCCTCCGCCCGGATCGCCGTGGTGTTCCCGGTGGTGGCGGTGGTGGCCGCGGGCGCGGCCGCCGTGGCGGGCGCCGATCGTACGGGTGCCTACGCCGAGATCGTCTTCTGGGCGCTCCTCGTCGCGTCCGGGCTCGGGTTCACGCAGAGTCTCGTGACGCTCATCCGGGCACCGCAGACCCGGGCGTACGAGGCGCTGGTCTGGTTCATCCGGGCGACCACCCTGTTCTTCCTGTCGCTCGGCGCGCTGCACCGACCGACGCTCTTCCTCGTCGTCGCCGTTCCGATGCTGGTGTATCTGGAGCTGACGCTGCGCGCGACCCAATCGTCCCGGCAGGCGTGACGTGACCTCCACCGCCTGGAACCGGTTGTCCCTGGACGCGGCCGAGGGCAGCCTGATCACCGCGATACGCGAGTGCATGGTCCGGTCGCCGCGGCAACTCAACAGCGCCTTCGAGGCCGACGCCGAACTACTCGACCTGGGTGCCGCCGGGCTGCTGGCGATGACGGTCGACACGTTGAACAACGGTGCCGAACTCGCCACCGTCAGCACGCCGTACGCGAAGGGCTGGTTGACCACCACCGTCAGCGTCAGCGACCTTGCCGCGGTGGCCGCCGACCCGGTCGCCGTGCTGGTCTCCTGCTCGCTGCGCCGCGACAGGTGGACCCTCGACGACGCCCGCGAGTTCGGGCGCGGCGCGTCCGACGCCGCCGAACGGTACGGCTGTCACGTCGTTGGCGGCGACACCAACTGGGCCGAGGAGGAGAGCTTCACCTCGTGCGCCCTCGGCACCGTCCCGCGCGGATCGGTGTTGAGCCGGATCGGCGCCCGGGCCGGCGACGCGCTGTACGTGACCGGCCCGATCGGCGCCGGCAACGCGGCCGGGTTCCGGGCCCTGGCCTTGGGCGGGCCGGGGGCGGGCGAGCCGTGGCTGCCCGAGGCGCGGGTGGCCGCGGGCGAGCCACTACGCCGGTACGCCCGGGCGTGCATCGACACCAGCGACGGGCTGACGAGTGCGGCGGTCAGCCTCGCCGAACTCAACGGTCTGGGCGTGGAGGTGGTGCTACGCGACGAGGTGTATGCGCCGGTCGTCTCCGCCATCGCCGACTCGACGTACCTGCCTCGGTGGTGTTCGGCCGCCGCGGAGTGGGGCGAGTTCGAGCTGCTGTACGCGGTCGATCCCGCCGACGCGCAGCGTTGCTCCCAGGCGTTGGCGGAGCGCGGCCTGCAGCCCGTCCACGTGGGACAGCTGGTCGCCGGCCCGGAACTGCTGTTGTTCGACGAGTCGGGCGAGCGCCGAGAACTGCGGGACCTGCTGCTACGCATGCGGGCGCTCGACCCGGCCGGTTCGTTGCTGGCCGACCTGCGTGCCCTGCTGGCAGAGGGCGCGTGATGGGGTCCGGTGTCGCGCTGGTGACGGGGGCCACCGGCTGTGTGGGCCGCGCGGTCGCCGCCGCGCTGCGGGACCGGGGATGGTCGGTGCGCGGGCTGGTGCGGGCGCCCGTGCCGGGGGCGAGCTACGCGGCTCATGTCGGTGACCTGACCGATCCGGCGTCGCTGCGCGGCTCCTGCGCGGACGTGGAACTCGTGGTGCACGCGGCCGCCGATCTGACCGACTGGCGACCCGGCCGTCGGATCTGGCGCGTGAACCAGGACGGCACCCGCGCGATGCTGGACGAGGCGCGGCGCTGCGGCGTCTCCCGATTCGTCTACCTGAGCACGGTCGACGTCTTCGGTTTCCGGCCGGCGAAGGTCATCGACGAGTCGTCGCCGCGACGGGTGCCGCGATACCCGTACCCGCGGTCGAAGGCAGCCGGGGAGGACCTGGCGTGGTCTTACCACGGAAACGGCCTGGACGTCACTGTGGTTTACCCCTCCTGGGTGTTCGGCCCCGGCGACCGCAACTTCCTGCCCGAGCTGGTACGCGGGCTGCGGAACAACAAGCTCGTCCAGTTCGACCGCGGCGCGCCCCCGATCGAGGTGACCTACAGCGTGAACCTGGCGGAGGCGATCGTGCTGGCGGGCACCTCCCCCGAGGGCGCGGGTGGCCGGTTCATCGTGGGCGACTCGTACGGTCTGTCCCTGGGGCAGCTGTTCGCCGCGGTGGCCGAGCGGATCGGGGCACGGCCACCGACCGCCTCGATCCCCTTCGGGGCGGCACTGGCCGCCGGAGCCCTGTCCGAAGTGGCCGGGTGGGCCGCCATCGGCACCCGATCCGGCCGGCCGCTGCTCACCCGCTACGCGGTGCGGTCCGTCGCCGGGGGGATGCGGTACGACGTCGGCCGGATCCGGTCGATCGGCTACGCACCCCGGTTCGGGTTCGCGGAGGCGCTGTCCCACACCCTGACGGAACTGGCGATGGAGCAGACGCATGGCCGCCGATGAGCAGGACCGGGTCGTCTGTGTCGTCAACCCCTCCTCCGGGGTCCGGCGCGGGCGCACGACCGAGCAGCGGATCGCCGCGGAACTACCCGACGCGCAGTGCTGGGTCACCCGCTACCCGGGGCACGGCATCGCCCTCGGGCGGCAGGCGGTCGAGGACGGGTACGGCACGGTGGTGGCGGTCGGCGGCGACGGCACGCTGTCCGAGGTCGCCAACGGGATGCTGGCGGCGGGCGGCGAGAAGGTGCGGCTCGGGTACGTGCCGGCCGGTACCTGCAACGACTTCGCTCGCGGCCGGCGGCCGGTCGCCCACCTCGGTGGCCTGCTCGACCGCACCCGCGACCAGCAGACCGACGTCGGCACGGTGACCTTCACCCGGCCCGACGGTACCCGGGGGCACCGGTACTTCCTCGTCGGCGGCACGGTCGGCCTGATCAGCGTGATCGGTCAGCGGTTCACCGAGAAGACCCCGGTCAACCGGGTGCTCAAGCGGCTCCACCTGCCACTCGCCGAGACGGCGTCCAGCCTCCGGACGCTCGCCCGCTGGCGGCCCGTGGCGGTGCGGTTGGAACTCGACGGCGAACCGTCGCACCGGATCATCACCAATCTCGCCGTGCTCAAGGTGCCGTACTTCGCCGGTGGGCTGACCTTCGGTCGTCCCCGGCCGGCACGGGCGGGACACCTGGACGCGGTACGGGTGGCGGGTGTCGGCCGGGTCGGCGTGGTCGGGCTGATGTGGCGGGTGTTCCGCGGCGCCGCTGCGGGACACCCGGCGATCCACCTCCAGGAGGTCCGCACCGTACGCGTCGACGCGGACCGCCCGCTGCCGGTGGAGGTGGACGGCGAGATCGTCGGATCCACCCCGGCCGAGTTCTCGGTGCATCCGTCGTGCCTGACGACGGTGGTGTGAACCCAGCAAGGGAGCGACCCATGTCCACTCCGCGCACCTTCCACATCGGGCTCGTGGTCCCCGACTACACCGGTCACCTCAGCCCGATGGCCACGCTCGGCAGAGAACTACTCCGTCGGGGCCACCGGGTCACCCTGGTGTCCCTGCCGGACGCCGCGACGAAGTCGTTCACGGCCAGGTTCGGCTTCGCGCCGATCGGCGAACGCGAGTTCCCGGTCGGCTCGCTGGCCCGCTTCGCCGAGGAACAGGGCCGGCGCAGTGGCCTGGCCGCGATCCGCTTCATCGTCCGTGGGTACGTGCGCGAGGTCGAGGTTCTGCTGCGGGATCTGCCGGCCCTGGTGGCGCGGCACGGTCTGGACGCGCTGCTGGTGGACCAGGTCTACGGCGCGGGGAACTCCGTCGCGGAACACCTCGACATCCCGGTCGTCAACGTCTGCAACGCGCTGGCGCTGAACACCGAACCCGGGGTGCCGCCGTTCATGACGGCCTGGCCGTACCGTCCCTCGCTGCTGGCACGCGCGCGCAACATGCTGGGCGACCAGGTGGTCGCCTGGGTCATCCGGCCGGTGCTGCAACGGATCAACGAACGTCGCGCCGAGTGGGGCCTACCGCCGGTCGACGGAGTCAACGACGGCTCGGACCTCGCGCAGATCACCCAACAACCGCCGTTCTTCGACTTCCCGCGTAGCCGGCTGCCGGACGCGTTCCACTACACCGGGCCGTTCCACGACCGGGACAGCACCGAGCCGGTGCCGTTCCCGTGGGAGAAGCTCGACGACCGTCCGTTGATCTACGCGTCGATGGGTACCCTCCAGAACCGCCTCCCACGCGTGTTCGAGGTGATCGCCGAGGCGGGTGCCGGACGCGACACGCAACTGGTCATCTCCCTCGGCAGCACGGACGCCGAGCCGCCGACCGACCTGCCCGGCAACCCGCTCGTGGTCCGGTACGCGCCACAGCTGGACCTGCTGGCGCGGGCGGCTCTCGTCATCACGCACGCCGGAATCAACACCGCGCTGGAATCGCTCGCCCACGGCGTACCGATCGTGGCGCTACCCGTCGGCAACGACCAGCCGGGCGTGGCCGCCCGGCTCAAGTACCTCGGCGTGGGCGAGTTCATCCCGGTGCACAAGGTCACCCCGGCGCGGCTGCGGGCGGCGATCGACACGGTGGGCGGCGACCCCGCCTACCGGGCGAAGGCGCAGCACTACCAGCACCGGATCGCGGAGTTGGACGGGGTGCGGCGGGCGGCCGACATCGCGGAGGAGGCGTTCCGGACGCGCCGGCCGGTACGCAGACAGGAGTTGTCCGAGACCACGGAGGGTGGCCGCCGATGACAGCGCAGGCGGGACGAATGGCCCGGCAGTTGCCGACGCTCAACGGGCTGCGGGGGGTCGCCGCGGTCACGGTCTTCTTCTCCCACACGACGTTGTTCGGCTTCTTCGCCGACGAGCGGATCGACGACTGGTGGTACGGCGCCCTCAGCCGTACCGGATCTGCCGCTCTCGGCTTCTTCTTCATCCTCAGCGGCTTCGTGCTGACCTGGTCGGCTGCCGACTACGAGCCGAAGCGCCGGTTCTGGCGGCGCCGGGCCGCCCGGATCCTGCCGAACCACCTGGTCGTCTGCGCCGCGGTGATCGTGCTCATGATCCTGGTCCGCGGCGGCGCGCCGCTGTGGCCGACGCTGGCGAACGTCACGCTGGTGCAGAGCTGGATTCCGAACGAGTTCATCTTCAACGGGATCAACCCACCGAGCTGGTCGCTGAGCTGCGAGATCTTCTTCTACGCCTCGTTCCCGTGGCTACTCGCGGGGTTCCGACGGCTCTCCCCGGCCTGGCTCTGGTCGATCGCGGGTGGCATCGTCGCCGCGACGCTGGTGGCACCCGTCGTCTCCACGACGTTCCTGCCGGCCGAGCCGACGTACACCTACGCGGACGCCGCGTTTCCGCAGTTCTGGTTCGTGCAGCAGTTCCCGTTGATCCGGATGCTGGACTTCGTCCTCGGGATCGTCATCGCCCAGCTCGTCATGCGGGGCAAGTGGTTCCGGCTGAGCCTGCCCGCCGCCGCCCTGATCACGGTGGCCTGCTACGGCGTCTCCCAGGTCGTGCCGCTGCTCTACTCGGTGGTGGCGGCGATGGTCGTCCCGCTCTCGTTGCTGGTGGCGGCCGCGGCCCGGGCGGACGTCGAGGGGCACCGTTCACCGCTGCGCGGGCGGGTCGCCGGCTGGCTGGGCGACACGTCGTTCGCGTTCTACCTCATTCACATCCTGGTGTTGTACGGCGCCGGCAACATAGCCCCGGACGGCTTCGGCGTCGCCGCCGCGCTGGCCGTCATGCTCGGCGCATACCTGGTCACGCTCGGCCTGGCAGGGCTGCTGCACTCCGGCGTGGAGCGGCCGATGATGCGCCGGTTCGCCAGCTCCCGCCCCCGCACGCGGGCCGCCGACCCTCCGCCCGCCGCGCCGCCCGCCATCGAGCCGTTGCCGGTGACGACGGGTGACGGGACGCCGGTCGCCGAACGCTGAACGACCGTCGGAGGATGCCCCGGCTGATCCGGCCCGGATCAGCCGGGGCACCAGCTCACCGGAGGGTCAGCGTGGCCCGGACCGGGCCAGCGGGACGCAACGTGACCCTCGGCACGACCGCCAGCCGCTCGTCGCGGGTGTCGACCCGGTAGCGGGCGAGCAACGCGCTCAGCAGTGCGGTCATCTCCAGCAGCGCGAAGTGTTCCCCGATGCAGCTGCGCGACCCGCCGCCGAAGGGGAAGTACGCGTAGCGCGGTCGTTCCTGCCGGCCGAGGAACCGGTCGGGCTCGAAGCGCTCCGGATCGGGCCAGAACTCGGGATGCCGGTGGGTCACCCAGGGGGTGATCACCACCTTGGTGTTGGCCGGGATCCGGTAGCCGGAGACGACGACATCGGATTCGGACATCCGCTCCATGCTGTACACCGGCGGGTACAGCCGCATTCCCTCCATGACGGCGGCCCGCACCAACTCTTCGTCGCCGGTACCGATCGCGGCCACGACCCGCTCCTGCACCTCGGGATGCCGACCCAGCAGGTGCATGGTGAAGGCCAGCCCGGCCGACGTCGTCTCGTGCCCGGCCAGCAGGAACACCAGCACCTGGTCCCGGATCTCTTCGATGGACAGCGCCTGACCGGTCTCCGGGTCTTCGGCCGCGAACAACCGACCGAGCAGGTCCTCGTTCTCCGCACCGCCCGCCCGGCCCTGGCGGTCGGCGATGATCCGGTCGACGATCTCGTACTGGGTCGCGCGGACCTGCCCGATCCGGCGCGCCCGCGGCGTCGGCCAGCTCAACGGCAGCTTGACCACCTGCAGGGCGCGCGCCAGCGCGAGGTCACCCAGAATCGGCATGAGCTCCTGCAGGCGGGGGACGACCTCGTCGATGTCGTCGCCGAACAGTGCCCGGCCGACCACCCGCATCGTGTAGCGCTGCATGACCTGGTACAGGTCCACGACGGAGCCCGCGGTGACCGCCAGCTCGTCGACGACGCGGGCCGCCTCGTCGGCCATCAGCTCGGTGTAGCGGGCCACCCGGCGCGGCGTGAACAGCGGTTGCAGCGTGCGCCGCTGCCGCCGCCAGCGGTCTCCTTCGCTGGTCAGCAGCCCCTCACCGATGAACTCCCGAAGGATCTCGTACGCGCTCGCGCGGCGACTGAAGACCTGCGGCGTGGTGAGGACCTGGTGGATGCCGTCGGGGTGGTGCACGTTGATCACGTCCACGCTCACCGCGCGTGGCCCCCGAGGCAGACCGACGTGGTAGGCCACCACGTCGCCGTGCTGGTGGAACCCGTCCAGGATCGCTCCCAGCAGGTCGTCGCGGAGCGCCGGCAGCATGCCGAGGAGCGGATGCCCGGTCGGACCCGGTACGGCGGCGGCCTTGGACAACTGTGTCGTCACGGTGATCCCCCGTTCAACGAATCGACGTACGTCGACCATGTTTCCACACACCGCGCCACCGCATCAGCCGGTGAAACACGCGCAGCGGCCGGACGTGACACCGACAAACGGTGCACACGCCCGGCCGCGATCGCGGTGACCGATACTCAGCAGTGGCGGTACGAGGCCCAGTCGAAGTCCGCGTACCCGCCCTCGGCGCCCAGGTCCTGGACCCACAGGCCGACGAACGCCCCGGTGAAGCCCCAGCCGTCCGGCTCACCGTCCACCAGGGTGGCCGCGTACTCGTCGGAGAGGATGGTCGCGTCCAGTTCCGCCGGCAGGTCGACCCAGCGCGTCGCGCCGGCCGGTCGATAGGCGAAGGTGACGTGCGGGCCGTCGAAGGTGACCCGCAGCGTGATCTCGTCTGTCCCCGGCAGTTCGACGCGGCACGCGTCGTGCATGGTGCGCCGGCCGTTGTCCGCCGACAGCACCTCCAGAACCGGGCGTCCGTCGTCGTCGGCGGTCAGGTAGGCGTAGTGCCAGTTACGGGTGTTGTAGTAGGCGGTGACGCCGGCGAGTTGGCGGTAGTTGGCGGGCGAGAAGTGCAGGTGTGCGGTCAGCTCGCACTGCTTCGAGGTGACCCGGCGGGCGACCAGGCTCGGACGCTGCCGGCCGACCGGCGACTGCCCGCCCTGGATCCGCAGGAACGAGGGACGCGACGTGAGATCGACCCAGTCCGCGGTGGCGGGACGGCGCAGCGTCGACCACTCCGGGCCGAGCGTCGGCTCGGTGAAGTCGTCATGCTCCGCTGCCGGCTCCGCTGCCGGCTCGGCGTCGCCCGGCACGGGTACGACCACCGCCGGCACCCCGCCCTCGACGCGCGGCCACTCCCCCGGCGGCCACTGCACCGCCTGGATCGCGGTCTCCCGGCCGAGCACACACCTTCCGAGTGGGGTGTACGGCCGGGCGGTCAGGTGCGCCAGGTACCACCGCCCGTCCGGGGTGGACACCAGGCTGCCGTGACCGGCCTTCTGCAGTTCCAGTTCCGGGCGACCGTTCGAGGTGAGCATCGGACCGGCCGGATCGACCTCGTACGGCCCGAACAGGCTACGGGAACGGGCCACGGTCACCTGGTGCGTCCAGGACGTGCCGCCCTCCGCGGTCACCAGGTAGTACCAGCCGTCCTTCTGGTACAGGTGCGGGCCCTCGGTCACGCCGACGGAGGTGCCGTGGAAGATGATCCGCTCGGTGCCGACGAGGCGACGGGCCGCGCGGTCGTACTGCTGGATCTGGATGCCCGCGAACCGGTCACGGCCCGGCCGCCAGTCCGCGGTCATCGACAGCATCCAGGTGGTGCCGTCCTCGTCGTGGAAGAGCGCCGCGTCGAACCCCCGCCCATGCAGCACCACCGGGTCCGACCAGGGCCCGGCCAGGTCACGCGCGGTGACCAGATAGTTCTGCGGATCCCAGTACCCGCTGGCGAAGCTCGCCACGTCGGCGTACAGGAGATGGAACTCGCCGTCCACGTACGACAGGTCGGGCGCCCACACACCGCAGGAGTCACCCGCACCGGTGAGATCGAGAAGCCGCCGCTCGGTGAGGACGCCGCCGAGCGGGCGCCAGTTCACCAGGTCGGTCGAATGGTGCAGCCGGACCCCGGGGTACCACTCGAATGTCGACGTGGCGATGTAGTAATCGGTGCCGACGCGCAGAATCGACGGGTCAGGGTTGAAGCCGGGTAGGACCGGGTTTCGAATCAGCCGGCCGGGTGCCTCGCCGCCGTGGGGCCCGAGCGTTGCCGGGCTCTTTGTTGCGGTCGTCATGTCGATTCTCCGTAGCGATAGCCGCGTCGAAAGTTTCGGCGACCTTCGATCGCCGGATCGGCACAGAGTAGCCGCCGGTTCAGCTTAGTGACAATGTCGACGGCCGGCACAGCGTGTCGGGTTCGACGCGCCCAGTTTCCGGAAGTTGTTCCGACAGTTCCCGGGTCGAACACGGCGCTACGGGGAGACTTCGACCGACCATGACCATCTCCACAATCACGGCGGCAGATGCGATCTCGGTGACCCAGAAGATGACGTGGATCATTTGCTGGTTCGGCGGGTGCAGCGACCCGGACCGGCATCCGTCCCAGGCACAGCCGAAGCTGACCCGCCACGACAAGCGCCACGACAGTGCCGCGCCGAGGTCCGCAAGATAGAAGTAGCTCTCTGCCGTCACTGATCCTACATTGTGTCACGACTGCGCTGCCGTCGATGTGGAAGGACGACCGAAGATGGCCAACCTGGACAACGGTCCGGCCCTCCGCCTCGAACCGCCCCCGACGACGAGGAGCCGGCCACCGACACGCGCGGCGATCCTCGCGGTGCTCGGCGGAATCCTGCTGGCCATCCTGTGGTCGTTCGAACTCGTCGACTCGGTGATCGGCGACACGATGGCCAACGCGGCACTCGGCCACGACGCCAAGGCCACCCCGATCACCGGTACGGCCGCCGGCCTGCTCTTCGCGTTCGTCTCCGGGCTGGCCGGAACCTTCACCGCCTGCAACATCGCCATGCTCGCCTCGGTCGGCCCGTTGTCCGAGGCCAGCACGGGACGAGCCGGGATCGCGAGATACACCCTCGCCGCGCTGTGGCGTCCGGTCGCCTGGATGACCTTGGGAATGGTGACGGTCTCCGCCGCGTACGGGGTGATCGGGGTGCTGCTCGGTGACCGGCTACCGCAGTTGTCCACCGACACCGTGGGTGGCATGCCGGTGCGGCTCATCCAGTCGTCCGTCGTGTTCGGTCTCATCGGGCTGGCCCTGGTCTACCTCGGCCTGGCCGCCCTCGGCATGGTCCGCGACGTGTTCGCCGGCCGGCCGGTGGCCCGCGTCGTCACCATCGGCGCGCTCATCGGCGGTTTCCTCGTCGGCCGGCCGTACCCGCTGTTCAACAAGCTGTTCCACTGGGCCGTGGACACCGGGAACCCGCTCAACGGGGCACTCGCGTTCGTTCTTCAGTCGCTGGGCAACATCCTGATCGTGACACTGCTGTTCCTCGTCGTCGTGCTCGTCACCCGGGGCGGCTTTCTCCGGTGGGCCGCGGACCCGTCGCGCAGCGCCGTGGTGACCGGCGCGTTGCTGCTCATGTTGGGCGTCTTCACCGTCGTCTACTGGGATCTGCGAGTTCCCGCGCTCTTCGGCGTCGGCTGGTTCCCGATGATGCCGTACAACTGACGCCGGTGTCCGGGCCGTGTCACGGTGATGGCGGGGCGGGAACACCTCCCGCCGGGACCGCCACCACCCCGCCCCGCGGCGGTGCCCGCTACGAACTGATCAGCAGTTTGCGGCCTTGGCCGGTCCGGAACTGGGTCATCGCCTCCGCGTAGGAGGCCAGCGGGAAGCGGTGGCTGATGAAGACCTCCGGGTCCAGGACACCGGCGGTGAACAGCTCGGCGGCGCGGTCGAAGCTGTGCAGGACGGCCATCGAGCCGGTGACGGTGATCTCCTTGTTGTAGACGCGGTACGGCTCGATGGGGACCCGGGTGGCGTACTCACTGACGCCGAACTGGAGGAAGGTGCCGGCGGGGGCGACCCGGGCCAGGCCGTCGGTGATGGCGGCCTGCACGCCGGTGCAGTCGATGACGACGTCCCAGCCCCGTGGGCGGTCCAACTCCTCGGCGGTGGCGGCACTGGCCGAGCAGCCCAGCTGCACCGCGGTGGCGAGGCGGTCGGGGTTCGGGTCGACCACGCTGACCGTGGCGGCGCCGCAGCGTTTGGCCAGTTCCAGCATCATCAGGCCCATGGTGCCGGCGCCGTAGACCAGGTAGTGGTCGGCCAGCCGGCGGGGCAGCACGTCGAAGCCGCGTACCGCGCAGGACAGCGGCTCGATCAGGGCCGCTTCGGCGGGGTCGACGCCCTCGGGCAGCACCACGCAGTTGCGTACCGGGGCGAGGGCGTACTCGGCGGCGCCACCGGCGACGGTGACACCGATGGCGTTCCAGCGTTCGCAGAGGTTGCCCCGGGCGCGCCGGCACTGGTAGCACTCGCCGCAGTGCAGCGACGGGTCCACGGCGACCGCGTCGCCGACGCGGACCTCGGTGACGTCGGAGCCGAGTGCGACCACCGTGCCGGCGAACTCGTGGCCGGGCACGATCGGGTACGCGGGGGCGAACTCGCCGTCCATGATGTGCAGGTCGGTGCCGCAGATGCCGCAGCCGGCCACCTGGACGACCACGTCCCGGGGGCCGGGCGTCGGGTCCGGTACGGACTCCACACTGATCGTGCCCGGCGTGACGATGACTGCTGCTTTCACTTGACGGCCCCCATGGAGAGTCCTCGGACGAGTTGTTTCTGGGCGATCCAGCCGGCCAGCACGACCGGCAGCGACACGATGGTCGCCGCCGCGCAGAGCCGGGCCAGGAACAGCCCTTCGGAGGTGATGAAGCCGACCAGGAAGATCGGCGAGGTGCCGGCCCGGGTGGCGGTCAGGTTGACCGCGAGGAAGAACTCGTTCCAGCTGAAGATGAAGCAGATCAGCGCGGTGGCGGCCAGGCCGGGCGCGACGATCGGCAGCAGGATCCGCCGGATGGTGACCAGCAGGCTGGCGCCGTCCATCGCCGCCGCCTCGATCAGCGCGGTGGGTACCTCCAGCAGGAACGAGCGCATCATCCAGACCGCGATCGGCAGGTTCATCGCCGTGTAGAGCACGATCAGGGTCCAGACGTTGTCCAGCATGCCGAGGTTCTGCACCAGCAGGTAGACCGGCAGCAGAGCGGCGACGACCGGCAGCATCTTGGTACTGATGAAGAAGAACAGCACGTCGCGCCAGCGGGCCACCGGACGGATGGACAGCGCGTACGCGGCCGGGGTGGCCAGCACCAGCACCAGCAGGGTGGAGACCAGGCTGGCCATCAACGAGTTGAGCAGGTACGGCGT
Organism: Micromonospora radicis; assembly: GCF_003583405.1. Taxonomy (GTDB): domain Bacteria; phylum Actinomycetota; class Actinomycetes; order Mycobacteriales; family Micromonosporaceae; genus Micromonospora; species Micromonospora radicis. The sequence goes on from NZ_QXEC01000007.1 coordinate 17,333, forward strand.
CAGGTCACGGTCGAAGACCTGCCGGTAGCCGTCCAGCACCGGGGTGAAGAACCAGGACGGCGGGTTGCTGGCGGCGTCGACCTCCCGCTTGAAGCCGGTGAGCACCATCCATGCCACCGGCAGGAAGAACAGCAGCCCGGCCAGCCAGGCCAGCACGGTCCAGACGGCGTCGGTGCGGCCCGCGGTGCGCCGGGCCGGGTTCGCGGTACGGGTCATCGCGCGTCCTCCATCCGGAACAGGCTGGAGATCACCCGCAGCGCGAAGGTGGCGACCAGGATGGTGCCGATCACCACGACGACGCCGGCCGCGGCGGCCTCGCCGTACTCGAACTTGCGGAAGGTGGTCAGGTAGATCTCGTACGGCAGGTTGGTGGTGGCCCGGCCGGGTCCACCCTGGGTGATGGTGAAGACCGCGTCGAAGGTCTGCACCAGGTAGATCGAGCCGAGCAGGGCACCGAGTTCCAGGTAGGGCCGCAGGTACGGCAGGGTGATCCGGGTGAAGGTCTGCCACGGGCCGGCGCCGTCGACCCGGGCGGCCTCCAGCGTCTCCAGGGACTGGCTCTGCAGACCGGCCAGGATGATCAGCATCATGAACGGGGTCCACTGCCAGACCAACGCGGCGACCACGGAGACCATCGGATACTGCGACACCCAGTCGGTGTTGCCGCCGAAGATGCCGTTGATCAGGCCGTACGACGGGTTGTAGATGGCGTGCTTCCAGAGCAGTGCCGCGGCCATCGGCATCACCAGGAACGGGGTGATGAGCAGGGTCCGTACGATGCCCCGGCCGGGGAACCTGCGGTCCAGCAGGATGGCCAGGCCGAGGCCGAGCAGCACCGAGACGAGCACCGACGAGGCGGTCAGCACCACCGTGTTGACCAGGGCGGCGCGCAGCCGGGCGTCGGAGAGCACGGTGGCGTAGTTGGCCAGGCCGATGAACTCGCGGCTGCCCGGCCGCAGCGCGTTCCAGCTCTGGGTGGACAGGTAGACGGTGAACAGGAACGGCAGCTGGGTCACCACGATGGCGAAGACCAGGGCGGGCAGCAGCGGGGCGCGGCGACTCCAGCGCTGCCGGCGGTCCGGGCGGGTGGGACGTACGGCGGGGGGCGCTGTCGCGTCCACGCCGCTGGTGATGGTCGTACTCATCGCTCCACCTCGGGGCAGGGCCGGGGCCGGACGGGTGCCGGCCCCGGCGTGCGACTACCGGTGTCTGGCGGCGGCTTCCTCGGCCAGCCGCTGCCCGTCGGCGAGTGCCTTGTCGACGCTGACCTGGCCGGCGATCGCGGCCGATACCTCCTGGGAGACCTTGGTGCCGAGGTCGGCGAACTCGGGGATGCCGACGAACTGCACCCCGAGCGCGGGTCGCGGCTGCACGCCCGGGTTCACCGGGTCGGCCTCCTGGATGGACTTGAGGGTGATGTCGGCGAACGCGGCGGCGGAGTCGCGGTACTCGGGGATCTCGTACGTCGACTGGCGTTTGCCGGCCGGCACCCGCGACCAGCCGAGCGTGGCGCCGACCAGCCGCTCGTACTCCTTGCCGGTGGCCCAGGAGATGAACTGCCAGGCGGCGTCGGCGTTCTTGGTGGTCTTCGGCATGGCCAGGGCCCACACCCACAGCCAGCCCGCCGAGTCGGTCTTGTCGACCGGGGCGTACGCGTAGCCGACCTTGCCGGCGACGGTGCTGGAGTTGGGGTCTTCCAGGGTGCCGGCGGCGGAGGTGGCGTCGTACCACATGGCGGCCTTGCCCTGGCCGAAGGTGTTGAGGCACTCGGTGAAGCCGGACTGGGGTGCGCCGGGTTGGCCGTGGGCGCGCAGCAGGTCGACGTAGAACTTGGTGGCCGCGGTGAACTCGGGGGCGTTGACCTTCGGCGTCCAGTCCTGTTCGAACCAGGTGCCGCCGAAGGTGTTGACCACGGTGGTCAGCGGGGCGAACAGCTCGCCCCAGCCGGGCAGGCCGCGCAGGCAGATGCCGGCGACGCCGGCCTGCTTGTCGTCGAGCCGGGCGGCGAAGTCGGCGACCTGCTGCCAGGTGGGTCGCTCGGGCATGGTCAGCCCGGCCGCGGCGAAGAGTTCCCGGTTGTACATCAGGAACGACGACTCGCCGTAGAACGGGGCGGCGTAGAGCTTGCCGTCCGCGCCGGACAGTGAGGCGACCGCCGGGCCGAGCAGGTCGGCCTTGTCGTAGCCGCTGTCGGCGTCGGCGTACGAGCTGAGTTCGTGCAGCCAGCCGTTCTGCGCCCAGATCGGTGCCTCGTACGCGCCGATGGTGGCCACGTCGTACTGGCCGCCCTGGGTGGCAACGTCCTGGGTGACCCGGTCACGTAGCTCGTTCTCCGGCAGGATGGTGAACCGTACGGTGATCCCGGTGTCGGCGGTGAAGTTCTCGGCGGTGATCTTGGCCAGGTCCTCCATCTGCGGGTTGCCGACCATCAGGACCGTGATGGCGGTGCCGTCGTCGGACGAGCCGCCACCCGCGCCGGAACAGGCGGTGGCGGTCAGGCCGACCGCCAGTGCGGCGGCAAGGGTGGCGCGCCATCGGCGGGGAGTTCGTGTTCTGGGCACAGCGAACCTCCGTGGTGGGTGGTGGTGAGGTGGGCGGAACGTCGGTCGGCGGCGCTCAGACGCGCAGCACCACCGGCCCGAGCAGGGAGTACCGGTGCGCCTCGGATGCCGGCAGCGCGGTGTCCGTGACGATGGTGTCGACGTCGGCGACGTCGGCGAAGCGGCAGAAGCTGTGGCTACCGAACTTGGTGTGCACGCCGGCGAAGACCACCCGCCGGGAGACCGCCATCACCTGGGCCTTGACCGCCGCGACGGCGGGATCCGGGGTGGTGAGGCCGTACTCGCGGGAGATGCCGTTGGCGCCGACGTAGGCCAGGTCGATGACGAAGCCGGCGAGCATCCGGGTGGCCCAGTGGTCGACGGTGGCCAGCGTGCGGCCGCGGACCCGGCCGCCGAGCAGCAGCACGGTGACGCTCGGGTACTCGGCCAGGGCCGCCGCGGTGTGCAGGGAGGCGGTCACCATCGTCAACGGCCGGTGGGTGGGCAGGGCCTCGGCGATCAGTTGCGGGGTGTAACCCTCGTCGATGAAGATCGATTCGGCGTCGCCGAGGTGTTCGATGGCGGCGGCGGCGATCCGGCGCTTCTCCACGACCATCCGGGTGGCCCGGGTCTCCAGGGTCGTCTCGAACCGGGCGGTCTCGACCGGGTACGCGCCGCCGTGGGTGCGGCGGACCAGTCCCTGTTGGGCCAGCAGGGCCAGGTCGCGGCGGATCGTCTCCGGCGCCACCGCCAGGTCGGCGGCGAGTTTGCGGACGTCGACGTCGCCCTGGCGGCGCGCCAGGGTGAGGATGTGGTGTCGGCGCTGGTTCGCGTCCACTGTGCACACCTCCCGTCGACTCGTGTGTCTTTTTGTAACACCGCGACGAGCCCGTGACCGCGGTCACATGGCGGCCAATCGGGTGGTTTTGTTGCCCGGCTCCCACCACCGAACGGGCAGGCGATAACGGTCATATCGCGCATTACCCGCATATCACCTGCCCGATTCGGGCTACATCGCGCCCGCTTCCCACCCGATCCGCCCGGTCGGGCACCTACCGGGTCACTTCGGCGCGGGCCCGTTGTCGACCAACCGGAACCGTTCGGTCCCGAGATCGTCACCGGCCTCCTCGAGGATCAGCCCCCAGGTCGGAGAGTTCCGCAGGTACGCCGCCTGACTGCTGATCGCGTACGTCCCGCCGGTACCGACGAGCCTGAACTGCTGCCTCGGCTCGTCCGGCACGCAGGGGGCCGCCTCGACCCGCAGTGGTTGGCTACCCGAGGACCGCACCTCCCAGCAGGTGTCGGTCAGGTCGGTGCCCGGCTCGGCGGTCCGGATCTGGTACGTGTCGGGCCCCGAGGGCGCGACCACGAACAACCGCCGCCCCTCGACGCCGTCGACCTCGCCCAGCCGACCGTCGTCGAGGATCGACAACGCGCCCTCGAACGCCTCCACCCGCACGATGGCGACCTGACGCTCCCCGGACAGCAGTGGATCACTACTGGTGGGGGCCGCCGGAGGACTGGAACTGCCACTGGGTGGCGGGCTGGCCAGTTCGGTGGTGGCCGTCGGGCCCGCCGGCGCGATCGGCTGGGGGCGCGGGGTGTCGTCGGGACGGGTCAGCGCGACGCCCGTGCCGAGCGCCATGACGGCGACCGCGGCCAGCGCGACCGAGGTCGCCCGTCGGCGTCGACGGCGACTGTCGCCGCGCCGGCGGATGTCGGCCACCGCCGGGACCCTCCCCCGCCCGCCGTGGCCCGCCAGCGCCCGCAGGGCGTCGTCGAGCTGGTGATCAGAGCTCATGGCCGCGCCCCCTTCCGCTGGCGTACTCCGGTTCGGTCAGGTGTGCCGCGAGCGCCCGACGTCCCCGGACCAACCGCGTCTTGACGGTGTTCTCGTTGGTGCCGATCTCCGCCGCGATCTCGGCCACGCTCAACCCGACCAGATGGTGCAGCACCACGGCCCGACGCTGCTCGGCGGAGATCTGCCGCAGCGCCGTCACGATCGCGACGTGGTCGACCGAGGTGCCCTCCACCTGCTGCTCGGACACCTCCCGGCGATGGGCGCGCAGCCGGTTGACCGTCTTGCGCCAGGCGCTCACCGCCACCCGGTACGCCACCCGGCGTACCCACGCCTCCGGGCTGTCGCACTCCCGCACGGCGGCCCACCGGTCCCAGGCCCGGGCGTACGCCTCCGCCACCGCGTCCTCGGCCTCGGACCGGTTACCGATCATGGCGTACAGATGGCCCAGCACCCGTTGCACGGACGCGGAGTAGAAGGCGTCGAACTCCGCTGCGTCACGCATCGGACAAAGTCTCCACCCGACCTGGTTGATTCTGGAAATCGGGACGCCGAGCGTGGCCCGGCCGGCCGCTACCGACCGGGCCGCTGCCGGGGTCACTACTGACGCGGGGCCGGGCCGTTGTCGATGAACCGGAAGCTGTCGAACGGCGCCGCGTCACCCAGCTCCTCCATGATCAGACCGTTGCGTACGGTGTCGCGCAGGAACGCCGACCGGTTGCTGATCACGTACTCGCGTGGGCCTCCCGCGGCGGCGGGCAGGATCTCGAACCGCTGTTGCGGATCGTGCGCCCGGCAGGTGGCGCCCCCCACGTACAGCGGCTTGGTGTTGCCCGGGTTGCGCACCTGCCAGCAGACCGGCTGCCCGCTGCCGCCGCTCTGGTACGCCTTGATCAGGAACTGCCCCGCGCCGACCGGCGTCGGCACGAACAGCTGCCGCCCCTCGGCGCCGTCGACCTCGGCCAGCCGTCCGCCGTCGAGCAGGGCCAGCCCCGACTCGAACGCACCCACCCGGACGATCGTGACCCGACGCTTGCCGGAGAGCACCTGGTCCACCTTCGGCTCCCCTGACGGAAGGAGCGTCACCACCGTATCCAGCGGCGCCTCGGGCGACCGCCCGTCGCCCACCGGAGCCGTCCCGCCCACCGGAGCCGTCCCGCCCACCGGAGCCGTCCCGCTCACCGGGCCCTCGCCGGCGGTGACCGACGTCACGCCATACACTGCTGCGGCGCCGCCGATCAACGCCGCCAGGCTCGCACCCGCAAGCCACTTGCGCACCAACACAGTTCCTCCCGGCCGACTCGATCGCCGAGCTCAGCAGCCGCGCCGGCTGGCGGATCCTCGTGCGATTCAGCCAGATGACGCGCGAGGTCGGCGGCGGGTTTCACCGGGGGCCGGATCCGTTCGCCGGCGGCGCACGGCCCGAGGTTCACCCGCGAGCCGCCGGCGAACACCGTCAGCGCAGTGCGAGCAGCCGGATCCCGGTCCGGATCAGGACCACGGCACCACCGGCGGCCATCACCATGCCGATACCCGGCATCAACTGTCCCCAGCTGTCGGTGCTGGCGCTGAGACTGATCAGGCGGGCGGCCTGCCAGCCGACGATGAGGGCCACCGTCAGTCCGGGGATCAGGCTGTGCGCGATGGCCACCCGGCGGTACGGCAGCAGGGCACCGGCGATGGCGAGGAACGCCACGCTCAACGTCCACAGGCCGGGACCGGCCGCGCCGTTGAGCGTGCCGAACGGGGTGATGACCCAGGGCAGCACCGAGCCGACCAGGGCGAGGAGACCGCCGACGATCATGCCGAGGCTGCCGGCGTGGAGGATGCGACGGCGAACCGGAGCGGCGGCGGGTGCGGTGTCGGCCATTTCCGGATGGTAGGTGGCCGCGCCCCACCGGCGTACCGACGATCGGTGAACGGTCGATTCGGGTCGGTGGGCGGCCACCGGATCGGTGGCAACACCCGCAAACCGGACCGGCGACGGCCGCTCACGCCACCCGCTCCGCCGCTCACGGCACCGAACGGACCGTTCACCGACACCAAACCGCCGTCTTGCAGATCGGCTCTTGCCTGGCTCGGTGCCGTCGCGTTCCCTTCCGAGACTAAAGGTGTGACCGACCGCACAGCCACGCCAGCCAGCACTACGGCGCGGGTGGGCGGCCGGGCAGCGGCAACAGCCTGTGCCACCACCAGTCGGGCACCCCGTCGCAGCCCTCACCGGATCCGCCGTTTCGTACCGACCAGGAGGCGCCAAGACATGACCGAGGTAACCCCCGAGAAGGAGACCCGGGGTGGGGAACCACCACCGCCGGGTTCGGCACCGCCGGACAACGGTTGGCGCAAGGAGTACTGGAGCCGCAATCTGCGGCTCATGGTGATCCTGCTGGCCATCTGGTTCATCGTCTCGTTCGGCTTCGGCGTGCTGCTGATCGAGCCGCTGAACGAAATCGTCATCGCCGGCTTCCCGCTCGGCTTCTGGTTCGCTCAGCAGGGATCGATCTACGTCTTCGTGATCCTCATTCTGGTGTACGCGAAGATGATGGACCGCCTGGACAGCCAGTTCGGTGTCGATGAGCCGGAGACCGAGGGGGCGGCCAAGTGAGCGACATCCAGCTCTGGACCCTCGTCTTCATCGGCGGATCGTTCGCCGTCTACCTCTACATCGCCTGGCGCAGCCGGGTGAAGGAGACCGCCGGCTTCTACGTCGCCGGCCAGGGCATCCCGACCGTCGCCAACGGTGCCGCCGTCGCCGCCGACTGGATGTCCGCGGCGTCGTTCATCTCGATGGCCGGCCTGATCGCCTTCCTCGGCTCCGACGGCTCCATCTACCTGATGGGCTGGACCGGCGGCTACGTACTGCTGGCCCTGCTGATCGCCCCCTACCTGCGCAAGTGGGGCAAGTTCACCGTCCCCGAGTTCGTCGGTGACCGGTACTCGGAAACGGTCCGGACCGTCGCCGCCGTCGCCGCCATCATCATCTCCTTCACCTACGTGGTCGGACAGATGCGCGGTGGCGGCATCGTCTTCAGCCGCTTCCTGGGCCTGGACGTCACCGGCGGCGTCATCGTCGCCGCGGTGATCATCGGCCTGTACGCGGTACTCGGCGGCATGAAGGGCATCACCTGGACCCAGGTCGCCCAGTACACGGTGCTGATCGTCGCCTACCTGATCCCGGCCGTCGCGGTGGCCCAGCAGATGACCGGTATCCCCGTCCCGCAGGTGTCGTTCGGGCAGATCCTCGACGAACTCAACGCGATCAGCCTCGAACTGGGACTGGCGCAGTTCACCGACGCCTTCGCGGCCCGCCCGCAGATCGACGTCTTCCTGGTCACCATGTCGCTGATGATCGGCACCGCCGGCCTGCCGCACGTGATCGTCCGGTTCTACACCACCAAGAGCGTGCGCGGCGCCCGCTACTCGGCATTCTGGGCGCTGTTCTTCATCGCCCTGCTCTACACCACCGCCCCGGCGGTGGGCGCGTTCACCAAGCTGAACCTGCTGCAGGGCGTCAACGGCGTCTCGGCCGACGCGCTGCCGTCCTGGGTCAACAACTGGGCGGCGACGGGTCTGGTCACCGTCGGCGACGGGGTGACGACCATCAACTCGGTCAGCAACAGCCCGACCTCCGGGGCCGACCTGATCGTCAACAACGACATCCTGGTGTTGGCCAGCCCCGAGATCGCCGGCCTGCCGGCGCCGATCGTGGGCCTGGTCGCCGCCGGCGGCCTGGCCGCCGCGATGTCCACCGCGGCCGGGCTGCTGCTGGTCATCTCGTCGTCGTTCTCCCACGACCTGTACTTCCGCCGGGTCAAGCGGGACTCGACCGACGCCCAGCGGCTGCTGGCCGGCCGGATCGCCATGGGTCTGGCGGTGCTGATCTCGATCTACGCCGGCATCAACCCGCCCGCGTTCGTGGCCCAGGTGGTGGCATTCGCCTTCGGATTGGCGGCGGCGAGCTTCTTCCCGGTCATCGTGCTCGGCATCTTCTGGAAGAGATGCAACTCGGCAGGCGCGGCGGCCGGCATGATCACCGGCATGGTGTTCACCGCCACCTACATGATCTACACATTGCCGGTGTTCGGCACCGAGGCCAACCCGCACATCCTCGACATCAGCCCGGAAGGCATCGGCACCATCGGCGCCATCGTCAACTTCATCGTGACGATCGCGGTGTCGAAGATGACCGCGCCGCCACGGGACGAGATCGCCGAGATGGTGGAGAACATCCGCTACCCGTCCGAGCGCCGCACGGTGACCGCCGGCGCCGCCACCGACGCCTCCTGATGTCCCCGCACCCTGGATGAGCCGCCGGTCGCCGGCCCCGACAACGGCGTTCGGGGCCGGCGACCGGCCCGACACATACATCGAGATCGACACATCCTTCCCAATCGGTGATCAAGGCAATACCGTGTGTGCAGTCTTCGGCGCGCACAACGGGGGGTCCCGGGATGGCGGAGTTCGACTACATCGTGGTGGGTGCGGGTTCGGCCGGTTGCGTGCTGGCCAACCGGTTGACCGAGGATCCGGCCAGCCGCGTACTGCTCATCGAGGCCGGCGGCTGGGACAGCAGCCCCTGGGTCCGCATCCCCAAGGGATTCAGCCGGCTGATGGACGACAAGCGCACCGCCTGGCACTACCCCACCGAGGTACGGCCGGGGCACCAGGAGATCTGGCAACGCGGCCGACTGGTCGGCGGCTCAAGCTCCATCAACGGCATGGTGTACGCCCGCGGCGACCGGATCGACTACGACGAGCTGGAACGACTCGGCAACCCCGGCTGGGGCTGGGACACCATGCTGCCCATCTTCAAACAGCTGGAGGACAACCCCCTCGGCCCCTCCGACGTACGCGGCACCGGCGGCCCGCTGCGGCTGTCCACCGCCACCGGCACCGATGAGATCTGCGAGGAGACCATCGCCGCCGGCGAGGAGCTGGGCTGGAAGCGGGTCGACGACCTCAACGCCGACGACGGCCAACGGATCGGCTACCTGATGGCGACCATCCGCGACGGTCGCCGCAGCAGCGCCGCCGACGCCTTCCTGCACCCGGTGCGCCACCGACCCAACCTGACCGTCGTCGTCGACACGCTCGTACGGCGTGTCCTGGTCGAGAACGGGCGGGCCGTCGGCGTCCGCACCCACCGCGGCGGCCAGACCGTCGACTACCGGGCCGCCGCGGAGGTGATCCTCGCCGCCGGGGCACTGGCCTCACCGCAACTTCTCCAGGTCTCCGGCGTCGGACCGGCGGAAACGCTCCGCGCCGCCGGCGTCGACGTGCTGCTCGACCGACCCCGGGTCGGCACCGGCATGCGCGAGCACCGCACCACCCCGATGCAGTTCCGGTTGGCCGGCCGCGCCGGCTACAACCCGCGACTCAACGGGCCACTCGGCCAGGCCCGGGAGATGCTGCGCTACCTGTTCACCCGACGCGGACCGCTGGCCCTTCCCGTGTACGACGTCGGCGCGTACATCCGGTCCGGGCCCGAGGCCGGACACCCGGACGCGCAACTGCTGATCGCGCCGTTCTCGGCCGCGCCCCGGCGCCCCGGACGGGCGATCGAACTCGAAGCCGAGTCGGGCCTGATGGCCCAGGTGACGGTGACCCGGCCGGAGAGCCTGGGCAGCCTCGCCATCACCTCGGCCGACCCCGGCACCCCGCCCCGGATCGTGGCGAACTACTTCGACGCCGCACACGACCGTCGGGTCGCCATCGGCGCCCTGCGCCGGGCCCGGGAACTCTTCGCCACCGGCCCGATCGCCAAGCGGATCACCGCCGAGACGCTGCCCGGACCGGCCGTCCAGGACGACGACGAGATCGTCCAGGCCGGTGTGGCGCTCGGCTACTGCGGCTACCACGCCGTCGGCACCTGCGCGATGGGGCCGGGGGACGACTCCGTGGTCGACCCGCAGCTGCGGGTCCGGGGCGTGGCCGGGCTGCGCGTGGTGGACGCCTCGGTGCTGCCGGTCATCGTCTCGGGGTACATCAACGCCCCGGTGATGGCGCTGGCCTGGCGGGCGGCCGACCTGATCAGGACCGCCGGCTGAAACGTCCAGCCGCAGCGCGGGTGAAACGTCCGGCCCGCGGGCCCCGGTAGCCGGTCGAGGGCGAACCAGCCCCACTCCGCGGCCTCGCCGTCCGGCTCGCCCACCCGGTCCGTTGCCCCGGTGTCGGAGGCCACCATCCGTATGGCATCCTAGGCAGCTAGGTCATATCCGGTCGTGCTGCGCCGACCTGGGAATGCCCCCCGCCCCGAAGACTGTGACCTGCGTTACCAAGGGGCCGGGCGGGAATCAGGACGGCGATCACGGGTTGCAGCCAGGTGTGATGGTCGTACTTCAGCCTGCCCTCTTTCCGTACCGTCCGGAGTCGGCCCGATGACCGCCGTCGACCCGGCCGCGCCGCCGAAGCCGGTGATGCCGGGTGACCTGATGACCCCGCGGCAACGTCTGCGGCTCATCCTCGTCCTCGGCTCACTGATCGCCGTGGGTCCGCTGACCATCGACATGTATCTGCCGGCCCTACCGGCCATCGTCGACGACTTCGGGACGACCTCGGCGGCGGTGCAGCTGACGCTGACCGGCACGCTGATCGGTCTGGCCCTGGGCCAGCTGCTGATCGGCCCGCTCTCCGACGCGGTGGGACGCCGGAACCCGCTGATCGCGGGTACCGCGCTGCACATCGTGGCCTCGGTGGGCTGTGCCCTCGCCCCCAGCATCGGGGTGCTCGGGGCGCTGCGGGTCGTCCAGGGGTTGGGCGCCGCGGCCGCCGCCGTCATCGCCATGGCGGTGGTACGCGACCTGTTCAGCGGCTCGTCCTTCGCCCAGCTGCTCTCCCGGCTGCTGCTGGTGATGGGCGCCGCGCCGGTGCTGGCGCCGACGCTCGGCAGCGAGTTGCTGCGCTGGACGCAGTGGCGGGGGGTCTTCGCGGCCCTGGTGGTCTTCGGGGTGCTGCTGATGTTGGTCGCCATGTTCGGGCTGCGGGAGACGCTGCCACCCGAACGCCGGCAGCGCGGCGGCGTGCTGCCCACCGTCCGGCTCTACGGCTCCCTGCTGCGCGACCGCCCCTTCGTCGGGCTGGTGCTGGTCGCCGGGCTGGCGATGGCCGCGATCTTCGCGTACGTCGGTGGTTCCTCCTTCGTCCTGCAGGGGCAGTACGGCCTCGACGAGCAGCAGTTCGGCTTCGCGTTCGGTGCCGGCGCGATCGGCCTGATCGCGGCGACCCAGACCAACGTACGACTGCTACGCCGCTACTCTCCGCAGCGCATCCTGCTGGCCGCGCTGCTCGTGGGCGCCACCGCCGCGCTGGTGCTGCTCGCGGTCGCGGTGACCGGGTTCGGTGGGCTGCCGGCCGTGCTCGCATCACTGTGGGTGGTGCTCGCCGCCACCGGTCTGGCCATGCCGAACGCCCCGGCGGTGGCCCTGAGCCGGCACGGTGAGGCGGCCGGTACCGCGTCGGCCCTGCTCGGCGCGGTGCAGTTCGGCATCGGGGCGGTGGCCGCCCCGATGGTGGGCGTCTTCGGCACCGGCGCGGTGGCGATGGCCCTGGTGATCGCTGGTGGTCTGGTCGCGGCGCTGCTGGTCCTGCTGCTCGTGGTCCGCCCGGCCCGGCTGACCGTCGAGGTGGAGCCCGAGCCGGTGGCCGTCGCGGCGCACTGAGGCGAACCGGTCAGACCTCGCCCGTCTCGACCAGGCGGGCGAGGTTCGCCCACGCCAGCCGGGTGCTCCGTCTCGTCGTCCGCGGCGTCGAACTCGTGCACCTGGCCGCTCATGCCCGCCGGCACCCGCCACCTGGCCAGCGCCGTCCGGCGGCGTGAACGCAGTGCAGACGTACCGCCCTCTCGCCTCCTCGACGCTGGGTGAGGGCTCGCTGGCCCTCCAGGCCAGCGGTGGGTCGGCACCGAATCCCCGCTTCTTCACCGGTTTTCTCACCACGCCCCAGGCGGCGGTCGGTCTGCTGGCCGTGGCCGTGAGGCCGTCGGCCGGTGCCAGCCGGTCGGCCCGCGCCGGTTTGACCGGGGCCGCAGCGGGCAGGAGCAGCCTATGCCGGTTGAGTTGATGGGACGCGTGGACGACACACTGACGTTGGCGATCCAGGGGTACGGGTGGTTGCCCAACCGTCTGCGGGCGGGCGACACAGACGTGTTCCGGACCCGGCTGGCCGGTCAACGGGCGGTGGCGCTGCACGGCCCCGACGCGGTGCGCTTCTTCTACGACGAGCGGCACGTACGGCGGGGCGGTGGCGTACCGGAGCCGTTGCAGGCGACGCTGTTCGGCAAGGGGGCGGTGCACACCCTCGACGGCGAGGCGCACCGGGTCCGTAAGGCGATGTTCACCGCGCTGCTGATGGACCGGGGGTTCGGTGCCCTGGTGGAGCGGGCCGAGGCGGCCTGGGACGGCGCCGCCCGCTCCTGGGTGGGGCGGCCGGTGGTGTTGTTCGACGAGGCCGCGCAGGTGCTCACCCGGGCCGTCGCCGACTGGGCCGGGATTCCGGTCGACCGGGACGACGAAGCGGCACTGGCGGCCGATCTGGTCGCGATGGTGGACGGTTTCGGCACGGCGGGGCCGCGGCACTGGCGCGCGCGGCGGGCCCGGGTACGGCGGGAACGCTGGCTCGCCGGGCTGGTCACCGGGATCCGGGACGGCCGGGTCGGTGCGCCGCCGAACTCGGCGCTGGTCGCGGTGGCCGAGCACCGCGAGGCGGATGGCCGGCTGCTGGATCCGCGGGTCGCCGCGGTGGAGTTGCTCAACATTCTCCGCCCGACGGCCGCGGTGACCTGGTTCGTCACCTTCGCCGGTCATGCCCTGCACCGCTGGCCGCGGTACCGGGACCGGCTCGCTGCGGGCGACTCCACCTTCGCCGAGGCGTTCGCTCATGAGGTGCGTCGGTTCTACCCGTTCGCGCCCTTCGTGGGTGGGCGGGCGGTGACGGACCTGACGTGGCAGGGCACCGAGATCCCGGCCGGTGCCATCGTGCTGCTCGACCTGTACGGCCAGAACCACGACGCCCGGCTGTGGCCGGATCCGTACCGGTTCGATCCGGACCGCTTCGTCGGTCGGGAGATCGGGGCGTTCGACCTCATCCCGCAGGGTGGCGGTGATCCCCGTACCGGGCACCGTTGTCCCGGTGAGCAGATCACCGTGGCGCTGCTGCGCGCCCTGTCGATCCGGTTGGCGCGGCTCGACTACCAGGTGCCCGACCAGGATCTGGACATTCCGCTGCACCGGATTCCGACGCGCCCGAACAGCGGCGTGGAGATCGTCGTCGTTGCCGCGCGCCGGCCCGCGCTGCGGCACGCCGGTGATGCGCCGGGGTCGGCGGCGGGCTGACCGTCACGCAAACGTGCCCGACCGGGGGCTGGAACTATCGGCGCCGTCCGGGCGACCATGTGTGTAGCTGAACGGCGTCGCGCGCCGCCATCCCCGGGGGCAGGGCCCGGCCGCACCGGCTCGCGACGCCGTTCAGCATCTCTCCTGCCGGGTCGGCGGCATCGGCCGCGGGTGCCGCCCGACGGGTGAAGAAGACCTCACCGACTTCCGTCCCGCTGATCTTGCTGTTAGCTTCTTGCCAGTATCTTGCAAGAGCAACAGTAGTGCAGATTGGGGCACGGTGACCGTCACCGCCCTCGCCACGGGTGAACAAGATCTGCTCGGAATCGCGGCACAGCGCCGCCGCACCGGGCTCTGGCTGCTCGCGCTGACCGCCGGGCTGCTGGTCACCGGCGTCGTCGCGGTCGGCTCCGGTGCCGTCGGCATCCCGCCGCCGACGGTGGCCCGGATCATCGGACACCACCTCGTCGGTCTGCCCGGCGAGGTGACGTGGACGCCTCCGCAGGAGGCCATCGTCTGGCAGGTCCGCCTCCCCCGGGTGCTGCTCGGCATGCTCGTGGGTGCCGGGCTGGCCGTGTGCGGAGTGGCGTTGCAGGCCATGGTGCGCAACGTCCTGGCCGATCCGTACCTGCTCGGAATCAACTCCGGCGCCTCCAGCGGCGCCGCCGCGGCGATCCTCTTCGGCGCCGGTGCCGGCTTCGGCCAGTACGCGCTGTCCACCAGCGCCTTCCTCGGCGCGCTCGCGGCGTCCCTGCTGGTCTTCCTGATCGCCCGCAGCGGCGGCCGGGTCACCTCCATCCGGCTGCTGCTCTCCGGCGTCGCCGTCGGCTACGCGCTGTACGCGACCACCAGTTTCCTGATCTTCGCCTCGGGTTCCGCCGAGGGCGCCAGATCGGTGATGTTCTGGCTGCTCGGATCGCTCGGGCTGGCCCGCTGGAACGCCCTGCTGGCGGTGGCCGCGATCGTGCTGATCGGCACCATCGGTTACCTGACCGTGGTCGGACGGCGGCTCGACGTGCTGGCCATCGGCGAAGAGACCGCGCAGACCCTGGGGGTGTCACCGGACCGTTTCCGGCTGCGCCTGCTCGTCCTGGTGTCGTTGAGCGTCGGGGTGCTGGTCTCCGCCGCCGGCAGCATCGGCTTCGTCGGCCTGGTCGTCCCGCACCTGGCCCGGCGCATCGTCGGGGCACCGCACGTCCGGGTGGTGCCGGTCGCCGCGCTGCTCGGGGCGATCCTGCTGGTCTGGGCCGACGTGCTCGCCCGGATGCTGCTGGCGCCGCAGGAGATCCCGATCGGCATCATCACCGCTCTGCTCGGCGCGCCCTTCCTGCTGGTCCTGATCCGTCGTCTGCACGCCACCGGCGCATGAGCGCCCCAGCTGTTGAGAGGTACCGATGAAGACCATCCGGGTCGCCGCCACCGCCGCCACGCTGCTGCTGGTCGCCGCCGGCTGCGGCGGCAACGCCGACGCGCCGACCGCCGCCGGCCCGGGCTACCCGGTCACCGTCACCAACTGCGGCGTGGACGTGACCTTCGCCGCCGCGCCGCAACGGGTCGTGCTGCTCAAGAGCGCGGCCGTACCGTACCTGCACGCGCTCGGGGTGCTCGACCGGGTCACCGCCCGCGCCGGCCAGTACCCGACGGAGTACTACGACGCCGCGACCCTCGCCGAGCTGGACCGGATCCCGCTGCTGACCGACAAGACCGACACCAGCGGCCACCTCCAGATCTCCAAGGAGGTGGTGATCGGTCAGCAGCCGGACCTGGTCCTCGGCGAGGTGGACAACCTCTCCCGCGACACGCTCTCGGCCGTCGACATCCCGCTGCTCGAGGAGCCGGCCATGTGCCCCGGCAGCACCGCCGTGCCGAGCTTCGACGACGTCTACCGCCAGCTGGAGACCTACGGTCGGGTCTTCGGCCGCGAAGCCGAGGCGGCCACCGCGGTCACCGCGCTGCGGGACCGGACGGCGAAGATCCAGGCTGCGGCGGGTACGGCTGCCGAGCGCACCGCGGCGGTGCTGTACCCGACCGTCGGCGGCGGCACCACGTACGCCTACGGCACCGCCAGCATGGCCCACCCGCAGCTTCGCGCCGCCGGCCTGCGCAACGTCTTCGGTGATGTCCAGGAGCGGGTCTTCGAGGTCACCGTCGAGGAACTGCTCGGGCGCGACCCCGACGTGCTGATCCTGCTCCACGGCGACGGTGATCCCACCGCCGTGGCGCAGGCGCTGACCGGGCTGCCCGGCGCCGAGAAGCTCACCGCGGTACGCGACGGCCAGGTGATGACCCAGCTGTTCAACTTCACCGAGCCGCCCTCCCCGCTGTCGGTCGACGGTCTGGAGCGGATCGTGCGGCGCTTCGGGGACGGCACGTGATCCAGGCGACCGGCGTCTCCTGGCGCTACGACACCAACCCGGTGATCGACGGGGTGAGCGTGACCGCCCGACCCGGCCGGGTCCTGGGCCTGATCGGGCCCAACGGCAGCGGCAAGACCACCCTGCTGCGGCTGCTCTACGGCGCCCTGCGCAGCCGGAGCGGGCAGGTCACCGTCGACGGCGACGAGCTGGCCACGCTGCCGGCGCGGGAGGCCGCCCGGCGGCTGGCCGTGGTGGTCCAGGAGACCGGCGGCGAGACCGCGCTGACGGTGGCGGAACTGGTGCTGCTGGGTCGGGGGCCGCACCTGTCGACGTTCCAGCGCACCAGCCGCGCCGATCACGAGATCGCCGCCCGCTGCCTGGCCCGGGTCGGCGCCGCCCACCTCGGCGCGCGGGCGTTCGCCCAGCTCTCCGGCGGTGAACGGCAGCGGGTGCTGATCGCCCGCGCGCTGGCCCAGCAGGCCACCCACCTGCTGCTCGACGAGCCCACCAACCACCTGGACATCCGCTACCAGCACGAGATCCTGCAGCTGGTGCGGACTCTCGACACCTGCTGCGTGGTCGTGCTGCACGACCTCAACCTCGCCGCCCGCTACTGCGACGACCTGGTGCTGCTCGGTGCCGGCGGCGTCGCCGCCGCCGGCACCACCGACGAGGTCCTCGACCCGGGTGTCCTGGAACCCGTCTACGGCATCGGCATCCAACGCCTGGAGCTGGACGGCGCCATCCACCTGCTGTTCCACCCGATCGACCAGCCAGCCGAGGAACGGAGTGCCGCATGAGCACGCAGGAGCGGATCAACGCGTACTGGACCGGCCGGGCGCCGGACTACGACGCGTACCAGCAGCGGCCCGACCGGTTCGACGCCGACCAGCGGGCCTGGGCCCGGATCTGGGCCGAGGCCCTGCCGGCGGCACCGTCGGACGTGCTCGACGTCGGCACCGGCACCGGCCAGGTCGCCATGGTGCTGGCCGGACTCGGACACCGGGTCACCGGCATCGACCTGGCCGAAGGGATGCTCGCCGAGGCCCGCCGGCACGCGGCCACCGTCGCCGACGGCCCGACCATCCGGTACGGCGACGCCGTGCGACCCGACTTCCCGCCCGCCAGCTTCGACGCGGTGACCAGCCGCTACCTGATGTGGACGCTGCGCGAGCCGAAGACCGCGGTGGCGAACTGGATGCGGCTGGTACGCCCCGGTGGGATCGTCGCCGTGGTGGACAGCACCTGGTTCCCCGACGGCCTCGACAACGCCTCGGAGAACTTCACCGACCACTACGACGCCGACGTCCGGGCCGCGCTTCCGTTGGCCACCGCCACCTCCATCGACCAGACCGTGGCGATACTGGAGGCGGCGGGCCTGACGCAGGTCACCGCCACGGCGCTGACCTCGATCTACGAGCTGGACCGGCAGTACGGTGTCGCGCCGAACCACGAGCACCAGATGCAGTACCTGGTCACCGGGCGGGTCTGAGCGGGCGCCGCGCCGACGCCCCGGTCGGCGCCGTTCAGCCGGCCGGCAGGATCCGCCGGATCGGCTGGGGGCTGTCGCCACGACGCCGCCACTCGCGCGGGTAGCCGAGCGACACCTCCTCGAACCGCACGCCGTCGTGCCAGCTGGTCCGCGGAATGTGCAGGTGCCCGTAGACCACCGCGGCGGCCCGGAACCGCAGGTGCCAGTCGGCGGTACGGGTGGTGCCGCACCACTGCGCGAACTCCGGGTACCACAGCACGTCGGTCGGCTCCCGCACCAGCGGATAGTGGTTGACCAGCACGGTGGGCCGGTCGGGTGGCAGCGCGGCCAGCCGCCGCTCGGTGTACGCCACCCGCGCCGCGCACCACGCCTCGCGGCTGTCGTACGGCTCCGGGTGCAGCAGGAACTCGTCGGTGCAGACCACGCCGGAGCGTTCGGCGATGCGCAGCGACTCCGCCTTGGTGCTCGCTCCCGGTGCCAGGAACGAGTAGTCGTAGAGCACGAAGAGCGGCGCCACGGTCACCGGACCGTCGGCGCCCTCCCACACCGGGTACGGATCCTCCGGGGTGTGCACGCCGAGCCGGCGGCACAGCTCGACCAGCTGCCGGTAACGCGCCTCACCCCGCAGCGTCACCGGGTCCGCCGGCACCGTCCACAGCTCGTGGTTGCCGGGGGCCCAGACGACCGTGCCGAACCGTTCCCGCAGCAGCCGCAACGCCCACTCGACGTCCTCGAACCGGTCGGCGACGTCACCGGCCACCAGCAGCCAGTCGTCCGGCCGGTCGGGCCGCAGCGCGTCGACGACCGCCCGATTCTCCGCGTACGAGACATGAAGGTCGCTGACGCCCAGCAGCTGCGGTCCACCCATCGCCGTCGATAGTAGCCACTACGCGGAGCCGAACAGCCGTACCACCTCGGCGCGCACCGCCGGGGAGGTGGCGGGCGCCCATCCGGCGAACAGCTCGGCGAAGTACGTCCGGTGCCGGTCGAGCAGGGCGGGCAGCTGGGCGAGAACGTCCAACTCGTTGACGATGCTCAGGTCGACAAGCGCGGTGAGCTGCCCGGGGCGGACCACATGGCGCTGCCCGGTGAAGCGGTCGAAGATCTCACCGGTGGCGGCGAGCCGCCGCCAGGAGCGTTTCCGGTCACCGGCGCCGTACAGGTACACCAGCGCCTCGGCGTCGGCACCGATCAGCTCACGCAGCCGGTCCCGGTCGCCGCGGTCGAGCAACGCCACGTCGAACCCGTCGGTGCCGTAGACCGCGTGGGTCAGACCCGCCGCCTGCACGTGCGCGTCGTGCCCCAGGTCGGCCAGGCGCTGCTGGACCCGGCACAGGTGGGCGTAGAGCGTCCCACCGGGATGCTCTACCCTCTCGGCGCCCCGCTCGCGCAGCCAGCCCCGCACATCGACATCGGCGCTCATCTCGCCGAGGCTACGGCAGCACGGCCCGGGCCAGTGGCGCCAGACCGCGTGCGGTTGCGCACAGTGCCGGCCGGTCGGGATCGGCGGATGCGAATCACGCCAGCGTGGTCTTGCCACCGACCGTGGGCGGATAGTTGGCTGGTGGCATGGCTCGGATCGGGTACGACGACACCGACGCGACGGCGTTCGAGGCGACCCGGCATCTCACCGACGAAGGGCTGGCCGAGTGGCGGGCGGCGGTGACCCGCCACCTCACCGCGCGCCCCGGCCGGCGCCTACTCGACCTGGGTGCCGGTACCGGCAGTTGGGCGCGCGCCTTCACCGCCTGGTTCCCCGGCACGGAGGTGGTCGCCGTCGAACCGTCGGCGGCGATGCGGGCCCGCTGCGGTCACACCCCTGTGGTCGGTGGGCTCACCCTGACCGCCGTCGAACCGGTCCCCCAGGTGACCGCCGGGTCGCTGCGGGAAGCGGCCGGCACGTTGCGGCGGGAGGCACACACCCTGCTGCAACTGATCACCGATGCCGAGTACGCCGCCGGGGTGGAACGGTTGCGCCGCGCGGCTCGGGCCGACACCGGGCCGGTGGTCGACACGCTGGACCTGCTGGTGCTGCGCTGACAGCCGATAGTCGGTGCGGCGTTGTCACCGTACGACTCCGGGCGGCTCCGCGGGCGCCGACCGGCCCGGGGCGGGGCCGAGTTCCGCGATCCGGCGGCGGGCGTCGGCGGCGGCGGGATCACCCAGTTCGTCGTAGATCAACGCGGCCAGCCGCCAGGCGGCCGCCGCCGCGTTGGTGTTCCCGGTCGCGGCCCGGACGGTGCCGAGGCCGATGAGGGTCTCCGCCTGGTGGTAGCGGTCGGCGGAGGCCCGGAACAGCTCGACGGACTGCTCGTAGCAGGAGACCGCCCGGTCGTGGTCGCCCAGCCCGTGGTAGGCGAACCCGAGGCTGTCCAGGGTGGCCGCCTGGCCGTTGTGGTCGTCGATGAGCCGCTGCTGGTTGAGCGCCGCCGTACAGTCGGCGATGGCCTGCGGATAGTCACCCTGGACCGCGTGCAGGTACCCGATCGCGTTCAGCGCCCGCCCCTCGCCCGCCCGGTTGCCGGCCGCGCGGTGCAGCCGCAGCGTCTCCCGGGCGTGCCGTAACGCCTCGTCGCGTCGGCCGAGCACGAAACAGTGCTCGGTGTAGTTGTGCAGGGTCTGCGCCAGGCCGGCCCGGTCACCGATCTGCTCGTACAGCTCGATCGCCCGTTGGAGGTGGGCGCCGGCCGTGTCGTACTTGCCCAGCCGGTACGCGGCCCGACCGAGCAGCCGGTTGGCGCTGGCCTGTGCCGCCGGCTCGCCGAGGCGTTCGGCCGATTCGAGCGCCACCTGCTGCGCGGTCAACTGGTCCTGCCAGAATCCGCGCGGTGCCAGGAAGGTGGTCAGGGCCCAGGCGAGCTGACAGGCGTACGCGTCGAAACCGGTCGCGTTGGCCTGCCGGATCACCCGCAGCAGGACCTGTCGTTCCGTCGCGAACCAGGCCAGCGCGGCGTCCTGGTCGGCCATCGGCACGTGGACGTTGCCGCCGAGCGGCGGCAACACGGCCACCGGCGGCCACTGGGGCTGGACCAGCCGCCCGGCCGGGTAGGCGCTGTGCAGGTAGTGGTCGTACATCCGGCGGTGGGCTCGGCGCCGGTCGCCGGCCTGTTCGGAGCGTTGCGCCAACTCGGCGGCGTAGGAGCGCAGCAGGTCGTGGAAGGCGTACCGGTCGGGTTGGTGCTCGGTCAGCAGGTGCAGCCGGGTCAGTTCCTTGAGCAGCACCGTCACCGCGGCACGCGGCCAGCCGAGCAACGCCGCGGCGGCGGCGCCGCTCAACTCCGGCCCCGGGTGCAGGCCGAGCAGCCGGAACAGGCGGGCCGCGTCCGGGCTCAGCGCCTCGTACGACCAGGAGAACACCCGCCGCACGTCGCCGTCGGCCAGTACCTCCAGCCGGGTCTCCGGTGTCCTCAGCTCGGCGGCGATCGCGTCGAGCGGGAAGCGGGGCCGGGTGGCCACCCGCGCCGCCACGATCGACAGGGCCAGCGGTAGCCGGCCGGAGGCTTCGATCATCTCGGCCACGGCGGCGGGCTCGGCGTCGAGCCGTTGCCCGTCGACCCGACTGTGCAGCAGGTGCATCGACTCGGTGTCGGTCAGCACGTCGAGGGTCAGCAGCCGGGCGCCTTCGGCGGCGACCAGGTGGCTGAGCTGGTCGCGGCTGGTGACCACGACGACACACCGGCCGGCGCCCGGCAGCAGCGGTCGCACCTGCTCGGCGTCGCGGGCGTTGTCGAGCAGGATGAGCATCTTCCGGTTCGCCAGCAGGCTGCGGTAGAGACCGGTCCGGGCGTCGGTGCTGCTCGGCATGCGGGCCGGTGGCACGTCGAGCGCCTCGAGGAAGCCGAGCAGGGCGTCGGCCGGGGAGACGGTCTCGCCGTCGTCGTAGCCGCGCAGGTTGACGTAGAGCTGGCCGTCGGGGAAGCGGTCGGCGACCCGGTGCGCCCAGTGCAGCGCCAGCGCCGTCTTGCCGATGCCGGCCATCCCGCAGACCACCGTGATGACCACCGAGGTCGGCTCGCCGTCGGGGGCGCCGACGGCCACGTCGAGGCGGGTGAGCTGGGCTCGCCGGCCGACGAAGTTCGGTGTGGCCAGTGGCAGCTGGGCCGGGCGGGTGCGGGGCGCGGCGGCCGGGGCGTGCGGTGCCGCTGCCGCGCGGGGACATCGGTGGTGCAGGATGTCGTCGTGCAGGCGGGTCAGTTCCGGCCCCGGGTCCATCCCGGTCTCCTCGGCGAGGATCTGCCGGGCCTGCCGGAACGCCGCTGTCGCCCCGGCCACGTCGCCGCTGTGGTAGAGCCCGGTCATCAGGTGCGCCCAGGCGCGCTGCCGCAGCGGATGGCGTTCGAGCAGGGCACGTAGCCGGGGAATCACCTGGGCGCCGGCGCCGAGCGCCAGTTTCGCGGCGGCGTGGTCCTCCTCGGCCAGCAGACGCCGCTCGGCCAGCCGGTCTACCCAGCGGGACAACGCGCGTGGCAGCGGTAGTCCGGCCAGCGCCGGCCCGCGCCACAGGGCCAGCGCCTCGGCCAGTTCGGTCTCGGCCAGTTCGGGGTCGCCATCGGCCAGGGCGTCGCGTCCGCGCGCGACCGCGGCGTCGAAGCGGTCGAGG
Source organism: Micromonospora radicis (assembly GCF_003583405.1). Classification (GTDB taxonomy): domain Bacteria; phylum Actinomycetota; class Actinomycetes; order Mycobacteriales; family Micromonosporaceae; genus Micromonospora; species Micromonospora radicis. The sequence goes on from NZ_QXEC01000007.1 coordinate 39,449, forward strand.
TCCCGTTCGTCGGGCTGCACGCAGAGCAGGTATCCCCCGCTGGTGGTGACGATCCGTCCGGCGCAGTCGAGGGCCTGCCGCAGTCCGCGTACGTAGGTGCGGATGTTGGCGCCGGCGGACGCGGGCGGCTGGTCACCCCAGAGCGTGTTCACCAGTTCGTCGGTCGGGACCGCCTCGCCCGGGCGGCTGAGCAGGAGGGCGAGCAGCAGCCGTTGCTTGGCGGAGCCGAGATCGACTGGCTGGCCGGCCCGGGACACCGACAACGGGCCGAGAAGGTCGAAGCGGAGATACATGCCTCACTCCAGCCGACGGCCTGGCCTGAAGGACGGGTTCAGTTGTACGTCGAATGTGCACGGTTGATACGCCGGCCACCGTACCATCGGCCGCCAGATCGGCGACCTGTTCGGACGGCGGCTGTCGAGGTGTTCATGCGCGAAGAAGCCCCAGGTGAGGCGGCTCGGGACACGCCCACCGCGGACGTCGCGTCGGCCCACCGGGTGGGGCTGCGATGACACGCTGGGATCCGGAGCTGACGGTGCTGAACCGTTCCTGCCTGCCCGTCGGCGCGCTGGCTCGGCTCCGTTCCGAGCCGCTGGCCCGGTTGCTGGACGAGACGTTGGCGGGCGGCCGGCAGGCCGCCGGGACGCCGGCCGCGGAGTTCGTCGACGGGCTGCTGGCCGACGAGCGGGTCGACCGGCTTCTCGCGGTTCGGGAACTGGCCGCCGATCCGGTGTTCCGGCTCGCCCTCGACCGTGGCGATCCGGCCCTCGCCGCCGACCTCGCCGGCTGGCTCGCCGACCCGGACCGGACACCGGGCGAGCGTACGCTCCGTGACCTGGTCCGCCGGCTCAGCCTTGCCGCGGCGCAGACCGACCCGGGTGGTGTGTTCCCCACCAGCGGCCCGGTGGCCTGGGTGCGGTACGGGCCACCGGTGGTGGCGCACCCCGGGCCGCGACGCACCGGCGACGACGTCGCCGAGTACCACGACCGCCGGGTCCGGCTGCTGGCCGGCGCACGCCGGTCGGTCGGCAGCGCACCGGGTGGCTCCGGCGCGACCCGGATCAGCGCGCCGACCGTCCGCACCATCCGCGACCGCAGGCCACCCCCGCCACCGCTGGCCACCTGCGGTACCCGCTGGTGGGCGCCAGTGGCGGCCGACCTCGACGCGCTCCGCGGCTGGCTCGCGCCGTTCGCGCCGACGCTGCCGGCGCGGCTGATCCTCACCGAACTGTTCGGCGCGCGGATCCGCGCCCGCGGCCCGCTGCCCGTGCCGGAGTTCTACCGCGAGTACCAGCGGATCGCCGGCGACGCCGCGGAACTGGCCGACTGGTCGGACCCGACGCTCTACCGCAGTACCCGGGACAGCGTGTGGCCGTCGGTGCGGCAACTGGGACAGGTGGTGGACAGCGCCCTCGCCGCGTTGTCCCCACACCCGGCGGCGGAGCATGCCGCCGGGACACCGGCGTCGACAGCGGGGGTGGGCGGGGAGGCTGCCCCCGCTGTCGACGCCCCGGTGGGTACGGGCGTCTGCGTCGAGGTGGGCGTGCTGCGGGCCACCACCGCCCGATATCCCGACTGGGTACCCCCGCTGCGGTCGCTCTGCGCCGGTCTGCAGATCACCCACACGCCCAGCGGCTACCTGCAGGCCGTGGTGAACGCCCTGCACCCCGGGTTCGGTGCGATGCGGGCCCGGTCGGACCGATTGGCCGGCGTCCGGCGGACGATCGGCGTGCCGGACCCGTCGGCGGGTGGGCGCCAGGTGGGCGGCCGGGGCCGGTGGCTCGGCGTACCGGTGTCCGGGGAACCGCCGCTGGTGCTGGCCGACACCGCCCGGCTGCCCGTCGCCGACCTGGACGTGCACCTGGACGACCGGTCGGGCCTGCTGGCGCTGCGCTCCCGCAGCCGCCGACAGCCGGTACGCGTGGTGCACACCGGACTGCTGACCGGGTCCCGGCTTCCTCCGCTGTCGCGGCTGCTCGCCGTGTTGTCCGGTGAGACGCCGCCGGGTTCGCCGCTCGGCCGGGCACCGGAGGTCGCCGAGCACCCGCACCGCTGGCCCCGGCTGACCGTCGGCCAGCTGGTCCTCGGGCGGGCCCGGGTCTCGTTCCCCGCCGACCAGGTTCCCGTCGCCAGGCCGGGCGAGCGCGACGGCGGTTACCTGCTGCGGTTGGCGCGGTGGCGAGCGACGCACGGCATCCCCCGGCGGTGCTTCGTCGCGCTGTCGCGACGAAGCACCGGGTCCGCCACCCGCCGCTGCGGGCACGGTGGGGCCGGCTCGTTCTACCTGGACTTCGACAGTTGGCTGCTGGTGCAGGACTTCGTCGCCGCGGTGCGCCGGCCGGACACCGTCGCGGTGGTCTTCGAGGAGGCCTTGCCGGATCCGCTCGGACACGGCGTCGACCTGGCCGACCACGTGACCGAACTGTTGCTCGACGTCGCCGCCGACGAGCCGTCCTGGTCGGTGGCGTCCGGACGGCTGCCCGCGCGGCGGTGAGCGATCGCGTCACCAACGCACCTGAACTCCGTTTGTCGCGGCCGGTGCGAGCCGGCCGAGGGAGGTGGCAAACGGCCGGACGGGTGGCTTGTGCAGCTCAGTGGCACAAGCCACCCGCGCCCGGTGCTGCGGGCCACCGGCGGGTGGACCCACCGCGTACGCGGGAGGCGGATCCCGCCGGCTGCGGCGTGCCGGGAGCGGACCGTCGGCGACGGGATGGCCGACGGTTCGCTCCCGCACGCCGCGGCCGCCCGAAGCGTCCGGGTCGGCACCCGACGCGCCGCGCCAGGCGGGGGTGGCGTGGCACCCCGGTGAGGGAGGTGGCTCACAACCGGTACCGGGGTGGCGGGTGGAGCGCCCCGTCCGGGATACGGTGTCGGCGGCGCTGGTTCGCCCGGCCGAGCATCGGCCGGGCGTCGTAAGAGGGAACCCGGTGTGACTCCGGGACTGCCCCGCAGCGGTGAGTGGGAACGACCGCCGTCAACCGAGCACTGGACCGCGAGGTCCGGGAAGCGACGGCCAGTAGGAGACCGGTGAAGGCCGGTCGCGCCCGCGAGTCCGAAGACCTGCCCGCGCCGCGCACACGCGGTGTGTGCGCTGCCGTCGACCGCGCGGGCGGGTCGTACGGGTGACGCGCCGTTGGTGCGCGTCCTCGACGTGCGCGCCGGTGGGTTCGACGGTGTGCTTCCCGAGGACGGATGAGCCATGTACGACACCAGCACCCTCACCGGCCGACCCCCGTCGGCGTCACACCTGACCCTGTCGCAGATCATGGACCAGCACCACACCAACCTGATGGGCACGGTCCACGGCGGCCGGATCCTGAACCTGATCGACTCAGTGGCCGGGGTGGTCGCCGCCCGGCACTCCGACGGGCCGGCGGTCACCGCCGCCATCGACGAGACGGCCTTCCTGCGGGCGGTGCGCGTCGGTGACGTGGTCCACGTCGACGCCCGGATCACCTGGGCGGGACGCAGCTCGATGGAGGTCGCCGTCAAGGTCACCGCCGACCGGTGGGACCGGGCGGTGCCGCCGACCGACGTGGCCACCGCCCATCTGGTGATGGTCGCCGTCGACGACGACGGCCAACCCCGACCGGTGCCGCCGCTGCTGCCCGAGACCGACGGCGACCGGCGCCGCTACCGGGAGGCGCAGATCCGCCGCGAGCATCGGCTCGCCCTGCGCCAGGCGTTGCTCGACGGCGCCGAGGACGGCTGAGGCTGCCCGGCCGGTCGCGCGCCGGGCAGCCTCCACATCGGTTCGCGCCAGACTCGCCGGGGCCACGGCAGGACCGCCGGGGCCACGACGGGTCAGCCCACCGGGGCGGGGAACCTCTCCCAGACCCGGTGCTGGGCCATCAACTGCTGCACGCCGACGAAGACGTCGGCGGCGGTGTCGCCGGTGACGACACCCGGCGTTCCGCTGACCCCGGCCCGGTCCAGCACGGCGACACCGGTGTCCCAGGCGCCGATCGGCTTTGCGTGCCGCCAACATTCCTGCACCAGCAGCAGCACCCGCGGGTCGACCGTGGTGGCGCCCGGGGCGTCGGCCCTGGCGTCGCGGGCCGGCAGCGCGTCCGGCGCGGGGACCGGCGCCGTGGCGAGCAGGACCGCGTCCAGTTCGACCGACCGGCCGGTGGCGAAGGTGCGCTGCACCGGCAGGTCGCCCAGCCGGCCGCCGTGCGGGGCGATCAGCAACGGCACCATGTCGGCGGCGAACACGGCCCGGCGTACCTGGCCGACGGTGTCGAGGTCGGCGTCGGAATCCACCACGATGCCGACCAGCCGGCCGTCGCCCGGCCACTGCCGGCCGACCTGGGACAGCGCCGGGCTGGGCGTGACCTCCGCCAACGGCAGGGTCGGTTCCGGTGCGGGCAGTCCCAGGCCGGTGGCGACCTCGGCGCAGAGCACCGGGTCGATGTTGGCCAGGCACCGCAGCTGACGTTCCTTGATCGCCTGGTGGTAGCACTTGCCCAGTTCGAAGGTGTAGGCGCGGATGATGTGCTCCCGCTCGACCGGGGACATGCTCAGCCAGAACAGCCGGGCCTGACTGAAGTGGTCGTCGAAGGAGGCCGGGTTCTGCCGGATCTTCGGCGCCGCGGTCACCTGCACCGGTACGTCGACGAACGGGTGGTCGTCGTCGCCGGCCGGGAAGGGGTTGCCGCCGTCGAGCGAGTTCGGCCGGTACGGTGCCACTCCGGCGTGCACCGCGTGCTGGTGGAAGCCGTCGCGCAGCATGTCGTTGACCGGGGCGTGCGGCCGGTTGATCGGGATCTGCGAGAAGTTCGGTCCGCCCAGCCGGGTCAACTGCGTGTCGACGTACGAGAAGAGCCGGCCCTGCAACAGCGGGTCGTTGGTGACGTCGATGCCCGGCGGCAGGTGACCGACGTGGAAGGCGACCTGCTCGGTCTCGGCGAAGAAGTTCGACGGGGTGCGGTTGAGGACCAACCGGCCGACCGGCTGTACCGGCGCCAGCTCCTCCGGCACGATCTTCGTCGGGTCGAGCAGGTCGATGCCGGCGAACGTCTCCTCCGGGGTGTCGGGCAACACCTGGATGCCGAGTTCCCACTCGGGGAACGCGCCGGCCTCGATGGCGTCGTAGAGGTCACGGCGGTGGAAGTCCGGGTCGATGCCGCCGAGCAGCTGCGCCTCCTCCCAGACCAGGGAGTGCACGCCCAGCTTGGGCTTCCAGTGGAACTTCGCCAGCGCCGTCTCCCCCGCCGCGTTGACCAGGCGGAAGGTGTGGACGCCGAAGCCCTCCATGGTCCGGTACGAGCGCGGGATGCCCCGGTCCGACATGTTCCACATGGTGTGGTGTTGCGCCTCGGTGTGCAGCGAGACGAAGTCCCAGAACGTGTCGTGGGCGCTCTGGGCCTGCGGGATCTCCCGATCCGGGTGCGGCTTGGCCGCGTGGATGATGTCGGGGAACTTGATGGCGTCCTGGATGAAGAAGACCGGCATGTTGTTGGCGACCAGGTCGAAGGTGCCCTCGTCGGTGTAGAACTTGGTGGCGAAGCCACGGGTGTCCCGGACCGTGTCGGCCGATCCCCGCGAGCCGAGCACGGTGGAGAAGCGGACGAAGACCTCCGTCTCGCGGCCCTTGGCCAGGAAGGCGGCCCGGGTGACGTTCTCGGCGGTGCCGTACCCGGTGAACACGCCGTGCGCGCCGGCTCCCCGGGCGTGCACGACCCGCTCGGGGATGCGTTCGTGGTCGAAGTGGGTGATCTTCTCGCGCAGGTGGTGGTCCTGGAGCAGGACCGGTCCGCGTGGGCCCGCCTTCAGTGCGTGGTCGGTGTCGCGCAGCCGGGCGCCCTGCGAGGTGGTGAGGAAGTCACCCTGTTGCCCCGTCGCCGTGGCCGGCGCCCCGGTGCGGGCGCCGGTCGGCGTACGGGTCTGTGGTGATCCCTGCTCCGGTTTGGGTGGCAGTGGACCGTGCGGGGTGGTCGGTTCCCCGACCGCCGGTGGGGCGCTGCCCGGCGCGCCGGGCACGTCGGGGCTGAGCACGTCGGCCACCTTCTCCGCCGCCGACTCCACCACGTCCTTGACCGCCTTGGCGGGATTGCGGGTTTCCATCGCTGCCGGTACCTCCTGGAACACGACGACCAGATGCCAGGGCGATACCCGGGCCACCACCGGCAAAACGGGTCGAACATCACTGACCGGGGCGATACTCGCCATCCCGCTCCGCCCGCTCGGGCGGGGCTACCCGGCGGTGCCGAACCAGCGGGGCAGGTGGCCCAGCAGCTCCTGCTGGTCGTCGCCGACCCACGCCACGTGGCCGTCGGGTCGCAGCAGTACGGCGGGTACGTCCAGTTCCGCGCTGGCGTCGACGACGTGGTCGACGCGGTCCGCCCAGCCCGCCACGGAGAGCCGGCCGGTCTGGTCGAGCAGTAGTCCCCGGCCGGCGTGGGTCAGCTGGTAGAGGCGCCCGCCGCGCAGTCGCACGTCCCGCATCCGCCGGCCGAGCAGCCGGTGGCCGGTGCCGAAGTCGTAGCGGACGCCGATCGCGGTGATCTTCTCGGTCAGGTAGCGGTTGACCTCGTCGAAGTCCAGCAGCTGCGTCAGCAGTCGGCGTACCGCCTGCGGCCCCGGTTCGGTGGAGAGCAGTTCCATCTGGGCGCGGGTGTTGTCCAGTACGTCGGCGGCGACCGGGTGCCGTTCGGTGTGGTAGCTGTCCAGCAGCCCCTGTGGTGCCCAGCCGTTCACCTCGGCGGCGAGTTTCCAGCCGAGGTTGAACGCGTCCTGGAGGCCGAGGTTGAGGCCCTGGCCGCCGGTGGGCGGGTGGATGTGCGCGGCGTCGCCGGCCAGCAGCACCCGGTCGACCCGGTAGCGTTCGGCCAGCCGGGTGGCGTCGCCGAAGCGGGACAGCCAGCGCGGTGAGTGCACGCCGAAGTCGGTGCCGGCGTACGTGCGCAGTTGCTGGCGGAACTCCGCCAGGGTCGGCGGGACGTCGCGGTCGGTGGCGAGCCCTGCCGCCGGTACGACGACCCGGTACATCCCGTCGCCGACGGGTCCGAGGCCGAACCGCTTCTGGGTCTTGCGGACCTCGGTGACCACCTCGGCCACGGTCTGCGGCGGCACGTCCACCGCCATCTCGCCCAGTAGCGTCTCGACGCGGCTGGGTTCGCCGGGGAAACCGACGCCGATCAGCTTGCGGACCGTGCTGCGGCCGCCGTCACAGCCGATCAGGTACCGGCCGGCCAGCCGGGTGCCGTCGGCCAGTTCGGCGGTCACGCCCTGCTGGTCCTGGGTCAGCCCGACCAGTGCGCAGCCGCGCCGGATCTCGGCGCCGAGTTCGGCGGCCCACTCGGCGAGCAGGCGGTCGGTGGTGGGCTGTGGGATGCCGAGGACGTACGGGTGGGCGGTGTCCAGCCGGTCGGGCGCCGGCTTCTCGATGCCGGCGAAGAAGCCTCCGGCGGGGTACTGCCGGCCGTGTGCGGCGAACCGTTCCAGCAGGCCACGCTGGTCCAGCACCTCGATGCTGCGTACGTGCAGGCCGAGCGCGCGAACGTACCGGGGTGGTTCGGTCTCCTTCTCCAGCACGAGCACGCCCACCCCGTGCAGTCGCAACTCCCCTGCCAGCAGCAGGCCCGTCGGTCCGCCACCCACGATGATCACATCGAACATCTGCCACCCGTTTCGCCGAGGTCTGCTTCCGCCAATGCCCTGTTTGCGCAGGTACTGGCTCCGGGCGGAGATTCTGCGGCATCACCGGGGTCTTGCCGCAAGACCCCGTATGTGCTATATGTTGGGAGTGGCAGGAAGAGCACCATCTTCCTGCCATTCGCTTTGTCGTCACACGGTGATGACCACCTTGGCCCGGGCGTGCTCTGCTTCGAGGTAGCGGATGGCCTGCGGCACCTCGTCGAGCGGGTAGGTCCGGTCGACGACCGGGGTGAGGCGGCCGGCCTCGGCGTGGGCCCGGAGCCGGTCGAGGTGCGGGCGGCTGGGCGTGGCGGTCAGGATGGCGATGCGCTGCCGGACCAGCGGCGCCAGCAGCCGGCCGCGCGTGAGGAGCCAGACGGGTCCGACGAGGCTACCGCCGCGGTAGACGCCACCCCCGGAGAGCACCAGTGTGCCGGTCGGGGTCAGAGACCGCCGCAGCGCGGTGATCGAGCGGTTGCCGACCAGGTCGAGGACGAGGTCGTGGCGGCCCGCGTGGCGGGTGAAGTCGGTCCGGGTGTAGTCGACCACCTGGTCGGCGCCGAGGGAGCGGACCAGGTCGACGTTGCGGGTGCGGCAGACCCCGGTCACCGTCGCGCCGAGGGCCTTGGCCAGTTGGACGGCCAGGGTGCCGACCCCGCCGGAGGCCCCGTTGACGAGGACCCGCTGGCCGGGCTCGACCTGCCCGAGGTCGGACAGTCCCATCAGGGCGGTGACGCCGGCCAGCGGCAGGGCGGCGGCCTGCCGCGGGGTCAGGTTCGCCGGTGCCGGTGCGACCAGGTGTTCGGGGAGGCAGGCGTACTCGGCGAACGCACCGTTGGCGTCACCAAGGTCGCCGAAGACGGCGTCGCCCGGGCGGATCTGCCGCACCTGGGTGCCGACGGCGGTGACCCGGCCGGCGAAGTCGCGGCCACGGATGCGGGCCCGGGGCCTGGACCACCCCAGGCTCAGCCGCGCCAGCCGCGGGTCACCGCGCATGACGTGCCAGTCATAGGCGTTGAGCGCGGCGGCCTCGATGCGCACGAGCACCTCTTCGGAGCCGGGTACCGGCACGTCGACGTCCGCGAGCCGCAGCGTCTCCGGTGGGCCGTACCGGTCCTGGACGATCGCTCTCATGCCCACTCCCCTTCCCTGGTGTACGGCGTACACCTGATATCGAGAACGATAGGTGTACGCCGTACACCCGTCAAGCCGGATATGGTTCTCCGCGATACCGGACGAACGAGGACGCGAATGGTTGACCAGGCCGAGACGCTGCGCCGGACGCCGCTGAGCAGGGATCGGATCCTGCGCGCCGCCGTCGCGCTCGCCGACGCGGCCGGCATCGAGTCACTCAGCATGCGCAACCTCGCCCAGGACCTCGGCGTGGCGCCGATGGCCCTCTACAAACACGTGTCCAACAAGGACGAGCTGCTCGACGCGATGATCGATCTGGTGGTCGCCGAGATCGATCCACCGGCACCGGGCGCCGGCTGGAAGCAGTCGGTACGCGGCCGGATCCTCTCCGCGCGGCAGGCGCTGCGCCGGCATCCCTGGGCACCGCTCGCCGTCGAGTCCCGGAACATGGCGACCCCGGGCCTGCTCGCCTATCTCGACTCGGTGGTCGGGACACTGCGGGCCGGCGGCTTCTCGGCCGACCTCGCCCACCACGTCATGCACGCGATGGGCAGTCGGGTTCTCGGCTTCAGCCAGGAACTCTTCGACACCGCCCGGGACACCGGTCGCTCCGGCGCCGCCGCGGATCAGCCCTCCGCCGACATGCCACCCGAGATGGCGGCCCGCTTCCCGCACCTCGCGGAGATCGCCCGCGCCGCGGCCCACGATGACGGGTCGGTGGTGGGGCCGGGCTGCGACGACCAGTTCGAGTTCGAGTTCGCGCTGGACCTGCTGCTGGACGGGGTGGAACGGCTACACCGCCAGGGGTGGACGTCGGCGCACCGGCCCGGCTGAGACGCGGCCGGTCAGGGATCAGTCGATGTCCAGGTCGGGCAGCCGGCCCTCGGCGCGCAGTTGCGCGAAGTGCGCCTCGGGCGGCGGCTCCGGATCCGGATCGGAGGGACGTGGAGGCTCGGGCCCGTCGGCGCAGAAGCGCAGGAGCGTCTCGATGCGGATGACCCGGAACCGGCGTCCGAGCACATTCACCTCGTCGGCCCGGGTCGCCTCCAGTTCGTCGGCGGCCCGCCGGTACTCGGCGGCCTCCCGCTCGGTCGGGTTGGCGATCCGCGGCACCAGCCACCGGAAGTCGAACAGGATCAGGTCACGGGCCTGCTGTGGGGTCGCCACCGCCCGACTCGACGGTTGCCAGCCACCGGCCACCTGCTCGGCCACCGCGTACCGGGTGGGCAGCACGACCCCGTTGGGATGGGAGCTGACGGCGGCGACGCTGTCGGCTCGCACGTCCACCGGCACCCGCGCGCGGGGATAGTGGGCGGGCAGCAGCTCGATCTTCAGTAGGGCGGCCCCCACACCGGTGGGTGCGCCGGGATCGGCGATCAGGTCGGTACCGCCGAGGAAGTCGTCACAGATGTCGGCCTGCCGCGGGTCGGGGTCGGTGGGTCGGGGTGGCTCCGGACCGTCCGGGCCGAACCGGGTGAACGTGTCGGCCCGGATCACGCGGTGGCGGCGGCCGCCGACCGTCACCTCGTCGACCTTCTTCCAGTCGAGCACCCGGCCGACCGCCGCCAGCTCGGCGGCCAGGTCCGCGCCGACGCCGGCGGCGAGTTGCTCGCGCAACCGGTGGGCCAGCGCGTCCCGGGCGGCCTGCGGCGTGTCCTCGGCCAGGTCGTGAATGCGCCATCGCCCGCCGCCGAGGTCCACCGCGTAGCCGAACGACGGGGCCCCGATCCGCAGGGTCGGGTAGCTGGCGGCCCGCTCGGCGGCGTCGTGGTCGGTCACCACGCCGACCGGGTCGTCGCCGCGCCGGATGCGGATCACCACCCCCGACAATCGCTCACCGTCATCCATGGGTCAACATTCTGTGACGACAGGGTCCGACACGCCAGAACCGGACCGGCGACACGGCGAAGTCGACCGGCGCGGGGGCCGGCGCGTACGACGGCGGGCCACCCGGGCGGGGTGAACGTCCGGGCGGACGCGACGGCGGGCGCCGGCACCGGGTGCCGACGCCCGTCGGGCGGATGACTCAGCGCTTGGCCTGCTGCTTGCGGTCAGTGTGGGGCCGACCGGGCACGGTGCCGGCGTACCTCTGTCGCCGCCAGCACCGCTGCCACCAGGCCGAGCAGCCCGGCCAGGCCCCAGGGTTGGTGCTCGGTGCTGGCGGTGACCCGGCTCGACGTACCGGCGGTGACGATCTCGCCGTGGATCTGGTACGCACCGAGGGCGGGTGCGGGCAGCGCCACCGGGATCCGGACCTCGCGTTCCTCACCGGCGCCGAGGTCGGGCGGGACGGGTGGGACGACGAATCCGGTCGGCTCCGGGCCGCGGCCGACGCTGAACGACCAGGACACCGGCGCCGGTGCCGCCTGCTCGTTGCGCAGGCGCAGCACCAGGGTCCGCCGGCTGGCGAGACCGAAGTACGCCGCCCACCCGTCGTCGCGTTCGAGCTGCGCATCGGCGATGACCACCGGGCGGATCGCCGTCGGCGCGGCGGCGCCGACGGCCGTCGGGCGTGCGCCGGTGACGACCAGCGCAGCACCCGCCGACAGCCGGGTGTCCAACGTGGTCACCCGCACCCGGCAGGGGCAGCCGCCGGGTGGGGCGGCCACGGTCAGCGGGGCGCCACCGCTGCCGGTACCGGGCAGGTGGATCTGCGCCGAGGTGTCCACCGCGCAGCGCGGCGGCGTACCGGCGTCGCACAGCTCGATGACCACGGTGCCGGCGGGCCAACCGGTGAGCCGCACCAGCACCCGCTCGCCCGGCTTCGCCTCGGACCGGTCCAGCCCGACGCGGGGATCCGGGGCCGGGGCGCCGGTCAGGGCCAGCCCGGCGACCAGCGCGACGGCGTACGTCAGCGGCCTCACGTGTCGGCCGGTTCCGCACGGCGGCGGGCCCGCAACCGGCTGGCGAGCAGCCAACCGACGGCGGTGAGCAGGACGGCGGTCCACACCCACGGCACGGCCCAGACGGTGGCGGTGCGGGTCACCGTGGGCAGCATCCGGTCCGGGGTGGCGGGGTCGACGACCACGTCGGCGGCGAGCCGGCCGGCCGGAACGACGCCGTTGACCTGTTCGGTGATGGTGATCGCCGCGCCGGGCAGCACCTCGGGCACGGTGACCGGCTCGGTGCGGGCCAGCCGGAGGCCGAACGGCCCGTTGAGGCGTACCTGGGTGGTACCGGTCAGCCGGGTGTTGCCGCTGTTGCGCAGGCGGTAGCTGACCACGACCGGACCGGTGCCGAACGGGTTGAGCGGATTGTCGTAGCCGATCCGCATCGCCTCGACCTGGAGGCCGGGACGGACCGGTCCGGCCACCCGCAGGTAGATCCGGGCGGCGACCCGCCGGTCGAGGTTGACCTGCCCGCCGCTGTCGGTGGACCGGAGCTGGGCGATCGAGGCGACCACGCCCCCGGCGTGGTCACCGGGGGTGGCGTTGGCCGGCACGGTGAGCTGGAACGGCACGATCACCTGCTTCCCGGCGGGCACCCGGTAGGTCCGTTCGGCGAAGGTGGTCCACGCGCCGACGTCGACCGGTGGTCGGCTGGCCGGGTGCAGGGCGAAACCGCCGTCGGTGGTGGTGAAGGCGTCGGCGCCGTAAACGGCGAAGGTCATCGCGCTGCTGCCGAGGTTGGTGACGGCGACCCGGTCCTCGATGCGTTGGCCGGGTTCGGCGTCGTAGACGAAGTAGCTGCGGCCGGTGGGACCGGAGGGGCCGGACGGTTGCACCGCCCAGGTGAAGCCGGCGTCCGGCGGTGAGGGGCTGGGGGCCGGTGCCACACCGACCGAGGGGCCGGCGGCCGGTGCCACACCGACCGCAGGGCCGGCGGCCGGTGCCGCGAGGGCGGCGGGGCCGGCGGCCAGGGCGGTGACGAGCACGGCGAGGACCGCGGTGGCGACCAGGTGCGGGGAAGGGCACCTCGTCATCGTTCTGCGCACAACAAGATGCCCTTCCACGCGTCAGGACAGGGTCAGGGTGAGGGTGGCGGCGTAGTCCCCCGGCGCGGTCGCGGCCGGGACCCCGAGGTCCAGGTCGGCGGCGCACCGGAAGCTGCCGGCGCTGGCGCCGGCAGCGGCGGCGCACAGGGTTCGTGCGCTGCCCAGACCGTCACCCGGGTTGGCCCGCCCGCCCGGCGTGACCACTCCGGGCGTACCCACCAGGTCGTCGGGGAGCACCGACGCGCTCGGCGCCCAGCCGAGGTTGTCGGCGGCGATGACGCCGCCGAGCGCGCTGGTGAAGTCCTCCACCTGGCCGACCACGTTCCAGCCGGCGTTGGTGCCCCGCAGGTCGTTGACCGTCACCGCGTTGAGCGCGCCACCGGCGACGGCACCCGGGTGTACGGCGGACAACGCCACGGCGTTGCCGGCCGAGGTCAGCGTCAACGGGCCGGACTGGAGCACCTGGGCGGTGATCTCCTGCTCGGCTCCGCTCGGAGCACCCGTACCGCCGCCGAAGGTGATCGGGGTGAAGGTGTCCTGGCTGCGGTCGCTGGAGGCGTGCGCGGCGAAGGTCAACACGTAGCACTGGGTCACCGTGCAGTCGACCGGGTCGCCGTTGCCGTCAATGTAGCTCGGCACCAGGTCCAACGTGGTGCTGAAGCTGCCGTCGGCGTCGAGCTTGACCTGCGCGGCGGACGACGAGGCGTTCTTGTGCACCCACTTGACCGGCTTGTACGGGCGGGAGTTCGTCCAGTGGTTGTCGCCCTTCGGTCCGAAGGCGACGTAGACGCCGACACCGCCGTTGGCGTCCGGGTCGAATCCGGAGCCGGTGACGGTGACGGTGGCACCCTCGGTGTCGAGGGCGGCGGACGGGTTCACCGTCACCGTCGGGGTGGCGGGGGTGCCACCCCCGCTCGCGGTGGTGAAGGTGACCGACGCCGGGTCCAGCGCCGTACCGGCGGTGAAGAAGCCGGCGAACGCCGCCGCTCCGGTCTCGGTGAGCGTGGTGGTGAGGTTGCTCCAGCTCACCGTCTCACCGGCGACGGTCGGGCTGGTCGCGCCGGTGCCGAGGGTGGCGATGGCGGCCTGCTCGATCTGCACCGGTTCGAAACCGCCGCCGCTGACCTGGAGGTCGACGTCGGCGAGCAGGGAGCCGCCGGCACCGTCCACCACCACGGTGGGGTTGGTCAGGGTGATGGTGAAGAAGTGCGCCGGGTAGGAGAACACGACGGTGCCGCCGTAGTTCACAGTGGTCGCGCCGGTGGCGCTGTCGTACGTGCCGCCGGTGGCCGGGAACCTGAAGGTGCCGTCGGCGTTTCGGGTGGCGCCGTCGCCGACCGCGATCGGCGGGTTGCCGTTGCCGGTCGAGACGTACGCGCGGAACGAACTCTTGAAGCCCCAGTCGAGGCTCCCCCCGGTGACGTCGACGGGCGCCGCGGCCGCGGGATTCACCACGGCCAGTGACGCGGCGGCGCCGAGCAGGGCCGCCGACGCCCACCGGTACGACCGTCGGCGGATACCGCCGGGTCTGGGTACGGACATGTGTGTTCCTCTCAGAAGGGGGAGGGCGAGATTAGGTTAGGCTCACCTAATCTTGGCGAGAATCCTCCGAACACCCTCTTGCGCGACCGTCAAGATCTACTTAGGTTAGCCTAACCAATCTTCCGGAGGTCGCTCATGCCTGCCCGCCTCGCCGCTGCCCTGGTCAGTGCGATGCTGCTGGCCCTCGGCACCCTCACGGCCAACCCCGCCTACGCGGACACGGTCGGCAAGGGCCCCGACGGCCAACGGCTCACCGTCACCAGGACGAGCGGAATCCCCCTCGGGGGTGCCACCGTCACCGTCACCGGATCCGGCTACGACACCAGCAAGGGCGTCTACGTCGCGTACTGCGTGGACAACGGCCCCGACACGGCACCCTCCCCCTGCGGCGGCGGCATCGACACCAGCGGCGCCACCGGAGCCTCACACTGGATTTCGTCCAACCCACCCGCCTACGGCGAGGGACTGGCCGTCCCGTACGGCTCCGGCGGATCGTTCAGCGTCCAGATCCAGATCACCGCACGCATCGGCGACGTGGACTGCACCGCCCGCCGGTGCGTGGTCGCCAGCCGCAACGACCACACCCGCAGCTCGGACCGCTCGCAGGACGTACGGGTGCCGGTCACCTTCGCCACCGCGACCTCCGGCCCGAGCCCCCGCGCCACCACCGCGGCACCGGCCACCGCGGCCAGGACCGCCGCCGCACCGACCACCGGTACCGCACCGACCACCGGCACCGGACCGACCGGTACGCCCGCGTCGGCCGGCAACCCGGCCACGACCGTCGACCCGGCCGGCGCCGGGACCGGCACGGACGACGGGACCGCAGCGGACGGGACCGCCGACACCGGCGAGCAGGTACACACCATCCAGGTCAGCGACAGCGGCCCGGCCGGCCGCTGGTTCACCGCCGTCCTCACCGGCCTCGCCGTACTGCTGGTCCTGCTCGTGGCGCTGCGCGCCCGACGGCGGCGACGGGCCCCCCGATGAGGCGCCTGCTACCCGCGCTGCTGGCGTTGCCCGCGCTGCTCGGCCTCACCGGCTGCGCCGCCGCGGCGCCGGCCACGGTGTCGCCGGCCGGCTGCGGACCGGCCACCGCCGTGGTCACCGACACCGACGTCGCACCGATCGGCGCCGATCCCGGCAGCGCGCTGCCGGCCACGGTCACCTCGGCCGACGGCAGCAGCGTCACGGTCACCGACGCCAGCCGCATCCTGCCGGTCAACCTCTACGGCTCGATCGCCGAGATCGTGTTCAGCCTCGGCCTCGGTGACCGGGTGATCGGGCGTGACACCTCCACCACCTTCTCCGCCGCCAGCGGCCTGCCGGTGGTCACCCCGGCCGGGCACGACCTGTCCGCCGAGGCGATCCTGCGGCTGAACCCGAGCGTGGTCATCGCCGACGAGAGCATCGGCCCGCCCGAGGTCCTCGCCCAACTGCGTCGCGCCGGCATCCCGGTGGTACTGGTCGACGACGAGCAGAGCCTCGCCGCCATCCCCCGCAACATCCGGGCCATCGCGGCGGCGCTCGGTGTGCCCGAGGCCGGCGAACGGCTGGTGGCCCGGGTCGACGCCGAGCTCGCCGCGGCCCGCCGGACCGCCCCCGCGGGGACCGCCCCACCGCGCGTGGCGTTCCTGTACGTGCGCGGCACCGCCGGGGTCTACCTGATCGGCGGCAGGGGCGCCGGCTCCGACGAGATGATCCGGGCCATCGGGGCGACCGACGCCGGTACGGAGCTCGGGCTGTCCCGGTTCCGGCCGCTGACCAGCGAAGGTCTGATCAACGCGGCACCGGACGTCATCCTGGTGATGACCGAGGGTCTGGCGTCGGTCGACGGCGTCGACGGCCTGCTCGCCCTGCCCGGCGTCGGTCAGACCCCGGCGGGCCGGCACCGCCGGATCGTGGACATGGACGACGGCCTGCTGCTCACCTTCGGTGCCCGGACCGGCCGCGCCATCCAGGCCCTCGCCGAGGCGGTATACCGATCGTGCGGATGAGACGGACGGCGCTGCTCGTCGGGCTGGGCGTCACCCTCGTTCTGCTCTGCCTCGTGGCGGCCGGCACCGGGCAGGTCCGGGTGCCACCGGCCGAGGTCCTCGGCTCGATCCTGCACCGGGTCGGCCTCGACGTCGGGCCCCTGCCCAGTGCCCCGCACGGGGAGAGCGCACTGTGGGTGGTGCGCTTCCCCCGGGTCGTGCTCGCCGTGGTCGTCGGGGCGGCGCTCGGCTGCGCGGGCGCACTGATGCAGGGCGTCTTCGGCAATCCGCTGGCCGAGCCGGGCGTCATCGGGGTCTCCGCCGGTGCCGCCGTCGGCGCGGCGTCGGTCATCGTCACCGGAGCCGCCGCGCTCGGCGGCTGGACCGTGGCCGCCGGGGCGTTCCTCGGCGGCCTCGCCGCCACCGGCCTGGTCTACTCGATGTCGCGCGCCGGAGGACGTACCGAGGTGGTCACCCTGGTGCTGACCGGCATCGCGGTGAACGCGGTGGCCGGCGCGCTGATCGGTCTGCTGATGTTCTTCGGTGACACGGACGCGGTCCGGGCCATCGCGTTCTGGCAGCTCGGCAGCCTGGCACAGGCGAACTGGGCGGCGGTGGGCATCACCGCGCCGTGCGCGGCGGTCGGCGTCGGGATCGCCGTCGCCACCGCGCGCCGCCTCGACCTGCTCGCCCTCGGCGACCGGTCCGCGGGGCACCTGGGCGTCCGCGTCGAACGGCTCCGGCTGCGGATGATCGTGGTGACCGCGCTGCTCGGCGCGGCGGCGGTGGCCTTCACCGGCGTGATCTCGTTCGTCGGGCTGGTGGTGCCGCACCTGGTCCGGATGGTCGCCGGCCCGGGCCACCGGCTGCTGCTGCCGGCGAGCGCGCTGGGCGGGGCCATCGTGGTGGTCGCCGGTGACCTGGCCGCCCGGACCCTGGTCGACTACCAGGAACTGCCGCTCGGCGTACTGACCGCAGTGGTCGGCGGGCCGTGCTTCTTCTGGCTGCTGCGGCGTACCCGGGCCCGGGCCGGAGGTTGGGGATGAGACGGACCCGCACGTTGCCGCAGGTCGGCCCGGTCGAGGCCAGGCTGCGCGTCGACCGGCTCGGGGTGCACCGGGGCGACCGCCCGATCCTCTCCGACGTGACGTTCAGCGTCGCGGCGGGCGAACTGCTGGCGCTGGTCGGGCCGAACGGCGCCGGCAAGAGCACCCTGCTCGGCGCCATCTGCGGCGATCTGCCACCCGCCGACGGCGACATCGAGTTCGCCGGTCGGCCGCTGGCCCGCTGGGCTCCGGTCGAGCTGGGACGGCTGCGTGCCGTGCTGCCGCAGCGCACCACCATGTCGTTCCCGTTCACCGTCGGCGAGGTGGTCGCGATGGGGCGTGCCCCGTGGGCCGGCACCCGGCACGCCGCCGAGGACGACGACGCGGTCGACGAGGCGCTACGGCTGACCGGGATGCGGCCCTTCACCGGCCGGGTCTTCTCCGCGCTCTCCGGCGGCGAGCAGGCCCGCGCCGCACTGGCCCGGGTCCTCGCCCAACGCACCCCGATGCTGCTGCTGGACGAGCCGACCGCCGCGCTGGACCTGCACCACCAGGAGCTGGTGCTCACGCTGGCCCGGGAACGCACCCGGCAGGGCGGCACCGTCGTGGTCGTACTGCACGACCTGGGTCTGGCCGCCGCGTACGCGGACCGGATCGCGTTGCTGGCCGGCGGCCGGCTCGTCGCCGACGGCCCGCCGACCGAGGTGCTGACCGCCGACCGGCTCAGCGCCGTCTACCAGCACGAGATCGAGGTGCTGCCGCATCCACGCACCGGCGTCCCGCTGGTGGTGCCGGTACGCCCGCCCGGCTGACGACCCACCGGGTGGGGGCCTTCATCGCGTACGCCGGTGGCGGGTGACTGCTCGACCCGGCAGCCGTCGGACCACTCCGGCGTCGGTGGGACGCGGTGGTAAGACCGTTCAGCCCAGCGGAGCCTGAACAGCCAGGGCCGGGATGTTGTCGAGCTGATCGGGGCGACGTTTTGCCCTGATGATGCCGGGCCGGTACCTCGCGTTCGAGGAGGTCCAGGCGCGTCGCCGAACGGACTGCTTGGCGTCGTCGGTACCTCACCTAGATCATGACCTCGTTCCACTGGCCCCGGCCCCGGGCTCGCGTGCGGTTCAGCTGGCGTCGGGGCGCGGCGGTTGGCCCAGCGCCGCGCAGGCCTCCCGGTACATCCGGGCCGCCTCGGCGCGGATCTGGCGGCGTTCGGTGAGCCGGCTGGAGAACGGCACCCGCACGGCGACCGGGTCGCCGTGCACGGTGGCGACGAACTCCATCGCGTCGGCGTCCATCCCGGACATGATCGCCGCGGTGGCCGTCGGCTGGCCGCCGAGGCCCTGGCAGATCACCCGGCAGTCGTCGGCGTGGTCGGTGTTCATGTGCCGCAGTACGGCCGCGATCACCTCGGGCGGGAACGGGGCGTGGCCGCTCATGCCGCCTTCCCCGGGGCCACGGCGCGGCCCAGTTCGTCGAGCATGGCGGTGTTCAGCCGGTACGCCCACGACACCTCGTCCAGGAAACGCTGCCGCTCGACGGCGTCCCAGGGCACGGTGTCGAGTAGCTGCCGGTAGTACTGCTTGAAGGTACGCGGGTCCAGCCCGGGGAAGAGGAAGAACCGGACGCCGTCGGTGTCGAAGCCGAACGTGCGGCGCAGCGCCCGGGCCATCACCTGGCCACCGGAGAGGTCGCCCAGGTAGCGCGTGTAGTGGTGGGCGACGAAGCCCGCCGGCCAGGTGAAGGCGACCTCCCGCAGGCGTTGCTGGTACTGCCGGGTGGCCGGGCCGGGCGTGATCCGGGCCGCCCAGTCCGGCCCGCGCAGGAAGGACAGGTCCTCGGCGATGCGGGGCAGCCGACGCAGTTCGTCGACGACGAAGGGACCGGCCACCGGGTCCTCCCGCATCGCCTCGGCCGCCTCCTCCAGGGTCTGGTAGACGACCTGCAGCTGTTCGAGCAGGGCGGCGTACCCGGCCCGGTCGAGCTGCCCAGAGAGCAGCGCGTCGAAGTACGCCACATGCTGCGCGGCCCGATGGTCCGCCCTGGTCAACTCGCGCACCTCTGCGGCGAACCCCATGAGCACCTCCTGTTAGGTAAGGCTAACCTATCAGGGCTGCGCTCGGTCGCGGGAGTTGGCCGAAAGGCCAACGTGGCCCCCAACCGGACGGCTGGGCGTCACCGACTACGCCCCGGGCGCCACGATCTGGATCAGGTTGCCGCAGGTGTCGTCGAAGACCGCCGTCGTCATGCCGCCCATGGTCAGCGGCTCCTGGGTGAAGGTCACGCCGAGCCCCTTGAGTCGTTCACACTCGGCGGCCACGTCCGGCACCCCGAACATGGTGACCGGGATCCCGTCCGCGACCAGTGCCTTCTTGAAGGCGCCCGCCGCCGGATGCTGGTCCGGCTCCAGCACGAGTTCCACGCCGTCCGGGTCGTCCGGGGACACCACGGTCAGCCAACTGTGTTCGCCCAGCGGCACCTCGGTCTTCTTGATGAAGCCGAGCACGTCGGTGTAGAACGCCAGCGCCTTGCGCTGGTCGTCGACGAAGATGCTCATGTGTCCGATTCGCATGGTGTCACCCGCCATCTCTGATAGATCTGCTGGAGCGGGGACGTGTCGAGGTCGATGAACATGTATCGGCCCTCGCGTCGGATCACCACCAGACCGGCCTCGGCCAGCACCCCGAGGTGCTGTGAGATCGCCTGGCGGGTCGAGGTGAACCCCCTGCCGGTCAGCCGGACACACAGCTCGAACAACGTCTGGCCACTGCGGTCCTGCAGCTCGTCGAGGATGGCGCGCCGGGTGGGATCCGCCAGCGCCCGGTACACGTCGCCCACCCGCCGAACAATAGGCAAGCATCCGCTTGCCTGTCAATCGACGGGCCCGCGCCCGGCGCACGTCGCCGACGGGCCCGCCCGGACCGAGTCCGGATACGGACACGGAGGGTGGCCATCGGGTTGCACGTGTGCGACGCTCGATGGATGCGGTTCGAGGGATTCGACTCGCCACGGGACCGGAGGCCGCGCGAGCACTCCGACCCGCCCGCGCCACCTCCGATCCGGGACGCGTCCGTCGAGGACGCCGTTCACCGGGGCATCGTGGCGGCCATGGCTGCCCGTCGGGTCGAGGTACGCTCGCCCCGGCACCATGGTCCGGACGACCAGCCGGAGCCGCCTGCCCTCACCTTCCGGACCACGGGCGACCGTCCACTGCGGATCACTCCCCACCTGCGCCCGGTCGCCGAGGTGGCGGCGCCCGCACACGGCCGGGTCAGAGTGGCCGGAGTGGGCCGCTTCTTTCCCGCCGACACCGTGCACGCGATGAACTCCACCGCCGTGGCGACGGCGGACAACTGCGTCCTGCGTTCGGTCGACCACTACCACGTACGCCGGTTGTCCTGTTCCCTGGACCCGGTGCTGACCGACGGGCGGCCCCGGGAGGCGCTCACGCAACTGTTGGCCAGGCCCGACGACCGCGTGCTGCTCGCTCGGTTCCAGGCCACGCTGGCTCCGCTGCTCGCCCCCGAGGCCGACCCGGCACAGCAGCGGGCCACCATCCGGCTCCGGCCGTCGTACCAGAGCGACGTGACCGGAGCCCACGTCGTGCAGCAGGGCGACGGCTCGCGGATGGACCTCACCAACCGGTACGTCGTCGAGGAGGTGCGGTTGCCGGTCGTCGAGCTGCTGGCCACCGACCGCGGCCTGGTCCGCGACTTCGTGGCCGCGGTGCGCGGCGACGAACCGACGGCGACCGCCGGTCCCCGCAACGCGCACGGCAACGGCGTCGTCATCATGGGCGATGGGGCGATCACCGACGTCGTCGTCCACCATCCGTCGACGGCCCGGCCGGACGACGAGAGCGCGGCCCCGCGATGACGCCACGAGGTTTGTTCCGGGACGGTAAAAGGTCGACTGCCGGGTAGCCCGACTATGGCGCAGGCCGGCACATCTTGCGACGCTTGAGAGCGTGAACGACTACGACGTGTTGGTGCTGGGGTCCGGACCCAGCGGCCAGAAGGCCGCGATCGCCGCCGCCAAGCTCGGCCGGCGGGTGGGTCTCGTGGAGCGCCCCGACATGATCGGCGGGGTGTGCATCAACACCGGCACGGTCCCGTCCAAGACGCTGCGCGAGGCGGTGCTCTACCTGACCGGTCTGAGTCAACGCGACCTCTACGGCAGCAGCTACCGGGTCAAGGACGAGATCACGGTCGGCGACCTGGCCGCCCGGACCCAACACGTGATCAACCGGCAGACCGACGTGATCCGCAACCAGCTGACCCGCAACCGGGTCGCGCTGATCACCGGAACGGGGCGGTTCGCCGACGACCACTCGGTCTGGGTCGACGCCGAGTCCGGACACGAGTCCAGGGTCACCTTCGACAAGGCCATCATCGCCGCCGGCACCCGGCCGGCCCGTCCGGACAGCGTCGACTTCGACGACCGGACGATCGTGGACTCCGACGGACTGATCAACCTGCAGGCGGTGCCGCGCAGCATGGTGGTGGTCGGCGCCGGCGTGATCGGCATGGAGTACGCCTCGATGTTCGCGGCTCTCGGCACGAAGGTCACGGTGGTCGAACGCCGCGACAAGATGCTCGACTTCTGCGACGAGGAGGTCGTCGAGGCGCTCCGCTACCACCTGCGGGAGCTGTCGGTGACGTTCCGCTTCGGCGAGGAGGTGGCCGCGGTGGAGAAGCACCAGACCGCGGCGCTGTGCATCCTCAAGAGCGGCAAGAAGATCGTCGCCGACACGGTGATGTACTCCGCCGGCCGGCAGGGTCAGACCGACGATCTGGCCCTGGCGGCGGCCGGGTTGGCGGCCGACACGCGGGGGCGGATCCAGGTCGACGCGAACTACCGCACCAGCGTGGCGAACATCTACGCCGTGGGCGACGTGATCGGCTTCCCGGCGCTGGCCTCCACGTCGATGGAACAGGGCCGGTTGGCCGCCCAGCACGCCTGCGGCGAGCCGGTCCGCGCCATGCACGAGTTGCAGCCGATCGGCATCTACACCATCCCGGAGATCAGCTTCGTCGGGAAGACCGAGCAGGAGCTGACCGACAGTGCCACCCCGTTCGAGGTGGGCATCGCCCGCTACCGCGAGTTGGCCCGCGGCCAGATCGTCGGTGACTCGTACGGGATGTTGAAGTTGCTCGTCTCCCCCGACGACGGGCGCCTGCTCGGCGTACACGTCTTCGGCACCGGCGCCACCGAGATCGTCCACATCGGGCAGACGGTGATGGGCTGCGGCGGCACGGTCGACTACCTGGTCGACACCGTGTTCAACTATCCGACCCTGGCCGAGGCGTACAAGGTGGCCGCGCTGGACGCCTCCAACAAGATCCGCAACATCACCCGAATCGACGGCTGACCCCCTCCCCTCCCCTCCCCTCCCCCCTCCCCCGCGCCCCGCGCCCCGCGCCCCGCGCCGTCGATCATGAGGTTGGCGGCAGATATCGATCTCCAAACTGCCGCCAACCTCATGATCAACAGGAAGGGGGGACGCCGCGTCAGCGGCGTGGGCCGAGGTGGCGGGCGTAGGCGGCGGTGGTGAAGAACGCCGGCAGTTCCTCGGCCAGGGCGGTCTCCTCGACGATGCGGGCGGCGTGGGCGGCCCGCTCCCGGTCGGCACCGGCACGGCCCTCGGTCAGCGCGGCCAACTCCTCGGCCAGCAGCGACCGGACCAGTTCGTCGGTCACGGCGCCGCCACCGGCCAGCGGCGTGCCGTGGTGCAACCACTGCCACACCTGGCAGCGGGCGATCTCGGCGGTGGCGGCGTCCTCCATCAGGTTCCACAACGCCACCGCGCCGGTGCCGCCCAGCCAGGCGTCGACGTACCGTAGCGCCACCGCGATGTTGGACCGCACGCCGGCCGCGGTGACCTGGCCCGGTGTCTTGTCGACCGAGAGCAGGTCGGCAGCGGCCACCTCGACCTCGTCGCGCCGCCGGTCGAGCTGGTTCGGCCGCTCGCCGAGCACCGCGTCGAAGACCTCCCGGCAGGTCGGCACCAGGCCGGGGTGGGCGACCCAGGAGCCGTCGAAGCCGTCGCCGGCCTCCCGCTGCTTGTCCGCGCGCACCCGGGCCAGGGCGGCCTCGTTGACCTGCGGATCCCGGCTGGGCACGAAGGCCGCCATGCCGCCGATCGCGTGCGCGCCGCGCCGGTGACAGGTCCGCACCAGCAGTTCGGTGTACGCGCGCATGAACGGCACCGTCATCGTCACCTCGGCCCGGTCGGGCAGGACGAAGTCCGGCCACTGCCCGAAGTTCTTGATGATGCTGAAGATGTAGTCCCACCGGCCGGCGTTCAACCCGGCGGAGTGGTCCCGCAGCTCGTAGAGGATCTCCTCCATCTCGAACGCCGCGGTGACCGTCTCGATCAGGGTGGTCGCCCGGATGGTGCCCTGCGGCAGCCGCAGGTAGTGCTGGGCGAAGACGAAGATGTCGTTCCACAGCCGCGCCTCGCGGTGACACTCCAACTTCGGCAGGTAGAAGTACGGCCCGCAGCCGGCGTCGAGCTGCCGGCGGGCACAGTGGAACAGGTAGAGGCCGAAGTCGACCAGGCTGGCCGAGATCGGCCGCCCGTCCACCACGATTCCCTTCTCCACCAGGTGCCAACCACGCGGCCGGACCACGATGGTGGCCAGGGCCTCGCCGAGGGCGTACCGCTTGCCGCGCGCGTCGGTGAAGTCGATCCGCCGGTCGAGGGCGTCGATCAGGTTGAGTTGTCCACCGATGACGTTGTGCCAGGTGGGTGCGGTGGCGTCCTCGAAGTCGGCGAGCCACACCTTGGCGCCGGAGTTCAGCGCGTTGACGGTCATCTTGCGGTCCGGCGGGCCGGTGATCTCGACCCGCCGGTCCACCAGCCCGGGCGCCGCCGGGGCCACCCGCCAGGTCGGGTCGGCCCGGATGCCGACGGTCTCGGGCAGGAAGTCGGGCAGTTGGCCGGTGGCGAAGCGGTCCCGGCGGGCCCGGCGGGTGTCCAGCAGGGCCACCCTGCGGGCGGCGAACTCGCTGTCCAGGGTGACCAGGAACTCCAGCGCGTCGGCGGTGAGCACCTCGTCGAAGCGTTCGACCATCGGGCCGATGATCTCGTACCTCATGAGAACTGTTCCTCCTCGGTGGAGCCGCGCAGCGCGGTGGTCTCGGCGGCGGGGTTGAGCACGGTGCTGATCAGGTCGAAGTAGCCGGTGCCCACCTCCCGCTGGTGCTTGACCGCGGTGTAGCCGGCCGTCTCGGCGGCGAACTCCCGCTCCTGCAACGAGACGTAGGCCGGCATCCCCTCGGTGGCGTAGCCTCGGGCCAGGTCGAACATCGAGTAGTTCAGGGCGTGGAAGCCGGCCAGGGTGATGAACTGGAACCTGTAGCCCATGTGGCCGAGTTCCCGCTGGAACTTGGCGATGGTGGCGTCGTCGAGGTGCTTGCGCCAGTTGAACGACGGCGAGCAGTTGTAGGCCAGCAGCTGGTCCGGGTACTCGTCCTTGATCGCCTCGGCGAAGCGGCGGGCCACCTCCAGGTCGGGGGTGCTGGTCTCCATCCAGAGCAGGTCGGAGTGCGGGGCGTAGGCCAGGCCCCGGGCGATGCACGGCCCGATTCCGTTGCGCACCCGGTAGAAGCCCTCGGCGGTACGCTCGCCGGTGACGAACGGGCGGTCCCGCTCGTCCACGTCGGTGGTGAGCAGCGTGGCCGCCTGGGCGTCGGTACGGGCGACGACCACGGTCGGCACGCCGGCCACGTCGGCGGCCAGTCGCGCCGCCTCCAGGGTGCGGATGTGCTGGCCGGTGGGGATCAGCACCTTGCCGCCGAGGTGACCGCACTTCTTCTCGCTGGCGAGCTGGTCCTCCCAGTGCACCCCGGCGGCGCCGGCCGCGATCATGGCGCTCATCAGCTCGTACGCGTTGAGCACGCCGCCGAAGCCGGCCTCCGCGTCGGCGACGATCGGGGCCAGCCAGTCGATCCCGGAGGTCTCCCCCTCGGCGGTGGTGATCTGCGCGGCGCGCAGCAGTGCGTTGTTGATCCGGCGGACCACCGCGGGCACCGAGTTGGCCGGGTAGAGGCTCTGGTCCGGGTAGGTGTGCCCGGCGAGGTTGGCGTCGGCGGCGACCTGCCAGCCGGACAGGTAGATCGCCTTCAGGCCGGCGCGGACCATCTGCACGGCCTGGTTGCCGGTGAGCGCACCGAGGGCGTGGACGTAGTCCTCGGTGTTCAGCAGCCGCCACAGCCGGTTCGCCCCGTGCCGGGCCAGGGTGTGCTCCTCCTGGATCGCGCCCCGCAACCGCACCACGTCCTCGGCGCCATAGCTGCGCCGCACTCCCCGCCAACGCGGGTTGGTGTCCCATTCCTGCTGCAACTGCTCGACCGGGGTAGGCATCGTTTCTCGTCCCTTCACAAATCGCGGGTCACACCGGGGTAGCTGCGCGCCACTGCCGGACCGCCGGTGTGCAACCCACGGTCACACGGCCCACCGGTCGGGTCGAGAGACGGAAGAAGCCAATTCTTGAAAACCTGAACGGTCCTTTTGCCAAGTTGTTAAAGCCTCCATTCGCAGCGGTGCTAATGTGTGCCGACCAAACGTGGCGAACGGAGGTGGGGGCGATCACCAAGACCTTCGCCGGGGCCCGGCTGCGTCGGCTGCGCGAGGAACGGGCACTCAGCCAGACCGAGCTGGCCCGGCACCTGAGCATCTCCCCGAGCTATCTCAACCAGATCGAGCACGACACCCGGCCGCTGACGGTGCCCGTACTGCTGCGCATCACCGAGCTGTTCGGCGTCGACCCGTCGGTGTTCGCCGCGCACGACACCCCACGACTGGTCACCGGTCTGCGGGAGGCGCTGCCCGGCCGGGCCAGCGCGGCGGAGCTGACCGAGTTGGCCACCCGGCTGCCCGAGGTCGCCGCCGCCGTCATCGAGCTGCACCGCCGCTACCAGCAGGCCGACGAGCAGCTCGCCGAGCTGGTCGGCGACCGGGAACGGGTCGGTCGCAGCCCGCACGACCAGGTCACCGAGTTCTTCTACCGGCGGCAGAACTACGTACCGGAGCTGGACGAGTCAGCGGAGCGGCTGGCCACGCAGATGGGGCTGCGCCGTGGGGAGGTCCGCGGGCTGCTGCGCGACCGGCTGGCGCAACGCCACGGGGTGGGCATCCGGCGCGAGGACGCCGTGGCGCTCGGTGGCGAGCTGCACCGGTACCGACCGCAGACGCGCACCCTGCACCTGTCCACGTCGTTGCGGGCCGGGCAGGAGGCGATGCGGATGGCCGCCCAGATCGCGTTGCTTGAGCTCGCCGACGTGATCGACGAGATCGTGGAGTCGGAGCGGTTCGACGACGTACAGACCCAGATCCTGACCCGGGTGGGCCTGGCCAACTACTTCGCGGCGGCGCTGCTGCTGCCGTACGAACAGTTCCTGGCCGCCGCGGAGCAACGCCGGTACGACATCGACCTGCTCACCCAGCACTACGCGATCGGCTGGGAGACGGTCTGCCACCGGCTCAGCACCCTGCAACGCCCCCGGGCGCGCGGCGTGCCGTTCTCGTTCGTCCGGGTCGACCGGGCCGGCAACATGTCGAAACGCCAGTCCGCCACCGGCTTCCCGTTCTCCCGCACCGGCGGCACATGTCCACTGTGGAACGTCTACGAGGCGTTCAGCTCGCCGGGTCGGGTGGTCACCCAGGTCGCCGCGATGCCCGACGGGCAGCGCTACCTGTGGATCGCCCGTACGATCATCCGGCACCACGGCGGCTACGGCCAGCCCGGCAAGGTGTACGCGATCGGGCTGGGCTGCGAGACCCGGCACGCCGGCCGACTGGTCTACTCCACCGGCATGGACCTGCACGCCGCCGAGGCCGCCACCCCCATCGGCCCCGGCTGCAAGACCTGCGAACGGATGACCTGCCCCCAACGAGCCGCCCCACCCATCAGCCGCCAACTGGACGTGGACGAGAACCGCAGCACCTTCGTCCCCTACCCCCTCCGCCCCTAACCCCCCACCCACCCCACCCCACCCACCCCCCTCGGCCCCGTTGATCATGAGGTTGGCGGCACTCAGGAGATCGACATCCGCCGTCAACCTCATGATCAACGGGGGCGAGGGGGCGTCGGGTTTCACCGGCAGAGACCGTTGACCGGGTGGTGGAGTTCCCGACCGGCGAGGGTGAGCCGGTACTCGGTGCGTGGTGGCACGGTGGGATGGGGCGTCCGACGGATTACCCGTTGCGCTCCAACTGGCGCAGGGTCGCGGTGAGCAGCCGACGGCCACTGCCCTACGGTCTGGTCGGCTATCCCAACGTAACGGAGTGGATATGACCATCTTGAAGACGTACGCCCGGCTCTGGGTCGACGACCTCGACGCCTCGCTGCCGTCGCTGCGGACCCTGGTCGGCACGGAGCCGGAGTTGCGGTTCGCGTTCGACGGAATCGAGTTGGCCGCGATCGGCGACTTCCTGGTCATCGCCGGCCCAGCCGAGGAACGGGCCCGCTACGCGCACGCCTCCGCCACCGTGATCGTCGACGATCTGGACGCGGTCGTCGCCGGACTGACCGCCGCGGGCGGCGAGATCACCACAACGGAGGCGACCAGCCCCACCGGCCGCTACCTGTACGCCCGGCATGCCGGTGGGGCCGAGGTCGAGTACGTCGAATGGGTGCCGGAGTTGGTCGACCGGATCATCGGCCCCGTCGACCGCCGCCTGGGTCGGTGAGCGGGCACCGAGACACCGACCATGGTGGTGTCCGGCAGCGCCTCGACGGCTCGTCTGCTCCTCAGCTCGAGGGGCCGAGCGCCATGTCGAGGCCGGGCACGACGAGGATGAAACCAAGGAGACTCGCCGCCACACCCCGCGGTCGCCGTCCCCGGTACCGGGGACGGCGACCGGGCCGGATGTCGGATCCGTCCTATCCCTGGGTGATGACGACGTCGTCGACGGCAGCCTCGACCAGGCTGGCGGTGGCGGCGTCGGCGGCCTCGACGAGGATCCGCACGCTCTGGCCGGCGTAGCCGGTGAGGCTCCAACTACCCGACGCCCAGGCCGCGTCGCGGTTGGTGGCGCTGCCCAGCTGGGTGAACAGGGCGGTGGTGCCACCGTTGTGCACGACGGAGACCCGGAAGAAGTCGGCGCTGGTGGCGTTGCTGCCGTGGGCGAGATACCAGGACAGCTTCAGCGTCAACGGACCGGTGGCGGGCAGCGCGATGGCGGGCGAGCGGACGCTTGTCGTACCCCCGTCGATGTCGTAGTCACCGGCGGAGGCACCGGCGAGCCTGCCGGTGACCAGATCGTTCGTGCCGGAGATGGTGGCGGCGAGCTGCTTGGGGCCGCTGGAGTTGGTGGCCTGCGGGACACCCCGCTCCCACTGTCCCGTGGTGGCGGTGTCGGTGCCGGCGGGGTTGACGGTCCAGCCGGTGGCCGTCTCGAAGGTGTCCGACCAGACCACCGTCGCCGGGGTGCCGGTGGCCAGCGTCCACAACGCGTACGCGGCCGCGTCGCCGGCCCGGTTGAGCACCGTGTCGGAGATGTTGCTCGGGTACGTGTCGCACGCCCGGTGGTAGCAGGGGTCGAACGCACTCTGCGTGCCACCCCACTTGGCCACCTGCGCGGCGGTCTTCGCCCGGGACGCGCCCGCCGCGACGCCGGAGGTCTGTATGCCGATCGCGTTGAAGGGGGCGTCGTCGGAGCGGCCGGCGCCCTCGGTGTTCTCCTCGGTCTGCACGCCGATGGAGTCGTAGTAGGCCTTCAGGGTCTGGCCGGGTACGGAGGTGATCCGGTTGATGAAGTAGCCACCGTTGGTGGAGCCGACCATGTCGAAGTTGAAGTACGCCTTGATCTTCGCCCGCTCCGTGCTCGGCAGCGTGTTGGCGTAGAACCTGGACCCGTTGAGGCCCTGCTCCTCGTCGGTCCAGAAGGCGAACCGTACCCGGCTGGTCAGGCTCGGGTTGGTCGCCGCGAGGGTCAGCGCGATCTCCAGCAGCGTCGCCGAACCGGAGGCGTTGTCGTTGATTCCCGGGCCGGCGGAGACTCCGTCCAGGTGTGCGCCGAACAGGTAGACGCTGTTCGGGTCGCCACCGCCCGGCCAGTCGGCGATCACGTTCGGGCCGGCGCCACTGGTGCAGCCGGAGGTGCAGTTCTGTCGGGTCACGGTGAATCCGGCGGCGGTCAGCCGGTTCGACACGTACGCCACCGAGGCGGTGTAGCCGGCGCTGGTCGAGCGTCGGTTGCCGCCGTTGGCGGTCGCGATCGACTGGAACTGCTGCAGATGCGCCTTCGTGTTGGTCAGTGAGATGTCCGGAACCGCCAGGGCGGCGGCCGGAGCGGTAGCGGCGGCGGTTGTGGTCGGGACGACGAGCACGGCGACGGAGGCCAGTGCCAAGGCCGTGAACGCACGCAACACCGGAGTGACTCGCAACGTCTGCTCCTACGGGTAGGCAACGCCGGGGTCACCGGCAGCCGCAGATTAGGACGACGCGGAGGGCAGCGGGAATACATCGACCCATACCTCTTTCCTCATAGCGCGGCGGTACCCGACGGTGCCGCCGGGCGGACCAGGAACCGGTACGCTTGGCACCCCTCCGCGAGTAAGGGCAGGTGCATCGTTCGCCGCGCGTACCACGGGCCCGTCGTCGGCTTGATCCTCGTCGCCGCCCTGCTGGCCGGTTGTACGGTGCTGCGCCCGGCCGAGACCGTCCGGCTTCGGGTGCTGCAGCTGAACCTGTGCAACAGCGGCATGGCCCTGGGCTGCTACACCGGGCGGGCGGTCGACCAGGCCGCCGAGGTGATCCGGGCCGAGCGACCCGAGGTCGTCACCCTCAACGAGATCTGCTCCGGTGACGTGGACACGCTGGAACGAGCGATGCGGCAGGTACCCGACGACGTGGTGGTGGCCGCCTTCCAGCCGGCGCGCAACGGCCGCACCGGGGAGCCGTACCGGTGCGTCGACGGGCAGCGGTACGGCATCGGAGTCCTCGTGCGGCTCGCCGCACCGGACCGTGGCCACGCCGTGCACCACGGGTTCTACCCGGCGCAGGACCCGGCCGACCCGGAGCAACGCGCCTGGCTCTGTGTCGAGGCCGGCACCGACCTCCTCGCCTGCACGACGCACCTGGCGTACACCAGCGCCACCCTGGCGCTGGCGCAGTGCACGCACCTGCTCGGCACGGCCGTCCCACAGCTGCACGCCGACTCCGGGCACCGGCCCACCGTCGTCAGTGGTGACCTCAACCTCCGGCAGGGCGGTTCACCCGACGTGCGGTCCTGCGTACCGGCCGGCTACGGGCACCGGCACGACGGCGGGGTGCAGCAGCTCATGGCGACGGCCGAGCTGAAGATCGACGCCACCCGCAGCGTCGACATGGACCGGACCACCGACCACGCCGCGTTCCTGGTCACCCTGACCACCGTCCGGCAGCCGCCTCCGGCCGCGTGAGCCGGTCAACCGTCGGGCAGCCGCCTCCGGCGCGCCTCAGTCCCACCAGAACGCCCAGGTGGGGGCGTCGACGAGGCGCTCGGCGTAGGCGGCCAGCGTGCACGGGCGTTGCCCCTGCCAGATGTTGTCCGGGCAGAAGGCGAAGTGTTCGGCGGCGACGGGCAGCGCCGCGGCGGTGTCGGCCGGCGGCGCGGCGACGCTGAGGTACAGCTCGGCGAAGCCGACCCCGATCACTCGCACCCCGAAGCGCTCCTCCCAACTGCCCAGCACCGCGCACAACTCGGCCGGACCGGTGTAGTTCATCGCGCCCTGCCAGCCAACGGCGGCCAACGCGTCGCTGCCGCGCTGGGCGGGCACCAGGCCCAGCCGCATGGCGGGCTGGGCCTGCGACAGCTGCTCGGCCCAGTGCTCGGCGTGCTGCGGCGCCGCGACCCGCGGCGGGGCGGCCGGGGCCAGCCCCGGCCAGGCCCGACCGTACGGGGCGGTGATCGCCTCCCGCCGGGCGGCGGCCACGGTGTCGTTCCCGTCGTCGGTGCCGGTGTAGTCGGCCCACCAGCCGGCCAGCAGCCGCTCGGCGTCGTGCCCGGCGAGCGGGGCCGTGCGCTCCGGCCAGAACTCGCCGACAGCCCAGGGCCGGGACGGGTCACCGTCGAGACCGTCCAACAGCAACGGCCACAGCCCGGAATCCGGATGCGCCGCGTGCAACCGGGACCACAGCCCGGCCGGTGCCGGATCGTCGCTCAGCCACAGCACCGGTCGATCGTCGGCAGCCTCGTCGGCGCGGACCGTCCGCCCGGCCGGCAGCGGCACGGACAGCGTTCTCCGCTCCTCGTCCGGAAACAGTTCCAGCAGTTCGGCGGGCATCTCGTTCAACTGCGACGTCACGAGGCGTGAGGATAGCCGCCCCGGCTGACACTTCCCGGGCCCCGCGCCGACCGCCCCGCGCGACACGGGAAGTCGGTTGCCCGGTACGGCGGGCGTGCGCGAGGGTGGCCACATGACGTACTGCCCCAGACGAGAGCCGGGTCGGCGTCGAACGCCTCCGGGGTGGCCAACTCCTGTGCGTCGTAGCGTTGCCACAGGCCGGTGGGCGCGTCGCGGAAGGTCGGCACACCACTCTCGGCGGACATGCCCGCGCCGGTGAAGACCACCACCCGCCGGGCCTGGCCGAGTAGCGCCGCGGCCCGCTCCGTGCCCGGTTCCGTCATCCGTCGAGACTATCGGCGCTGGGCGCTCCGGTCGCCGGGGTCGCCTACAGTGTCGACCACCCCGCCGTCGCGCCACCGGGCCGCGGCGCCAGCAGGTGGCCGTGGCAGCAGGCCGCGGCGCCAGCAGGTGGCCGTGCGTGCCGCGACGGGGTGACGACGATCGGGAGGACCGTTGCGCCGGATCCGCGAGTTCGGGCTCCACGACTGGTTGATGCTCTCGTTCGTCGCGGTCCTCTTCGGTTGCGCGATCTGGGGGTCCGTCTTCGCGATCGACTCGTTCCGGGCGGAGCACGGCGGGATTGCCGGCACGATGACCGTCGAGGACTGCGTGTACGCCGACACCGACGACGGCCCACAGTGGACCTGTTCCGGGCCGTTCGTCTCCACCGACGGGGCCGTCCGCATCGGCGCGGTGACGCTCCAGGACCGCCACCCCGACCCCCTCGACGACGGTACGACCGTGGCGGGCCGGGTCAGCAGTCCCTCGGCGGGCACCCTCTACACCGACGGCCAGACCTGGATGTGGGGAGCCGGGCTCGCGGTCTTCTTCGTCGGGCTCGGCCTATACCACCTACGGTCCGTCCTGCACACCGAGGCGGAGACGACGACGCCTCCGGTCGACCCCGAGCACGCGGCGACCGCCGAAGGAGCCCGCAACTACCTGGAAGAGTGGCGGCACGCCTTCGTGCCGTCGACCCCGGCGGTCGGGGCGCCGTCGCCGCTGTCGCCCGTCGGCGTACCGCAGCGGGCGAACCTCGCCCTCGGGAAGGTCCTCACCGGCTGGCTGCTGCTGGGGGTGACCATCGCCGGCACGGTGTGGTACCTGGCGGAGTGGGAGCGGCAGCAGGACGCGCCGCTGACCGCAAGCGCCTTGGGTACCGTCACCGCGACCCGGCTCGGCGCGGACGACCGGATCGAGGTCGCCTACCGCGACCACACGGGCGACGACTGGCGGGTGCGGTGGAAGCCGCTGGACACCGCCAGCTATCCGGAGGGCGGCCAGGTACCGGTACGGTACGACCCGTCCCAGCCGGCCGAGGTCATGCCGGCGTACCCCGAGTTCTTCGAGATCGAACCGCCCGGGCGCACGGTGGTCGTCCAACTGGTGCTGCTGCCCGGTTTCGTGCTGGCCTGGGCGTGGACGTGGCGGCTCGGGCGCTGGGCGCTCGGTGCCCTGCGGCAAGGCCGACCGGCGACAGCCCGGGTACGGGTGGCACGCCTGCACTGGGGCACCGAGCCGACGTCCTTCTGGCTCGAACTACACAGTACGCATCAGACCTGGTACCAGCGGATCGTCTGGGATCGACGGCTGGTGCGCTGGCTGGACCGCAATCCGTGGGGCGTCGGCCAGGTGCCGTTGACCGTCGAACTGCGTCGCTGCCCGGGGCTGCGGCGGATGTACCTGGTCGACGTGGCCGGGGTGGGGCGGCTCTGGCCGGCGAGCACGGCCCGTGCCCGACCGCCCGGCAACTACGAGCTGAGCCCGGTCGAACTCGACATGTTCGGCTCCACCGAGCCGGCGAGGCGGCACCTGACGATGCTGCTGGCGCTGGCCGTGCTGGCCGGCGGCGGTTGGCTGCTGGCCGGCCCGGCGGGTGCCGGCTACCTGCTGGCGCTCGTCCTGGGCTACCAGCTGTGGGGTGGCGGCGCGCCGTGGCGCGGCTTCTACGCCCTGCGCCCCTGACCGGGGCCCGCGTCCCCGGGCGGCTCGTTCACTCGGCCAGGAGCTGCTCGCGGCACGGCGGCCACCTCCCCCACCCACCCGCTCCGGCGTCCCTGTCGCCGCAGTGTCGGGCCGAGGCGCGGCGGATCGTGCAACGGGTTACCCGGTGGGCGGAGTCGCCGAAGGGTCCGTCCACACCGGTGCCGGCGTGGACGGACCGTTCGGGGTCAGGCCGGCAGGCGCCAGACCTGGTTGGCGCCGCCGAAGCAGTCCCAGATCTGCAACCGGGTGCCGTCGGCGGAGCTGTTGCCGGTGGCGTCGAGGCACCGGTTCGACGCCGGGTTGCGCAGCGTGCCGTTGGACTGCGCCTGCCAGACCTGGGCGCCGGTGCCGTTGCAGTCCCACAGCTGGATCGGGGTGCCGTTGGCGGTACCGGCGCTGGTGACGTCCAGACACTTGCCGAGGGCGCGCAGCGTACCGTCGGTGGCCACCGTCCACCGCTGCGCGTTGGTGCCGTTGCAGGTGTAGAGCTGGATGGCGGTGCCGTTGGCGGTGCCGGCGGCGGCGACGTCGACGCACTTGCCGGCGATGCCGGTGATCTGGCCGGTCCGGCCGGTCGGCGGCGGGGTGCCGCCCATCACGGTGTCGTAGATCGCGCTCACCAGCGAGGTCGAGCCGCCGGTGTCCTGGGTGAGTTCCCAGTTCATCATGCCGCCGGCGTTGGCCATCGCCCACTGGGTCTTGCGCTTGACCGTCGGGACGCCGTTGTAGCACTGCTGGGCGCCGCCGACCGTGGTGCAGTCCCGGTTGGCGTTCGCCGGGTCCATGCCGACCAACTGGGTGTACGTGTAGTAGCCGGGTCGGCTGTAGAACGGCACCCCGAGGACGGCCTTGCTGGCCGGCAGGCCACGGGCCTTCCAGCCGTTGACCGCGTTGATCGACCAGTCGTAGTTGGCGTGTGGGCTACCGCCGTCGTACGCCATGATGTTGAGGAAGTCGACGTAGTTGAAGACTGCGGTGGGCACCCCGTCGCGGTAGTAGCCCTCGGCCACCACGGCCGCGGTGAGCAGCTTGCCCTGCGGGCGCAGCGCGTTGCTCAACTGAGACATGAGCAGGCTGAAGTTGTTGGCCGAGGCGCCCGGGTCCGGGTACTCCCAGTCCATGTCCACGCCGTCGAGGCCGTACTGGTTGACGAAGTTGACCACGCTGTTGACGAAGGTGGTGCGGGTGCCGGCGTTGGCGGCGAGCGCCTCGAAGGCGCTGTCGTCGCCGTCGTTCCAGCCGCCGATGGCGATGGAGACCTTGACGTTGTTGGCCCGGCCCAACGACACCAGCGAGGAGAGTTTGCTGGGGTTCTCCACCGCGCGCAGGGTGCCGTTGCTGTTGGGCAGCACGAACGCGTAGTTGATGTGGGTGAGCTTGTGGTACTGGACCGAGTTGACGTTGCCGGTCCAGGACGGCATGTAGCCGACGCTCTTGAAGTTGTTCGGCAGGACCACCGCCTGCGCGGCGGTCGGGGTGACGGCGAGGGTCGCGCCGACGGTGACCAGCGCGAGCAGGCCGGCGGCCAGGGCCGAGCGGGGGCGGGGACGTGGTGAGGACATCGAGGGCCTTCCCGTTGGCAGGTAGCGGCGCCGTGCCGTCCCGGCGGGTGCCGATGGTCGGCGCCCGCCGGGGCGTACGGGTGGACTGGGTCGGTTCCTCGAGGCAGCCAAATCTTAAAGAGTGTTAACGGTAGCGGTCAATGACGCTCCTCGATGCCGGTCAGCCGATGGTGACCGAGTAGGAGCCGGTCTGCACCTGGCCGCCGCCGGTGAAGATCTCCGGTCCGGCCTGGACGCTGGTCAGGTACTTCGAGCTACTCATCCAGCCACGGGAGACCACGTCGTTGGTGAAGTCGCGGATGTTGAGCGACGCGTTGGTGGTGTTGCTGGTCCGCACGTACGAGTAGACGTTCCAGGTGCCCACGTAGCCACGCCACACCTCCCAGGTGGTGCCGGCGATGGTGACGGTGCCCTGGCGGGTGCCGGCGGGGTAGGCGTTGGCGCGGTACAGCCAGATCATCAGCTCGTCGGTGGGCTGGTCACCCGCGCCGGGATTGGCCATCGGGTGGAACCACATGTCGTACGCGACGTTCATGTTGCCGCTGCCGGTGACGGTGAACTGCCAGGACGTGTTGACGTTGCGGTTCGCGGAGACCTGCACGGGCAGCCCGGTGTTCGGCCGCCGCCAGCCCCAGTGCCACCCGAGGATCGCCGCCGCGTACGACTTCACGCTGCCGGCGTCACCGCTCCAGGTGTAGTCGGTCCCCCACCGGATCCGGTCCCCCGACCCACCGTTGGTCCAGATGCACTGGCTGCCCGTCGCGCCGGTGGCGCCCCACTGGTTGTTGGGGATCCAGTACTTGCCGATGTCGATCAGGTCGCTGCTGCGGCAGAGCGGGCCGACGGGCGCGTAGTCCCCGACCGGCGGCGGGGTGGTGACGGTCGGGGACGGCGTCGGGCCGGGGTTGCCGGAACCGGTGCAGGTCACCCCGTTGAGCGTGAACGTCGTCGGTGCCGGATTGCTGCCGCTCCACGAGCCGCTGAAGCCGAAACCGGCGGCGCCGTTGGTGCCGATCGCGCCGTTGTACGACACGTTGGTCGCGGTCACCTGACTGCCGCTCTGGGTCACCGTGGCGTTCCACGCCTGCGTGACCCGTTGACCGGCGCCGTAGGACCAGACGAGCCGCCAGGACGACACCGGGTCGCCGAGGTTGGTGATGGTCACGTCGGCGTTGAAGCCGCCCTGCCACTGGGCGGAGACGGCGTACCGCACGGCGCAGCCGACCGCGGCGGCCTGGGCGACGGCGACCCCGACGGTGGCGGTGACGACGGCGACCGTCACCGTGACGGCCAGCAGCGTGAGGCGATGGCGCTTCACCATGGATCTCTCCTTCGGTAGCGGACCGCCGGCCGAAGCACTCGACATGTTCGCGCTCACGTCGACGCGATCGCGCCCGATCGGGACGATCGTGGGGTCGACACGGCGGCCGGCGGCGGCGTGCGCGACGCTCGGACCAGCGCCGAGGCGCAGGTCGTGACGTCGCGGCCCATCTCGCCCGGCGACCGTGCCCGGGGTCGCCCGGCGGACAAGGCGCCGGCTCAGCCACCATGCCCTGAATCGATGGATGTCAGTGTGAAGGTACGACAGCCGGAAACCGCCGTCAACGAAGTCGTTCGCCGTGCGCCTGCCCCGATCGTCCGTTGCGACCGGGGCGTCACGGCGGCGGGCACCCGAGCGTAGGTCCGCCGGGCCCGCGGCGAGCCGGTCAACGCCTCGGTCGTGTCTCGAAGTCGGACGCGGCGGGCCGGTGATCGATAGACAGCGGCGGATGATCGGCGGCGGCGCCGTGGCTGGTAGCCCGGGAGTGGGTTACCTCCAGAGCGCTGATTTCATGGTGAAATAAAAATTTCAGGGTGAAATCACGCCTACCCGCGGGTCTGTCTCCGGCCAGCCGAACTGCGTCGTCGGTTAGAGCCTGGGTCGAACCGGAATCTCATCGCCGCCACCGCCAACTTCGACACACGGCCTAGCATCGACACGTATGACCGATGCCGCCACCTTCCGTAATCCCGTCGTCCCCGGCTTCCATCCCGATCCGAGCGTGTGCCGCGTCGGCGAGGACTACTACCTGGTCTGTTCCAGCTTCGAGTACTTCCCCGGCGTGCCGATCCTCCACAGCCGTGACCTGGTGAACTGGCGGCAGATCGGCAACGTGCTGGACCGGCCGAGCCAGCTCGAACTGCCGCCGGACACGCACGCTTCGGGCGGCGTCTTCGCGCCGACCATCCGCCACCACGACGGCCGGTTCTGGATGGTCACCACCAACGTCAGCATCGGCCGACACCTGCTGGTCACCGCCACCGACCCGGCCGGGCCGTGGTCCGAGCCGGTCCACTTCGACCTGCCGCACGTCGACCCGTCGCTGGCCTGGGACGACAACGGGGACTGCTGGTTGACCGTCTCCGGGGTGGAGTCGTACCGGATCGACCCGACGGCCGGCACCGTGCTGGAGGGTCCGGTGCCGATGTGGTCCGGCACCGGTGGCCAGTACCCGGAGGCGCCACACCTGTACCGGATCGGCGACTGGTGGTACCTGCTGGTCTCCGAGGGCGGTACGCACACCGGGCACGCCGTCTCCGTCGCCCGCTCCCGGAACATCCGCGGCCCGTTCGAGCCGGGACCGGTCAACCCGTTCCTGACCCACCGGAGCACGAACCGGCCGGTGCAGGCCACCGGCCACGCCGACCTGGTGCAGGCGACCGACGGCAGCTGGTGGCTGGTGCTGCTCGGCATCCGGGCCAGGGGGCAGTGGCCGCCGTACCACGTGCTCGGCCGGGAGACCTTCCTGGCGCCGGTGCGGTGGGTGGACGGCTGGCCGGTGGTGGACCCGGTCGAGGAGGTGACGGTCGCACCGCCCGGCAGCCCGCCCGCCCTGGCCGCCCCGTCCGCGCCGGGTGGGTACCGGGATGACTTCGACACGGCCGCGCTCGCACCGCAGTGGATGTCGCTGCGGGACCGGCCGTCGTCCAGCTGGTCGCTGACCGACCGCCCCGGCTGGCTCACCCTGCACGCCGCCGGAAGCACCCTCGACCGGGCCGGCGCGACGATGGTGGTCCGGCGCCAGGAGCACCACGACTGCCGGGCCGGGGTCCGCGTCGACCCCGGTGCCGGCCGGGCCGGGCTGACGCTGCGCGTCGACGAGGCCCACCACTACGACATCGAGGTCTGCGACGGCCGGGTGCGGGTCGGCGGCCGGGTGGGTCCGTTCCGCCAGGTCTTCGGCGAGCTGTCGGTGCCGCCGGGCCCGGTCACCCTGACCATCGCCACCCGT
This sequence comes from Micromonospora radicis, assembly GCF_003583405.1. Classification (GTDB taxonomy): domain Bacteria; phylum Actinomycetota; class Actinomycetes; order Mycobacteriales; family Micromonosporaceae; genus Micromonospora; species Micromonospora radicis. Next base: position 77,875 of record NZ_QXEC01000007.1, read on the forward strand.
ACCGCCGATGTGCTCCCACCGACGGTGACCGCCGCCGACCAGGTCGCGGCCCCCGACGCCCCCTTCGGGGTACGCCCCGCCGCCTGCGACACGGTCAGCCTCGCGGTGCTGACCGACGACGGCCCGGTCGTGCTCGCCGAACTCGACGGCCGCTACCTGTCCACCGAGGTCGCCGCCGGCTTCACCGGCCGGGTGTTCGGCCTCTACGTCACCGGGGGCAGTGCCTCCTTCGACTGGTTCGACTACCGCCCGGCGCCGCGCTGACCGCCCAGGCACGAGCGCCCGATCCGGTGTGATCCCGCACGTCGTCGCGGCGGCCCAGTGGTCATGACGCGCTGTCGGCCGTGCGGGCAATCCGCACGGCCGACGAAGCGGGTGAGGTCAGCCCACGGTGCAGGACCTGATCTGCGGCCGGGCGCTGGAGTTGCCGTTCATCATCGTGGTGAAGCCGAACGTGTTGCCGCTGCCGTTGGAGCGCATCGTCATCACGTTGCCGCTGCCGTCCCAGGTGGGGTTGCCGCTCCAGGTGGCGGAGATGCGCTGCGGCGCGGTGATGACGACGACCACCGACCACGTGCTGGCGCCGCTGACGGTCACCGACGTGTTGTAGCGGTCACCCCAGACCTGGCCGGGCGTGATCGTGGCGGTGCAGCCGCCGGGCGCCGGGGTCGTGGGCGCCGGAGTGGGGTCGCCGCCACCCGGGTTGCCGCTGTTCAACGCGGTGAGTACGGCGTTGTAGGCGGCCTTCTTGTTGCCGTTGCCGTCGAAGAGCAGTGGGCTCTCGTTGGAGCGCCACGAGTCGGAGTCGCGGATGCCCCACACGGTGATGCCCTTGCAACGCGATACGGCGAGGCAGTCGTTGACCACGTTGCGGTAGGCGTCGCTCGGCGCGTTGCGGATGTCCAGCTCGGTGATGTGCACGTCGACGCCGAGGGCGGCGAAGCTGGACAGCGTGGTGCGGTAGTTACCCGGGTAGTTCGAACCGCCGGTGAAGTGCGACTGCAGGCCCACACAGTCGATCGGTACGCCCCGGTTCTTGAAGTCCTGAACCATCCGGTAGACGGCCTGGGTCTTGGCGTCGGTCCAGTTGTCGATGTTGTAGTCGTTGTAGCACAGCTGGGCGTTCGGGTCCGCCTGGCGGGCGGCCCGGAAGGCGGCCTCGATCCAGTCGTTGCCGGTGCGCTGGAGGTTCGAGTCGCGGCGGGCCCCGCTGGACCCGTCCTGGAACGCCTCGTTGACCACGTCCCACCAGGCGATCTGCCCACGGTAGTGGGTGGCGACCTGGGTCACGTGGTTGAGCATCGCGTTGCGCAGGGTGGTGCCGGACATGTTCTGCATCCAGCCGGGCTGCTGCGAGTGCCAGGCCAGGGTGTGGCCGCGGACCTGCATGCCGCGGCTGCGCGCGTGCTGGACGAGCCGGTCACCGTTGCCGAAGTTGAACTGCCCCTGCTGCGGCTGGAGCGCGTCGATCTTCATCTCGTTCTCGGCGGTGACCTGGTTGAACTCGCGGTTCAGGATGGTCGTGTACGCCGAGTCGTTGAGCTTGTTCACCGCGACGGCGGTACCGAAGTACCGTCCACCCTGCTCGGCAGCGGAGGCGCCCAGGGTGGTCGCGGCGCTGGCGCTTCCGGGCAGCACCACCGCTCCGGCCACTGCCAACAGGCCGACGGCCGACAGGACCAGCGCGGCCCGTAGCCGTCTCGGCCGTCCCGGTGCTCGGGAAGAATCCTTGGTCATCTGATGCTCCTTCCGGGTCCGGTCCCCGAATTCGGGCAGCATGAATCCGGACTCGCGGGATAGGGATGTTGCCCACGATTCCCTGACAAAGGGATCGCATCGGCCTTACTGGACCCGAAGTATTACAGCGTTGTTTCATAACCGTCAATGACTTCCGGAAGTTCATCGGAAGTTCCGGCCGACGCGGTCGCCGCACCGGACGGGCGCGGCGGCAGCACAGATGGCACTGTCGGCCGACCGCGCAGGGATCGGCCGTTGACGGTGCCAGTGCCACGGAGGCCGGAATGCGTCGGCACGCCAGGGGCCGACCGAACCGGCGGGAGATCAGTCGGAGTGCCCCTCGGCCGCGCCGTCCGGCCCGAACGCACCGCCCGGCTCGCCGGTGTCGAGGTGCACGTGCTGGTGGCCGTGGCCGGCGTCGATGTTGATCTGGTCGAGCTGGGTCGCCGCCACCGACCAGGTGGTCACGGCGAGGGTCGCCTGCCGCGCCGCCAGCGCCAACAGCTCGTCGGCCGCGGTGGCGCCATCGACGGTCGCCAGGGCCAGCGTGTCGACGGCCACCGCCGCCTGCTCCACCGCACCGCGCAGGCCGCCGCGGGCGACGTTGGTGGCGGTCATTCCCGACGGCGGATCGGCGTACTGCTCGGCCAGCTGCCGCATGGTCTGCTGCCACTGACGGAGTTGTGCGGCCTCGGGCGGACGCTCCGCCTCCGCAGCCTGCCGGACGGCCACCAGGATCGGCGCCAGCTGCTCTCCGGTCCGATGTGCCATCTCGGTGAGTTCGACGATCTGCTGCGCGTCGCGGCGGGCGTCGGCTTCCTGCAACTGCGCGATGCTCGACTCGGTCGCGCCCGGTCGACCCACCGCGTAGCCGATCAGCCCGCCGACCAGCCCGGCGGCCAGCGCCGCCGCCACTGCGGCGGGCAGCAGCCGGGTCGAAGAACGCCGCCCGCGGGCCGGCGGGGTCAGCAGGTAGGAGGGCCTACCGGTCTTCCGGGACATCGGCCCCCTCACATCGACGGCTGTTCGGCTCGGAGACTAACGCCCCCCACCCGGCCACGTCGATACTTACGTCTCCCCTGAGCAAACTTTCATTCAGGATGACCGAAAGCGTTCGGGGTGCCCCACCGGATCGGGCGGCGGCTGCGGCAGCGGCCCCGAGCCGGGCGACCGCAGCCCGTCGAAGATGATCGCCAGGTAGCGGCGCCACAGTCCGGGCGGGGCGCCGGGCACGAAGCCGGCCACGTGGTTCGGCGCGCACATCAGCAGGATGACGTCCAGGCCGGTGACGTCGCTGCGGATCGCGCCCGCCGCCTGCGCGCGGTCGACGAGCAGTACGACCTGCTCGAACAGCCGCGCCCGGGACGCGCCGAGGCGGTCGTTGACCTCACCGGCCTCGCGCAGGAACGACAGGTCCAGTTGCTGTTGCCGGCTGGCTGCGGCGTCGAGGAACTCCAGCAGCGCGGCGCCGGGGTCGTCGGCCGTCGACAGTCGACTCGCCAGCGCGGTGAGCCCGTCGACCCGATCCAGCACCACCGCCGCGAGCAGGTCGTCCTTGGTGGGAAAGTGCCGGAACACGGTGCCCTTGCCGATGCCGGCCCGCCGGGCGATCTCCGCGACCGACGCCTCCAGCCCCCGCTCGGCGAACTCCGCCTCCGCCGCGGCCAACAGCGCCGCCCGGTTACGGGCGGCGTCGGCGCGCAGCGGGCGATCGGCGGTGGCCATGGCGCCACCCTAACAACTTGACCGGGCGGTCCGTTTAGCCATAACCTGACCACCCGGTCCGATTAACGGTGAGGGAGACATGAAGGCTGTCATTGCCACCGACTACGGTCCCCCTGAGCAGTTCACCGTCGCCGACCTGCCGGTCCCCCACCCCGGCCCGGGACAGATCCAGGTACGGATCGCCGCCGCGTCGATCAACTCGATCGACCTGCGGGTGCCGGGCGGCGAACTCCGGGGCGTCGCCGACCTCACCTTCCCGCACGTCCCCGGCAACGACTTCGCGGGAACGGTCAGTGACGTCGGCCCCGACGTCACCGCGTACCGGGTCGGCGACGAGGTGTTCGGCCACGCCGTACCCCGGGCACTGCGGGCGATGATGGGCGCCGGTCGACCCAGCCTGACCACCGGCACCCTCGCCGAGTACGCCGTCTTCGAGGCGGACACGCCGTTCATCGCCCACCGGCCACCCGGGCTGACGGTCGCCGACGCGGCCGCGCTGCCGACCGCCGGCCTCACCGCCCGCGCGCTGATCGCCACCGCCGCCCCCTCGGCCGGGGACACCCTCCTGGTCGTCGGCGCCACCGGCGGCGTCGGCACCACGCTGCTGCCGTTGCTGCGCCCCGCCCGGGTGATCGCCACCGGCAAACCGGCCGACGCGGAGGCGCTACTTGCCCTGGGTGCCAGCGAGGTGATCGGCTACGACGACCCGTACCCCGGCCCGGTCGACGTGGCGTTCAACCTGGTGCTGCCCAGCGACCGGCTGCGCCGGGTCGGTCAGGCCCTGCGGCCGGGAGGGCGGCTCTACACCATCACCTTCCCGCCGCCCCGGCCCGACTACCTCGACCGGGACGACGTCCACTTCGAACTGGTGCTCGACACGCAGGGGCGGCTCGGCGGGATGTCCGACGTGGCCGGTCTGCGCGTGACGGTCGGTCGCCGGTACCGCCTCGACGACGGCGTACGGGCGCTGACCGACTTCGCCCGTACGCACACCTTCGGCAAGCTCGTGGTCACCGTCTGACCGCAACGGCAACGTGCCGCACTTGTGGCGGTACAGACCGTCCGCACTGTCCGATCATGGGTTTCGGCACAGCATCGCGCCGCCGCAGAGTGACCGTGACGTCATCGGGTGGAGGGGGCGGGCGTGACGCAGGGCCGCTGGGCGAGTCGGCTGCGGCTGAACGGCGCGGGTGTCGCGGGGGTGGGTCTACTGCTCACCGCTGCGGTCACCGCGGCGCTGGCCAACTTCGTCAGCTGGTACGTGGCCGCCGGGTTGGGGGTGATCTCCGGCGGCGCCGGCCTGTACGGCGGGCTGCTGTGGCAGCGCCGGACCGACCAGCGGCTGCGGGCGCAGGCCTGGGCGGCGGTCACCACCGCCGCACCGGAAAGTCCACGATGGTCGAGTGCGGACGACGACAGCCTGCTGACGGTGCTGCTTCCGGGACGCCGCGCCGTACCGTTCAGCGTGCTGCACGACCGGTTCGCCCGACAACTGGTGCAGTGGGCGATGGCCGACTCCCCGTCCCCGGCCTCGGTGTTCTACCTCAACGGCGCTCCCGGTGTGGGCAAGAGCCGGCTGCTGGTCGAGGTGGCGCAGCGGCTCACGCTGCCGTGCGGCTGGGTGATACCCGGTCAGGGCCGGGCGGCGGTGGCCGCCGCGGCGGCGCTGCGACGGCGGGTGGTGCTGGTCGTCGACGACGCCGACACCCGTGACGACCTGGACGCCATCCTCACCACCTGGGCGGAGACGGCCGGCGACGAGGTCCGGCTGGTCGTGATCAGCCGGGTGAACGACGCCTGGTGGACGGCGGTACGCGGCGGGCAGCCCGCCCGGGTCCTGCCGCGGCTGCCGTACCGGGCGCAGGTGACGCTGCCGACGATCGTCGGGGACGCCAAGAGCCAACAGCAGTTCTTCGCCCGCGCCCTGCGGAGCTTCGTGGCCGAGGAGGCGCCGGTGCCGCCGGTGGTCCTGGCGCCGGCCGACCCGCCACCGTCGGTCGTGCTGCTGCACGCCGCCGCCGCGCTCGCCGCGCGCACCGACGTGGGCGCCAGGGTCGACACCGCCACGGCGGCGGCCGGGCTCTTCGCCGCCGAACGGGAACGCTGGCAGAGCTCCGCCCGCCAGGCCGACCTGCAGCACCTGCCCGGCATCGTGCTCGAGCAGGCACTCCTGCTCGCCGCGCTGGTCGGTGCCGCCGACGCCGAGGCCGCGCGGCGGCTGCTCGCCCACGTGCACTCCCCCGCGGGCGCCATCGGACCGGAGCGGGCGGGTCGGCTGGCCGACTGGCTCCGGGGGCTGTACCCGCAACAGGTGCCGGACTGGCTGTCGCCCCGGCTGCCGGCGGTGTTGTGGGAACGCTACGCCGTCGGTGCCGTCGCCCACGATCCGCCGCTCGCCGCGGCGCTGGCGGCGGCCACCAGTGACGACACCGTCCGCACCGAACGGGTCCTGGCCACCCTGGCCAGGGCCGCGGCACACAGCCCGGATGCCGGCGCCGCACTCACCGCCGTACTCGATCGTGACCCGCCCCGGATGACCGCCGCGGCGATCAGGGTCGCCGCCTTCGCGGAGCTACCGGTCGACGAGGCGATCGCGTCCGGCCTGGAGCGGCACGCCGACCGGTTCGGCCACACCGAACTGCGCCGGCTGTACGACGCCATCCCGTCCGACGCCCGGACCGGGCGCCTGGCCCGTACCGGCGTCACCCTGCTCCGGCGGTACGTCACCCACCCCGACGTGAACCAGGACGACCTCGACACCCAGGCAGTTCGGGAGGCGCTCGGGGCAGCCCTGCGCGAGCAGGGGCGGTACGCGGCCGCGGCGACGCAGTTGCGCGAGGCGCTCGACGCGCGGAGCCGGTTGCAGGGCGCCGACCATCCGGACACCCTGGCCACCCGCAACCGGCTGGCGGTCGTGCTGGACCTGCAGGCGGGACGCGGCGCGGCGGAGGCGGAGTTCCGCGAGGTGCTCACCGCCCGCACCCGGCTGCTCGGCGCCGAGCACCGCGACACCCTGACCACCCGGCAGAGCCTCGCCGTGGTGCTCGACGGCCAGGGCCGGTACGCCGAGGCGGAGGCGGAGTTCCGGGCGGTACTCGCGGTGCAGCTGCGGCTGCTCGGCACCGCGCATCCCGACACCCTGACCAGCCGCAACAACGTGGCCGTCCTGCTGCGGGAACAGGGCCGACTCGACGAGGCGGAGGTCGAGTTCCGAGCCCTGGCGGCGATCCGGACCCGACTGTACGGTGCCGAGGACCCCGACACCCTGACTGTCCGCGGCAACCTCGCGGTGGTGTGGGAGAAGCAGGGCCGGTACGACGCCGCGGCGGCGGAGTTCCAGGAGTTGGTCCGGCTCTCCACCCGGGTCCTCGGTGCCGACCACCCGCAGACCGAGAGCATGCGCAACAGCCTCGCCAGTTCGCTGGGCCTGTCGGGACGGCACGACGAGGCGGAGACCCAGCTGCGCGCGGTACTCACCACGCTGACCGGGTCACTCGGCGCGGCACACCCGCACACCCTGAACGTCCGCGGCAACCTGGCGGTGATGGTGGACGCCCAGGGCCGGCACGAGGAGGCCGAGGCGGAGTTCCGCGCGGTGCTGGCGATCCGGTCCCGGACCCTGGGCGACGAACATCGGGACACCCTGAGCACCCGCAACAGCCTGGGCGTCGTCCTGGTCGCACAGGGCCGCCTCGATGAGGCGGAGGCGGAGTTGCGCGACCTGCTGGCCGTCCGGACCCGGCTGCTCGGCCCGGAACACCCCGATGTGCTCAACGCCCGCACCAACCTCGCCACCGTGCTGTCGCAGCAGGGGCGGCACGCCGAGGCCGAGGCGGAGTTCCGGGACCTGCTCGCCGGTTGGACCCGGCTGCTCGGCCCGGAACACCCCAAGACCCTGGCCGTGCTCAGCTACCTGCGGGCGCGTCCCGACCGGTCGTAGCCCCGGCCGCGGCCAGCAGGGCCACCAGGTCGTCGAGGGTCTCCACCGACCTGCCGGGGCCGCCCAGTTCGACCTCGACGTCGTACTCCAGCTCGATCGCGTCGACCAGGCGCAGCAGGCCCAGGGAGTCCACGCCGAGGGCGACCAGGGAGTCGCCGGAGAGCACGTCGGCGGCGGACACCTCCCCCGCCGTGGCCTCGCTCACCAGTCGCGCGATGCGCGTACGCAGTTCGGTGTCGACCACGGTCAGGCTCCCTTCGACTGTTGGCGGACGATCTCGGCGATCTCGGCGACGGTCGGGGTGTCGAAGAAGGCGTCCAGCGGCACCTCGACCCCGAACCGCTGCTGGATCCGGCTGCTGATCCGGGTGATGTGCAGCGAGTGCCCACCCAGGTCGAACAGGTCCTCGTGCGCGCCGACCTCGGCGATGCGCAGCACCTCCTGCCAGATCAGGCGCAGCTGCGCGACCACCGGATCGTCGACCGCCGCGCCCGGCTCGACCGCCCCGGTCGGGTCGGCGGGCGCAGCCGGATCGGCCGTTGCCGGCTCGGCTGCGGCGGCCGGTGCGGGCGGGACGATCCGATCGTCGCGGGTCGGCGGCACGGGCAGCGCGGCCCGGTCGACCTTGCCGTTCGCGTTCAGCGGGAACCGGTCCAGCGTCACGTAGTCGGCGGGCAGGGCAGCCGGTGGCAGGCTCACCGCCAGGTGCCGGCGCAACTCGGCCGGCTCCGGCGGCCCACCCGGCCCGGGGACCAGGTACGCGACCAGGCGCGGCTCGTCGGCCGCCGACCGCAGCACGGCGACCGCCTCGGCCACCGCCGGATGGTCGAGAAGTCTGGCCTCGACCTCGCCCAACTCGATCCGGTGCCCACGGATCTTGACCTGGTGGTCGGTCCGGCCGAGGAACTCGATCCGGCCGTCGGGCAGCCACCGGCAGCGGTCACCGGTGCGGTACCGACGCATGCCGACGGGACCGTACGGGTCCGGCTCGAACCGCTGCGCGGTCAGGTCGTCGCGGCCGAGATACCCGTCGGCCAGCCCGGCACCGGCCAGGTACAGCTCGCCGGGCACCCCGATCGGCACCGGTCGGCCCGCCGGGTCCAGGAGGTACGCCCGGACGTTGGGCAGGGGCCGGCCGATGGTGACCTCGTCGGGGTCGACGGGGATCTCGGCCATCGTGGCGTAGACGGTGGCCTCGGTCGGGCCGTACCCGTTGACCAGCCGGGCGGCGCGGGCCCGCAGCTGCCGGGCCAGCGCGACCGGCAGCGCCTCACCACCGGCGAGGGCGACCAGCGGCGGCGCGGCGTCGAGACCGGCCTCCAGCAGCACCCGCCAGCCCGACGGGGTGGCCTGGACGTGGGTGACGCCGGTGGCGCGGACCAGTGCCAGCACACCCGCGCCGTCCAGCGCGCTGAGCGCCGAGGCGATCACCACCGCGCCGCCGGTGACCAGCGGCAGGAACACCTCCACCGTGGAGATGTCGAAGGCCGGCGAGGTCAGTTGCAGCCAGCGGTGCTGCGGCCCGCTGTCCAGCAGGTCCCGCACGCCGAGCAGGGTGTTGGCCAGTGCCGCGTGCCGCACCGCCACCCCCTTGGGCGCGCCGGTGGAGCCGGAGGTGTAGAGCACGTATGCCAGGTCGGCGCCGGTCGGCGGGTCGGCGGGGGCCGCCGGAACCGGTCCGTCGAGCAGGTCGACGGTGTCGAGGGCCAGGCTGGACCGCTGCGGCAAGGTGCCGGTGTCCGTGTCCGTATCGGTGTCCGTGTCGGTGAGCACCAGCGCCGGGTCGGCGTCGGCGAGCACGGCCTGCCGGCGGGCCGGTGGGTGGTTCGGGTCGATCGGCAGGTACGCCGCCCGGCAGCGCAGCACCGCCAGCATGCTCACCACGGCCTGCCAGGACCGGTCGAGGCTCAGCGCCACCAGCGTGCCCGGGCCGACGTCGTGCCCGCGCAGCAGCCCGGCGAGCCGGGTGGCCGCGGCGTCGAGCTGGGCGTACGTCAACGTCCGGTGGCCGTCGACCACGGCTGGCGCGTCGGGTTCCACGGCGACCCGCGCGGCGAACAGCGCCGGTATCGTCGCCTCGACGGGATAGCCGCGGGTGGTGTCGTTGAACCCGCGGGTGACCCGGTCGAGCTCCTCGTCGGGCAGCAGCGGCAGCTGCGCCACCGGCCGGTCGGGGTCGGCGACCGCCGCGGCGAGCAGGGTGAGCAGGTGGGCGCCGATCCGCCGGACCGCGTCGGTGTCGATGGCCGCCGGACTGTGCTGGAGGCTGACCGTGACGCCGGTGGGCGCGTCGACGATCTGGACGTGCAGGGCGTTGCGGGCGGCGCCGCCGAACAGGGTCCACTCGACCCGGCTGGACACACCGGGGAAGACCGGCTCGGCGCCCCGGCGCCGGTATCCGACGCTGACCGGGGTCAGCGCCGGTGCGGGCCGCAGCCCGGAGACGGCCTGCGCCAGCGGTACGGCCCGGTGCCGGTAGACCTCGCGCAGCCGGGCACGGACGGCGTGGGCGTGGGCGCGGAAGGTGCCCTCGGCGGGGTCGACGGCGACGGGCAGTTCGTTGACGAACAGGCCCACCCGGTCGGCCTGCTGCGGGGTACGGGTGGACAGCGCCACCCCGAGCGGGACGCCCCGGTTGCCGTAGCGGGTGAGCAGCTCGTGCAGCACCGCGAAGAGCAGCTCGAACCGGGTCACCCCGAGCGACCGGGCCGCCCGCGCGACACCGTCGACCAGTTCGGCCGGCAGGTCGAGGTCGACGGCGGCACCGGGTTCGGCACCGGTGGGTAGCCGGCGCAGGCCGGGCAGGACCACGTCGCCCGGCCCGGACCAGTGTCGGGACCAGTAGTCGCGGGCGGCGGGCAGCTCGACGGCGACCCGCTGCTGTTCGGCCGCGGCGAGGCCGGCGTACCCGTCGGGGGCGCCTCGGCCCGGTACGCCGTCGCGGGCGGCGGCGTACGCGGCGGCCAGATCCCGGGCGAGCACGTCCTTGGAGGTGCCGTCGAAGGCCAGGTGGTGGGCGGTGACGAGCAGCAGGTGGGTGCCGTCGGCGCCGGTCAGCAGGGTGAACCGGGCCAGCGGCCCGGTGGCCAGCTGGTACGGGCGGGCGATCTCCTCGGCGACACGGGCATCGGTCAGCTCCCCGAATCCGACCGCCGGTCGGGTGTCGGCGGGCGCCAGGCGTGGGGTGCCGTCGGCGTCGCCGTCCACCCGGGCGGCGAGGATCGGATGCTGCTCGGTGAGCGCGGCGCAGGCCGCGACGAGGGCCCGCCGGTCCAGTTCGGCGCCGAACCGTATCCCTAACGCCATGTGGTAGGCAGTGCCGGCGACCCCGGCCTGCTCGGTGAACCAGACGGCGTGCTGTGCGGAGGTAGCCTCGGCGGTGCCCACATGTGCTCCCAGGGTTGTGCGGTGGTGGTGATCAGGCGTCGAACAGGTCGATGAGCTGCCGTTTGAGCACCTTGCCGCCCTCGTTGCGGGGCAGCCGGTCGAGCAGCAGCAGGCGGGCGGGCAGCTGGTAGTCGGCCAGTCGGTCGGCCAGGAAGCCACGCAGGACGGGCAGGGTCAGCCGGTCGGGTCCGGACGGTGACCGGGGCACGACGGCGGCGGCCACCGCCGAGCCGAGCACCGGGTGCGGTACGCCGACCACGGCGGCCTCGGCGACCAGCGCGTGTTCGTACAGGGCCGCCTCGACCTCCAGGGTGGAGACCTTGAACGCACCGGTCTTGATCACGTCCTGGTGCCGGTCGGTGAGGTACAGGTAGCCGTCGGCGTCCACCCGGCCGACGTCGCCCATGCGCACCCACCCCTGGCGGAAGGTGACCCGGTTGGCGGCCTCGTCGCGGTAGTAGGCGCGGGGAAAGGGCGCGCGCAGCCACACGTCGCCGGTCGTCCCGGCGGGCAGCGGATTGCCGTCGGCGTCGGCGACCATCAGCTGACCGCCGACCGGTCGGCCTACCGCGTCCCGCCGGGACGGGTCGTAGATCATGGTGGTCTGGGCCGGTGCCGCCTCGGTGGAGGTGTAGTAGTTCACGATGGTGGCCTGCGGAAACGCCTCGGCCAGCCGGGCCGCGACGGCCGGCGCCAGCGGGGCGGCGGTGGAGCCGATCAGCTGTACGCCGCTGGTGTCCCGCCCGGCCAGCGCGCCGGAGTCGAGCAGTTCGACGGCGACCGACGGGACGACGAACACGGTGCCCGTGCCGTCGGCCTCGACCAGTCGGGCGAACCGGACCGGAGTGAACCGGGGCAGGGTCAGCGCGCCGGCCTTGGCGGTGAGCGCGTTGACCAGCATGGTCTGCCCGGCGTTGGTGCCGATGGCGAAGGCGTGCAGGAACCGTCGGGAGTGGGCCAGGGCCAGCCGGCGGGGATGGGTGGGCGCACCGGCGGTCAGGTTGGCGTGGCTGGCCGCCACCCCCTTCGGGCGGCCGGTGGTGCCGGAGGTGTAGAGGATCTGCGCGAGGTCGCCGGGGCGGGGTGCCGCCGACGGGTCGTCGGGGCGGGGTGCCCCGGTGGCGGCGGTGGCGAGCAGGTCGGCACAGTTCCACACCGGCAGGTCGGCGGGGACCGGCGGTTCGGGACGGTCGGTGCCGGCCACCACGGCGGTGGCCGCGCAGTGCGTCAGCGCGTACGCCAGTTGCCCGGCGGCGAGCCGGTCGGACAGCGGTACGGCGACCCCACCGGCGCGCAGCACGCCGCAGTAGGCGACCGCGAACCGGGTCCAGTCCCGGGCGCCGAAGAGCAGCCCGACCCGGTCGCCACGGCGTACGCCACGGTGGCGCAACGCGGCGGCGACGGTGTACGCGCCGGTGGCCCAGTCGGCGAAGGTCAGCCGGTCCACGCCGGCCACCTCGATCGCCACCTGCTGCGGGTGCAGGGTGGCGCGCCAGTCCAGCAGGTCGGGCACGGTCCGGGGTTCGACAGTGCTCACCTCGGCCCGCCGTCCCGCCCGGCCGGCACCGGCGGCGCCCCGGCGTCGGCGGTCCTGGCCTGGCGTTCCTCGATGCCGACCAGGTCGTCCGGCGGGGCGTCGGGTACCTCGTCGTCGAACCGGGCGAGCACCGGGGCGACCAGCGACACCAGCGCGGTCAGCGCGATGCAGAGCCCGAACAGCACGTAGAGCAGCCCGTGGCCGCGTCCCGGGCCGACGCCGAGCACGACGCCGACGGTGCCGGCCAGCGCCCCGTCGGCCAGCATCATCGGCTCGGCGACCCGGGCGGCGGCGGGGGCGACCAGTCCCCAGCCCAGCGGCAGGGTGGACTGGGCGACCATCTGGTTGAGGGCGAAGACGCGTCCGTGGACGCGGGGCGGCACCTTGGTCTGGATGATCGTCTGGTAGACGCCGTTGACGATGGCGAGGGCGGCGTACATGCCGAAGGCGCCGGCGGCGATGAGCAGCAGGTTCGGTCGCAGTCCGGTCAGCACGGCGGCCAGTGCGATGCCGATGGTGCCGAGCAGTACCGCCCGCATCCGCCGGTGCCGCGGCCCGCCCCAGACCAGCATCACCAGGCCGCCGACGGCCGCGCCGACGCCGCCGGTGAGCGCGACCTGTGCCACCTCGTTCAGGTCGGCGAAGCCGAGCACCAGCGGGGAGAGCAGGAACAGCACGGGGAAGAGGAAGAAGTTCAGCGCCGCGAAGAAGGCCAGCATGGCCCGGAACTCCCGGCGTCGCAGCGCGTACCGCAGGCCGGCGAGGATCTCCGCGCCGATGCTCTCGCGGCGTTGCAGAGCCAGCGTACGGGGGAACTTCACCACCGCCAGCACGGTGATGGCGAAGAGGTAGAACGCCACGTCGACCAGGAGGATGCCGCGCAGTCCGACGGCCTGCAGCAGGGCCACGGCGGCCAACGGCACGACGAACTGGGTGAGCCCGACGGCGGTCTGGGCGAGACCGTTGGCGTGGCCGAGGAACCGCTTGGGGACCAGCTGCGGCACCGCCGAGACGAAGGCGAGGCGTTGGAACGCCAGCGCCACCGACAGCCAGGCGGTGAACGGGTAGAAGTGCCACACCTCGGCGCGGTCGAACAGCACCAGCGCGGCCAGGGCGGCGTTGCCGCCGCCCGCGGCGGCGCAGGCGGTCAACAGCACGGCCCGCCGGCTGAACCGGTCGACCAGCGCCCCGGCCAGCGGCGCGATGAGCAGGCCGGGGAGCAGGGCCAGCACGGCGAACAACGCGAACCGGGCGAGTGACCCGGTCTGTGTGTAGATCCACAGTGGGATGGCGAAGGTGGTCAACGCGCTGCCCATGCCGGAGAGGATCTGCCCGGTGGCGACCAGCGCGAAGCGGCGCAGGCTCGGTGGCGGTGCGGTGTCCGCGCCGGTCCGGCTGGTCGGCGGCGAGCCGGGGCCCTGGTGGGACACCGCGGCGAGCTGCCAGGCCGGCTGGGCGGGGACAGGCTGCGCCGGTACGGCCGAGACAGGCTGCTCCGGTACGGTCGAGGCGGGCGCGTCGACCTGCCGGTGCACGTCGGTGACGATCTCGGCCAGCTCGGTGGCCCGGTACTTGAGGAAGTAGTGGCCGCCCTCGTCGATCACGGCCAGCGCGGTGCGGTCACCGAGGAAGTGCCACTCCTTGTACCGCTCCTCGTGGAAGTCGGTGCTGCGGTCGCGTTCGCCGACCACGGAGATGATCGGTGCCCGTAGCGGTGTCACCGACTGGCGCATCAGGTCGGTGAAGTACTCCTCGGACACCTCGGCGTCGTGCCGCATGGCCCGGATCAGGAACCGTGCCTCGTCGGGGGCGAGTGCGCCGATGTCGGTGCCCTGCGCCTGCAGCCAGGTGCGGTAGATCCGGTCGCTGCGCAGGCGTTCGGCCAGCCGCAGGCGCAGCAGCGGCCCGAGCGGGCCACCGGCGGGCCGGCCGAACGGGAAGACCGCGCCGAGGTACACCGCGTCCAGTTCCCGGCCGACGGCTTCCAGCCGGCGGGCCACCTCCACCGCGAGCGCGCCACCGGGGCCGCAGTGGCCGTAGAGGATCAGTGGTCCGGTCACCCGCTCCAGGATCTCCGCGACCACGTCGGCGGCCACCTCGTCGATCGGCGCGGGGTCGTCGGCCAGGCCGATGTCGTGGCCCGGTACCGCCACCGACAGCAGCCGGTAGCCGGACGGCAGCGCGTCGGCCAGCGGTTGGTACACCACCGCACTACCGCCGCCGTACGGTACGCAGACCAGGGTGGCGACCCGTCGCCCGGCGGGTACCGGCGGGGTCAGCTCGTGCAGCAGCCCGCCGGTGGCGGCGTCGCCGTCGGTGACCAGCCGGGCCAGCTCGCGTACGGTGCGGTGGCGGAACAGGTCCATCACGCTGACCGCCGGTGCGGCCGCCCCGGACACCGTGGGCAGTTCCCGGCGCAGCCGGGCCACCACCTGCGTGGCCAGCAGCGAGTGCCCGCCCAGCTCGAAGAAGTCGTCGGTGGCGCCGACCTCGGGCACCCGCAGCACGGCCTGCCAGATCCCGGCCACCAGGGTCTCCACCGGGCCGTCCGGCGGCACCCGCTGCCCGGTCGGCGGTTCGTCGGTCGGTTCGGGCAGGGCCCGCCGGTCGACCTTGCCGTGTTCCTGCAGCGGCAGCCGGTCCAGCAGCACCCAGCGGCTGGGCAGCATGTGTTCGGGCAGCCGGTCGGCGAGCGCGCGACGCAGCCCGGTCAGGTCCGGAGCGTCGGTGTCGGGCTCCGGTTCCAGGTACGCCACCAGCCGGTCGTCGCGCAGCAGCACCGCCGCCTGCCGGACGTCGGGGAAGTCGCGCAGCGCGGCCTCGATCTCGCCCAGCTCGACCCGGTAGCCACGGATCTTCACCTGGTGGTCGCGGCGACCGAGGAACATCAGTTGCCCGTCGGCGCGCCAGCGGGCCAGGTCGCCGGTGCGGTAGAGGCGGGCGCCGGGCGGGCCGTACGGGTCGGGCACGAACCGTTCGTCGGTCAGCTCGGGCCGGTCGAGGTAGCCGCGGGCCAGCCGGTCGCCACCGAGGTACAGCTCGCCGGGCACGCCGACCGGTACCGGGCGCATCCGGTCGTCGAGTACGTGGACGCGGGCGTGCGGCAGCGGTCGGCCGAGCGGTACGGGTCCGGTGCGCGGCCCGTCGGCGGTGACCTCGTAGGTGGTGACGCCGACGGTGGCCTCGGTGGGGCCGTAGTGGTTGAACACCCGGGTCGTCCCGGCGGCGGCGAGCGGGACGACCCGGTCCAGTTCGGAGGCCTCGCCGCCGAGGATCAGCGCGCGGGCGGGCAGCAGGTCGGCCGGGTCGGCGTCGGCGGTCAACGCGCTCAGGTGCGACGGGGTGATCTTCAGGTAGTCGATGCGCCGGGCCCGCAGCAGTTCGGCGATCTCGGCACCGGTGCCGCGGCGGGGCAGCAGGTGCACCGCGCCGCCGGTGGCCAGGGCCAGGTAGAAGACGGTGACGCTGAAGTCGAAGGACATCGACTGCAACAGCCCGTACCGGGCGGCCGGGACGATCCCGAACCGGTCGGCCACCCCGTCGAGGTAGTTCAGTACCTGCCGGTGTGCCACGGCCACCCCCTTCGGGGTGCCGGTGGAGCCGGAGGTGTAGATGACGTAGGCGAGGTCCTCGCCGGTGCCGGTGGCCGGTGGGCGGATCGCGGGTTGGTCGGCGAGTTCGTCGGCGATCTCGTCGAGGCAGCCGACGACCGTGTCGGCGGGCAGCCGATCGCGCAGGTCGGAGCTGGTCAGCACGATGCGGGGGCGGGCGTCGGTGAGCATCAGGGCCAACCGGGCGGGTGGCTGTTCGGGATCCAGGGGCAGGTACGCCCCGCCGGCCCGCAGGACCCCGAGCAGCGTCGCGGCCAGCTCGGTCGACTGTTCCAGCAGCACGCCGACCAGCTGGTCCGGGCCGATGCCGCGGCGGCGTAGCCAGCCGGCGAGCTGGTCGGCCCGCTGGTCGAGCTGGCGGTAGCTGAGCGTGTCGTGGTCACCGACCACGGCCGGGGCGTCGGGGGTGGCGGTGACGTGCCGGTCGATCAGGTCGGCCAGCGTGGTGGCGGTGCCGGTGACCCCGGCGGTGTCGTCGGACTCGGGCCGGGCCAGGGCCAGCACCCGGGCCTGCTCGCCCGCGTCGAGCAGGTCCAGGTCGACCACGGGCCGGTCCGGCTCGGCGACCGCGGCCCGCAGCAAGGTCTGCAGACCGGTGGCCAGCCGCGCGACGGTGGCGGCGTCGAACAGGTCGGTGTTGTAGACGAACATGCCACGCAGTCCGTCGGCGCTCTCCCCGACGTACAGCGACAGGTCGAAGCGGGCGGTGGTGGCGTCGGTGCCGACGCCCTCGGCGCGCAGCCCGGTGGGCCAGCGGCTGCCGCCCTGGCCGTAGTTCTGCAGGGTGAACAGCACCTGGAACACCGGGGTGCGGCTGACGTCGCGGGCCACGTTGAGTTCGGCGACCAGCCGTTCGAACGGGGTCTCCTGGTGGGCCAGGGCGCGGACCACGGTGGTGCGGGTGCGTCGCAGCAGGGCCCCGAAGCCGGGTTCGGTGCCGGCGTCGTCGGGTTCGCCGCGGGACAGGTCGGCCCGCAGGGCGAGGGTGTTGACGAAGAGACCGACGAGGTTCTCCAGCTCCGGTACGACCCGGCCGGCGACCGGGGAGCCGATGGCGAAGTCCCGCTGGCCGGTGTAGCGGAACAGGACGGCCTGCAGGCCGGTGAGCAGGGTCATGTAGAGGGTGCTGCGGTGGGCGCGGCCGAGTCGGCGCAGCCCGTCGGTGAGGTCGGCGTCGATGGTGAAGCGGTGCGTGTCACCGGCGTACGACTGCACCGGTGGGCGGGGCCGGTCGGTGGGCAGTTCCAGTGCGGGTACCCCGGCCAGGGTGCCGGTCCAGTAGGCGAACGCGTCGGCCTGGGCCGGTCCGTCGAGTCGGGCCCGCTGCCAGGCGGCGTAGTCGAGGTAGCCGGTCGGTGGTGCCGGGGGCGGGGTGCCGCCGTCGCGCAACGCGCCGTAGCCGGCGGCGACCTCGCGCAGGAGGATGTCCAGCGACCAGCCGTCGCTGACGATGTGGTGCATGGCGAGGTGCAGGAGCTGGTCGTCGGGGCCGGTCCGCACGAGCAGCGCCCGCAGCAGCGGGGCGGCGGTGAGGTCGAACGGGGTGTCGACGGAGGCGGCGACCAGTTCCCGGGCGGCCTCCTCGGTGGCGGCGGTGCTGACCGTGACCGGCACCCGCACCTCGGGCAGCACCTGCACCACCGGCTCACCGTCGGCGTTCTCGGTGAACCGCATGCGCAGGCTGTCGTGCCGGGCGGCGGTCGCGTCGAGGGCGGCCCGCAGCAGGTCGACGTCGAGCGGTCCGCGCAGCCGGACGGTCGTGTATACGACGTACGCGGCGGTGCCGGGGGTGAGCTGCTCGGTGAACCAGATCCGTTCCTGGCCGAACGACAGGCGGGGCTGGCCGGTGCGGAAGTTCACTTCGGGCGAACCGGGACGAATCCGCGCCGGCACGTCAAGGTTGGTCACGCAACGCCTCACTCCGATGACGGATGGGAGCCAGTAGTCTGCACGGCGCATCCAACAGGTTGGATCGGCTGATCGGTCCACTGTGTAACACTCAATCGATCGATCCGGCGGCGGAACGGCTCGTCGTACCGTCGGGGATGCGATCCGTCGATGTGGTTGTCCCCGCCGAGTGGGCCTGCGCCCCGCTGCGGCACGTCGAGTTCTCCGGTGCCGGGTCCGGCACCGCCCCACCCACCTGGGCCCAGCAGGTGTTGTGGCGCTCGATCAGCAGGTTCGGCTCGAACCACCGCTTCCTCAACCTGCGCCGTACGGTGCCGGTCTCGGCGCGGGCCGCGATCGACGTGGCGCGGGCGACCCACGCGGTCGGTACGCTGGTCAGCCGGCATGCCTCGCTGCGCACCCGGCTGCCCCTGGTGGACGGCGGACCCGCCCAGCAGACCGAGCCGGCGGGGGTGCTGCCGGTGCTGGTGCGCACCGGCGCGGGCGACGGCGCCGAGGCCGCCCGGGAGGTCGCGAGCCTGCTCGGTGACGTGGCGTTCGACCATGCCGCCGAATGGCCGCTGCGGGTGGCCCTGGTGACGGTCGACGAGCGGGTACGACAGGTCGTGGTGGTGTTCAGTCACACCACCGTGGACGCGCACGCCGCCGAAGTGGTGCTGCGCGACCTGCGGCTGTTGCTGCTGCGCGGCGACCTGCCCACCCCGGCGGGCCCGCAGTCGCCGGAGGTGGCCCGGCAGCAGCACGGTGCCGACCGACGGCGCTCGCAACGGGCGGTGGCGTACTGGCTCCGGGAGTACCAGCGGCTCCCCCTCCGGCCGCTGACCCCGACCGGACCGGGACTCGACCCGCCGCTGCGTCGCGGCGTACTGGTCTCCTCCGCCGTCGACACGGCCGCCCGGCTGATCGCCGACCGGTACCGGGTCAGCGTCTCCGCGGTCATGGCGGCCGGCTACCACGCGGTGGCGACCCGCATGTCGGGCCGGACGGTGTCCGGTCTCTTCCCGATGGCGCACAACCGGTTCCGCACCGAGTACGCCGACGCGGTGGCGAACCTGGGCCAGATCGGCTTCTGCGTGGTGGACCTGAGCGGCCGACCGGACTTCGGCGAGCTGCTGTCGCGGGTCTGGACGGCCACCCTCAACGGACTGCGGCACGCCTACTACGAGCCGCCCGCGCTGCGGGCGGCCTTCGAGGAGCAGGGCATCGACTACGAGACGGCGTTCCTGCCCCATCACTACTTCAACGACGTCCGGCTCGCGGTCGGTGGTGGCGCCCCGGCGCCCGAGACCACGCCGGCCGAGCTGCGCGCCGCGATGGCCCACAGCACCTTCTCCTGGACCGCCGGGCTGCAGCAGGCGTCCTGGCACCTGCTGGCCCACGTCGTCGACGAGCCGGGCGGGGTGGGTGTCACGTTGACCGCCGACACCCGGCACCTGCCGATGGACTCGGTCGAGCCGTTCCTCCGCCAGTTCGAGGAGCTGCTGGTCGAGGCGGCCTTCGCCGACCTGCCATGGCCCTGGTCGACGACCACCGCCGCCGCCCCAGGCACCGCCCCCGGCAGCACCGCCGACCCAGGCACCACCGCCGGCTCGGGCAGCACCGTCGGCTCGGGCACCACCCCTGGCTCGGCCGTCGGGTGGGTCGCCGACGGCGAGGAGATCGTGTCGGTGCCGTTCGACGGCGTACGCGCCGCGAGCGCGCCGCTGACCTGGGGGCAGCGGGCGATGTGGCGCAGCATGGACGAGTTCGACTCCCCCGCCGGGTACCGGGTGTTGAGCCTGCCCCGCACGCTGCCGGTGCCCGCGCGGGCCGAGGTGACCGCCGCGCGGGCGCTCGACGCGGTCGGCGCGCTGGTCACCCGACACGAGTCGCTGCGCACCCGGTTCCGCCGCCGGGACGACGAGCTGCACCAGGAGGCGGCGGCAGCGGGACGGCTGCCGGTGCTCGTGCACGCGGTGTCCCGGCCCCGGGACGATCCCGACGGCCGGCACGCCGCGGCGGCGCTGACCGAGCGGCTGCGCGCGCCCCGGTTCGACCACGTCACCGAGTGGCCGCTGCGGGCCGCCCTGGTCACGGTCGACGACCGGGTGCGGCAGGTCGTGGTGGTCTTCAGCCACGCCACGGTCGACTTCCACGCCAGCGACCTCGTGCTGCGTGACCTGCGGGCACTGCTGCTGCGCGGCGCGGTGGACACCCCGGCGGGCCCGCAGTCGCTGGACCTCGCCGGCCAGGAACGCGACGGGGAGCAGCGGCGCTCGCAGCGGGCGGTGGCGTACTGGGTCCGGGAGTTCGCGGGGTTGACGCCGAGCCTCGCCGAGCCGGTCGGGGCGGCCCCGGCACCCCGCTACCGGCGCGGCTCGCTGGTCTCGGCGGCGGTGCACCACGCGGTACGGCTGGTCGCGGCCCGCAACCGGACCAGCACCTCCAACGCGATCCTGGCGGCCACCGCCGCCGGGCTGAGCGCCGACGGTGGACAGCAGAACTGCGGCATCGTCGTGATGGCCAACAACCGGTTCCAGCCAGGACACGAACGGGCGGTCGGCACCCTCAACCAGATCGGGCTGTGCCGGCTCGACCTGACCGGTCGTCCCGGCTTCACCGAGCTGCTGGCCCGGGCGGGGCGGGCGGCGCTGGACGCCTACCGGCACGCCTACTACGACCCGGCCGAGTGGGAGCGCACCTTCACCGACCTGGGTCACGACCACCGCACGTTCCTGGCCCCCTACTGCTACCTCAACGACGCGCGGCTACTGCGCGAGGTGGACGCGGGGCAGCCGGGACCGGACGAGACGAAGCTGCGGGCGATCCGGTCCGACACCGCGTTCCGCTGGCTGCCGGAGCTCGCCCAGTTCCCGTGGCGCTGCCGGCTACAGGTGCTCGACGCGGCCGGCGCGGTCGAGCTGGTCGTCACCGCCGACACCCGGTACTTCCCGACGGAACGGGTCGAGCCGTTCCTGCGCGGCGTGGAGGCGCTGCTGGTGGAGGCCGCCTTCCGGGACGTGCCCTGGCCCTGGGCACCGACCCCCGGCATCCGGTGACGCCCGCACCGATAACCGCTCGGCGTGCGGCGACCATCGAGTGGCTCCGGCAGCTGCGGGCGGAGTGGCTCGACGTGTTGGGCGGGCTGAGCGACGCCGACCTCGACGAGGTCGCGCCGTTCCCCTGGCCGCACGACCCGGCGCACACCGTGGCGCACCTGCTCGCCTGGGTCAACGCCGAGTTGATGAAGAACGTCGCCGAGATCGGTCAACTCCGGCTGCTGCACGCCGCGGATCCCGCCTGACCTCGCGGCCCGCATCGCATTGAGAACGGTCGACCCACCTGTAATGATTAACACACTTAACAGTCGGTGGGCGAAGGAGCGGACGTGGCGCGATTGCCGAGCAGACGAGGTGCCCCCCGGGCCGTCACCCGATTCACCGCCGCGGTCGTCGTCGGCCTGCTCGGCGCCGCGGCCGGCCTGGTCGCCGGTGGCCGACCCGCCTCGGCGGCGACGGTGGGCGCCATCACCGGACTCGGCGGCAAGTGCGTGGACATCGCCGCCGCCAACCCGGCCAACGGCACCCAGGTGCAGCTGTACGCCTGCAACGGCAGCAACGCCCAGCAGTGGACGGTCGCCGACGACGGCACCATCCGCGGGCTCGGCAAGTGCCTCGACGTGGCCGCCGCGAACACCGCCAACGGCGCCCGGGTGCAGATCCACGACTGCAACGGCACCGCCGCCCAACGCTGGTCGGCCAGTGGCACGCAACTGGTCAACCCGAACTCCGGCAAGTGCCTCGACGCGACCGGGCAGAGTTCCGCCGACGGCACCCCGTTGCAGCTCTGGACCTGCACCGGAAACGCGAACCAGAGTTGGCTGCTACCGACCGGTTCCCCTCCCCCGGCCGGCGGTTTCGTGCACCCCGGCGTGCACGTCAGCCGCGGCCAGCTCGACTTCGTCCGGGGCCGGGTACAGGCCGGCGCGCAGCCCTGGACGTCGGCGTTCAACCAGATGATGAGCAGCCGGTACGCCTCGCTGACCCGGACCCCGGCGCCGCGCGCCGTCGTCGAGTGCGGCTCCTACTCCAACCCCAACAACGGTTGCACCGACGAGCGTGAGGACGCCATCGCCGCGTACACCCACGCGCTGGCCTGGCACCTCACCGGGGATTCCCGGTACGCCCAGAAGTCGATCCAGCTGATGGACGCCTGGTCGGCCACGATCACGTCGCACACCGGGAGCAACGCGCCGTTGCAGACCGGGTGGGCGGGCTCGGTCTGGCCCCGCGCCGCGGAGATCATCCGGTACACCTACGGCAGCTGGCCCAACGCCGGCCGTTTCGCGACCATGCTGCGCAACGTCTACCTACCGGTGGTACGCAACGGCTCCAGCAGCAACGGCAACTGGGAACTGTCCATGATGGAGGCGACCGTCGGGATCGCCGTCTTCCTGGAGGACCGAGCCGCCTACGACGCGGCGGTCACCCGCTTCCTCAACCGGGCCCGCGCCTTCGTCTACCTGCCCAGCGACGGCGACCTGCCGTACACGGTGCCGGGCAGCGGCCTGACCACCCGTACCCAGATCGTCAACTACTGGCACGGACAGTCCACCTTCGTGGCCGGCCTGGCCCAGGAGACCTGCCGGGACTTCACCCACACCGGGTACGGCATCGCCGCCATCTCGCACGTCGCGGAGACCTCCCGGATCCAGGGCCGCGACCTCTACCCGCAGGTCGGTGAGCGGCTGCGACACGCGCTGGGTTTCCACTCGCAGTACCAGCTCGGTGCCACCGTGCCCGGCTGGTTGTGCGGTGGCAGCCTGACCCGGGGGCTCGGCCCGATCACCGAGGTCGGATACAACGCCATGGCCAACCGGCTGGGCAACTCGATGACCAACACCCGGAGCCTCACGCTGCAGCAACGTCCGGCCGGCACCAACAACCTCTTCGTCGCCTGGGAGACCCTGACCCACGGGGACAACCTGTCCTGATCGTCGGTGCCGGGGGTGACGGTGACGCGGGGCGGTGCCGGGCAGCCCGTACCCGCGCCGTGGCCGGTCAGCCTCGCGCCGCCATCCGGCGGGTCAGCTCGGCGGCCCGGTACGCCGCGACCTGCCGAGCCTGACCGGCGACGAACCGCCGCAGCAGCGTCGGTGCGGTGGCGGTGACCTGCTCCCGCACCCGGGTGCCGTCCGTCTCGGCGGTCAGGTCGACCACCGCGCGCAGCCGCACCCACCCTGGGCTGACCACGTCGCTGACCAGCTGAGCGCCCGGTCGGGTGGCGACCATGCGGACCCGGATCGGGTTGTCCCATCGCAGGAGTCGAAGGAACCGGAACCGCTCGACGGCCACGTAGTCGGTCACCGCACGTCCCTCGGGGTCCCGGCCGGTACACACGTCGTTCACCGCCACCACCAGCGGCGACAGTCCGATGTAGCTGTGCGGGTCGCTCAGGTGGCGGTACACCTCGTCCGGCGCCGCCGCGACGCGGCAGGTGGTGGTGAAGGCGATCGGTGGTTTCGGCTCCTCGGGCACGTCTCATCCTGGCACGGGCGCGGCGACCCGACACCTGTCGAAGTCAACCATAGAAATGTTTGGTCACCCGTCGGATGACCCGTCGTGAGCTGCACCGTAGCGTCAACGCGATTCACCTCGCAGGGGACTGCTCACTCACCGTGATCACACCTGGTGGGGTGGGTCGGAGCCCCGTGCTGTCCTTTCAACCCCCAAAAGGAGCAGAGGTGCCCCTACAACCCCGTCGATCACGCCGCAGCCGCGGTGCGGTGGTGCTGTTGTCCACCACACTCGTCGCCTCCATGACCACCATCGCCGCCAACCCCGCCTCAGCCGCACCCGAAGAAACCACCACCAAGACCAACCCGATCTTCCTCACCGGACCCAACCACGGCAGCCCCGAAGACATCGCCATCCGCTACCTCCGCGGCAACCCCACCGCACACGGCGTCACCACCACCGACCTCAGCGACCTCAGCATCCTGTCCAGCTACACCAGCCGACACAACGGCGTCACCCACGTCAACCTCGCCCAACGCCACCAGAACCTCGAAGTCTTCGGCGCCACCGCCACCGTCAACATCGCCAAAGACGGCAGCGTCATCCTCGTCGGCGACACCCTCGTCCCCGACCTCACCAAGCGCACCTCCGGCAACGCCGACCTGGGTGCCGTGGAAGCCGTGGCGGCGGCTGCCGAGGGCCTGGACCTCGCCACGCCGAAGAGCCCCAAGGTGCTCAGCCGTGCCGGTGGCGCGGCGCAGAAGACGGTGGTGTCGGACAGCGGGATCTCCGAGGAGCCGATCCCGGCGAAGTTGGGCTGGCAGCCCACCGAGGACGGGCTGCGCCTGGCCTGGCAGCTGGTCATCGACGACGCCGACGACGACCACCTGTGGAACGCCACCGTGGACGCCGAGACCGGCGACCTGCTCGACGCCGACGACTGGACCGTGCACCACGACACCGACGAGATGGCGCACACCCTGGGCCATGTCTCCGGTCGTACGCTGGCCGCCGGCAACCCCGCCCTCGGTACGCCCGACCCGGTCCAGGACGGCTCCAGTTACCACGTCTACGGGTATCCGAGCGAGAGCCCGAACGACGGTCCGCGCAGCGTGGTCACCAACCCGGCGGACGCGCTCGCGTCGCCGTACGGCTGGCACGACACCGACGGGGTGCCGGGTCCGGAGTTCACCACCACGCAGGGCAACAACGTCCACGCGTACATGGACCAGGACAACAACAACCAGCCGGACTTCGGCAGCAGCCCCGACGGCGGGGCCGGGCTGAGCTTCGACTTCCCGATGGACGTCAACGAGCACGCGCAGAGCTACCGGGACGCGGCCACGGCGAACCTGTTCTACTGGAACAACGTCATCCACGACGTCACCTACCTGTACGGGTTCGACGAGGCGTCGGGCAACTTCCAGATGAACAACTACGGTCGCGGCGGCGTGGGCGGCGACTACGTCCGGGCCGAAGCCGCCGACGGCGGCGGCTCGAACAACGCCAACTTCTCCACCCCCGCCGCCGACGGCGGCACCCCCCGAATGCAGATGTACCTCTGGCCGGGCAACCAGTTCGGCGCCCAGAACCAACTCGTCGTCGACGGCGTCGGCTCCTTCGACGCCACCTGGTCCCGGTTCAGCCCGGCCCCCTCGGTCGCCGGCCTGCCGGGGCACGGCCTGGTCTACGGCGGTACCGGCTGCAACACGGCCACGTACCCGCAGACGCTGCCGGACGGCAACTGGATCGCGGTGGTCGACGGTGGTACGGCCGCCTGCACGTATCTGCTCCGGGCCCAGGTGGCCCAGTCCCTCGGTGCCAGGGCCGTGGTGGTCGCGCACAACGCGGCCGGCGCGGCGCCGGTACTGACCGGCGCGATGACCACCACTCCGGTCGCCATCCCGGCGGTCGCGGTGACCCAGGCAGACGGCAACACGATCAAGGCCGCCATCACCGACGGGCAGGTCACCGGCTCGGTACGCAAGCACCCGAGCCACCCGGGCATCCGCGACGGCGACTTCGACGCGGGAATCGTCATCCACGAGTACGGTCACGGCATCTCCAACCGGCTCACCGGTGGCCCGGGCGTCAACTGCCTGAGCGGCAACGAGCAGATGGGTGAGGGCTGGAGCGACTACTTCGCGCTCACCATGCTGCTCGACCCGGCGTTCGACACGGCCGACGGGGTGCGCGGCATGGGCCCGTACGCCCTCTTCCAGGACGACCGCAGCGGCGCGGGCATCCGGCCGCGGCCGTACTCGCGCAACATGGAGATCCAGCCGTTCACCTACGACAGCATCAAGACCGGCGGCTGGCTCAACGGCACCTCACTGGCCGCACCACACGGCATCGGCCACGGCTGGGCCGCGGTGCTGTGGGACATGACCTGGGACCTGATCGACAAGCACGGTCTGAACCCCAACGTGTACGAGGCGTGGGACACCGGCGGCAACAACCTCGCCATGCAACTGGTCATGGACGGGCTCAAGATGCAGGGCTGCGGCCCCGGCTTCGTGGTCGGCCGCAACGCCATCATCGCCGCCGACGCCGCACTGACCGGCGGCGACAACTCCTGCACCCTGTGGGCCTCCTTCGCCCGCCGCGGCCTCGGCTACAGCGCCGTACAGGGCACCACCAACCGCGACGACAACACCGAAGCCTTCGACACCCACCCCTCCTGCCGCAGCGACTTCACCGACCGCAACGCACAACCCGAACTGAACACCCTGCCCGCCGGTGACGCCGCACCCATGAAGTTCAACCTCGGCACCAACCGCGGCCTCGACATCCTCGCCAGCAACTCCCCCTACTCCCGACTCGTCGACTGCGACACCCTACGCACCGTCAACCCGGACGGCCCGATCACCCCGCGCCCGACACCCGTCGCCGCAGTCAACCCGGGCAACTCGACGATGTCCGTCAGCGGCAACGGTCAGTACAACTACGTCTGGAAGACCGACCCCGCCTGGGCCGGCGCCTGCCGCGAGTTCGTCCTGACCCTCGACAACGGATTCCAGTACCGCTCCTACTTCAAGTTCATCGCCTGACTCTCACCGGTGGTTCCGTGGGGCGGTCCGGCGGTCCGGACGGCCCCACGGAACGCCCCACGATCCCCACGAAGAGACACGTCAGATGTATTGATGCCGGGTATCCCCCCAAGGCGGACATCGATGCCGATCTGCCATTGCCTACCCCGACCCGCCGGAGTAACCTTCCCGCAACACATCAGATGTCTCATCCGATTCGAGGTGCTGCCATGCGGTTATGTCACCGGACCCCACCCGCCCGGGTCGCCGCATCTCCGGCCCGCCGCCGGTTTCCGGTCGCTGGACACTGACGGCCAGCACCGTGTCGACCGCCGGCACCTCCCCGCATCCTCTCACCCCGGACCAGGCCCGCGGACTGCTCGTCGCCCAACTGGGACCGCGCGCCGACCTCGATCACGCCACCACCGAGCGGCTCGTGGCGTTCTGCGCCGGCCTACCGCTGGCGATCAACCTCGCCGCCGCCCACCTGCGTCGTCGTCCCGACCAGTCGGTCGCCGCGCTCACCGCGGACCTCGACCGGGCGGTTCACCGGTTTCCCGGGCTGGCCGGGCAGGAACTGGCGGCGGCCGCCACCTTCGACCTGTCCTATCGCGACCTGCCCGCCAGCCGGCAGCGGCTGCTGCGGTATCTCGGTCTGCATCCCGGCCCGGACTTCGATGCCGCCGCGGCCGCCGCGCTGGGGAATCTCACCCTGGTCCGCGCCCGTGAGGGCCTGAACGCCCTCCGGAGCGCCCAACTGCTCATCGAGCGTGGCGACCGCTACCGCTTCCCCGAGTCGGTCGTCCCGTACGCCCGCGGGCTGGCCGCGGCCGAGCCTGCGGCCAACCGCGAAGCCGCCCTGCACCGGCTCGCGCACCAGCGGGGGGCCGCCCCGACCACGGATCCGGCCGACACCCGACGCGAGCCGTCCACCGCCGGCCCGGCCACGGCGCGCCACGAGCCGCCCACCGGCACCGGCCGGAGCAGTCGCCGCGACGCGGCTCCCACCGACCCGGCCGGCGGCCGGCGCGGCTCGGCCGCCACTGGCGGACCGGAGGCTCGGCGCACGGGCAGTTCCCCGCGCAACGTCGTCGACCTGCACGAGGCCGGCCCGGACACCGTCCGGCAGCCCCGGGCTCGTCGCCGCCGACACTGATCGTGATACATCCGATGTATCTGCGGGCCTGACCTGGGCGCCGCTCCGCCGCGACCGCCGGTTGGCCGGCACCACCCGTCGTCGCCGACGGCGCCCTCGCACTGAGCGCCGGTCAGCCCGCGACGCCCACCTCCGGCATCAACCTCAGGCGAGCCCGACGAGGGCTTGAATCAACCATTGCCTATTCCGTCACGCCGGAGTAACCTTCGCGCAACACATCAGATGTCTGAGCGTTCGAGGGGCTGCCACGCGGCCTTCCTGGACCCCAGCGCGCCACCGTCGCCACCCGCTTCACCACCCCATGTTCCGAGACGGGGTCGACGGGCGCCCCACCCCCGCGCGGCAACCGGTGCAGCCACGACGCTCCCCACCCCGACATCTGCCCCGCACAGTTCTTCGGGTGGCCGGGAACGGCCACCGTTTGGAGGATCGATGTCAGACGTGACGCGACGGCAGGCGCTCAAGATGGGAGCAGCCGGCGCCGGCGGTGCGCTGTTGCCGGTTCCCTGGACCGCCATGGCCCGAGCCGACTCGGTGGCGCCACCACAGGTGCTGGCCGCCAACGACCTGGCACTCTGGTACGACCGGTCCGCCGGTACCGACTGGCTGCGGGCGTTGCCGATCGGCAACGGACGCCTCGGCGCCATGGTGTTCGGCAACGTCGATGCCGAACGCCTGCAGCTCAACGAGGACACGGTCTGGGCCGGCGGACCGCACGACCCGAGCAACACCAGAGGTCTGGCGGCGCTGCCGGAGATCCGGCGGCTGGTCTTCGCCAACCAGTGGACCCAGGCACAAAACCTGATCAACCAGAACATGCTCGGCAACCCGGTCGGGCAGCTGGCGTACCAGACCGTCGGCAACCTGCGGCTCACCTTCCCCTCGGGCACCGCGTCGCAGTACAACCGCCAGTTGGACCTCACCACCGCCATCACCAGCGTCAGCTACGTGCTGAACGGCGTGCGTTACCAGCGGGAGGTCTTCGCCAGCGCACCCGACCAGGTCATCGCGATGCGGCTCACCGCGGACCGGACGGGTTCGATCAGCTTCACCGCCACCTTCGACAGTCCGCAGCGGACCACCGTCTCCAGCCCCGACGGCAGCACGATCGGCCTCGACGGGGTCTCCGGCAACCAGGAGGGCGTCACCGGCGCGGTCCGCTTCCTGGCGCTGGCCAGCGCGGTCGTCAGCGGTGGCAGCGTCACCAGTTCCGCGGGCACCCTGCGGGTCACCAACGCCAACAGCGTCACCCTGCTGATCTCGATCGGCTCCAGCTACGTGAACTACCGCAACGTCGGCGGCGACTACCAGGGCATCGCCCGCCGCCACCTGACGGCCGCCCGGGGCGTCGCCTACGACCAGCTGCGCGCCCGGCACGTCTCGGACTACCAGGCGCTGTTCGGTCGGGTGAACCTCGACCTCGGCCGCACGGCCGCCGCCGACCAGCCCACCGACGTACGCATCTCGCAGCACAACAACGTCAACGACCCGCAGTTCTCCGCGCTGCTGTTCCAGTTCGGCCGGTACCTGCTGATCTCCTCGTCCCGACCCGGCACCCAACCGGCCAACCTCCAGGGCATCTGGAACGACTCGCTGACCCCGGCCTGGGACTCGAAGTACACCATCAACGCCAACCTGCCGATGAACTACTGGCCGGCCAACACCACCAACCTGTCCGAGTGCCACGCCCCGGTCTTCGACATGATCAGGGATCTCGCGGTCAGCGGGGCGCGTACCGCCCAGGTGCAGTACGGCGCCGGCGGCTGGGTCACCCACCACAACACCGACGCCTGGCGGGCCACCTCGGTGGTCGACGGGGCCTTCTGGGGCATGTGGCAGACCGGTGGCGCCTGGCTGGCCACGCTGATCTGGGATCACTACCTGTTCACCGGCGACGTCGAGTTCCTGCGCGCCAACTACCCGGCGATGAAGGGTGCCGCCCAGTTCTTCCTCGACACGTTGGTCACCGAACCGACGCTCGGCTACCTGGTGACCAACCCGTCGAACTCGCCGGAGATCGGCCACCACGCCGACGCCAGTGTCTGCGCCGGGCCGACCATGGACAACCAGATCCTGCGGGACCTGTTCGACGGGTGCGCCCGGGCCAGCGAGATCCTCAATGTGGACAGCACCTTCCGGGCCCAGGTCCGCGCCACCCGGGACCGCCTGGCGCCGAACCGTATCGGTTCGCGGGGCAACATCATGGAGTGGCTCTACGACTGGACCGAGACCGAGCGCACCCACCGGCACATCTCGCACCTGTACGGCCTGGCGCCCAGCAACCAGATCACCAGGCGCGGTACGCCACAACTGTTCGAGGCGGCCCGCCGGACCCTGGAGATCCGCGGCGACGACGGCACCGGCTGGTCCCTCGCCTGGAAGATCAACTTCTGGGCGCGGATGGAGGAGGGCAACCGGGCGCACGACCTGATCCGCTTCCTGGCCACCCCCGCCCGCCTCGCCCCCAACATGTTCGACCTGCACCCCCCGTTCCAGATCGACGGCAACTTCGGCGCCACCGCCGGCGTCGCCGAGATGCTGCTGCAGAGCCACGCCGGGGAGCTGCACCTGCTGCCCGCCCTGCCGGCGGCCTGGCCGACCGGCCAGGTGAGCGGGTTGCGGGCGCGGGGCGGGTACACCGTCGGGGTGGCCTGGAGCAGCGGTCAGGCCACCGAGATCCTGGTCCGGCCGGACCGGGCCGGCACCGTCCGGCTGCGTAGCCGGCTGTTCACCGGTAACCACAGCGTGGTCGACGTCGCCGACGGCTCGGTGCCGCGCACCACCCGGCTGGCGACCGACCTCGTCGAGGTCACCGTGCAGGCCGGTCGCACCTACCGGGTCACGCCCTCCGGCGGCGGCACCACGCCGACGTTGGAGCAGAGCTTCACCAACGTCAGCACCACCAACGACACCAACACCGGTGCCGGCAACTTCGACGGCAACGGGGCCACCCTCTCCGCGCAGGCGCTGGCGCAGGCCGGGGTCACTCCGGGAGCCACCGTCAGCCGCAACGGGGTGAACTTCCGCTGGCCCAACGTGGCACCGGGCGGTGCCGACAACGCCATCGCCTCGGGACAGTCGATCAGCGTGACCGGCACCGGCCGTACGCTCGGTTTCCTGGCCACCGGCACGTACGGCGCCGTGTCGGGCACCGGCACGGTGGTGTACGCCGACGGGACGCGGCAGTCGTTCACGCTCAGCACCCCCGACTGGTACGGCGGGCCGCACTCCGGCGGCACGGCGGCGGTGGTGATGCAGTACCAGAACCGGCCCGGCAACCAGCGGGTGACGACGCCGGCCTGCGTCTACTACGTCGGCGTGGCGCTGCAGAACAAGGCGGTGGCCCGGGTCGAGCTGCCCAACATCAGCGCCCGGCCGGCGGCGGGCGTGCCGACGATGCACGTCTTCGCCATCGCGATCGGCGCCTGAGCGCGGCGCACGCACACCGAGGATGAGCCGGGGGCGGATCCCACGTTCGGGATCCGCCCCCGTTCTCCGTGCCCGGGTGCGGAGGACCGGAGTGGCCGCGGCGGCGCGGGCGATGCCCGCGCCGCCGGTCGCCTCGATCAGATCGCGGCGATGCTCCACTGCAGGTTGGCGCTGCCGTCGGGCGCCCACAACTTGACGCGGGAGCCGACGGTGCTGTCACCACCGCTGTCCAACGCGGTGCCGGTGCCCCGGTTGATGATCTGGTAGCGGTCGTTGCCCAGGCTGTTCAGCCGCCACTGCTGGTTGACGTGACCGTTCCACGGCGCCTGTACGGCGGTGGCGCCGTTGCTGGCGTCACCCCAGCTGTCGGCCACCATGCCGTTGGTCCGGTTGACCAGCCGGTAGAAGCCACCGCCGGAGTCCACCAGTTGCCAGTGCAGGTTGGTGTTCCCGTTGTAGGTCCACTGCTTGAGCATCGACTGGGTGGGTACGGTTCCGCCGCTGTCCAGCCCGAGGCCGGTGGCGACGTTGGTGATGCGGGCCCAGCCGGTGGGGATACCGCCGTTGCCGGGCGGCGGGGTGCTGCCGCCGAACTGGGTGAAGAAGTTCCAGGTCTCGCCGGGCAGCCAGGTACGCGAGCCGCTGTCACCGGGAGCGCCGTCCTGCGGGGCGGCGATGTGCCCGCCGTCGAAGGCGGCCCAGGTCACCGGGTAGCCGGACCGGCAGCCGGAGTAGGTGGTGGTGCGGTGCGTGAGGCTGCCCTGGGCCGGCTCCGGCGGGTTCTGGGCGGTGCAGCCGTTGTTGCGGACGAACCGGTCGCGCAGGGCCCGACCGGTGGCGATGTTGTCGCTGATGCCGTGCGCACCGAAGTAGGCGATCGGCTGGGTGCCGCCGCTGCATCCGCTCAGCTCGCGGGGTGCGCCGTAGACGGCGACCGCGCGGAACACGGTGGGCCGGGCACAGGCGAGTGCGTAGCTCATCGCGCCGCCGTAGCTGAAGCCGACGGCGAAGCGCTGCGTCGTCTCGACGCAGAGGGCCTGTTCGATCTGACGGATCATGTCGTCGACGAAGGTGACGTCCTCGCCGCCGGCGTTGGCCCAGCCGTTGCTGATGCCCTGCGGCGCCACGAAGATGGCGCTGTTGTTCGCCAGCCGCTGCAGCCCGTAGTAGGACCAGACGTCGCGTTGCACGGTCTGTCCGGTGGCCACGTCGGTGGCGGTGCCACCCCACCAGTGGAATCCGAAGATCAACCGGTAGGGGTTGTTCTGCTGGTAGTTGTCGGGCACCCGCAGGATGTAGCTGCGGCTCTTGCCGCCGCTCTGGATGGTGTGCGTACCACTGCCCAGCCCTGGTGCCCGACCGCAGCCGGCGGTCGCGGCGAGGGTGCCGACGTCGGCGACGGCGACGGTGCCGGCCTGGGCGGCCGTGCCGGCGGTGCCGGGGTTACCGGCCAGGGTCGTGGCGACCATGGTCAGGGCCAGTGCGGTGGCTCCGAGGGCGAGCGGTGCGAGGAAGCCTCTGCGTCGCGGCATCACGCGGCTCCTCTCGACTCGGTCGGGTGCGGGAACGATCGCAGGCGCATGTGGATCTCCTTCCGCGTCGGGATCGACGCGTGGACGGTGCGGTGCACCGTCGGTGGTGGTGGCGGCGGGGTGTGGCCCGCCGTTTGCGGAGCGGTCCGAGCGGATGGCTCGCGTCGGTCGGCGGCCGGGGCCGGCGAGGGGACGGTGGGACGCGGCGTGCACGTGGTCGGACAGCTCAGCGAGAGGTGGGTCTTCCTCCCTTCCTCCGCGGGCGCGCGGTCGTACCGGCCGGTGGGCACGGCGCGGTACGGCGTGGGCCGGCGAGATGACGCGGTGACGGCAGGGTCGACCGCAGCCCGGTGTCCCGGAGGTGCGCGACCGATGTTGCTGCCACTCGGCACCGGCCGTGGCCCGCGGTGGCGGTTGCCCCGCGGACCGACGGCGTCCGGCGTCGAGGAATACGGAAGTGTCCTCAGCGGATCCGCTGGATGCCGGAGGCGCCCATCACTCCCATCCCGAAAGATATCGGGTTAGCGATAACATTACAAGAGATAGATTAGAGTCATTGGGAATAAGTGTCACCTTCTCAGCGGCATCCTCTCGAAGCCGGTTAGGCATTGTTCACGTTCACTCGCCGGGTCCGCCCGGACCGTCGGCTCAGCGCGCCAGCCAACCGCCGTCGACCGGGATGACGGTGCCGTGCACGTAGGCGGCGGCGTCGGAGGCGAGGAACACGGTGGCACCGGCGATGTCCTCGGGGCGGCCCCACCGACCGGCCGGGATCCGCTCCAGGATCGACCGGTTGCGTTCCGGCTGCTCCCGAAGGGCCTGGGTGTTGTCGGTGCTGATGTAGCCGGGGGCGATCGCGTTGACGTTGACCCCGTGCGGCGCCCACTCGTTGGCCAACGCCCGGGTCAGACCGGCGATGCCGGACTTCGCCGCGGCGTACCCGGGCACCGTCACGCCACCCTGGAAGCTCAACATCGACGCGGTGAAGATGATCTTGCCGCTGCCCCGCCGGATCATGTCCCGGCCCAGCTCGCGCGCGAGCACGAACGGCGCGGACAGGTCGACCTCCAGCACGTGGTCCCAGTCCTCGTCGCCGTGCTCGGCAGCCGGCGCCCGACGGATCGTGCCGGCGTTGTTGACCAGGATGTCGACCGGCCGGTCCCGCTCACCGAGCCAGCCGGCGAGCTCGCGGACGACCTGCCGGTCGGACAGGTCGGCCTGGTACGGCACGAACGTACGCCCGTGCGCCGCCACCCGTTCGGCGACGGCACTCCCGCTGGCCTCCAGCGACGCGCTCACGCCGATCACGTCGGCGCCGGCCGCCGCCAGCGCCTCCGCCATGGCCAGGCCGATGCCACGCCGGCAGCCGGTCACCACGGCCAGCCGGCCGGACAGGTCGAACGGGTTCACGCGTCTCCTCCACAGTCGATGAGCACCTTCACGTCACCGCCGGCCGCGAGGGCCTCGAAGGCCTGCGCCACCTCCGCCAACGGCACGATGCGGGAGATCAGCCGGTCGGCGGGAACCTGCCCCTCGTGGACCAGACGGACCGCCTCGGCGTAGTCGTCGTGCTGGTAGACCCGCACGCCGATCATCTCCAGCTCGCGCCAGAAGACCCGGTGCAGGTCCACCTCCCGGGGCTTGGGGTGGATCGCCACGATGACCAGCCGACCGCGTACCGCGAGCAGGTCGGTCGCGGTCCGCACCCCGCCCGCCGAGCCGGACACCTCGAACACCACGTCGGCGCCGGCGCCACCGGTGTGGTCCTGCACGTAGCCGGCGACGTCCACGTCGGCCGGGTCCACCGTGGACAGGCCCAGGTCGGCGGCGAGCGCACGGCGCCCGGGGTCGAGTTCGAGCACCGTCACCGTGGCGCCGGTGGCCTGGGCGACCACACCGATGAGCAGGCCGACCGGCCCGGCGCCGATGACGACGGCGTGCTCACCGGCGGTCAACCGGGAACGCCGCACGTCGTGCACGGCCACCGCGGTCGGCTCGACCAACGCGCCGTGCGCCAGCGACATCTGCTCCGGCAGGGGCACCAGGATCCGGGCCGGCACCGTCCACGAGCGCTGCATCGCCCCCGGTGAGTCGATGCCGATGAAGTTGAGCCGGTGACAGATGTGGGTGTGTCCGGCGCGGCAGGCCGGGCACTCGCCGCACCAGTCCAGCGGCATGACCGTCACCGGGTCGCCCACCCGGTGACCGGTCACCCCGGCACCGATCTCGGCGATGCGACCCGACATCTCGTGCCCGATCACCGCCGGGACGCGGACGCGGTGGTCCATCGCGCCGTGCGCGATGTGCAGGTCGGTGCCGCAGATGCCGGTGTACGCGACGTCGAGGCGTACCTCGCCGGGGCCGGGCGGCACCGGCTCGGTGGCTTCGACGACGAAGGTGCCGTCGCCGACGTACTGTGCGCTGCGGTTCACGCCGTCTCCTCGGTCAGGTGCCAGATCTCTTGCATCGGGGCCCACCAGTGTCCCGAGCCGGGCTCGGCGAGGGACTCCTGGCAGGGGTCGGTCAGCTTCCACCACGCCTGGGTCTGCGGGTCGGCGGCCATCTTGCGCTGATCGGCCTCGTGGTCGTCGCCGACGTACTCGTAGTAGCCGAACAGCAGGTCGCCGTGGAGGAAGATGGTGTAGTTACGGATGTTCGAGTCGCGGATGGTCTGCTCCACGCCGGGCCAGACCTCCGCGTGCAGCCGCAGGTAGGTGTCCCGATGCTCCGGGCGGAGGCGGATCACGCAGCCGTACCGTCGCACGTCAGTTCCTTCCCGCGGGGATGTTGTTCTCCGGGCGTCCGCTGGGCCAGGCCCGGTCGCGCACCGGCGCCAGCAGCTTCTCCAGGTCCGCGAGCAGTTCGGCGTCGGCCGGGGTGAGCGCCCAGCGCACGTTGCGGGCCATGTTCTCCGGGCTCGCCGAACCCACGAAGGTGGTGGCGAACTGCGCCGGTTCGACCGCGAACCGCAGCGCGACCTGGGCGATGTCGATGCCCCGCTCGGCACAGAGCGCGGCCGCGGCGGACGCGGCGGCCCGGACCTCCGGCGGGGCCGGATGCCAGGCCGGCGCACCGCGGTGCGACAGCAACCCCATGGCCAGCGGCGACGCGTTCATCACCCCGACGCCCCGCTCGGCGAACTCGGGTGCGGCGGCGGCCAGCGCCCGGTCCAGCAGGGTGTAGCGGCAGTAGGACAGGACGGTGTCCACCGGTGTCGCCGCCGCGACCCGGGTGAGGGCTTCGAGTGGGTAGCCGGTGATGCCGAGGTGACGGACCTTGCCCGCGTCGCGCAGCCCGGCCAGGGCGGGCAGCGTCTCGTCAATGACCTGGTCCAGGTCACCGAACTCGATGTCGTGGCACTGGATGAGATCGAGGTGGTCGGTGCCGAGCCGGGCCAGGCTCTCCTCGACGCTCGCGGTGACCCGGGCCGCGGAGAAGTCGAACGACGCCTCGCCGTACCGGCCGACCTTGGTGGCCAGCAGGTAGCTGTCCCGGTCGACCCCGCGCAGGGCCCGGCCGAGCACCGTCTCGGCGACGGTGTCGCCGTAGTACGGAGACACGTCGATGATGTTCACGCCCAGGTCGAGTGCGGTACGCACGGCGCGTACACCGGCCTGTTCGTCGACCGGGCCGAAGACTCCGCCCAGCGGCGAGGCGCCGTAGCCGAGCATCGACACGGTACGGCCGGTGCGGCCCAGTGGACGGTACTGCATTGGGATCACACGCCTTTCCGCGCAGGTGTGCCGCCGGGGTGTGCCATTCGCCGGGATCGGGCCGGCGGGCATGGCCATACGCCGGGACCGAATCGCCGGTCCGACCGCGACGGCGACAAACATCGGATGTCTATATAGTGGGTGGCGTTGCCGATGGCGAGCCACGTCGTCGGGGTCGACTCCATGCCGACGGCGCATGGGTGTCCAGCGCGAAGGGGGCCCGCGTGGCACTGACCGACGACGCGATCGCGAAGATCCGGAGCATGATCCAGACCGGCGAGTTGCCGCCCGGCACGAGGCTGCCGCCGGAACCGCAACTGGCCGCCCAGATGGGGCTGTCGCGCAGCGGGGTCCGGGAGGCGGTGAAGGTGCTGGAGTCGGCCCGGGTGCTCGACGTGCGCCGCGGCGACGGGACGTACGTCACCAGCCTCGCGCCCCGGCTGCTGCTGGAGGGGCTCGGCGTCGCGGTGGAGCTGCTGCGCGACGACACCCTGCTGGAGGTGATGGAGGTCCGGCGGATGTTGGAGCCGGTGGCGACCGGCCTGGCGGCGTTGCGGATGACCCAGGCCGAACTCGACGAGCTGGCCCAGATCCTCGAGGACATGCGGGCAGCCGCCGACGACGCCGAGAAGCTGATTCAGTTCGACGCCGCCTTCCACCACCGGGTCATCGCGACGACCGGCAACGAGACCCTCACCTCGTTGCTGGACGGGCTGTCCAGCCAGACCCTGCGGGCCCGGGTGTGGCGCGGCCTGATCGAGGGCAACGCGGCGCACAAGACGATCGACGAGCACCACGCGATCTACCTCGCGCTGCGCTCGCGCGACCAACTGCTCGCTCAGGCCAGCGCGCTGATGCACGTCAACACCTCGGAGGCGTGGCTGCGTACCGTGCTGGCCGCCAAGGCGGCGGAGGACGCCTAGGCGCACGGTCATGCCGGCGGCACGGCCGGGACGAGGTGCGCCACCCGCCCGGCCAGTTCGTAGGTACGCACCGCGGTGCCGGCGAAGATGTCCTGCCGCTGCGCCCCGGACAGCGGCGGCAGCACCGCCTCCAGCGCCCGCCGCACGCCCGGATAGTCGGACCTGAGCAGACATACCGGCCAGTCCGAACCAAACATCAGACGTTCCGGACCGAACTCCTCGATCGCCACCTCGACGAACGGACGCAGGTCCCCCGGCGACCAGTCCGGCCGCGCCTCGGTGACCATGCCGGAGAGCTTGGCGACCACGTTGGGGCTGGCCGCCAGCTCGGCCAACGGAGCGCGCCAGCGGCGCAACCCCGCCGCGCCCTCGTCGATCCGGGGCTTGCCCAGGTGGTCGAGGACGAGGCGGAGTTGTGGCAGCGCCCGGGCCACCCGGGCCGCCGCCGGCAGTTGGTCGACCCGGATCACCAGGTCGAACACCAACCCGGCGGCGGCGATCTCGGCGAGTCCGCGACGCACCTCGGGCCGGTCGAGGTAGTCGGGGTCGGCCTCCCCCTGCACCTGCGAACGCAGCCCCACCAGGTACTCGCCGCCGCGCAGCCGGCGGTATCCGGCGATGCTCTCGCAGACGTCGCCCGCGGCCACGTCGATCCAGGCCACCACCCCGACGATCGACTCGGTGTCGGCGGCGTAGCCGAGGAACTCGGCCGCCTCGTCGGGGTGGCAGCGTCCACCCTCCACCAGCACTGTGGCGTCCACTCCGGTCGCGGTCAGCTCGGCGGTGAGGTCCGCCGGGGTGAACGGTCGCCGGATGACGTCCAGCCCCGGCTCGTCGAGCCAGGTGTAGCCGCGCTCCGGCCGCCACAGGTGGTGATGAGCGTCGATGATCATGCCGTGGCTGCTCCCGTCGTGCCCGCCGCCCACTCCGGGCCGTCGGGGTAGCGGTAGTCGGACAACGCGGCGGGCACGATCTCCGCGCTCATGCCCGGCGCCTGCGGTGCCAGATAGCGTCCGCCGCTGATCCGTACCGGGTCGGTGAAGTGCTCGTGCAGGTGGTCGACGTACTCGATGGCCCGGTCGTCGGTGCTGCCGCTGAGGGCGACGAAGTCGAACATCGCCAGGTGCTGCACCAGTTCGCAGAGCCCCACCCCACCGGCGTGCGGGCAGACCGGCACCCCGAACTTGGCGGCGAGCAGCAGGATCGCCAGGTTCTCGTTGACCCCGGCCACCCGGCAGGCGTCGATCTGCACCACGTCGACGGCGTCGGCCTGCAACAGCTGCTTGAACATCACCGCGTTGTGCACGTGCTCGCCGGTGGCCACCTTGACGGGGGCCAGCGCCTTGCGCACCGCGGCGTGCCCGAGCACGTCGTCCGGTGAGGTCGGCTCCTCGATCCAGTACGGGTCGAACCGGGCCAGCTCGCGCATCCAGGCGATCGCCTCCGGTACGCCCCAGATCTGGTTGGCGTCGACGGCGATCCTGATGTCCGGACCGACGGCCTCGCGGGCGATGCCCATCCGCCGTACGTCGTCGGCCAGGTTCCCCCCGACCTTGAGCTTGATCAGCTGGTATCCCGCCTCGACCGCCTCCTTGCAGAGCCGGGCCAGCTTCTCGTCGTCGTAGCCCAGCCAGCCCGGCGTGGTGGTGTACGCGGGATAGCCCTCGGTGACCAGGATCCGTTCACGGTCGGCCCGCCCGTCGGCCGCGGTCCGCAGCAGCGCCAACGCCTCCTGCTCGGTGAGGGCGTCGCGCAGGTAGCGGAAGTCGACCTGGGCCACCAGCTGCTCCGGGGTGAGGTCGGCCAGCAGCTTCCACAACGGCTTGCCGGCCCGCCGGGCGGCCAGGTCCCACACCGCGTTGACCAGGCCGCCGGCGGCCATGTGCACGACCCCCTTCTCGGGCCCGAGCCAGCGGATCTGGCTGTCGCCGACGAGCCGGCGGGCCAGGGCCCCGGGGTCGGCGACCAGTTCGTCGACCGGTTGGCCGACCACCATGGCGGCCAACGACTGCACCGCCGCGACCTGGATCTCGGTACCCCGGCCCACCGTGAAGACCAGGCCGTGGCCCTCGGCTCCCGCGCTGGTGCGCAGCAGGATGTAGGCGGCGGAGTAGTCCGGGAAGGGGTTCATCGCGTCTGACCCGTCGCGGTGACGGGACGTGGGGAACCGGACGTCGATGGTTTCTACGGACGTGATGCGCTCAGTCACCGCAACTCCTGTGGGGGTCGAACATCTGACGTGTCTGTGCCCGTGCTCATGGGTCCACCTCGCCGCCGGTCGGCCGCCGGACCGGTCCACCTCATGTCTGCGCCTTGCCCCCGGTGATGCGGGAGACCACCAGGGCCACCAGGATGACCGTGCCGTTGAGGAAGTTGGTCCACTGCGCGGGCACCCCGGCGAGCGTCAGCACATTGATAATCATGAAGAGCAGAAGGACGCCGGTGAAGGCACCGAACACCGTTCCCTTGCCACCGTTGAGGCTGACGCCGCCGATGACGGCCGCGGCGAAGACCTGGAAGATGGCGCCGCTGCCCTGCGCGGCGGGCACCGCGGCGAGCCGGCCGCTCATCAGCAACCCGGCCAGCGCCGCCAACACGCTGGCGACGATGAGGGCGATCCACAGCACCCGGTCGGTGCGGATACCGGCGGCGCGGGCCGCGTCGACGTTGCCGCCGATGGCGTAGAGCGCCCGACCGGCCCGGGTGAAACCGAGCACCACGATGCCGCCGCCGAACAGCAACAGCGACAACCAGATCGACGCGGGTACGCCGAACCAACTGGTCGAGCCGAGGTAGGTCATCGACTCCGGCAGGGCGAAGAACGTCTGGCCTCCGGAGATGCCGGTCAGCAGGCCGCGCAGCACGATGAGCATGCCCAGCGTGACGATGAACCCGTTGAGCCCAAACCGGACGATGAGCAGCCCGTTGAAGGCACCGACCAGGGCACCCACGAGGAGGACCACCGGCACCGCCCAGGCCGACGGCAGGAAGTCGAGCCCGAGGCCGCGGGTCAGGGCCGGGTCGATGATCAACCAGGCGGCGATGCCGGGCGCGAGCCCGAAGGTGGACTCCAACGACAGGTCCATCTTCCCGGTGATCAGCACGATGGTCTGTGCGAGGACCACGATGGCGATCTCCGACATGCTCTGCAGCACGTTGATGATGTTGTCGGAGCTGAGGAACACCGGGTTCACGATGAAGCCGACGATGGCCACGGCGATGATCGCCGGTACCAGGGCCAGGTCCCGCAGGCGGGCGATGGCCAGTGTCCGCTGCGGCGGCGGCGCCGGTGACGGCGGCGGGGACGCGGGCGGCGACGCGGTGGTGGACAGCGTCTCAGACATGGTGGAGATCCACCCCTTCCATGGCGGCTACCAGATCGTTGTCGCTCCAGCCGTGGGCCATCTCGCGGACGACCCGACCCTGGAACATCACCAACACGCGGTCACAGATCCGCAGGTCGTCCAGCTCGTCGGAGACGACGAGCACGGCCGTGCCGTCACGACGTACGTCGTCGACGACACCGAGCAGGGTCTGCTTGGAGCGCACGTCGACACCGGCGGTCGGCGTGATGAGGACCAGCAGCTTGGGGTCGCTGGCCAGGGCCCGGCCCATGACCACCTTCTGCTGGTTGCCTCCGGACAGGTCGGAGACCGGCACGTGTGGGCCGGACGCCTTGATCGCCAGGTCGGCGATCGACTGCCGGGCCACGGCGTCGCGGCGGGCCGGGGAGATCAGCCCGCGTCGTCCGATGCGGTGCGGCACCGTCATCGTGACGTTCTCGGCGATGGACAGCAGCGGTACCAGCCCCTCCCGGTGCCGGTCCTGCGGCACCAGGCCGACTCCGGCGTCGAGGGCGTCGGGCACGCTGCCCGGACGCAGTACCCGACCGTCGAGGGTGACGGTTCCGCTGGCCGGTCGGGCCAGGCCGACGATCGCCTCGGCCACCTCGACCTTGCCGCTTCCGCCGCCGCCGGCGATGCCGACGACCTCGCCGGCCTTCGCCTCCAGGGACAGCTCGGCGCCGGAGGCGGTGACGAGATCCTGCACCGACAGCAGCACCGGCACGTCGGCGGACAGCCGGCGGTGCACCGCCTCGGGCATGCTGACGTCCTCCCCCGTCATCGCCGCGACCAGTGCCGGACGGCTCAGCTCGGCCACCGGGGCGGTCAAGATGTGTCGGGCGTCGCGGAACACCGTCACCTGGTCGCAGATCTCGTAGATCTCCTGCAGGTGATGGCTGATGAACAGGAACGTCACGCCCTGGGCGCGCAGGTCCTGGATGCGGCCGAACAGCCGGTTGATGCCGGCGCCGTCGAGCTGCGCGGTCGGTTCGTCGAGGATGATGAACCGGGCGCCGAAGGACAGTGCCCGGGCGATCTCGACGAACTGCCGTTGTTCGACCGAGAGCGTCGAGGCGGGCTGGCGGACGTCGACGTCGACCGACCACTCGGCGAGCAGTTCCCGGGCGTCGTTACGCAGGGCGTTCCAACGGATCAGCCGGCCGGGTCCGCGGGCGTGCCGGTTGAGGAACAGGTTCTCCGCCACGGTCAGGGTCGGGATGATCGTCGACTTCTGGTAGACGCAGGCGACCTGACGCCGCCACGCGTCGCGGTCGCCGAGCGGGGGCGCCGGCTCGCCGTCGAACGTGACCGTGCCGGTGTCCGCGGCCTGCAGCCCGGTGAGGATGCTGACCAGGGTCGACTTGCCGGCGCCGTTGCGGCCGACGAGGGCGTGGGTCTCGCCCCGCCGGACCACGATGCCGGCCTCGGACAGGGCCAGTGTCGACCCGAAGCGCTTGGTGATGTTCGTGGCCTCGACGACGGGCCGGTCGTCAACGACCGGCCCGTCGGTCGGGCCCGTGGGGGTGGCACTCATGCGTTGTTGCCCCAGAGGGACGCGTCGTCGAACTTCACCGTGGGCTC
Organism: Micromonospora radicis; assembly: GCF_003583405.1. Classification (GTDB taxonomy): domain Bacteria; phylum Actinomycetota; class Actinomycetes; order Mycobacteriales; family Micromonosporaceae; genus Micromonospora; species Micromonospora radicis. The sequence goes on from NZ_QXEC01000007.1 coordinate 119,922, forward strand.
ACCGGCGATCGGTGCGCCGTCGAGGGTCACCAGCGGTGCCGGCAGCTGGTCCTCCAGCAGGCCGTCGCGGACCTGGATGATGTTGCTGCCGTGCTCGGTCGGGCCGGGCTGGAACGTCTTGCCCTCGATGGCGGCCTTGACGTACTCCAGGCCGTACTTGGCGTACAGGTCGGCCGGCTGGCTGACGGTGGCGTCGATCAGGCCCTCGCCGATGTGCTTCAGCTCCTCCGGGATGCCGTCGTTGGAGACGACGAAGACGTGCTTCGGGTCGGTCGGCGGCACCTGCAGGCCCCGCTGCTTGAGGATCTGCAGGGTGCCGGAGAGCGCGAACGACGACTGCATGTAGATGCCCTTGATGTCCGGGTCGGACGCGAACCGGGTCTGCAGCTTCGACGCCGCCACGTCCGCCTTCCAGTCGGTGGCCTCGCCGAAGACGGTGATCTCCGGGAACTCCTTCTGCATGCACTCGTTGAACGCCTCGGTGCGGTCCCGGCCGTTGATCGAGTCGAGGCCGCCCTGCAGCATCACGACCTTGCCCTTGCCGCCGAGCTTGGTGCCGAGGAACTGGCACGCCTTGGTGCCGTAGGCGCGGTTGTCGGCGCGAACCACCATGAACACCTTGCCGGTGTCCGGCCGGGTGTCGATGGTGACCACCGGGATGTCCCGGCTCTCCAGCTGCGACAGCGTCGGCGCGATGGCGGCGGTGTCCTGCGGGGCCATCACCACACCCTTGACGCCCTGGCTCATGAACGTCTGGGTGTTCGAGATGAGGTTCGCGATGTCGTTCTGCGAGTTGGTGGTCTTCAGCTCGACGCCCAGTTCCTGCGCGTACTGCGGCACGTACTTGATGTACGAGTTCCAGAAGTCCGTGTCCGAACGGGGGTAGTCCACGCCGACCAGTTGGTTCGAGCCGGTGCCCGTCCCGTCGCCGGAGTCTCTGTTGCAGCCGGCGGCGAAGGTGGCCGCCGCACCGAGCATCAGGGACAGGCCCACGCTCGTCAGTGCCCTGCGATTCATTGACTTTCCTCCATATCTTGGTGTCATCCGAGCTGTGTCGCCGCAACCGGGGGGTCACGGCGACACAGGTCGAAGCAGCGTTGCGCGGTTCAGACTGCGGTGATGGTCCACAGCAGGTTGGTGCTGCCGTCCCAGCTCCACTGTTTGACCAGGGAGCCGGAGGCGACCTGACCACCGCCGTCGAGCACCAGCCCGGTCGCCCGGTTGGCGATCCGGTACCGCCGGTTGCCCTGGTCGGTGATCTGCCACTGTTGGCTGTTGTTGCCGTTCCACGGCGCCTGTTGTGCGGCAGCGCCGTTGCTGGTGAGGCCGAAGCCGTCGACCACCATCCCGTTGGTGCGGTTGACGATCCGGTAGTAGCCGGTGCCCAGGTCGACGAGCTGCCACTGGAGGTTGGTGCTGCTGTCCCAGCTCCACTGCTTCAGCTGCGAACCGGAGGCGACGCTGCCGCCGCTGTCCAGGGCGAGGCCGTTGGTCACGTTGGTGATCCGCTGGTACGTCGTCGGGTTGAAGGTGACCCGCAGCGAGGCGATGGCGTCGTTGTTGCCGGTGTTGCGCAGGTCGGCGTTGTCGCTGTTGAAGGTCCAGCTGGTGCCGGAGAAGTTGTCGTTGGCGTAGCCGATGAGCTGGTGGCCGGCGGTGACCCGGACCGAGGAGATGGTCCGCAGGCCGATGCCGGCGGTCTGCAACTGGGCCGCGGTGTAGCTGCCGACCGAGAGGCTGACGCCGCCCTCGTAGCCGGTGTGCTGGTAGACGCTGACCGGGGGCGAGACGGTGGCACCGCCGCCGAGCGTCGGGATCGGCCCGTTGAAGGTCAGCTTCACCACGTACGCGGGCGCGCTGAACGGCGCGGTGGCCGACGGCAGGGTGATCCGCAGTCCGGTGTTGTCCTGGGTGCGGGTCGGCAGGTTGACGTAGCTGCCGGCGGTGGAGCCGAGCAGCTGCACGCCGGCCAGCGAGCTGAGGTTGATCCGGTTCGACGCGAGCGTGGTGATGTTGACCGTGCTGCCCGGCCAGCCGAGGATCGTCGCGTACAGCACGCGGTTGTCCTTGCTGCGGGTGAACCGGATGTCCTGCGCGTTGCCGGCGACCGGTGCGACGAAGTAGCCGCCGCCCATCCGGGTCGGGCCTTCCCCGAAGGTGGTCCAGGCCCGGGTGGAGTAGATGGACTCGCCGAAGCGGCGCAGGTAGTCGCCGATGCTGCGCAGCAACGTCTGCTGCCCGGTCGGGATGGTGCCGTCGGCCATCGGCGCGATGTTGAGCACCATGTTGCCGTTCTTGCTGACCCGGTCGATCAGCGAGTGCAACATCTGGTTGAGCGTGTAGTAGCCGAGCCCGACGGTGTAGCTCCAGCTGGAGCTGCTGATGCTGTCGTCGGTGAGCCAGTACGGTTCACGCAGCTCGGCGGGGCCGCCGCGTTCGTAGTCGTAGACCGCGCCGCCCTGCTCCAGGCCGTCCTTGTAGGTCGCGACGACCTCCTTGTCCCATGCCACGGCCCGGTTGTAGTAGTACGCCAGGAAGCGCAGTCGCTGTGCCGCGCTGATCCGGTGCAGGTCGAAGTCCTGCCAGATGATGTCCGGCTGGGCCTGGTCGATGATCTCGCGGAGTTTGTCGAACCAGAGCTGCTCCTCGGCGGCGGTGCCCAGCTGCCCGTAGAGCTTGCGCAGGCTCGGGTCGGACTGCTGGGGCGCCCACTGGTAGAAGCCGGTGAAGTTGAAGGCGTGGTGCATGGCGACCATCACCTTGAGGCCGCGGGCGCGGATCGCGTCGGTGTGCAGCCGTAGCAGGTCCAGTCGGGGTCCCCGGGCCACCGAGTTCCACTCGTTGACCTGGCTGTTCCACATGGAGAAGCCGTCGTGGTGCTCGGCCACCGGCCCGGCGAACCTGGCGCCGGCGTCGACGAACAACTGTGCCCACTCGTTGGGGTCGAAGTTGCCGCCGGCCGAGCGCAGCCGGGGGGCGAACTGCACGAAGCGACCGGACCGGTCGTTCGCCCCGTTGATGAAGTTGTGGTACGGCCACACCGACGGGTCGCCGTACGTGTTGCGGTGGTGGTTGTTCTCGTTCGAGCCGGGGTTGTACATGTTGCGCGGGTACCACTCGTTGGCGTACGCCGGGACGCTGAAGGCTCCCCAGTGGAAGTAGATGCCGAACTTGGCGTCCTGGAACCACTCGGCCGCGGCGGGGTGCTGGCCCACCGAGGCCCAGGTCTCGGAGTAGCTGGACGGGCCGGGGATGGCGGCGTGGACGGGCAGCGGACGGTAGACACCGCCGGCGCCGACGCCGAGGGCAGCCGCTGTGCCGCCCGCGCCGAGCGCGGACAGCAGGGAGCGGCGAGTGAGCGGGGTGCGGGACATGGCGATCCCTCCAGAACACGGTGGCGGGGGTGTGGAGCTCACGTGCCTCAGACATCAGACGTTAAGCGTTTCAGGGATGTAACGTCAACGACCAGATGCCGGGAGATCGCCAGGACGGGCGTAGCAATCGGTTTCGGAGCCGAGACTCGGGCGACCTAGACATCGGATGATTGCCGCCAGGCGCTCGCCGGGCGGCGCGGCCCGCCGTCCGGTGGCGTCGCCTCGACGGCCGTCGGCGCCCCGCGCTCCGGTCGACCGCGATCCCGTCACGGCGACGGGCCGGGCCGGGCCGGGCCGGGCCGGGCCGGCGAGCGCTCGCGCGAGCCAATGTTGGCGATCACACCGGCGCGACCCGTCCGCGACACTTTCCGAGGAAGAAAGCTCTGCGCACGTTAACATCCATGGCGCTGGTGTTGCTAGACTGTTTCGCCGCCGGGCGGCACCGTCAACACTACGGCCCGCCAGCGCCCGGCGGTACGGGCCGATCCCGGCCCGACGGCCACGATCGCGCATCGACCGGGCCACCCCCGGGGATCTCGGCGCGACGGCGCGCCCACGGCACGGCTTCCTCATCGCAGGACTCGCGCCCGGGGCCGCCGAGGCGTCGGCGGGCCGGGCCCCCGAGCGGTCGGACAACCAGCCGGACGCGTGTCGCAGACGTTATCGAAACGTTGCGCTTGACATCAGATGTGTTAACGCTAACATTGATCCAATGCGATAGATGCGTGCTCCCGCTGGAGGCCCCGATGAGGTCCGTCCCGACACCCTCGTGGTTCCGTAGCACCGCCGCAATGCTGGTCACGGCCCTCGCCCTCACGGTGGGCGCCGTCGTGGTCGGGCCCGACCGGGCCGACGCCTGGGACAACGGGGTAGCCGACACGCCACCGCTGGGGTGGAACAGCTACGACGCGTTCAACTGGAGCGTCACCGAGGCGGACGTCCGGGCCAACGCCGACTACATGGCCGCGAACCTGCGACAGCACGGCTGGCAGTACATCGTGGTCGACTGGGCCTGGTACTACCCCGGCCGGCACAACAACAGTCCGAACCAGGACGCGAACCTGCAACCCCGGCTGCGGATGGACGCCAACGGCCGACTGTTGCCCGACACCACCCGGTTCCCGTCCGCCGCCGGAACCAACGGGTTCAAGCCGCTGGCCGACTACGTCCACGCACAGGGCTTGAAGTTCGGGGTCCACCTGATGCGCGGCATACCCCGTCAGGCCGTCGCCGACAACGTACCGATCCTGGGCACCGCCTGCCGGGCGAACCAGGTCGACAACACCACCACCGCGGCCTGGCTGAACCTGATGTGGGGCCTGGACATGACCCACCCCTGCGCACAGGCGTACCTGGATTCGACCTTCCAGCTGCTGGCCTCCTGGGGTGTGGACTACGTGAAGGTCGACGACATCGCGGCACCCACCTACCGGCAGGCGGAGGTCGAGGGGTACCGACTGGCCATCCAGCGCAGCGGCCGCCCGATGGTGCTGAGCCTGTCACCCGGCCCGACACCGCTGGCCAGTGGCGCGCACGTCCAGGCCAACGCGCACATGTGGCGGATCGTCAACGACCTGTGGGACAACTGGCCCGCCCTGGACGCCCTGTTCGACCAGCTGCGCAACTGGACTCCGTACCGCCGCACCGGCGCCTGGCCCGACCCGGACATGATCCCCATCGGGCGGCTGTCCAAGTACGGTCCGGTCGGCTCGCCGCGGTACTCCAGCCTGACCGCCGACGAGCAACGCACCCTCATGACGCTCTGGGCCATCAACCGGGCACCGCTGATGTGGGGCGGGAACCTGGTCGAGAACCGAGCGACGGAGTTGGCGCTGATGACCAACGCCGCGGTCCTGGCGGTCAACCAGAACAGCGTGAACAACCGCCAACTCCGCGGCGGCACCCGGCAGGTGTGGACCGCCGACGTACCCGGCGGCGACCACCGGTACGTCGCCGTCTTCAACCGCGAGAACAGCGCTGCCGACGTGTCGGTCAACCTGGCCGACCTCGGGATCGGGTCGGCGACCGTGACCGACCTGTGGTCCGGCGCCGCACTCGGCACCGTGACCGGCACGCTCACCCGGCCGATCCCGGCGCACGGCTCCGGGCTGTACCGGCTCGCCCCACAGACCACCGTGCCCACGCCGGGCAGCTACACCTTCACCGCGAGGCACAGCGGCAAACTGCTCGACGTCTACGACAACGCGACGATCGACGGCGCGGACGTCGTGCAGTGGGCCGCGAACGGCCAGGACAACCAGCGCTGGCGACTCCAGGATGCCGGGGCCGGCTTCTACTCGGTGGTCAGCGTCAGCAGCGGCAAGTGCCTGGACGTGTACGGCGGCACCGGCGCGACCGCCGACGGGGTCCGGGTGGCCCAGTGGACCTGCCACGGCGGCACCAACCAGCAGTGGCGCCTACAGGATCTCGGCACGGGCTACGTGCAGCTGGTCGCCCGGCACAGCGGCAAGTGTCTCGACGTGTTCAACGCCGGCACCGCCGACGGTGCCCGCGTGGTGCAGTGGAGCTGCGGCACCGGCGCGAACCAGCAGTGGCGGCGCACCCAGGCGTAGGGCCCGGCCCGACGCTCAGGCGTAGAAGCCGGCGCGCAGGTTGACGCCGTGTTCCAGCCATGCCTTCAGGCAGCAGAGCATGCTGGTCCAGCCTTCGCAGTTGCCGTACGACGCCTGCTGGCCCTCGGGGGTGGGCCGCCAGCCCTCCTCCGCGATGGTGACCAGGGTGCGCGCCTCGCCCAGCGGTTCGAACTCCATGGTGACCGTCGTCGAGTAGGCGCCGCCGGCCGCCCCCTCACCGGGCGGTGCGGTGTCGGCGGCCTCCCACCGCAGCACGATCCGCCGATCCTGCTCCACCTCGACCACCTCGACCGGGAACGCCCCCGGGAAGTCGGCGAAGTCCCAGCTCACGGTGGCGCCGGTGGCGAGCCGGCCCTTGGCTCCGCCGGTGGTGAAGTAGCGCGAGAGCTGGTCAGGGTCGACGACGGCCTCGAACACCTCGTGCACCGGACGACCGATCCGTCCAGCGATCTTGAAACGCAGGTCCACACTGATCTCCTCGTCCCGGGGTCGACATGTTATAGGTTTATAACATGTCACCGCGCGGCACGGACCCCTCAACCGCCGATGCCACGGATCTGGACGGCGTGTTCAAGGCGTTGGCGTCACCGGTCCGGCGCCGGATCCTCGACCTGCTCAAGGACCAGGCCCGGACCACCGGCGACGTGTGCGACCAGTTGCCGGAACTGGACCGGTGCACGGTGATGCAGCACCTGCGGGTACTGCAGGCCGCCGGGCTGGTCATCGCCCAGCGCAAGGGCCGCGAGCGGTGGAACCACCTCGACCCGCTACCGATCAGGCACATCCACGACCGCTGGATCGGCGAGTACGCCCGCGCCGCCGTGGACAAGCTCGCCGACCTCAGGTCCCGGCTGGAATCCGACCTTCCCTCCCACCCCGGTGGTTGATCGGATACGTCGGCGAGCCTACTGAGAGTTCATTCGATGATGTACTGTCAGTCGGGTGAGGATGTCGGGGCACGGGGATTCGTTGGCACGTTTCGGGCATGCCCTGTCCGATCCGGTGCGGGCTCGGCTGCTGCTCGCGCTGCGCGAGGGGCCCGGCTACCCCGCCGAGCTAGCCGAGTTGCTCGGCACCAGCCGGCAGAACCTGTCCAACCATCTGGCCTGCCTACGCGGCTGCGGCCTGGTGGTGGCCGTGCCGGAGGGACGCCGTTCGCGCTACCAGCTGGCCGACGCCCGGCTCACCCACGCCCTCGGCGACCTGGTCGACCTCGCCCTGGCCGTGGACCCGGCGGCCTGCCCGACGGCCGGCACCGACGGCTGCTGCTGATGGCCGTCGAGCTGCCGCTGGTCTCCCGGTCCCCCACCGGACCGTCGGCCGAACGCAGGGCCGTACTGGCCCGCCGGATCCGCTGGTTCGTCGGCGCGACGATCGCGTACAACGTCGTCGAGGCGGTCGTCGCGATCACCGCGGGCACCCTGGCCTCGTCCACCGCCCTGGTCGGCTTCGGCCTGGACTCGATCGTCGAGGTCTCCTCGGCCGCCGCGGTCGCCTGGCAGTTCAGCGCCACCGACCACCAGCGGCGCGAGCGGGCTGCGCTGCGCGTGATCGCGATCTCGTTCTTCGCCCTGGCCGCCTACGTGGGGGTCGAGTCGGTCCGCGCGCTGCTCGGCGACGCCCGCGCGCAACACTCGACGGTCGGGCTGATCCTCGCGGCGCTGTCGCTGGCGATCATGCCGGTGCTCTCCCTCGCGCAGCGCCGGGCCGGGCGGGAACTCGGCTCGGCGTCGGCGGTCGCCGACTCCAAACAGACCCTGCTCTGCACGTACCTGTCCGGCGTGTTGCTCGTCGGCCTGGCCGTCAACTCGTTGTTCGGCTGGTGGTGGGCGGATCCGGTGGCGGCCCTGGTCATCGCCACGGTGGCCGGCAAGGAGGGCTGGGATGCCTGGCGGGGCCGGGCCTGCTGCGCACCGGTCGCCGGCACACCCGCCGCTACCTGCGCGGATGTCGGCTGCGCCGACAGCGGGTGTGGCGACGGCCGGTGAGCAACGGGCCGGATGCTCAGCCCCGGTCGGGTGCCGGGCCGTTGTCGTTGAGCCGGAAGCTGTCGGTCGGTGCCGCGTCGCCCAACTCCTCGAGGATCAGCCCGGAGTCGCGGGAGTGCCGCAGGAACGCCGAGTTGTTGCTGATCAGGAACGTCTCCGCGGCGCCCTCGGCGGGCGCGATGGTGAACCGCTGACGCGCCTCGTCCTCGTCGCAGTCCGCCCCCCGCACGTGCAGCGGCTGGCTGTCGCCCGGATTGCGCACCTGCCAGCAGACCGGCTCACCGGGGCCGGAGCCACCACCACGGCCCCGGTACGACATCACCAGGAAGTCCTGCCCGCCCAGCGGCACCGGTACGAACAGTTGCCGGCCGCTGTCGTCGTCCACCTCGGCGAGCCGTCCCTCGTCGGTCAGCGACAGGCCCGCCTCGAAGCCGTCGACCCGGGTGACGGTGGCCTGCCGGGTGCCCGAGAGCACCGGCGAGGTGGCCGTCGGCGTCGGGGTGGCCGACGCGGTCCCGGTTGGGGTGGCCGGTGCCGAGGTCGGGGTGGCGGCGGTCGGCGTGCTGGTGACCTCGGACGTGGCGGCCACGTCGTCGGGAGATGTTCCGCCACAGGCCCCGGTCGAGATGGCCAGAGCCACCACTGCCGCACCACCGCGCCAACCACGCACCGACATCGGTCTTCCCTCCTCCACGGGCGGCGCACCGACCGGGTCGGCCGGAACTCGACCGGACCGGCCGTGGCACCGCACCACCACTGGCGTCCGGAGAAGGACGTACCCTCGCCCGCCTCCGGTACACCCCCCGCGGTCCGACATCCGGCCGGGCGGCGGTGAGGTAACCGTCGGTCGGCGGCCCTTGACACTCCGATGTGCCGCCATAAAGGATCTGTCTCGTGCGAAGCGCCCACCTGACGGAGCGAGGTCACATCGACCTCCTGCGCGTCGCCAGCGCCGCCTGTCGACCCTGCCGCTGACGCCGGGTCTCCCCCTTTCCGCCCGTCGCGGGCGTCCTTCCCGCCGTAGGTCTCCGGCCCTACGCGCGCGTCCGCGTACGGCACCCGCTCCACTCGACAGGAGAGCTGTCCATCGTGCGCAGAAGAATGTCCGTACGCCTGGCCACCGCCGGGCTCGCCCTCGGCCTGCTCGGCACGACGGCCTGGGTCGCACCGGCGAACGCCTCGGCGTTGCCGGCCGTCCCACCGTCCTCGCCCGGCCTGGACCAGATCGCCGGTTACCCCCGGCAGAACGTGTTGCCGGTCTGGCCGGAGAACCCGGCCGACGCTTCCATCCCGATCGGCGTCGTGCCGTACCACGAGATCGCCACGAAGCTGAACGCGTTGCAGGCCGCGAGTGACCGGGTCTCCGCCCGGGTGGCCGGCACGTCCAGCGGCGGCCACGACCTGTACGCGGTGGTCGTCACCGCGCCGGAGTCCCGGGCGCAGGCCCGCCAGCAGGAACAGTGGAAGCGCCTCATCGAGGAGGAGCCGGCGCGGGCGCGCACCGACCGCAGGCTGCTGGCCGGATACAAGACGCCGCTGTTCGTCAACGCCAACATCCACGGCAACGAGTGGGAGGGCACCGACGCCGCGCTGCGGGTCATCCAGGAGTTCGCCACCAGCCGCGATCCCGAGGTGGCCCGGCTGCTGGAACGCAACCGGCTGATCTTCAACGTGACCGCCAACCCGGACGGCCGGATCGCCGGCACCCGGGCCAACGGCAACGGGTACGACCTGAACCGGGATCTCACCATCGTCTCCCAGCCCGAGACGAACCTGATCCGCGAGCTGATCATCGACACCAAGCCGATCATCACGCTGGACCTGCACGGCTACGTCAGCCCGACGCTGCTGCACCCGAGCACCCCGCCGCACAACGTCAACAACGAGTACGACCTGTTCATCAAGCACGCGTTGCCGAACGCGCTCGGCATCGAGGAGGACCTGCGGGCGCTCGGTCACCCCGAGACGCAGCGGGCGCGGATCCCGTTCCGCGACGACGCGCCCGGGGTCTGGGACGACTTCCCGCCGATCTACGTGCCGTCGTTCGCGCTGTTGCAGAGCAGCATCCCGTACACCATCGAGGCGCCGCTCAACCCGCGTGGAACCAACCTGACGCCACAGGAGCGGATCCGGCGTTCCGGCATCAACACCGACGTGCACGAGGTGGCCATCAAGTCCTCGCTGCGCTACATCCAGGACCACCGCAGTCAGGTGATCTTCGACCAGGCGGAGGTGTACCGGCGCGGCTGGGCCGGTGAACCGCTGCGGGACATCCCCGACGACTTCGTGCCGGGCTGGGGCCCGGAGGACAACTACCAGACGGTCTTCCCCCGGGCGTACGTCATCCCGACCGGCGCCGCGCAGCGCTCCGAGCCGGCCGCCGCGCGCCTGGTCGACCTGCTCATCGGCAGCGGCGGTCGGGTGTGGCGGGCCAAGCACGCCTTCCGGGCCGACGGCACGAGCTACCCGGCCGGCTCTTACGTCGTCGACCTGCACCAGCCCAAGCGGGGCCTGGTCAACTCGCTACTGGAGCCGGGCATCGACCTGACCGACCGGGTGGACGACCTCTACGCCGGTCCGGCGGCCTGGAGCCCGGGACTGACCTGGGGCGCCACCGTCGACACGCTGTGGGACAAGAAGCTGCCGAAGGTGCAGCTGACCCGGGTGTACGACGGGGTGGCCACCGGCACCCTGCCGCCCGCCAACACCGACGTACGGCTCGACATCCAGGACGCCGCCGACCTGCTGGTGGTCAACTCGCTGATCCGCAAGGGCCTGCGGGTGCACCGGCTCGCCGACGGGTCGGTGGTGGTGCAGGCCAGCCCGGGCAGCCGCAAGCTGCTCCAGGACGCGGTCCGCACCCACGGCGTCACCTTCGAGCGGGCCCCGGCCCGCTGGCGGGGCACCCCGCTGGGCGAGATCGTGGTCGGCTACCTGGGCGGTGTCGAGGCACGGGACACCCTGGCCGCCCTCGGCTTCGCGACCCGGGCGGTCACCGCCGCCACGCTTGCCGACACGCTGACCGACGAGGTCGACGTGCTGCTGGTGGCCGGCAACCTCAACGTGGCGAACCTGACCACGGCGAACCGGGCCGCGCTGGACGCCTTCCTGGCCCGTGGTGGCGGCGTGGTCGGCCTCGGCACCGCCGGGGCGATCTTCGGCAACGCCACGTCGCTGCTGAGCGTCACCGCCACCGCCGGGCCGTCGCTGGCCAGCGGGGTGGCGAACGTGGTGAACCGGGGCGGTCCGGTCACCGCCGACGCCAGCCCGTACGCCTTCATCAGCCAGCCGGTCTGGTTCACCAACCTCGGCGCCGGGGTGAGCGTGGAGCAGTCGTACGGGCCGGACCCGCTGCTGGCCGGCTGGTGGGCCACCACGGGGGCGACCGGGCAGAGCGCCGCGGCGGGCCAGGCCAGCATCGTCCGGAGCGTGGGCGCGGCCGGCAACCCGGTGGTGCTCTTCGGCACCAACCCGACGTTCCGGTTGCACCCCAAGGGGCTCCAGCCTCAGCTGGGCCGGGCGTTGCTGTGGGCCGCGCGGCCGTGAGCTGACCCGGCGGTGACCTGAGCGGTGCATCGTGTGCGGGCCCGCGGCGACGACGCTGCGGGCCCGCACCCTAGGGCACCCGGCGACCGACGACGAGTTGCGTGCCGGTATCCGCCGTGGCCGATCGAGCGCCACGACCGGCCATGTACCGCAGCCGCGCCGGTAGCCGGCTGCCCGGGTCAGTCTCAGTCGTCCCGGCCCGGTCGGGTGGCCAGCAGCCGCAGGGTGTTGGCCCCGGCGACCAGCCGCCGCTCCGCCTCGTCGAGCCCGGCTCGCGCCAGGGCCGTCTCGACCCGGTCGCGGCTGGTCTCCCGCTGGCCGATCGGCCAGTCCCCGCCGACGAGCACGTGGTCGGCGCCGAGCAGGTCGGCGGCGAACCTGATCGCGGCCGGGGTGAAACCCATCGTGTCGAGGTAGACGTGGGCCCGCTGGGTCGCGGGGGCCGCCACGGTGATGCGCTCCCCCTCGTCCGTCGCGGCGGCCAGGGACAGGCCGGCCACCCCCAGCATCGGGAAGACCACGTGCAGGTCGGGCAGCTCTGCCAGCACCCCGTCGGCCAGCAGCGACAGCAGTGCCGCGGCGTTGACGGTGCCCCGGGCCAGCGAGGTACCGAACCGACCGAGACCGGCGAAGGCGCTGGTCATGGCGGCCGGGCTGATCGGGTGGGCGAAGACCGGCACGCCGAGTTCGGCCGCCGCGGTGAGGGTGGGTCGGGCGGCCGTCGCGCCGAGCAACTGCCCGTCCGTGGCGCAGTCGACCACCAGCCCGGACAGTCCGAGGTCGCGGACGGCACGTAGGGCCTCCTCGGCCGCGCTGTCACCGGCGAAGGCGTCGACGGTGGCCAGGCCCCGGAGCCGCTGCGGGGCGGTGGCCACCGCCTCGGCGAGATGGTCGTTGAGCCGGCGCAGGTCGTCCGGGCGGGTGCGTTCACCGTGCGGGGTCACCAGGGCCGGTGGTGCGCTGAGCACCCGCAGGTCGACGCCGTGCCGGCCGGCCTCGGCCAGCAGCCCGTCCAGATCGGCGATCCGACGGGCCAGCCCACGCCACCGCTGCGCCAGCTCTGCTGCGGTGTTGTGGGGTGGCAGGGCCGGGTAGTCCGGACCGGCGTAGTGGGTGTGGAAGTCGGCGATGTACAGCGGCGGCATCAGAGGTCGATGAAGGTGTACGTGAAGCCACGCTCGGCCCGGTGCACATAGCCGGCGGCCGGGAACGGGAAGTGCGCCGGGACCAGCAGGTCGCCGGAGTCGGCGACCCGTTCCAGCAGTCGACGCCGCTGGTCGGCCGAGTCGCCCGGCACGACGCAGTAGCGGATGCTCCACTCCGGGCGTTCCAGCTGCACCCCGTGGTGCAGCATGTCGCCGGCGAACAGCGCCCGCCGACCGGCTGAGGTGACCACCAGGTAGACGTTTCCGGGGGTGTGCCCGAACGCCGGCACCAGGTGGATCTCGGGGCTGAGCACGTGGTCGGCCGGGATCAGGTCGAGCACTCCGGCGTCGCGCAGCGGCAGGATGCTGTCGGCGATGTAGTCACCGGTGCGGCGCAGGGCCGCCGCGCCGTCTGGGCCGGTCCACCAGTCGAACTCCTCCCGAACGACCAGGTAGCGGGCGTTGGGGAAGGTCGGCACCCAGCCACCGGCGCCGTCGGAGGTGGTGGCGAAGCCGACGTGGTCGACGTGCAGGTGGGTGAAGACCACCGTGTCGATGTCGTCGACGGAGACACCGGCGCGGGCGAACTGTTCCAGGAAGGGGCGGTCGGCGTGGTCGAACACACCGCCGTTGCGGGGTTTGCCGTTGCCGCCTCCGGCGTCGACCAGGATCAGTCGGTCACGGGTCTTCAGCAGGTGCGCCTCCTGGTTGAGCACGATCCGGCCGTCGCGGGTGAACGGCTCGGCCGTGTAGAAGGCGCCGTCGGTCCAGGACTCGCGCTCCAGTTGGGGGAAGAAGTCCGTCGGCACCGGGAAGTAGTCGACCTCGCGGATCGGGAAGACCTCGACGTCGCCGACGTGGAAGGACCAGAGCGGGCCGTCGCCGCCGCCGGTGTCCTGCCAGCGGGGTGCGGTGTCGGGGGAAGGTGGGTTGGTCATCGGGTCACCTCGGGAACTCGTCGGGTGGGCTGGGGTGTGCGGCGTACCTGCGCGTAGACCTGGGCGCGCAGTTCGCCGAAGCGGGCCGAGGATCGGGTGTCGAGCTGGTCGCGTACCGCCGGCAGGTCGATCGGGAACTGGGCGACGACCCCGGCCGGCGAGGCGCCGAGGACGACGACCCGCTGGCCGAGGTAGACCGCCTCGTCGATGTCGTGGGTGACGAACAGGACGGTCGTCGCGTACCGCCGCCAGAGACCGGCCAGCAGATCCTCCAGGTCACCGCGGGTCTGCGCGTCGACGGCGGAGAACGGCTCGTCCATCAACAGCAGCCGCGGCCGGTACGCGACGGCCCGGGCGATGGCGACACGCTGCTGCATGCCGCCGGAGAGCTGCCACGGGTAGGCGTCGGCGGCCGGTCCGAGACCGACGGCGTCGAGCGCCTCGGCGACCAGTTCGCGGCGCACGGTCCGACCGACGCCGCGGCTGCGCAGCGGCAGCTCGACGTTCTGCCGGACGGTCTTCCAGGCGAACAGGCTGCGCCCGTACTCCTGGAAGACCACGCCGAGGTCGGCCGGGGGTTCGGTCACCCGCTGCCCGGCCAGGACGACGTCCCCGGTCGAGGCGGGCAACAGCCCGGCGACGATCTTCAGCAGGGTGGTCTTGCCGCAGCCGGAGGGCCCGACGACGGTGACGAACTCGCCGTCACGGACCGACAGGTCGACACCGGCGAGGGCCTGCACGGTGCGTTCCCGTGACCGGTAGGACTTGCCCAGGTCGACGATGCGCAGCAGAGCTTCGTCCGTGGTCACCGTGGTTCCTCTCGTCCGGTGGCGCCGCGGTGCCACCGCAGGACGCGCCGCTCGATGAGTTCGAAGAGTTTCGCCAGGCCGAAGCCGAGCAGGCCGAGCAGCAGCACACCGCTCCACATCTGCGGGATCGCGAAGGTGCGCTGGAACCGGATCACCGTGAAGCCCAGGCCGTCGGTGCTCATCAGCATCTCGCTGACCACCATGACGATGAGCGAGATGCCGAGTGCCTGCCGGGCCCCGGCGAAGATCTGCGGGCTGGCGGCACGCAGGATCAGTCCGTGCCGGGTGCGGTGGCGCAGCCGGTAGACGGCGGCGGTGTCGAGTTGGACGTCGTCGACGGCGCGTACTCCGTCGGCGGTGTTGAGCAGGATGGGCCAGACCGCGCCGAGGGCGATGACGATGAGCTTGGTGGCGTCGCCGATGCCGACGGCGACGAGCAGCACCGGGATCAGCACCGGGGCCGGCAGGACCCGGAAGTAGGCGAGGATCGGGCTGGTCAGGTCGCGGACCACCGCCCAGCGGCCGACCAGGTAGCCGACGCCGACACCGACCAGTAGGGCTGCGGCGTAGCCGGTGGCGAGCCGCCGGAGGCTGGGCAGCACGTCGCGGAGGAACACGTCGGAGAGCCACACCTGGCCGAACGCCTCGACGATGCGGCTCAGCGGCGGCAGGAAGATGTTGGTGCTGTTCGCGCTGAGCAGCCACCAGGCGACGAACAGCACGACCGGTAGCCCCAGGGCGAGGGCCGCGGCGCGGGTGCCCCGGGCGAGCCCGGCGATCACCGTCGCCCTCATGGGGTCGCCAACTCACGCCGGGTCGCCACGTGCCAGTGCAGCAGCCGTCGCTCGGCCAGGCGGGCGGCCAGGTCGAGCGCGATGCCCACTGCGCCGGTCAGCAGCACCAGCGCGTACATGCCGGTGGACTCGCCGGACTCCTGGCTGGACCAGATCAGCTCACCGAGGCCGGCCGCGCCCATCACCAGGCCGCCGGTGATGGCGAGCGCGAGGGCCACCGACACGACCAGCCGCAACGCGGTGCCGAGGTACGGCAGCACGGTCGGCCAGGTGACGTGGACGATGCGGCCCCACCGGCCGAGCCGGATGGTGCGGGCGGTGTCCACGGCCACCTGGTCGACGTCGCGCAGCCCGTAGAGCACCTGGAACAGCACGATCCAGAAGCAGGAGACGGCGACCAGCAGGACGGTGATCTGGGTGACGTCGAGCACCAGGACCAGGACGGGGATCAGCACGATCGACGGCACCGGGCGCAGGAAGTCCAGGGTGGAGGAGGCCGTGCGCAGCAGCCACGGCACCGAGCCGATGGCGAAGCCGACGACGACGCCGGCCAGTACGGCGATCAGCAGGCCGATCGCCGCGACCAGCAGAGTTCGGCCGGTCGCGGTCCAGAACCGTGGTTCGGCGAGCAGCCGGAGGGCTTGCGGCAGGATGGCGGACAGCGGTGGCACGTGCAGCGGGGAGAAGAACGCTCGGGTGACCGCCTCGTATCCGGCCGCGGAGAGCAGCAGTCCGACGGCGCCGAGCAGGCGGCGGCCGGCCGGGCCGCCGCCTGCCAGCCCCCGGGTGGGGGCTGGCGTGCGGCTGCTCGTGGTCACGGCAGGATCAGCTCGTCGAGGTCGGGAGTGGTGCTGATCAGGCCGTCCCGCTGCGCGTACCCGGCCAGCTTCTCGGCGGCCTGCCGGCTCACCTCGTCCCGCCAACCGGTGATGGTGATCTTGCCGGCCACGTCCGGGGTGATCTGGGTGAAGGTGGGGATCTTCGCCCGGACCTCGTCCTCGTGGTCGCGGGCGTAGGCGAACGCCTCCCGGATCGCGGCGCGGAACGCGGTGACCACCTCGGGTTTCTGCGCGACCAGTGCGCCGGAGGTGTACCAGGCGGAGACGGTGAGATCCTCGGCGAGGTCGGTGAAGCCCCAGCCGATCGGCACCGCGCCCTGTGCCTTGGCGGCGGACAGGAACGGCTCCACCACCCAGGCGCCGTCCACCCGGCCCTCACTGATCGCGGCGGGTACCTGCGGGAAGGGAATCTCGACGAGCTTCAGCGACTCCGAGTCGCCGCCGTCGGCGCGGACCGCCTCGCGGGCGGCGGCTGCGGCGATGTTGGTGAGGATGTTGACCGCCACGGTCTTGCCTTCGAGCTGTTTCGGGCTGGTGATGCCGGAGTCGCCAGCCACCACCAGTGCGCCGTAGTCGGCGCCGGCCTTGCCGGTGGACGCGGACGCCGGTACGACCGCCTTCACGTCCAGGCCCTGCGTGCGGGCCACGATGAGCGTGGTCAGATCGCCGGTGGCGAAGTCGACCTTGCGGGCGAGCACGGAGGGTACCGAGGTCAGGTCGGAGGTCTCGGTGTCGACCTCCACCTGCAGGCCGTGCTTGGCGAAGATGCCGTTGTCCTGGGCGAGGTAGATCGGGGCGAGGTGGCCCAGTGGGGACGAGGCCAGGGTGATCTTCGTCAGGCCGTCGCTGCCGGCGGCGTCGGCGGAGTCGCCGGAGTCGTTGCAACCGGCGAGGGCGGTGGTCAGCAGGGTGGCGGCGAGCAGACCGGCGGTGCCGCGGCGGGCCGCGGCGGCGGTGCGAGGGTGACGGGTCGTGCGGAACATGTGCGATCTCGATTCTCGGGTTGCGGAGGGGTCGTCGGCGCTGGATGGCCGGGTCAGAAACGCAGGCGCAGGTCGTGGTCCTTGACATGGGCGGGGAACGGCGCCGGGCCGCCGAGGGCGAGCGCGCCGATGCTGGACACCGCCGCTTCCTCGATGGCCACCACCAGGCTCGCGGCGTGTCTGGCGTCGTCTCCGGCGACGAGGAGCCCGTGGTTGCCGAGCAGCACGGCGTACGTGTCGGGGTGTGCCTGGTAGGTCTCGGCGATGGCCCGGACCGCCTCGGCGGTGCCGCGGGGTGCCCAGGGTGCGACGGGGACGTCCACCGCCTGGCCGTGTACGAGCAGCGCCTCGTACCGGGCGGGGAGGCTGACCGAGGCGAGGGCGTAGCTGGTCGCGTACGGGGAGTGGGTGTGGATGACGGCGTTGACGTCCGGGCGGGTCCGGTAGACGCCGACATGCATCTTCAGGATGGCGGCCACGGACGGGCTCGGCGTGCCGAAGCGGACGTGGCCGTCGAGGTCGACCACGACGATCTCGTCGTTGACCGTGCGCGAGGCGGGCGTGCCGATCCGCAGGTCGTCGGCGGGCCAGGGGCGCAACAGTTCGCCGGCGTTGACGGCCAGCAGGTCGTCGTGTCCGGGTAGTCGGACGCTGATGTTGCCGTGCCCGCTGGCGGACATCGCGGAGGCGGCGAAGATGCGGTTGACACCGGCGGTCAGGTCGGTGCGCGCGGCGGTGAGTTCGTCGGCGCCGAAGGGCGCGCCGCGCAGCGCGGATGGGGTGAGGGCGTGCTGGGTCATGGCGTCGCAGCCTTGTCGTAGTCGGTGGTATGCCGGATCGAGCGGGGGTGGGGGCTCGGGGTGTTCCGCGTTCGTCGGTGCACGCGTGGTCGGCCGACCGCCGGTAGCGGGGCGGGCGGCACCGAACGGGCCGGACGTCGGCGGGTGGACGGCCGACGTGGTGGATGGGGTCCCGGTGGGGCGGTGCGGCGCCGATCAGGCGTCGGCGACCGGTGGCCGGGTCAGCGGCCGGGACAGAGCGCGCTGCCGGTGCGGCCGTAGTCGACCGCGCGGCGGGCGGTCAGCAGCATTGGCATAACCCTAGTATGCCCCTAGGATTTGTGGGCGATCAAGACGGGTGTTCGTGTGACCTGCGCCCCAACCGCGACGACCCCACCGACGAGCCGTGACAGGATCCCAGCGTGCCGAAGATCAACGTCTATCTCCCGGACGCCCTCGCCGAGCGGGTACGGCAGGCCCGGCTACCGATCTCACGGATCTGCCAGTCCGCGCTGACCCAGGCGCTCGACGGCGCCGACCGGGCCGCGCACGACGCGGTCGCCGAGGTCGCCCTACCCGAACCGGTCGAGCTGACGCCGCCACCCAACCATCATGTCGCCGCGATCCTGCGCCAGTCCTACGAGGTCGCCACGCTGCGCGGATCGGGACTGGTCGAGCCGATCGACCTCCTCCAGGCATTCCTCGACGAGGGCGAGAGTCTGGTGTTGAACAGCCTCGAACTCCTCGGCTTCCCCGCGGCCTCGATCCAGTCCTCGATCGACGCGGCGCTCGGCGGTCGACCGGGGCGCGTCGGCATCCCCCGCCAGCCCACCGGGGAGACCGTCGCCACGTTGGGCGGGGACGCCCGCACGACGCTGAGGGTCGCCGCCGCCCAGGCCACCGAGCATGCCTCCAGCACCGTCACCGGCAGCCACCTCCTGCTCGGGTTGATCGCGGACACCGGGACGGCCGGCGCCGCCCTGCGCGGCGCGGGCGTCACCGAGGTGGTCACCCCCGCGGTCCTGTCGGCGCTCTACTACGGCGCCACCCTCGGCCGGCTGACCACGGACCGGGACGCGGACACCGCGTCGCTGCGGATCATGATGTTCGACGTCCTCGAACGCCTGGACCGACTGCAGTCCCAGCTGGGCGGAGCCGAGGAACGACGGCGGCCACCGGCCGGCTAGTGTGCCGTGACCGGCAACCACCCGGCGGGCACCAGGTCGGCGACCTGGAGTCCGCTTCGAGCGGAGACCCACCGGCGCCGTTGTCACGGCCATCACCGCGGCGGCCGCGATCACGAAGATCGCGGCCAGGTGCGCCGCGCGGCGGGGGACGCAGCGGCGGGTAACCCGGTGCGCCGCCGGCAACCGGTGGGGTGCCGACGGCGCGGCGGGTTCAGCTCACCAGTTGGTACGCGAACTGCACCTCCAGCCCTTCGGCGGCGGTGGCGTTGGCGATCCGCAGCCGAAGCCGGCGCGGGGTGTCCGTGCCGTCCACCGCGAACGGGGACGCCAGCGTGGTGGCCTGCAGCGTGGTGTTGGCGGCGAGCCCGGCGCTGCCGGCGGGCGTGCCGTCGACGTCCAGCCGTACGGTGCAGGTGCCGGCGGCGAGCCGACGGGTCACCTTGACCACCCGGATGCGTTGGCCGTCGAGGTAGAGGTGGTTGCCGAAGTCGACCAGGCCGTTGCCGACGGTGCCGTCCAGCCGGGCGGTGAGCCAGCCGTCGAACTGCGGCACGCCCTTGTTGCCGACGAACCGGGTCTGCGCGGACTCGTTGCCGGTGATCTGGTATGCCCCGACCGTGTTGCCGGCCAGGTCGTTGTCGGCGACGAGGACGTCCGCGGCGTCGCAGACGATGCCGTGGTCCTGGCGGTTGATGCCGTCGGCCAGTCCACCGATGGCGTTGCCGACGATCACCACCCGCGACGCGGTGGACCGGATGTTGATGCCGGCGCCGTGCCGGTGGGCGCTGCCGCCCCCGCCGTAGGGGTTGCTGAAGTTGACTCCGACGAGGTCGAAGGCGGTCGGGCTGACCACGGTGATCCGCCACTTGCCGTTCGCCTCGGTGCTGCCGGTGACCCCGGAGACGGTGATCCGGTCGCCGCTGTCCCAGCGGTGTGGCGCGGTGGTGGTGATCCGGACCCCGCCCGAGCCGTTGTCGGCGATGCCGGCCACGGTACGGGCGAACGTCGGGTGGGCGGTACGGCCGTTGTTGCCGATCAGGCAGCCGGTGACGGTGACCCGGGTCGAGCCGATGTCGATGCCGTGCCGGCCGCAGCCGCGGATGACGCTGTTGGAGAAGGTGGCGCTGCCGGTGAAGCCGGCGCCGATGCGTACCGCGTCGTCGTCGTTGTCGCCGGAGATGTAGGTGTTGGCGAACTGCGCCTGCGCGCCGGCCTCCAGCAGCACCGGGACGCCGTGGCCGTTCTCGAAGCCGCCGCCCTCGAAGTAGACGAACTTCGGGGCGGCCTGTCCGGTGGTGTTGCGCAGCCAGAGGCCGTGCCGGCCGAACAGGATGGCGGTGGCGATGAACTTGATCGACCCGCCGAGGCCGTCGATGACCAGGTTGTCGGTGTCGTTGTTGCCGGTGCCGGCGGCGATGCCGCACTGCACGAACTCGACGGGGTCGGCGCGTGAGGTGTCGCCGACGCCGTTGAGCAGGATGACGTGTTCCCCGTTGAAGCCGTTCCAGACGCAGTTGACGAAGCGGATCGAGTTGCAGGCGCGCAGGGCGAGGCCGTTGTATCCGTCGCGGAACCGCACGTTGGCGAAGGAGAACATGTAGTTGCTGAAGCTGCTCTCGGCGCCGGAGCGTTGCGTGGCGAGCAGGTAGCCGCCGGTCAGCCCCTCGCCGCGGACCTGGAGGTCGCGCAGGCCGCCGCCGCGTACGCCGACCAGCCGGATGCCGTCGGCGGCGCCGGTGGCCACGACGAGCTGGGTGGCGTAGTCGAGGGTGTCGGTGACCCCGGCGCCCTGCAGGATGACGGGTACGCCCTGCACCGAGACGGTCTGCTCGATGCGGACCTTGCCCGGTCCGATCTCGACGATTCCGCCGGTCGGCAGGGCGTCGACGGCCGCTTGCAGTCGATCGGAGTCGTCGGAGGTGCCCGCGCCGGTCCAGCCGAACCAGGACAGGTCGAGCCGGTTGCGTACCGGACGCCGCCACCGTCCGGTGGATGTCCCGGTGACGGCGAAGACGGTGCCGCCGTTGTCGGGGTCGGTGCTGTCGGCGTCCCAGAAGAGTTCGCCTCCGCCGAGGCCGTGCCGGTCGGCGTGGTAGCCGGCGAGTTCGATGCGCTGGCCGTCGGCGGTGCCGGCGGTGGTCCGCAGCTCGGCGACGCTGGCCACGTCGGCGGCACCGCCGAGCGCCTGCGGGCTGCGGCCGCGCGGTGCCGTCGGCTCGGCGCGGGCCGCCGTGGGGGTGAGCAGGGCGCCGCCGGCCAGGGCCGCGCCGGCCATGCCGAGCGTCGAGAGGGCCCGGCGGCTGATCCGGCCGTCGGGTCGTTCGGTCGGTGCCGCCTCGGCGGGCGGTGTCGGTGCGGAGTGGGGGTGCGGTCGGTTGCCCTTCACAGCTTCCTCCTGGGTGGGGGGTGTGCGGTGGCCAGCGACGGCCGTGGGCGGGCGGCGTCGAGCTGCCGCCGTACCGGTGAGCGGACGCGGTACCGGTGGTGCCGGGTGTCGGCGGCGCGGGTGGTCAGCCCTTGACCGCTCCGATGACCAGGCCCTTGGCGAAGTGCCGCTGGAGGAACGGGTAGACCAGGCAGATGGGGACGAGGGAGACGACGAGGATCGCCATCTGCAACGACTGCTGGGGTGGCACCACCTCGCCGGGCAGGTCCGCGCCGATGGCGGTGTTGTCGACGACGTAGGTGCGCAGCACCAGCTGCAACGGCCACTTGTCGGTGGAGTTGATGTAGAGCACGGCGTTGAAGAACGCGCTCCAGTAGCTGACCGCGTTGAACAGCGCCACCACGGCGAGCACCGCCTTGGACAGCGGCATCATGATGCGGGCCAGGATCTGCAGTTCGTCGGCGGGGTTGCGGACGATCCGCGGAATGATCTTCTCCTGGTACGCCCGCTGCGCGTCCACCCGGGCGCGGTCGCCGGGGCCGAGCACGTGCGGCGACTCGGCGATGTACTCCAGCGGCAGCTTGACCTCGGTGTTGCCCAGGGCGGTGCGCACCGGAACGCCGTCCTGCCAGGTGTAGTGCGTACCTTCGACACCGAACCGGCGGAACATGTACTCGCTGGTGCCCAGCGGGGTGGAGAGCCAGTCGCAGATGCCCAGCAACTGCCGCAGCCGATCGGGGTCGGCCTTCTTGAACGCGGTCAACGCGAAGATCGCCGTACCGGCGCGGTTGGTGCCGGGCCCGCCGTCGTAGCCGGGTGCGGCCATCCCGCCGACCTCGGCGTCGTAGGTGGAGGCCAGGATGTCCCAGGCGGCGTAGCCGTCGGCGTTCACCGCGATGGTGCCGTTACCGAACAGGTCGCGCAGGTTCAGCTTGCCGCCGACCGAGTCGGGGTGGAACAGCCCCGCCTGGTACATCTCGGTGGCCCGGGCGAGTGCCTGCTTACGCTGCTCGGTCTCGTACTCGGAGGTGAACTTGCCACCCTCCTCCCGCCAGAGGTTCGGCACGCCGAGCATGTTGCTGACGAACTCGATGACCCGCTTCGGGTTGCCGAAGGCCCAGCGGTTGGCACGGGCGTCGGTCAGACCTCGGGCCAGTTCGACGAACTCCTGGTAGTTGGCCGGATCCGGGTTGAGGCCACGCTGACGGATCAGGTCCACCCGGGAGAACATGATGGTCCCGACGACCGCCCGCGGGATCGGGATCGCGTAGATGCCGGAACCGAACGCGGTGGGCAGCCAGGAGTCGGTCGGGATGTTCGCCAGGAACGGGAAGTCCTTGACCGCGTCGCCGGAGACCAGGTCGCTCAGGTCGGCGCAGAGCCGGGTCAGTACGTCCGCCCGCCGGGTCAGCCGCGCCGAGATGAGCATCATGTCGGGCAGGTCGCCACCGGCGATGATGGTGGAGAGCTTGTTCAGGTAGTCCGCGGCCGGCGTCATGGTGATGTCGAGGCTCGCGCCGAGCCGGTCGTTCAGTTCCTGCCAGTACCGGTTACCGCCGAGCGCCGGTGGCACCGGGTTGAACATGTTGGTCAGGACGCTGACGTTGCCGGCGGCCCAGGACGAGGCCGGGGTCCGGCGGATCTACCGGGGCGGGGTCAACGGGCTACGCCAGGCCGCCGGCAGCCTGCTGCTCGGTCACCACGCCCACCGCGACGACCTGGCCCGGCTCGCCGCCGACGGCCACCCGTTCGTCTTCATAGGGCATCGGGAGGTTCCCGGTACGGAGATCTGCTACGTCGGTGGCGACTACCGCGCCGCCACCGGCCGGATCGTCGACGACCTGGTCGCGATGGGCCACCGCAGCTTCGCCTACCTGGGCGAGGTGGTCCGCCACGAACCGCAGGCCGACCGTTGGGAGGGGTTCGCCGCCGCGCTGGAACGGTTCGGGTTGACCGTGCCGACACCGGCCTTCGACCGCGCCGAGGAGTTGACCGCCCAGTGGCTCGACGCCGCGCTCGCCGCCGGCACCACCGCCGTGCTGGTCGAGTCGGTCAGCCTGCTGCGGGTACTCGCCGCGATGGTCGGGCTGCGCGGGCTCACCATCCCCGCCGACCTGTCCGTGGTGCTGCTGGTGGACGACCCGGGCGGTGAGATCGCCGGGCGCCCGTGGGCCTGCCTGCACACTCCCCGCAACGCGATGGGTCGCCGCGCGGTACGACTGCTGACCGCCGTGCTGGCCGACCCCACCGGCGAGCACGAGCGACAGATCCTGCTGCCCTGCTCACACACGCTCGACGGGACCACCGCCGTGCCCCACCCCGCCGCCTGACCGGCACCGTCGGTGAGGCGGCGTCCGGGTACGCCAGGTGCACGCACCGGCCAGGCCGGCGTCCGGGACCGACCATGGCGGTGGGGCCCGGCCGGGTCGGCCGGGCCCCACGGTGATCGGTCGGTCACCGGGTCACTGGAAGGACACGTCGTCGATGTAGAGGCTGTCGGTGCCCGCCGCCGTCTCGACGTAGAAGCGGGCGTTGGACAGGGTGCCGCTCCAGGACACGGTCGCGGTACCGGTCAGCTGGGTCCAGCCGTTGGCGTTGACCGTCGCCGCCGGGGTCAGCTGGACGTAGTTGGTGGTGCCGTTGGCGGTGACCGCCAGGGTCGGCCGCACCGAGGGGGTACCGCTCTGCGAACGTACCCAGAGCGTCGTCGTGTAGGTACGGCCGTTGGTCAGCCGGGACGTCATGTCCTGGCTGGGGCCGTTCCACGATCCGGTGCGTCCGGTGTGCAGCAGTGACCGGGTGCCGCCGCGTACGACGCTGGTGTTGGCGGAGAGCGTACCGCTGCCGAAGACCGACCAGCCGGTGGTGCCGCTCTCGATGTTGCCGTTGGTGAGCAGGTTGCCGCCGCTGCCGGAGCCGGCGGTGAACCGCCAGTTGTTGATGTTGAACAGGTAGCCGCTGCCGCCGGTGAAGCGCAGGTAGAGATCCCGGGTGCCGGTGGCGCCGCTGACGTTGCAGGTGGTGTTGGTCCAGTTCTGCCAGCCGCCGGTGCCGGCGACCGCGCAGGTGCCGACCAGCGGGCCGGTGGCGCTGTCCAGCCGCAGCTCGATGTTGCCGCCGCCGGAGCCGGAGGCGACCCGGGCGGTGAACGAGGAGGCGCCGGTGCCGAAGGCGACGCCGCGGACCCGGATCCAGTCGCCGTTCTCGATGAAGCCGACGTTCATGCCGCCCTCGCTGGACGCTTCGGTCTCGATGCCGTTGCCCCAGTTGATGGTCTCGGCCTCCTGGGTGACGTACGGGTTGAGGGTGCCGACCTGGGGTGGACCGGCGGTGGTCATGTTCATCACCGGTATCGACCCGTCGGCGTTGTAGGAGAACCGTTCCACCGCCACCGAACGGGTGAAGCCACCGCCGCCGGGCAACGCGCCGTTGTGGTAGAAGAAGTACGAGCTACCGGCGTAGTCGATGATCCCGGGGTGGTTGGTGAAGCTGGCGCCCTGCCGGGGCATGACCGTCCCCCGGTAGGTCCACGGCCCGGTGGGTCCGGGTGCGGTGGAGTACGCGATGAACTCGCCGCAGCATTCCGCCGCGAAGATGTTGTAGTAGGTGCCGTTGCGCTTGTAGACCCACGGCCCCTCCTCGTAGAGGGTCGGGCGGCTCGGGTTGCCGGTCCGGGTGCCGAATCCCGCCGTGGTCAGTGGGATCTGCGTCAGGCCGCCGGAGTACGAGATCATGTCAGGGTTCAGCCGGACGTACCACAGGTTCGGGTTGCCCCAGTAGAGGTACGCCTGGCCGTTGTCGTCGATGAAGGCGTGCGGGTCGATCTCGCCGTTGCCCAGCAGCGGGCGGCCCAGCGCGTCGCGGAACGGCCCGGTCGGTGAGCTGGACACCCCGACGCCGATCACCATCTGTCCATTCGAGCGCTGCCGCACCGGGACGTACCAGTAGAACTGGCCGTTGCGTTCGATGACGTGCCCGGCCCAGGCATTCGCGTCGGCCCAGGCGAACGTGCCCAGGTTCATCGGTACGCCGTGGTCGGTCCAGTTCGACATGTCGGTCGAGGAGAAGACCCGCCACTCGTTCATGGTGAAGTACGTCGAGCCGTCCTCGTCGCGTCCGGTGTAGACGTACACCCGGCCGTTGTGCACCAGTGGTGCCGGGTCGGCGGTGTAGATGTGCTGGACGATCGGGTTGTCCGCCTTCGCCGGCGCGGCGAAGAACGTCACCAGCATCAGTGGGGCGACCAGCCAGGCGAGCCGACGCCTGGTACGTGCGCTGCGGAGCAGCGCAGATGCGAGTTTCACGGTGGACTCCTGGTGGTGGTGGGCGTCCGTGACCCAGCCGGTCCGGGACGGGACTGTTGCGGCCGGGGCGGAACAGGGTGCGGGAACTGATCAAGCCATGCAGACTGATGGATGTTAGCGCCAACATCAAGTCAATCGGCGGCTCCCGTCGCGCGCGATCGTCACAGGGGCGAAACCTGTAGTGGTCCGGCGAGGCGAAGGAGTCGACGCCGTGGTTGAGCTTCGGCGGAACGAGTAACTGACGGCAAACCGAGGTCCGCAGCTCGCCTTCGACTCCCGGCCGTCACGCTAACATGTGAGCGATCACACGAACAAGAAGGCGATCGATCCGACGGCGCCTGGCCCGACGCCGGATGCGGTGTGCTGCGCGGCGCCGGATACGGTGGCAGGCGTGACGGCGGTGCGGGTGACGGTGTGGTCCGACTGACCTGGCACGGACACAGCACCGTGTGGCTCGAGGATTCCGGCACCCGGCTGCTCACCGACCCGTTGCTGCGGGATCGGCTGGCCCACCTGCGCCGTCGGCGTGGTCCGACCCCGCGACTGCCGGCCGCGCCGGACGCCGTACTCGTCTCCCACCTGCACGCCGACCACCTGGACTTCGCCTCGCTGCGCCGGCTGCCCGCCGACACCACCCTGGTGGTGCCGGCGGGCGCCGCGCCGCTGGTCCGCCGGGCTCTGGGGGTGGCCGGGCGGCGTTGCACGGAGCTGGCCGCCGGCGAGCGGACCACCATCGGCGCCGTCACGGTCAGCGCGGTGCCCGCCGCCCATCCCGATGCCCGCGGTCCCTGGTCCCGGCAGCGGGCGTCCGCCGTCGGCTACCTGGTCGAGGGCCGGGCACGTACCTGGTTCGCCGGGGACACCGCGCTGTTCGACCAGATGGCCGATCTCGGTCCGGTCGATCTGGCGCTCATCCCGGTCGGCGGGTGGGGCCCCACGCTCGGCGCCGGCCATCTGGACCCGTCGACGGCGGCCGAGGCCGTCCGGCGGGCCGCGACGGGGTGGGCGGTGCCGATCCACTACGGCACCTTCTGGCCGGTCGGCTGTGACCGGATCCGGCCGGATCGTTTCTTCCAGCCCGGCGACGACTTCGCTCGGCACGCCGCGCGCGTGGCACCACGGACCCGGGTACGGGTGCTGCAACCGGGTGAGTCGTTCACCGTGCCGCGGTCATGACGGCGACGTTCGGCGCGTTGGCCTGGCTGGCCCTGGTGGTGCTGTGCGGTGCCGTGGTCCCGGTGGTGCCGACCGGTGCGGCGGTCAGCGGGGCCGCCGCCCTTGCCGCGCACCAGGATCCGGTGACCGTGTTGCTCGTCGTGCTCGCCGGAGCCGTCGGCGCGTACGTGGGTGACCTGGCGGTGTATCTGGTGCTCAGTCGGGGTGGGGAGGGCATCGCCCGCCGGTTGCGCTGGCTGCGCGGCCCGTCCCGGCTCGACCGGGTGTCGGCGCGGGTGCGCCAGGGCCGGGTGTCGCTGTTCCTGGTGTCGCGGCTCGTTCCGGGTGGCCGGTTGCCGGTGTTGTTGGCGGCGGCGGTGACCGGGTTGACCTGGCGTCGGTTCGCCGTCGCCAACCTGCCGGCCTGCCTGCTGTGGTCGGCGCTGTACGCCGCGATCGGCGTGCTCGGTGGGGCCGTCTTCACCGAGCCGTGGCAGGGTGTGGTCGCCGCGATCCTGCTCGTGGTGCTGCTCAGCCAGGGACTGGGCTGGTTGGGGCGGCGCCGGCCGGTGCCGGCTGGGCCACCGGCGACCCCGTAGCCGGCGCCCGCTCAGCCACCGGCGACCCGGCAGCCGGCGCTGTTGTCGGCCGCTGACGTGGGTCGCCGGTAGGCGGCCGGGGCGGCTCCGCCAGCTGCCCGGTGGTTCGCCCCGGCGGCCCGAGCAGGTCCGACCCGAGCACGTCCGACCCGAGCACGTCCGGTGTGGTCGGGCCCGGTGTGTCGTCGGGTCGGCGCAGGCCGAGCCGGTGCAGCCAGCGCAGCAGTTGCCGGTGCACGGCCTCCGGTCCGACCAGTTCACCCTCCTCCTGCGGCCAGTCGGCCGGATGGACGAGCAGTGCGTCGTTCTGCCAGCCGCCGAGCCCACCGTGGCTGCCGACCAGTTCCTCGAAGGCCGGCACCTCGTCCAGGCCGGGATCCACCGCGCTGATCACGACCAGGTCGCCGACGTGCTCCATCTCCTGGTGGCGCAGCAGGTCGTGCCGGGCTCTGGGCCCGTACGGCGTCAGCGGGTCGACGCCGTCGACCCGGCCGTCGCGCAGCCGGTGGGTGCCGGCCGGGCCGACGGCCACCGGACCGACGGCGGAGTCGACGACGACCAGCCCGATGCCGGGATGGGCGGCCAGCCCCTCGATCAGACCGGGTGCCACCGCGTCGACGCGTTGCCGGGACAGCCGCCCCGGATGGTCGGCCAGGTAGATCATCGCGAGGTTGCCGGAGGCCACCACCACCGTCTGCGGGTCGGCCGGGTCGAGCACCGCCAGGTCCGCCTCGCTCGGATCCAGGCCCGTCGTCTCCGGCGCCACCCGGGGACGGGCCACCCGGGCCGCCGCGGCGGTCACCGCGCTGCGGCCGGCCACCTCGGCGAGCAGCCGGTCGACCCGCCCCCGCGTCTCGTCCGGCCCTGCCGACCCGCCCGCGGCCGGCGGTGCCGCCACCACCGTCGGCGACGCGGTCAACCGGGTCACCAGCTGGGTCAGTGACTCGCCGTAGCGCTGCCGGAACGTGGCGCCCTGGCTCTGCCCGTGGTCGCTGAGCACGACGACGTGGTAACGACGGGTCGCCTCGGTCGCCAACCGTTGCAGGATGCCGAGAGTGTGGTCGAGGGCCTCGAGCGCGGCCATCGCCTCCGGACGGGCGGGCCCGGCGTGGTGGGCCACCTCGTCGTAGTCGACGAAGTCGCAGAAGATCACCGGAGCGCCACGGGCCATCTGCTCGGCGATCAGCGAGACGTTGAGGTCGTTGAGCAGGCTGGCCAGGGGCCGCAGCGCCAGGTAGGAGCCACCCCGGTCGGCGCGGGGCTGGACACCGCGTACCCGGCGGCGCCGCGCCTCGTGCAGTTCGCGCAGCACCTGGCCGGCGCCGAGCACCACCGTGCGGGCGAAGCCGTAGGGGCTGGTCATGAAGGCCGCGTAGCCGGGGGTGGAGCGGCCCGGCAGGCCGGCGCGGCTGACGGTGAACAGGCTGGTGGAGGCGTCGCCGGAGAAGGCGGTGCTGATGCTGACGCCGCCGTCGCACAGCAGGCCCCGACCGGTGGAGATGCGCCGCTCGACCTCGGCGGCGTCGCGGGGCCGGCTGGTGACCACGAGTCGGCCGGTGGGCCGTTCGTCGTCACCGGTTGCCTTCTCGTACCAGCGGTAGGCCGGCACGTGGCGGGTCTCGCCGTGCAGCAGCCCCGCCTGGGCGGCCGGGGTGGTGGCGGGCAGGCCGGTGTGCCAGCGGGTCATCCGATGGCTGCCACCGCGCAGCCACCGGCCCATGGTGGGCAGGTTGCCGGCGCGTACCGCCCACTGCAACACGGGGGCGGCCACCCCGTCCAGTTGGATGATCAGCAGCCCGTCGCGTGGTGGCTGGTCGGCCCGGGTACCGCTGGCGGGTCGGCGGGGTCGCCAGCCCGGTCGGCGGCCGGTGCGGCGCCGAACCCGGTTCATCAGCCGTCGCATCTCGCTGACGAACGTGTCGTCGGTGCCGGCGTCGGCGAGCCAGTTGACCGCTGCGGCGAGCGCGACGGCGAGCCAGGCGGCGACGAAGGCGACGCCGAACCCGGCCACGTGCGCCTCGGGGGCCAGCCGCAGCGCCACGTACATCACCACGGCCTGCACGCCGACGCCGATGGCCAGGGCACCGAGCCCACCCAGCGCGGTGGCCAGCGCCAGCAGCAACGGTCGCAGCACCGCCCCGACCACGCTGACCAGGCCGACCAGCCAGAGCAGGCCGACCAGGCCGGTGGTGGTGACCCCGGGCAGCAGCCAGAACGTCGCGCTGAGCACCGCGAAGGAGGTCACCATGCTGCGCAGCAGTGCCCGGACCCGCGCGATGGTCGGCCGGTGGTAGTCGCGCAGCACCCGCAGGCCGACCCGAACGGACTCGGGCCGGGCGGTTTCACCGGCAGCCACCTGCGGTTCCATCCCGCCACCATGCCACACCCCGGCCAGCAAGATCGGAAAGGTCCGGGGCGCCGGTTCACCCGGCGGGACCGGGTGGCCGAGCCCGTACCGCGAGGCCGCCGGCCAGCAACGCCAGGCCGGCGAGGTGGATCAGGCGTACGCCGGTGGGTGCGGGCAACGACGCGCCCGGCAGCAGCGGCACGGTGAGCAGTCCCACGACGGCGACGGCGCCGGCCGACGACCAGAACAGCACGGGTCGGCGGGGCACGGCGGCAGGTGCCTGCGCGCAGGGGGCGAGCCGTCGTGGAAGACGCGCCGCGCACCAGAGCACCACCGCGGCCCCCAGCAGCGTGCTGGTCAGATCCGACACGGTCCACCAGGGCAGGTCGGTGACGCTGGACCAGCGCACACCGAACACCACCGACAACCAGTCGTCGGTGTGCGTGAGCCAGTCCCAGGCGAGGTGGCTTCCGGCACCGAGCAGCGCCGAGCTGACGGTGATCCACCATCGGTGCCGGCGACCCGCCAGCGAACCGTAGCGCGGCCAGCCGAAGCGCCGGCTCGGCGGCAGTTGGGCGGCGACGGTGGCGATCGACGACCGGAACACCCAGGCGTACCCCAACGCCACCGGCAGACACCACCAGAACAGCGCCGGCCAGGCATGGGTGTCGGCGAAGGTGCGCCCGTCCGAGCCGGCGACCAGGTAGGCCACGTCCGGGGCGACGGCACCGGTCGCCAACGCCACCCCGTCGAACCACCGTGGCCGCCACAGCTTCAGCGGCAGCACCGGCGCCAGGTGCGAGGGGAAGGTCAACGGCACCGCGGCAGGGTAGCCGCCGCCGGTGTCACCGGGCGGCGAGGTGCTCGTCGAACTCGGTGGCGAGGGCCTGCGGTGCGCGCATCCGCCAGGCGTCGGTGACCAGCTCCGCCAGGCGACCCACGTCGACCCGGTCCAGCCGGAGCATGACCAGCGGCAGGCCGTCGTAGCCCGCGGTGGTGAAGAAACTCTCCGGCTCGCCCAGCAGCAGCGCCTGCTTCTCGGCCTCGTCGCCGACGAACAGCACCGCGATGTCGGTGCGGATGACGCGCGGCCTGCCGGGCTGGCGCTCCGGGTAGGACCAGACGAAGCCCTTGTCGGCGACCCGGAAGTCGAACCCGTCGCTGTCGACCTCCACCACCCCGGGCAGGGCCAGGGCCAGGCGACGGACGTCGTCGGCGTCAGCCATCACGGCTCCCACGGGACACGGCCTGCTGCATGGAGTCAGGTTAGTGGTCCGGTCCGACATCGTGGTGCGGTCCGGTGGTCGGTGGCCGGTGGCCGGTGGCCGCAGCGGCCCTGGGCGGGCCGGTCGGCGGGTAGGGAAACCCCTGATTCCTTCGCGGTGGCCAGCACCTAGAGTCGGTTCCACGGTCGCCGTCCGGCTCCGGCCCACCGTCCGTGACGACGTTGCGCCCGGCCTGGTCCGGCGCGCGTGACCCGCCGATCCGACGAGGGAGCCTCCCGGTGCGCAAGCTTGTCTCCACGGTGGTGACGGTGACGCTGCTGCTCGCCACGGCGAGTTGCACCGGCCGGTCGCCGGAGGACCGGTTCGGACCGGTCGACGAGGACCCGTACAGCGAATCGGCGCTGCGGTACGGGATGGCCCCCGTACCGCATCCCGACCTGACGTACCAGCCCGACGTGGTGCTCGTCGGCGGCGGCGGCCGGTCGGTCCGGTCGGTGACCGCCGACGGTCTGACCTGGCGGATCGACGGCGTCGCTCCCCGGGCCGACGACCTCGCCCCCGGCAAGATCATGTTCGTTACCGGTCGCGGCGTCGGCCGGGTGCTCGACCTCCAGCGCGAACAGGGCGACCTGCTGGTCACCATCGGGCCGGTCACCGTCACCGACGTGATCCGCGACGGCACCCTGGAGAAACAGGGCATCGTGATCGAGAATCCGGTCGCCTACCAGGCCGGGGAGCCGCTCTGGGCAGCCCCGGAGGAGGCGGCCGACGCGCTGCCCACCCCGTCCGGCAAGGTCGGCCGCGGTGCACCGTTGGGACTGGCACCGTTGCCACCCCGGCCGGAGCAGCCGGCCCCGATCCGGGGCGGCGGTGAGGTCAAGTCGGTGGTGGCCAACTTCTCCACCGGGGTCAGCCTGAACAGCGGTGCCTCGGTCAGCTTCAACTACGACCGCAACAACACCAAGCTCTTCGGAAGGGCCGCGCTCACCTTCGACCGGCCGACGGCGGACTTCCATCTGACCATCAAGGGCGGCTCGGTGACCCGGGCGGACCTGTCGATCAGCGGCGGCTTCGGGGTCCGGTACTCGTTCGAGGCCGGGCTCGACGACGGCCAGAACATCCGGGCGGTGCTGCCCGTCCCGGTGGAGTTCAGCATCCCGCTCGGTACCGTGCTGGGCGTGCCGTTGGCCCTGACCATCAGCCAGACGGTCACGGTCACCACGGCCTTCGGCGCGAAGCTGGGCACCATCAAGGGCGGCGGCGAGTTCTCCCTCGCCGGTTCGCTCGGCTACGGGTACGCCAACGGCGCCTTCGGGCCGCAGATCAGCAAGAACTTCCAGCGCAAAGACAGTCTGATCAACTCGCTGCGCGGGGTACCGGTCGGCGTGATGGGGCTGGTCGTCGGCCACAACGTGCGCTTCGACGTGGGGTTCAGCGCCTTCGTGCTCAAGGCCGGTCTCTTCTTCGAGCTGTCGACGACCTACGGGACGACGATGGGCTCGGCGATGGGGTCGCCGGTGGCGGTCTGTCGGGGGGTGGGCCTCGGCGTGTGGGCGTCGTACGGCATCGGCTACACCATCCTCGAGCCGGTGGTTAACGTGATCAACAAGTTCCTCAGCCTGGTGAAGATCAGCCCGATCGACTCGTCCGGGAAGTTGGGGTCGAAGCCGTACCGGATCCACCACGCACAGGAGATCATCCCACCGGGCACCGCGCTCTGCGGCGATCCGCTCTCCTTCGCCAACTGATCCGGGTCGGTCGGTCACGGCTACCGGCGCGATGTCGGCGTCCGATCCGCAGTTAGCCCACTTCACGCCGATTCGAGAAGCTTATCCTTCGTGTACGGCATGTCCGGACAACTCAACGGAGGGGCGATGAGTCGAGTCGATGGCACGCGCGGCAGCGGAGGACCCGCCGCTCCGGCCGGCGGCAGCGGGGTGCAGGTACGCCTGACCGTGAACGGCAGCGCGCACGACCTGCACCTCGACAACCGGGTCACCCTGCTCGACGCG
Source organism: Micromonospora radicis (assembly GCF_003583405.1). Classification (GTDB taxonomy): domain Bacteria; phylum Actinomycetota; class Actinomycetes; order Mycobacteriales; family Micromonosporaceae; genus Micromonospora; species Micromonospora radicis. The sequence continues at coordinate 152,927 of NZ_QXEC01000007.1, forward strand.
CTCCGCGACGAACTGGACCTGGTCGGCACCAAGAAGGGCTGCGACCAGGGCGCCTGCGGTGCCTGCACGGTGCTGGTCGACGGCCGGCGGGTGCTGTCCTGCCTCACCCTGGCCGCGCAGTGCGAGGGCCGGCAGGTGACCACGATCGAGGGACTCTCCCCCGACGGGCACCGACACCCGCTACAGGAGGCGTTCGTCCGCCACGACGCCTTCCAGTGCGGCTACTGCACTCCGGGCCAGATCATGTCCGCGCTCGCCCTGCTGCAGGAGCGCCGGGCCGGCTCCGACGAGGAGATCCGCGAGTTCATGAGCGGCAACCTCTGCCGCTGCGGCGCGTACCCCAACATCGTGGCCGCGATCCGCGAGGTCGCCGCTCAGGGAGTCGGATAGCGGTGCGCGAGTTCGAGTACCTGCGGCCCGACGACGTGGCCTCGGCCGTCACGCTGGTCCGCGAGAAGCCCACCGCACAGTACCTCGCCGGGGGAACCACCCAGGTCGACCTGATGCTCAAGGACGGCATCCTCGATCCCGAACGGGTCGTCGACATCACCCGGCTGCCGCTCCGCGGCATCGCCGCCGACGACCGGACACTGCGGGTCGGCGCGCTGACCACGATGGAGGAACTAGCCGCCGACTCGACGGTCACCCGACGTCTGCCGCTGGTCCGGACCGCGCTGCTGGCCGGAGCGTCGACGCAGCTCCGCAACATGGCGACGATCGGCGGCAACCTGTTGCAGCGCACCCGCTGCCGCTACTTCCGCGATCCGACCGTGCCCGACTGCAACAAGCGGACCCCGTCGTCGGGATGCGCCGCGATCACCGGCGCGGGGGCCCGGATGCACGCGATCCTCGGCGCCGGCGACAGCTGCATCGCGTTGCACGCCTCCGACCTCTGCGTACCGCTGGTGGCGCTGGACGCCGTGGTCCGGATCCGCGGCGTCGACGGTGAACGGGCGATCCCGCTGACCGAGTTCTACGTGCTGCCCGGTGACCGGCCGGACATCGAGACCGTGCTGCGCCACGGCGACCTGGTCACCGCCGTCGAGGTGCCGTTGCCACCGGCCGGCGCCCGATCCGGCTACCTGAAGGTACGTGACCGGGCGTCGTACGAGTTCGCGCTGGTCTCCGTCGCTGCCGTCCTCGTCATCGAGGACGGCACGATCGCCGAGGCCCGGGTCGGTCTCGGCGGGGTCGGCACGGTTCCCTGGCGGGCCCGGGCGGCCGAACGCGTCCTCACCGGCGCACCGCCGGACACCGAGACCTTCCGCGCGGCGGCGCGGGCCGAACTCGCCGACCCGTTCACCGTGCCGGGTACCGCCTTCAAGCCGGAGCTGGCCCGACGCACCATGGTGCGCGCCCTGCAGACCGTGGCGGGAGGCCCGGCATGACGATGACCGAGCCGACGACGGTCGTGGGGGCCGGCGTGGACCGGGTGGACGGGCCGCTGAAGGTGACCGGCGCGGCCGCCTACCCCTCCGACGTCAGCTATCCCGGCACGACCCACGTGGCGTTGGTCCGCAGCACGATCGCCGCGGGCCGGATCTCCGCCGTCGACACCGCTGCGGCCGAGGCGATGCCCGGTGTGCTGGCGGTCATCACCCACCGCAACGCGCCGCGGCTGGCCGACGGGCCGGCGACCAACCTCGGACCGACCCCACCGATGCCGATGCAGGACGACCGGATCCGCTACCACGGGCAGTACGTGGCCGTGGTGGTCGCCGAGAAGGCGTACCAGGCGGCGGCCGCCGCGCGTACCGTCGTCGTCGCCTACGACCGCACCGAGCCCGTGCTGGCCATCGACGATCCCGCCGGTGAGCTGCGCGAGAACCCGTTCGGCATGGACTCCGACCGGGGTGACGTCGAGGGCGGTCTCGCCGGCGCCGACGTGGTGCACGAGGCGACCTACACCACCGCGGCGAACACGAACAACCCGCTCGGGCTCTTCACCACCGTCGCGGTCTGGGAGGACGAGCAGCTCACCGTGCACGACAGCACCCAGTGGACGTCCAACACCCACGTCACCCTCGCCCAGGTGTTCGGGCTGCCGCAAGACGCGGTGCGGGTCTACGCCAAGTACGTCGGTGGCGGCTTCGGCTCCGGCCTGCGGGTCTGGCCGCACGTGATCCTGGCGGTGCTCGCCGCGCGTACGGTGCGGCGGCCGGTGAAGCTGACGCTGACCCGCCCGCAGATGTTCACCGGGGTCGGTCACCGCCCCGACACGGTGCAGCGGATCAGGATCGGTGCGCGGCGCGACGGCACTCTGCTGGCCATCGAGCACCAGGCTACCCAGACCCTCTCGGTCGACGACGAGAACCTCGAGCCGCTGGCGATGGCCAGTGCCGGCGCGTACGCCTGCGCGAACGTGACCACCCGGGACCGGCAGCGGCGGCTGAACATCCCAGCCCCCGGATCGATGCGGGCGCCCGGCGAGGCGCAGGCGAACTTCGCCCTGGAGTCGGCGCTCGACGAGTTGTCGTACCGGTTGGGGATGGACCCCCTGGACCTGCGGCTGCGCAACTATGCCGAGGTCCATCCGCAGTTCGGCCTGCCCTGGTCGAGCAAGGCGCTGCGGGAGTGCTACACGGTGGGCGCCCAGCGGTTCGGCTGGGCCCGCCGGGATCCGCGGATCGGCGCGATGCGCGACGGCGGTTGGCTGGTCGGCTACGGCATGGCCGGGGTCACCTACCCCCGGTGGCAGGTGCCCTGCCAGGCCCGGGCCTCGATCGGGCGGGACGGCACCGGCTACGTACGCAGCGCCGCCACCGACATCGGCACCGGGACGTACACGGTGATGCAGCAGCTCTCGGCGGAACTGCTGGGGCTACCGCTGGACCAGGTCCGGTTCGACCTCGGCGACTCGGACATGCCGATGTCACCGCAGGCCGGTGGTTCGGGTCTGACCGGCGCGCTGGGCAACGCGGTGTACGCCGGTTGCCGCGAGTTGATCCGCAAGTTCCTCGACCTGGTCGCCACGGACATCCGGTCGCCGCTGCGGGGCTGCACCGTCGACGACGTCGCGGTCGGCGGCGGGCGCATCTACCACCGGGCCGATCCGCGGCAGGGTGAGGGATACGTGACGATTCTCGACCGGCACGGGCTCGACGAGTTGACCGCCGACGGAACGAGCACGCCGCCCGACCCGCAGGAGATCGGCATGGCCACCGCGGGTGCCTTCGCGGCCAAGTTCGTCGAGGTGCACGTCGACCCCGACCTCGGGCTGCTGCGGATCCCCCGGGTCGTGTCCGTGGTCGACGGCGGGCGGATCCTCAACGAGAAGCTGGCCCGCAGCCAGATCATCGGGGCGACGGTCGGTGGGATCGGTCACGCGCTGTTGGAGGAGACCGTCACCGATCCCCGTACCGGCCGCGTCGACAACGCCACCTTCGGCGACTACCTGGTGCCGGTCAACGCCGACGTCGGCGAGGTGGACGTCGTCTTCGTCGGCGCGCCCGACCGGGCCACCCCGATCGGCACCAAGGGGGTCGGCGAGGTCGGCCTGCCCGGCATCGCCGCGGCGGTCGCCAACGCCGTCCACCACGCCACCGGCCGGCGGATCCGGTCCCTGCCGATCACGCTCGACCAGTTGCTCACCGCCGAGGCGACGACCGGGTAGCCGAGACCGGTCGCTTGCCGGCGACGGGACGGCTCGCGTCGACAGTGGACGGCTCGTCGGTACGATGTGCCGGTCGTACCACAGCAGTGGTCCTCACCCCGACGACTTTCTCGATTGGAGCCTGGCATGGCCGGCCCGGATTCCGAACTCGCCGCGAAGCTGCAACCCGAGATCCCGCACGCCGCCCGGATCTGGAACTACTGGATGGGCGGCAAGGACAACTTCCAGTCCGACCGGGCGGCCGGTGACGCGGTGGCCGAGGTCTATCCCGAGATCGTGGTGATGGCGCAGCAGTCCCGTCGGTTCCTCATCCGGGTGGTGCGGCACCTGGCCGCCGAGGCCGGCATCCGGCAGTTCCTGGACATCGGCACCGGCCTGCCCACCCTGCAGAACACCCACGAGGTCGCCCAGTCGGTCGCACCCGAGTCGCGGATCGTCTACGTGGACAACGACCCGATGGTGCTGGTGCACGCCCGGGCGCTGCTGGGCAGCACGACCACCGAGGGGGTCACCACGTACGTGCCGGCCGACTACCACGACCCGGAGAAGATCCTCGCCGCGGCGGCGGAGACGCTGGACTTCGACCAGCCCGTCGCGGTGATGTTCATGGGCGTGATGGGCTACGAGCCGGACCTGGAGTCGGTGCGCTCGATCGTCGGGACGGTGATGGGCGCGACCGCGTCCGGCAGCCACCTGGTGTTCTGGGACGGCACCGACACCAGCCCGTCGGTGGTCGCCGGTGCGGAGCGGCTGGCGCAGAGTGGCGGCGTGCCGTACATCCTGCGCAGCCCGGAGCAGATCGCCGGCTGCTTCGAGGGGTTGACGATGGTGGAGCCGGGTCTGGTGCCGATCACGTTGTGGCGGCCGGACGACGCCGACGCGGAGGCGATCGACGCGTACGGTGCGGTGGCCCGCAAGCCCTGACCACGGTCTCGTGGCGCCCACCACCGGGCGGCCACGACAGGCGAGCAGGGCTCCGGCCCGGCGGAGGACCGCCGGGCCGGAGCTGTTGTGCTGTCGTACGGGGGATGCGGATCAGCTCGTCCGCACCGAACCGTTGACCTTGCTGTCGCGGATGGTGGCGCCGATGGCGTCCACCGAACCGTTGACCTTGCTCTCCACGATCGACACCACGGAGGCGTTGACCGCGTGGATCGAGCCGTTGAGGTTCGAGTTGAACACGATCAGGCCGGCACCCGGGTTGACCTTGATCGCCCCGTTCTGGGTCACCCCGTCCATGCAGGTGATGCCGGAGTTGATGGTCAGGCTGCCGTTCTGCTTACCGCGCAGGATGGTGGTGCAGGCCGGGTAGCTGGGCTGGGTCTGCACGTTCAGTTCGTCGAAGGCGATCGCCCGGGCGTTGTTGGTCAGCGGGTCATCCAGCTTGAGGACGTCCAGACCCTTCTGGATGTCGTTGGAGTAGATGTACCCGTTGTGCCAGTACGTCGACCACGAGCCACCGAGGATGGACCGGGTCTCCGAGAGCGGGCCGCGCTCCCAGAAGGCGATCTCGACCGGGTTGGCGGAGTCGGTGAAGTCGATCACCGAGATGCCACCCTGGTACCACGCCTGCACCATGATGTCGCGGCCCATGGCCGGGATCAGCGAGCCGTTGTGGGCGACGCAGTTCTCCCGGGGGCTGTTCAGCCGCGGAATCTTGAAGTAGCTCTTGAAGACCAGCTGCCGGCCGGCGCCAGTGCCCACGATGTCGTAGATCGCGTTCGCGCCCTGGTTGGTCCGGTAGTTGGCGGTGCAGATCGCGCCGCTGCCGCCACCGAGTTCGTCGGTGAACAGCACCTTGGTGCCGGCGTTGTTGAACGTGGCCGAGTGCCAGAACGCGAAGTTGGTGTCGCGCACCTGGCTCAGGATCACCGGGTTCGTCCGGTCGGAGATGTCCATCAGCACGCCGTCACCCATGCAGGCGCCGGCCGCGAGGTCCAGCTCCGGGTAGACGGTGATGTCGTGGCAGCCGCTGGTGTTGGTGTTGCCGCCGTCCGGGAAGAGCACCGGGGTGGCGACGACGGCGGAGCTGGTCGGGTCGGCCAGCGGCGTCTTGATGATGGAGATCTTGTCGTGCGGCGGCTTGCAGTACGCCCCGCTGCCGTTGGCCGGCGGGCCGTACGACTGCACGTAGACGTAGACGTCCTTGCCGTCCTTGCTCGGCGCCAGCGTCAGGGTGTGCGACCCGCAGTCGGTGCGAACCGACTTGATGTACTGCGGGTTGGACTTGTCGCTGATGTCGAAGATCCGCACGCCCTCCCAGTGGTCGGGGTTGGCGACCGAACCACCCGCGCTGTTGCACGAGTCGTCGCTGCGGACCGCGTCGACGGCGAGGAACAGCAGGTCGCCGAAGACCGACGGGTCACCCTGCGAACCCGGACAGACGACCTGGCTGACCACCTGCGGCGAGGCGGGGTCGCTGACGTCGAAGATGTTGAAGCCGTTGTAGTTGCCGGCGAACACGTAGTTGCCCTGGAACGCCAGGTCCGAGTTGTACGACGCCTCGGTGGCGAACGCGCCGAACTTCGGGACGTTCGCGATCTGGGTCAGGTTCGGGCTGTGGACGATCTCGTCCACCGCCGGGATGGTGTTCTCGGCGGCGCTGGCGGGTGTTGCCGCCCCGACGGCCGCGAGGAGAAGGGCGCCTGCGGCGGCCAGGCTGAGCGCCAGCCTTCGGCTCCCTCGTGGGGTTGGATCGAACATGTAGGACACCCTTCGTCATGGGTGAGCAGGGGTAGCGGGAGGTTAACCCTGTTAGTCGGCTGAGTTCTTCGGCCTTCTGGTCACGGTTCAGCAACAGCGGCAGCGATCGGCGGGCGCAAATTGCACCAGGTGGGGCGCAATGCGTCCTTTCTCAGATCGCAGCCCTCCCGCCGCAGGTCAGGGCCGCGCTACCATCCCGGCCATCCTCGGACCAACGGTGGGAGCAAGTTGTGCTAGGTGTACTGATCCGGGCGCTTCGCGGGCGATCGCGGAGGATTCTGCTGATCGAACTGGCCGTACTCGCGGTGCTCGCGGCCGGAGTGGCGCTGGTCGTCTGGTGGCCCGACGGTGACGCGCAGCCGACGGCGACGACCGGCACTCCCGACCCGATCGAGCTGCCCGGCCTGCCCGACTCCACCGCTCCGGTGCTGATGCCCGGACGGCCCGGCGAGTCGGCGCAGTCCGTCCCGGCGAACGAGATGACGCCGATGGCCCGCGAGCCGCACAACAACGCCGACATCCGCTTCGTGACGATGATGATCCCGCACCACGAGCAGGCGCTGGTGATGGCGAGGCTGGTTCCGGATCGAGCCGAGAACGCGGGGCTCAAGCTCATCGCGGAGCGGATCCTGGCCGCCCAGGAACCGGAGATCAAGATGTTGGAGACCTGGCTGACGGAACGGGGTCTGAACCGCGACGCCGGTGCCGGCCACGGGCACAGCATGGGTGGCATGCAGTCGGCGGAGGCGCTCAACCGGCTCACCGCCGCCCGCGGCGCGGAGTTCGACCGGCTCTTCGTGACGATGATGACCGACCACCACCAGGGCGCGATCGACATGGCGGGCGAGACGCTGGTGCTGGGTACCGACCCGATCATCAACCAGTGGGCCAGCAGCACCACGGTCGAGCAGAGCGTCGAGATCAGGCGGATGCGGGAGACGCTGGCCAACGGCGACTGACCGGCGACCGGCCGGCCCGGAATGTCAGGGGTCGCCGCTAGCCTGCGGCTGACGCCGACGAGAGGAGCCGTCCATGGCAACGGCGACACTGCCGCCCGAGCGCGCCGACCTGTTGGAGACGCTGCAGAAGCACCGCTTCTTCCTGCGCCACACCGCCCGTGACCTGACCGACGAGCAGGCCGGGCAGCACAGCACCGCGAGCGAGCTGTGCGTGGGCGGGCTGATCAAGCACACGGCGTACATCGAGGCAGGCTGGGCCGGCTTCATCGTGGAGGGTGCCGCCGCGCTGTCCAGCGGGGCCGATCCGGCCGCCTACGAGCAGCACGCGAACTCGTTCCGGATGCTGCCGGGTGAGACGCTCGCCGGTGTGCTCGCTGCCTACGACCAGGTCGCGGGGCGCACCGACGAACTGGTCCGCACCCTGCCGGATCTGGACGCCGGTCAACCGCTGCCCGAGGCACCGTGGTTCGAGGCGGGGGCCCGCTGGTCGGCGCGGCGGGTGTTTCTGCACATCATCGCCGAGACGGCCCAGCACGCCGGCCACGCCGACATCGTCCGCGAGGCGATCGACGGCGCCAAGAGCATGGGTTGACGGGGCCGCCGCGAGTCCGGCCGCAGGCCCGGCCCGGAGCGCGGTGACTGGCATACTCGGCCGGGCCAGGGTGGGCCGAGGAACATGGTGGTGGGGTGCAGTTCCGGGTGCTGGGGCCACCGGAGGTGGTCCGGGACGGGCGGGTGGTGCCGCTCGGTGGGCCGAAGCAGCGGGCCCTGCTGGTGCTGTTCCTGCTCCGGCCGAACCGGTTCGTCGCCGTCGACTGGCTGGTCGACGCCCTGTGGGACGGCCGACCGCCGCCCAGCGCCGACACCACCCTGCGCACGTACGTGGCGGGGCTGCGCCGGGCCGTGGAGCCGCAGCGCTCCCCCCGCGCGGCGTCCCGCGTCCTGCTCAGCCAGCCGAGGGGTTACCAGCTGCGGGTCGACCCCGACGACGTCGACGCGGTCCGGTTCCGGCGGCTGGTGGGCCGGGCGGCCGACCGGCTGACGGCCGGCGACCCGGTGTCCGCCGAACGCGACTACGCCGAGGCGTTGCGGCTCTGGCGGGGCGAGCCGATGACCGGGGCGGCCGAGTTGACCGTGGTGCGCCCGGAGGTGGCCCGGCTGACCGAGCTGCGGCTGCTCGCCGAGGAAGGGCGGTTCACCGCGGCCGTCGCCGCCGGACGGCACGCGGCGGTCCTCGCGGAGCTACGCCAGTTCGTGGCGGCGCACCCGGTACGGGAGACCGCCCGCGGCCAGTTGATGCTGGCGCTGTACCGCGCCGGCCGGCAGACCGAGGCGCTGGCCGCGTACGACGAGGGGCGCCGGATCCTGACCGGCGAGTACGGGGTCGACCCCGGCGCGCAGCTGCGCGAACTGCACGCGTCGATCCTGGACCAGAGCGTCGCTCCGGTGGTCGCCGTACCGACCGCCCCGGCGGCCCCGGTCGCCGCGCGTGGGCCAGGCGTGGCGGGGCCGGGTGGCCGGAGCAGCCCCGGTGACCCGGGTGGCGGGCTGGTGGGCCGGGGTGGCGAACTGGCCCGGCTGGTGACGGCGTTGACCGAGGCGACCCGCGGAAACGGCCGCAGTGCCGTGGTGGTGGGCGAGGCGGGCATCGGCAAGACCAGCCTGGCCGCCACGGTCGGCGCGGTCGCCGAGTCCAGGGGTGTCGCGGTGGTGTGGGGGCGCTGTCCCGATCTCGGGCAGCCGCCACCGTTCTGGTTGTGGCGACAGGTGGTGCGGGCCCTCGCGGCCATGCCCCGCAACGGGGGCGGCGGGTCGCTGCGCCGGCTCGACGGGTTCGCCGCCGAGCCGCCACCCGGGGCCGCCGCCGAGGTGACGCCCGATCCGGCGGCCCGGTTCCACGCGTACGAGGCGGTGGCGGAGCTGGTCCGCACGGCGGCCGAGCCGGCCGGGCTGCTCGTCGTCCTGGACGACCTGCACGCCGCCGACCCGGATTCGTTGCTGCTGCTGCGCTTCCTCGCCCCGGTACTGGCCCGGGCCCGCACCCTGGTGCTGGCCACACTGCGGCCGTACGAGCAGGATCCGGCGCTGGTGGCGACGGTGGCGGAGCTGGCCCGCGGGCCGGGCTTCGATCGGCTCCGGCTGACCGGGCTGACGGCCGACGCGGTGGCCGACCTGGTCTGCCGGCGTACCGGCGTGCCGCCGGCCGGGCCGGTGCTGGCGCGGCTGGTCGCCCGGACCGGCGGCAACCCGTTCTTCATCACCGAGCTGCTCCGGGCCCGGGCCGATCCGGCGGGCCCGGACCTGCCACCGAGCATCCGGGACACCGTCCGGCTGCGCCTCGGTGGACTTCCCGCGACCACCCGCGACTGCCTGGCGTTGCTCAGCGTGGCCGGCCGCGATCTGGACGCGACCACGATGGCCGAGGTCCTGCGGATGCCGACGGAGAGCGTCGCCGAGGCGCTGACCGCGGCCTACACGGCCGAGCTGGTGACCGAGGGGGAGCCGGGCGGGGTGCGGTTGCGCCATCCGTTGTTCGCCGAGGTCACCTACGCCGAGCTGGCCCCGCCGAGGCGGGGCGTGCTGCACGCGCGACTGGCCGGTGCCTTCGAGCGGTCCGGGGCCGCCGGTCCGGCCGAGCTGGCACACCACTACGGGCAGGCGGTCGGGCTCGGCCACGGCGCGGCGCATCTACGGTGGTCGTTGGCCGCGGCCGACGACGCCACCCGACGCTTCGCCTACGAGGACGCCCTCGGTCACCTGGGTCGGGCGGCACGCCAGCTGGCCATGGCCGCCGGGTCCACCGTGGCGGCCCGAACCGAACTCGACGTACAACTGCATCGGGCCGCGTTGTTGCAGATGACGGTGGGCGTCGGCGCCGACGCGGTCGACCAGGTCTGCGCCCGGGCCCGGGATCTGCTGGGGCGGGTCGACCCGGGCACCGACGTACGGCCGGCGTTGTGGGCGCTGGGTGAGCTGGCCGCCAACCAGGCCGACTTCGCCGGGTGCGCCGAGTTGGCCGAGCGGCTGGTCCAGACCGAGAGCCACACCGGTGGTACGGAGCTGACCGTCGCGGCCGGTGCGTACCTGCTCGGTGTGGTCGGCTACTTCACCGGCCGGCTGGACGTGGCCGACCAGCGGCTCACCGCCGCGATCGACCGGCTCCGGACGTTGGACACGCGGCTCCTCGGCCGGCAGGTGGGTCGCCTGCCGGTGCTGGCCGCCTACAACTTCCGCGCCCTGGTCAGGTCGCTGCGCGGTGACCCGGTCGCGGCCCGACGGGACATCCGGGACGCCGAGCGGCTGGCGGAGCAGTTGGACGACCCGTACGGCCGGGCCAACGCGGCGTTGTTCGCCGCGTGGCTGGGCATGCAGGAACGGGACGTGTCGACGGTGCGGTCCGCCGCCACCCGGTGCCGGGACATCGGTGCGGCCAACGGCATGCCGCACTTCGTGGCCACCGGGGAGTTCTTCGGGGAGTGGGCCGCCGCCCGCGGCGGCGCGACCGACCGGCTGGCGGCGATGCGGGCCGCGGCGGAGGCCATCTACCGTCCCGGGCTGCGTGCCACCCGCACCGTCACCTTCAGTGGGATGGCCGAGGCGTACCTGGCCGCGGGTGACCGGGAGACCGCGGCGGCGTTGGCGCGGCAGGGCTTGGCCGTGGTGGACCGGCTCGGCGAGACGGTACTCGCCGCCGAGCTGCACCGGGTACGGGGACTCGCCCGCGACGATCCGGCCGCGCTGGCCACCGGCGCCCGGCTCGCCGCCGACCAGGGCGCCGGCCTGCTGCTGGCCCGGTTCCCGCCCCGGGCACGGGCGGACGCCGACGTGACCGGGGCGGATCCGGCCGGCACCTGAGGCGCCTCAACGACATCTCCACACGCCTTCCACACCCGGCTGCTGTGCTGGTCACCTCAGCTCTGAGCCCGGGTGTCCGGGTGGTCCCGTGGGAGGAACAGTCATGAAGCCCGCTCAGCCGGCGCCGTACCCGGCCGCCGGAGAGGTAGATGTCGTGGTGGTCGGCTGCGGCCCGGTCGGCGCGTTGACCGCGAACCTGCTCGGCCTGCGTGGGGTACGCACGCTGGTGGTCGAGCGGAGCACCGGCGCACACGGCCAGCCCCGGGCGTTCTCCTGCGACGACGAGGCGCTGCGGATCTACCAGCAGGCCGGCCTGCTCGACCGGATCGCCGGTGACCTGCACCAGCCGTCGCGCGCCGACTACGTCAACGCCGCGGGCCGGACGTTCGCCACCATCGCCTTCGACGAGGTCGACTTCGGTTTCGGGCACGCGCCGCTGAACTTCTTCGACCAGCCGTTGCTGGAGCAGGCGCTGCGCGCCGGCCTGGACCGGTTCGACGAGGTCGAGTTGCGCCTGGGCACCGAACTGGTGGGCCTGCGGCAGGACGACGAGCGGGTGCACCTGGTGCTGCGGGACGTGACCACGGACCGGACGTACCCGGTGCGGGCCAGGTACGTGTTGGGTTGTGACGGCGCGCGGAGCACCACCCGGACGGCGGTGCGGATTCCGTTGGCCGGGGCGAGTTACGCCGAACCGTGGCTGGCGGTCTCCGGTGACCTGCCGCCGGAGGCGGTCCGCAAGGAGCACACCACGTTCGTCTGCGACTGGCGGCGTCCGGCGTTCGTCTCCCCCGGCTCCCGGGGCAGCTACCGGGCGGAGTTCATGCTCCGACCGGATGAGACGGAGTCCGACATGACGCGGCCGGAGCGGATGGCCGAGCTGGTCGAGCCGTACGTCGACCCGGCCCGGTTCACCGTCACCAGGGCGGTGGTCTACACGTTCCACCACCTCGTCGCGCAACGGTGGCGGGAGGGGCGGGTGTTCCTGCTGGGCGACGCCGCCCACCAGATGCCGCCGTTCCTCGGGCAGGGGTTGTGCAGCGGGCTGCGCGACGCGGCGAACCTGACCTGGAAGCTGGCGCTGGTGCTCGCCGGCGGCGCCGGGCCGGCGTTGCTGGACACGTACGAGACCGAGCGGCGTCCGCACACCGTGGCGATGGCGGAGACCAGCGTGCGCCTGGGGCGGGTCTTCCTGGCCCGCAGTCGCCGCGCCGCCTGGCTGCGGGACACCGCGCTGCGGGCCGCGCAGGCGATTCCCCGGGTACGCCGGTTCGTCCGGCGGTTCGAGTTCAAACCGCTGCCGGCGTACGACCGGGGGCTGTTCGCCGACGGGCGGCGCGACGGACCGGTGGGCACGATGTTCCCGCAGCCCCGGGTCGTGGTGGCCGGTTCGACCATGCCGGTCCTGCTCGACGAGGTGCTCGGTGCCGACTTCGCGGTCCTCGACACCGCCGCGCCGTCCACATCGACCGGACCGGTCGGTCCGCCCGGCATGTCGATCCGGTGGGTCGTGGTGCATCCGGCCGGTACCGAGGCCACGGAGCTACCGGCCACCGAGCCGGCAGGCGGGCGGGTCGACGTGGTCGACGTCGACGGCGCGATCGTCGCCTGGCTGCGGCGGCACCGGTGCCGGCAGGTCGTCCTGCGACCGGACCGTTTCGTGTTCGCCCGCGCCGATGCCGCGGACCCGGCGGTGCTACGCGGGCTGGCGGGCGTGCTCGGCGTGGCCGGGCAGGACGGCGGCCCGGGTCCGGCATCCGTAACCTCGACGGCGGGAGCGGACGGGTCCGCGGCGGTGTCGTGACCGGGTGCGGTGACCGGCTGTCGTGGCCGGGTGGTGCGGCCGGGGGTGGTGGCGGCGCGGGGGCGGCGCGGGGGTGCCGCCGGAGGGGTGACCAGGACTAGCATGTGGATCATCGATCTCCATCCACTCCTGGTCGACTCCGGCCACCAGCTGCGAGCGAAGGGACACACACGTGCGTCGAACCCCCCATCTGGCCCTCCTGGGCGTCGGCGTGACCGGGGCGCTGTTGATCAGCGCCGCGCCGGTCTCCGCCCAGCCCCCGTCCACCACGAGCCCCGCACCGGGCATCGTGGTCAGTGACGGCATGACCCAACCGGTGTTCTCGCTCGCCGACGCGATCGAGGAACGGGTGTACGTGGAGACCCCGCTGGACACCGACCACGACGGTCGCCCCGACCGGGTAGCCATCGACATCTCCCGGCCCCGGGAGACCGCCACCGACGGCTTCAAGGTGCCGGTCATCTTCGAGCACAGCCCGTACCGCAAGGGCACCTGGGGCAGTGTGCCGTACCCGAGCGTCTTGGTCGACGAGTTGCCGCAGAGCCAGGTGACCCACCCGTCCGACCGGCGGTCGGCCGAGGTGACGGTGCAGCGGGCGGTGGCCAAGGCCAACCTGCCCGGCCAGCTGGACGACTACTACGTGCCGCGCGGGTACGCGGTGGTGCTCGGCCAGAGCGTCGGCACCGGTGACTCCGACGGCTGCCCGACCAGCGGCGACCAGGCCGAGACGCTCGGCACCAAGGCGGTCATCGACTGGCTCAACGGGCGGGCGAAGGGGTACGACGAGAACGGCGCGCCGGTCTCCGCCGACTGGAGCACCGGCGCGGTCGGCATGACCGGTGTCTCCTACAACGGCACGCTGCCGAACCAGGTTGCCACCACCGGGGTCTCGGGGCTGAAGACCATCGTGCCGGTGGCCGCGATCAGCAGCTGGTACGACTACTACCGGGCCAACGGCCTGGTCGTCGCACCCGGCGGCTACCAGGGTGAGGACGCCGACATCCTGGCCCAGTACACCGCCGGTCGGGCGCGGGCCGAGGGCCAGTGCGCCGACGAGATCGCCGAGCTGACCACCGGGCAGGACCGGGTCACCGGCGACTACACGAGGTTCTGGCAGGACCGCGACTACCTCGACGCCCGCAAGGTCAAGGCCAGCGTCTTCGTGGTGCACGGCCTCAACGACTGGAACGTGCGGACCGAGCAGTTCGCCGGCTGGTGGGACGAGCTGACCCGGCGCGACGTGCCGCGCAAGATCTGGCTGCACCAGGGTGGGCACAGCGGGCCGGGCAACACCGCCGCGGTGACGCTGCCCGACGGCCGGACCTGGACCTACAAGCAGACCGAGAACCGCTGGTTCGACTACTGGCTGTGGAACGTCCGCAACGGGATCATGGACGAGCCGACCGCGGTGCTGCAGCGGGAGGACCGCGGCTACACCACGTACCGCAACTGGCCGGACCCGGCCAGCCGTACGGTGCCACTGGCGCTGGGCGCGACCGACGCCGCCGGTCCCGGCACGCTCGGCACCGGTAGGCCGCCGAAGGCCACCGTCGAGCAGAGCTTCGTCGACGAGGGACGGACCCTGTCCCCGAACACGCTGGTGGCCGCGCCGGACGAGGCGAACCCGCACCGGCTGGTGTACCGCTCCCCCGAGCTGGCCCGGGAGGTCCGGGTCTCCGGGCGCCCCGAGATGCGGCTGCGGATGGCGATCGACAACAGGTCGGCGGCGAACCTCACCGCGTATCTGGTCGACTATGGGCCGGTCGGCTCGACCGGCACGCCGACTGTGGTGACGCGGGGCTGGATGGACCCGCAGAACCGGGTGAGCGCGGCCCGCACCCAGCCGCTGAAGCAGGGCAAGCTGCACGACCTGCGGTGGACCCTGCAGCCGAAGGACTACGTCTTCCCGGCCGGGCACCGCATCGGCGTGGTCGTCTTCGCCACCGACCAGGCACACACCCTGCTGCCGCTGGGCGGCACCGAGTTGCGGGTGGCGCCCAAGCACAGTGAGCTGCGCCTGCCGGTGGTCGGCGGCCGGAGCGTGCTCGGCTTCTGAGCGGATCGTCCGGGCCGGCGCCGTACGCGCCGGCCCGGCTACCGCACGGCACCGCACCGGCTACCGCACCGCACCGGCTGCCGCTCCGGACCGGTCAGTCGAGGATGCCCTCGTGCAGGGCCCGCAGCACCGCGTTGGTGCGGTCCCGCGCGCCGAGTTTGGTGAGGATCGTGGAGACATGGTTCTTGACGGTGCCCTCGGCGAGGAAGAGCCCTTCGGCGATCTCGCGGTTGCTGTAGCCGTGCGCCACCAGCCGTAACACCTCCTGCTCGCGTTCGGTGAGGGGTTGGACCGGCAGCGCCTGCGGTCCGACCGGGGAGGGGCCGGAGCGGATCGCCCGCAACATCCGGTCGGTGATCGAGGGCGCGATCAGGGTCCCCCCGTCGGCGACGGTCCGGATCGCCCGGGTGAGCTGCGCCAGCGTCACGTCCTTGAGCAGGTAGCCGCGGGCGCCCGCGCGGAGGGCGCCGAGCACCAGGGCATCGTCGTCGAAGGTGGTCAGCACCAGCACCGGGATGTCGACGCCCCGGGCGCGCAGCTGGTCGAGGGTCCAGATGCCGTCGTAACGGGGCATCCGCAGGTCGAGCAGGACCACGTCGGGGGAGCTGGCCGCGACCACGTCGAGGGCGGCCCGTCCGTCGTCGGCCTCGCCGACCACGTCGATCTCGGCGACTTCGAGCAGGCCGCGGATGCCCTGGCGGACCAGGGTCTGGTCGTCGACCACCACGACGCGGGTCATGTCGCCGGCACCCGCGCGGTCACCCGGAAACCGTCGGCACCGTCGACGACCAGTTGGCCGCCGAGTGCCTGGAAGCGTTCGCGCAGCCCACGCAGTCCGTTGCCGAGAACCGGATCGCAGGCACCGTGCCCGTCGTCGCGGGCGTCGAGCACGGTGTACGTCCCGTCGGCGGTCACCGTGATCCACAGTTCCCGGGCGTCGGCGTGCCGGATCGTGTTCGTGACGATCTCCTGAGCCGCGCGGACGAACGCGGCGCTCTTCTCCTCGTCCACCGCGACGGCCGCCGAGACGTCGATCGACACGTCGAGCCCGGGCAGGTCGGCCGCCACTCGCAGCAGGGCCTGTTCGAGGTCGAAGGGTTCGGTGCGCAGTCGCCCCACCGTGCCGCGTACGTCGCCGAGCAGGTCCCGGGCGACGCGGTTGGCCCGCTCGACGTGCTCACGGGCCGGGTCGCCGTCGAGGTGCCGGGCGGTCTCCAGTTCCAGGGTCAGCACGGTGAGCTGATGGCCGATCAGGTCGTGCAGCTCCCGGGAGATCCGCAGGCGTTCCGCGGTCCGGGCCGACTCGGAGAGCAGGACGCTGGCGGCCCGCAGGTCGACGTGTGCCTCGGCCAGCTCGCGGCGCATCCGTTGCTCCCGCAGCAGGGTGACCGAGCTGAGCACCGTGGCCAGCTGGATGAGCAGGTAGAAGCCGACGGTCACGGCGATGTCCGCCGGTGTGCGCGGGGTGGCCGCGGCGGCGAGGGCGATCACCGCGGTGTTGACCCCGACCACGACCAGGCCCACCGCCAGCGGTACGACGTACACGCTCACCGCCGCGGTGAGCACCAGCAGGATCGGCAGCATGCCCATCCTCGGTGCCGTCAGCACCAGTGCGGTCGACGCCACGACCGTCGTGCCGAGCGCCGCGTACGGCAGCCAGCGCCGGGTGATGCCGGCGACCGAGGTGAGCAGGGCCGACATGAACAGGACGAACAGTACGATCCACCAAGCCCGGGGGATCTCGGTGTCGACGGCGCCGAACAGCCCGGGCGCGGCCACGGCGACCGCGACCACGAGCATCACCAGGCCAGACCACTCTTCCGTCCCCATCCGCCGCACGCCACCACTCTAGGTCGGGACGCCGGCCAGAGCCGGTGCCGAAAGTAATGGCCGCAGCTGGTGACTTATGGGACAGGAGTTCGGGTCGCCCGTTGCCTAGCGTCGGAGGGCATGAGCGATACCGAGCCGGCGATCCTCGCCGAGCACCTGGCCAAGCGCTACCGGGCGGTCCGGGCGGTGGTCGACGTGAGCCTGCGGGTGGACGTCGGTGAGACCGTCGGCGTCCTCGGCACCAACGGCGCGGGGAAGACCACCACGGTCGAGATGATCGCCGGGTTGCGCGTACCCGACGAGGGGCGGGTCCGGGTCCTCGGGCTGGACCCGCGAACCGACCGGGCGCGGCTGCGACAGGTGCTGGGCGTGCAGTTGCAGCACGCCCACCTGCACCACGCGCTGCGGGTCTCGGAGCTGGTCGACCTGTACCGCAGTTTCTATCCCGATCCCCGGTCCGCGGCCGAGCTGCTGGATCTGGTCGACCTCGCCGGGCAGCGCCGAACGGTGTTCGACAAGTTGTCCGGCGGCCAGCAGCAGCGGCTGTCGATCGCGCTGGCCCTGGCCGGGCGCCCGCGGGTGGCGATCCTCGACGAGTTGACCACCGGGCTGGACCCGAAGGCCCGGCGGCGCATGTGGAGCACCGTCGAGCAGCTGAGGGCCGAGGGCGTGACCGTGCTGCTGGTCAGCCACGCGATGGAGGAGGTCGAACGACTGTGTGACCGGGTGGTCGTCCTCGACGGCGGCCGGGTGCTCGCGCTGGACACCCCCGCCGGGCTGGTCGCCCGGTCGGGCACGGCCACCCTCGACGACGCGTTCGTCGCGCTGACCGGCAAGGATCTGGAGGAGACAAGATGAGTCAGGTGTCCGTACCCGCACCGGTCACGGCGTACCGGCCGGGTGTCCGGTCGCTGGTCACGCTGATCGGGTGCGAGGTGAAGATGGTCCTGCGGGACACCGCCGGCCTGGTCGTACCGCTGGGGTTGCCGCTGTTGATCCTGCTGACCAGCGCCGGTTCGGCCGGCGGGCAGGTGGTCGCGAACGGGCGTACCGCGCTGGAGGTCTTCGTCCTCCCGCTGGTGCTCGCCATGGTCGTCGCGATGATCGGCATCATCAACATGCCGAGTTTCCTGGCCTACTACCGGCGGTCCGGCATCCTCCGCCGGCTCGCGGTCACCCCCGCGTCACCCGGCATGGTGCTGGCCGCCCAGGTGATCGCGAGCGTGCTCCAGGCGCTCGTCGGCATCGCGCTCGCCACCGGCGTGGCGTTCCTGGTGTTCGGGGTCGGCGCACCGGCGGACATCGGGGTCACGCTCGGTGTCTTCGTGCTCGTGATGGCGGCGATGTACGCCGCCGGCATGATCGTCGCGGCGGTCGCGCCGACGCCGAACTCCGCCGTCGCGATCGGTCTGGTCTTCTTCTTCCTCGTCGGCGCCCTCGGCGGCATGTTCGGTGGCCCGGACGCGCTACCCGCGCCGCTCGCCACGATCGGCGGCTGGCTGCCCTTCGGTGCGGCCGTGGCGGCGATCTCCGCGGCCTGGTCCGGTACGGCGGTCGGCGCCGCGCAGCTGGTCGGCCTCGGCACGACCGTCGTCGTCGGCGTCCTGGTCGCGGGGCTGCTGTTCCGCTGGGAGTGACCCGCTCCCGCCGGAGCCGCTCCACTCGGCGAACTGCCGCACGCCGGCCTCGCCGACCAGGTCACTACGTCAACCAGGCCGGCACCTTCGTCCCCTGGTCCGGCGGGCAGATCCCGCCGTCGCCGGCACCCGACGCGTCCATCCCCGGGCCGGCCACCGGAGCCGCCACGGCCATCCGGTTCCCCCGCGGCTTCTCCGGCCGCGTCTACTTCTCCTTCGGCGAGAAGTTCTTCCTCACCCCGACCGGCCTGGTCCAGCCGGCCCCATGGGCGGCCGGCGACCCGAACCGCGACATCCTGTTCGACTGGAGCGAGTTCACCTACAACGACGCCGGCCTGTGGCTCACAGCTCGCAGGTGGACATGTTCGCGGTGCCGCACGCGGTCGCCGTCACCGGCGCCAACGGCGTCACCCGGCGCACCGGCGACGTCGTCTCCGGCGGACGCAACGCCATCGTCAACGGCATCCGCGCCCAGGCCGGCTGGGCCAACACCGTGCACACCCGCAGCGACGGTACGGTGCTGCGCGTGCTGGCACCCGGCAAGGCCGCCGGTGCCGGCCTGTTCAGCCCGACCTACCTGGACCCGTACATCGCCACGGCGTGGAATGCGTACACCTCTCGGACGCTGACCGTGACACCGTTCGGTGACCGGCCCGACGTGCGCTACTACGGCCGCACCTCCGGCAGCGTCCTGACCTTCACCAACGGCGCCGGTCAGGTCGTCGCGTCGTTCAACCGGCCCTCCTCGGCCAGCGTGTGGGGCTGCGACGGCGATCTACCCGCCCCCAACGACCAGGTGGTCGGACCGATCTCCCGGACGTTGTGCGCCGCGCTGAACCGGGGGCACCCTGGGCACC
Organism: Micromonospora radicis; assembly: GCF_003583405.1. GTDB lineage: Bacteria > Actinomycetota > Actinomycetes > Mycobacteriales > Micromonosporaceae > Micromonospora > Micromonospora radicis. The sequence continues at coordinate 172,241 of NZ_QXEC01000007.1, forward strand.
GTCCACACCCAACCCAGCACCAACGCCGCGGAGTTCTACCGCAACAGCCCCACGAACCACTACGCCCGGATCGTCCACGCCAACATGCGCGACGGTAAGGCGTACGCCTTCGCCTTCGACGACGTCGGCGCCTTCGAGTCCCTGGTCCACGACGGCGACCCCCACTCCGCCGCCCTGATCCTGAGCCCGTTCTGATCCCGACCATCGAGGTCGACGCGGTCCAGCTTCGATGATCACGCTCGATCCGGGATCGAGTGCCTTCCCACTGGGGCGGAGGCCACTCGATCCCGGATCGAGCGCGGCCCGCCACCGTGCGTGGCGCCCGACGGTGGCCGCGTATCCGTCGGGCGTCGGCTGGGCGACGCGAGCGGTTCGCGGAGTGGTTGGCGCCCGCATAATCGAGTCAACCGCCCGAGTAAACCTTCCGGGCGCTGCTGGCTGTATTCGGATGTCAGGTCAGCACCGGAGGAAGGACGCGGCACATGGTTGACGCTGTCGTGTTGGTGATCGTGGTGACGGGCGCCCGGTTGGCGTACGCACTGGTGTCGCTCTACACCGGGCCGGCCCGGATCCGGACCCGGGCACAGGCCCTCGCGTTCCTGGTCCGGGCCGCCGGGCCGGGCGCGGTGGTGGAGGCCGCCGCGCCGGACGGTACGCGGGTGACCGTCCGCTCGGCGCCGCCGGAGGTGGGTCGGTGACCGCCCGGCGCGACTTCGCCGGATTCTTCGCGTACGCGTACTCCGGTGTGTTGGCGCAGGCGATCATGCTGTGCGGTGACCGGGCGGATGCCGAGGACGCGACGCAGGAGGCGTTCGTCGAGGCGTACCGGGTGTGGGACCGGATCGCGGAGTACGACGTGCCGGAGGCATGGGTCCGGCGGGTGATGGTCCAGCGCCTGTGGAAGGTGTACCGCAGGCGCAAGACCGGTCAGGAACGGCTGCTCCAACTACCCGTGCCGGTCCAGGCGGGGCCGGAGCAGACCGCGGAGGCACGCGAGGTGTTGCGGCTGCTCGCCACCCTGCCGCCTCGGCAACGGATCACGCTGGCCCTGTTCTGTCTGGAGGGCTGGTCGCAGCAGGAGATCGCCGCCGCGCTGCGGATGACGCGCGGCGGGGTGGCCGCCAACGTGGCCAAGGCGCGGCAGACGTTGAGGGAGGCGCTGGGGATGGCGGCCGACGAGGTGACCGGGCGGGAGCCGCTGGTGGCCGGGATGGGCACGGGCTGGCTGGGCGGGTTCGGCGCACCTCGGGTCGGCGTCGGCCAGGACCGTCTGGTCGGGGTGCTGTTGGACACCCAGTCCTGGGTACGGGCCGCCGTCGAGACCGATCCGCAGTTGGTCGAACGGGCCCGCGCGGCGGTGGCCGACCGGCTCCGGGAGGACCGGTGAGCGCCGGCGCGGCCGTACGCCGGGCTCGCCCGTGGCCGGTGGTCGCGGCCGGCGCGGCACTCGGGTGGCTGCGCGGATTGCTCGCGGTCGGGCTGCTGGCCGGTGTCTACCTGCTGGCCTTCGTGCTGGTCACCGTGAACGCACTGTTCGTCGTACTGGTGCTCTGGGGTGCGTTCAGCAGACCGTCCGGATACGGCAGCTGGCCGCTGGTGGTCGGTGGGAGCATCGCGGCGATCTTCGCACTGCTCTACGGGATAGCGACGGTCAGCCGGGTGGAGCAACCGCCACCCGGTGCGGTGTTCCTGCCCCGCCGGCACGCCCCCGAGCTGTGGCGGCTGGTCGAGGAGTTGGCCCGCGAGTTGGAGACCAGGGCGCCGACGCGGATCTTCCTCACTCCGGAGGTCAACGCGGCGGTGTCGGAGGAAGCCCGGCTGCTCGGCTTCGCCGTCGGCGAGCGGACCCTGTATCTCGGCGTGCCGTTGCTGAACCAGGTGACGCCGACGCACCTGCGGGCGGTGCTGTGCCACGAGTTCGGTCACTACGCCGGCCGGCACACCCGGTTCGGCGCGGTCGTCCACCGGGGCGCGGCGTCGTTGGAGTCGGCGTTGTTCCGGCTGCGGATGACCGCGCGGACGAGACAGGGTGTCTCCGGCTACCCGTGGTTCTACCAGCTGGTGGTCGGCGCGTACGCCAAGGTGTTCCTGTGGGTGTCGCTCGCCGTGCGCCGACGTCAGGAGTTGGAGGCCGACGCCCGCGCGGCGGAGATGGTCGGTCCGGCCGAGGCCGCCGAGGCGCTGCGCGAGGTCCACGCACTCGGGCAGGCGTGGCGCGGCTTCACGGGCATGTTCGTCCAGCCGGTGCAGCGGTTGGGTTTCGTGCCGGCGGACCTGTTCGGCACGTTCGCGACCATGGTGGACGACCCGCAGGTCCGGCAGCGGTTGGCGGAGCTGCGCCGGAATCCGGTCGAGGCGAACCGGTCGTGGCTGGATTCCCATCCGCCGCTGGCGCGGCGCCTCGCGTCGATCGAGGCACAGTCGACGGGTGGAGCGCACCCGCCGGACCAGCCACCACCGCTGGTCGTCGACCCGGCGCCGGTGGCGGCCGTGCAGGAGAAGGTGTACGGGTTGGCCCGCACCCGGCCCACGGAGTTGTCGCCGGAAACCTGGGCGGAGGTGGCCGCCGAGGCGTTCGCGATCGAGCCGGCCGGCCGGCTGCTGGCCGCCGCTCGGGCCGTCGACAGGTCCGCGCGCGCCACTCTCGCCACGGTCCTCGACCTGTTGGCGCAGGGCCGCCAGGACGAGCTGGCTCGCCGGCTGACCGAGGCGGCGGAGCCCCGCGAGCAACTCGCCGAGGCACTGTTCGCGCTGGTCGGCCAGGCACTGGCCGGTACCGGCCAGGCGCGGTGGGTGTTGAGCTGGACGGCGGGTTACCTGCTGGTGCCGGGCGACGACACCGACCGGGGCCGGGCGGAGCTGGCGGACCTGGAGGCGTTGGTGACCGCTGCCGCCCACGACGCCGCGGCGGTGGGCGCGCTGCGACGGGGACTGGTCCGGCGCGGGGTTGCGGTACGCGAGCCGGTGCCGCTGCTGCTGCGGACGGTGTCGGCCCCGGCCGGGCCGACCACCGGGGTCGACATCGCCGGGCGGCTACCCGACTTCGTCGCCGAGGAGCTGCGCCGGCAGGATTCGGTGCGCCGGGTCACCCTGGTGGTACTGGTGGTACTGGCCGGGCTCTGGGGCATCACGGTGATCGGCCGGGACGACCCGCTGGATCGTCCACCGGCCGCCAGCAACCTGCGGACGAGCTGGCCGACGCTGCCAGGTCAGCAGCCCTGGCCGGCGCTGCCCGGTCGGGAGCCAGGGCTACCGTCGGTCAACGACCCGCGCTGGGCGGACCCGGCCTGGCCGCACCCGCTCTCGTCCTACTTCTACCGGCCGTACCTCGACCCGTCGAATCCGATCCTGGACGCACTGCTGCTGAACGACGCGATCGTGGTGAAGCGGGGTGACACCCTGACCAGGATCGCCGCGCGGCGCTGTACCACGGTCAGGCACCTACAGAAGATCAACGACATGGGTGACCGGACCACCATCGTGATCGGCCAGTGGCTGCTGGTGCCCGCCCGGCTCGGCAGCCCCGGGAAGTGCGACTGACCCCACGGCCGCGATCGGACGGTCAGCCGGCCCGCCACCAGGCGAACCGGTCGCTGCGTCGCCACGAGTAGCCGGTCCCGGCCGCCGCGAACGGGTCGCGCCGCGACTGCGCGGCCGCGCTGCGACTCGACGTGTCCTCGCCGCCCGGCCCGGCGCCCGCCGTCCACTCGAACGGGTCGGCGACCCGCTCGTCCGGCGCCGACGGCGAATCCGGCCCCGACGAATCCGGCCCCGACGACGGATACCGGGGCGAGTCGCGCTGTGCCGTGCCGGTGCCGCGGCGACGCCGGTCGTGAGCGGCCCGCCGGGACGGATCCAGCAGCGTCTCGCGGGCGCGGTAGAGCAACCGGAACCGGTCGGCGTCGCCGCCTCGATCGGGATGGTGGACCAGGGCCGCGCGCCGGAACGCGCGCAGGATCTGGGTCTCGGTGGCGTCCGCCGGCACGCCCAGCAAGGTGTACCAGTCGGGGTCGTCGGTCGCCGGTCTCATCCCTGCGCCACCTCCGCCTGCCGGCAGATCAGCTGCCACGACCTACGATGCGCCGGGACGGAACGCCCACTGCCCCGACCGGACACGAACGTCACCCAACGCCGCCCGACCAGGTACGCCCAGACGTGTAGCTCGTCGCCGTTGCCCTGGTAGTAGTGGCGGCTGTCGGTCAGCACGTCGCCGTTGACGAACGGCCACTGGACGCGCGCCTGCGCGTCGGCCGGCAGGTTGCCGAGCAGGTCACGCAGGCCCACCGGCAGCGGCAGGTCCGGCGGCGCCGGTGCGGTCGTCGGGGCGGCCGGCAACCGCAGCCGGCCCGGCAGCCACCCGCTGGGCTTCTGCACCACCACCGCGTGGCGTAGCGACGACGGGACGAACGGCACCACGGTGAGCAGTTGGGCCCGACCACCGCGGTCGTTCGCCGTCGGCGTGCACATGGCGAGTCCCCGCGGGCCGAGCACGACGGCGTACGGTCGCTGCTGGTCGGTGGGGTGACGGCCGGCCCACCAGTCGACTCGCGGCCCGACCCGGGCGATCATGCGGTCACGGACCGGCTCACCCAGCTGCTGCCACCAGTAGTTCCGGCCGTTGCCCGGACCCAGGCTGAGATCGGCGGCCGGGTGCACCGGTGGGGTGACGCCGACGACGGCGGCGGGCACCGGCTCGCCGGCGGCCCGGCGCGCGAGCAGGCGACGCGGTGACCGGACTGGTTCAGCCGGCTGAGTCGACGGAGCTGGCAGGACTGGCTCATTCGACGTCATGGACGCCTCCCCCGGTAGGGCCAGTCCACTGTATCGCCGCCACGCCCGACACCGGAACCGTCGAGCACCGCCCGCCGTCCCGGCAGGGCGTGGCGGTGCTCGACGCGCCGTTGCGCCGTCCGGCCCGCTAGCGCGGATCCGGCGCGGGGATCTCCCGCAGACCGTCACCGTCCAACCGCAGCCACCGCCGTACACCGATGTCGCGCAGGAACCGTTCGTCGTGGCTGACCACCACGAACGCGCCCCGGTAGGAGTTCAGGGCGTTCTCCAGCTGGCCGACGCTGACCAGGTCCAGATTGTTCGTGGGTTCGTCGAGCAGCAGCAGGTGCGGCGCGGGCTGGGCGTACAGGACACAGGCGAGGGTGGCGCGCAGCCGTTCGCCGCCGGAGAGCACGCCGACCGGCAGCTGGGTGCGGGCGCCCCGGAACAGGAAGCGGGCCAGTAGGTTCATCCGCTGCGACTGCGGCCGGTCCGGGGCGTACGCGGCGAGGTTCTCCGCCACCGTACGGTCGGCGTCGAGCAGGTCCAACCGCTGTGACAGGTACGCGACCCGGCCGTCGGCCCGGCGCAGCTGCCCGCCCTCGGCTTCGAGTTCGCCGGTGAGCAGGCGCAGCAGCGAAGACTTGCCGACACCGTTGGGCCCGGTCAGCGCGATCCGTTCCGGCCCCCGGATGGTCAGCTCCAGACCGTCGTCGGCGAACAACGGTCGGCTGTCGTACCGCAGCTGGAGCTGCCGTCCCTCGATCAGGGTGCGGCCGGCCGGTACGTCGGTCTCCGGCAGGTCCAGGGTGAGGGTCTGCTCGTCGCGCAGCGCCCGGCTGGCCTCGTCGAGGCGGCCCTGGGCGTCGCTGACCCGGTTGGCGTGGGTCTGCTGGGCCCGGCCGGCGGATTCCTGGGCGCTGCGTTTGAGTCCACCGGCGACGATGCGGGCCAGGCCGGCGTTGCCGAGGTTGCGGGCGGCGTTGCCGGCCCGACGTTCGGCCCGCTCGCGGGCCTGCTGCAGCTCCCGCTTCTCCCGCTTGACCTCCAGCTCGGCGCTGCGTACCTGGCGTTCGGCCAACTCCCGCGCGGCCTGGGCGGCCGCTTCGTAGGCGGTGAAGTTGCCGCCGAACAACCGCAGCTGCCCACCGTCGAGTTCGGCGATGCGGTCCATCCGGTCCAGCAGCATCCGGTCGTGACTGACCAGCAGCAGGCAGCCGGGCCAGCTCTCCAGCACCGAGTAGAGCCGGTGCCGGGCGTCGAGGTCGAGGTTGTTGGTCGGTTCGTCGAGCAACAGCACGTCGGGGCGGCGCAGCAGCTGGGCGGCCAGGCCGAGGGAGACGATCTGACCGCCGCTGAGGGTGTGCAGCCGGCGGTCCAGGCCCACCTCGCCCAGGCCGAGCCGGTCGAGTTCGGCGCGGCTGCGCTCCTCGACGTCCCAGTCGTCGCCGACGGCGGCGAAGTTCTCCGCACTGGCGTCGCCGGCCTCGATGGCGCGCAGCGCGGCCAGCGCGGGGGCGACCCCCAGCACCTCGGCCACGGTGGGCTCACCGGTCAGCGGAAGATCCTGCGGCAGGTAGCCGAGCACCCCCTCGACGGTCACGCTGCCGCCGGTCGGGGTGAGCTGACCGGCGATCAGGCGTAGCAGGGTGGACTTGCCGGCGCCGTTGGGGGCCACCAGGCCGGTGCGGCCGGGCGGCACGGTGCAGGACAGATCCTGGAACACGACGGTGTCGTCGGGCCAGGAGAAGGACAGGTTGGTGCAGACGACGCAGACGTCGGACATGGTGACCTCGGGAGGACGAGCCGGGACGCGACCGGCGCCCCGGTCAGGACAGACAGGGCGGTGTGCGGCGGGCCGCCCCGGCGTCGGCCGGTCGGCGGCGGGGCTGCTCACCCTGAGATGTCGTCGTCCCCCGACTGCATGTCGCGCTCCTCGTTCGGTGGGGCTTGTTGTGCTGTGGGGGCTCTTAGTCCCGTCGGGCTCTTCGTCCCGTCGGGCTCTTCGTCCCGTTCGGCGCGGCTGACCCCGCGGATTCAGCCTAGCAACCGGGCCGACGGTCGGCACCGGAGATCGCGTCCCGCAGAACGCACCCCGCTGCCGCTTGACCCTGACACGGTGACAAGGTCGAGGCTTGCCCCGAGGAGGTGACCTGATGACCGACACAGTTCTCCCGGGACTGACCAGCGGCAGCGCGTCGGTGCGGCTGCGGGCGGCGTTGGCGCTCGGCACGACGCCCGGGCCCCGGTTCGTCGACCCGCTGGTCGCGCGGTGCGCGGTCGAACCCGAGTTCGCCGTACGCGAGATGCTCACCTGGGCGCTCACCCGCCACCCGGCGGAGCTGACCGTCCCGGTGCTGGTCGCGCAGCTGCGCGCGGACCGGGCGCAGGCCCGCAGCCAGGCGCTGCACACCCTGTCCAAGATCGGCGACCGGCGGGCCTGGCCGGCGATCACCACGGCGCTACTGACCGACGCCGACGACGAGGTGGCGCGCAGCGCCTGGCGGGCGGCGGTGGCCCTGGTACCGGAGGGAGCGGAACCCGCGCTGGCTGCCGGACTGGCGACCCAACTCGGTCGTGGTGGCCGGGAGACGCAGTTGAGCCTGAGCCGGGCGCTGATCGCGCTCGGTGAGGTGAGCGCGCCGATCCTGGACGCCGCGGCGAACGCCGCCGACCCGCGGGTACGCCGACACGCCGTCGCCACCCGGGGCCTGTGGCGTGACCCGGACCGCGGTTTCGAGTTCGCGATCGAGGAGGCGAAGAAGATCGTCGCCCGCGGCACGACCAGTCAGCAGGGGTGACCGACGGTGTTGATCGGTGACGTGGCACGACGGTCCGGGGTCAGCGCCCGCATGCTGCGGCACTACGAGACGCTCGGCCTGGTGCGGCCCACGGGCCGTACCGGGTCGGGCTATCGCGAGTACTCCGACGAGGACATCCGGCGGATCTTCCACATCGAGATGCTGCGGTCGTTGGGGCTGACGCTGCGGGACGTCGGCACCGCGCTCGACGACCCCGCCTTCACCCCGGCGACGCTCGTCGAGCAGCTCATCGCGCAGACCCGGGAACGTATCGCCGCCGAGACGCGGCTACTCACCCGGCTGCGTCGCATCGGTGCCGCCGAGCCCGCCGACTGGTCGGAGGTCCTGCAGGTCGTCGCGCTCCTGCAGGGGTTGGGGTCGGAGAGCGCCGGCAACCGTCAACGCGCGGCGCTGTCCGCCGCGCGGGAGGTGGGGGTGCCGGTGGAGGCACTGGTCGAGGCGGCGCTGCGGGAGACGGACCCGAACGTCGCCGGTGCGCTCCGGTGGACCCTGGCGCAGTCCGGCGACGGTGCTCTGACGCTGCTGGCGGTGGGCCTCGACGCGGACGACGCCGAGGTACGCCGGCGGGCCGTCCGGGCCATCGCCGAGATCCCCACCGGCACGGCGACCGCACTGTTGCGCGACGCCCTCGCACACTCCGACGTCGCGGTGCGTCGGGACGCGGCTCTGGCGCTCGGGGCACGCGGTGTGACCGAGGCGGTCCCGACGCTGATCGACATGGTGGTCGACGGGGTGCACGACGTGGCGGCGGCCGACGCGTTGAGCGTCCTGGCGGATGATCCTCGGCGGGTCGACCAGATCGTCACCGGGCTGGTCGCCGGCCTCGGTCGGGATACCGCGGCGGGGGCGGCACGTCGACGGCTGGCCCAGGCGCTGGCGGACATCCCCGGCAACGCGGCGACGCGCGTCCTGGCGGAACTGTCGCGTGACCAGGACCGGCCCGTCGCGTTGACCGCGCAGTACGTTCTCACGCTGCGCGCCGCCCGGTGACCCTGCCCAGGGGCCGTCCGATCACGGGGAGTGCCGTGACGGTGGGTGACGTCCGCACCCGCAGCCGGCCGGGGTCACCGCCGGTTGCGGCCCGCCGGCATCGCCGTGCGGCTCTCGGCGGCGGTCTTGACGAACTGCGTCACCTCGTCGGGGTGCGAGACCATCGCGACGTGACTGGCGGCGACCTCACCGATGGTCGCGCCCATCCGGTCGGCGAACATACGTTGCGCCTCCGGCGGGATCGCCTGGTCCTCGGTGGCCACCAGGTACCACGACGGCAGGGACCGCCATGCCGGCACACCCATCTGGTAAGGGAACGTCGAATCGGCGATGGGCTGCTGAACGGCGTGCATCACCATGGCCCGCTGCGGCTCGACATCGGCCGCGAAGTGCTGCACGAAGTCGTCCTGCGGCTGCCACATGAAGCCTCGGCCGTCGGTGATCAGATGCGCCAGTGCCGGCGGCATCGGGCCCTGGGCCAGCAGCGCCTGCAGTGACTCCCCCTGGTCCAGTGCGAAGGACGTGACGTACACCAGCCCGACCACGTTCGGTGCGTCGGTGCCCAGCGCGGTCATGACCTGACCGCCATAGGAGTGCCCGACCACGATCGTCGGGCCGTCCTGCATGTTCAGGACCTGACGTAGTCGGGCGACGTCGTCGTCGGTCGAGGTCAGCGGGAACTGCGGCGCCGTGACGTGGTAGCCGGCGGCCTGCAGGCGTTCGACGACACCACTCCAGCTGGATCCGTCGGCCCAGGCGCCGTGTACCAGGACGATGTTCGGTCGGCCGTTCATGCGGCTCCTCCCCTACCGGCGCGCGCGTGTTCGTCACGACCGGCTGCTCAGCGGGTGGCAGCCGATGCGGTCGACGGTGGCGGTCACCGGGTTGACTGCGGTCAGGACCGCGAATACCAGATCGGTGGCGGGATAAACCCTCCTGGCCGCGGTCTCGACCTGCGGGAACCGGCTGGCGCATGCCTGATCACCTCGGCCAGATTCGGCCGGTGGAGATCAGGGAGATCGAGCCCGGCGGCGACGAGTCGCTGGCACGGACGCTGCTGGCGATACAGCACGCGGCGTACGCGGTCGAGGCGTCGGTCATCGACGACGACCGGATCCCGCCGTTACACGAGGCACTCGACGAGTTGCGCGCCGCGTCGTTGCGGTGGCTCGGTGCCGTCCAGGAGGGCCGGCTGCTCGGCTCCGCCGCATGCAAGCCCGCACGATCCGGCGGGAACAGGAACCGATCGCTTTGATCGCACTTCCGTCCGCCGTCGCGGGCTGGGTCGGGGTTTGCGACGGTTCGCAGGCGCCGGCAGGTGACCGCGGGCATGTCGATCAGCAGCCGGGGCCGCCGATGATCGGGCTGATCAGGGCGTAGTCTCGACTTCGCCCTGTGGGGCAGATTGGCCGGCATGGCCCGCGCCGCCGGCGCTGCCCGCGCCGCCCGCTCGATCTTCGCGCGGTATGTCGCGCGGGCCGCCGTGTCGATCTCTTCCTCGTGTTCGGCCCTCAGCCCGGTCCGACCGTCGAGCTGCTCACGCAGGATGTCAGCCTGGCCGGCATGCCGGGTGGTCTCCTGAAGGACGTGGATCACGATGTTGAGCAGCTTCACGTCAGGGTGTGACCACCATGGCACGTGGCCAGGCGCGTCGATGGGAAGCTCGTTGATCGTCGCGTCCGCATGCTTCCAGGCACGCTGGTAGAAGTCGACGATCTGTTCGCGGGTCTCGTCCGGGCTCACCCACAGGTCGCTGCCGTCGGCGTCCTGCCATCGCCCCAGCGGCTCCGGGGACGGGCGACCGAAGACCTCACCGAAGTACCAGGCCTCCAAGGTCGCCATATGCTTCACCAGGCCGAGGAGATTGGTCCCCGTCGCCGTCAGGGGACGCCGGATGTCGTACTCGGACAGGCCATCGAGCTTCCAGACCAGCACCTCACGGATCACCTTCAACCGGCCGTGCAGGAAGTCCTTCGCGAGATCCTCGATCATGGCGACGAGCTTGCCACCCGGCAACAACAAGGCTGGCCGCTGCTGCCTGGTGGAATCGTCGTCGGCTTGGCGGTGGTCCTCGATCTTGGTGCTGACGCTGCCAGCTGCCTCGTGGTCAAGACAACCGGGCTCACCGACGAGGGTGGCCAGGCCCCGCCTGCGCGGTTGCCGACGGCCCGCGCAGCTGCCGGTCCAGGCGCGATGCGGGGGCGGGTGGCCGAATCGGCCGCCCGCCCCCCGTGACGTCAGCTGGTCGGGAAGTTGTCCGGGGTGCGGATCCGGTCGCGGATCCAGATGCCGGCCGGCTTGAGGACGCCGGTGCCGGTGTACGAGCTGCCGTTACAGGTGCCGGTGGTGAAGACGGCACCGCTGCGGAAGTCGTCGGAGAAGTTCCAGTTGACCCAACTGATCTTCTTGGTCGCCATCAGGTCGAGGTACTCCTGGGCTCGGGCGAAGTCGTTCGCCCCGTCGCCGGAGGCGGTCTGGGTGCCGAACTCGGTGACGAAGATCGGCAGCCGGTCGGCGGCCCGGGACAGCGCGTTCAGGTAGGACGTGCCGTGCGAGGCGGCGTAGAAGTGGAACGTGTACATGATGTTCGTCGCGTTGACCGGGTTGCTGATGATCTCGGTCTCCGAGGAGCCTTCGGAGAGGCCGAGCGACGACCAGGCGCGGGTGCCGACGAGCACCACGCCGTCCGGGTCCTGCGCCCGGATGACCGGGATGATCTGCTCGGCGTAACTCTTGATCGACGACCAGCTCACCCCGTTCGGCTCGTTGGCGATCTCGTACAGGATGTTGGTCTTGTCCTTGTGTCGCTGGGCGATCTCGGTGAAGAAGGTACGGGCCCGCGCCAGGTTGTGGTGGGGGTCGCCCGGAGTGAGCATGTGCCAGTCGACGATGGCGTACATGCCACGGGCGGTGGCCCGCTCGATGTAGTCGTGCACCCGGTCGGTGAACAGTCGCGGGTTGGTCTCGTAGCCACCTTCCTGGATGTACATCGAGATCCGCAGCACGTCGGCGTTCCAGTCGGTGGCGAGCGCGTCCAGCGAGGCGTTGTTGACGCACTGGGAGTACCACTGGATGCCGTGGGTGCTCATGCCCCGCAACTGGATCGGCCGACCGAACCGGTTGCAGAGCTGGACGCCGCAGACCCGCAGTTGGCCGTTGGTCGCGGCGGGGGTGCCGCCGCTGCCGCCGCCGGCCGCGGTGGTGACGGTCAGCGCGCCGGTCTGGGCCGAGGTGTTGCCGGCGGCGTCGCGGGCGCGTACCGAGACGCTGTACGACGTCGACGGGCTCAGGCCACCGATGGTGGCCGTGGTGCCGGTGACGGTGGTGGCGAGGGCGCCGCCCCGGTAGACGTCGTAGCCGGTGACGGCAACGTTGTCGGTCGAGGCGTTCCAGGCCAGCGAGATGCTCGACGAGGTCGTGGCAGTGGCTCGGAGGTTGGTGGGCACGCTCGGCGGCTGGGTGTCGCCGGCTCCGCCACCGGTGCAGGATCCACCGTTGACGGTGCAGTTGGTGGGGGTGCCGCTGCCGTTGACGATGAAGCCGAAGGTGGTGGTGGCGCCGGCGGTGAGGGTGCCGTTCCAGGAGCGGTTGGTGAAGGTGTGCCGGTTGCCGCTGCTGGTGAGCAGGGCGTCCCAGTAGCTGCCGAGGGTGGATCCGGTGGGCAGGTCGAACTCGACCCGCCAGCTGGTGATGGTGGTGCTGGTGTCGTTGCGGACGGTGAATCGGGCCTCGTAGCCGCCGCCCCAGTCCTGGACCTTGGCGAAGCTGGCGGTCGCGGCGTGCGCGCCGGTGGGCGCGGCCACCAGGACGCCGGCGAAGGCGAGTGCGGCGGCGAGGCCGCCGGCCAGGGTCGTGCGCAGTCTGGACATTCCGCTCCCTGTGCTGTCGTGGGGTAGCTGCAGACACGCGTCGAAACAGGACGGTAAAGAAGATTTACAGTCTGGTCAACCCATTGACAGCCGACGAGATGACGCACCGCAGGTGAGTTCGCCGACCGCTGCGGGCGGCTGAGCGACGTGGGTGAGGCGACGGTCGCGGTGCCGGTGCTGCGCGAGGCGTACGTGGCCAACACCGCCTTCTCCGGCGCGGCTGCCACCACGACACCGGGGCCGTCGACACCTACACCGATCTGCTCGCGCGCGGGAAACCTCGGTGGACGTGACACCAGGACGTCCTTCCCCAGACCGCTGTCTGGTTTCGAGATGTCCGGTCCCGAGGGGAACCTCAAGTGGTCACCCCGCGGCGGGTGCACGCCGGCGTCGGTTCTCGGCCACCCGGTCGTTCGCTCTTCTCTCGCCCGGTGAGCGACGGTCAGCTCGCCACCTGCGGGACGCTCTCGGGCAGCTGCTGCGCGGCGATAGCGGCGAGTAGTTCCAGCTTGCGGTAGGTCTCGCTGCCGGGCGCGGCGGTGTAGACGAGAAGGCGGTGTGACTGGCCCGGGTCGTGGAGTGTCTGGCAGTCGAGCGCCAGGACGCCGAGTTCGGGATGCACGAAGCGCTTGCCGTCGTTGAAGCGCAACCCGATCTCGTGTTCGTGCCACAGCTCGGCGAACTCGCGACTCTCGGCGAGCAGGAACTGGGCGAGGCGGGCGGCCTTGGAGTCGGGTCCGCGAACGGTGGCCAGGTTACGCGCGCCGGAGGCGAAGACGCGGGACATCTGCTGGTGGTCGTGTGGGTGGTATCGGGCGCGGGAGGTCGGATCGGTGAACCACCGGTACGGCAAGCTGCGGGCAGGGCCGGAGTATCGGGTGGTGTCGCCGGTGAGTGCGACGCCCATCGGGGTCTGGCGCAGCGTCTCACCGAGTTCGGTGACGATCTCGGCGGGGCTGTCGGTGAGTCGATCGAAGATGCGCAGCAGGCCGGGGCCGATGTGCTCGCTGTCCGCGCCTCGTGGCGGCGGATGATGGCCCGCGAGGCGGAACAGATGGTCACGTTCGTCGAGGGACAGGTGCAGGCCCTGGGCGATGGCGGCGATCAGGTTCTCGGACGGGTGCGGTCCACGCTCCTGTTCGAGTCGGCTGTAGTAGTCGGTGGAGACGTGACAGAGGGAGGCGACCTCTTCGCGGCGAAGGCCCGCGGTCCGGCGGCGTTGTCCCCGGGGCATCCCGACATCTTCGGGCTGTAGTGCCTGCCGCCGGTGACGCAGAAACTCGGCCAGTCCGGCTCGATCAATCATGTCCGTTTCCTCCAGCGCCGTACTTCTGTACCCGTTCTACCGTGGTTGCCCGTCGGCATCCACGGATTGTCGATCCCCCTCTGGTGGCGGTGCTCATGATCACCGATCGCCTCGGCGGATCGGCAGACACGGATCGGCAGACCCTGGTTGCCGCTCTCGCGGTGCACGAGTCTCAGTGCCGTAACGGCAAGACGACGTATCGAGCAGCAGGAGCAGGCAGATGCCACGTAAGTCGATCGACATAGCGATCCCGGATCTGGCGGGGAAGTTGGCGGTGGTCACCGGGGCGAGTGACGGGATGGGACTGGGGATGGCCATGCGGTTGGCCGCGGCCGGCGCGGAGGTGATCCTCCCGGTGCGTAACCCGAGTAAGGGCGCGACCGCGATCTCGACGATCCGGCAGGCTGTTCCCGGGGCGAAGGTGTCGCTGCGCAGCCTGGACCTCTCCTCGTTGGAGTCGGTCGCGGCCCTGGGTGACACCCTGCGAGACGAGGGTCGCCCGATCCACCTCCTGATCAACAACGCGGGTGTGATGCGACCGCCGAACCGGCAGCACACCGCCGACGGGTTCGAGTTGCAGCTCGGCACCAACCACCTGGGCCACTTCGCGTTGGTCGCCCGGTTGCTGCCGCTGCTGTCCGCTGGGCGCGCCCGGGTGACCTCCCAGGTCAGCGTCGCCGCGCGTCGGGGCAGGATCAACTGGGACGATCTGAACTGGGACCGTTCGTACGACGTGATGCGTGCCTACAGTCAGTCGAAGATCGCGTTCGGGTTGTTCGGCCTGGAGTTGGATCGTCGTAGCAGGACGCACGGGTGGGGGATCACCAGCAACCTTTCCCACCCGGGGGTTGCTCCCACCAGTCTGTTGGCCGCTCGGCCGGAGATGGGTCGGGGCCAGGCCATCCCTCAGTACCGGCTGATCCGCGCCCTGTCCGCACGTGGCATTCTGCTGGGCACGGTCGAGACCGCGAAGCTGCCCGCGTTGATGGCGGCCACCGACCCGGGCGCCAGGTCCGGTGTTCTCTACGGGCCCAGCGGCCCGGGGAACCTGGGGGGTCCGCCGGCTGAGCAGAAGATGTACCCGCCGCTGCGGAGCGTCGACGAGGCCGCGCGGGTCTGGCGGGTCTCCGAGCAGCTCACCAGGACCGCGTTCGTCACGACCTGAACCATCAGCCCGCGCGAGCAATCGGAGAGTCCCATGAGTACCGGCGCCAATCGCACGTTGAAGACCCGGAGCCCGTGGTGGGTGGTTGTCGGCGGCGGCACTGCCGCCGCCGTCGGCCCCCAGATGTACCTGGCGACCATCGGGCTGTTCGTGCTGCCGATCGCCGAGGAGACCGGCTTCAGCCGCACCACGGTCACCGGCGCCTACTCGGTCGCTGCCGTCGGGATGGCCCTCGGCATGCTCATCGTGGCGCAGGTCGTGGACCGCTTCGCCGCGCGATACATCCTCGTGCCGAGTTTCGTGCTGTTCGCGGTCTCGATGGCGCTGATCGCGGTGGTGCCACCGATCGCACCGGTCTACTTCGTTCCCTGCTTCTTCGTGGGCTTCTTCGGCGGCGGGACCGTCGTCCCGGCCACCCGAGCGGTGGTGAGCTGGTTCGACAACAACCGCGCCCTCGCAATCGGGATCGTGACCGGCATCATCGGCCTGGGCGCGGCCCTGGCCCCGGTGCTGGCGGGTGTGCTCATCGACACCGTCGGGTGGCGGCTGGCCTACGTGTGCCTGGCTCTGATCACCGTCGTCGTGTCGGTCACGATGGTCACCTTGTTCGTGCGGGCCCGGGCGGAACGGCACGTCCACGGACGACTCGTCAGGGAGACGCAGGTGGCGGGCCGCGAGGTCAGCCTCGAACTCCCGGGTCTGACGTTCCACCACGCGGTCCGCACCCGGCACTTCTGGCGCATCGCCCTCGGGCTCGGTCTGGTCGGTGTCGTGGTCATCGGCCTTCAGGTGCATCTCGTGCCGATGATGACCGATCGGGGGCTGAGCGCTGCCCAGGCGGCTTCGCTGCTCGTCATCTTCGGTCTCTCCTCCCTGGTCGGGCGGGTGGCCGGTGGTTTCATCATCGACCGCGTGCATGGCGCCGTCGTCGGGCCGATCGTGATGCTCGCCCCCATCGGCGGGCTGTTCTTCCTGCATCCGCCGTTCACCAGTGCCGCCGTCGCGGTCGCCCTCATCGGTGTCGCCTTCGGGATCGAGGGTGACCTGCTCGCCGTGCTCCTCACCCGCTACCTCGGCACCCGCCACTTCGGGCGTATCCTCGGTCCGGTCCAGGCCGCGTTCCTGCTGGGTTCCGCCTTCGGGCCGCTGCTGCTCGGCCTGGCATACGACACGTTCGGCTCCTACGACCCGGTCATCCCGCTCCTGATGGGCGTCCTCGCCATCGGCGCGGTCCTCATCGCGACCCTGGGTCCCTACGCCTACCCCGCCGTCCACGGATTCGATCGGCTCGCCGCACGCGACGAACTCGCCGCGTCCGCCGTGCTGAGCGACATCGCCGAGAGCAACGTGACCGGCAGCTCGTCGGCCCGGCCCCGCAGCCACGTCCAGGGCTGAGTGTCCCGTCGTCGCAGGCGGTCTCAGCGCAGCGTCTGGGGGCCGATGACCGACAGCATCTGGAGCTTCTCGTAGCTCTCGGTGCCGGGAACAGCGGTGTAGACCATCAACACGTGAGCCTGGCCCGGATCGACCAGCCGCTGGCAGTTCAGCTCCAGCTCGCCGACCTCCGGGTGGACGAAGCGCTTGACCTCGTGCGGTCGTATCCCGATCTCGTGGTCCTCCCACACCCGCCGGAACTCCTCGCTGCGGGCCAGCAGCAACTCGGTCAGCTGCGCCGCCCGGGAACCCGGCCCGCGGAGAGTGACCAGTTCACGCAGCCCTGAGGCGTACATCCGGGTCAGGAAGGCGTGTTCCTCGGGCGCGTAGAGCTGCCGGGCGGCGGGGTCGGTGAACCACCGGTACCCGGCACAGCGGGCCGGGCCGGTGAAGCGGGTCGTGTCGCCGGTCAGCGCGACACCCAGCGGTGACTGCCGCAGCGTCTCACCCAGTTCCGTGTTGATCTGCGCGGGCGTGTCGTCCAGCCGGTCGAGTACCCGCAGCAGACCGGGACTGATGTGGTCGGCGGAGCTGCCCCGGGGCGGCGGGTTGTGGCCCGCGAGCCGGAACAGGTGGTCGCGCTCGTCGAGCGACAGATGCAGACCCTGGGCGATCGAGGCCAGCATGCGGTACGACGGCTGCGGACCGCGCTCCCGCTCGAGCCGCGAGTAGTAGTCGGCCGACATGTGGCACAACGACGCGACTTCCTCGCGCCGCAACCCGTTCGTCCGACGGCGCTGCCCGCGCGGCAACCCGACGTCCTCCGGCTGCAGTGCCTCCCGCCGACTACGGAGGAACTCCGCCAGCCCGCTGCGATCGATCACGACGCTCCCCTTTCGCGTACTGCTGGTTTCTTACCTTGTCAACGAGGAGGAAACCAGGTTCCGCCGATCCCCCCATCTCGATCCGCAGCGGTGACTCGATGAACCTGTGACCGACGGACCGTGGTCGCCGCGGCGGTTTCACTCGACGATCGACGGCATGGCCCGCAAGAGTGGGCAGCACCAGTACGACATGACGACCAGATCGGCGGGCTGAGGTGGATCCTCCCGACGTTGCGGACAACCGGGTCGCTGGCCTGGTCCTGGCCGGTGGGGCAGGCCGGCGTTACGGCGGTCCCAAGGCACCCGTCTTTCTCGGGCAGGCGCTGCGCGTGCTTCGCGACGGCGGTTGTGACCCGCTGATCGCCGTGCTCGGTGCCGGCGCCCACCGGACCCGAGCCGTCGTCGACCTGGCAGGTGTTCGGGTGGTCGACAATCCGGGCTGGGCCGAGGGCATGGGATCGTCCTTACGGCTCGGCCTCGACACGGCCACCCGGATGCCGGACGTCTCGGCCGTGTGCGTGCACCTGGTCGACATGCCGGGGGTCTCCCCGACGGCGGTGGCCCGACTGCTGGCGCAGGCACACGCCGGTTGCCTGACCCGTGCCGGCTACGGCGGTGAACCCGGCCACCCGGTGGTGCTCGGTCGTGACCACTGGGCTGAGGTCATCACCGCCGCCCGTGGCGACCAGGGAGCCCGGGGATACCTACGCCGACACGCCGCCCACGTCACCGTGGTCGAGTGCGGTGACGTGGCCGCCGGGTACGACATCGACGAACGGTGACGTCCCGACGGGACTGTCGTGGCGAGCCTGGGATCGACAGACCCTGGCTGCCATCACCCGCGGTGGTCAGGGTGGAGGAAGAGACCCCGTCCGACGTCCATCCGGGAGAATCGATGAATCCAAGTGACGACGCTGGCCGGTCGGGTGTGTCCCGGCGAAGTGTTCTGGGCGGCGGCGCCGCCGTCGCCGTGGCGGTACCGCTGGCGGCCGGCGGGGCGCAGGCCGCGCCGGCTGCCGAGGCGGCGAGCGTCGAACCCGTGACCGTCAAGGTCACGGTCAACGGCGAGCCGGTCACGGTACGGGTGGACCCGCGCGTCACCCTGCTCGACACCCTGCGGGAGGAGTTGGCGCTCACCGGCACGAAGAAGGGCTGTGACCGTGGCCAGTGCGGGGCCTGCACCGTGCACGTCGACGGCCGGCGGGTGCTGTCCTGCCTGACCCTTGCGGTCACGGTCGACAAGCGGGAGGTCACCACGATCGAGGGTCTGGCCCGGGGCGACCGGCTGCACCCGATGCAGCAGGCGTTCATCGAACGCGACGGCCTCCAGTGCGGATTCTGCACGCCGGGGCAGGTCATGTCGGCGGTCGGCATGGTCCAGGAAGGCCATGCACGCTCCGACGACGAGATCCGCGAGCGCATGTCGGGCAACATCTGTCGCTGCGGTTGCTATCCGTCCATCGTGGCGGCGATCAGCGACGCCCAGAAGGTGATGCGCTGATGCGGGCCTACACCTTCACCCAGCCGCGCGCGGTCCGCGAGGCCGTCACGCAGGCCGGTACGGACACGGCCTTCCTGGCCGGCGGCACGACCCTGGTGGACCTGATGAAGCTCGACGTGATGACGCCGGCCCGGGTGGTGGACATCAACCGGCTTCCGCTGCGGGGCATCAAGCTTGACCGGGACGGGCTGCACATCGGTGCCCTCGAGCGGATGAGCGATGTCGCCGCCGACCGCAACGTGCGTCGGGACTATCCGATGATCGCTCAGGCGTTGCAGCTGAGCGCGTCGGCTCAGCTGCGGAACATGGCGAGCATCGGTGGGAACCTGCTACAGCGCACCCGGTGCGGCTACTTCCGTGACGTCAGCACGCCCTGCAACAAGCGGGAGCCGGGGACCGGCTGCGCGGCGCTGACCGGGATCAACCGTACGCACGCGATCCTCGGCACCAGCGACGCCTGCGTGGCGACCCATCCCAGCGATCTGGCCGTCGCGTTGGTGGCACTCGGCACCCACGTGCATCTGGTCAGTGGCCGGGGCACCCGTACGGTGCCACTCGACGGGTTCTACGCCCTGCCCGGCAGCACACCCGACGTCGAGAACGTGCTGCGGCCGGGCGAGCTCATCACCGGCATCACCGTCCCCCGCTCGATGTGGGCGGCGAACTCCGTCTACCTGAAGATCCGCGACCGGCAGTCGTACGAGTTCGCTCTCACCTCGGCGGCCGTGGCCATCGAGTGGCGCGGTCGCACCATCCGTTCCGCGCGGATCGCCGCCGGTGGGGTCGGCACCAAACCCTGGCGGCTGCCGGCGGTCGAACGAGCCCTGACCGGCCGGCCGGCCACCCCCGACGTCTTCGAGTCGGCGGTGCGCACCGCCGCGGACGGGGCCCGGCCGCTGCCGCACAACGGGTTCAAGCCCGCGCTGCTGCGACGGACGCTGGTGCGGGCCCTCACCGTCCTGGCGGAGAGCCGATGAACGACCGGCCCGAGGCCGTGAGCTCGCCGGCTCGCAGCGGCGGCGCTCATGCTTGAACTCGCCACCGAGATCCTCGAACGGGTCCGCAGCCGGACACCCTTCGTGACCGCCACCGTCACCCGGGTGGAGGGCAGCGCACCGCGCCAGCCCGGTGCCTCGCTTGTCGTCGACGCCGACGGCGCCGTGCTCGGCAACGTCTCCGGCGGCTGCGTCGACTCCGCCGTCTACCAGGCGTGCCAGGACATGCTGCGGGCAGACCGCAGCCCGAAGACCCTGCGGTTCGGCTACACCGACGACGACGCCATCGGCGTCGGTCTCACCTGCGGTGGGACGATCACACTGTTTCTGCGCCACCACGACCCCGGTGCCGAACCCGGCCTGGAAGCGGCGTACGCCGATGCCGCGCAGGACAAGCCGGTCGCCGTGGCCACGCTCGTGCGCGGCCCGGACGCCCACCTCGGACGGATGCTTGTGGTGCGTCCCGGCGGCCATTACGAGGGAAGCCTCGGCGACGAACGGCTCGATGAGGTGGCTGCCGGGCACGCGACGGACCTGCTGCACACCGGGACGAGCGGGGTCGTGGAGATCGGCGTGGCGGACGGCTACTGCCAGGAGCCGATGACGCTGCTGGTCGAGTGCAACACGCCGGCACCACGGATGCTCATCTTCGGGGCGATCGACCATGCCGCGGCGCTGGCCCGCCTGGGCGTCTTCCTCGGCTACCGGGTGACCGTCTGCGATGCGCGGGCCACGTTCGCCACGCCGGACAGGTTCCCGTACGCCGACGAGGTCGTCGTCGACTGGCCGCACCGCTATCTGGCGGCACAACGCCTCGACGGCAGCACCGTCATCTGTGTGCTCACCCACGACCCGAAGGTTGACGTACCGCTGCTCACCGCCGCCCTGCGACTGCCGGTCGGCTACGTGGGGGCGATGGGGTCACGGCGAACCCACGAACAGCGCCTGGCGCGACTGCGCGAGGCCGGCCTGACCGACCGGGAACTCGGCCGGCTGCACTCACCGATCGGGCTCGACATCGGCGCCCGCACCCCACAGGAGACCGCGCTGTCCATCGCGGCGGAGATCGTCGCGCAGCGACTCGGTGGCACCGGCGTGCCGCTGCGCACCGGGGTACCCATCCATCGTGCCGTTTCGTCGTCGGCGGGCTTCCCGCCGGCCTGGACGGCCACCCACCTGCATCACAGCGCCGGCATAACCCGGCCGCGACGAGCACATGACGCTGTCCCGCGTAGTCAGGAGTCACGATGACCGTCTCCCCCGTTGGACGTGACATCGACCGCATCGATGGTCGGGCGAAAGTCACCGGAGCCGCCCGGTACTCGGCCGACTATCCGGCCTCGAACCCGGCCGTGCAGCCGGCGCACGCCTACCTGGTCACCAGCACCATCGCGCGGGGCTCGATCACCGCCATGGACACGGTCGCGGCGCAGAACGCTCCCGGCGTCATCCAGGTATACAGCCCGTTCAACCGGCTCGGACTGCGGGCGGTGCCCGGTGCCGGGGAGAACTACGCGCCCCTGGAGGACACCCAGATCCGCTTCCGGGGACAGATCATCGCCATGGTCGTGGCCGAGCGGTCCGAGCAGGCACGCGACGCCGCCCGGCTGGTGCGCACGAGCTACGACGAGCAGCCGCCGCGGTTGTCCCTGGCCGACGAGCCTCGGGTACCGGCCACCGGACCGCCCGGGGTGCCGGCGCCCAGCAGCACCGTCCTCGCCCCGGGCGTCCCCTCCATCGAGGCGGCGCTGGCCGCGAGCGCCGTCGTCGTGGAGGCGTCCTTCCACCAGCCGATGCAGCATCCCGTCGCGATGGAACCCCACTCCGTCCTCGCCGAGTGGAACAGCGACCAGACCCAGTTGACCCTGCACAGCGGCGCGCAGTTGCCCCACACCTCCGCCATGGTGGCGGCCATGCGGCTCGGCGTTGCCCCAGCGGCGGTGCGCCTGATCGCCCCGTACGTGGGTGGTGGTTTCGGCAGCCGGGTGTTCCCGTGGTTCGACGCCGCCCTGGCCGCAGCCGCGGCCCGCCAGCTGAACCGCCCGGTCATGCTGGTCCTGGCCCGGGAACAGGTGTTCACCGTGGTCGGCCACCGCAGTGCGGTCGATCAGCGCATCACCCTGGGTGCCTCCCGCGACGGGGTCCTCAACGCGGTCCGTCACGTCAGCGACGCCGCCGTGCCGTTCGTGGGCTACCGGTGGATGCAGCCGGCCGTGGACACCTCGGCGGTGTTGTACAAGATCCCGAACGTGGAGTTCGACCAGCGGCACGTCATGCTCGACGTACCGCCGACCTGCGCGATGCGGGCGCCCAACGAGGCCCCCGGCGCCTTCGCGTTGGAGACCGCGATGGACGAACTGGCGGTCGCCACCGGCCTCGATCCGGTCGCGTTGCGGCTGCGCAACTACGCCACCGTGGCGCCCGGCACAGACCGTGGGTGGTCGAGCAAGCACCTCGACGACTGCTACCGCATCGGCGCCCGACGCTTCGGCTGGTCGGCCCGCCGCGCCACGCCCCGCAGCCGGGTCGACGGGCAGTGGCTGGTCGGGATGGGAATGGCCAGCGCCATCTACCCGGGCGGCCGCAGACCGGAACCCATCCAGGCCCGGATCCAGCTGCGCGACGACGACACCGCCCTGGTCTCCTCCGCGACTGCGGACACGGGCACCGGTGCGACCACGCTGCTGGCCATCACCGGAGCCCACGGGCTGGGCATCCCGCTGCGTCGGGTGAGCTCCGAAGCCGGTGACACCGCACTGCCGCAGGGCGCCCCGTCCGTGGGATCGACCGCCGCGGCCAGTACGGTGCCGGCCGTCGAGGCCGCCGTCACCGCGGTGGTCGCCGCGCTCATCCAGGAGGCGGTCACCAACCCGCAGTCGCCCTGGCACGGTACGGACAGCGGGGACCTGACCTACGTCAACGGCCAGCTACGGGGGGCGGGCCGCGCGATGCCCTTCGGTCGTCTGCTCACCACGATCGGCCGCCGGAGCGTCGAGGCCACCGCGACGGCCCAGCCCGGCCCGGAGGTGGCGGGGTACCACTTCCACAGCTTCGGCGCCCACTTCTGCGAGGTCAGGGTCAACCGGCACACCGGGGAACCCCGTGTCACCCGGTTCACCACCGTCGTGGACGCCGGCCGGATCGTGAACGCCCAGGCCGCCCGGAGTCAGCTCGTGGGCGGCGTCATCTTCGGCATCGGTCACGCGTTGCTGGAGGACAACCCGCTCGAACTCGACACCGGACGGCTGGCCGCCGGCAACCTGGCCGACTACATGGTCCCCGTCAACGCCGACATCCCCGACATCGACATCCACTTCCTCGACCGGCCCGACCCCGTCGTCAACAACCTCGGCGCCCGTGGGCTCGGCGAACTGGGCACCGTCGGCTCGGCCGCCGCGGTGGGTAACGCGATCTACAACGCCACCGGCAAGCGGATCCGCGATCTTCCCATCACCCTGGACAAGCTGCTGTGAACCATCCATCCCGGCGGCTCGTGGTCGGCGTCCGGGCGCCCCGGCGGCCGCCTCGCTTCGGTGGCAGGCGCTGTTCGGAATGCGTGCTCGGTCCGACCGCCCGCACCCGCAGACGCCGCTTCGAGGTCCGGTCCGTGCCTGCCTTCCGATGGCGCCGAGCGGATCCAGCAGATCGTCGATCGCCGGGTGGAACCCGCCGCATGTCCGGATCGAGCCCGCTGGGAGGTTGTCGCGGGTCGCCGTGCACGGGCTACCAGAGGGTGTCGCCGCGCAGCATCGCTTCGGTGCCCAGGTCGGCAAAGATCACCTGCCCGGTGAGCATCGAGTTCTCGACGCCGGTCAGCCAGGTGAGCAGCGCCGCGATCTCCTCTGGTTGGCCCAGCCTGTCGGCGGTGTTGGGCAGCCGACGTAGCCAGTCCTCGAGCAACTCCGGCGACCCTGTCAGGTCGGACATCATCGGGGTGGCGATAGTGCCGGGCGCGACAGCGTTGAGCAGGATTCCGCTGCCGCCCCAGCCGTGGGTGGGCGCGGTTCGACGCACCCACGCGGCGAGGGCGGCCTTGGAGGATGCGTACACCATCGGGCGTCCGTCGGGATTGACGCGGACGGCGGACGCCTCCCGGCGGGCGCGGGGTTCGTCTCCGTCGCGGCAGGCGGAAACGATCGCGTCGTCGACCGCGAGGATCGATGCCACCGAGCTGATCACGGCGACTCTCGGTGCCGGGGAGTCGAGCAGCAGGGGCCGCAGACCGGTGAGCAGATCGACCACGCCGAAGTAGTTGACGGACACGGTGTCCGGAGTGGGCGCGCGCAGGCCGGCGCAGGCGATGACCGCGTCCAGCCGGGTGCCGGCCAGCTCGCCGAGCGCGGCCAGCCTGCCGTTCGGCGTCGCGAGGTCGGCGCGGATGTCGGCGCCGTCGCGGTCGAGGCCGATCACGGTGTGTCCGGCGGCCCGCACGGCGTGGGCGGTCGCGGCCCCGATACCCGAGGCTGAGCCGGTGACCAGGGTGGTCCGTGGTCGCGGTCCTGGCGTCATCGCACCCTCCGGTCTCGTGTAGGAGGTCCATCCTCGACGTCACACGCCGCGGCGCCCAGCGGAGCATCCCGGTGAGCAGGACGGGTGCTCCGGACGGTCAGTGGTGTTCGCCGGTGGACAGCTCGGCGTCGCGGCGTTCGGCGACGACCTCGGCCAGTTTGGCGGAGATCCGTCGCGCCGTCTCGCGGGCGACGGGTGCGGTGTGTCTGGGTTGGAAGCGCAGGGCCGGAGAGGTGATGGAGACGGCGCCGGCGGCCGTGCCGTCGGGGTAGAGGATCGGCGCCGCGACGCAGGCCACGCCGACGAACGCCTCCTCGATTTCGATGCTGACGTGTGTCTCGCGCACCTTGAGCAGCTGGCGGTAGAGCAGGCCGGGCGCGATGACGGTGTGGCTGGTCTGCAGGGGCAGTGGTTGCCGGCAGACGGCCTCGATGCCGCCGGGTGTGAACGCGAGCATGGCCTTGCCGAGAGCGGTGGAGTGGGCGGGCCGGCGGCCGCCGACGGTGGTCGGGCAGCGTACCGCGGTGTGGCCTTCGAGCTTCTCCACGTAGACGACGTCCCGGCCGTCGAGGACGCCCAGGTGGATGGTCTCCCGGAGTCGGGTGTAGAGGTCGCTGAGGAAGGGGATGGCGACGCGGCGCAGGTCCCGTTGGCGTGCCGCCTGGCTACCCCACTCGAAGACCCGCAGGCCGAGGCTGAAGCCGGTCTCGGTGCGGTCCAGCAGGCCGAGGTCGGCGAGCTGGCTGGCCATCCGGTGCACCGTCGACTTGGGTAGCTGGGTGACCTTGGCCAGGGTGGCGAGGCTGAGTGGTCGGCCGGCTCGGCTGAGCGCCTCGATGATCATCAGCCCGCGTCCCATGACGGACTTGTCCGGGGTGTTCTGCACCTCGGCCAGGGCTTCGGCTAGGGGGTCAGAGGGGGCTATATCGGTCATTGACGGCTCCTGAGGGGGATGTGTCGCCACCCACGCCGCGTGATTCATCGACGTATGACCGCTCACCGACACTTGTTCAATGAGTGTCCCCACACAGTAGGAAGCACGCGGGAAATGTGTCAACGGTCACCTGGTGGAAATCTTTCGGTAAAGATGCAGGTCGGAGAGGCACGGCACGAGGTACGGGCGACGAGAGGATTCCCGCCACCGGACGCCCCCGGCAACCACCACGGGAGTCGGCCGCGTACCATCTGGCCCCGAACGCAACGGGGAGGTGGCGCGGTGTCCATGGCTGACGGCTCGACGCCCCCTCGTCGCCGCCGGGCCACCGCGAGCACCGGAGCCAGCCCCCGACAGCGCCCCCTGCGGGAGGCCCAGAAGGAGCTGACCCGCCAGCGGCTCATCACGGCGGGACTAGAGGTCTTCTCCCAACACGGCTACGCCGCCGCCACCGTCGAGGAGATCACCGAACGCGCCAACGTCGGCCGGACCACCTTCTACACCCACTTCCAGAGCAAGGCCGACGTCGCCTTCGCGGTGGCCTCCGCCCAGGGGCTGTCGCTGAACGCCTCGGTGGCCTCCCTCGGCGAAGCCCGACCGGGTGACCGGGCCTCGGTCTCGGCCTGGCTCGACCGGGTGGCCCGACAGTCCGAGCAGCAGTCGGTACTGGTCACCCTGGTGGTGCAGGCGATCGTGGCCGGCCCGGAGATCGCCGAACACTTCATCGACGTCCAGCGACGCAGCGCCGAGGCCGCGGTCCGTCAGCTCGTCGACGCCGGTTGGCGCCCGACCGAACGCACCACCCAGCGACTGATGCTGCTGATCACCCTGGTCGTCCGATGGATGCACACGCACGTGGTGCAGCGGGTCGCCATGCCGGAGGGCAGCCGTGACGCCCTGATCGACCTGGTGTTGGCCGAACTCGACACGCTGCGGCCCGCCGATCCGGAGATCACCGGTGCCGCATCACGTACCGAGCGACCCGACTCCGGTCGATAGCCGCATGGTGCAGGAACACCTCCAGGTCGTATCCGAGTCGCTCCAGAGTGGCGAAGTACGCGTACTCGACCGTCTCGTCGAAGGCCCGACCGTAGGTGACCCGATCGACACCCCGTTCGGCGAGAGCAGACTCCAACCGCACCCAACCCGCCTGGTCCGCCACCGGGCCGAAGTAGAGATGGTGCACGCCCTCGCCCCGCTGCCGCAGGAAGCCCTCCCGGTACCGGCTCGGTCCGTTGACCGGCTGGATGACCTCGACCCGTAGATCCGGTGTCGCGGGCTTCACCCCGGCCGCGCCACCGCCGATCAACTGGGCCTCCCGTCGCCCACCCACCGCCGCCGAACTGGAGACGAACGCCTCCGGCACCGCACGGCCCTCGTACCGCGCGTCGGTCAGCGACCCGAGCCGGCTGTCGAACTCCAGCACCGGCCACTCCCCCTGCCCGAAGATCGCGGCGTAGGCACGGGTGGCGGCCTCCAGATCCCGTACCACCACACCCAGGTGCGCCACCGGCGCCTCGGCGTAGGCCAGCCTCGGGTCGGCCAGCCCGGTCAGGTCCCAATGTTCCTCGGCGTTCACCCGCTCGTCCCAGATGGACTGCGCGCCCAGGCTGAGCTGGTAGCCGCCGATCTGCCCCCGGGTGTCCAGCCAGTGCATCCGGGCCCCGTCGAGCTCCATCGTCTGTCGCAGCGCGACGCCGTACCCACGAAGCCGGTCCACCGCCGCGCCCGTGGTCTCGACGTCGGCGTCGAGTACGCAGATGTCGTGCACGCCCGGACCCCGGGTGGCCAGCTGCTGTTGGAAGCTGGTCGCCCCGCTCACCGGCTCGACGAGCTCGATGACGACGCCGTCGTGTGTCGAGCGGGCCACCAGAATCTCCCCGTCACAGGCACGACCGTGCATCGTGGTGCGCACCGTGCGGCCGTCGAGCCGGGCCACCCGCCAGTGGGTGAAGCCGAGCAGCCGGGCGTGCTCCATGGCCGCCGCGCGGACGTCGCGGACCACGACACGCAGCCGCCACAACGCCGCCGGGGCGCCGAGCAGACCCCAGTCGGAGGGCTCGGTGGGCTGGACGGCGAGCACCTCGCGCAGAATCTCCCGCGCCTCGATGGTGGGCGGGAACCCGACGTACGGTCCGAGTTGCAGCAACAGCTCGCGCAGTTCCTCAGCCGACACTCCGCTGTGCAGCGCCAGACGCAGGTGCTCCCGTAGCGCCCGGTGCGCGCGGGTCGCCACGTCTACGCTGACCAGGGCCAGGCTGCGGTCCCGCAGGGACAGACCGGGCCGCTCCAGCAGCCAGCCCCAGGTCATCGCGAACGGCACGGCGGCGGCCGTCGCCGCGTCAGGGCCGTCCTCGCGGGCGGCGCCGATCCGCGCGGCGATGGTCTGCGCCGACTGCTCCCCCAGGACGGATGCGTACCTGGCCAGGCCCCGCCTGACCTGTTCGTCGGCATCCCAGAGTGTCATCGGTTCTCCTTTGGCAGGCTGACCCGGTCCCAGTCGGCCGTGGTGACGTTCCAGCGGTACCGGGTGCGTTCCCAGTAGATTTCGGCCACGGCCTCGACCGTGGGATCGCGGTGTTCCGCGCCGCCCGCCTGGCGGCTGAGTTCGCGGTGCCAGTGTTCGTCGAACGCGGCCCGGTCCCGCCACAGCTCCAGCAGCACCAGACGCTCCGGCGTGCCCAGGCTGGCGAACAGCTCGTACTGCAGACAACCGGGATCCGCCAGGGCCTTGGCGCGGTGCGGCGCCCACGCCTGCAGATAGGCCGACGCCCGACCGGGCAGTACCGCGAAGCTGATGCAGAGTCGGACCTGCGGCTCACTCATCGCCGATCTCCTGCCGAATCGCGGGCGTCGCGCTCGGGTCGAGGTCGGCGACCGCGGGTGCCACCTCGGTCAGCCACAGCCGCTGGTGCCGCTGGACGAGGTCGTCGGGCATCCCGGCGATGCTGGACCAGGCGTACAGCTCCCCCACCGGAAGACCGGCCGTCACCGTCTTGATGTGGGCGACGGTGTCCGACGGGGTCAGCACCTGGAACCGAGGGGGCTGCCCGTCGGGCGTCCAGCGCCGCCACGCCTCCGCGTCGATCGGCGGGGGCGGCGGCTTGCCGGTTCCCTCGGCGCCGTAGGCGTGGTAGCTGTTCCACATGTACTCCAGGTGTGGCTTGATCCGTGGCCAGTCCCGCTCCGGGTCGTCGGAGACGATCACCTGGACGTTCGCGCTGATCCGGGCCGGCGCGGTGCACGCCGCCAGGTAGTGCGTCACCACGTCGCGTCGCATCGACAGCAACCCCATCCCGAGCCGACCGGCCAGTCGGGCCCCGCGCGGGCCGAAGAAGCCACCCCAGAAGGGGATCTCCGGTTGCACCGGCTGCGGGGTGACCCGCTCACGCCACCACGTGCGGATCTCCCCGATGCGCCGTTCGAGCAGGCCGTACCGGTCGGTGATGTCGGCGCCGTACGCGGCGTACTCGGGGATCCGGTAACCGACGCCGACGCCGAGATCGAGTCGACCGTCGCTGATCAGGTCCACCACCGCGGACTCCTCGGCGACCTGGACGGCGGGGCGGAGGCCGGCCAGCAGCACGGCGGTGCCCACCCGGATGCGGCTGGTACGGGCCGCGATCGCCGCGGCGAAGGTGAGCGGCTGCGGCAGGTAACCGTCTTCGAAGAAGTGGTGCTCGCTGAGCCAGATGCGGGAGGCGCCGAGCCGTTCGGCTTCGGTGACCAGGTCGAGGGCGGCGGCGAACACGTCCGCGGACCGGCGCCGCCAGCCCGGTGGGTTGCGAAGGTCCAGATAACAGGCTAGGTGCATGGGACCGGCTCCGTCGGGATCTGCTTGAGCGGGGTGTTCAGGTCGGCGGCGAGGTCGGGCGGGATCGACGCGCCCCGACTCAACGCCTGCCGCACGGCCAGGTAGTCGGCCGGCCGGTTGACGGCATGCCCGGCGAGCAGCCGACCCCGGCGGTAGTAGAGGACGCAGAACCGTTCCGGGTCCGGTCCGGCCCGGACCACCACCCGGTCGTGACCGGTGACGAGTCCGGCCATCTGCAGCATCAGGTCGCCCTGTTCGGACCAGAACCACGGCGTCGCCCGGTACGGCTGGAGGCGCCCGGCGAGGCTGGCGGCGGCGACCCGCGCCTGATCGGTGGCGTGCTGGACGGATTCCAGCCGAACCAGTCCCGCGCCAGGCAGCCGGGTGGCCGTGCAGTCCCCGGCCGCCACCACCGAAGGGTGCCCGGTGCGGGCGTACTCGTCGACGACGATCCCGCCTCGACAGTCGAGGCCGATGCGGGTGGCGAGGTCGGTGTGGGCGACCATGCCGATGCCCACCAGCACCAGGTCGGCCGGCACCGTCGTGCCGTCGGCGAGGCGTACCCCGGTGACCCGGCCCCGGTCACCGGTGATCGCCTCGACCGAGGTACCGAGCCGGACGTCGATTCCCCGACGCTGGTGGGCCGACCGGTAGAAGTCGGAGACCACGGGTGCCACGACCCGGGCAAGCAGCCGGTCGGCGGCCTCCACCACGGTCGTGGTCAGCCCCTGGGCGCGCAGCGTCGCCGCCGCCTCCAGGCCGACGAATCCACCGCCGATCACGACCACCGACTCCCGGCCCGGCAGGTCGGCCCGCAGCCGCAGCGCGTCGGCGACGTCGCGTAGGTAGTGCACGCCGTCGAGCCGGGCGCCGTCGACCGCCAGTCGGCGCGGTCCGCCGCCGGTGGTCAGGGCGAGCTGGTCGAAGGCGTACCGCTGACCCGAGTCCGTCTCGGCGACGCCACCGCAGGCACCGAGCCGGATGTCGACCACCCGCTCGCCGGCGACCAGATCGATGTCGTTGGCGTGGTAGAAGTCCATGCTCCGCAACAGCAGATCGCCCGGCTGCGCCCGACCGGCCAGGAACGCCTTGGACAAGGGCGGTCGCTGGTACGGCTGCCACGACTCGGCGCCCACCAGGCGGATCGGCCGGTCCACGCCGTACTCGCGCAGCGATGCCGCGAGCTGGACGGCCGCCTGCCCGCCGCCGACGATGAGGATCCCGCTCACAGTTGTGTCGCCGGTGTGGTGACGCTCAGGCCGTCCAGCTCGGCGGTGAGGGTGAGCTGACAGGACAGTCGGCTCTCCGGACGCCGCGGCGCCGCGGCGCCGTCGAGCATGTCGTCCTCCTGTTCGTCCATCGGGGGCAGTCGGTCGCCGAAGTCGGCGCGCACGTAGACGTGGCAGGTGGCGCAGACGCAGGCGCCGCCGCACTCGGCCACGATGCCGGGTACGCCGTTGCGGACGGCCAGCTCCATCACGGTGTCGCCCACCTCGCCGTCGATCGCGCGGACGACCCCGTCGGCGTCGGTGTAGAAGACCTTTGGCATGCCTGACCTCAACTCTGGTGGATGGCTTTGGTCGCGAGGTACGCCTCGATCCCCTCGGGGCCGTCCTCGCTGCCGTGTCCGCTGTGTTTCATGCCGCCGAACGGGCTGTCGGCACCGCTGATCCGGTCGGTGTTGATGCCGACCATGCCGGCCTCGACGCCGTCTCCGACGGCGAGCACCGTGCGGGCCGACTCGCTCCAGGCGAAGGCGGCCAGGGCGTACGGCAGCCGGTTGGCCAGGGCGATGGCTTCGTCGAGGGTGCGGAACGAGCTGATCGACGCCACCGGCCCGAAGGGTTCCTCGACCATGATCCGGGCGTCCGGCGGCACTTCGGTGAGCACGACCGGATCCCAGAACAGCCCGGCCCGCCGGCCGCCGGTCAGCCGTGTGGCGCCGCGCTCCTGTGCGTCGGTGACCAGTTGGTGCAGGCTCTCGTCGCGGCGAGGGTTGGCAACTGGTCCCATCACCGTCTGCTCGTCCAACCCGTGGCCGACACGCAGCCGGGCGACGCGGGCGAGGAAGCCGTCGACGAAGGTGTCCAGGACGCCCTCCTGGACGTAGAAGCGGGTCGGTGCGACGCAGACCTGACCGGCGTTGCGGTACTTGCCGGCGACCAGGACGTCCAGCGCGTGCTCCAGGTCGGCATCGGCGAAGACCAGCACGGGCGCATGGCCGCCGAGTTCCATCGTGGTGCGCAGCAGTCCGTCGGCGGCGAGTCGCATCAGGTGCCGGCCGACGGCGACGGAACCGGTGAAGGAGACCTTTCGGATCACGGGTGAGGCGAGCAGGTGCCGGCTCACCTGGTCCGGTACGCCGAAGACGAGCTGGGCGACGCCGGGTGGCAGTCCGGCGTCGACGAGTGCCCGCAGTACCTCGATCGCCGCGCCGGGGGTCTCCTCCGCCGGTTTGAGGATGACCGAACAGCCGGCGGCCAGGGCCGAGGCGAGTTTGCGTGCGGGGTTGGCGATCGGGAAGTTCCATGGCGCGAAGGCGGCCACCGGCCCGACGGGTTGTCTGAGCACGAGGCTGCGGGTGCCACCGGGGCGGGCGAGGACCCGACCGTAGAGCCGTGTGGTCTCCTCCCCTGCCCACTCGAGCAGGTTGGCGGAGATGGCCACCTCGACGCGGGACTCCCGCACCGCCTTGCCCTGCTCCAGGGTGGCGGTGACGGCGATGTGTTCGGCCCGCTCCCGCAGCAGTCGGGCGGCTTCCTTCAGCACGGCGCCGCGGTGCTGGGGTGGGGTGCGGCGCCACCGCTCGAAGCCGCGTGCCGCGGCGGCCAGGGCACGGTCGAGGTCAACCTGCCCCGCCAGGGGGAGGTCGGCCAGTACCGCGCCGGTGGCCGGGTCGACGACCGGCCGCACCTGGTGCCCTTCCGGCCCGATCCACTCGCCGTCGATGTGCAGGCCCAACGTCGGGTACGCCATGACTTCTCCCCTCTACAGGTCGTGCCCGCGGAACTCCGCCGGGTCCGTCATCACCTCGACCAGCACCGGGTGCTCGACGTCCCGGCTGGCCACCAGGCGTTCACGCAGTTCGGTGAGGGTCTCCACCCGGCTGCCCGGTACCCCCATGGCGGTGCTGACCTCAGCGATGCGTGGTCCGGCGATGTCGACTCCCGGATAGTCGTCGACCCGCACGGCCCGCCCGTCCAGCCGGCGCAGCGCCCGGCCGACGGCGGCGTACCCCTCGTTGTTGAGCACGACGTAGGTGACCGGGATCCGGTCGCGGGCGGCCGACCAGAGCGCCGGGATGCCGAACTGGAACACCCCGTCCCCGACGATCGCCGCCACCCGCCGATGGGGAAGGCCGAGTTGGACGCCGAGGGCGGCACCCATGCCCCAGCCGAGCGAGCCCGAGCCGGTGGTGAAGAAGTCCTCCGGGCCGCGCTGGACGGCGCGGCGTTGCAGTTCGTCGCCGGCGGTGGTGGCGTCGGCGACCAGGACGTGGTCGCGCAGCACGTCGGTCAGCACCTCGATCACGTCGGTGGTGCGCAGCCGCCGCCCGGTCCGCGGGCCGCCGGTCGGCCGGGGTTCGTCGCCCGGACGCGGGGGCACCTGCCGGGTAGGTGTGTCGGGTAGTGCGGTCAGCAGCGCGGACACGACCAGTTCCTGGTCTCCGGTGAGGGCGACGTCGACCCCGTGCAGCTCGCCGAGGCGGCGCGGGTCGGGGTGGGCGTGCACGACCCGCGCCGCGGGCGGGATCTGCGGCGATGTCGGTGGCTCGAACTCGTTGAACAGCCGGACGCCGAGGAACACGATCACGTCGGCGGCGCGGACCAGCGGATGCTGCGGGTGGTAGCGGCCCCGGAAGTGTGGGTGGTCGGTCGGGAAGCCCGGCCGCTCGAAGCTGCGCAACTCCTCGTGCAGGACGGGAATGCCGCACCGTTCGCTGAGCCGGACGACCCCGTCGACGGCATCGGACCGAGCCACCTCGTTGCCGGCGACCAGCAGGGGGCGTTCGGCGGCGCGGATCAGGTCGGCGGCGGCCCGCACGGCGTCCGGCGCCGGCGCGCCACGACACTCGAAGCGGAACGCGGACACGTCCGGCGCGGTGCCGGTCCATCGCTGTTCCAGCAGGTCCTGGGCGAGCGCCAGCCACACCGGCCCGACCGGCTCGGTCACCGACGCCCGGATCGCCCGGTTGACCTCCTCCGGGACCAGCTGCGCGGTCTGCGACTGCCAGGCCGACTTGACGTACTGCTGGACCAGTTCCGCCATCCGGCGGGCGGTGGTGAAGCCGTCGTGGGACTGTACCGACCGGTGTTTGACCCCGTTGAGTACGACGACCGGCGAGTGGGCCAGCTGCGCGGCGTACAGGTGGCTCAGGCCGTTGGTCAGTCCCACGTTGGCGTGCAGGTACGCCACCGTGGGGTTGCCGGTCGCCCGGGCCAGGCCGTCGGCCATCGACACCGCCACGCTCTCGTGGGTGGTGAGCACGAGGCGTGGATCCGTCCGGCCGGTCAGCGCGTCGAGGACGGCCGCCTCGGTGCTGCCCGGACAGCTGAAGATCCGATCGATCCCCCAGTCGCGCAGCACGTCGAGCATCGTGTCGGCCACGGTCGGTGGCATGTTCACCTCCTAGGGTTCGTCGATCGCCGGGGCGGCGCCGCGGCGGTACGCGCCGACCCGCAGCCAGGCCGCGCGGTCGTCGTCGGTTGCGGCGCAGAAGCTGGACAACTCCAGCGGTTCCAGGTACACGGTGCGGCCGTTCTCGAGGTCCTCGACCTTGAGTCGGGGGCCGTTCGCGCTCCGGTCGACGGTCACTCGGACCAGGGCGAACTCGCTGGCCATCAGGCCGTCGTCGGGGTCGGACATGGGTTCGGTCTCAGAAGATGATGGTCAGGGCCGGTAGGGCGCTCTGCCCGTCGATGAGTCGGATCCGTTTCTCCCGGATGCGCCAGCCGTCCGGGGTGGTCACGGCCCGGTGCTGGTAGCTGCCGCCGAAGGTCTCCTGCCGACCGCGGCGGCTGTAGAGCAGCAGAAACGGGGTGAAGCAGGAGACCTCGTCGGCGTCGCGGGCCAGGTGGACGGGTTCGCCGAGTACCCGGGCGGTGCGGGCCGGTGGATCCTCGGTGTGTGCGCCGTTGGCCGTACGCCAGACCCGGTCGGTGAGCCGCGCGTGGTCGTCGAAGACATGACACAGGGTGTCCGGCTCGTCGGCGGCGTCCGGGTCGACGGGCATCCAGTACCGGCAGTCTTCGGTGAACAGATCGAGCCAGCCGTGGTAGTCCCGCTGGTCCAGCAGCATCGCCTCCCGGCGCAGCAGGACCGCGAGTTCGGCCGGGACGGTTTCGACCGCCATCACCACACTCCTCATCGACTCGTGGACGAACCTGTTGGGGGCGCCGGTCACCACTGCTTGGCCATGAGCGCACGCCACTGCCGGTACTGGCCTCGTTGGGGTGTCTCGTCGGTGATGTCACCGCGCTGGGAGCCGTCGGCCTCGGTCACCTCCCGGTCCAGGCCGCGATCCAGCCGGATCCACGGGTCGGTGCCGGCGGAGTTTCCCTCCTTGATCCGGTCGAACATCTCCAGGTCGTCGGGCTGCCCGAAACCACTCGGCCCGTAGAACAACTCGTGGTAGCGCAGCCGGAGACGGTTGATCGGGTCCGGGCCGCCGTCGGCGAGCATCGGGCGCAGCACCACGTCGGTGCGGTCCACCGACACCGGGTGGATCTCTCGCAGGTGGATGCCCACCAGCGCCAGATTGGGGAAGATGGCCAGGTTGAAGCCGGGTCCGGGGGTGGCGGCGTAGAGCTGCTCGCCGTCCGGTACGCCGAAGAGCGCGTCCAGGTCCGTCCCGGGTGCCGGAGCGCCGGGCAGGGTGTCCAGCCGGCGGCGTAGTGCCGGGCCGGCGGCCACCCGCTGGTCGAGCATCGCGTGCCCGTTGCCGAGGGCCACCGAGTCGGAGGTGCGTTTGGCCGAGACGTACTGGGCGGGCTGCGCGGTCCGTGCCTGCATGATCGAGAAGAACGAGGCGTGGGTGAAGTTCGCGTGGTATCCGTCCAGGCTGTTCTCCATCTGGATCTTCCAGTTGGCGGGGTAGCGCAGCCGCTGTGCCTGCGGTGCCGCCCGCAGTCCGTGGCCCGGGATGTGGTCGATGAAGCGGTCCAGGAACTCCAGCGCCGGGCCGAGGTGCTCGCGCAGTGTCGGCACGTCCCGGTCGAACGAGGCGAAGACCAGTCCCCGGTAGGACTCGACCAGCGGTGCCGACTCCAGCGACAGCGCGGACTTGTCCAGGCCCGAGTAGCCCTCCTGGTATGCCACGCCCGTGAGCCGCCCGGCCTGGTCGTAGGTCCAGCCGTGGAAGCGGCACCGGAAGGAGGTCGCGTTACCGGTCGGCCACTGGCACACCGTGGCGCCGCGGTGCCGGCAGCGGTTCATCAGCACGTGGATGGCGCCGTCGCGGTCGCGGGAGAGGATGACCGGCTTGTTGCCGACCTCCGTGGTCTTGTAGTCGCCGGGACGGGCGATCTCCGACTCGTGTCCGACGTAGACCCAGGTGTGCATGAAGATGTTCTCCATCTCCATCTCGAAGACCGTCGGGTCGGTGTAGACGTCGCGGTGCACCCGGTCAGGAAGCACCAGGTCGAGCGCGTTTCCCTCGGCACCGTTCACGCTTGTGGTCATCCTTTCCTCCCTGTCTCTGGCCCAGCATCGGAAAGATCGCCGGCCCTGCCTACCGTGGTGCCCCGCTGAGTGGGACGGGGCCGTCACTGGCCCGGCTGCCGGTCGTCCCAGCGGTTCTTGACCGCCCGGTAGACGTGGCTGCGGAGCTTGACGAACTCGGCGAGTTCCTTGGTGCCGATCTGGTCACGGGGAAACGGCAGAGAGACCTCCACGATCTCGCTGACGGTGGTCGGTGGTGGGGTGAGCACCACGATGCGGTCCGCCATGTAGACCGCCTCGTCGATGTCGTGCGTGATGAACAGGACCGTCACGTTGAACTCGGCGCGCAGCGCCACCACGGTGTCCTCGAGTTCCGCGCGGGTCTGCGCGTCCACCGAGGCGAACGGTTCGTCCATCAACAGCACCTTGGGCTGGTACGCCAGCGCCCGGGCGATCGCGACGCGCTGCTGCATGCCGCCGGAGAGCTGGAACGGCTTCTTGCGTTGTTGTCCGCGCAGCCCGACCGCGGCGAGGGTACGCTCCACCCGGTCGTTGATCTCGTTTCTCGGAATTCCCTTCCCGGCCAGGGGAAAGGCCACGTTGTGGGCGACCGACATCCACGGATACAGCGATCTGCTGTAGTCCTGGAAGACGATGCCGAGTCCTTCCGGCGGCTCGGTGACCGGGATGCCGTTCAGGACGCTGCGCCCGTCGGTCGGCGGCAGCAGACCGGAGATGCACTTCAGTAGTGTCGTCTTGCCGCAGCCGGACGGCCCGACCACGGTGACGATCTCGCTCTCGTTGACGTCGAAGGTGACCGAATCGATGGCGCGATAGGCCGATCTCCCTTCGCCGTAGATCTTGCCGATTCCCTCCACGGACAGCAGTGGCGCCACGGCAACCTCCTCTGTTGGTCCGGGCCTCAGCGGCCCTTGCTCGCGTAGTACCAGGACAGGACCAGCCGTTCGGCGCGGACGAACAGCAGATTGAGCAGATAGCCGAGTAGGCCGAGCATCAGGATTCCGGACCACATGTCGGCGAAGGCGAACGTCCGCTGCGCCTGGATGGTCACGTAGCCGATGCCGTTGGTGCTGGCGAACATCTCGCTGATGAGCATCACGACGACGGCCACCGAGAGGCTGACCCGCATCCCGCTGGCGATCCGGGGCGCGGCGGCCATCAGGACGACCCGGGTCAGTCGCCGTCGGTGACCGATCCGGAAGGCACGCGCGGTGTCCAGCATGGTGGGGTCGGTGTCGGCGACCCCGTCCATGGTGTTGAGCAGGATCGGCCAGACGCAGACGAACGTGATGAGGAAGACCTGCATGTTGGTGCCGATGCCGAACAGCAGCACCGCGAACGGGAGCAGGGCCGCGGACGGGATGCTGCGCAGGAAGCTGATCAGCGGTTCGACGATCTCCCCGAGCGGGCGCCAGAGCCGCAACAGCAGGCCGGCCCCGACGCCGATACCGACGGCGAGCAGATAGCTGGCACCGAGCCGGGCCATGCTGGGCAGGAAGTCGCTGACGAACCGTTCGTCGAACCAGTTGGACCAGAACGCCTCCAGCACCCGACTGGCGGGTGGGAAGAACGGGTTGTCACCGTCGGCGGTCGCCAGCCACCAGTAGCTGAGCACGACGATCGGCAGGGCGATCTCCCAGGCGAATCGGCCGATCCGGCCGGCCAGGCGGGTCATGACGTCCTCGCTGAGGGCTGGTAGTCCAGGAAGTGGCGCTGCACCACCGAGGTGGCCGCGTTCATCGCGATACCCAGTGCGCCGGTGACGGCGATGAAGACGTACATCGTCGCCGGGCGGTTGGCGATGGCCGCGTTGTTGATCCCCGCGCCCAGGCCGGAGGACCAGACCAGGACCTCCACCGCGACCGCCACCAGCAGCGCGATCGAGCCGGCGATCCGGATGCCGGTGAACGCGAACGGCAGGGCCGCCGGCAGGGTCACCGACCGGAAGGCGCGCCATCGGCCGACCCGGAAGGCTCGGGCGGTCTCCAGGGCCAGCGGATCGATGTCGCGTACGCCGTAGACGGTCTGCAGCAGTACCGGGAAGACGCAGCCGAACACCACCATCAGCACCTGCATCCGCAGTCCGCTGCCGAGCAGGAGGACCACCAGCGGCAGGATCGCCGGAGCGGGGGTGGCGCGCAGGAACTCCAGCACGAAGCGGACCGCGCGGAAGGCACGGTCGCTGCTGCCGAGTGCCGCGCCGAGCGGCAGGCCCACGGCGATCGCGATGGCCAGCCCGGTCATCGCGCCGCTGAGGGTCTGCCCGATGGCCTGCCAGAGCGTCGGCTGGGTGATCTCCACGCCGGCCGCTCGGACCAGTTCCGTGATGCTGGGGAAGGCGCCAGCCGGCAGGCCGGCGAAGGCGGCGATCCCCTGCCAGCAGCCCAGGGCCAGCAGTGTGGAGCCGGCCACGCTGAGCGCTTTGCGGGTGCGCCGGGTGCGCGACCGCGAGCTGGTGCCCGCGGCCGCGTCCGGTCGCCACAGGTGCAGGATCATGAGGCCCGTACGGCGTCGGCGAAGATCTCGTCGATGTCGGGCATCTTGTCCAACATCCCGTACTTGACCGCCACCTCGGCCTGTTCCCGGGCCGAGTCGACGTTGATGCCCGGCGCCCAGTGCGGCGCGGTCATCTCGGCGATGACGTCGGGGGTCAGCTGGGTGATCTCGGCGGTGGTCTCCCGCGCCTCGTCGACGTGCTCGGTCGCGTAGTTCAGCGACTTGATCAGCGCCCGTTGGAAGCAGGCGACGGCATCCGGCCGATCCTGCAGGTACTTCTTCGAGGTCGCGTAGATGGCGCTCTGGAACGGGTGGGTGAACGTCAGGTACGGGTCGGCGACCTTGCGGTAGCCGGCCCGCTTGGCCAGCGTCGTGTACGGCTCGCCGGTGAAGATGGCGTCGACCTGACCGGCCGCGAGGGCGTCCACCGTGCTGGGGAACGGCACCTCGACGAAAGTGACCTTGTCAGGGTCGGCGCCGGCCTTCACCAGCGCGTTGGTCGCGGCCACCTGGAGCAGACCCTTGAGGGCGTTGACGCCGATCGTCTTGCCCTGAAGGTCGGCGATGCTCTGCACCGGGCTGTCCTGTTTGACGAAGATGTGCCCGTTTGAGGCCGCCACGTCAACGCTCTTGACCTGCCACTGCGCGTTGTTCAGGGCGACCATGGGCAGGCCGTTGAGCCGAGCCTGCATGTACGGCAGGGTGGCGGTGTAGGCGAACTGGTTCTCGCCGGAGATGACCGCCGCGATGGTCGCCGAGCCGCCCGGGGCCGGGCCGACCGTCAGGTCGATCCCCTCGTCGGTGAAGAAGCCCTTCTTCTTGCCGAGGTAGATCGGTGCGGCGTCGAGAGCCGGCAGCGTCGCCACCTTGACGCTGGTGGGGGTGCACGGGCCGGTCTGGGAAGCGGCGGCGTCGGCGGGGCTGGGGGTGTCGGTGGATCCGCCACAGGCGGTAATCAGCAGGAGCAGGGCCGCGCTGGAGAAGGCGAGAAACGGACGTTGCATCGAAGACCTCACTTAAGTGTTCCTGAGCGGGGACAGGGGTTTCGATCGCCGAGTGGATCCGGGTGAGGCTGGACCCTGATGCCGTGCCACCAGGCTGCGAGACGGCGATCCGGTGGACAAGAAAGGCGTTCCGTTCGTCGGAACGTCGGACCGATGTGTGATCAGGAGGGTTGGCGGCGCTGCGCCAGCGCGATCGCCACGTCGATGATCAGGTCCTCCTGGCCGCCGACGGGACGATGCCGACCGAGGGCCCGGATGATGTCCGCCTCGGCGACCTGGTACTGCTGCGCGGCTCGACGAGCGTGCAGCAGGAACGAGCTGTAGATGCCGCAGTAGCCGAGCAGCAGGGCGGTGCGGTCCAGCGCGGGCAGGTTCCCGGCGCAGATGCGCGCCACGTCGTCCGCGGCGACGTCGATGAGGGCCTGGGTGGCGATGCCGGTCTCGGCGCCGCACCGGTCGAGGGCGGCGACCAGGACCTCGGTGGCGGCGTTGCCGGCACCGGCGCCCAGTCCGTGGCACGAGCCGTCGAGATGGTCTGCTCCGGCCATCGCCGCGGCGAGGGCGTTGGGTACGCCGGAGCCCAGGTTGTTGTGCGCGTGCATCCCGACCGACACCTCCGGCGGCAGTGCCGTCCGCAGTGCGGCGACCCGGGTGCTCACCTGATGCGGCAGCAGCGCACCGGCGGAGTCGACGACGTAGACGACCTGGGCGCCGGCGTCGGCCATCACCCGAGCCTGAGCCGCCAGCCGGTCCGGCGGCAGCATGTGGCTCATCATCAGGAAGCCCACCGTCACCAGGCCCAGTTCGCGGCCCTCGGTGAGGTGTTGGGCCGCGATGTCCGCCTCGGTGCAGTGGGTGGCCACGCGGATGACGTCCAGCCCCTGATCGGCGGCGCGACGCAGGTGCTCGATGGTGCCGACGCCGGGCAGCAGCAGAGCCGCCAACTGTGAGTCGGTCAGTTGGGCCCGAGCCGTACGGATCAGCTCGTCGTCCGGGCAGCGGGCGAAGCCGTAGGCGAACGACGACCCGCCCAGTCCGTCGCCGTGGGTGACCTCCACCATCGGCACCCCGGCCCGGTTCAGGCCCGCGCTGACGGTGGCCACGTCGTCGGCCGAGAACTGGTGCCGCACCGAGTGGGATCCGTCGCGCAGGGTCGTGTCGCAGATCTGGATGCGCCGGCCCGTCAGCGGTGGGACGTGGTCGGTCGAATCGACCACCGGGGAGTCGGTCGTGCTCATGCGCCCACCTCCGCCTTGAGCTCCGGTCGGATCCGCTCCGCGGTGGCGATGGCCGCCGCGGTGATGATGTCCAGGTTTCCGGCGTACGACGGTAGGTAGTCGGCGGCACCGGTGACCTGGAGGAACACGCTCACTCGGAGGCCGCCGTCAGGGCCGCCGCGCGGGGTGATCTGGACCGGGGCGCTCATCCGGTACCCCGGTACGTAGCCCTGTACGGTCTCGACCATCCGTTCGATCGACTCGGTCACCGCGTCGACGTCGGTGTCGGCGGCGACGGCGGCGAACACCGTGTTGCGCATGATGAGCGGTGGATCGGCCGGATTGAGGATGATGATCGCCTTGCCCCGGGCGGCACCGCCGACGCGGCACAGGGCGTCGGCCGTGGTCTCGGTGAACTCGTCGATGTTGGCCCGGGTGCCCGGTCCGGCGGCCCGGCTGGCGATGGTGGCCACGATCTCCGCGTAGGAGACCGGCGCGATCCGGGAGATCGCCGCCACGATCGGCACGGTCGCCTGGCCGCCGCAGGTCACCAGGTTGAGATTCGGTTCGGCCCGGACCTCGGTGAGGTTCACCGCGGGTACGACGTACGGTCCGACGGCGGCCGGGGTGAGGTCCAGCACGGTCAGCCCGGCCGCCCGGTAGCGGGGTGCGTTGGCGAGGTGGGCCGCCGCCGAGGTGGCCTCGAAGACGAGGTCGATGTCGGGTGCCGCCGCGAGCAGCGCGTCCACTCCGCCAGCGGTGGCCTCGATGCCGAGCCTGCGGGCCCGCCGCAGGCCGTCGGACGCGGGATCGATGCCGACCAGCAGTCGCGGTTCGAGCACGGTCGAGCGGCGCAGCTTCAACAGCAGGTCGGAGCCGATGTTGCCGGAGCCGACGACGGCGCAGCGGAGCCGGTCGGTCGGCGTGTCGGCGCCGCGGATGTTCACCATGGTTCTCCTCCGGCGGGGGTGGGGTCGGATTAGGGACGGACCGACAGGCGTACCGGCGCCAGGCCGGCGATCTCGGCCGTGATCTCGTCTCCGGCCGTGATGTCGGTGGCGGCACAGGGCGATCCCGACAGGACGACCTGACCGGGCAGCAGGGTGACGCCGAGCCGGAACAGCGTGCGACTCAGCCACGCCACCGCGTGCAGCGGATCGCCCATGACCTCGGACAACGGCGCCGAACCCACCGTCGCGCCGTTCTTGCGCAGCGTCGCTGTCAGCGGGCGGACGTCGGCCGGGCAGGGTTGTCCCGGTCCGAGGGCGAACCGCGCACCGGATCCGTTGTCGGCGACCGTGTCCGGCCAGGCGATGTCCCAGTTCTCGATGCGGCTGTCCACGATCTCCAGCGCGCAGTGCACCGTGCCGGTCGCGGCCCGTACCTCCTCGGCGGTCACCTGCGTCGATCCGAGCGGCGCGGCGAGGACCAGGGCGAGTTCCGGTTCGGCTCGTGGCCAGAGCAGTTCGGTCGCGTCGAGCACGCCACCGTCGGGCATCCGCATGTCGTCGAGCAGGTGGCCGAAGTCCGGCTCGTCGACACCGAGCAGGGTCTGCATGCCGGTGCTGGTCAGGCCGACCTTGTAGCCGACGGTCCGGGCGCCGGCAGCGGTCCGCGCCTCGATCTGCGCGAACTGCACCCGGTAGGCGTCCTGTGGTCGGATCCACCAGGGTGGACCGGACACGCGACCGACCGGTCGGGCGTGACGTTCGGCGGCCTCCAGCGCGGCGGCGGCGGCCCGGATCCGGTCATCGGTCACGATCGCCGCCCACGGTTCCCGCGCGTTCGGTCGCGGCACCACCGGCGGCCCGGCCGCCGAGAAAGTCGACGACGAGTCGGGTGAACTCGTCGGCGCGTTCGATCTGCACCCAGTGTCCGGTGTGCGGAAACACGTGCAGCGTCGCGTCGTCGATGGCGTCCAGCAGCCGCAGCGACGACTCCAGCGGAATGACCTGGTCCTCGCGTCCGTGCACCAGCAGGGTCGGTTGCCGCAGGGTCGCCAGCCGGGATCGGGAGACGGCGAGTTCGTCGATCCACCGTTGCCGGGGGGCGGGGAACATGGCCGCCCAACGCTCCTGCGCGCCGGGCTTGGTCGAGGCCCGGTACCGCTGCTCGGCCAGCGACGGCGGCAGGGCGGAACGGTCGTGCACGAAGTAGGTCAACAGCTCTTCCATCGCCTCGACCGAGGGTTCGTATCCCCAGACGGCGTCCAGACCGGCGGTCAGCGGAAACTCGGTGCCGACGCTGCCCATCAGGACGATCCGTTCGACCCGGTGCGGGTGGGTCACGGCGAACCAGAGGGCGAGTGCGCCGCCGAAGGAGTTTCCGACGACGCGGACCCGTTCCACCGCCAGTTCGTCGAGGAAACTCGTCAGGTGGCGCAGCCAGACGTCGAGACCGTGTTCGTCGCCGCTGGTCTCGGTGTAACCGAAGCCGGCCACGTCCGGGGCGAGCACCCGGTGCGTACGGCTCAGTTCCGGCAGCACCAGCCGCCAGTTCGCCCACGCGGTCACGCCGGGCCCCGAGCCGTGGATGAGCAGGACCACCTCACCGTCGCCGGCATCGTGGTAGTTGGTGGTGAACGGGCCGTGGCGCAGGGTGCGGCCGATCTCCGGGTCGGTCACTTGGCGGCCACCGTCGCGCGGGAGTCGAACAACTGGGCCGCCTGGTACAGCTCTCCGGCGAGCAGGCACAGGCCGTCGCGGGCACCGTCGAGGCCGCTGCCCGGGCCGGCGCCGGGACTGGTGTTGACGACGCAGCCGTACGGTGTCGGCCAGCCGCGCAGGGCGTGCACGATACTGCGCAGCGTGGTCAACGTGCCGACCCCCGCCTGCCAGCCCTTCGCCACGGCGATGCAGCCGACCGGCCGCCCGGAGAAGTAGGGCGGGCTGTCCAGCGCCAGGTCCTCGGTGTAGTCGAGGGCGTTCTTGAACATGCCGGAGACCGTGCCGTGGTACGCCGCACCGGAGAGCACGATGCCGGAGGCGCGGCGCAGTTCGCCGACGAAGTCCGCCGCGGCGGCGGTACGGGCCGGTGCGGTGGGGTCGTACGTGGGCAGCGCCTTGAGGAACTCCCCGGTGAACAGCCGGGTGTCGGCGCCGAGCCGGGAGATCTCCGTCATCGTGGTCCGCAGCGCCTGGTCGCTGGACGAGACCGGGCTGACGGTTCCGCCGATTCCTACGATCAGCATGGCAGGCCAACCTCTCCTTGGTTTCTCGGGTCAATGTCGTCGCTGGTGCGCATCGGGTTAGCCGGCGCCGACCGCGACGCCCATCCCGGTGATCCATTCGGGAACCGGGCGGTAGGTGAAGTCGCCCTGGGACGGCGCGGCGGCGGCCCAGGCCGCGACCCAGGTGCGGATCTCGTGGGTGCCGGAGCCGACGGCGTCGAGTTCGACGTCGTCGATTCGGCGCAGCGCGGCCCAGTCCGACGTGCACAGGTGGCGCAGGAACCGGTCGTCCCAGTCCGCGTCGATGTGTTCGGCCGCCTGCGCGATGCTGCGCCGGGCGACCGCCTCGCG
This sequence comes from Micromonospora radicis, assembly GCF_003583405.1. Lineage (GTDB taxonomy): Bacteria > Actinomycetota > Actinomycetes > Mycobacteriales > Micromonosporaceae > Micromonospora > Micromonospora radicis. The sequence continues at coordinate 216,092 of NZ_QXEC01000007.1, forward strand.
TTGCGCTTCGGGCAGTGTGGTGACGTGTGCCCGCATCGACGGTGGCTGGTGGGACAGGCCGCCGGAGGCCACGTACAGCACCCGGCGACCGGTGCCGGCGATCACCTGTCCCACGGCGCGCCCCAGTTCGATGGCCCGGTCGACCCGTTGCCGGGGCGGCCTGGCGCAGTTCAGCACGATCGGCAGGCTGGGCAGCGCACCGAGCGTGCCGAACAGTTGCTGGAAGGTCTGACCGAACCCGTGGTCCAGTGCGATGTCCGCGCCGAGCGCCACGTCGAAGGTCCGATCGACGAGCGCGGCGCCCAACTCTTCGGCGACCTGGGTGTCCACGGCGTACGCCGCCGTGGAGGTGCCCCAGTCGCCGTAGCCGTGGGCGGAGGTCACCACGGTCACCGCCGGCACCAGATTGGTAAACGCCCGGGAGTGGTCGGGACCGAAGAACACCACCAGTTCCGGGTCGAAGGTGGCGATCCGGTCCTTCGCCTCGGCCACCGCCTGCAGGAAGTCGCGCCCCGCCGTACCGGCGTCGGCGCTGTCGATCAACGGGCTGTGTGCGGCACAGACCACCATTCGCTGGAGCATCGTGGCAACTCCTTCACGACTCGGTGCGGCGGAGGAATTCGATGACGTGGGCGTTGAACGCGGCCGGTCGTTCCCACTGCGGCCAGTGGCCGGTGTCGGGGATGACGATCAGCTCGCCGTGCGGGGTGAGGCGGGCGGCGCGGCGTGCCCCGGCCACCGAGCCTGCGGGGTTGTGTTCACCCCAGAGGTAGAGGGTCGGCGCGGCGATCTTCGCCAGGTGCTGCTCGGTGAGGCCGAAGCGCTGCCGCGCCGGCGAGTCGTAGGGGATCATGTGGTGCAGCTTCGGCAGCAGCTCCGGTACGCCGGGCAGCGAATACAGCCGCAGCCGCAGGTCGACCAGCTCCTCCGAGCACAGCGTCGGGTCGTGGAAGAGGGTGTGCAGGCGGGCCCGGACCGTCTCCCGGGTCACGGCGGTGAGCGCGTTGTTGGCCCGGATCAGGCGGCGGCGTTCACTGGACTCCACCTCCTGCTCGCCCTCGGGCCAGCGGAACACCGCGCCGACGCAGTTGACCATCCGGTCGACCAGGTCGGGACTTTCCATCGCCAACCAGGACGCCACCCAGGCCCCCAACGAGACACCGGCGAAGTGTGCCCGGCTGATGCCCAACGCGGCGAGCAGCGCACGTACGTGCGCCGTGTAGTCGCTCACGACGTACGCCAGGTCGCGGGGTTTGTCGCTGAGCCCGTGGCCCACCAGGTCCATCGCGACGACCCGGAAGTGCGCCGACAGCGCCCGCACGTTGTGGGCCCAGCCCTCGACGTGACCGCCGGTGCCATGTAGCAGGATCAGTGGCGGCCCGGACCCGGCCTCCACGATGCGGGTACGGACGCCACCGACGTCGAGGTGGCGCATGTTGACGCCGAGCAGCGCGTTCCACAGCGTTTCCATGGTCAGCCCGTGGCCGATCCGGGCGTGGGTGAGGCCGCACGCTCGATCTCGAACTGCATCCGGGCCTTCTCGCGCGCGGCGAGCACCGACGGCGTGAGATCGGGCCGCCGCAGCACCGCCCACTCCTCAGCCTCGATCAGGGATTGGCTGCCCGGGCTGAAGTGCGGCATGACCTCGCTGGCGAACAACTCGTACGAGCGGCGGGTGTTCTCCACCGAGGCCCAGTCGTTGGCCCAGATGAGGTAGGTGCCGAAGCCGCCGGTCTGCTCCTGGAGCCGTTCCAGTTGGGCGATGGCCTGCTCAGGGGTGCCGATCACGGCGAAGCCGGTGTCGACGAGGGTCTTGGCCCAGGAGCCGTCGACCTTCCCGCTCGGCGGGAGGATGGGCAGGGTACTGACGGTTCCGGCGTAGTAGCACCACTCGTCGAGGCCCTTCTCGACGTCTTTGAGTGCCTGCTCCTCGGTTTCGGCCAGGTACATCGGTCCGACCATCCGCCAGGCCCCACGGTCCACGGTGGTGCCATAGCGCTGCGACTGTTCCTCCATGATGCTCCAGTGCTCGGCGAGCACGTTGAAACCGGCGCGCTGGGTGGCGTTCATGGACAGCAGGGATGCGCCGAGCCGGCCGGCCAACCGGGGCCCGTTGGGCGAGATGGTCGCCGCGACGGCGATTTCGAGACCACCGGGTTGGTACGGCATCAGCTGCAACGCCGCCCGATCCAACTGGAACCAGTTGGTGTTGATGGAGACCCGGTCCCCCTTGAGGAGGGCCATGATCGCGTCGAGTGACTGTTCCATGCGTGGCCGGGTCTCGACGGTGTCGATACCGATCGCCTCGGCGTCGTACGGCAACGCTCCGGGCCCCACCCCCAGCACCGCCCGCCCCCGGCTGAGGTGGTCCAGCAGGACAAACCGATCGGCCACGTTGAGCGGATGGTGGTACGGAAGCGACACCACGCCGGCACCGAGGCGAATGCGGTGGGTACGCGCCGCCGCGTAGGCGAGAAACACCTCGGGCGAGGCGATGTACTCCCACCCCGTCGAGTGGTGCTCGCCGACCCACGCCTCGTCGAACCCGAGCCGTTCGAGCAGTTCAACCAACTCGACATCCCGCTGCAGGGCGAGGGTGGGATTGACCTTGTTCGAATGGATAGGCGAGATGAACGCGCCGAACTTGAGTCCCCTGCCTGGTCGCGTCAACGTGACTCCCTCAACTCGGTGCCGTCGCTTTCACTGGTGGGGACATGCTTGGCGCCGGTCGAGAGTTGGGCCAAGAAACCCGACTCACTCAGTGGTACGGCCACCGGAGCCGGCATCCGATTCCGGTCACCGGAACGTTCGCGTTGCGGGCCGCCTGAACGACGACCGATGATCCGGACCCGTCTCCAGGAGGTATCGGATGACTCTGCCGGCTGAGAGCCGCACGGCAGTCCTGCGTGCACCCCGCGCGATCACCATCGAACGGATGCCGCTGCGCCGTCCCGCCGACGACGAGGCGCTCGTACGGGTGGATGCCTGCGGCGTCTGCGGCAGCGACGTCTCCATCTACACCGGCGAACGGGACGAACAGCTCTATCCGGTCGTCATGGGGCACGAGATCGCCGCGACCGTGGTCGCCATCGGCGCCGCGGCCGCTTCCCGGCGGCGCCTACGCCCCGGTGACCGGATCCTGCTCGAAGAACTCATCCCCTGCCACAGCTGTGGGCACTGCCTGGCCGGCGCCCACCGCAGATGCCCGTACGGCACCAGATACGGGGCCAACACGCTGCGGCCCGGGGCCGATCCCCTCGGTGGGTTCGCCGAGTACCTGACGGTGCCGGCGCACGCCCTGCACCACCCGCTCCCCGAGGGTGTTGCCGCCGACACCGCGACCCTGGCCATCCCGCTGTCCAACGGACTGTCCTGGATCCGCGACGCCGGTGCACTTCGGCCGGGCGACACCGTGGTGATCCAGGGCCCCGGTCAGAGCGGGCTCGCCTGCGTCGTGGCCGCCCGGCTGCTCGGCGCCGGCACGGTGATCGTCTCCGGAACCGCCCGCGACGGGGCACGGTTGGAGGCCGCCCGCCGCCTCGGCGCCGACCGCGTGGTCCAGGTCGACGACGAGGATCTGACCGACGTCGTCAACGCGATGACCGCCGGGGCCGGGGCCGACGTGGTGGTCGACGCGGTCCCGCTGGCCACGACGACCCTCCCGACCGCGATCAGGTGCGCCGCCCTCGGTGGCCGGATCGTGGTGGCGGGCGCCAAACGGGGCCGGCTGACCGACGCCGTGCCGACGGACTTGCTGTACCAGCGGGAGGTGACGGTGCGGGGAGTGGCCGCCCGACAGTCCTGGGCCCTCACCAGCGCGCTACAGATCCTGGCCACCGACGCCGTGGATCTGCGGGCGTTGTCCGGAGAGTCGTTCGACCTGGACAGCGTCGACCGGGCGCTGAGCCGGATGGCCGATGGCGGCACGGACCGTCCCGCCCACGTCACTGTCGTTCCCTCCTGAGGCGGGGTGCCGGACGGCACTGTCCGGCCCAGTCCGCGAGAGGCTCGCAGCGGTGGCCAGCGCGTCAGATCGGCGTGGCGAGGGTGGCGTCGGTGCCGCCCCGGCTCACGTCGACGACCGACGCTTCTCGCGGCGTCCGCTTCTGCCACCCACTGGCCCGCTCCGCGGTCTACCCGGCGGCATCCGGTCGGAACTGCAACAGGCGCACCGGGCACTGGCCGAGGCGACCAGCGCCGACACCGATCCGGACCGGCGAGCCTGGCACCGCGCCCAGGCCAGCGCCGGCCCCGACGACGGTGCCGCCGCCGAACTCGTACGATCGGCCGCCCGCGCTCAGTCGCGCGGCGGTGTGGTGGCCGCGGCGGCCTTCCTGGAACGGGCGGCCGAGCTTTCCCAGGATCCCGCCGGACGGGTCGAACGCACGCTCGCGGCGGCGCGGGCCGCCCTCGTGGCAGGCCGCCCCGACCGGGCCGCCCCGCTGGTCCGGGCCGGGCCAGCGGCGTGCTGGATCTGGTGCTGGCCGCGGTGCGGTCGGCACCGGTGTCCGCGTCGCGTCCGCCGGACGTTCTGGATGCGTTGAGCCTGCTCGCGCAGACCGCCTCGTACGGCGCGCTCACCGCCGACCTCGGCCTGGCGATGGTGTCGATCGCCGAGGAGGGGTCGACGCCGTTGACCTCTCGACTTGTGTCTACATACTCAGTATGCAACTCTTTCGGCTGTCGATGGGCCTCTCATCGACGAAGACGCTTCCGAGGGAGGAATCAGTTGCGTCGAGGTAGAAGAATCGCTGGCTTCGGGCTGGTGATGGGCCTGGTACTCGGGGTACCGGGCACTGCTACGGCCACCCCGTACCGGCCGGAGCCACCACGGCTCCCCCACCTAAGCCCCGGTCAACCGGTGTCCACCGGCCAGGCGACCGTCACCCTGATCACCGGGGACCGGGTCACCGTCCGCGCCGCGGGCGGGGCGAGCGTCCGTCCCGGCGAGGGCCGGTCGGGCATGCGCTTCGTGACGCAGCGGCAGGGGGACAAGCTGCTGGTGATCCCGCAGGATGCCCTGCCGCTGGTGCGCGATGGCCGGGTCGACCCCCGGCTCTTCGACGTGCAGGGGCTGATCGCCGCCGGCTACGACGACGCCACACGGGCGAACATCCCGCTGATCCTCACCTACGGCAACGGCGCGGCGCGGCGTACGGCAGCGCCGGCCGGAGTGACCGTGACCCGCGACCTGGCCGCTGTCGGTGCTGTCGCGGCCACCGCCGACAAGCGACAGCCTGGCCAGTTCTGGGGCACGGTCACCGGCGGCGGGTCGGCCGCCCGGGCGGCGACCGGCGGCGTCGAGCGGGTCTGGCTGGACGGCAAACGGAAGGTACGTCTGGAACACAGCGCCCCGCAGATCGGCGCTCCCGCCGCGCACCAGACCGGACTCACCGGTCAGGGGATTCGGGTGGCGGTGCTGGACACCGGCGTCGACGCCGAACACCCGGATCTGGTCGGGCGCATCGCCGACGCGGTCAACTTCAGCGAGGACGAGGACCCGGGCGACACCGTCGGGCACGGCACCCACGTCGCCTCGACCATCGCCGGCAGCGGCGCCGCCTCCGGAGGCCGTAACCGGGGCGTGGCCCCGGACGCGACCCTCTACTCCGGCAAGGTCTGCGAGGACTACGGCTGCTCCGAATCGGCGATCCTCGCAGGTATGCAGTGGGCCGCCGTCGACAAGCGGGCCCACGTGATCAACATGAGCCTGGGTGGGTACGACGAACCCGGCATCGACCCGCTGGAGGAGGCAGTCGACAGGCTGACCAAGCAGACCGGGGCGCTGTTCGTGGTCGCGGCCGGCAACGACGGCGGGGCCGGCACGGTCAACTCGCCGGCCAGCGCGGACGCGGCACTCGCCGTCGGTGCGGTCGACCGCACCGACAACCTGGCCGACTTCTCCAGCAGGGGCCCGCGAGCCGGTGACGGTGGGCCGAAGCCGGACATCACCGCCCCGGGGGTGGACATCCTCGCCGCCCGCAGCAAGGGCACCTTGTCCGAATACCCCGGTGGAGACGACTACGTCGTGCTCTCCGGTACGTCGATGGCCACGCCGCACGTTGCCGGCGCGGCGGCGCTGCTCGCCCAGCAACACGGCGAGTTGCCGGCGGAACAGCTCAAGGCCCTGCTCATGGCCTCGGCTAAGCCCGATGCGCAGCAGACCGTGTTCGAGGCCGGCGCCGGTCGGGTCGACCTGGCGCGGGCGATCACCCAGCGGGTGGTCAGCGAGCCGGCGAGTGTGTCGTTCGGCCGGGCACTCTGGCCGCACGACGACAACGCGCCGATCACCCGCACGGTGAGTTGGCGCAACACCGGCACCGAGGCGGTCACCCTGGACCTCGCGTGGAACCCCACCGGCCCCGGTGGCGCACCGGCGCCGGCCGGCATGTTCACGGTGAGCACGCCGCGAGTCGTGGTGCCCGCCCAAGGTTCGGTCTCGGTCACCGTCACGGCCGACACCAGCATCAGCAGCCCGAACGGCCATTACAGCGGCCGGCTCGTCGCCAGCTCGGCAGACACCGTGGTGGTCACCCCGCTGGCGGTCGAGAAGGAGGAGGAGAGCTACCCGGTGACGATCCGTCACCTGGGTGCCGACGGTGCCGCGACGGGCGACTACCGCACCGTCCTCAACCAGCTGGACGGCTTCGACGTCGTGTCCGCCTACGACCCTTCGGGTACCGCGCAGCTGCGCCTGCCCAAGGGCCGGTACGGGGTGAACAGCCACCTGTTCGACCCCGAGAACGGGACCGCGACGCTGCTGGTGCAGCCCGAGTTGGTGGTGGATAGTGCCACCACGCTCACCATCGACACGCGACAGGCGCGTCCGGTACGCATGACCGTGCCGCAACGATCTGCGACACCGGGCCTGGTCGATGTCAACGCCAGGTACCTCAGTGACGAGTACGTGCAGATCTGGGGAATCCTTGCCTCCGACTTCACCGGTCTCGCCACCGGCCAACTCGGCCGGCCCGTCGCACCCGAGCGATTCCAGGGCGTGGTGATCAGCCACTGGGCCGACCTCGACACCGACCACAGCAGCTACTTCTACGGCGTGGGCGAGACCTTCCCGGGCCGCATGCCGACCGGCCTTAACAAGCACTACCGCAGTGGCGACCTGGCCAGGGTCGAGCAACAGTTCCCCATCGGTTACCCCGGCACGGAGGCCATCAAGTTCACCTACCCGGAGATCAGGAACTACCAGACCGGTGTGTGGGGCCTCGAACTGCCCACCACGGTCCCCGGCAAGCGCGTCGAGTACTTCAACACCAACAGCGGCAGTTGGCATGGCTTCCTGCTGTTCGGTGTGCCGGCCGAGGAGGGACGGCTTGACTGGGTGGCCGACCTGTCGTCGGACGCGACGACGTACCAGGCCGGCCGGACCTATCAGGACACCTGGAACCGTGGGCCCTACGGGCCCTCGTTCCCCGCACCGCGCACGTCGGACGACGGCATCATCCGGTGGGGCAACTACCTGAGTTTCAGCGTGCCGCTGCACAGCGACGCCGCACGGCACACCGGCGGCACGGTGCTTGACACCGTACGCACGGCGCTCTACCGCAACGGCAAGCTGGTCAGCGAGTATCCGTTCGGCGTGGGGTCGTGGGAGCTGCCCGACGGCAACGCCACCTACCGGATCGAGTCGTCGATGCGGCAGAGCTTCACGAGCCTGAGCACGGAGGTGTCCGCCAGCTGGACCTTCCAGTCGCGGAACGTCGGCAACCGCTACGTCCGGCAGCCCGCCTCGGTGATCAGGTTCACGCCGTCACTCGACGACGGCAACGCCGCCCCGGCCGGCCGCCCCTTCGTCATCCCGATCCAGGTGCAGCGCCAGACCGGCACCGCCGCGGCGAAGACGGTGTCGCTCACCGTCGAGGTCTCCTACGACGGCGGAACGACCTGGCAACAGGCCACGGTAAAGAAGGCCGGCCGGGACTGGAGTGCCACCCTGCAACACCCGAACGGCGCCGGCCACGTGTCGCTTCGCGCCACCGCCAAGGACAGCGCCGGCAACACGGTGACCCAACGGATCACCAAGGCGTACCACCTGAAGTGAACAGCAGTCCAGCACACGAATGTTGAGCAGGGCCCCTTCCCCAACACGAAGCGTTGCGGAAGGGGCCCTGCGGCAGGTCTACGGACGCCAGGCGACTCGGCCCGGGCGAGGCCCACCGTGTACCTGCACTGGCGCAGCCGCGAGCAGGTGTTCTTCGCGGTCGGCGCGCGGGAGGCCGCCGCGATGCTCGGCGCAGTGGTGGCCGCGATGCGCGACGACCCAACGGAGATCGCCCTGCACCGGTACATGCGCCGGTTCTTCCTGGAGGCGATGTCCCGGCCCGTGCTGCGGGCGATCTTCACCCGGGACGCCGAGGTACTGGACAAGCTCCTTCGGCATCGCCCTCCCCCTCCCCCCCCCCCCCCCCCCCCCCCCCCCCCCCCCCCGCCACCCCCGCCGGTCGGCTGCGGCGTACG
>NZ_QXEC01000070.1 GCF_003583405.1 Micromonospora radicis
GGCGACCAGGTCAGCGGCCTGCTGCTCCCACTGGGCGTAGTGATCCGGGTACGCCGACACCTGCACCGTCTGCGCGGCCACGGTCAGCGGCATGTCCTGCCACCCGTCGACCTGCTTCAAACCCTTCAGGAACGCCAGGGTCGAGTACTCCGGATCGGTGATCTGCTCCACCGTGCCCCAACCACTGGACGGACGCTGCTGGAACAGACCCTGCGAGTCGTGGTCGTTACGGTCACCCAGGTGACCCAGGTTCTCCAACTTCGACTCCTGCAGGGCGGTGGCGATCGACACCACCGCGGCACGCTCGTCCATGCCGGCCTTCTTCGTCGCCGCGACGATCGCCTTGGCGTTCGCGACCTGCTCGTCGGTCAACTCGATCCGGGACTGCGCGCCCTGCACACCGTGCGGGATCAGCTTGCCGGTCTCCGGCTTGTCGGCCTGCGTCGCGGTCACCGGCTTGCCCGCGGCCAGTGCCGCGCCGTCGACGGTGGTGGCGACCGGACCGGCGAACACGCCACCGGCGAAGGCCAGTCCAGCGATACCGAGCACGCTCTTACGCAGCATCGTGTTCATGACAAAGCTCCA
>NZ_QXEC01000071.1 GCF_003583405.1 Micromonospora radicis
CTTCGCGCTCCGATAGGTGTGGCATCGTGACACCCTCAGCCGGGGTGTGTGCTTCGGCGGCCTTCGGGCTCCTGCCCCTGGGATGTCCGGTTCCGGACGCGGCTCGGTCTTCGCCATCGCGGTTCCATCGTCGGTGTCTCGGGTGCGGTCGATCTGTCGCTTGACCTCCGCGCCGGGCTTGCTGGCCTCGATGAGGTATGAGGCGGTGACTTCGGCTGCCTTGTGCGCGGCTGGCGGCAGGACGGTGGTGTAGATGTTGGCGGTGACGCCGATGTTGGCGTGTCCGAGCTGGTGCTGGACGGTCTTCATGTCCGCGCCGGCGGAGTGCGCGAGTGAGGCGGCGCCGTGTCGGAGGTCGTGCAGCCGGATCGGTGGGAGTCCGGCGCGGTTGACCAGGAGCCGCAGGCGTTGGGTGAGGTAGCCGGGGTGCAGTGGTAGCCCGTCGGGGCTGGTGAACACGTAGCCGCTGTCGTGGCACACCTTGCCTGCGCCGACGCGTCTGGCCCTGCGTTCCTGCTGTCGTTCACGCTGTTGTCTCAGCACGTGCATGGTGTGCTTGTCGAGCGCGACTA
>NZ_QXEC01000072.1 GCF_003583405.1 Micromonospora radicis
GAGGGTTACCTTCAGAGCGTTGATTTCATGGTGAAATCAAAATTTCAGGGTGAAATCACGCCTACCCGCTCACCCTGGCCGTGGCTCAGGCCCTGCTCGGTATGCGGTCCGAAGCCCGTTGGCTGCGGTTCGTCCCTGGGCATCCACCCGGGGCGTTTCCATACCTGCCCGGGCAGTCTGGTTACAACAAACGGTTACCGGCGGCGGTGCCGCCACTCAAGCGGACGATCCGCGTGCTCGCGGCGGACACCGACCTGTGGACCAACGCCACCTGGGTGGTGGACTCGACGCCGGTCGAGTGCGGCCGGTCCCGCCCGACGGTGAAACGCCCGGGGCGGTTCACATCGCCGAACGTCCCGACCTGCTGATCGTCGCGGACAAGGGATACATGTCCGCGGAACTGGACCGATGGCTGGCCGAGCGTGGAGCGCGGTTACTCCGACCGTCGTA
>NZ_QXEC01000073.1 GCF_003583405.1 Micromonospora radicis
CACGTCACAGTCGAGGGCCACCCGGAATCGGGTTGGCCCTCGACTGCGTTGCGTCGTGGAATGACGCACCTAGGAAGGATGTACCTGTGAGTTCAGGACCTCAGGGCGGAGACCGTCCTCGGGGCGAGGGCCGGCCCGACAGCCGCGATCGCGGCTTCCGCCGTGACGACCGCCCGTCGTACCGCGACGACCGTGACCGGGAGCGCGGCTCCCGCGACGGCCGCGGTGACGGCGGCCACGGTGCCGACCGCCCCCGATCCGGCGGCTTCCGCCGGGACGGTGACCGCCGTGAGGGCGGCTTCCGTGACGCTGACCGCGGCGAGCGTCGCTACGGCGACGACAGGTCGGGCGGGTTCCGCCGTGACAACAGCGAACGGCCGAACGGCTTCCGTGGCGGCGACCGTCGTGAGGGCGGTTTCCGCGGCGGTGACCGTCGTGAGGGTGGC
>NZ_QXEC01000074.1 GCF_003583405.1 Micromonospora radicis
TGGGAGAGGGTTACCTTCAGAGTGTTGATTTCATGGTGAAATCAAAATTTCAGGGTGAAATCACGCCTACCCGCGGGTCTGCCTCCGGCCAGCCGAACTGCGTCGTCGGCTAGCCTGGACGAGTAAGTCCTAACGGCCCCCGGGGTGTGGGTGTAGACGAAGGGTGTTGAAGATCCGTTTGTGACGACAGACCTCAACACCCTTCTGACCGCACTGTACGTGAAGATCGACGACTGGCTCGGGCGGCCTCGCAGGACCGGTAGGCCACCGAAGCTCTCCGATGCGGAGTTGCTCACTTCGGCGGTTGCGCAGGTGTTGCTCGGGGCGCGTTCCGAGGCCCGTTGGTTGCGGTTCGTGCCCGGGGCATCTGCCTGGGGCGTTTCCGTATCTGCCGGGGCAGTCTGGTTACAACAGGCGTTTGCGGGCGGCGTTGCCGCT
>NZ_QXEC01000075.1 GCF_003583405.1 Micromonospora radicis
GAGGCGGCCTTCAGGATCTCATTGGCCCGTTTCAGCTCCGCGTTCTCCCGCCGCAACCGGCGCAGCTCCTCCACCTCCGAGGTCGTCGGCCGGTCGCCCCGCAGGCCACGGTCGGCCTCGTCCTGGCGGATCCAGTTGCGCAACGCCTCGTGATGCACCCCAAGCTGGCGGGCCAGCTGGCGGATCACGGGCTTCGGGTCCGACTCCCGATACAACCGCACCGCACGTTCACGCAGCTCATCGGGGTACTTCTTCGGTGCTGCCACGGATGACTCCCTTCAGCTCCATCAGAGCATGATCGAAAGCCTCCGAGCTACCGGGGGAACCTCA
>NZ_QXEC01000076.1 GCF_003583405.1 Micromonospora radicis
CGGCTTCCGCGGTGGTGACCGTGCCGAGGGCGGTTTCCGCGGCGGTGAGCGTCGTGAGGGCGGCTTCCGCGGTGGTGACCGTCGTGAGGGCGGCGACCGTCGTGAGGGCGGCTTCCGTGGCGGTGACCGTGCCGAGGGCGGTTTCCGCGGTGGTGACCGTCGTGAGGGTGGCTTCCGCGGTGGTGACCGTGCCGAGGGCGGTTTCCGCGGCGGTGAGCGTCGTGAGGGCGGCTTCCGCGGTGGTGACCGTGCCGAGGGCGGTTTCCGCGGCGGTGACCGTCGTGAGGGCGGCTTCCGCGGTGGTGACCGTGCCGAGGGCGGT
>NZ_QXEC01000077.1 GCF_003583405.1 Micromonospora radicis
TGCGGCAACGCCGCCCGCAAACGCTTGTTGTAACCAGACTGCCCCGGCAGATACGGAAACGCCCCAGGCAGATGCCCCGGGCACGAACCGCAACCAACGGGCCTCGGAACGCACCCCGAGCAACACCTGCGCAACCGCCAAAGTGAGCAACTCCGCATCGGAGAGCTTCGGTGGCCTACCGGTCCTGCGAGGCCGCCCGAGCCAGTCGTCGATCTTCACGTACAGCGCGGTCAGAAGGTGTTGAGGTCTGTCGTCACAAACGGATCTTCAACACCCTTCGTCTACACCCACACCCCGGGGGCCGTTAGGA
>NZ_QXEC01000078.1 GCF_003583405.1 Micromonospora radicis
CCCTCACGACGGTCACCACCGCGGAAACCGCCCTCGGCACGGTCACCGCCACGGAAACCGCCCTCACGACGGTCGCCGCCCTCACGACGGTCACCACCGCGGAAGCCACCCTCACGACGCTCACCGCCACGGAAGCCGCCCTCGGCACGGTCACCACCGCGGAAGCCGCCCTCACGACGCTCACCGCCACGGAAACCGCCCTCGGCACGGTCACCGCCACGGAAACCGCCCTCACGACGGTCGCCGCCCTCACGACGGTCACCACCGCGGAAGCCACCCTCACGACGGTCACCACCGCGGAA
>NZ_QXEC01000079.1 GCF_003583405.1 Micromonospora radicis
CCGGTTGTGCCAGATCGCGGCGGTCTTCGCGAGGAGGCGTTGCGCGATGCGTGCCGCGACGCCTTCGATGGACAACCTGGGTGGCCGCCCGGGCCGACGTTGCCGCCCGAGCCAGTCGTCGATCTTCACGTACAGTGCGGTCAGAAGGGTGTTGAGGTCGGTCGTCACAAACTGATCCTCAACGCCCTTCGTCTATCTCCACCACCCAGGGGTGTTAGGACTTACTCGTCTAGCCGGCGACGCAGTTCGGCTGGCCGGAGGCAGACCCGCGGGTAGGCGTGATTTCACCCTGAAATTTTGA
>NZ_QXEC01000008.1 GCF_003583405.1 Micromonospora radicis
CGTGACCTCGTCGGCGAACGACGACAACTGATCCACCATCGTGTTCACCGTCGACTTCAACTCCAGGATCTCACCCCGGGCATCCACCGTGATCTTCTGCGACAGGTCACCCTTCGCGACCGCGGTGGAGACCTGGGAGATGTTGCGGACCTGACTGGTCAGGTTCCCGGCGAGCTGGTTGACGTTCTCGGTCAGGTCCCGCCAGGTGCCGGAGACCCCACGTACCTGGGCCTGACCGCCGAGCTTGCCCTCGGTGCCCACCTCACGGGCCACCCGGGTCACCTCGTCGGCGAACGACGACAACTGATCCACCATCGTGTTGACGGTGTCCTTGAGTTCGAGGATCTCCCCCTGCGCGGCCACGGTGATCTTCTGCGACAGGTCGCCCCGCGCCACCGCCGTGGAGACCTGCGCGATGTTACGCACCTGGGCGGTCAGGTTCGACGCCATCGAGTTGACGCTGTCGGTCAGGTCCTTCCAGGTGCCGGCCACGTTGGGCACCTCGGCCTGGCCGCCGAGCTTGCCCTCGGTACCCACCTCACGGGCCACCCGGGTCACCTGCTCGGCGAAGAGCCGCAGGGTGTCGGTCAGCGAGTTCATGGTGTCGGCCAGCTCGGCGACCTCACCCCGGGCGCTGACCGTGATCTTCTGACTCAGGTCGCCCTTCGCCACGGCGGTGGCCACCTGGGAGATCGACCGCACCTGCCCGGTGAGGTTCGACGCCATGGTGTTCACCGAGTCGGTGAGGTCCTTCCAGGTGCCGGCGACCCCGCGTACGTCGGCCTGGCCGCCGAGCTTGCCCTCGGTACCCACCTCGCGGGCCACCCGGGTCACCTCGTTGGAGAAGGACGAGAGCTGGTCGACCATGGTGTTGACGGTCCGGCCGATCCGCAGGTACTCACCGCGCAGCGGGCGGCCGTCGATCTCCAGTGCCATGTGCTGGGTGAGGTCACCGTCGGCGACCGCGACGATGACCCGGGCGATCTCCGTGGTCGGACGACCCAGGTCGTCGATCAGCGAGTTGACCGCCCGCTGCCCCTCCGCCCACGAGCCGTCCAGGCCCTCCTCGTCCAGCCGCTCGGTCAGCCGGCCGTCGCGCCCGACGACCCGGCTGATCCGGCGCAGGTCCAGATGTTGCCGCTCCTGCAACGACACCACGTCGTTGAAGGCGTCCGCCACCTCACCGGCCGCGCCCTGGCGCCGGGGCAGCCGCACCTTGAGGTCGCCGCTGCGGACCCGCCGCAGCGCCTCCGCCAGCTCGGTGAGGACCGCCTCGTGGTCGGCGGCGGTGCTGCCCGCGATCGCCGACTGTTTCGCCGTGGTCATCATTCCTCGCTCAACTCGGGGTCCACCGGCTTGCGCCGGCCACCCCATCATTGTCCCCGTGAGCTTGAAACCGCCATGGCGCACCGCCGTCCGCGATCCGGACGAAGGGCGTGATCAGCTTGGCACCGGACCGGTAGCGGTGGAGGATACGAGGGTGTCAGCGGAGGCGGGGCCCGCGGTGACCCGAGGCCCAGACGAGCACGTACGGCGCGTCCGGCTCCCCGCCGATCGCCGTACGCCGGCGGCCGCGCGGGCCCTGGTCCGGTCGGTACTCACCGAGGCGAACCTGGACGAACTGCTCAACGAGGCACTTCTGCTGACCACCGAGCTGTCCACCAACGCCGTCGAACACGCCCGGACCGAGTTGGACGTCGAGGTGACCGCCGACGCGGCGGGGTTGACGGTCACCGTCTCCGACTTCGCCTCCGGCCCGGTCGACGAGCTGACGGTGGGGGTACGCAATGTGGCGACCGACATAGCCGAGGTCGCCGAACGCGGTCGCGGTCTGCTCCTGGTCGACCACTTCGCCAGCCGTTGGGGCACCACGTACCTGCCGACCGGCAAGGGGGTGTGGTTCCGGCTGGACCGCCGCGACTCGGCCGGGCCGCAGCCGGACGACTTCACCGCGCCCTCCGCCGACCCGGACGGCAGCGGACCGGCCACCAACACGCCCAGCGCCGGGGCGATGAGCGCGTTGATGCAGATCACCCCCGACCCGTACGCCGACGATCCGCTGCCCGACTTCGCCACCAGCCTGCTCAGTCGGGTGGCGGAGATGATCGGCGCGGCCGGGGGCGTGGTGCGGCTGGACCGGGGCGACGGCCTGGGCCAGCAGATCCTCGCCCGGTACGGCCGGCAGCCCCGGCCCGGCAACGAACTGCTCCGGGTGCCGCTGGCGGTGCACCGCCCGTACGCCGGGGAACTGGAGCTGGACGCGGCACCCACCGCGTACGCCCGGCCGCTGGCCCTGCTGACCGCCGAACGGCTGTCGCTGCACCTGGAGAACGACCGGCTGCGCCGCGCCGACGTCCGCCGGCAGGCCTGGCTGACCTTCCTCGCCGAGGCCAGTGAACTGCTGGCGCAGTCGCTGGACGTCGAGCTGACCATGGCGCTCGTCCCACAACTGGTGGTGCCGCGGCTCGGCCAGTGGTGTGCGGTACACATCACCGACGAGTGGGGTCGGCTCCGCCTCGCGGCGGCCAGCCACGCGGACGAGGCGTTGCTGCCGCGACTGCACGCCACCCTGCGTGAGGCCGGCCCCGATTCGGTGCAGGCCCGGTTGCGCGAGGCCAGCCGAAACGGCACCCAGACACCGCTCGGTGCGCCGATGGAGGGCTTCGCCGTGCCGCTGATCGCCCGCGGCCAGCGCCTCGGCACCCTCGCCGTCGGGCGGCACCAACGGCACCGGCACGATCCGGACGAGATCGCGGTGCTGGAGGACGTGGCCCGGCGGGCGGCGCTCGCGATCGAGAACGCCCGCATCCACGCGGAGCGCCGACGGGTGGCGCAAACCCTGCAACAGTCGCTGCTACCGCCGGTGTTGCCGGTGGTCGACGGCATCGGCTTCGCCGCCGAGTACGTCCCGACCGGCGGGGACGCCGAGGTCGGCGGCGACTTCTACGACGTGGTGCCGTTGCCGGACGGACGTTGGCTGGTGGTGATCGGGGACGTCTCCGGCAAGGGGGTTCAGGCCGCGGCGGTCACCGGGCTGGTCCGGGACGTCATCCGGGTACTGGCCGGGGACGGCAAGCCGCTGCCCGAGTTGTTGTCCCGACTCAACGAGACGTTGGTCGAGCGTGGTTCCGGCCGCTACTGCACGCTGGCGCTGGCGGCCGTCGGCCCGGGTGAGGGCGACCGGCTCGACGTCGGGCTGCACCTGGCCGGGCACGACCGGCCGCTGCTGCTGCGGGCCGGTGGGGCGGCGGCCGGTTTCGTCGGCACCGGCGGCACCGCGCTCGGCCTGCTCGACGCGATCTCCTCACCGACTGCGGAGATCACCCTCGAACCCGGCGACTGCCTGGTCTTCTACACCGACGGGGTGACCGAGCGCCGCCGGGGGCGGGAGTTGTTCGGCACCGGGCGGCTGCGCGACGCCGCCGTCCCGCTCGGCGGCTACTCGGCGGACGTGGTGGCGGCTCGGCTGCGCTCCACCGCGATCAACTTCTCGGTGGAGGAGCCCCGCGACGACATCGCCATCCTCGTGCTGCGCAACGACGCCACCGGCTGACCTCAGCTCGACCCGCACCACGGGCGGGCAGCGGTGGGTCAGAGGCCGCCGGGGAGGCGGCCGGGGGCCAGGCGGTGGCCCGGGTCGAGGTGTTGCTTGACGGCGCGGAGCCGGGCCAGGCCGGTCAGCTCGCCCCAGAGGTCGACGGCGCGCCGGACGGCGGGCGGCGCGGAGAGCACCACGCACCGGCCCCGTCGGGCGAGCAGCACGCTGCGGACCGCGACCAGGATCGCCGCCACCCGGTCGGGCGGGAGCGCGCCGGACAGGGCCGCGTGCACCACCCCCAGCCCGGCCGAGCCACGAACCGGCACCGGCGTGCCGGCCGCGTCGCGCAGCGCGTACACCGCCGCGTGCAGGTCGGTGATCGGCACCTCCAGCCGCAACGCGGTGTCGCCGGGAGCGAACGGGTAACTGCGCCACCACGGCGGCGCGGACCGGGCCACCGTGGTCCGCGAGCCGAACAGCGACACCAGCCGCTCGGTGCGCTCGGCCACGTCGGCAGGCCCGCCCTCAAGCAGTATCACCAGTGCGCCGGTGCCCGCCGGGCCGGCCGGTGCCCGCCCCGTCATCGACGGGTGACGGGCCATCGCCTCGGCCCGGCGGTCCCGCTGCGGCCGGGGTCCCGCGCCGGCCGGCAGGTCGAGCTCGACCGCGGCCGGGTCGAGTCGGGCGGCGAGCACCGCACGGATCAGGTCGTGCACCTCCAGCGGAGTCCACACCGGTCGGGTCACCCAGACCCGGCTGGCCGGGCTGGCCTGCACCCGCAGGGTGGCGCTGACCAGCACGCCCAGCGCACCCTGCGAACCGCACAGCAGCCGGGCCTGCGCCAGCCCGGCCGCCCCGCCACCGGCTTCGGTCAACTCGCCGTCGGCGGCCAGGTAGCGCAGGCCGACGAGTTGGTCGCAGGCGGTGCCGTGCCGGTGCCGCAGCGGGCCGGACTCGTCGGCGGCGAGTACGCCACCGACGGTGGCACCGGGCGACGGAGCGTCCAACGCGAGCCGCTGGCCGGTGCGCTCCAGGGTGGCCTGCACCGCCCGCAGCGGCGTGCCGGCGCCGACCTCGGCCGTGCCCTGCCCCGGTGGCTGGTGCCCGATGCCGGCGAGTCGGCCGGTGTCGAGCAGGATGTCGACCCGCTCGGGCACGGCACCCCAGTCGAGCTTCGTCCCGGCGCCGCGCGGCACCACCGTCAGGTCGTGCCGCGCGGCCAGCCGCAGCACCTGCGCCGCCGCGTGCGCGCCGCCCGGCACCGCCACCCACCGGGCCGGACGACCGGCCACCTCGTCGGCCGGACCGGCGAACCGGGCGAAGCGCGTACCGCAGATCTCGGTCAGCCGGTGGGCGATGTCGAGGGCACCGGACCCGCCGGTGGAACGTGCTGGCACCATGACTGCGATCGTACATGTGTTCGAACGATCGGGAAGGGACTTGCGCCACCCGGCGAGGGACGGCGGCCGGTAACGTGGCGCCGTGACCACCGAGACCTCCCCACCCGTGGCGAAGCGGGTGCCGACCGAGCGCATCCACCACGGCGACACCTTCGTCGACGAGTACGCCTGGCTTGCCGCCAAGGACGACCCGGAGACGATCGCCTACCTCGACGCCGAGAATGCCTGGACCGAGGCGCGGACGAGCCACCTGTCCCGCCTGCGTACGGAGTTGTTCGAGGAGATCCGGCGCCGCACCCAGGAGACCGACCTGTCGGTGCCGACCCGCAAGGGCGGGCACTGGTACTACACCCGCACGGTCGAGGGCCAGCAGTACGGCGTGCACTGCCGCCGGGCGGTCCGCGACGGCGAGACGACGCCGCCGATCAGCTCCGACGGCGCCCCGCTGGACGGCGAGGAGATCCTGCTCGACGGCAACCTCCTCGCCGAGGGGCACGACTTCTTCGCCCTGGGCGCCTTCGACGTCAGCCCGGACGGGCGGTTCCTGGCGTACTCAACGGACTTCTCCGGCGACGAACGCTTCACCCTGCGGATCAAGGATCTCGACAGCGGCGAACTGCTGCCCGACGAGATACCCGGCACCTTCTACGGCACCGCCTGGTCGGCCGACGCGTCGGTGTTGTGCTACGTCACAGTGGACGAGGCGTGGCGGCCGAACCGGGTGTGGCGGCACGTGATGGGCACCGCCGCCACCGACGACGTCGTGGTGCACGCCGAGGACGACGAACGGTTCTGGGTCGGGGTCGAGCTGACCCGTTCCGAGCGGTTCATCCTGATCGACATCGCCAGCAAGCTCACCAGCGAGGTCCGGGTGATCCCGGCCGACAACCCGACCGGCGAGCCGGCGGTGATCGCCCCCCGCCGGCAGGGCGTCGAGTACTCGGTGGAGCACCACGGACACCGGTTCCTGATCCTGCACAACGACGGTGCGGAGGACTTCGCCCTGGCGTACACGTCGGCGGACGCGCCGGGCGACTGGGTGCCGCTGATCGACCACTCCCCCGGCACCCGGCTGGAGTCGGTCGACGCCTTCGCCAACCACCTGGTGATCAGCTTGCGGAACAACGGTCTGACCGGGTTGCGGGTGCTGCCGATCGCCGGCGGCGACGGCCACGACATCGAGTTCCCGGAGCCGTTGCACACGGTCGGCCTGGACAGCAACCCCGAGTACCGGACCAGCCGGCTGCGCCTGCGTTACACCTCGCTGGTCGTCCCGGACTCGGTGTACGACTACGACCTGACGACCCGCGAGCTGACCCTGTTGCGGCGCCGGCCGGTGCTGCCCGGCCCGGACGGGCGGGCCTACCAACCGGAGGACTACGAGCAGCAGCGGGACTGGGCGCTGGCCGACGACGGCACCAAGGTGCCGATCTCCCTGGTCTACCGCCGGGGTACGCCCCGGGACGGTTCCGCGCCCTGCGTCCTGTACGGCTACGGCTCGTACGAGGCCAGCATGGACCCGTGGTTCTCGGTCGGTCGACTGTCCCTGCTGGACCGCGGGGTGGTCTTCGCGGTGGCCCACGTACGCGGTGGTGGCGAACTGGGCCGACGCTGGTACGACCAGGGCAAGATGCTGGCCAAGAAGAACACCTTCACCGACTTCGTGGCCTGCGCCCGGCACCTGGCGAAGGCGGGTTGGACCGCGCCGGACCGGTTGGTCGCCCGGGGCGGCTCGGCCGGCGGCCTGCTGATGGGCGCGGTCGCCAACCTCGCCCCGGACGCCTTCACCGGCATCGTCGCGCAGGTGCCGTTCGTGGACGCGCTCAGCACGATCCTCGACCCGTCCCTGCCGCTGACCGTCACCGAGTGGGAGGAGTGGGGCAACCCGCTGGCCGACCCGGAGGTGTACGCGTACATGAAGTCGTACACCCCGTACGAGAACGTGGCGGCGCTGGACTATCCGGCGATCCTCGCGATGACCAGCCTCAACGACACCCGGGTGCTCTACCACGAGCCGGCGAAGTGGATCGCCCGGCTGCGGGCCGTCGCGCCGCAGGGCGAATACCTGCTCAAGACCGAGATGGAGGCGGGTCACGGCGGGCCCAGCGGGCGCTACGACGCCTGGCGGGAGGAGGCGTTCGTCAACGCCTGGACCCTGGACCGGCTCGGCCGCGCCTGACCCGGCTCCGGCCGCCGATCCGTGCGGCCTCGGTGACCCGCCTGGTCACCGGGGCCGTGGCTGGCCGCCGCAGCCGAGTCCCGAACGGGTGGCGGGTCGGCCCGCTGGGCTGCCGTGCTGGTCAACCGACGCGCAGTTCCTCCAGCGCCGTGTTCGACCGCAGGAAGAGCACCCCCAGCCCAACCGTGAGCAGCACCGCAGCCACCGCGCCGCCGCCGACCATCGCCAGCTGTACCACCGGTACGTCCGGCGTGTGCACCACCCGTCCGACCTCGACCAACTCCGTGTACTCGGCGCGGGTGGCCGGGTTCTCGCACAGCTCCACCGTCGCCTGGCACACCTCCTGGGTGTAACCGCCGCGGACGGCCTCGCCGGTGAGGAGCCGACCGATGGCGTACCCGACGCCGAGCGCGACCAGCACGGCGGGCACCACGGGAGCCAGCATCTGCCAGAGGATCGAGGTGCCGATGGTGGCACGGGGCACGCCGATCGCCACCAGTGCGGCGTACGCCCGGCGGCGCGAGACGATCCCCTCGACCAGGGTGACCAGCAGACCTGCGGCGGCGATGGAGACGGCCACGGCGATCGCCAGGTCGATCAGGTCCATGGTGTCGAGATAGAAGGAGCCGTAGAGGCCGGCCTCGTCGTCGTAGCCGGCCTGCCGATTCTGCTCCCGCTGGAGCTGCTCGTTGAGCAGGAAGTACGCCCGGAACGCCGCCGCACCGCCACCGACGACCACCACAGCGAGCAGGGCGGCGAAGGTCCGGCTGCTGGCCCACGGGTCGTCGGCCAGCCGGCAGCCGGCGAGCAGGGCGGCCGGGCGTCCAGCGAAGCGGTGCAGCACCCGCCCGGCCAGGTACGAGAGCCAACCGGCGCCCAGGATCACCCCCATCACGGCGGAGAAGAGGCCGATCAGGACGACAACGGCCAACCAGTCGAGCCGCGCGTCTCGGAAGGCCCGCTGGATCGGCTCGATCATCGCCGCCGCCAGTACCCCGAACCCGATCAGCAGCGCGGGCCACGGGCGGGGTGACCCGCTGCGGGCGGCCCGCCGGAACACGCCCAACGGCGTGGCGGCGACCCGGCGCAGCAGCACGGCGGTGGCCAGCGC
The DNA here is from genome assembly GCF_003583405.1 of Micromonospora radicis. Lineage (GTDB taxonomy): Bacteria > Actinomycetota > Actinomycetes > Mycobacteriales > Micromonosporaceae > Micromonospora > Micromonospora radicis. The sequence continues at coordinate 8,229 of NZ_QXEC01000008.1, forward strand.
GGCGACGAGCGGCAGTCCCAGCACCACCGCCGCCATGGCCGGCACCGGTGGCAGTACGTCGGTGGGTAGGGCAAGCTGCCCGTTGGCGTCCGGGCGGTGCAGCAGTTCCCGCCCGACCAGGTACACCGCCAGGCCGACCAGGGTGCCGACCAGGCTGGCCAGGCCGGTCTCCAGCATCACGATCCGGGTCACCTGACCGGGTGTCGCGCCCGCCAGCCGCAGCGCGGCGAGCCGGCGGTCCCGCGCCGGGGCACCGAGCCGGGCGCTCTGACCGGCCAGGGCCAGCACCGGGATGGCCAGCAGCAGCAGCGCGAACGCGGTGCCGCCACGCAGCCCCGGCTCGCGCAGCAGCGCGTTGACGTACTGCTCGGACTGCTGGTGGGCGTCGCCGGGCGGCTTCTGGATGGCCAGCACGGTCAGCGCCGCCAACCCGGCGAGGGTGGCCAGGGCGGCACTCAGCGCGGTCAGGGCCACCCGGGCGGCGTCGGTGCGGTTGCCGGCGAGGGCCAGCCGGGTCAGCGTGCCGGGACTCACCGCGTGCCGCCGGCCATCGGGGCGTCGAGGCCCAGACCGGTGTGGTCGATCGCGCCGTCGCGCATGACGATCTCGCGGTCGGCGTACGCGGCGATCCTGGGCTCGTGGGTCACCATCAGCACCGTCGTACGCTGCCGGCGGGCGAGCCGGACCAGTTGGGTGAGCACCTGCTCGCCGGCGAGCGTGTCCAGCGCGCCGGTCGGCTCGTCGGCGAAGAGCACCTGCGGTTCGGTGACCAGTGCTCGCGCGGTGGCGCAGCGTTGCTGCTGGCCACCGGACATCTCGCCGGGCCGCACGTCGGCGAGTTCTGCCACGCCGAACCGGTCCAGCCAGGTGAGCGCCGCCGTCCGCGCCGCTCGCCGCCCCGTGCCGGCGAGCAACAACGGAAGGGCGACGTTCTCCGCCGCGGTCAGCTCCGCGACGAGCTGACCGAACTGGAACAACACCCCGAAGTCGGTACGCCGCAGTCGCGACCGGGCCGCCTCCGACCAGGTGTCGATCCGGTGGTCGCGCCAGATCACCTCACCGGCGTCCGGGCGCAGGATGCCCGCCAGGCAGTGCAGCAGGGTGGACTTGCCGCAGCCGCTCGGCCCGGTCACCGCGACGATCTCGCCCTCGGCGACGTCGAGGGTGAGACCACGCAGCGCGGGTGTCGGCCCGTACGACTTGACCAGCGCGCGTGCCTGAAGTTGTGTCACGAGTGCACCTCCCGGTGCCAGTCGGCGACCCGCTCCAGGGTGGTGCGCAGCCAGCGCAGGTCGGCGTCGAGATGGGCGATGGCGTAGTCGGCTGCCACGACGTCGTCGACGGTGGCCTCCGGTGCCGTCTTGAGCGCGGTCAGCTCGCGCAGCCGATCGGTGTGGGCCCGCCGCTGCGCGACGAGGTACGTCCGGGCCCGGTCCGCGTCGGCGTCCAGCAGCGCCACCACCACCTTGGCGAGCAGTGCGCTGTTGACATGCGGCATGGGTGGCTCGACAGTGCCCAACCACTGGTCCAGTGCCGCCCGCCCCTCGTCGGTCAGCGCATACGCGGTGCGGTCCGGCCCGGCGAGACGTTCGTGCCCCGCCGGGACCACCAGACCGTCCCGGAGCAGCCGGTTCAACGTCGCGTAGACCTGCCCGAACGCCAACGGGCGGGCCTGCGGTAGCCGCTCGTCGTACGCCCGCTTCAGGTCATAGCCGTGCATGGTGCCGGTGGCGAGTAGCCCGAGCAGAACGTGCGACGTGGACACGACGCCCACTATTCACTCAGCGAATAGCATCCGTCAAGCATTCCACGCCGAGTCCCGCGCCGGCGTCCTCAGCTCGGCCGCTCGGCTCGGCGACGGGATCGGTCATCGGGTCGGCTTGCGGATCCAGCCGAGGAACCGGACGTGGAAGTACATCGGCTCGGGTGGCGCTCCGAGCCGGGTCAGGTCGGCGGTCGCCTCCCTGAGCAGATCGGCCATGTCCAGCGCGAGCAGCCGACCAAGGCCGTAGTCGGCCGCCAACTCGACTCGGGCCTGCGCACACGGCCAGCCGTACGCGCAGGCGGCACAGAACCAGAGGGGCTTGACGGGGGCGTGGTTGCGTCATTCGGGGCTCCTGCCGGGGCGAGGCGGGCGGCAAACCCTCGGCCGCCGGGCTCGGCCGCCGGCAGCCGAGGGGCCTATCCCGATCCCAGCCCAATGCCCACCCCCTGTCAATGTTAGCGCGCCTCTATAGGCGTACCCACTAATGCGCGATCCTATTGGCAGGCAATCGTGCGCCTACCTTCCTTGGCATGGGCAAGGACCGTGGGCCTGGGCCCCTGGTGGCCGCTGGCGAGATCCTGGCGATGCTCGGCGTGGGGCGATCCCGCTTCCGCCAGATCGCCGCGCATCCGAACTTCCCGCAGCCCTACCAGGTGTTGTCGGTCGGCAAGATCTGGCTACGCGCTGACGTCGAGGAGTACATCCGCCAATACCGTCAGCCGCGCCCGTCTGTGGACGAGGACGAGCAGGAGTAGATCGCCCCTCAGGAACGTCTCAGCGGCGGCGCAGAGCGACGACGGCGACGTCGTCCTGGATCTCGTGCGGGGCGAGTTCGACGAGCAGGCGTTCGCAGAAGCGGTCCAGGTCGTCGTCCACCCGGGACGCACTGACCGACAGGGCGGCCAGTCCGTCGTCGATGGTGACGTCCCGCCGTTCGATCAACCCGTCGGTGTAGAAGACCATCGTCGCGCCGGGCGGCAGGACGAACTCCAGGTCCGCCGGGCGGGGCGCGCGTACGCCGAGCAGCGGCGCGGAGTGGTGCACGAACTCGGTCTTGCCGTCCTGACTGATCAACGGCGGCAGGTGACCGGCACTGGCCAGCCGGACGTGCCCGGTGGCCGGGTCGAACAGCAGGACGCAGATGGTGGCCAACTCGCTGGGCAGCAGCGTACGCATCAACTCGTTGACCCGGTGCAGGATCTCGCCGGGCTGGTGCCCCTCCACCGCGTACGCCCGCAGCGCGTGCCGCAGCTCGGCCATCACCGTCGCGGCGTGCAGGGAGTGGCCCGCCACGTCGCCGATGGCCAGCAGCAGGTGGCCGTCCAGCATCACCAGTTCGTAGAAGTCGCCGCCCACCTCGGTCCGGGCACTCGCCGGCTCGTACCGGACGGCCAGGTCGATCCCGGTGACCTCCGGGATGCGTTGCGGCAGCAGGCTCCGTTGCAGGGTCACCGCGATCCGGTGCTCCTCGTCGAAGGAACGCTGTGCCTCGACCGCGGACGCCACCGCCTGCGCCAACTGCCGCAGCACCGGGGTCCGGGCGGTCTGCGTGGCGGTGGGTACCACGACGTAGATCGGGGCGCGGTCCTCGCGCAGCCGGGCGGCGGCCACCGTCGCCGAGTCGTCCGGCGGCCACTCCACCAGCCCCCAGTGGACCGGGTCCTGCACCCGGACGGTCGCGCCGGTCGGCACCCCGCGGTCGTCGACGGTCCACGGCACGACCCGACTCTCGGCACCGGGCCCGGCACAGACCCCCGCCAGACAGTCACCGTCGAAGGTCTCCGCGACCACCGCCGCGGGACTCTTGAAGATCTCGGCGGCACCGGCCGCCGCCAGCTCCAACAGCCGGGGAAAGTTCGGCGCGGCGTGCACCGCCACGGTGGTGTCCGCGAGCCCGGTGAGCCGCTCGGCGAGCAGTTCGGCGCGCTGCCGGGCCTGGTAGTACCGCAGCACCGCGTGGGCGGTCGCGATCAGTTCCTCCGGCTCGATCGGCTCGGCCAGGTAGGCGTCCGCGCCCCGGGTGAGGCCCTGCGCCCGGTCGGCCGTGTCGACCGCGTGCGCCGACACGTGGATCACCGGCAGCGCGGGGTGCGCCGACTTGATCCGTTCACAGACCTCGAACCCGCTCAGGTCCGGCAGTCGGACGTCGAGCACCACCAGGTCGATCGGATCCACCCCGACCCGGCTCAGCGCCTCGCCCCCGGACTCGGCCTCGAGCACGGTGAACCCGGCTCGGGTCAGCCAGTTGACCAGGAGGTAGCGCTTGGTCCGACTGTCGTCGACCACCAGCACGGTCGTCGCGCCGTCCACGTCACGTCCCGTCCGCCAGCAGCGAGACCGTGAAGGTGCTGCCCCGTCCCGGTTCGCTGGTAAGCCTGAGCGTGCCGCCGAGCAGGTTCACCAGTCGCCGGGCGTACGGCAGGCCGAGCCCCGTACCGCCGACCCGGGACGGGCCCGGCACCTGGTAGAACTCCTCGAACACCCGATCCTGGAACTCCGTCGGGATGCCCGGCCCGGTGTCGGAGACGAGCAGTTCCCAACCGGCGTCCTGTCGTCGCGCCCGCAACCGGACCTCGCCCGCGGTGGTGAACTTCAGGCCGTTGTGCAGCAGGTTGCGCAGTACCTGGGCGAGCAGCACCTCGTCGGTGCGGACGGTGGCCGGGGTCGGTGGTTCCTCCACCACCAGCTCGACCTCCGTCCCGATGCGCAGCGCCCGGAGCGTGCCCCGCAGCTGGCCGAAGACCGCCCGCAGGTCGACCTCGGCCCAGTTCGGTTCGATCCGGCCCGACTCCGCCTTGGCCAGGTCGAGCAGCTCGTTGACCAGCGTGAGCAGATCCGACGCCGACGAGCGGATCAGCCCGACCTGGCGTTCCTGTTCGGCGGTGAGCGGGTCGGACGCGGAGTCGGCCAGCAGCCGGGCCAACCCGATGATCGCGGTCACCGGTGCCCGCAGCTCGTGGCTGACGTTCGCCAGGAAGCGGGTCTTCGACTCGCTGGCCGTGCGCAGCTGCGCCGACTTCTCGTCCAGCTCGGCGTAGAGGGCCACCACCCCTCGGTTGGTCTCCTCCAACTCGTCGGTGAGCTGGTGGTAGAGCGCGAGCACGCCGCGGTTGGTCTGTTCCAGCTCCTCGTTGAGGCGCGCCAGCTCGTCGCGTTGGCTGCGTACCTCGTCCAGGGCCGCGATCAGCTGCAGGTTCTGGGTGGCGAGTTCCTCCTCGGCGGTGCCCGGCGCGCTCTGCCCGAGTTGGGCACGCAACTGCGCGAGACGCTCCGGGGAGAGCGCCTCGGCGGCGAGTGGCACACGACGGGACATCCTGACGACCGTAGCGCCCTCGTCGGTCACCACGCCCAATGTGTCCACCAGGCGCGCCACGGCACCGGACTCCGGTTCGTACCGTCCGCCGGGCAACGGGGCCACCGGAGTGAGGTCGACTCGCAGGTGGCGTCGGCCGTCCGCGCTGTCCACGACGACGAAGAACACGTCGGCGCCGCCGACGCCGCGCAGCAGGTCCCGCGCCACCTCGCTGAGCGCGGTGGCGATGCGAACCTGGTCCTGGTGCTCCAGGCCGACCGCGGCGGCGACCTCCCGGCCCCGCTGGCGCACCACGAAGATGTCCTGCTCCACCCGCAGCGCCATCTGCAACAGCGGGGCGCCACTCATGACCAGGACCTCGCCACCAGCACACCGGCGTCGTCCCGTCGGATGCCGGCATCGCGCAGCAGCGTGGCGGCCATCACCAGCGGCGACCGGGCGGCCAAACCGGGGTAGTCGGCGAGTTGCCAGCGGTCGACCACCCCGTCGGTGTGCATCACCAGCAGGCTGCCGGGGTCGAACGGGTAGTCGTACTGCCGGATCGTCGGGCGTTGGTGTCCGGCGATGCCGGGCAGCGAGACCAGCCCGCGCTGCCGGCCGTCCCCGGTGGCCACCACGCCGGCGATGTTGCCGAGCCCGGCGTACCGCAGCACCCCGGCCACCGGGTCCGGCTCGGCCACCGCGAGCGCCGCGCCGCGGGTGTGCGACAGCGCCCGGTGCAGGTGCCCGACCACGTCGGCCGGGGAGGACGCCGGGGCGTTGCGGAACGCGGTGAGCGCCGCGTCGGTGGCCGCGGCGGCCAGCGGCCCGTGTCCCAGGCCGTCGGTGACCAGTACCTGTCGTCGGTCGCCGACCGCCCGCCAGGCGTAGCCGTCTCCGCTTACCGTCTCGCCGGCCAGCGGTCGGGCGAGGCCGCCGACCCAGGGCCGTTCGGTCTCCGCGTCGGCGAACACCTGCACGGCGATGACGGTGCCCCGGCCGGGCCGCGAGTACGCGTCGAACCAGCTGGCCTGCCGGACGATCGCACCGAGGCCGATACCGAGGGTGCCGGTGGTGGAGTGACCGTCACGGACCGAGTCGTCGACGTCCGCCATGCCCGGCCCGGAGTCGACGGCGATCAGCTCCACACCGGCGTCCAGGTCACGACGGACCGGACGGAGCAGCAGCACGCCGTCCACGGCGTGCTTGATCAGGTTGCTGGTCAACTCGGCGGCGACGATGGCCAGGTCGGCGATCCGGCCTTCGGGCAGTCCCAACTGGACGCCCAGCCGCTCGGCTGCCCGGCGCACCGCACTGCCGGCGCTGCCGCTCTCCACGCGGAACCAGGTGCCGCGGTCGGTGACCGGTTGGGCCGTCACCGGGACCACTTGGTGATCGTGATCCGGGTGCCTTGACCGGGGGCGGTCTGGATGTCGAACTCGTCCACCAGTCGCCGGGCACCGCTGAGACCGAGGCCGAGGCCACCGCCGGTGGTGTAGCCGTCGGTCAGCGCCAACTCCAGATCGGCGATGCCGGGGCCGGAGTCGGCGAAGACGATGGTGATGCCGGGCCGGCGGCCGTTGTCGACGGCGGCCACCTCGACGCTGCCGCCACCGCCGTAGACCAGGGTGTTGCGGGCGAGTTCACTGGCCGCGGTGACGACCTTCGTCTGGTCGACCAGGGAGAGCTTGGCCGCCACCGCCACCGTACGCACCAGTTGACGGACGCGGACCACGTCCTCGTCGCTACCCACCGCCTGCGTCTGCGGACGGCCCAGGCCGACGCCGCTGGTCATGGTGACGCCGTCGGCTCTGCGTCCGGACCGTCGAGGAACTCGTCGAGGTCGTCGTGATAGCGGTTGGCCGCGATGAGTTCCATGCCCCGCTCGACGTTCAGCGCGGTGCGGATGCCGTTGAGCGACAGGCCCAGCTCCACCAGGGTGATGGCGACCGCCGGCCGCATCCCGACCACCACGGTCTCGGCGTCGAGCACCCGGGAGATCGAGGCGATGCTGGAGAGCATCCGCCCGACGAACGAGTCGACGATGTCGAGCGCGGTGATGTCGATGATCACGCCGTGGCAGCCGGTGGCGACGATCCGCTCGGCCAGGTCCTCCTGGAGCGCGACGGCCGTCTGGTCGGACATGTCGACCTGGATGGAGACCAGCAGGATGTCGCCGATCTTGAGGATCGGCACCCGCTCCATCACGCCTCCCGGCGCGGCTGGCGCCGGCCGGCCTCGACGCCGGTGAGCCGCAGCACGTGCCGCAGCGCGTCGGCGAGGCTGGCCTTGGTGGCGATGTCGCCGAACTCGATGCCGAGCGCGACGATGGTCTGGGCGATCTGCGGTCGGATCCCGGAGATGATGCAGTCGGCACCCATCAGTCGGGCCGCCACCACGGTCTTCAGGATGTGCTGGGCGACCTGGGTATCCACCGCCGGTACGCCGGTGATGTCGATGATCGCGTACGGCGAGCCGGTGTCGACCAGGGTCTGCAGCAGCCGCTCCATCACCACCTGCGCCCGGGCCGAGTCGAGGGTGCCGACCAGCGGCACCGCCACCACACCCTCCCAGAGCTTGACCACCGGAGTGGAGAGTTCGAGCAGTTGCTCGGCCTGGTCGGCGATCAGGCTCTCCCGGGTCCGTACGTAGCTCTCGAAGGTGAACAGGCCCATCTGGTCGACCAGCGCGGAGAAGACGACGTAGTCGCGCAGCGTCCCGGCGCTCTGGTCGTCCTCCATGACGCTCAGCAGGGCGTCCTTGAGCGCGAACACACCGGTGGCGGTCTCGGTGGCGGAGAAGCCCTGGCGGGCCTGGCCCCGGGACAGTTCGACGAGCACCGCGCGCAGCTCGGTGGCCTCCTCGGCCGTCAGGTCGACCGCGCCCTTGCTGAGCGTGTCCACCAGCACCCGGTGCAGCTCCTGCACCTGCCGGAGCAGCTCGGCCTGGCTGAGACGGCCGCGCAACTGCCCGGCGACGACCTCGGTCCACCGTTGGGTGACCCGCTCCACACGGCTGGTAAGCAGATCCGCCAGTCGACCGCTTTCGTCAGTGCTCAAAGCCATGACCTAACCCCCCTCGACCTGGACCGGCCGGACTCTATCACCGCAGACCCGCAAATACTTGTCCCAGGGCAATGGAATGGCGACGGCCACCTGATCCCTTGCCCGTTCTGCGTACCACGGCTCCGGTGGGATACCGTTCCACCGATAACAGGAGGTCTGGCGAATGTCCTTGACGGTGCACACGGAACAGCGCGGTGACGTGGTCGTAGTAGCGGTCGCGGGCGAACTGGACATGGCCACCGCACCGCAGCTGCAGGACCAGATCACCGACCTGCTCGACAAGGGGCGCAGCCGCCTCGTCTTCGACCTGTCGGACGTCTCGTTCTGCGACTCCACCGGCCTGTCGGTCTTCGTCCGCGCGAAGAACAGCTGCGACGAGGCCGGCGGCGTGGTGCGCCTGGCCGCCCCCCAGCGGGGCGTGCTGCGCATCCTGGAGGTGAGTGGTCTGGTGGAGGTGCTGCAGACCTACCCGACCGTCGACCAGGCGGTCGCGGGCGAACCCACGCCGGCCTCCTCCTGACCGTGGGATCAACGCTCGTCCTCGATGTAGCGGGGACGAGCGATCACCATCCCGGCAGCCGTCTGCACCGCGAGCGCGGCCAGCAGGAAGCCGATCGGCCCTGACCAGCCACCGGTGACCTCGTGCAGGATCCCGACCAGCAGCGGCCCGAGCGCGGCGATGACGTATCCCATGCTCTGCGCGAAGGCCGACAGCGCCACCGTCCCGTCGGCGGTCCGCGCCCGCAGGCCGATGGTGGCCAGGATCAGCGGGAACGCCCCCTGACCGAAGGCCAGCAGCACCACCCACAGCACCGCACCACCGCGCGGCGCCAGGGCCAGCCCAAGGTAGGCCAGAGTGGACGCGGCGGTCAGCGCGAACACCAGCGGACGCAGGTTGCCCAGCCGCCCGGCCAGCGTCGGCATGAGCAGCGCGATCGGCACGCCGAGCGCGGTCACCCCGGCGAGCAACAGGCCGGCGTCCTGCGGCCGGAAGCCCGCCTCCCGGAACAGCACGGCCAGCCAGCCCATGATCGCGTACGCGCTCAGCGACTGCGTCCCGAAGTAGATCGCCATCGCCCAGCCGAGCCGGGTACGGGCGGGCCGGATCCGGACCCGGGCCACGCCGCCGGCCGCCCGGCCCGTCCGGGCGGGGGCGGGACGGGCCCGCAGCGCCGCCGGCAGCCACGGGAGCACGGCCACCGCCGCGAGCCCGGCCCAGACACCGAGCCCGGCCCGCCAGGAACCGAAGGCGTGCGACACCGGCACCGCGGTCGCCGCCGCCGCCGTCGCGCCAACGGTCAGCGCCATGGTGTACGCCCCTGTCACCAGCCCGGTACGCCCCGGGAAGTGCTGCTTGACCAGCATCGGCAGCAGGATGTTCGCCACCGCGATGCCGGCCAGTGCGAGCGCGCTGGTGAACAGGAACACCAGGGCGGAGCCGGTGAGTACCCGCAGCAACTGCCCGACGGTGAGCGCGAGCATCGCCAGCACCAGCAGGCGGGACGGTGACAGCCGGCGGACCAACCACGGGGTGACGGCGCCCAGCCCGGCGAAGGCGACGGCCGGCAGGGTGGTCACGATGCCGGCCATCGTGCCGGAGAGCGCCAGTCCGACGCGCACCTCGTCGAGCAGCGCGCCGAGGCTGGTCATCGCCGCCCGCAGGTTGAGCGCCACCAGCAGCATCCCGGCGAGTACCAGCAGCCAGCCGGGGGCACGCGCCCCGGCGGTGCCCGGGACGGCCGGGTCGGCGGTGGTCACGACGGCGGCCGGAGTGATCGGGGTGGTCGGCCCCTCGGTGCTGGTCGGCGGAGCGGCAGGGGGGCCAGCGGGTGACGGGGGCATGACCTCGAACCTACAATCATGGGATGAATTCCGGCGAGAGGTTGTAACCAGTGCCACCGTCAGTTGATTCCGCGTCGGTCCCACCCCGCGGCCGGCGGGTCCGGGAGACCATCATGCAGTTGCGCCAGCGGATCCTGGCCGGCGAGTGGCCGGTGGGCAGCCGGATCCCGACCGAGCCGCAACTGGTCGAGGCGCTCGGTGTCGGGCGCAACACGGTGCGCGAGGCGGTCCGGGCGCTCGCCCACGCCGGGGTGCTGGAGTGCCGGCAGGGTTCCGGGACGTACGTCGTATCCACCGACGAACTGGCGCCGGTGGTGGCCCGCCGCCTCACCGACGACCGGATGACCGAGGTGATCGAGGTACGCCGCGCCTTCGAGGTGGAGGCGGCACGGCTGGCCGCGCGCCGACGTACCCCCGAGGACCTGGCCGCGCTCGACGACGCGCTCGACGTCCGCGAGGCCGCCTGGCACGGCGGCCGGGTCGACGAGTTCGTGGCCGCCGACGCGGCGCTGCACACCGCGGTGGTGGCGGCGGCGCACAACACCATGCTCGCCGAGCTGTACGCCTCCATCGGCACCGCCATGCGCAGCACCGTCGCCCAGGCGATGGGCGACGCGCTGACGCCGGAACGGCACGTCGACCACGCCCGACTGGTGGCGGCGATCCGGGCCGGCGATGCGGAGCTGGCCGCCCGGGAAGCCGGGGCATTTCTGGAGCCGTCGCCCGGGGCATAGGTTGTCCCCGACGGAATACGGGACACCTCGGGAGTGCGGATGCTCAAGGGCTTCAAGGACTTCATCATGCGCGGCAACGTCGTCGACCTCGCGGTCGGCATCGTCATCGGCGCCGCGTTCACCGGGCTGGTCACGGCCTTCACCAGCTCGTTCCTTCAGCCGATCATCAACCTGATCGGCCAGGGCCCCACCGGCGAGGGAGCCCAGTTCGAACTGGGGGAGGGCAACCCCGTCACCTGGGGGGCGTTTCTCAACGCGTTGATCACCTTCCTGCTCACCGCCGCGGCGCTGTACTTCCTGGTCGTCTTCCCGATGAACAAGCTGGCCGAGCGGCGCCGGCGGGGCGAGGAGCCGCCGCCGGCCGCGCCGAGCGAGGAGATCAAGCTGCTCACCGAGATCCGCGACGCCCTGGTCGCCAGCGGCCGGGCCACCCCGGTCCAGCAGCGCGGCGCACTGGACGACGTACTCGGTGGCCGGGAGGAACCGCCCACCGGGCGCTGAATCCGGGCAGCTGCACATCGGCCCCTGCGGGAATCCCGCAGGGGCCGCCTCGCGTCGTACACATGTTCGATAGAGTCCCGCCATGGAGCAGCGAAAGCACTGGTGGAACGGGAAGTGGGGACGGCTGGCCCGGCGGGACGTCTTCCTCCGGGTCGACGCCGACCGGTGGCACGTCGAGCAGCGCGCCGGCGGCGCCGAAGGGGCCTCCCGGTTCTACGAGTACGACACCCTCGACGCGGCCGAGGAGACCGTACGGGCGCTGCTCCAGGGGCCCGACACCTGGCGTGAACTCTCCCCCCGCCCCCCGTCCGGCTGGACCACCCCGCCGGAGATCGGGGTGACGGATGGGGGCGGGGTTTAGCCGCGACGGCGGGCGGGAAGGGCGTGGGGATGGAGCAGCAGGGGATCGATCAGCAGGCGACCGTTTCGCGGGTCACCACCGGGATGCGCGTGGTCGATGCCGCCGGCATCGACGTGGGCACGGTGGATCTGGTCCAGCGCGGTGATCCCAACGCGGTGACGGTGCAGGCGCCGACCGCCGATCCCGGTGGCAGCCTGGACGAGTTGATCGAGTCCGCCGCCGTCGAGGAGCCGGACGTACCGGCCGACCTGGCCGCCCGACTGCTGCGTACCGGCTACCTCAAGGTCTCCACCGACCTCGTCCCCACCGGCGCGGTCTACGTACTGGCCGACCAGATCGCCACCATCTCCGCCGACGAGGTCCTCCTCGACGCCCTGGCCGCCGACCTCCCCACCGAATCCTGACCCACCCACCCCCGAGCCCACCTCGTTGATCATGAGGTTACCGGCGGGGGCAAGCGCTTACCTAGCGGCCAACCTCATGATCAACGCTGGTGGCCGGGGCGGGCGCAGCAAGCGGGGTGGGGCGCGGGAAGAGGAGGTAGAGCAGGACGCCGGCCAGCAGGCCCCAGAAGGCGCCACCGATGCCGGCCAGTGAGACGCCGGAGGCGGTGACGACCAGGGTGACCACCGCGGCCTCCCGGGCCGCCGGGTCGACCAGCGCCGAGGTGAGCGCGGTGGCCAGCGCACCGAGCAGGGCCAACCCGGCGACCGCCTCGATCAGCACCGGCGGCGCCCAGCCGACCAGCGTGGTGACCGCGCCGGCACCCAACCCGAGCAGGGCCAGCCCGACACCGTTGGTGACCGAGGCGATCCAGCGACGGTCCGGATCCGGATGGGCGTCCGGGCCGGCGGCCAGGGCGGCGGTGATGGCCGCCAGGTTGACGGCGTGCCCACCAGCCGGGGCGGTGACGATGCTGGCCAGCCCGGTGGTCCGCAGCGCGGAGCCGAGCGGCGGCCGGTAACCGTAGCCGACCAGTACGGCCGTGCCGGGTACGTTCTGCGCGGCCATGGTCACCAGGAACAGCGGCAGCGCCACCCCGACCAGGGCGGGCAGGCTCCACTGCGGCGCGGTCACCTCGATCACCGGGCGCAGACCGCCGCTGCCGCCACCGGCCGGGGTGCTCAGCACGATCGCCCCGACCGCCACCACCAGCGCTCCGGGTACCGCCCAACGCCGGGCGAACCGGTGCAGCACCAGCCAGCTGAGCAGCACCGGGGCGGCCAGCATCGGCACGTCGACGAGCGCGCGGACCGGGGCCGTGCACAGTGGCAGGAGCACCCCGGCGAGCATCGCCGCGGCGATCGGCTTGGGGATCGCCGCGACGGCCCGCCCCAGTGCGGGGAAGAGCCCGGCGGCCACGATGAGCAGGCCGGAGACCAGGAACGCGCCGACGGCGACCGGCCACCCGCCGGGAACCGGACCGGTGGCGACCAGCAACGCCGCGCCGGGCGTGGACCAGGCCACGCTCATCGGTATCCGGTGCCGCAGACCGAGCCAGCCGGCGCAGAGCCCGGACGCCACGCAGAGCACGAGCAGCCCGGAGGCGGCCTGCGCCTCGGTGGCCCCGACCGCCCGCAGCCCGGCCAGCACCACGGTGAACGAACTGGCGAAGCCGACCAGCGCGGCCACCACGCCCGCCAGCACCGGTTGCATCCGACCCGCCACGCCACACCCCCGTACGTTCCGTTTACGGAACAGCAGTGTGTAGCACCATAGCCAGGTGCCGCAATCACCGTCACCGGGCCCCCAGCCGATCGCCGCCGCCCTGAGTCGGCAGGGCGGGGCCGATCCGGACACCACGGCGATCGGGAGCCGGGTCCGCGCCCTACGCGAGGCGCGCGGGATCTCCCTGTCCGCCCTCGCCCGCCAGGCCGGAGTGGGCAAGGCGACGCTCTCCGGGCTGGAGAACGGCGTCCGCAACCCCACCCTGGAGACGCTGTACGCGATCACCGCACAGCTCGGCGTACCGCTGGCCGCCGTACTCGCCGAACCGGCCCCCGGGCCCACCACCGACGGGATGCCGGCCGGGCCGACCGTACGCGGGGCGGCGGTCAGCGCCACCCTGCTGGAGGTCTTCGAGGACACCGACGCCACCTACGAGCTGTACCGGATGCGGGTCGCGCCCGGCCCGGGCCAACTCTCGCCCGCGCACCAGGCCGGAGTCACCGAACACGTCACCGTCTTCGCCGGGGTGCTGCGGGCCGGCCCGGCCGACGCGCCGCTGACCGCCCCGGCCGGTGGGCACCTGCGCTGGACCTCCGACGTGCCACACGTCTACGCCGCCGTCGGCGACGACGAGGTGACCGCCAGCCTCCTGCTCCGCTACCCCCGCAGCGACGAACAGGGCCCCCGGCGGTGAGTTCAGCCCTCCGGCACGGCGAGGCGCTGCCGTACCGCCCAGAGCGCCACCTCGGTACGCGAAGCCGAGCCGGTCTTCCGAAGCAGGTTCGACACGTGCACGGTGACCGTCCGGACCGAGATGCCGAGGGCGCGGGCCACCTGCTTGTTGGACATCCCGGCGACCAGGCAGTCGAGCACCTCGACCTCCCGTCCGGTCAGGCCGGCGGGAGCGGCGTCGACCGGGGCGACGGAAGCGGCGTCGGAAGCGGCGTCGGCCGGAGCAGCAGGGGTGGCGGGAACGGCCGGGGTGGCGGGGGCCGGAACGGTCCGGGCGGAACCGGTCTCGGTCGGCCGGAGTAACGCGCCGGGATCCTGCCCGGCGTGTGCGGCGAGCAGTTCGGTGAGGGCGTACGGGTTGCCGCCGGTGTGCTGCCAGACCCGGTGCACCAGCCGGGCGTCGGCGGTCGGGCCGCCGTACACCTGGCGCAACACCTCGGCCACCTCGGCCGACCGCAGCGGCCCCAGATGCTGGCGCACCACACCGCGCACCCCGCAGAGGCGGGCCAGGGTGCGGCCGGTGAGGGCGGGTGCGACCGCGTGCGCCGCGGGCCTGGTCGCCACCACCAGCAGGGCCGGCAGGCCGTCGGCGGTGGCCAGTTCGCCGACCAGGTTGAGGCTCGCCGGATCCAGCGCGTGCAGATCCTCCACCACGAGCACCGCCGGGCCGGCACCGACCAGCGTTCGGACGGTACGCACGGCCAACCGGAGCAGGGTGCCGGGGGCGTAGCGTTCGCGCGGCGCGGTGGGCTGCTGGGCGAGCCAGGCCAGGGCGTCGGCGGGGAGATCGAGTCGGCGGGTGTCGCGCCCACTGAGTACGGCGGCCAGCCAGTCGTACGGGGCGGGACTGTGCACCCGGGCGGCGCCGTTGAGTACCACGTCCGGCCGGGGCGTGAAGCCGTCCAGGGCGGCTGCGACCAGCAGGCTCTTACCTACGCCCGCGCCGCCGGTGACGACCGCGACCGCTGGCGAGCGCCGGCGAGCGCCGACCACGGTGGACCAGGCCCGGTCCAGCTCAGCCAGCTCACCGGCGCGCCCGACCATGGACACCGGCAACATTCCTCAACCCTACGCAGTAGTGCGTAGAGACGCGGGAAGGGTCTTCTTGGCAAGCTTGTCCCATGACGCTGATCCTCCGCTCGGCCATCCTCAACGACATCGGCCTGGTCCGTACCAACAACGAGGACTCGGCGCTCGCCGGCGAGCGCCTCGTGGCGGTGGCCGACGGCATGGGTGGGCTGCCCGCCGGTGAGGTGGCCAGCGAGATCGTCATCCGGATCCTCGACGAGCTGATCCCGCCGGCCGCTCCGGACGCCGCCGCCGACGCGCTGCGCGCCGTGGTGAGTACGGCCAACCAACGCATCCACGCGGCGATCGTCGCCGACCCGGCACGCGACGGGATGGGTACGACGCTCACCGCGGCCCTGCTCGCCGGTGACCAGCTGGTGCTCGCCCAGGTCGGCGACTCCCGCTGTTACCTGCTCCGCGACGGTCAGCTCAGCCAGCTGACCCGCGACGACACGTTCGTGCAGGCGCTGGTCGACCAGGGTGCGTTGACGCCGGACCAGGCCCGGCACCATCCGCAGCGGTCGCTGGTCACCCGGGCGGTGCAGGGCGCGGACGCGCCTCCGACGATGGGGATGCTGGCGGTGGCCGCCGGGGATCGGCTGCTGCTGTGCAGCGACGGGCTCTCCGACTACGTGCCCGACGACGCGATCGCGGCCACCCTGGGTATGCACGCCGACCGGCACCAGTGCGGGGAGCAGTTGGTGAAGCTCGCCCACCAGGCGGGTGCGCCGGACAACGTCACGGTCGTGGTCTCCGACGTCGTCACCGCCTGATCCGCCGCCCGCTAGGTAGTTGTGCCATCTAGGTAGCGCCACTAGGGTTCGGCGGGTGGATCCCGACCGTCGTGGGCAATGGCTGCGTGGAGTGCTCGACCTCTGCGTGCTCGCCCTGCTGCGCGACGGCGAGTCCTACGGCTACCAACTCGCCCAGGCGCTCGACACGGCCGGTGTCGGGCCGATCCAGGGCGGCACGCTCTACCCGGTGCTGCTGCGGCTGCAACGCACCGGCCTGGTCACCGCGCAGTGGCGGGAGGGTGACTCCGGCCCCGCCCGGAAGTACTACCAGCTCACCGCCGAGGGGCGGGCGGCGCTGCGGCAGGGCGGCAACGCCTGGCTGGCGTTCGTGGCGCCGGTGACCGACATCGTCACGAAGGGGGTCGACGGGTGAACGCCGACGAGTGGCTGCGGGTCTTCGCGGCCGAGCTGCACCAGCGCCGGGTCGCGGTCGACGCCGCCCGACACGTGGTCGCCGAGGCCGCCACGCACCTGCGTGAGGGCGGCGGCGACCCGTGGCTGGTCTTCGGTTCGCCGCAGGCGTACGCGGCCACGATCGTGGAGAGCATCGGCACCGCGCCCGCCCCACGCCCCGGCCCGGTCCGGTTGGACGCCCGCGGCATCACCAAACGGTACGGCCGACGCACCGTGCTGCGCGACGCGGCGCTGACCGTACGGGCCGGTCAGATCGCCGCGGTGGTCGGCGCCAACGGCTGCGGCAAGAGCACCTTCCTGCGGATCTGCGCCGGGCTGATCTCCCCCGACGCCGGGGAGGTGACCGTCTCGGGTCGGCTCGGCTACTGCCCCCAGCAGGGCGGCACCGCCGACTTCCTCCTCCCCGACGAGCACTTCGTACTGGTCGGCGCCGGGCAGGGGCTGACGCGGGAACCAGCCCGGCAGGCCGGCCGGGCAGCGGCCCGACAACTCGGCTGGGAGGCCGACCGGGACGTGCCCGCCCGGCACCTCTCCGGCGGCACCCGGCAGAAGCTGAACCTGACCATGTCCACCCTCGCCGCACCGGACGTGCTGCTGCTGGACGAGCCGTACCAAGGCTTCGACCAGGGCAGTTACGTCAACCTGTGGGACCAGTTGGTCCGGTTGCGGGACGAGGGACGGGCCATCGTGGTGGTGACCCACCTGCTCAACCAGCTCGACCGGGTCGACGTGGTGCTCGACCTCACCTCCTCCGCCAAGTAGGGAGAGCACTCATGAACCGGCTGGTCACCGTGGCCGAGATGACGTTGCGGGAGTTGACGCGCCGTCGGGGCGTACTCCTGCTGCTGTTGTTGATGCCGTTGGTCTTCTGGATGATCCGGCGGGACTCGTACGTCGGGCAGTCGATCCGGGCGCTGTTCCTCGGCATCAGCTGGGCGGTCAGCACGGCCGCGCTCTTCGCCGCCAGCGGCGCCCGCGAGCTGGAACCCCGGCTGCGGCTCGCCGGCTACCGGCCGCACCAGCTGTACCTCGGCCGGATGCTCGGCCTGTGGGTGCTCGGGCTGGCCGTGGCGGTGCCGTTCTTCCTGCTCACCGTCATCGACGCGAACAACCTGCGGTATGCCGGGATCGCCCTGGCGATGCTCTGCTGCGTGGCGGTGGCCGCGCCGTTCGGCATGTTGATCGGCGCGCTGCTCCCCCGCGAACTGGAGGGCACCCTGCTGCTGCTCACCGTGGTGGCCATGCAGATGCTGCTCGACCCGGCCAGCCCCGGCGCGAAGCTGACCCCGTTCTGGTCCAGCCGCGAGATCGCCACCTGGGCGGTGGACCACACCGACGCCGGCTACCTGAGCCGGGGCCTGCTGCACGCGGCGGTGGTCACCGTGCTGCTGATCGTGACGGTGGCGGGCGTCTTCGGCGTCCGGTTGCGCCGTCGCCGGCATCTGCACCACGCGCCGCTCACCTGAGCAGCGGCGAAAGCTGGTGTTCGGCGGCGCACCGCCTAGCATCACGGGGTGCACCTGAGAACCCCCGCCGCCGTGGTCGCCCTCGGCGTCGCAGTCACCCTCCTGTCCGCCTGCGGCCCGTCCGTGCCCCGGGCCGATCCGCGCAGCGTGCAACCGCCGGTGGTTCCCGCCGACGGTGCCGCGCCCAGCGCCGAGGTCGCCGAACAGCCGGGTGGGCAGCCGGGTGGGCAGGCCACCCCGCCGGCCCGCACCGGCCTGGGCGGCGGCCCCAGCGGCGCTACCGGCGGCACCCGCCCGGTGGCACCGGCCGCGCCGACCGGTGGCGCACCCACCGGCAATCCGGCCGGCGCGGTGGCCGTACCGGCGGCCGCGCGGGCCGTCGACACCTCCCGGCCGACCCGTACCGTCGGCACCGGCACCCCGGCCAGCTGCACGTCCACGGCGGTGGTCCGGGCGGTCGCGGCCGGCGGCATCATCACCTTCGACTGCGGCCCCGACCCGGTGACCATCGAGATGCGGGCGACCGCGAAGGTGCGCAACGCCAACGGCCCCCAGGTGGTGCTCGACGGCGGCGGCAAGGTCACCCTCAGCGGGCAGGGCAAACGCCGCATCCTCTACCTGAACACCTGCGACCCGTTGCAGGGCTGGACCACCACGCACTGCCAGAACCAGGACCACCCGCGGTTGACCGTGCAGAACCTGGTCTTCGCCAACGGCGACGCCACCGGTCAACGCACCGACGGCGGCGGCGGTGGCGCCATCTTCGTACGGGGTGGCCGGCTCAAGGTGGTCAACTCGCACTTCGTCGACAACCGCTGCGACCGGACCGGGCCGGACCTGGGCGGCGCCGCCATCCGGGTGCTCGACCAGCACGACAACCAGCCGGTGTACGTGGTGAACAGCAGCTTCACCGGCGGATCCTGCGCCAACGGCGGGGCGCTGAGCAGCATCGGCGTCTCCTGGGAGGTACTCAACAGCACACTGCGCCGCAACACCGCGGTCGGCGAGGGCGCCAACCCGGCCCGCCCCGGCACGCCGGGCGGCGGCAGCGGCGGCGCCATCTACGCCGACGGCAACGAGTTCTCGGTACGCATCGCCGGCAGCACCATCGAGGACAACCAGGCGAAGGAGGGCGGTGGCGCCATCTTCTTCGTCAGCAACAACCGCACCGGCACCCTGCGCATCGAGAAGTCGACCCTGCGCCGCAACCCCAGCCGCGGCTTCGAGACCCACCCCGGCATCTTCTACCAGGGCTCCGGCAACAACCCCCTCCGCTGAACCTCCGGATCGTGGCCGGCGCCGTCGCCTGGCCTGGCGTGGCGCCGTGGCCGGCGTCTCAGTAGGGGTTGCCGTGGCCGGCGGCGCGGGCCCGGGCGAGGGCGGCCGGACGGCCGGGCAGGGTGGGTGCGCCGGACAGCGGCGGGCTGTCGGTGTGGGCGCGTTCGGCGATGCCGGCGAAGAGTTCCTTCAACGCGTCGACCGCGTCGACCCGGGGCCGCCACCCCAGCTCGCTCTCGGCCCGCTCGCTGGACATCAACGGCGCGTTCAGGGCCAGCTCCACCCATCCCGCGTCGATCGGTTGCAGCCGGGCCCGCCAGGTCAGCGCGGCGGCGGCCCGCAGCATCGGGGCGGCCACCGGCACCGTCCAGCCGTGGAAGTGGCGGGCCACCAGCTCCGGGGTCAGCACCGGGTCCGCGGCGACGTTGAAGGCACCGCGCGCGTCACCGAGAACCGCCCGGGCGTACGCGTCGGCCACGTCGTCGGCGTGCACCGCCTGCATCCGCAGCCGCCGGTTTGCCGGCACCAGCGGCAGCCGCCCGTAGCGCAGCAGCCACACCGGCACCAGCGGCCCGAGAAAGTACCGGCTGATCTCGGTCCCCGCCTCCCGCTGGAAGATCAGCCCCGGGCGCAGCCGGACCAGCCGCAGCCCCGGGTGGGTCCGCTCGATCCCGTCGAGCATCTCCTCGACCGCCGCCTTGTCCCGGCTGTACGACGACCCGGTCACCCCGGTCGCCGGCCAGCGCTCGCTGACCGGCAGGTTCTTCGGCCCGGGCGCGTACGTCCCGACCGACGACGCGTACACCAGGGCCGGCACCCCGGCGCGCAGCACCGCGTCGACCACCGCCCGGCTGCCGCCCACGTTGGTCCGCCGCAACACCTGCTGGTCGTGGCTAGGCTGGATCTGCCAGGCCAGATGCACCACCGCATCAGCACCGGCGAAGACCTCGGTCAACTCGTCGGCCGCACCGGGCAACCCGATGTCGCTGGAGTGCCACCGCACCCCGTCGTACGGCTCACCGGCCTGCGGTCCCGGCAGCCGACGCGCCACCCCGACCAGCTGGACGTCCCGCTCCCGCCGCAGCCGGCGCAGCAGCGCCGTACCGACGTTCCCGCTCGCCCCCACCACCACGATCCGCATGGCCGGTCCGTACCCGGTCAGTCGCTTTCCAAGCGCGACCGCCCCGACGTCTCTCGCCACCCGGCCCCGGCAGTCCCCGCCGCGCGGCCGGTGTCCGCCCGCGATGCCCGCCGCCCGGCCGGTGCCCGCAGCGCCCGCAGTGCCCGCAGTGCCCGCCGCCCGGCTCACCGGGCGAGCAGGGCGCCGATCAGGCAGGCGAAGGCGGCGACCGAGCTGACCGTGCGGACCAGGTTCCAGCGCACCCACGGCCTCTCGAACCGGCGCCGAACGGCCGCCAGATCGGTGATCCCGTCGACCGACCCGGCGGCGTCCAGCAGGTTGTTGAGCGGCACGTTGCACCGCATCGTTACACCGACCGTGACCAGCTGCCCGACCAGCGCGGCGACCAGCCAGCCGAGCACCGCGCCACCGGCACCGGCACCGGCACCGGCACCGGCACCGAAGTGCCCCACCACGGCCACCGCGACCAGCACCGGCCCGCCGAGGAACACCGACAGGAACCAGCCGTTGAGGATCTTCCGGTTGATCGACTGCATCGTGCCGACCAGCGTCCGGTCGTCGGTCGCGCCCAGACCCGGCATGACCGAGCAGGCGTACGCAAAGAACAGCCCCGCCACCAGCCCCGTACTGAAGATCGCCCCCACCAGTACGGCAGCCCGCATCACGCCGATCCTCCCCCGCGTCGACCCCGCCGATCCTGCCAACCCGGCGCCACCCGCACACCCCCGCCCGACGCCCGCACCAAGCGACGCCCGCCCGACAGCCGCGAGCCCGATCCGGCGAGTGTCCGGTAACCTGAGCGCGCGGGCCGCTAGCTCAATGGCAGAGCTGTGGACTTTTAATCCATAGGTTCAGGGTTCGAGTCCCTGGCGGCCCACTCTTACCCAGGTCAGCGGCCCTTTGCGGAGTCGCCGCCTTTGTCAGCACGGCTCGTACAGCATCGAAGCACAGCATCACCCAGGAGCAAGGCAGGACATCTGAGGTACAGTTTCCTGTACTTGCCCTGGAGGTGGTCATGCGGACCGTGAACTTCACCCAGCTACGCCAGAACCTGGCTGCCGAACTCGACAGCGTCATCGACGACGCCGAGGAAGTGGTGGTGACCCGGTCAGGCCACGAGCCGGTGGTGATCGTGTCGCTTGCCGAGTACGAGTCGATGAAGGAAACCGAGTACCTCCTGCGCAGCCCCAGCAACGCCGCAGCCCTCCGCCGATCGATCGCCGAGCTTGAGCAGGGCGACACGACCGAGCGGGAGCTGGCCGACCCGGACGCCATGCGAGACGTCGCGTGAGGCTGGTCTTCACCGAGACAGCCTGGAGCCAGTACCTCAGCCACACCGACCGCAAGCTGATCAAGCGCATCAACGATCTCATCGCCGATGTGATGCGCAACGGGTACGAGGGCATCGGAAAGCCGGAGCCTTTGCGGGGCGAACTGTCCGGCTTCTGGTCCCGCCGAATCGACCGCGAACACCGGCTGGTGTACCGGATCACCAAGGACGATGTCGAGATCATCGCCTGCCGGTACCACTACGGCGACCGGTAACGGATCAGCCTGAAACCAGCGGCGTCCGGCCGTCATCGGTCGAGCGTCTGACCGAGCCGCTTGAGCGCGTCGCGGGTGGCCGCCGAGGACACCACCGTGTAGATCTACATCGTGATGGCGAACTGGACGTGCCGGAGGATCTGCATCGCCACCCGGGGGTGCACGTCCAGGTCCGCCACCTGCTCGTCGAGGCGAGGTGCCACCAGTTGGTAGCGGCCGACGACTTGAGACCGCATGCCCCCGGCGGGGTTCGTCGTACACCGAGTCGAACCGGCGGCGTGCCGTGCGGCAGCGGCTCGGTACCGCCGGTCGGATACTGGCCGGATGGTGGAGGAACAGGGCATCGGATCGACGCGGTGGACGATCCACGGTGAGCGGGTGGTGGACGCTGGTCGACGGGCCCGGTTGAGCATTGCTGACGTGGAGTTGCCGGATGGGGTGCGCTTTGAGCAGTACGTGATTCGGGCGCCTCGGTCGGCGATGGTCGCGGTGCTTGACGTTCAGGAACGGCTGTTGCTGATGCGGCGGCATCGGTTCGTGTTCGATCGGTGGGTGTGGGAGCTGCCCGGTGGCTACGTCGACGAGGGGGAGGATCCGGCGGCGTGTGCGGTCCGGGAGGTGGAGGAGGAGACCGGGTGGCGTCCGGATGCGGTCGAGCCGTTGCTATCGTTTCAGCCGTGGGTGGCGACCGCGGACGCGGAGAACCTGCTGTTCCATGCCAGGAGCGCGGAGCACATCGGTGCTCCAGTGGATGTCAACGAGGCCGAGCAGATCGCCTGGATCCCGCTGGAGGAGGCACGGCAGCTCGTCTCCCAGGGTGAGATCGTCGGTGCGGGCACGGTGATCGCGGTGTTGGAGCTGGTCACGCGCAAGGCCCGGGGCGAGCTGTAGTCAGCGACGCTGGCCGAGGGCCGCGTCGGTGCGGGTGATGAAGTGTCGGACGGCGGGTCGGCGGCGGTGTGGCGTGAGGTCCGTTCGCAGGTCGCGGACCGACGATCGCGGCGGCGTGGTTCGCATGATGGCACCTCCGGCCCACTCGTCCGCAGGTCAGCGGCGCTTCGGGCGTCGGTGGAGCCGCGATCCGGCCCGTACGGCAGCGGCCAGGAGAGGCAACACGCTCCACCGGAGGTACAGTTTTCTGTACCTGCCTGGAGGTTTCGCCGTTGTGGCGGTTTCCCGCTGCTCCGGGCCTCGCTGTTTCGACGAAACGGCGAGGGAACTCACACCGGGCCCGGGCAGGGTTGTTGCCCGGGGCGGGCAGGATGGCGGCGTGGGTTGGCGGGACAGGCGCAGGCGGGGCAGGCGCAACGGGAGCACGCCACGCCGCCGATGGCTGCCCGGGTACTGGCTGCGCCATCCGATGACCGGCTTCGTGGTGCTGGTCGCCGTGGCGGCGATGTTCGTACTCTCCGGGGCGCAGTCCGCGTACCGGACCTACCGGCTGGACAAATACGGCGCGCAAGCCCAGGCGACCGTACGTGAGGTGCATCGACTGGGGCGCGACTCGTACGTGCTGGTCGTCTTCGGCACCGCCGACGGCCGGGACGTCGTGGCGGCGGTGACCGACTACCGCTGGGATCCGGAACCGCAGGTCGGCGACGTGACCCCGGTGCGGTACGACCCGGCCGACCCGCGACACAACGTACGCGACGAGCGCGCCGGTGGCGGCTACTTGGACGCGGTCTTCGACATCGTCCTGGGGTCGGTGCTGGGGGTCGGCGGCGGCGGGCTGCTCTGGCGCAGCTGGTCGACGTGGCGGGAGAACGCCGAGGACTGGCGGACCGGACACCACTTCGCCTGACACCGGTCCGGCGGGGGCTCGCGGAGGAGCACCCGCCGGCCGGGTGCCGGTTCAGCTGACGGTGGCGAGCCAGTCCTGCACGACCGGGATCTCGACCCGCTGGTAGCCGCCGAGGTAGCGGCAGTTGCTGGTGTAGCCGTAGCTGGTGACCGCGACCAGGTACCCGTTGAGGAAGGTCGGGCCCCCTGAGTCACCGAAGCAGGTGCCGCCGCCGCCCCGGGTGTCGTTCGGGTTGCCGTTGAGCTGCAGGACCTGCGGGGTGAGCTTCTGCCCCGGCGAGGTCGTGTAGCGGCGGATCAGCGGGTAGCTCATCGGCTCCGGCTTCTGCGGGCCCGCCGCCGGCTTGCGTACCTCGGTGCCGTAACCCACCACGCCGAAGACGGTCTTGTTGAGCTTCGGCTGCGCGAACTGGTCGAGGTAGCCGGTCGGCGCCACCGTCGCGGGGACGATCCCGGTCACCGGCGTGTCCAGCACCACCACGCCGACGTCGTTCCAGTTGTCCAGGTCGGTGAAGTCCGAGTACTCGGGGTGGGTGAGCGCGGTGCCGGAGCGGTAGCCGGCCGCGGCCAGTTCCTCGGCCGTGTAGCCCACGCTCGGGTCGGCCGCCGGCGGCAGCGGGTTCGGCGGCGCTTCGGCGATGACCGTGTCGAAGGTGACCAGGGTCTTGCCGAGCGTGCCCAGGGTGCAGTGCGCGGCGGTGAGCAGGACGGTCGGCGAGACGAGCGTGGCCGAGCAACGGTAACGACCGGTCTCGTCGTAGAAGAGGATCAGACCGACGTTGGGGTGCCGGTCGCCGTCGGGCTCTCCGCCGGTGATGGCTGCTGCCGGCGTGGCGGTGGCGATCAGCGCGAACGTCGAGACGACGATCGCGGCGAGGGTACGACGCAGTGCTCTCATGCCGGGCCAAGCGGGATTCGCGGACGTCGCGTTACATCGCCCGGGGATTCGGGCCGGTCAGCCGCGGGCCCGTTCGAGGCCGTCGAAGAGCAGGTCGAGGGTGAACTCGAACTCGACCTGGCTGTCGCACCAGCCGAGGGTCGGATCCGCGGCGTCGTGTGCCTCGGCCGCCACCATCGCGGTCAGGTGCGGCAGCTGCTCGGCCATCGCGGCGAGTTCCGCCTCGGCGGCCTCGACGTCAGCCTGGCCGCCGGCCGACGCGGGTCGGAAGACCTCCTGGGCGAAGCCGAGCGCGAGGCTGCCGAACGCGTGCAGCGCCCGGTGGGCGATGCGGTAGCTGAACCCGCCGTCGAGCAGGGTGGCGATGATGCCGTCGTAGTAGGCGTACACCTCGGCGGGGATGTTCGGGCGGGAGCTGAGCAGCGCGGGCGCCCAGGGGTGGCGCAGCATCACCACTCGGGCGGCGAGGAACCGCTGGCGCAGGCGGGCACGCCAGTCCTCGCCGTCCAGGGTGGCGTCGACCGCCGCGACGGCGGCCAGGATCTCGGTGACGACCGCCTCGGCGAGGCCGTCGAGCAGGCCCTCCTTGCCGGGCAGGTGGTAGTAGAGCGACATCGCCTCGACGCCGACCTCGGCGGCCAGCCGGCGCATGGTCAGCGCGGTCAGCCCCTCCGCGTCGACCAGCGCGGTGGCGGCGGCGAGGGCTCGCTCACGGCTCAGCGGCTCACGCGGTTTCCGTACGCCCATTCGGCTTTCCATCTTCCCTTGACCTTACATCGTATGGTTGCCTTACGTCGTAAGGCAGTGCTGCCGGAAAGCGGCGGACCACCCAGCACAATCGAAGGAGTCGAGATGCATCTGCTGATCCGCACCGCCCGGACGACCGGGTTGCTCTACCTCGGCCTGGCCATCGCCGGTGCGCTGGGTTTCCTCACCATCCGGCCCCAGCTCTTCGCCGCCGGTGACCCCGAGGCGACCCTCGCCCACCTGGTCGGCAACGAGTCCCTCGCCCGCGTCGCGATCATGCTCGAACTGCTCGTCGTACTCGCCCAGACCGGCACCGCCGTCTGGTTCTACCGGCTGTTCCGCGGCGTCGACACCACCGCCGCCGGCTGCATCGCCGCGTTCGGCATGGTCAACGCCATCGCGATCCTCGGTAGCGCCGCGCTCCTCGCGACCGCCACCCAGGTGGCGACCGAGCCGTTCGGCGACGCCGCCCACACCGTCCAGTTGCTCTACCTGATCAGCGGAAACCTCTGGGTCGTGGGCGGGCTCTTCTTCGGGCTCTGGCTGGTACCGATGGGTTGGTGTGTGCTCCGATCCGGCTGGCTGCCCCGACCGCTCGGCTGGGTTCTCGTCG
This sequence comes from Micromonospora radicis, assembly GCF_003583405.1. Classification (GTDB taxonomy): domain Bacteria; phylum Actinomycetota; class Actinomycetes; order Mycobacteriales; family Micromonosporaceae; genus Micromonospora; species Micromonospora radicis. The sequence continues at coordinate 33,953 of NZ_QXEC01000008.1, forward strand.
TCGGGGGTGGCGGCTACCTGCTCAGCACGTTCGTCGCGTACCTCGCTCCGAACGCAAAGGTCGTCGCGGACCTGCTGGTGATCCCGGCCACCGTCGGCGAGTTCTGGATCCTCGGCTACCTGATCATCGTGGGCGTCCGGCGCTCGGCGACCACCACGCCGGGCCCGGAGGCGGGCCGGTCGGCTCGCCAAGTCGTTGATCCGGTTGTGCCGGCCGCCCACCGGTGACCACGGTGGGGGGCGCCGACCTACCGGGAGGGACGCCGATGACCAGTGAACGCGAGACCGTCGAGGTCGACCCCGCGCTGTTCCAAGCCGTCTACGACTCGCCCGCCTCGCTGCCGGGCCAGCACCGGTGGACCACCCCGGAATCCGACGTACGGCGGATCGAGAAGCTGCTCGGCATGCCACCCCGCACCATCGGCGCCCCGCTCTGGGTCAGCGGTGACCAGCCGGACTGCCCGAAGTGTGGTCGCCGGATCACCTGGTACGACATCGTCGCCTCGGCCCTCAAGGAGGTGCACGACCCGGCGATGATCGCCACGGTGATCCTCGGCGACCGCCGGTACGTCAACACCGGCCTACCCGCCGCCATCCCCGGCGTACGCTGCACCGACTGCCGCTCCCCGATCGACGGGCTGCGCAGTTTCAAGTGCCACAACTGGGCGTACGCCTTCGAGGAACTGGCGGCCGTCCGGCAGCGGATGGCCGGCGGGTCAGCCCCCGACGCGGCGGCTGGGTCGACGGCCGGGGGGTGACGGCGCCGCCCGACGCGGCACACTCACCACACGAGCAGCAGCGCACCGAGCGTGCCCAGCACCAGGTACGGCCCGAACGGCAGGTGACTGCTCCAGCGGGCCCGCCGGGTGACCAACAGGCCGAGGGCGACCAGGCCGGACAGCGTCACCGCGAGCAGTAGCCCGAGCACCGGGGTGGCCCAGCCGTACCAGCCGAGCAGCGCGCCCGCGCCCAGCGCGAGCTTGGCGTCGCCGATGCCGAAGCCCCGGGCCCCGAGCAGCAACGTGGTGAGGGCGAAGAATCCGGCCAGGCTGAGGCCGGCGGCGGTGGCGCGCAGCCAGGGCTCCGACCCAGCGCCGGTCACCGCGGCCAGCCCGAGCAGCAGCCAGGTGCCGGCGGCGGCTGGCCAGGTGAGCCGGTCGGGCAGCCGGTGCACCGCCAGGTCCACAAAGCACAGCGGTACGGCGAAGGCCAGCCACCACGCCGCGGCCGCCAGTTCGGTGGTGGGTGGGCCGGTCAGGAGCAGTACGACGGCCGTGGCGGCGGCCAGTTCGACGGTGCCCGGCGGTGGGCCGACGCGGGCGGTGCAGCCGCCGCAGCGGGCGGTCGGGCCGAGCACCGGCCACGGGCGGTCCAGGCCGATCGGAGTGCCGCAGGCGTCGCAGCCGGTACGACGACTGGTCCCGGTCGGTACGGCGTGCCGGACGACGGCGTAGCGCAGCAGCGGGGTGAGCGCCAGGACGGCCAGCGGTCGAGGTCGACCGGGTCGGATCGGCGGCCGGGGTCGACCGGGTCGGATCGGCGGCGGCTGGTGCGGCACCGATTCGGTGGCGTGGGACCGGGTCATGCCGACCTCCGGGGGACGAAAGCGAACACGGTAGGTAGTCTGCCCGGTCGGATCGGGTGGTGGTCCGAACGTTGACGGACGGGACTCCGACGGCCGGAATCGGCTCGGCCGAAACGCACCGACGCCGGGGATGCAATTCCCACAGAATGCAATTGACGATCGACTTGGACCGCATTTGTGGGGGACGGATCGGGCACATGCCATTTCCCGCACCATCGCGAACGGATCGGCGACGGTCGGCCCGGAGAGCGGTTGCACCGCCCCGCACGCCGCGCCGAACGAGCGCGGGGGCGACCTCGACAGCCACCGGCAATCTCCCCGGCAACCATCCGACACCACCACCCTCCATCACTCAGAGTGTTCGCTTGAATTGCCTCTGTTGCATCGGCCGGCGTCAGCTTATGCTCGCCCCTTGGATGTGAGGCAACCCACGTCCAACCGCCACGACACCCAGGACAGTGCATTTGTAGAAGATCCGTAAGGGTAAATGCGGCCGCGTATCGAACCGGGCCGGAGACGACCTTCCGGTCGCGTTGCCGCATGCCCGGGACCGGCGGCGGCCGCCGGGTCGGTTACCGAGGAGGGCACGAGGGTGCGAGCACGGCAACTGAGCCGCTGGACGGCCGGCTTGGTCGCGGTGGCCGCGGTCGGCACGACCACCGCCTGCGGCAGCCCGCCGGAGACGTCCGGCACCGTCCCGACAGACCGGAACAGGCCCGTCGGCACCGAACGTGCCGCCGACGAGAAGGCCGCGGAGAAAGCGGCCCTGAAGGCGTACGACGGGTACCTGACCGCGTCGCGGGCGGCGAGTCGGCACAGCGACCCACAACATCCGGACCTGACCCGGTTCCTCGCCGACCCGCTGCTCACCCGGGTCCGGCTGAGCCTGCGGCAGGCCCGCGCCAACGGCGCGGTCAGCGCCGGCGCCCTGCGCTCCAACCCCGAGGTCATCTCCGTCGACCTGACCGCCAAGCCGCCGACGGTGGAAATCCAGGACTGTGTCGACGCCACCGGCTACCGGCTGGTCTACGTCGCCGATGAGAAGGTCGTGCCGGGCACCCGGGGCACCCGGCACCTGGCCACCGCCACCGCCACCCGCTATCCCGACGGCCGTTGGCTGATCAGCACCGGCTCGGCCCACCAGGACCAGCCGTGCTGACCCGGGCGGCGGACCACCTCGCCCGGCACCACGCCGACCAGTGCGCCGCTGGTGGCCGGAGCACCGCTGGTGGCCGGAGCACCGCTGGCAGTCGGCCCGGGCGTCGGCGGAGGGCCGGGGGCATCCGCCGGATGCTGCTCGGCGGCGCACTGACGCTGCTGCTGGTGACCGGTCCGGCGGTACCGGCCACCGCCGACCCCGGTGCCGGCTGCCCACCCGCCCAGCCCAACTGCGACGTCTGGGACGACGACCCGGGCATCCCCGGCGGCGGCGGAAACGGTGGCGACAACGGCGGGAACAACGGCGGCGGGGGTGGCGGCGACGGTGTCTGCCGGTGGAACGGCCGTACCATCCCCTGTTACGACGAGGACCTCGGCTGGTTCAACAACAGCGACGGCTGCTACTACAAGCTCGCCGAGCCGCAGCAGGAAGCCCCCGACGGCTGGCAGTGGTACGTGCTGAGCTGCAACGGCGGCGCGGTGGGCGACCAGCGGATGGAACTGCGGGAAGGACCGCCGCCGGGCTTCGGCGCCCCACCGGACCCGGACGAGTTGGCCCGTCGGGCGCTCGCCTCGATCAGCCTGCTCGGGCCGAACGCGTCGGTCGCGCCCCGCAAGCGCGTCGGTCCGGGGCTGGTCGGCCTGCCGGTCTGGATGTGGGCCAGCGCCGGCGCCAACTACTTCGGCCCGCTGAGCGCCTCCGCCTCCGACCGGGGCCTGACCGTCACCATCCGGGCCGAGGTCGACGAGATCGTCTGGGACATGGGCAACGGTGACCGGGTCCGCTGCGACGGTCCCGGCACCCCGTACGACCGCACCAGCCGGCACGCCGGTCGGCCCTCCCCCGACTGCGGCTACGACAAGGGCTACGCCAGGGCCGGCACCTACCGGGTCCAGGGCACCCTGCCCTGGACCGTCACCTGGCGCAGCAGCCGCGGCGAGACCGGGCAGATCCCAGACGTCGTCCGCACCACCGGCACGATCGACATCCAGATCAACGAGCTTCAGGTGGTGACCCGATGAGCGTGGCGACCCGCGACGGAACCTCCCCGGTGGACGCGCCCGTCGCCCCGCCCAAGGTGGTCCGGCAGCGCCGGGTCCGCCCCGGGCTGCTCGGCCTGGCCGTACTGCTGATCGCCCTCGGTGGACTCGGCTCGGCGTTCGCGGTCACCTCGGTCCGCGCCACCGGCAGCTACCTGGCGGTCGCCCGCAGTGTCGAGGTCGGCAGCGTGCTCGGCGCCGACGACCTGGTGTCGGTGCAGGTGGCCGGCGGGCAGGGGCTCGACCCGGTACCGGCCGGTCGGCTCGCCGAGGTGGTCGGCATGCGCGCCGCCGTCGCGCTCGCCCCCGGCACGCTGCTGACCATGGCGCAGCTCACCGACGCGCCGCTGCTCGGCCCCGGTCAGCAGCAACTCGCCCTCGGGCTGCGAACGGCACAGGTACCGGCGCCCAAACTCCGCCCCGGCGACCAGGTCCTGCTGGTCAGCACCCCCCGCGACGACAACAGCGGCGGGGGCTCGTCCACCGGCACAACCCGGTTCACCGCGACCGTCACCGACGCCGTCAGCACCGACGGCCGCGACGAGGTGGTGGTCTACCTGGCGCTGGCGGTACGGGACGTACCGGCCGTGGTGGCGTTGGCCGCCCAGGACCGGATCGCGGTCGTGCTGACCAAGGCGGCCTGATGGCGATCATCGCGCTGGTCTCGGCCAAGGGCTCGCCGGGGGTGACCACCACCGCGCTGGCCTGCGCGCTGAGCTGGCACCGGCGGGTGGTCCTCGCCGAGTGCGACCCGGCCGGCGGCTCCATCCTCGCCGGCTACCTGGGCGGCGCGCTGGACGGCCCGCGTGGCATCGGTGAGCTGGCCGTCGGGGAGCTGCGCGACGGCAACCTGGAGACCGCGTTCTGGTCGCAGCTGGTCGACCTGGACGCGCCGCGCCGGGAACGCCTGCTGCTGCCCGGGGTCGTCGACCCCGCCCAGGCCGGCAGCGTCGTCCCGCTCTGGCAACGGTTCGCCGACTTCTTCACCGGCCTGGAACACGGCGACCCGCCGTACGACGTGGTCGTCGACTGTGGTCGGCTGCACGTGGCCGGGCCGCCGTGGCCGCTGCTGCGGGCCGCCTCGGTGGTGCTGGTGGTCACCCGCGCGCAGTTGCCCGACCTGTCCGGCACCCGGGCCATGCTCCAGGCCCTCGAACGGGACTTCGCCGAGCACCGGGTGGAGCCGGGCACGCTGCGGCTGCTGCTGGTCGGCGGCGGGCACGGCAAGAGCGAGATCAGCAAGGCGCTACGGCTGCCGGTGATCGCCCGGCTGCCACACGACCCGCGTACCGCCGAGGTGTTGAGCCTGGGTGGCACGGTGCGGGCCGGACGCCCGCTGCTGCGCGCGGCCCGCGAGCTGGAGGTGCCGGTCGGCGCCCTGCTGGAACGGCGGCGGGCCCGGTTGGCCTGGCCGGTCGCCCAGGGGGTGCCCGATGCGCTTTGAGCCGGTCTCGTCGGATCCACGCCGGCAACCGCCCGGCGCCACCTCCATCGCACCGCCGTTGCCGGTGGCCAACGGACGGCACCCGGCGCTGCCGGCCCTGCCCGCCCCGCCCGCGCCCGAACCGCCGCCCCGGCCCCGGTTGGACTACCAGGTGGTCCGGGAGCTGCGGCGGGAGCTGAGCGAACGGCTCACCCGGTGGGAGCGCGGCCGCGAGTTCAGCGTCGACGAGGAGGACACCGAGCGGGCCCGGCTGGCGGTACTGCTGGTCGCCGAGTACGCCGACTCGGTGCGCCGGGCCGGCACCCCGATGGCCGCCGGTGAGGAACGCCTGCTGCTCGACCAGGTCACGGCCGAGCTGGCCGGTCTCGGTCGACTCCAGACGCTGCTCGTCGACGACACCATCGAGGAGGTGCACATCCTCGGCTGCGATCAGGTACGCATCACCCGGCACGGCGGCGGCGTCGACTGGGCCGAGCCGATCGCCGACAGCGACGACGAGCTGGTGGAGATCCTCCAGGCGGCGGCCCGACGGGCCGGTGCCACCGAACGTTCGCTGTCCACCTCGAAGCCCACACTGGACCTGCAACTGCCCGACGGCAGCCGGCTGGCGGCGGTGTTCCTGGTCAGCCACCGCCCGTACGCGGTGATCCGGAAGCACAACACCCTCGATGTGACCCTGGACGACCTGGCCGGCACCCGGGGCGACCTGGACGAGATGGTCGACCCGCTGCTGCGCGACTTCCTCCGTGCGTCGATGCGGGCCGGGCTGAACATCATGGTCGCCGGGCTGGCCGGTGCCGGTAAGACCACCGTCATCCGGGCGCTGATGAGCGAGATCCCGCCCGACGAGCCGTACGTGCTGCTGGAGGAGAGCCGGGAGCTGCTGCCGGCCCGGCGTACCGAACGCCACCGGGCGGTGATGAGCTTCGAGGCCCGCGAGGGACACGGTGAACGCGGCCCGGACGGTCGACCCGCCGGTGAGGTGAGCATCGCCGACCTGATCCCGGTCTCGCTACGGATGGGCGTGCTGCGGATCATCGTCGGCGAGGTGCGGTCCCGGGAGATCGTGCCGATGCTCCAGGCGATGACCACCAGCCGGGGATCGATGTGCACGATCCACGCGCGTACCCCCGGCGGGGTCAGCGAGCGGATCATCGAGTTGGCGCTGGCGCACGGCCGGGAGATGACCGTCGACCAGGCCCGCCGGATGGCCGGCAACGCCCTCGACCTCATCGTCTACGTCACCGTCGAGGACGAGACCGGCATCGGCGGGCGCAAACACCGGTTCGTCTCGCACGTCGAGGAGGTCCTCGGCGTCGGCGAGAGCAGCCGGATCACCACCACCCGGGTGTTCGGTCCCGGGCCGGACGGCCGGGCGGTTCCCCGTCACCTGCCGGAGCGGGTCCGTGACCAGTTGCTGCGGGTGGGCTACGACGCCCGGCTGCTGAGCCGCTGGATCGAGGCCGGGCAGGGCGCCTGGCGCCGGCCCAAGCAGACCCGACTGGGCCGGCGGTGAGTCGTGCGTGACGACATCGAACTGATCGCCATGGTTTCCGGGGCGGCCTGCGTGGCCGGTCTGGTGCTGGTGGTCGTCGCGCTGGTCGGCACCCGCCGCCCGCCCGGTCCCGCACCGGGCGCCGGACCGGGACTCAGCCGGCTGTGGCGCGGCTCCGGCACCACTGTCCGCGAACAGCAGACCCACCAGACGCTGCTGGTCGGCGCGGTGGTCGCGGGCGCGCTGGCCTTCCTGCTGACCGGGCTGCCGGTGGTCGGCCTGCTGGTCGCGATCGCGGTGCCCGGCACCCCGTGGCTCTTCTCGGTGGGCCGGTCCGAGCAACGCGCGATCGCCCGGATCGAAGCGGTCGGCGAGTGGGCCCGCCGGCTCAAGGACGTCTCCGCCACCGGCCAGGGACTCCAGCAGGCGGTCATCGGTACGGTCGGCACCGCGCCGGAGGAGATCCAGGAGGAGGTACGCCTGCTCGCCGCCCGGCTCCAGGCCGGCTGGCTGGCCCGTTCGGCCCTGCTGGCGTTCGCCGACGAGATCGGCGACCCGGTCTGCGACCAGGTGGTCGCCGCGCTCATCCTGCACCTGACCGACCGGGGTGAACGGCTCGGCGACGTGCTCAGCTCGATCGCGACGGCGGCGGCGGCCGAGGTCGCCACCCGCCGGGAGATCGAGGCCAAGCGGACCCAGCCCCGGTTCGCGGTCCGGTTCCTCACCGGGATGACCCTGGCCACCATCGCGTACGGGCTGTTCAACGCCGAGTACGTGGAGCCGTACGGCACGCCGCTCGGCCAGCTCGTGATGGCGATCCTCGGCGCCGCCTTCATCGGCCTGCTGGCCTGGGTGCGCTCGATGAGCCAACCACCCCGGCCGGCCCGCTTCCTGCCGGCCCCCGACCCCGACGAGGCGGTGGTGGCGTGAACCTGCACCTCTTCCTCGCCGTGGTCGGCGGGGCCACGATCGGGCTGGGCGTGTTCCTGGTGGTACGCGAACTGGTGCCGGCCACCCCCGCGCTCGGTCCGGCGCTGCGCCGGCTGCACCCGCCACCGGGAACGACCCGGGTCGGCCCGGCCGACCGCCAACTGGACTGGCTCACCGGGTTGGCCCGCTGGCTGCGCCCGCCGCACCGGCAACTGGCCCTGCTCGACCGCACCCCGGAGCAGTACGCGCTCTCCCTGCTGCTGTCGGCGCTGATCGGGCTGGCCGCACCGGCCCTGCTCAGCTTCTCGCTGTTCGCCGTCGGCATCTCGCTGCCGGTGGCCGTACCGGTCCTCGGCAGCCTCGGCCTGGCGGCGCTCTGCGCCCTGCTGGCACACCGCGCGGTGGTGACCCGGGCGGAGGCGGCCCGCGACGAGTTCCGCCAGGCCGTCTGCACCTACCTGGATCTCGTCGCGTTGCAGCTCTCCGCCGCGCACGGGCCGGTGCAGTCGCTGGAACGGGCGGCGGCGATCTGCGAGGGCTGGGTCTTCGACCGGATCTCCGAGGCGCTGCGGATGGCCCAGATGCAGATGCACTCCCCGTGGGACGAACTGCGCGACCTGGCCGACCGGGTCGGCATCCCGGAGTTGGGCGACGTCGGCGCCATCATGCGTTCCTCGGGCAGCGAGGGCGCCCAGGTACACGAGACCCTGCGCAGCCGCGCCGACTCGCTGCGCGACCAGATCCGTACCGACAACCTGGCCCGCGCCGAGGGGGTGACCAGTCGGCTCGACATCCCCGGCGCGCTGCTGGTCTTCGTCCTGCTCGGCTTCGCCATCTACCCGTTCCTGGCCCGCCTCTAGTCCGCACCCCGAGTCAAGGAGACCCCGATGTCCGTCCTCACCTACCTACAGGCCGCGCTACGTGCGCGGCTGGCCGAGCTGTCCGGTGATCGCGGCGACAGCCCGGTACCCACCGCTGTGATCATCTTCGGACTGGTGGCTGCCGCGCTGGCGGTGACCGCCCTCGCCCTCACCGCGGCCGAGAACTGGATGGACGCCATCCCCGGCCCGCCGTCGGGTGGGTGACGGTGCGCCTTCTCCGGTACGGCCGGTGGTGCCGAGGGGCGTTCGCCTCCCGGCACCGTCGGCTGCCCGGCGACGGCGAACGCGGTGGCAACCCGGTCGAACTGGCGGTGGTGATGCCGGCGATCCTGGTGATGCTGTTCGCCTCGATCCAGGTTGCCGCGGTCTTCGTGGCCCGCTCGACCGCGCTCAACGCCGCACAGAGCGCCGTCAACGCCCAGCGGCTGCATCAGGCCGCACCGAACGCCGGTGCCGAGCGGGCGACGAGGTTCCTCAACCAGGCGGGCGACTGGCTGGTCGGCTGGGAGAACCCGGGGCCCAGCTGCGTCACCACGGCCACCGACGTGACCTGCTCGGTGACCGGGCGGTCCCTGTCGATCGTGCCGGGCGTCAGTTTCTCGATCCGGCAGACCGCGCACGGGACGGTGGAGCGATGGACCGAACCATGAGCCGAGGCTCGGTCTCGATCGAGGTGGCGGTGCTGGCACCGGCGTTCGTGGCGATGATGGTGCTGGCCGGTGTCGCCGGACGTACCGCAGTGGCCCACGAGGCGCTCGAGACCGCCGCGCACGACGCCGCCCGAGCCGCCTCGATCTCCCGGGACGCCGCCACGGCCCGACGGGAGGCCCAGGCGGCGGCCCGTCAGCAGCTCGACTGGCGGGGCGTGTCCTGCGTCGGCGCCCCGCAGGTCACCTTCCGGGGTAGCGTCGACGGCCGCTCCACCAGCTTCAACGCGGCGTTCGCCAGCGCCGTCGGGCAGGACGCCTCGGTCACCGTCACCCTCGCCTGCACGGTGTCCTACCGGGACATCCGGCTCTCCGCGCTGGACGGTATGCCGACCAGCAACCGGATCACCGTCTCGTTCACCTCCCCGCTGGACCGTTACCGGAGCCGGCGATGACGACCGGGCGCGATGATCAGGGGCGGGTCAGCATCTTCCTCGCCGTGGCCCTGGTCGGGGTGCTGGCCATCATCGGCATGGCCTTCGACGGCGCGGGTCAGCTGCGTACCCTCCAACGCGCCGAGAACCTGGCCGCCGAGGCCGCCCGCGCGGGTGGCCAGGCCATCGACCTGGCGGCCGCGATCGAGGGCGGCCCCAAGCGGATCGACCAGGGCCAGGCCCGCCGGGCCGTCGAGGACTACCTCTCCGCCGCCGGGGCCAGCGGCCACACCGTGAACTTCCCGGTGGTCGGCGGCGAAACCCTGATCCGGGTACGCGTCACGATCACCTACCGCCGGGCCATGCTCGGCCTCCTCGGCTTCTCCAACACCGTCACCGTCTCCGGAGAGGCGACCGCGCGGGCCCTGACCGGGGTTCCCTAAGGAAGGAAGGTAGCCATGGCCGCATCGGGTGGTACCGCGCTACGGCGGGCCGGTCGGGTGCTGACCGGCTTCGGTGCACTCGTCGTACTGGTCGGCCTGCTGGTCGGCGGACCGATCGCGTTGCTGGCCTTCGCCGGCAACCCGTTGCCCGACCACGTACCCACGCTGGCCGAGATCGGCACCACCCTGACCAGCCGGGACGACGGTCAGCTCTTCCTGCGGGCGCTGGCGCTGGCCGGCTGGTTCGGCTGGGCCACGTTCGCCCTCTCCGTACTGGTGGAGTTGGCTGCCCAGTCGCTGCGCCGGCCGGCGCCCCGGCTGCCCGGGATGGGTCGGCAGCAGCGGGCCGCGGCCGCCCTGGTCGGGTCGGTGGCGCTGATCCTCGCCGCCAGCCCGGCCGCGACCGCCGCCACCACCGGATACGCCGCTCCCGCGTACGCCCCGCCCCCGGCGGCGGCGACGGCGCTCGCCCCGGCGGCAGTCACCCCGGCGACTACGCTCACCACGACGACGGCGGCGGCCGACGCCCCGGTCTACCGGGTGGCCAAGGGCGACTATCTCGGGAAGGTCGCCGACCGCTATCTCGACGACTTCGACGACTACCGCAGGATCGCCGCCCTCAACGACCTGCGAAACCCGGACCGGATCCGCCCCGGCCAGCTGATCAAGCTGCCAACGGAGGCACGCGACCAGGGCGCCCGGGCACACGCCACGGGTCGCCTGGTCAGCCCCGACACGGCACCGGTACGGCCCGCGCCCGGTCCGGCCGACCCGGCACGAGGGGAGGGCGCGGCCCCGAAGCCGGCCTCCTCCGAGCAGTGGCAGCCGACGGTGCCGCGCGACGAGGTGTCGGACAATCACCCACCGGTGGTGACGGTCGGCGCGGCCCGGGCCGGCGAACCCGACCGGGTGAACCGGCCGCTGGCCATCTCCGCGGTACTCGCCGTGGCCAGCATCGTCGGCGCCCAGATCGGCGCCGTGCTGGGTCTGCGTCGCCGCCCGGTCGCGGTATCGGTCGTACCTCGACAGCACGTGCCGAGCGGGCCGCCCCGCGAGCTTCCGGTGGGCCGGCACCGCAAGGACTGACGATCCGGCAGGCCGGATCAGGGCAGTCGCGCCTCCAGCCTGCCGTTCACCACGCGACTGGGCAGGATCTGCTGGTCGTTGGAGGATGGGCCGTGCACCACCTCGCCACCGTTGAGGCGGAACGTGCTGCCGTGCCACGGGCAGACCACACAGGCGTGCCCGTCGATCTCGGTCACCTCGCCCGCACCGAGCGGGCCGCTCTGGTGCGGGCAGCGTTCCAACATCACGGTCACGTCGTCCCCGTGCCGGTAGAGGATCACCGACACGTCGTCGACCTTGCGGGTGACCAGTTCCCGCTGCGGCAGCGTGTCCATCTCGGCGACCGAGTGCCAACCTTCGCTGATCAGGTGCAGGTCGGAGACGCTCACGTTCACCTGGGCGCCCTGCTTGTACGCCAGGTGCCCGCCCACGTACGCGCCCGCGCTGGCGGCGCCGAGGCCGAGGAAGCCGAGCGTACGGCCGAGGTTGTGCCGGCCGGACAGTCGCGCGGCCAGCGACCCGCCGTACAGGGCCAGTGCGACGGTGTTCGACGCGGCGTGCACCAGGCCGACGCGGCGCTGGTCACGGGCGAGCGCCGCCCAGTCGTTGAGTCCCGCGACGGCAGCCGGCACGGCGCTGGCGGTGCCGACCGCGACCAGCGCGGTGGCCGCGCGGCGCTGGCCGGGCAGCAGGTCCAGTACGGCCGCACTCATCCAGGAGCCGACGGTCACCTGCACCATCGCCGGATGCAGCGGATGTCCCAGCCAGACGCCGTGCAGCAGGTCGCGGACCCGTTGCCCACGCAGGGTGCCCTGCACCACGCGCTGTAGCCGGTCCCCGAACTGGTCCAGGCGGGAGGCTTGCTCGATCTTCGTCAACAACGCTCGCACGATTGCCGACTTCCCACCCCTCGCCGTGGCAAACAGGTCGTCGAGGACAAATACTCCCGCGTGGTCGTTCGGCCCTCGGGCCGGTCACCCCACTGGCCGCGAAGCCGCCCGACCCGGCATCCTGATGCGATGGCGGTACGGGTGGCGCACGACGGACCGGTGACCACGGTGATCCTGGACCGACCGGCGGCCCGCAACGCGGTCGACGGTCCGACCGCGCGGGCCCTGGCCGACGCGTTCCGCGCCTTCGAGGCCGATGCCGACGCGGCGGTGGCGGTGCTCTGGGGGGCCGGCGGCACCTTCTGTGCCGGTGCCGACCTGAAGGCGATCGGTACGCCCCGCGGTAACCGGGTCGAACCGGACGGCGACGGTCCGATGGGGCCGACCCGGATGATGCTCAGCAAGCCGGTGATCGCCGCGATCTCCGGGTACGCGGTGGCCGGCGGCCTGGAACTCGCGATCTGGTGCGACCTTCGGGTCGCCGAATCCGACGCGGTGCTCGGGGTGTTCTGCCGCCGGTGGGGAGTGCCGCTGATCGACGGCGGCACGTTTCGGTTGCCGAGGCTGATCGGCGAGAGCCGGGCGATGGACCTGATCCTCACCGGCCGCCCGGTGCCGGCGGCGGAGGCGTACGCGATGGGGTTGGTCAACCGGCTGGTCGGCCCGGGCGAGGCCCGGACGGCGGCCGAGCGGCTGGCCGCCGAGATCGCCCGTCACCCGCAGACCTGCCTGCGCAACGACCGCGCCTCGGTGCTGGCCACCGCCGCCCAACCCGAGCCCGAGGCGCTGGCCACCGAGCTGACCTACGGCCTGCACTCCCTGGCCACCGACGCCGAGGCCGGCGCCGCCCGCTTCGCCTCCCGCCCCACCCCCTAAATCCCTCCGCCTCTCCCCTCCCGCCTTCCCCCTCCCCACGTGCCGAAGCCGGACTTGGCGTCGAGGCGTCACCGCTGGGCTGTGCGCCCCTCGACGGGACGCTTCCCTCAGCCCAGGTTGCGCAGGGCCTCGGAGATGGCGCGGTGGAACGTCGGGTACGCGTAGATCATGTGGCGCAGTTGGGCCAGCGGTACGGCCGCGTGGACCGCCACCACCAGCCCGGAGAGCACCTCACCACCGGCCGGACCGACCGAGGTGGCCCCGATCAGCACCCCCTGGTCGGCGTCGGCGACCAGCTTGATGAAGCCACCCTCGTCGGTCTTGTGGATCCAGCCCCGGGTGGACGAGGACAACGGCGAGAAACCGACCTGCACGTTGATGCCCCGCTCGCGGGCCTGCTGCTCGGTGAGGCCGACCGCGCCGATCTCCGGATCGGTGAAGGTGACCCGGGGCAGCGCCCGGTAGTCGGCGCGGGGCACCGAACCCGCCGAGCCACTCGAACCGGTGGCCGCCAGTGAACTGGCCACGCCGACCGCTCCGCCGACCACGCTGGCGGTACCACTGGGATCCGCGCCACCGGCAGCCCGCCGGGCGTGGTCGAGCACGTCGGCGACGACGATGGACGCCTGGTACATGGCGATGTGGGTGAAGGCACCCTCACCGGTCACGTCGCCGACCGCCCAGAGCCCGTCGGCGACGTGCAGCCGGTCGTCCACCGGCAGATACCGCTGGTTCGCGGCCACCCCCACCGTGTCCAGCCCCAACCCGTCGAGGTGCGCCCGACGGCCGGTCACCACGAGCAGCCGCTCGGCGGTGAACTCCGCACCGTCGGTGCCGCGCAGGGCGAACCCCTGCCCGTCGTGCTCGACCCGGGCGGCCTCGACTCCGGTGTGGATCTCCACGCCGTCCGCCCGCAGCGCGGCGGCGGCCACCTCCGACGCCTCCGGTTCCTCCACGGCGAGCACCCGGTCCGCCGCCTCGACCACGGTCACGCGTACCCCGAAGCGGGCGAACACCTGCGCCAGTTCCAACCCGATCGCGCCGCCCCCGAGCACCAGCAGCGACCCGGGCAGGTCGGCGATCTCGACGGCCTCCCGGTTCGTCCAGTACGGCGTGTCGGCCAGGCCGTCCAACGGCGGCACCGACGGGCGGGTGCCGGTGCCCAGCACGATGCCGTGCCGGGCCTGGAACACCCGGTCACCGACGCGCACCCGGCCCGGCCCGTCGAGCCGGCCACTGCCCCGTACGAGGCGCCCACCCTTGTCGGTGAACCGACGTACCGCGGCCCGGTCGTCCCAGTTGTCGGTGGCCTCCTCGCGGATCCGCCGCGCCACCGGCGCCCAGTCGGGACGGACCTGTACGCTGCCGGCCAGGGTGTCGACCCGGCGTGCCTCGGCGACCGCGTTGGCCGCCCGGATCATCATCTTGCTCGGGATGCAGCCCCAGTAGGGGCACTCCCCGCCCACCAGGTTGCGCTCGACACCGACCACGACCAGCCCCGCCTCGGCGAGTCGTCCGGCCACCTCCTCGCCGCCGACGCCCAGCCCGAGCACGACCACGTCCACCAGTTCCGGCTCTGCCATGCCGCCAGCATCGCGCACCGGACGACCGGCGACCAGCCGACCACGCGGCCCCGGCGCAACCAGACCGACCCAGCGCGCAGCGCAAACCAGACCGACCAGCGCACAGCGCAACCGGACCGGCTAAGCGGTCAGCGCAGCCAGACCGGCTCGGCGTCGGGCGGCGCCAGCGGCGGCGGGTAGTCGAGGGTCTGCCGGAGGGCGGCGGGCAGCCGCCAGGGGCGGTGCACCGCCGTACCGGTCACCGCCACCAGCTCCGGTACCCAGCGGCGCACGTACGCTCCGTCCGGGTCGTACCGTTCGGCCTGCCGTACCGGGTTGAACCCCCGGTACGGGCGGGTGTCGTTGCCGGTGCCGGCGACCCACTGCCAGTTGCCCGCGTTGTTGGCCACATCGCCGTCGAGCAGCCACCGGGCGTAGCCGGCCAGTCCGGCCCGCCAGTCCAGGCCGAGCGACTTGGTCAGGAACCCGGCGGTGATCAGGCGGGCCCGGTTGTGCAGCCAGCCCTGCGCGCGTAGTTGCCGCATCCCGGCGTCCACGATGGGCACTCCGGTCCGTCCCTGTTCCCAGGCGGTCCGCGCGTCGTCGTCGTGGCGCCAACGCTCCACCGCACCCCGCCGGTACGCCCTGACGGAGATCTCCGGGAAGGCGGCGGTCACCTGGTAGAGGAAGTCCCGCCAGCAGAGTTGCCGGACGAAGGGCGACAACCGGTCGTCGACGCGGCTCGCCACCGTCAGCGGCGACAGGCAGCCGAACCGCAGGTAGGGACTGAGCCGGGAGGTGGCGTCGCCGGCCATGTCGTCGTGCCGGTCGCCGTAGCCCGCCGCGGTCGGCAACCATCGGTCCAACCGGCGCCGCGCCTCGTCCTCGCCACCGGCCGCCGCCTCCGGTGACTCGCCCCCGGGTTGGGCCGGGAGGCGACCGGCCCGCACCCCGGCGGGGAGCAGTACCCGGGCCGGGGCGGCCAGCTCCGCCCGCCAGGGCTGCCCGGTCCAGGCCCGGTGGTAGGGGCCGAACACCCGGTAGTGGTCGCCGCCGGTCGGCCGCAACGCGCCGGGATCGACCACGGTGAGCCCAGGGAAGAAGCGCAGGCCCAGCCGGTGCCGCGCGCACTCGGCGCGCAACCGTCCGGCCCGCTGTTCGGCGTACCGGGAGACGTCGGCGCTGAGCGCGACGGCCTCGGCGCCCACCTCGCCGGCCAGTCGGACGGTCTCGGCCACCGGGTCGCCGTGCCGGACGACCAGGTCGCCGCCGAGCCCGCGCAGTGCCGCGCGCAGCGCGGTGAGGCTCTGGTGCAGGAACCGGTTCCGGTTCGCCGACCGTCGGGCCAGCGCCGGGTCGAGCA
Organism: Micromonospora radicis; assembly: GCF_003583405.1. Classification (GTDB taxonomy): domain Bacteria; phylum Actinomycetota; class Actinomycetes; order Mycobacteriales; family Micromonosporaceae; genus Micromonospora; species Micromonospora radicis. The sequence goes on from NZ_QXEC01000008.1 coordinate 49,766, forward strand.
CGTACAACGGCACCACCCGGTCGAAGGCGGCGCAGCTGGCGGTCAGCGCCGGGTGGTCGTGCACCCGCAGGTCGCGGGTGAACAGCACGATGGCGGTACGCCCGGTCACCGGGCCGGGCCGGGTAGCGCGACCGGGGTGCCGCTCGGGGTGAGCAGGGCGCGCGCGGCCACCGCCAGCCGACGCCGTTGCGGCACCGTGGCCCGCCGGACGAAGACGTCGTAGTCCTGGGCGGCCACCTCGTCGAGGATTCCGCCGTAGAGCGCGTACGCGGTGCGGATGCAGGACTGCGAGGCGGGTTCCAACAGCACCACCCCCGCGGCGGCGGCCGCGTAGTGCTCCTGGGCCCGGGTCACCTCGTGGCGGATCAGCTCGCGCACCGGTTCGGTCGCCCGGCCGGCGGCCCGGCAGGCCAGCAGGTCGTCGCGGGTCACCCCGAACTCGGCCAGGTCGTCCTCCGGCAGGTACGTCCGGCCCCGGTCCAGGTCCTCGGCCACGTCCCGGATGAAGTTGGTGAGCTGGAACGCGAAGCCCAGCTGGCGGGCCGGTTCGCGGGCCGCCGGCAGGTCCGGGCTGCCCAGGATGGGCAACATCATGGTGCCGATGACCGCGGCCGACCCTTCCATGTAGTCCAGCAGGTGACCGTAGGTGCGGTACGACGCGACGGTCAGGTCCATCGCCATGCTCTTGAGGAACGAGGCGAAGTCCTCGCGGTCGAGGTCGAAGACGGCGATGGTGTGCAGTACCGCCGGTAGCAACGGATCGTCGACCGGTTCGCCGTGCAGCCCGGCCACGAACCGCCCGCCCCAGTCGTCGAGCCGGGTGGCGCGCTCGGCCGGCGGCAGGTCCTCGGTCCGGTCGACGATCTCGTCGGCGTACCGGGTGAATCCGTACAAGGCGTGCACATGCCGTCGTTTCCATGCGGGCAGCAGTCGGGTGGCGAGATAGTAGGTGCGTCCATGCTGTCTGTGCAGCTCACGACACCGCTCGTAGGCAGCGGCGAGGTCCAGCTCCATCGGCCCTCCTCAGAATCGACGCACCAATCGACGCAACTTGCAACCTTAGGGTACGCTCAGCCACATGGCCAACGATCGACTTACGGGTAACCTCCTTCGCGTGGTGCCTGAACAGCCGATCGGTGCAGACGAACCGGTTCTGGCCGTCCTTGCCGCGTACACGCAGGACCTCGTCACGGCCGTCGAGAAGACCCTGACCGACTTCCTGGAGTCCGAGGTCGACGCACTGACCGAGATCGACGCGTCGATGGGTGCGTTCGCGGCCACGGCACGGGACTGCGTCCTCGCCGGCGGGAAGCGCGTCCGCCCGCTCTTCGCCTACTGGGGCTGGCGCGGCGCGGCCGGCGGTGGGGAGCCACTCGACCCGGTGCTGCCCGCACTGGCCACATTGGAGCTACTGCACACCTTCGCGCTGGTCCACGACGACGTGATGGACGCCTCGACCACCCGCCGGGGCCGACCCACCGCCCACGTGGCGGTGGCCGCCCAGCACTCCGCCGCCGGGCGAAACGGCGACTCCGGCCGGTTCGGCGAGGCCGTCGCCGTGCTGATCGGCGACCTCTGCATGGTCTGGGCCGACCAGTTGCTCGCCCAGGCCGCCCTGCCCCCGAACCGGCTGCTGGAGGTACGCCGCGGCTACGACCGGATGCGGGTGGAGACGGTCGCCGGGCAGTACCTCGACATCCTGGGCGAGACCGACCCGGCCAACTGGTCGGTCGACCGGGCGCTGCGGGTGGCCCGCTACAAGACCGCCAGCTACACCGTCCAGCGACCACTGCTCTTCGGCGCCAGCCTGGCCGGTGTGGACGAGGGCGCCCCGCTGGCCGCCGCGTACACCCGCTACGGGCTCGCCGTCGGCGAGGCGTTCCAACTCCGCGACGATCTACTCGGCGTCTACGGCGACCCGACCACCACCGGCAAGCCGGCCGGTGACGACCTGCGCACCGGCAAGCCGACCGCGCTGCTCATGCTGGCCCGCGAGCTGGCCAGCCCGGTCCAGCGACAGGCGCTGGACGGCACCGGCGCACAGTCCGGCGACCCGGAGATCACCCGGCTGGCCGAGGTGGTCACCGACACCGGCGCCGTCGACCGGATCGAGCGGATGATCGACGAACGGGTCGAGGAGGCGTTGAGCGCCCTTGAGGCGGTCACCATCGACGAGACCGCCCGCACCGCGCTCGTCCGCCTGGCCACCGCGGCCACCCACCGGCGGGCCTGATGCACAGGAGGTGGTCGCCGGTGCGGACCGTCGACGGACGTACCGACCGGGTGGTGGTCGTCGGAGCCGGCCTCGGCGGTCTGGCCTGCGCGCTGCACCTGGCCGGCAGCGGACGGCAGGTGACCGTGCTGGAACGCGAGCCGGTGCCGGGGGGCCGGGCCGGCCGACTCAGCGTCGACGGCTACGAGTTCGACACGGGCCCGACCGTGCTGACCATGCCCGACCTGATCGCCGAGGCGCTGGGCGCGGTCGGCGAGGAACTGACCGACTGGCTCGACCTGGTCCCCCTCGATCCCGCCTACCGGGCCTACTACCCGGACGGCTCGACCCTGGACGTGCTCACCGACACGTCCCGGATGGCGGCGGAGATCTCCCGGGTCTGCGGTCCCCGAGAGGCCGACGGCTACCTGCGCTTCGTCGACTTCGCGCGCAACCTGTGGCGGCTGGAGCGGGCCGACTTCATCGAACGCAACTTCGACGCGCCCACCGATCTGCTCACCGCCAACCTGCTCAGGCTGATGGCCACCGGCGCCTTCCGGCGGCTTCAGACCAAGATCGACCAGTTCTTCCGGGATCCTCGGACCCGACGGATCTTCTCCTTCCAGGCGATGTACGCCGGCCTCGCGCCGCACGACGCGTTGGCCATCTACGCGGTGATCGCGTACCTCGACTCGGTGGCCGGGGTCTACTTCCCGCGCGGCGGCATCCACGCCGTCTCCCGGGGCATGGCCGGCGCCGCGGAGAAGCACGGCGTGCAGATCCGGTACGGCACCACGGTGACCCGGGTGGAGACCGCGAACGGCCGCGCCACCGGCGTACTGACCGCCGACGGCGAGTTCGTCCCGGCGGACGCGGTGGTGCTCAACCCCGACCTGCCGGTGGCCTACCGCGACCTGCTCCCCCCGGCCCGTCCCCGCCGGCTCACCTACTCACCGTCCTGCGTCGTGCTGCACGTCGGCTCGACCCAGGGCTACCGTCGGATCGCCCACCACAACATCCACTTCGGTCGGGCCTGGAAGGGCACCTTCGACGAGGTGATCCGGCGCGGCGAGTTGATGACCGACCCATCCCTGCTGGTCACCAACCCGAGCCGGACCGATCCGGCGGTGGCACCCGGCGGCCGGCACACCTACTACGTACTCGCGCCCGTGCCCAACCTCGACCGGGCACCGTTCGACTGGCGGGGCGGCCTCACCACCCGCTACACCGACAGTCTGATCGCCGCCCTGGAAGAGCGCGGCTACGTCGGTTTCGGCGCCGGGGTCGAGGTGCTCCGGGCGGTCACCCCGGCCGAGTGGGCGCAGCAGGGGATGGCGGCCGGCACGCCCTTCGCCGCCGCGCACACCCTCTTCCAGACCGGTCCATTCCGCCCCGCCAACCTGCACCGTTCGCTGTCGAACGTGGTCTTCGTCGGCTCGGGCACCCAACCCGGCGTCGGGGTCCCGATGGTGCTCATCTCCGGCAAGCTCGCCGCCGGCCGGATCACCGGAGGACGGTCCTGATGCCCCAGTCCCGCGAGGGTCACCTGGTCGAGCTGGTGGACGAGACGGGTCAGGCGGTCGGCTCGACCTCCGTGGCCGCCGCCCACCAGCCACCGGGTCAACTACACCGGGCGTTCTCCGTACTGCTGGTGGCCCCGGACGGTCGGGTGCTGCTGCAGCGCCGCGCCCCGGTCAAGACCCGCTTCCCGCTGCGCTGGGCCAACTCCTGCTGCGGCCATCCACTGCCCGGTGAGTCCCTCGCCACCGCCGCCAACCGGCGGCTGCGGGAGGAACTCGGCGCCGGGCCGGTGCCGCTGACCGAGGTCGGGATCCACCTCTACCGCGCCGAGGACCCCGGCACCGGCCGGGTCGAGGTCGAGTACGACCACGTGCTGCGCGGCGAGTTCCGACCGGACCAGCCGCTGCACCCCGACCCCGCCGAGGTCGCGGAGCTGCGCTGGGCCGACCCGGTGACACTGGCCGCCGAGATCGGCGACGATCCCGACTCCTACGCACCGTGGCTGGCGGGCGTGGTCGACCGGCTGCTGCACCCCTCGGAACCGGCCGGAGTGCCCGGCGACGCGCCGGAGCGGCCGGGTGGCCGATGAGGCGCTGAGCGCCGGGGCGGTGGCCCGCCGACTGGGCGTCGCGGTGACCACGTTGCGCACCTGGCACCAGCGGTACGGGCTCGGGCCCAGCCAGCACGTACCAGGACACCACCGGCGCTACACCCCGACCGACCTGGCCCGGCTGGAGGTCATGCGGCGACTCACCGCCGAGGGGGTCAGCCCGGCCGAAGCAGCCCGCTGGGCCCGGCAGACGGCCGACTCGACCGCGCAGCGAGCCACCCCGCGGAGCGGTCCGAGACGGACCCGCGACGGCGGCGGCACGACCATCCCGGTCAACCGCGCCGGGCCGGCGGCGCGCGGTCTGGCCCGGGCCGCGATGCGGCTCGACTCGGCGGCGATCAGCGAGACGATCTCCCGGACCATCGCCGCCGACGGTGTCGTCGCCACCTGGGACCGGCTGCTGCGTCCGGTCCTGGTCGGCATCGGCGAGCGACACGCCGCGACCGGGGGACTGATCGAGGTGGAGCATCTGTTCTCCCGGTACGTGTCGGCGGCGCTCGCCGCGGTCGTGACGGCCCGCCCCGCGCCCGCCGGACGACCGCCTCGGATCCTGCTCTCCTGCGCCGACGAGGAGCAGCACAGCCTGCCGCTGGAGGCGTTGGCGGCGGCGCTCGTCGAGGCCGGCGTCAGCCACCGGATGCTCGGCGCCCGGGTGCCGGTCGCCGCCCTGTTGGACGCGATCGACCGGATCGGCCCGGCCGCCGTGGTGCTCTGGTCGCACACCCGGGCCACCGCCGATCCGGCCCAGCTCACCGCCCTGCTCACCGCGCCGCGTCGACCCTTGCTGGTGCTCGCCGCCGGACCCGGGTGGCAGCCCGAGGCGCTGCCCAGCGGGGTGATGCGCCCGGTCGACCTGGCCGAGGCCGTCACCCTCGCCGTCGCGGTACGCAACTCGCTCGATCGCTCCGCCGCCTCCTGACCCGCCGTCGATCCACCGAAAAGGGATGAACTAGCGTCGGGGGCTACGTACCCGAACCCTTCTCGGGAGCGAACGATGCAATCTCGTGCCCTGCTCGCCTGCGTCACGGGCCTGGCCGTACTGCTGCTCTCCGGCTGCGGCGCGGATCCACCCGAGCCCACCGCGTCGCCCGCCAGCCCACCCCCCTCGGCGGCGCTGCCGCCACAGCCGTCGACACCGACCCCGACCGCCTCGCCGACGCCCACGCTGCGGGCGCTGCCGGCCAAGCTGCCCGCCGGCCTGGTCCGCACCACCGGGGTTTCCCAGGTGGCCCTCACCTTCGACGACGGGCCCGACCCGAACTGGACTCCGAAGGTGCTGGACCGGCTCAAGGCGGCCAAGGTCAAGGCCACCTTCTGCGTGGTCGGCACCCAGGTCCGCAAGCACCCCGAGTTGGTCCGGCGGATCGCCCGGGAGGGACACCAGCTCTGCAACCACAGCTGGAACCACGACTTCGACCTGGCGCGGCGTCCGGTGGCCGAGATCCGCGCCGACCTCGTCCGCACGAACAGGGAGATCCGGCGGGCGGTACCGGACGCGGAGGTGCCGTTCTACCGGCAGCCGGGTGGCCGCTGGACCGCGGAGGTGGTGAAGGTCGCGAAGCGGTTGGGCATGCGGTCGCTGCACTGGACGGTCGACCCGAAGGACTGGGCCCGGCCGACCGCCGCCACGATCGAGAAGCGGGTCGAGCGGGCGGCCCGGCCCGGCGCGGTCGTCCTGTTGCACGACGGCGGCGGCAACCGGGCCGCCACCCTGGCCGCCTGCCGCAAGCTGATCGCCGCGCTGAAGCGCGACCACGGCGTCGCCCGGCTCCGCTAGCCGTCCTCTGGTCGGCGCCGGGTCGCCGCTTCGGCGCCGACCAGAGCCCGCTGACCTGTGGTTTCGTCCGACCTGACGGCTGCTGCCATACCGGTTTGGTCGTCCGGTGAGACATCACGTATGCTTTCCAAGCCTCCGGCGGGGCCGGATGGGAGCAAGTCCGCACAGAGTTGCGAATGTGCAATGATGGCGGGGCCGCCCTCATCGTCTAGCGGCCCAGGACGCCGCCCTTTCAAGGCGGTAGCACGGGTTCGAATCCCGTTGGGGGCACGGTCCGGCTTCGGCCGGATGCAACATCAGCTAGGTCCTGTGGAGCAGTTGGAGTGCTCGCCGCCCTGTCAAGGCGGAGGTCGCGGGTTCAAGTCCCGTCAGGACCGCAAGCGCTGACGCCGCGCACCACGCGCGGCGTTCTGCGTATCGGGGCAGCTGACCCGACCGATGGTGATCCCGTCGGGCGGGTAGCATGAACCGAGCACCACCACGGCCAGGTAGCTCAGTTGGTACGAGCGTCCGACTGAAAATCGGAAGGTCGGCGGTTCGACCCCGCCCCTGGCCACATAGCCTTTCGCCGGGCTACAGAGATCCCCACCAGCGGAAACGTAGGTGGGGATCTTGCTGTTGGTACGCCTGCCGCGGCGCCGCCGACCGGTCCGGCGGAACCGTCCGCAACCGGACAGATCACCAGGCGGGACGGACATCAGCCATGCTGCGCAGCCGGGCATCAGCCGGTATGGTCCGGGCCTATGGGGCACGGGATGGCCGATCCGACCGACATCCAGCAGGATCACGAGCGCTACGCACTGCGCACCAGCCTGCTGGTTCCGGCCCCCGCAGCCGAGGCATACGAGGTCTTCACCGGCCGACTCGCGGACTGGTGGGTCACCGAGTACACCTGGTCCGGCCCGGCCGTCCTCGCCGACCTCGGCATGGAGCCGCGGGCCGGCGGGATGCTCTACGAGATCGGCCCCTACGGATTCCGCAACGACTGGGGCCGGGTGCTCACCTGGGATCCGCCCCGCCGGCTGGTCTTCACCTGGCAGATCAGTGCGGACCGCGCGCCGGTGCCCGACCCGGCGCAGGCCAGCGAGGTCGAGGTGCTGTTCACTCCGGCGGGCGGCGGCACCCTCGTCGAGGTCACGCACCGGCACTTCGACCGGCACGGTGAGGCCGCCGAGGGCTACCGGCAGGCGCTCACCGCCGGCTGGCACGAACTGCTCTCCCGCTACTCCGCTACGGTCGCCGACCGGGTCGGCTGAGCGAGCGGTCCTCAGGTGCAGCGGTGCCGCAGCGTGGCCACGGTCGAGCCGGCGAGGGTGAGCAGGCACTCCGGCAGCAGGCCGTCGGCCGCCGCCGCGCCGAACAGGGCCTGAGCGGTGTCGAGGTCCGAGTTGGCGTACGCGCTGACGAAGCGGGCCACCCATCGGGCGTCGTACCCCGCCTGGTCTATGTCGGGGAAGTCGAGTGCGCAGGCTCCGGGCGGCACCGGATCGCCGACCATGGTCGCGGCCAGGCACCACGCCACGTCGTACGCGCCGGTCAGGCCGGCCCGGTCGACGACCGCGTCGAAGGTTCCCGCCACCGCGTCGGAGTCTCCGTCGAGCGCCGAACTGAGGATGGCCGCGGCGTCGGCAAGCGTCTGCTGTGGCGAGTCGGTCACCCACCGCACGGTAGGGGTGCCGGTCAAGGAGCCGTCAACCGTCACTCTCCGTACACGACGGAGGCGACCTGCGGATAGACGGGCCTCCACGGTCCCGTTGCCCGGCGCGGCACGCTAGTCTGCGCAGCGGACCTTCGCCCGAGGAAGGACGACGATGCACATGTCACGCGGTGCGCGGACAGCCATCACGGTTGCCTGCGCCACGGTCCTGCTCGCCACCAGCGCTTGCGGGAATGACCAGCCCGAGGAGTCGAGCACCCAACAGGTGCGCCTCTACGGCACGGACGGCAACATGTCCAACTCGTACGCCGACGAGCTGGGCGATCGCGCCAACCTGGTGGACGGCATGAAGGGCACCACACCGCTGACACCGCTGCCGGAGGACTTCCGGAAGCGGCTACTGTCCGTCGACCCGGACCTGGATGGCTTCCTCTACGCCGCCGAGGCGTACGACGCGGTGGTGATCAGTGCCCTCGCGGCCGAGATCGCCGGTACCACCGCCCCGGCGGCCATCGCGAAGCAGATCGTCGGCGTCACCAACAACGGCACCCAGTGCGGGACCGTGACCCAGTGTCTGCGGCTGATCCGCGACGGCAAGGACATCGAGTACCGCAGCGTCTCGATCACCCGGGCCGGGTTCACCGACGCCGGTGAGCCGGCTACCGCCAGCTACGCCACCCTGCACTTCGACGGCCAGCAGCTCAACGACGCCAAGACGGAGTTCGTCGGTGCCGGTGACGAGTCGGCCGCGAGCAGCAAGCGACCGCCGCGTGCTGGCGCCCCGGCCTCGGACGCGCCGCTGGTCCTCGGCGGCCTACTGCCCAAGACCGGTGACCTCGCGATCGCCTACCCGCCGCTGGCCGCCGGCACGGCGCTGGCGATCAAGGAGATCAACGCCGCCGGTGGCGTACTCGGCGAGGACGTGGTCTGGATCGACGGTGACGACGGCACCAACCCCGCAGTCGCCAAGGCGACCGTGGCCCGTCACGTGGCCGACGGCGTACACGTGATCATCGGGGCCGGTGGCTCCGGTATCTCCGCCGCCGTACTGGAGGACGTGGTGAAGGCCGGGCGGGTGCTCTTCTCCCCGTCGAACACCGCGGCGAGCCTGACCGAGGCGGACGACAAGGGCCTCTACTTCCGCACCGCGCCGCCGGACGGGCTCCAGGGCCGGGCACTGGCCGACGTCATCCTCCGGGACGGCCCGCACAAGATCGCGATCGTGGCCCGTAAGGACTCCTACGGCACCGGCCTGCAGGACGTCGTCCGGGCCGAGTTGGAACGGGCCGGCTTCGGTGGCGACAAGGTGCGGCTGCTCGACTACGAGCCCGGCGAGGGCGCCGACGCCCCGCCGATCGACTTCACCGCGGGCGCCAAGGAGATCAAGGAGTTCGGCGCGGACGCCGTCCTGATCATCGGTTTCGCCGAGTCCGCCGCGGTCGTGCGGGCACTCGCCGACGCCGACGTACCGCTGGCCGCGCTCGGCCGCTGACCCGCGTCACCTGAGCACGTACCGACCGACGGCCGCACCGGGATCCCGGTGCGGCCGTCGGGTTCCGACCCGGCCCAGCGCCGAGGTGGCGGGTGCGGCGCCGGGCGGCCGGCTCAGCGTCCGCGCCGCCGGTCGAGGAACTCGGTCATCCGCCGGCGCTTCTCCTCGTCCTCGAAGAGGACCGCCTGGCTGACCAGATCCAGCTGTGGGTGCGCGGCGGGCGGGGCGTCCACGGCGAGTTTGGTCAGCCGAAGCGCCAACGCCGACCCCTTGGCCATCTCGTCGATCAGGTCGTGAGCCGCCGGAAGCAGTTCGTCCGGCGTGGCCACCACCCGGTTCAGCAGGCCGATCCGCAGCGCCTCCGCGGCGTCCACCCGGCGCCCGGTGAACAGCAGTTCCTTGGCCCGGGCCTCGCCGACCAGGGCCGGCAGGCGGTGCGTGGCGCCGGCACCGGCGAGGATGCCCAGCCGCACCTCCGGCTGTCCGAAGACCGTCCGCTCGGTACCCACCCGCAGGTCGCAGGCGTACGCCAGTTCGGCGCCCCCACCCAGCGCGGGCCCGTCGACCGCCGCCACGGTCGGCATCGGCAGCGCCCGGATCCGGGCGAAGGCCGCCGAGTTGATCGCGGCGAGGGCGTCCAGCCGCCCCCGCTCGCGCAGCTGGGCGATGTCCGCGCCACCGGCGAAGATGCCCGCCGTGCCGCCGGTCAGCAGCAGCATCCGCGGGTCGGCCTCCAGCTCGGCGCAGACCTCGTGCAGCGCGGCGATCAGGTCGGCGTCGATGGCGTTGCGCTTCTCCGGCCGGTCCAGCGTGACCACCAGCCGGTCCGGCAACTGTTCGACCCGCAGTCCCGCGCTCACCGCGCCCCGCCGGGCAGGTCGGTGCCGCCGGAACGCACGCCGTCGGTCCAGCGGTAGAAGCCCTGGCCGGACTTCTTGCCCAGCCGGCCCTGGGCCACCATCTCCAGCAGCAGTGGCGGCGGCGCGAACCGGTCACCGTACGCGGCCTGCAACGTGCGGGCGATGTCGAGGCGTACGTCCAGACCCACCAGGTCGGTCAGCTCCAGCGGCCCGACCGGGTGCCGGTAGCCGAGCACCATCGCCTTGTCGATGTCGGCGGGGCTCGCCACCCCGTCGGCGACCATCCGGATGGCCTCCAGCCCCAGGTTCACCCCGAGGCGGGAGGTGGCGAAGCCGGGCATGTCGCGTACCACGACCGGGTCCTTGCCGAGCCGGCCGGCGAGCGCGACGGCCGCCTCGGTGGTCGTCGCGGCGGTGGCCGGGCCGACCACCACCTCGAGCAGGGCCATCGCCCAGACCGGGTTGAAGAAGTGCAGCCCGCAGAAGCGCTCCGGTCGGGCCAGGTCGGCGGCGAGGTCGGCGATGGCGATGCTGGACGTGTTGCTGCCCAGCAGCATCGGGCGCAGCGCCTCCGCCTGGGCCAGTACGGACCGCTTGAGGTCGAGCCGCTCCGGCACCGCCTCCACGATCACCTCCGGCGCCTCGGCGACCTCGGCGAGCCCGGCCCGCAGGGTGACCCGGGCCCGGTTCGTGGCGGCCTGCTCGGCGGTCAGCTTGCCGCGCTGCACCGCCCGTTCCCACAGCCCGGTGAGCCGCTCGACGGCCGCGGCGCCCCGCGCCTGGTCCAGCTCGACCAGTTCCACCCCGTAGCCCGCCCCGGCGGCCACGTACGCGATGCCGAGCCCCATCGTGCCGGCCCCGACCACGACGAACCGTTCAGTCATTACGACACCACCGCACAGTGACGATCGTTGGTTCGCTGGCGCCGTCGGCGCGCGGGGTCGCCGCCACGCCCGAGCCAGCCCGTACGCTCCGCTCAGTCATGGTGCGACCCTATGCAGCACCGACCGCCGCCGCGTGCGTGGGGGCGGCCGGGATCGGGTAGGAAGCGCCGACAACCAAGGGAAGGACCAGCTGATGAGTCAGGCACCGGAGACCGTGGACGGCGCGGGCGCCGAGGAGACCGTGGAGACGCGCGGCGACGAGCGCGTCGAGTTGCTGCGCGCCGACACCAACAACGACGGCCGGACCGACGTGTGGGTGGTCGACACCGACGGCGACGGCAAGGCCGACCTGTTCCAGTTCGACACCGACGGCGACGGCAAGGTCGACGTCACCATGGTCGACATCGACGAGGACGGCCAGCCGGACGCGGTCGTCGACGGCGACGGCGGTCTCCCCCCGAAGCAGCTCCCCCCGACCGTCCAGGTCTGAGCGGAAGGAGGGGCCCTGGTCGACGCCGCCGGTATGGCAAGGGCCCCTCCTGACGTCTCCGGCCGCTCAACCGGCCAGCCGCAGGGTGGCGAGGTAGTACGGGGCGTCCCGGTCGTCCACGTCGGCCAGCCGCCAGGCGGTGCCCCGGACCAGCTCGGCCAGTTCGTCGACGGAGCAGACCAGGTAGTCGAACCAGGGCGTGCCGAGTTCTCGGTAGCGCAGCCGCAGCCGCAGTTGCCCGCCCAGGCGGCCCCGGCGCCGGTTCAGCTCGTGGTAACCGGTGTGTACCGGATCGCGGGTGCCGTACGGATCGGTGCCGTGGGCGATCACCTGCGCTCCCGGGCGGGCCATCGCGGCGAGTGCGGCGAGGAAGACCGGCGCGCGTTCCCGCCCCTCGATCAGCCCGAGGTTGTTTCCGAGCAGCAGGAACGTGTCGTAGCGCCGTCCGCTCTCGGCGTGTTCGTCGACCGTGGCGCGGACCAGGTCGCGTACGCCCCGGCGGCGGCAGACCTGGAGGGCGCCGGGTGAGATGTCCAGCCCGGTGACCGGTACGCCCCGTTCCTGGAGCACCAGCGCGATCCGTCCGGCACCGACACCGACGTCCAGCGTGGCACCGCGTACCCGGTCGACGGCCCGGTGGTCGTGCGGTTGCCAGTCCTGCGGCCCGTCGAGGTACGGCGCGGCCGGTGCCCCGTTGATCAGCCCGTCGTCCCGCTCGATGATCTCGATGACCGGACGGGGCAGCCGCCCACCGGCCAGCGGCCGGGGTCCGACCCCGGTGTGCACCGCCAGTGCGTCGCGTACCAGCTCACCGAAGACGTCGCCGATGCGTGGTTCCCCCGTCACATCCGTCACGCTATCGGGCTGCTCAGTCAGCCGCAGCGGCCGTATCCTGGGGCGCGTGACCACGTTGGACCGCCTCTCGGCGGAGAAGTACGTACTGCTCACGACCTTTCGCAAGGACGGCCGTGCGGTGGCGACCCCGGTCTGGGCGGTGCGCGACGGCGACGCCCTGGCGATCTGGACCGTCGCGGACTCCGGCAAGGTGAAGCGGATCCGCCGCAGCGGCGAGGTCACGGTGGCCCCGTGCGACGTGCGGGGTCGACCGCACGGTGCGGCGGTGCCCGGCCGGGCGAGCCTGTACGACCCCGGGGCGACCGCCCGCATCCGGGGGCTGATCAAACAGAAGTACCGGGTGATCGGCCGGCTCACGCTGCTCGGCAGCCGGCTGCGCCGGGGTACCGGCGGCACGGTCGGCATCCGGGTCGAACTGACCTGAACACCCCTGGACGTGCCGAAGGGCGACGGATCTGCGTCCGCCGCCCTTCGGAAGTTCTGCTATCTACCCGGCCAGGTCAGTCCCCCTGGCGCTGCTGCGGGATCTGACCCTGCAGCAGTGCCCTGACCTCGGACTCGCGGTAACGGCGGTGGCCGCCCAGAGTCCGGATGGCGCTCAGTTTGCCAGCCTTCGCCCAGCGGGTCACCGTCTTCGGGTCGACACGGAACATCGACGCCACCTCGGCCGGTGTGAGTAGCGGCTCTGGTTCGTGCGTTCGCGATGCCATCGGTCACTCCTCCACATGTATAGACATCGGCCGGGGTCCCGCCGGCCGACGCGTCTCCCATGGTCCGGCTAGTCCCCGATGTCCGACATGGGCCGAACGGCCGAACGTCCCTAGACGGACGGATGAACCATGCCCGATTTATGGGACTTTTACACGCCAGAAAGTACCTTATTCGGACTCATGATCACGGTTCGTGACGCATCAACTACGAACGAGCCTCGCTTTATCCCGCCACAATTAGGACAATCGAGGACTAGTTGCACCGCTCAAGTAGTTGCACGGCCCGCCAGCGGGCGACCAGCTTGTCGTACGCCGCGGAGGCCTCCTCCGCCTCGCCCTGGGACAGCCCGGCCAGCCCGGCCGCGACCAGTTCCGGCGAGTCGTCGGCGGCCAGCGTCTCGTCCGAGAGCAGGTCGACCAGCCCGCCGTAGTCCAACTCCACGACGGACCGCGGGTGGAACTCCTCCAGCCACCGGGCGGCCTCCTCGACCGCCTCGGTGATCGGCGCGTCGCCTACCGACTTGCGGAGCACCGACAGCGCCCGGGAGGAGCGACGCCGGGCCTTGGAGATCTCCGTCCGGAACCGCAGCGAACGGCGGTCGGGCGCGGTCACGTGGTGCCGCTCGTCCGCCTCGAAGAGCACGAACCAGCGCAGCGGCACACCCCAGGTCGCGATCTGCTCGTGCACCCGGGGCACCCCGTGCTCCAGCACCCGGGCGCCGCTGCGCCAGTCCTCCACCACCGCCTTGGCCTGCCCGGCCAGCACCGGCGGAACGAACGCGTCGGCCAGCACCGCCGGCACACCGTCCCGCGCGCTCAGCGCGGCCTCGGCCACCCGGATCCGCAGGTTCCACGGGCACACCAGCAGGGTCTCGTCGGTCTCCAGCACGTACGCCTCGTCCGGCAGGTCGGGCAGCCGGGTCCAGCCGGCCCCGAGCGCCTCGATCACCGAGGTGCGCTGCCGGCCCGGCCCCTCCACCGGCGCCACGGCCCGCCCTTGCTCCACGTAGCGCCGCCAGTACGCCTGACGGTCCCGGTCGAAGGCGGTCAGCGGCTCGTACACGCGCAGGTATGAAGCGAAGAGCGACGGCACGGCGCGATCCTCCCACGAACCGCAAGCCGAGCGTCGCTCGGCGTCATCGCGGCCCCCTGCGGCCACGACCCCGGCCCGGACGCCCGGCCCCTCGACCCGGCCCCGACGGGCCAGCGGGCCAGCGGGCCAGCGGGCCAGCGGGCCAGCGGAACCGAGTACGCCGCTCCGGCGGCGGGCGGGCGGCCCGCAGGGCGGGACGAGCGACCGGTCACGGCGGCACGAGGCGACCCGATACTAGGCTCGCAGCACCGGCAGCATCCCCGCCGGCGCACACCAGGTCCGCGTCCCACAAGGACGCCCGCCGACACAGGAGCCAGCCATGGGCGTATTCGCCAGCACCGACGACCCGGAAGCCACCGGACACGAACAGGTCGTGTTCTGCCAGGACAAGCAGACCGGCCTGAAGGCGATCATCGGCATCTACTCCACCGCGCTCGGCCCCGCGCTCGGTGGCACCCGCTTCTACCCGTACCCCAGCGAAGAGGCCGCCCTCGCGGACGTCCTCGACCTGTCCCGCGGCATGGCGTACAAGAACGCGCTCGCGGGCCTGGACCTGGGCGGCGGCAAGGCGGTCATCTGGGGTGACCCGGAGCAGATCAAGAGCGAGGCGCTGCTGCGCGCGTACGGCCGCTTCGTGGAGTCCCTGGGCGGCCGCTACTACACCGCCTGCGACGTCGGCACGTACGTGCCGGACATGGACGTGATCGCCCGCGAGACCCGGTACGTCACGGGCCGCAGCGTGGAGCACGGCGGGGCGGGTGACTCCTCGATCCTCACCGCCTGGGGTGTGTTCCAGGGCATGCGGGCGGCGGCCGAGCACGTCTGGGGCGCCCCGACGCTGCACGGCAAGCGGGTCGGCGTCGCCGGCCTGGGCAAGGTCGGCAGGTACCTGGTGGGTCACCTGGTCGACGACGGCGCCGAGGTGGTCGCGACCGACGTCAACCCGCGCGCCCTGGACTGGGCCCGCACCACGCACCCGCAGGTGACGCTGGTCGACGACGCCAGCGCGCTGGTCGCCGCCGACATCGACGTGTACGCCCCGTGCGCGCTGGGCGGGGCGCTGGACGACGACACGGTGACGTCGCTTCGCGCGAAGGTGGTCACCGGCGCGGCCAACAACCAGCTCGCCCACCCGGGCGTGGAGAAGCTCCTCGCCGACCGGGGCATCCTCTACGCACCGGACTACGTGGTGAACGCCGGTGGTGTGATCCAGGTCGCGGACGAGATCGAGGGGTTCGACTTCGAGCGGGCCAAGCTGCGGGCCACCCGGATCTACGACACCACCCGGGAGATCCTCCGGCTCGCCGACGCCGACGGCGTCCCGCCCGCGGTGGCGGCGGACCGGCTGGCCGAGCGCCGGATGGCCGAGATCGGCCGGTTGCGCGCGATCCATCTGCGCTGACGCGCCGTCGGGGGCGGGGCGTTGGTCCCGCCCTCGGCGCGCTGTCCCGGCTAAGCTGAAGATACGACGCGTTCGTGCGGATATGCCCCGTGTCACGACCGTTCCCGGCATCGCTCCTTACCGGGTACAATGGGTGACGACTGCATAACCGCAACGCGCGGCGACGGTCGACGGTAACCCGAGGTGCCGAACGGTGGCATCCCCATGTACCGTAAGAGCCACGAGAGATGCCTGACGTCATCGGGGCCCGCCTTCGGGCTGCCCCGCATTCTGTGCGAGGGGGTCGAGCCATGGGGCGCGGCCGTGCTAAGGCCAAGCAGACAAAGGTGGCCCGGGAGTTGAAGTATCACTCCCCGAACACCGACCTCGCCGCCTTGCAGCGAGAACTCGGCGGCAGCGGCAAGTCGGACCGCAACTTCGACGACGACTACAAAGAGTACGTCGACGATGACGAGGACCATGCCGAGGACGACCCGGACAACTGGGTCCGACCGACCCGCTGACCCCCGGTCACAGCTGAGCACGCGGTAACTCCCGCGTGCTCACGTATGTGCCCGCTACCCGGCGGTGTACCACCGACGATCCAAGGGCCTGCCACGTCCGGACCCGTTCCGGCGTCGTGGCGGGCCCTTGGATCCGCGCTCACCGGGGTCGGTTGTTCCAGTTGTAGAACGTCGGGATGTTCTCGAAGTGGTTCCAGGCGCAGACGGCGCTCGCTCCGTCGCCACCTGCCACCTCCGCCCGGGAGCGTCGCGCGACCTCGGCCTCGTGCAGCAGGACGGTGAGCCCGGCGGCGGCCTCCCGCACCCGGTCGGCGACCCGGTCGGGCTCGCCTCCCATGTCGTGCTCAGGCTCCCGGTGACTGGTGGTCTCGGGCATGCTCCAACACTCCCTCCAGTAGGCGGATCTTGCTGTTGCGGCAGTGCTCGGTCTCCGTACCGTCGAAACGACCCAGCTCGAAGTACCGGTTGGCCGCGTGGCCCCCACCACAGAACCCGAAGTAGGGGCAGGAGGACCGACACGCCTCCACCCCGCTGATGAACTCACCCACCCAGGCCGTCCGGTCCGCGTCGGCGAGGATCGCCGCCAACGGCCGGGTGAGCACGTTGCCGCTGGTGAAGTCGCCGTACCGGGGGTCGGAGAAGCCGGCCAGTTCGGGCGAGAGCACCACCACCGAGCCGTCGTACGCCACGGTCGGGATCGGGTCGAGGCGCCGGGGCAACAGGTCGTCGGCGGTGCCGTCGAGCACCGCCGCGGCGTACCGCAGTGACCACTCGACCTCCCGCAGGTGGATCCGGGGATCCCGACGCCAGGCCGACACCAGCTCCGCCCAGAACCCGGTCACCGCGGCGGCATCGTGGGAATTATCACGCCGGTTCACTCCCTCGGTCTCCTCGATGTTCACACCGAGCACCTCGCAGCCGAGGTCGAGGCAGTAGTCGTACAGCTCCGTCGCCCGGCCGGGCGACGGATCGTTCACCACGGCGAGCGCCGAGAAGGGCAGCCCGTGCCGGCGCAGCGCTGCCACCCCGCGGACGATCCGGTCGTACGCGGGCCGGCCGGCCCGATCCGTACGGTCGCCGTTGCGCTCCCGCGGCCCGTCGACGCTCACGCTCACCCGCATCCGCTGCGCGGCGAAGAACTCGCACCACGCGTCGTCGACAAGCGTGGCGTTGGTCTGCACGTGGTGCTCCACGTCGGCGGCGAACGGCGCCATCAGCGCGGCCAGTTGCTCCCGGCCGGCGGCCAGCGGCTCGCCCCCGTGCCAGACCACCGAGAACCGCCCCGCGGCCGCCCACGGGTTCACCGAGGCGGCGACCGCCTCCGCCACGGCAACCGACATCCGTCGGTCAGCCGCCCGCAACGGCAGGTAGCAGTACGCGCAGTCGAGGTTGCAGAGTGTGGTGGGCTGCATCACGACGTACGACGGGACAGCGGCCAAGCCGCGCATCCCGCCCAATGACCGTCCCCGCGCAGCCATCGCCCTCCTCATCGGGATTGAAGGCTGCCGGGCACCCCCGACACGGGCGCGCCCCACAGCTTCGAGGGTGCCTTCAGGCTAGGCGGCAACAGCCACTCGGGTGAAGCCCTGATCAGGTGCCCGGACGATCAGCTCAGTGTGATCAACCCCGGGTGTGCTGGCCGACCATCTGCACCTCGCCGGTGCCCTCGATGATCTCGCCGACCTGCCAGGCGTCGACCCCCCGGCCGGTCAGCGTGGCCAGTGCGCGGTCGGCGTCCTCGGCCGAGACGATCGCGAACATGCCGACGCCCATGTTGAAGGTCGCCTCCATCTCCACGTCCTCGATCCGGCCCTTGGACTGGATCAGGTCGAAGATCGGCTGCGGCTTCCAGGTCGAGCGGTTGACCACCGCGTCCACGTGCTCGGGCAGGATCCGCACCAGGTTGCCGGGGATGCCGCCGCCGGTCACGTGGGCCAGCGCCCGCACCTCGGCCTCGGCGATCAGCTTGAGGCAGTCCTGGGCGTAGATCTTGGTCGGGGTGAGCAGCTCCTCACCGAGGGTGCGCTGCCGGCCGAAGTCGTCGATCACGACGTCCAGCCGCATCCGGCCGGCGCCGAGCAGCACGTGCCGGACCAGGGAGTAGCCGTTCGAGTGCAGCCCGGACGAGCGCATGGCGATCACCACGTCACCCACCTCGACCCGCTCCCGGCTGAGGATCGCGCTCTCCTCGACCACACCGACGCCGGTGGCGGAGATGTCGTACTCGTCGGGGCGCAGCACACCCGGGTGCTCGGCGGTCTCCCCACCGAGCAGCGCGCAGCCCGCGTACCGGCAGCCGTCCGCGATGCCGGCGCCGATCTCGGCGACCTTGTCCGGTACGACCTCGCCGGTGGCGATGTAGTCCAGCAGGAACAGCGGCTCGGCACCGCAGGCCACCAGGTCGTCGACGACCATCGCGACCAGGTCGATGCCCACCGTGTCGTGGATGTCCAGTTGCTGGGCGATCACCAGCTTGGTGCCGACGCCGTCGGTCGAGGAGGCCAGGATGGGGTTCTTGTACTTCGTGGTGTCCAGCCGGAACAGGCCGGCGAAACCACCGAGGTCGCCCATCACCTCCGGCCGGCGGGTCTGCTTCACCTTCGACTTCAGCAGCTCGACCGCGCGGTCACCCGCCTCGATCGACACGCCGGCGTCCGCGTACGAGACCGAGCGTTTGCGAGCCGGACGGCCGGCGCCGGCCGTCCAGGGCTGGCGGTCGCCGCCGGCGCCGGTCGGGCTGCTTCCTGCGCCGCTGCGCTCGGACACGTGCGTCACGGTTCTCCCCTTTGTGGTTCTCAGCTGCGCTACCGGCGGTGACCGGCACCGCAGCCCGGCGGTGCTACGGGCGGATGGTGGTCGCCGACATCTTGTCGTCGGCTCCTGCGGCGGCGAACGGAGGGACGAGCTGCTCGGCGGCGTCGGTGTCGTCGGCCGCGCTGTGCGCGACCCGACGGCCGATCCCCTCGAGCACGTGCTTGCCGATCAGGTTGCCGACGGGCAGTTCGATCGGGTACTCCCCGTCGAAACACGCCCGGCACAGCCGGGTCTTGGGCTGCTCGGTCGCGGCGATCAGTCCGGGCAACGAGACGTAGCCGAGCGTGTCCGCGCCGATGGAGCGCCGGATGCCGTCGTTGTCCAGACCGTTGGCGAGCAGCTCGGCGCGGGTGGCGAAGTCGATGCCGTAGAAGCAGGGCCAGGAGACCGGTGGCGAGGAGATGCGGACGTGCACCTCCACCGCACCGGCCTCACGCAGCATCCGGACGATCGCCCGCTGGGTGTTGCCCCGGACGATGGAGTCGTCGACCACGACCAGGCGCTTGCCCCGCACGTTCTCCCGCAGCGGGTTCAGCTTGAGCCGGATGCCGAGCTGACGCAGGGTCTGCGACGGCTGGATGAAGGTACGCCCGACGTACGGGTTCTTCACCAGACCGGAGCCGTAGGTGATGCCGGACTCCTCGGCGTAGCCGATCGCCGCCGGGGTGCCCGACTCGGGAACCGGGATGACCAGGTCGGCCTCCACGGGGTGTTCCTTGGCCAGCTGGCGGCCGATCTGCACCCGCGCGGCGTGCACGTTGCGGCCGGCGATCTGAGCGTCCGGGCGGGCGATGTAGACGTACTCGAAGAGGCAGCCCTTCGGCTCCGGCGCGGCGAACCGGGTCGACCGCAGCCCCTCGGCGTCGATGGCGATCAACTCGCCGGGCTCGACCTCCCGGACCACGCTGGCCCCGACGATGTCCAACGCCGCCGTCTCGCTGGCCACCACCCAGCCGCGCTCCAGCCGACCGAGCACCAACGGGCGCACCCCGTGCGGGTCACGGGCGGCGTAGAGGGTGGTCTCGTCCATGAAGACGAAGCTGAACGCGCCCCGCAGCTGCGGCAGCACCTCCAACGCGGCGGCCTCCACAGAGAGATCCGGTCGGCTGGCCAGCAGCATGGTCACCAACGAGGTGTCGTTGGTCGAACCGTCCGCGCTCAGCCCCCGCTCGGTCACCTCGCGCTGCAGCTCGGCGGTGTTGACCAGGTTGCCGTTGTGGGCCAGCGCGATGGTGGTGCCGGAACTGGTCGCCCGGATCGTCGGCTGGGCGTTCTCCCAGGTCGAGCCACCGGTCGTCGAGTAGCGGGTGTGCCCGATCGCGACGTGCCCGCGCAGGCTCGCCAACGTCGGCTCGTCGAAGACCTGCGCCACCAGGCCGAGATCCTTGTAGACCACGACGCCGGAGCCGTCGCTGACCGCTATGCCGGCCGCCTCCTGACCCCGGTGCTGCAACGCGTACAGCCCGAAGTAGGTCAGGTTGGCGACCTCTTCCTGTGGGGCCCAGACACCGAAGACGCCACACGCGTCCTGGGGGCCGGGTCGTTGGGGATCAAGGTCGTGGCTCAGCCGGCCGTCGCCTCGGGGCACCTGCCGCTCCCTCTTGCTGGTCTGGACTGGCCTGGCGGAACCAGAGAACCTGCTCCGCACTGATCGGCCGGGACCACACTGTCGTCAGCTGACAGTGTACGCGAATCCATGTCGCCACATACAGTCACGCTGTCACCGCTTTGGGTCAGCGGCCGCAGGCGTCACTCCAGTTCCAGCGGCAGGTACCCGGAGAGATCCGCCCGACTTCCACTCGCCCGTACGCGACCCTCCGTGACCGCCCGGGCCCAGTCGAGGCGCCCGGTCGCCAACCCGAGCCAGGTCTCCGGATCCATCTCCACCGTGTTCGCGGGGGTACCGCGGGTGTGTCGCGGCCCCGGAACACACTGAACTGCACCGTAAGGTGGGACACGCACCTCCACCGATCGGCCGGGGGCACGCGCCGCGAGGGTGGTCAACAAGGCTCTGACCGCCGCACGGAGTACCGGCCGTTCGGGTGCTCGCCCCTCGTCGAGTGCCGCCAGCGCCGCGGTGACCGCGGCGGACTTAATGTACGGAGAGGACACGACGGGACGATACGGCGTCATCGCGCCGGGCCTCACGCTGGCCCTGGGTCGCGCCGATCCGCCCCGACAAGGCATAGTTGCCGACGGCGTATTCGTACCGTGATGTTCCCTCGGCCCGGCAACGGCCGGTCAGGGAGGTCAGTCCGGAAGGCGGTGGACGTGTCAACACACCGACGAGCCTGGCAAAAGCGGGCCGGTGTGGTCGTGGCGCTGATTGTGGGCGCCCTGCTCGCGATCCCCGCCACACCCGCCCTCGCCGCCACCGTGAACGTCATCCCCGGCGCGGTTACCGTCAACGCGGGCAGCGATGCCACGGTGACCGTACAGGTCACGCCGGGTGAGGGCGACACCACCGCCGAGATCAGCCTGACCGGTCTACCGGCGGGCGTCAGCTGCGCCAGGGGTTGCGGAAACGTCCAGTTCAACGGCCAAGCGCCGAGGGCGCAGCTGCTGACGCTGCGCGCCAACGACAACGCCCGCAACGGCAGTGCCACCGTCACGGTCCAGGTGCAGCCGGACAACTCCGATCCGGCGACCGCCAACATCCAGCTGACCGTTCGCGGCGAGCAGGCACCACCGACGTCGGCGCCGCCGACGACGCAGGCGCCGCAGACGGTCCGGTCGATCTCCGGCAAGGTGGTCAACCAGGCCGGGGAGGGCGTGCCGAACGCGTACGTCCTGCTCAAGGACAGCGCCGGCACCCAGTACGACACGACCAGCAACGGTGACGGCAACTTCCGCTTCACCGGCACCAGCGATCGGCCGATCGCACCGGGCCGGATCGACCTCGGCGCGAGCGCGAACAACATCCGCGAGGTGGTGAGCTTCACCGCGAACGCCGGCCAGAGCATCACCGGCCGGCGGATCACGCTGGCGATCGCGGCCTCGACCAGCCCGACTCCGACGCCGTCCACAAGTGAGTCGGCGCCGCCCACCGAGGATCCGTTCGACGACGTGTTCCCCGAGGACGAGGAGACCCCCGGCGAGTCCGCGGTGGTCCAGACGCAGGCCAGCAACGATGAGTCGGGCGGCTTCGGCAGCTGGCTGCTGGTGCTGCTGGGTGGTCTCTTCGTGGCCGTCGGTGTCGGCACGATCGTGCTGCTCTGGATGAAGCGCAAGGAGAACGACGACGCCGAGGCCGACGGGGACGCTCCCGCCGGTGCGCCAGCCGGCGCGGTTCCAGCGGCTCGCGGCTCCTTCGTCGGGGCGGACGACCAGACCCGGGTGGTGAACCGGGTCGGCGGCACGCCGGACCCGACCATGGTCGGCGGCCCCGGCCTGAGCAACGCGCCGACGATGATGCACCAGCCGGTCGTCGACGACGTCCCGCCGGATCCGTACGGCGCACCTCCGCAGCCCTACGGCGCCGCGGGTGCGGCCGGTCCGAACTGGTCCGGTGGCGGCTACGGCGAGGAGCCCGGCGGCTACGGCGCACCCGGTTACGGCAACGCTCCCTCCTCGGGTGGCGGCTACGGCAACGCCCCGTCGTCCGGTGGGGGCTACGGCAACAGTCCCTCGTCGGGCAGTGGCTACGGCAGCCGCGACTACGGCGCCGGCAGTGGCGGCAGCGACTACCCGCCCGCGCGTGGGGCTCCCGGTTACGGCGAGCGGTACGACGAGCCGACCGGGCGGTACAACGGCGAGGAGACCCGCTACCCGGCCGCCGCCGACCCGTACGCCACCGGCGTGTACGAGCCCGAGGCCGGCTCGGGCGGTTACCGCCCGGCCGAGTCCACCGGTTACGGCCCGGCCGAGTCCACCGGTTACGGCCCGGCCGAGTCCACCGGTTACGGCCGGGGCGAGCCAGCCGGCGGGTACGGCCGCAACGAGCCGGCCGGCGGCTACGGCCAGAGCGACTCGACCCGGCGCTACGGCCAGGGTGAGCCCACCGGCGGCTACGACCAGGGCAACCCGGCCGGCGGCTACGGGCAGGGCTACGGCCCGGCCGACGCGACCCGGGGCTACGGCCAGGGCGAGCCCACCGGCGGCTATGGGCAGAGCGACCCGGCCGGCGGCTACGGCCAGGGCGACCGGGGTTACGGCCCGGCAGACTCCACTTCCGGGTACGGCCAGGGTGAGGCGACCGGCGGCTACGGGCAGCAGCCCGGTGGCGCGTACGGCCCGGGTGGCTACGACCAGGCCGGTGGCTACGGCCAGGAGCCGCCACAGCAGCGCGGTGGCTACGACAACGCCTACGAGCCCGGTGGCGCGTACGGCCAGGGTGGCTACGAGCAGAGCGGTGGCTACGGCCAGGAGCCGCCCCGCCAACGCGGAAGCTACGAGCAGGGTGGTTACGATCAGGGCGCCGGATACGGCGACCCAGCTCAGGCCGGTCGGGGCCGCCCGGACAATCCGCCGGAACGCGGCGGTCGTCGACTGGACTGGTTGGACGACTGAGGCCCCCGTCCCTGTTGGAGGTCGCCCGGCGCCAGCCGACGCAGCGACGTCCAGCAGGGACGTCCAGCAGCGACGTCCAGCAGGGACGTCGACGGCGGGTGGATCAGGCGGCGGAGAAGACGCCCTGGCGGAGCACGGGTACCACCGTCGAGCAGCCGAGGCGTACCGCGATCTCGACGTCCTCGGCGAAGCCGCTCTCGATCAGCTCGCGGCCGGAGACGCAACCCCGGATCGCGGCCGGTACGTCCGGAGTGCTGGCCAACGCGGCGAGCGCCATGGCCGCCTCCACCGACAGGCCGCCCGGCGCACCGGACAGCGCGTCCAACACGCTGGCCGCGCCGAGCTGATCCTCCACCGAGGGCCGCAGCGAGCCGTCCGGCCAGCGTTCTCCGGCGGCGATCACGCCGATCGGGTCGTCGGTCGAGCCGTACCCCTGACGCAGCAGCCAGCGCCCGACGGCGCGGGCGTTGCGCAGGTTGGCCGCGACCACCGGTATTCCGGTGGCGCTGGCAGCCGCGCTGATCGCCGAACCGTTCGGTGAGGGCAGTACCAGGTCGGAGACGACGGGCGCCCGACTCAACGCGGCCGGCGACAGCGACCACGGATGTGCCGCGGTGACCTGCCGACGCCCGGTCGCCACGATCGCGCCGACCCGGCGTGCGTAGTCGGCGGCCTGTTCACCCCACGGGAACGGGTGCACCCGCATCCCGCGACCGACCGCCACCTCGACGGTGGTGGTGAACGACAACACGTCCACCACCACCAGTACCGCGCAGACCCGGCCGAGTTCCGCCGCCCCCGCGAGGCCCCAGTCGAACCGGGCCGCGGATCCGGGCTGGGCGTAGACGGCCCCGGTCAACGCCTCAGCGCTCGTCCGGCGACGCGGCCGGTGGTGCGGTCTGCGCGCCGTCGGCCCGACCCTCGCCAACCTCCGCCTCGGCCGGCGGCGGCGTCGTGGGCCGACGCAGCGGCGGCGTGGCCCGTTCGGTCGGCCGCTCATCGTCGGCCTCGACCGGCTCGGCGACCTCCGTCTCCGGTGCGGCGCTCTCGGGCGCCACGACGGGGTCGCTCGTCGGTGCCTCGACCGGGACGTCCTGCGCCACCGGCTCGGCGTGCGGGTCGTCGGACCGGTCAGCCACCGCCTCGTCGGCAGCGCCGGCCTCGGCGGGCGTCACCTCGAACGGGGCCACCCCACCGAACAGGCTCGGCAGCGTGCCGGTGTGCGCCTCGCGCAGCTCGTCCAGGCCGATCCGGAACTGGCCGCGCACCTCGAGCGCACCGGCGGCGGGATCGGTGACACCGATCAGCTCCCACGGCACGCCGTGCTCGCCGCAGAGCGCGGTGAACGCCTTCTCGTGGCCGCGCGGCACCGACACCAGCACCCGGCCGGCGGACTCGCTGAACAGGAAGACGAACGGCATCGAGTTGCCCTCGAACCGCTCCGGCACCGCGATCCGGGCACCGACGCCATACCTGAGGCAGGACTCCACCAGGCTCTGCGCGAGCCCACCGTCGGAGAGGTCGTGGGCCGAGCTGAGGTGGCCCACCCGGGCGGCGGCGGCCAGCAGTTCGGCGAGCTGCTTCTCCCGGGCCAGGTCGACGTGCGGGGGTACGCCACCGAGGTGCTGGTGGGTCACCCAGGCCCACTCCGAACCGGAGAGCTCCACGTGCGTCTCGCCGAGCAGGAAGAGCTGGTCGTGGTCGCCACTGCTGGGCTGCGGAACGAAGCCCATCGGCACCCGGTCGGCCACGTTGTCCAGCACGCCGAGCACGCCGACCACCGGCGTCGGGTGGATCGCCGCCGCACCGGTCTGGTTGTAGAAGCTGACGTTTCCGCCGGTGACCGGGATGCCCAGCTCGGCGCAGCCGTCGGCCAGGCCGCGTACCGCCTCGGCGAACTGCCACATCACGCCCGGATCCTCCGGCGAGCCGAAGTTCAGGCAGTTGGTGACGGCGATCGGCAGCGCGCCGGTCACCGCCACGTTCCGGTACGCCTCGGCCAACGCCAGCCTGGTGCCGTGGTACGGGTCAAGTCGGGCGTACCGGCCGTTGCCGTCGACCGACAGCGCCACCCCCAGCCCGGTCCGCTCGTCGATCCGGATCACGCCGGAGTCCTCCGGCTGGGCGAGCACGGTGTTGCCCAGCACGTAGCGGTCGTACTGCTCGGTGACCCAGGTCTTGTCGGCGAGGTTCGGCGAGGCGATCATGCGCAGCACGGTCTCGCGGAGGGCGTCCGGGTCGGCCGGTCGGGGCAGCGTCTCGGCCCGGTCGGCCTGGAGCAGGATCAGGTCGGCCGGCTCCCGCATCGGGCGGGCGTACACCGGCCCGTCGTCGACCAGCGAGCCCGGCGGTACGTCAACGACCAGCTGGTCGCGCCAGGTGATCAGCAGGCGGCCCGGCTGACCGTCCTCGGTCGGCGCGGTGACCTCGCCGATCGCGGTGGCCAGTACGCCCCACTTCTCGCAGGTCTTCAGCACCGCCTCGAGCTTCTCCGGCGCGACGACCAGGAGCATCCGCTCCTGGGACTCGCTGGCCAGGATCTCGTGCGGCTCCATCGACGGCTCGCGCAGCGGTACCCGCTCCAGCCACACCCGCATGCCGGTGCCGGCCGAGGCGGCGGTCTCGGTGAGCGCGCAGGTCAGCCCGGCACCGCCGAGATCCTGGATGCCGACGACCAGCTCGGCGTCGTACAGCTCGAGGCACGCCTCGATCAGCAGCTTCTCGATGAACGGGTCACCGACCTGCACCGACGGGCGGCGCTGCTCGCTGCCCTCGTCGAAGGTGGCGCTGGCCAGCACCGACACGCCGCCGATGCCGTCACGGCCGGTCTTCGCGCCCATCAGCACGACGACGTTGCCGGGGCCGGTGGCCTCCTTCTTCTGCAGCCGGTTGACCGGCAGCACGCCGAGGCAGAGCGCGTTGACCAGCGGGTTGCCCTGGTAGCAGGGGTCGAAGACCACCTCGCCACCGATGTTGGGCAGGCCGAGGCAGTTGCCGTACCCGCCGACCCCGGCGACCACGCCGGGCAGCACCCGGGCGGTGTCGGGGTGGTCGGCGGCGCCGAAGCGCAGCGGGTCCATCACGGCGACCGGGCGGGCCCCCATGGCGAGGATGTCGCGGACGATGCCACCGACGCCGGTCGCCGCGCCCTGGTACGGCTCGACGAAGCTCGGGTGGTTGTGCGACTCGACCTTGAAGGTCACCGCCAGTTCGTCGGAGACCTGCACCACACCCGCGTTCTCGCCGATGCCGGCCAGCAGCCGGTCGCTCGGCGGAGCCTTCTCACCGAACTGCCGCAGGTGCACCTTGCTCGACTTGTAGGAGCAGTGCTCGCTCCACATGATCGAGTACATCGCCAGCTCGGACTGGGTCGGCCGGCGGTCCAGGAGGTGCCGGATCCGGTCGTACTCGTCGTCGCGGAGCCCGAGTTCGGCGTACGGCTGGAGTTCCTCCGGGGTGCCCTCGGCGCGCGGCACGGTGTCCACCCCGTCGGCCCAGTCGGCGGCCGCGGAGGCGTGCCGGGCCGGGACGGCCGACGGCGCGGCGGCCGGTCCCGGCTGCGTCGGCGCGGCGGCCGGATATGCCTCCGGGGTCTCCCGGACCGGGTCCGGATGCGTGGTCATGACCTCTCCTCGTTGCGCTCGCCGCCGCGGGGGCGGGTGAGCCGACCGATGATCCCGACGCGGACGGTCACGCCGGCGCCCCCACCAGGTGCTTGAGCACCGAGGTGAAGAAGCCGAGGCCGTCGAGGGAGGGGCCGGTGAGCGCCTCCACCGCGTGCTCGGGATGCGGCATGATGCCGACCACGTTGCCGGCGGGGTTGGTGATGGCGGCGATGTCGCGCTGCGACCCGTTGGGGTTGCCGCCGACGTACCGGGCGACGACCCGGCCCTCGGCTTCGAGTGCGTCCAGCGTCGCGGTGTCGGCGACGTAGCAGCCCTCGCCGTTCTTCACCGGGATCAGCACCTCCTGCCCCGGCTGGAACGTATTCGTCCAGGCGGTGCCGGTGGCCTCGATGCGCAGGATCTGGTCGCGGTTGCGGAAGTGCAAGTGCTGGTTGCGGGTGAGCGCGCCGGGCAGCAGGTGCGCTTCGCAGAGGATCTGGAAGCCGTTGCAGATGCCGAGCACGGGCAGCCCGCCGGCGGCCGCGTCGACAATCTTCTCCATCACCGGGGCGAACCGGGCGATGGCGCCGCAGCGCAGGTAGTCGCCGTAGGAGAAGCCGCCGGGCAGGACCACGGCGTCCACCCCGTGCAGCTCCGGGTCACCGTGCCAGAGGCGGACGGGCTCCGCCCCGGCGATCCGGACGGCCCGGGCCGCGTCCCCGTCGTCCAGCGAGCCGGGGAAGGTCACCACACCGACCCGCGCGGTCACGACCGGGCGTCCGCGGGTTCGTCGGCGGAGACCAGGTGGACGGTGAAGTCCTCGATGACCGGATTCGCGAGCAGCTTGTCGGCGATCTCCCGGGCCCGGTCCAGGTCCGGTTCACCGGTGAAGTCGATCTCGATCCGCCTGCCGATCCGTACCGAGGCGACGTCGTTGACGCCGAGCCGGGGCAGCGCGTTTGCGACGGCCTGGCCCTGCGGATCGAGGATCTCGGGCTTGAGCATGACGTCGACGACGACGCGAGGCACTGGGCACTCCTGACTGTGTACGCAGTTGGGTGCCGACCCACAACGGGCGAGCGCAGCCAGCCTACCTGGCAGATACGGCGGCAGCCGCACCGGTGGGACGGCGTTGGACCTCACCCGCGCCGCCCGTCGGGACCGATACGGGTTCGTTGCTGTCCCGATACGGCTTTGTTGCCGACCTCCTCGGCGGGTCGCGTCGGCGCACTGCACGCCAGGGCAGGTATCGGACACCGGAAACGACTATGACATCACCCTGTTTCGATGAGCCTCTTGTGAAACACCTCACCGGGCCCTACGGTACATCGTCAGACATCGATTGATCGGTGTCGCGGTGGCGGACCACCCCCGTCGACCACCGCAGGTCGACCCGGCGAACCCGGGTCACGCCAACCCCGAAGGAGCCCTTCCGATGCGCATCCGATCCCTGATCGCGGTCCTCGCCACAGCCCTGGCCGGCGCACTCGGCGCCAGTTCCGGCGCGATCGCCTCGCCAGTCAGCCCGTACATCATCGGCGGCGGAACCGTCTCCTCCGCACCCTGGGCCGCGGCGGTCTTCAGCAACGGCTCGTTCACCTGCTCCGGCACGATCATCGCGCCGCAGTGGGTGCTCACCGCGCGGCACTGCCTCGGCGGCACGATGTCCGTCCGGGTGGGCAGCGTCTACCAGGGCTCCGGCGGCGTGACCCGCACGGTGAGCGCCACCTACGGCCGCTACGACCTGGCGCTGATGCGGCTGTCCAGCTCCGTGAGCACCAGCTACGTCACCCTGGCCAACAGCAACCCGCCGGTCAACTCGACCAACTCCATCTACGGCTGGGGCATGACCTGCTACAGCGGCTGCTCGGCATCGCCCCAGCTCAAGACCGCGTCGGTCCGGGTCACCAGCACCAGCGCCAGCGACGCGTACGGCGGCCAGGCGATCCGGAGCACCAGGATCAACGGCAACGCCTGGCGGGGCGACTCCGGTGGCCCCCAGTTCTACAACGGCGCACAGGTCGGGGTGGCCTCCACCGCCGACGGCGTGAACATCCAGAACTACGGCAGCGTCGCGTTCAACCGTGCCTGGATCACCTCGGTGGCCGGTGTCTGACGGTTAGCGCCCCGGCGGCGCGGATGGTGGGCTACGCGCCCGCCGTCCGCGCCGCGTTGTTTTGCAGCATCCGATCAGGTGAACAAGGCCTCACGATGAGCCAGGACCGAGCCTGCCAGCATCGGAAACGTGCTGGTCGTGACGACGGATCAACTTCCCGGCTACGAGATCCGCCAGATCCTCGGCGAGGTCGTCTCCTCGATGGCCCGAACCCGCAACCCGTACCGCGAGGGCGTGAAGAACCTGCGCGGCGGCGCGTACGACCCCTCGGCGCCCGACAACCTCACCCGCTGGCGTACCGACTCGGTGTCCCGACTCGGCGAGGAGGCCCGGCGGCTCGGCGCGAACGCCGTGGTGGGAATGCGGTTCGACAGCCGCGACTGCGGCGAGATGTGGATGGAGATCTGCGCCTACGGCACCGCGGTGATCGTGGCGCCCACGGTGCCCGACATCATGCCGCCCGACCAGCCCATCATCGCCGCGGAGACCGCCAACGACCCGGCCTTCGCCGAGTCCCTCGGCGGTATCGCCGAACCGGCCAGCGCCCCCAACCTCACCTCCGCCCCCGAAACCCCCACCCGCGACTAACCCACTCCGCACCGCACCGCAGATCTTGCGCTTTCGGTCGCCCCGCCAGGCGCGCCCCGCGATCTTGCACTTTGTGTCGCCCTTACGCACCTTTTATGAACTTTCGCCCCGACAGGAATCGCAAGATCAACGCGCTCCCGCCACGCGGGGAGGGGCGGCGCGGGAGAGGGGGTGGCGTGGGGCGGGGGGCGGTGCGTGGGAGGGCTGGGGGCTGGGTCAGAGGATGGGAGGTGGGGAGTAGGTCGCGGCGGTGGGGTGGGCTTCGACGATCTTGGTGATGCGGGCGGTCACCGCCTGGATCTGGGCGGGAGCGGCACCCACGAAGGCGGCACGGTCGGCGACGAGGGCGTCGATCTCGGGGCGGGCGAGGCCGAGTCGGGGATCGGCGGCCAGGCGGTCGAAGAGATCGTTGTCCGGGGCGCCCCGCTCGCGCATGGCCAGGGCGACGGCGACGGCGTGCTCCTTGATCGCCTCGTGTGCGGTCTCCCGGCCCACGCCCCGACGCACGGCCGCCACGAGGATCTTGGTGCTGGCGAGGAAGGGCAGGAAGCGCTCCAGCTCCCGGTTGATCACCGCCGGGTACGCACCGAACTCGTCCAGCACGGTGAGGAACGTCTGGAACAGCCCGTCGGCGGCGAAGAAGGCGTCCGGCAGGGCCACCCGACGGACCACCGAGCAGGAGACGTCGCCCTCGTTCCACTGGTCGCCGGCCAGCTCGCCGACCATCGACAGGTAGCCGCGAATGATCACCGCGAAGCCGTTGACCCGCTCCGACGAGCGGGTGTTCATCTTGTGCGGCATCGCGCTGGAGCCGACCTGGCCCGGCTTGAAGCCCTCGGTGACCAGCTCCTGGCCGACCATCAGCCGGATCGTGGTGGCCAACGACGACGGCGCCGCGGCGACCTGCGCCAGCGCGGCGAGCACGTCGAAGTCGAGCGACCGCGGGTAGACCTGCCCGACGCTGTCCAGCACCCGGTTGAACCCGAGGTGCCCGGCGACCCGGCGCTCCAGCTCGGCCAGCTTCTCGGTGTCGCCGTCGAACAGGTCGAGCTGGTCGGCGGCGGTTCCCACCGGACCCTTGATCCCGCGCAGCGGATACCTGTCGATCAGGTCCGACAACCGCTCGTACGCGATGATCAGTTCCTCGGCGGCCGACGCGAAGCGCTTGCCCAGCGTGGTGGCCTGCGCCGCGACGTTGTGCGAGCGCCCGGCCAGCACCACGTCGGCGTACTCGTGGGCGTGCCAGGCGAGCCGGGCCAGCGTCGCCACCACCCGGTCCCGGATCAGCTCCAGCGAGCGACGCACCTGGAGCTGCTCGACGTTCTCGGTGAGGTCCCGCGAGGTCATCCCCTTGTGCACGTGCTCGTACCCGGCGAGCGCGCTGAACTCCTCGATCCGGGCCTTCACGTCGTGCCGGGTGACCCGCTCCCGCGCCGCGATCGAGTCAAGATCAACATCATCCAACACCCGCTCGTACGCCTCGACGACCCCGTCGGGTACCGCCACGCCGAGGTCGCGCTGGGCCCGGAGTACGGCGAGCCAGAGGCGCCGTTCCAGGCGGATCTTCTCCTCCGGCGACCAGAGGGCGACCAGTTCGGGCGAGGCGTACCGGTTGGCGAGCACGTTCGGGATCGTCGTCACATGCCCATTCTCCGGCACCGCCGACCCACCCCCGGGAGCGGACCCGGCCGGACCCACTTGCCGCGCTGTCAGACCTCCGGGATGTCGTGCACGGTCGCGGTCACCACCAACTGCTTCGTCTGCTTGCCCTGCCCGTTGCGCACGGTCAACAGATAGGTGTGCCGCTGGGTGTCACCCGCACCACCGGCGCAGGGGAAGTTCAGCGTCTCGCTGCCCGTCGGCGGATAGTTGTCGGCGTACACGCCGCCGCCGTCGACGGAGATGGCAACGTGGTCGACGTTGCTGGTCTTCCACTCGATCACCACCGGGCTGCCGGGGATCGGGTTGACGCTCGTCCCGGCGGGGCAGGAGGGCTTCTGGGCCACCCGGAAGTAGGTGATCGTCGGCCCGCTCGCGGGGGCGCTCGACGTCGTCCCGGACTGCCCACCCCCCGTCGAACCGCCTCCGGTCGAACCACTCTCCGTCGAACCACCCGTCGTGCCGCGCCCGGTGGCCGCGGCGGTCGGCTCGGCGGTCGCCGGCTCGCTGCTTGCCGGTGCGCTGGCAGCCGGCCCGCCGAGATCTCCGGTCGCCGGGCTGGTCGGGGCCGGTCCGGTGGCGGTCGGGGCGGATTCCGTGGTGCCGGCGGCCGTGCAGCCGCTGGCGACGAGTGCGACGGTCAGGGCGACGACGACGGTGCGGATCAGGACAGGACCGGGCATGACCACTCCTCGGTGGCGCCCGCCGGTGATTCCGGCCGGATTGGCGCCCACGGTAGGCCCGCCCGACAACCCCCGGGCCGCCGTGGAGCCCGGCACGAGAACGCCCGCGGAGGGGCGCCTCGTGCCGAGGTCGCTGAGGGGTGGTCAGCGTTCGAGGATGGCGGTGACGCCTTGGCCGCCGGCCGCGCAGATGGAGATGAGTCCGCGGCCGCTGCCCTTCTCGGCGAGCAGTTTGGCCAGGGTGGCCACGATCCGACCACCGGTGGCGGCGAACGGGTGCCCGGCGGCCAGCGAGGAACCGTTCACGTTGAGCTTGTCGGTGTCGATGCCGCCCAGCGGCTCGTCCAAGCCCAGCCGCTCGGCGCAGAACTCCTTCGACTCCCAGGCGGCCAGCGTGGCCAGCACCTGCGCGGCGAACGCCTCGTGGATCTCGTAGTAGTCGAAGTCCTGCAGGGTGAGCCCGGCTCGGGCGAGCAGCCGGGGCACCGCGTACGTGGGCGCCATCAGCAGTCCCTCGTCACCGTGCACGAAGTCCACCGCGGCCGTCTCCGACCAGGAGAACCAGGCCAGCACCGGCAGGTTGTGTTCGGCCGCCCACTGCTCGCTGGCCAGCAGCACGGTGGATGCGCCGTCGGTGAGCGGGGAGGAGTTGCCGGCGGTCATGGTGGCCCGTTCGGCGTCCGGACCCTTGGCGCCGAAGACCGGCCTGAGCCCGCTGAGCTTCTCCAGGGTGGTGTCCGGGCGGAGGTTCTGGTCGCGGGTCAGCCCCAGGTAGGGGGTCATCAGGTCATCGAAGAACCCCCGGTCGTACGCGGCGGCGAGCCGCTGGTGGGAGCGCAACGCCAACTCGTCCTGGGCCTGCCGGTCGACGTTCCAGCGCAGCGCCGTCCGGGCGGCGTGCTCGCCCATCGACAGCCCGGTACGCGGTTCGGCGTTGCGCGGGATCTCCGGCTTGAACGGCTGGGCCGGGCGTAGCTTGGCGGCGATCCGCAGCCGCTCGCCGAGGGTCCGGGCGGAGTTCAGCTTGAGCAGGGTGCGGCGCAGGTCCTCGTTGACCGCGAGCGGGGCGTCGGAGGTGGTGTCCACGCCACCGGCGATGCCCACTTCCAACTGCCCGAGGGCGATCTTGTTGGCGACCAGGATGGCGGCCTCCAGGCCGGTGCCGCAGGCCTGCTGGATGTCGTACGCCGGGGTGCGCGGGTCGAGCTTCGAGCCGAGCACCACCTCGCGGGTGAGGTTGAAGTCCTTCGAGTGCTTGAGTACGGCACCGGCGACCACCTCGCCCACCTGCTGCCCGGCCAGGCCGAACCGGGCGATCAGCCCGTCCAGCGCCGCGCCGAGCAGGTCGGAGTTGCTGGCGCTGGCGTAGCGGGAGTTGGAGCGGGCGAACGGGATCCGGTTGCCGCCGATCACCGCGACCCGTCGAACGTTCTGCACGATCCGCCTCCTCGGTAAGTGTTGCCCGCACCTTACTCACCAGTAGGCTACGCCTATGACCGACAGGTACGCGAGCTTCGTCCAGTCGGGCGCCGGTCGAGCGCTGGTCAAGCGCCTCGGGTTGCCCGATCCGCCGCGGCTGCGCCGGTACGCCCCCGGCGAGCCGATCCTCCCCGGGCCGGTCCTGCTCGGCGGCGCCTCCGGTGGCCGCCTCGCCGAACCGGTCGGCAAGATCCTGGCCGCCGCCGGGATCGCCCTGCGCGACCCGGCCACCGCCGTCCCCGACCCGGCGACCGGCCGTACGCCCGCCAACGCCGCCCTGGTCTACGACGCCACCGGCATCACCGACTCGACCGGGCTGCGCCAGCTCTACGACTTCTTCCACCCGCAGGCCCGCGCGGTGCAGCCCAGCGGCCGGGTGATCGTGCTGGGCACCCCGCCGGCCGAGTGCGGCACGCCCCGCGAGGCGACCGCCCAACGGGCGCTGGAGGGGCTGACCCGCAGCATCGGCAAGGAGTTCGGCCGGGGCATCACCGCACAGCTGGTCCACCTCACCCCCGCACCCGACGCGGGCACCTGGAACAGCCTGGACGCCACCCTGCGGTTCCTGCTCTCCGGCCGGTCCGCGTACGTCTCCGGGCAGGTGATCCGGATCGGTGCCGGCCAGGCCGACGCGCCGGTCGACTGGGACCGCCCCCTCGACGGGCAGGTCGTGCTGGTCACCGGGGCGGCCCGGGGCATCGGTGCGGCGTTGGCCCGGGTGCTGGCCCGCGACGGCGCGACAGTGGTGGCGCTGGACGTCCCGGCGGCCGGCGACGAGTTGGCGACGGTGGCGAACGAGATCGGCGGCAGCGCGGTCCAGCTCGACCTGACCGCCGCCGACGCGCCGACCCGGCTGGCCGAGTACCTGGCCGGGCGGCACGGTCGGGTGGACGTGGTGGTGCACAACGCCGGCATCACCCGGGACAAGACCCTCGGCCGGATGGACGCCGACCGCTGGGAGCAGGTGATCGACGTGAACCTGTCGAGCCAGGAGCGGATCAACGACGTGCTGCTGGAGCGCAGGCTGATCCCGGCCGGTGGACGGATCGTCGGCGTCTCCTCGATCGCCGGGATCGCCGGCAACCGGGGCCAGACCAACTACGCCACCAGCAAGGCCGGCGTGATCGGGCTGGTCGACTCGCTCGCCCCGGCGCTGCGGGAGCGGCAGATCAGCGTCAACGCGGTGGCGCCCGGTTTCATCGAGACCCGGCTGACCGCCCGGATCCCGCTGATGCTGCGGGAGGCCGGTCGCCGGATGAACAGCCTGTCCCAGGGCGGGTTGCCGGTGGACGTGGCCGAGACGATCAGCTGGCTGGCCTGGCCGGCGTCCGGCGCGGTGAGCGGCAACGTGGTCCGCGTCTGCGGCCAGAGCCTGCTGGGGGCCTGATGGCCCGGCGCAGGAGTGAGCGGGAGCCGGACGACGAACTGTCGGTCGGCGAGCTGATCGACGGCCCGACGGAGGTGCTCACCCCGGAGATCCGGGCCGCCGCGTTCGCCGCCCCGGCGGGCCACGGCGGGGACGGCGGGCCGACCCGGGACCTGTCCGAGCGGAGCCCCACCGGCGGCGGTCCCGGTGCTGCGACGGAGGCGGGCCAGCCGGGCGAGGCGGACGGCCGGCGGGCATCGGGCGCGCCGACCGGGGCCGGCCAGCCGGCGACCCGGGCCCGGGTCGAGTTGCCCCGGCTGCCCGCGGCCGGGCCGCTGTACCGGCGGGCGCTGCTGACCGCGGTTCCGGGGCTCGGCGGACGGCGCGGCGACGGCGTGCCGGCGGTGGAGTTGGCGGTGGGCGGGGTGGCCGTGGACCCGGAGCGGCTGGCCGACTACGACCGGGTCTGCGGGTTCCGGCTCGCCGACCGGCTGCCCGCGACCTTTCCGCACGTCATGGGCTTCCCGCTGGCGCTGCGTCTGATCACCGCGCCGGAGTTCCCGATCCCGTTGACCGGAGTGGTGCACGTCGGCAACCGGATCACCGTGCACCGCCCGGTCACCGTCGACGACCGGCTGGACTTCACCACCTGGGCGGAGAACCCGCGCCCGCACGACCGGGGGCGGCAGGTGGACGTCGTACTCGTCGGCTCGGTGGACGGTGCGGAGGTGTGGCGCGGCGTCTCGACGTACCTCGGCCGGGTGCGCACGCCGGGCGGCGGTGGGCGGCGCGACCGGGGTGCGCGGCCCGCGCCGCCGGCCACGACCGCACGGTGGCGGGTCGAGCCCCGGGTCGGTACGGACTACGCCCGGGTCTCCGGCGACCACAACCCGATCCACACCTCGCGGCTGGGCGCCCGACTGTTCGGCTTCCCCCGGCCGATCGCGCACGGCATGTGGAGCAAGGCCCGCTGCCTGGCCGCGCTGGAGAACCGGCTGCCGGAGGCGTACACGGTGGAGGTGGCGTTCAAGCTGCCGGTGCCGCTGCCCGGCACGGTCGCCTTCGGCGCCGCGGCCGATGACTCGGGTTGGGACTTCGCCCTGCACGACCAGCGGGGCCGCCCGCATCTGGTGGGCACCGTCCGCTGAGGAGAGGGCCGGGCACTTGCCCGGCCCTCACTTTCGCGCTAAGTTGTTCTCACCAAGAGATGTTCTCAGATTGAGAGTGATCGAGCGTGAACGAGCAGGACTTCCTCGCCGCCTACGACCCGCGCGCCTATCCGGCCGTGGCGGTCACCGCCGACGTGGTCGCCCTGACCATCCGGGACAACGCGCTGCACCTGCTGCTGATCCGCCGCGCCGAGCAGCCCTACGCGGACCACTGGGCACTGCCCGGTGGCTTCGTCCGGCCCGACGAGGAGCTGGCCACGGCCGCCCGCCGGGAGCTGACTGAAGAGACCGGCCTCGGCGGCGAGCAGCTGCGGCGCGTCCACCTGGAGCAGTTGGCCAGCTACGGCGCACCGGACCGCGACCCGCGGATGCGGATCGTCTCGGTCGCCCACCTCGCCTTCGCCCCCGACCTGCCGGACGCCACCGCCGGCACCGACGCCGCGGACGCAACCTGGGTGCCGGTCGCCGAGCTGGCCAACCGGGAACTCGCCTTCGACCACCGCCAGATCGTCACCGACGGGCTGGAGCGGGCCCGCTCGAAGCTGGAGTACACCCCGCTGGCCACCCGCTTCCTGGCATCCGAGTTCACCATCGGCGAACTGCGATCCGTCTACGAGACGGTCTGGGGGCACCCGCTGCACGCCGGCAACTTCCACCGCAAGGTGCTCTCCGTGCCGGGCTTCGTGGAGAGCACCGGCGACAGCACCGAACGCGGCGGCGCCCGGGGCGGCCCACGGGCCCGGCTCTACCGGGCCGGCGACGCCCGGCTGTTGCACCCGGCGCTGCTGCGCCCCGCCCGGGAGGAGACGGTGCGATGAAGACCGACGAGGCGATCCGCCTGGTCACCGCCGCCCGCGACGACGACGAGCTGTTCGGCGCCGACGCGCCGGAACACCGCTACCGGGAACTGGTCGCGGCCCTGCACCCCGACCGGCTGGACTGGGTCGGGCCCGGCGTCCGAGCCGAGGCGACCGAGGCGTTCATCCGGGTCACCACCCGTTGGCGGGCCCGCCGGGTGACCGTGCTGCGCGGCTACCGGTGTGGCCGGCCGGCACACTCGGGCGACCTCGCCGACCTGTACGACGTCGGCGCCGACCGGCTGCTCAAGCTCCCCCGCGCCCCCGGCGACAACGACCTGATGGCCCGGGAGGAACGGGCCCTGCGCCGGCTCGCCGAACGGGGTGACCCGCGCTGGCTGCCGTACGTGCCCCGGCTGGTCGACAGCTTCACCCACCGGGACGCCGCCACCGGGGCCGAGCGGCGGATCAACGTCCTGGCCACCGCTCCCGGCCTGCGCAGCCTGGTCGAGGTGCGGCGGGCGTACCCGGACGGGCTGGACGGCCAGGACGTGGCCTGGATGTGGCGCCGCCTGCTGGTCGCGCTCGGCCTGGCCCACCGGGCCGGCGTGGTGCACGGTGCGGTGTTGCCGCCGCACGTGCTGATCGAACCGGCGGCGCACGGCGTGGTGCTGGTCGACTGGTGTTTCTCTACCGAACCCGGCGGCGTCGTGCCGGCGCTGGTACCCGACCACCGGGACTGGTACCCCGCCGAGGTGCCCGAACGCCGGCCTGCCGGGCCGGGCACCGACATCGCCATGGCGGCCCGCTGCATGACCTGGCTGATGGGCCGGCTCGCCCCACGCGAACTGCTCGCCTTCGCCAGGGGCTGCCGGCAGCGGCTCCTGCGCGCCCGCCCCACCGACGCCTGGCGACTGCTCGGCGAACTCGACGAGGTGCTCGAACGGCTCTACGGCCCGCGCACCTTCCGACCCTTCACCCTCAACCCGTAAGGAGGCTGCCATGGGCAGTGGAATGTGGTCCACCGACGTGTACGACGCCGCCGACCGGTACCGCCGGGCCACCGGCACCAGCGCGTTCGCCTACAGCGACAGCGGCGCCCGGGTGGTGCACCCGGCACTGGACCCGCGCGACGCGGTCCGGGAGAGCCGCGACAACGACGAGCACCCGCAGTCGACGCCGGTGGCGGTGCTCTTCGACGTGACCGGCTCGATGGGGCACGTGCCCCGTACCCTCCAGGCCAAGCTGCCGCAGTTGCTGGGGCTGCTGCTGCGCCAGGGGTACGCCCGCGACCCGCAGATCATGTTCGGCGCGATCGGTGACGCCACCTGTGACCGGGTGCCGTTGCAGGTGGGTCAGTTCGAGTCCGACAACCGGATGGACGACGACCTCGGCCGGATCGTGCTGGAGGGCGGCGGTGGCGGCCAGATGACGGAGTCGTACGAGCTGGCGCTCTACTTCATGGCCCGGCACACGGTCACCGACAGTTGGGAGAAGCGGGGCCGGCGCGGCTACCTGTTCATCATCGGCGACGAGCTGGCGTACCCGAAGGTGAAGGCGGCCGA
Source organism: Micromonospora radicis (assembly GCF_003583405.1). GTDB lineage: Bacteria > Actinomycetota > Actinomycetes > Mycobacteriales > Micromonosporaceae > Micromonospora > Micromonospora radicis. The sequence goes on from NZ_QXEC01000008.1 coordinate 88,182, forward strand.
GGTGGCCCGGCGCATCGGCGGCGGGCTGCGGGAGGACGTGCCGCTGCGGCAGATCGTCGACGAGGTGACCCGCCGCTGGGACACCTACTACCTGCTCCCCGCCGGTAGTCACTACGCCGGCAACCGCAAGGTGCTCGACTTCTGGCGCGGCCTGCTCGGCCAGAACACCCTGGAACTGGACGACCTGGACGCGGTCTGCGAGACCATCGCGCTCACCGTCGGCCTCGGCGAGCAGGCCATCGACCTCGACACCGGCCTGCGCGACCTGGACCGGGCCGGCTCGTCGGCCACCGGGACCGTGTCCAAGGCGCTGGCCCGCCTCGGCGGGGCGCGGCGGGCCGAGGTGGGCCAACTGCCGGCCACCCGCGGCGCGGGCGGCGGGGTGGTACGGCTGTGAACGGCACGGTGGCGGGTGACGTCGTGCCGCCGACGGTCCGGGGCGACGACGCCGGCCGGGAGCACACGATCGTGGTCGACCTCGGGTACGGCGACGCCGGCAAGGGCACCGTCGTGGACTGGCTCTGCGCGACCCGGCCGGTGCACACGGTGGTCCGGTTCAACGGGGGCGCGCAGGCGGCGCACAACGTCGTGCTGCGCGACGGCCGGCACCACACCTTCGCCCAGTTCGGTGCCGGCACCTTCCGCCCCGGCGTGTGGACGCACCTGTCCCGGCACGTCGTGGTGGACCCGCTGGCCCTGGCCGCCGAGGCCGACCATCTCGCCACCGTCGGGGTGCCCGACGCGCTCGACCGGCTGACGGTGGACGGGGAGGCGCTGCTGGCCACCCCGTACCACCGGGCCGCCAACCGGGCGCGCGAGACGGCCCGCGGAGCCGACCGGCACGGTTCCTGCGGGCAGGGGGTGGGTGAGACCGTCGCGTACGGGCTCGCCCACCCCGACGAGGCGCCCCGGGTGTCGGACTGCCACCGCCCGCAACGGTTGCACCGCCGGTTGACCGCGCTGCGGGACCGACTCACCGCCGAACTCGGTCCGCTGGACGCCCCGCCGGTCGCCGACTGCCTGCCGGCGTACCGAGCCTTCGCCGAGCGGGTGGCGATCGTCGACCGGTCCTGGTTGGCCGGCGCGTTGCGGGCCGGGCCGTGCGTGTTCGAGGGCGCGCAGGGGGTGCTGCTCGACGAGTGGCACGGTTTCCACCCGTTCACCACGTGGAGCACCACCACCTTCGCCAACGCGGAGTCGTTGCTGGCCGAGGCCGGTGCGGCGGGAACGGCCACCCGGCTCGGGGTGCTGCGCACGGTCACCACCCGGCATGGGCCGGGTCCGCTGGTCACCGAGGACCGGGGGTTGCCGCTGGTCGACCCGCACAACCCGACGAACCCGTGGCAGGGCCGCTTCCGGTTCGGTCACTTCGACGCGGTCGCCCACGCGTACGCGCTGGCGGCTGCCGGCGGGGTCGACGGCCTGGCGCTGACCCACCTGGATCTCGCCGAACGCGGCCTCGACCTGCGCATCTGCCGCCGCTATCGGAACCTGGACCGGCTACTGCCGGGCCGGCCCGGCGATCTCGATCGGCAGGCGGCGCTCACCGCGCGGCTGTCGACGGCCCGCCCGGTGTACGACGACGCCCCGCCGGCCGACTGGCCGCAGGCGGTGAGTGCGGCACTCGGCGCACCCGTGGTGTTGACCTCGCACGGCCCCACCGCCGAGGAGAAGACCGTACCCGGTCCACTGCTCGCCACCCCGATGATCATGACCTGATCCGCCCGTCCGGCCGCGGGCCGTACGCCGGGCCGCGAGCATGGGGCCATGGAGGCCGCGATCGACCTGCTCCGGCAGACCCTCACCTCACCCTGGGTGTACCTGCTGCTGTTCGGGCTCACCGCGGTCGACGCGATCTTCCCGCTGGTGCCGGCCGAGGCGGCGATCATCACCGCGACCGTACTGTCCGTCGGCGGCGAGCCCAACCTGCTGCTGGTGATCACGGCGGCCACGTTCGGCGCGGTCGCCGGCGACCACGTCTCGTACGGGATCGGACGCGGCGGCGGTTCCCGCCGGTTGGACCACTCGCCGGTGGACAGCCGACGGCGGGCCGGGTCGGAGTGGGCCCGACGGGCGGTGGACCGCCGGGGCGGCATGATCCTGGTCGCCGCCCGCTTCGTGCCGGGCGGGCGAACAGCCGTCACCCTGACCATGGGTGCGATCCGCTATCCGATGCGGCCGTTCCTCCTCTTCGACGTGATCGGCGGCGCCACCTGGGCGTTGTACTCCGTGCTGCTCGGCATCTTCGGCGGGCTCGCCTTCCAACGTCATCCGCTGCACGGGATCCTGGCCGGGATCGGCCTGTCGATCGTGGTCACCCTGCTGTTGGAGCTGGCCCGCTGGCTGCGGCACCGCGCCCGCCGCCGGGCCGCGAGCGGCCGGGGCTGACGGTGCCGAAGGCGGACGGCGGCGGCCGACGCGCCTCACCCGACCGGCGGACCTCACCCGACGGCGGCGGCCGGCGGGCGTCACCCGGCCGGCGGGTGCCAGGTCGCGCCGCGCAACAGTTGGCCGGCGCCGAGCCAGGCGACGTTCATCATCCGGGTGGCCGTCCGCTCCGGGTCGGCCCCGGGATGGTCGGCCAGCCAGTCGGCGAGCGACTCGGTCGCGCCGACCAGGGCGTACGCGACCACCTCCAGTTCGGCCTCCGCCACCTGCCGGCCCTCGCCGCGCAACGCGTGGTCGAGCATCCCGGCGACCACCTCGACGATGCGGGTCCGCATCCCGGCCAGTTCGTCGGCGAACGCCCGCTCGGCCCGGGCCTGCCGGTAGAGCACCGCCCAGCCGTCGCGGTGTGCGCCGACGAACCCGAAGAACGCCCGCAGGCCGCGCCACAGCCGCTCGTCGGCGGGCAGGTCGGGGACGGCCGCCGCGGCGATGGCCTCCAGCATCCGGGTGCCCTCGCGGTGCAGGCAGGCGACGAAGAGCTCCTCCTTGCTGCCCAGGTACGCGTACACCATGGGTTTGGAGATGCCGGCCTTCTCGGCGATCTCGTCCATGCTTGCGCCGTGGTACCCGTGCCGGGAGAAGACCCGGACGGCGGCGTCGAGCATCTGCTGCTCGCGTACGGCCCGGGGAAGGCGTTTGAAGGCGGGCGTGGTGGACACCTTGCGAGCATACCTACTGATGCGTAAGGTTACGCCCGAGTAACCACTGTTCGAGAGGCGCTTCCCATGACTGACTTCGACCCGGCCAACTTCGCCAACGTCGGCCCGAAGGAGTTCGCCCAGCTCGTCAAGAACACCCCGGAGAGCAAGCTCGCCGAGGTGATGACGGGCGACCTGCGCGGCAAGATCCTCGGCGAGGTCTTCGGGCGGATGCCGCAGCTGTTCCGGGCCGACCGGGCCGGCTCGACCAACGCGGTCATCCACTGGAACATCACCGGCGCCCCCGACGGTGGCACCGACACCTACGAGGTGGTCGTCGCCGACGGCGCCTGCACGGTCAACGAGACCCCGCAGCACGACCCGCGGCTGAGCCTCACCCTGGGCCCGGTCGACTTCCTGAAGGTGGTCTCCGGCGGCGCCAACCCGGTCATGATGTTCATGACCGGCAAGCTCAAGGCAAAGGGCGACCTGGGTCTGGCCGCCAACATCGCCAACCTGTTCGACATCCCCAAGGCCTGAGATGGTCGAGTTCTCGCTCGACCTGAACGAGGAACAGCGGGATCTGCGCGACTGGGTGCACGGCTTCGCCGCCGAGGTCGTGCGCCCGGCCGCGGCCGAGTGGGACGCCCGGGAGGAGACCCCGTGGCCGATCGTCCAGGAGGCCGCGAAGGTCGGCCTGTACGGCTTCGAGTTCCTCGCCACCTGCTGGGCCGACCCCACCGGACTATCCCTGCCGATCGCCAGCGAGGAACTGTTCTGGGGTGACGCCGGCATCGGCCTGAGCATCTTCGGCACCTCCCTCGCCGTCGCCGCGATCTACGGCGCGGGCACTCCCGACCAACTCGTCGAGTGGGTGCCGCAGTGCTTCGGCGACACCGGGAACCCGGCCGTCGCCGCCTTCTGCTCCACCGAACCGGAGGCCGGCTCGGATGTCGCCGCGATGCGCACCCGGGCCAGCTACGACGCGGCGACCGACGAGTGGGTGCTGCGCGGGCAGAAGGCGTACGCCACCAACGGCGGAATCGCCGGGGTGCATGTGGTGATCGCCTCGGTGGATCCGGAACTGGGCTCACGGGGGCAGGCGGCGTTCGTCGTACCGCCCGGCACGTCCGGCCTCAGCGCCACCCGCAAGCTGCGCAAACTCGGTCTGCGGGCGTCGCACACGGCGGACGTCTTCCTCGACGACGTGCGGGTACCGGGCCGCTGCCTGCTCGGCGGCAAGGACGCGCTGGACGAACGGTTGGCTCGCGCCCGGTCCGGGCAACGCGCCTCCGGTCAGGCGGCGATGCGCACCTTCGAGCTGTCCCGGCCCACCGTCGGCGCGCAGGCACTCGGCGTGGCCCGGGCCGCCTACGAGTACGCCCTCGACTACGCGCGCGACCGCGTCCAGTTCGGTCGACCGATCATCACCAACCAGGCGGTCGCCTTCACGCTGGCCGACATGCGGACGGAGATCGACGCGGCTCGGCTGCTGGTCTGGCGGGCCTCGTGGATGGGCCGCAACAACCGACCGTTCACCGCGGGCGAAGGCTCGATGTCCAAGCTCAAGGCCGGCGAGGTGGCCGTCTCCGTCACCGAGAAGGCGGTCCAACTGCTCGGCGGGGCCGGCTTCCTGCGCGACCACCCGGTCGAACGGTGGTACCGGGACGCCAAGATCTACACCATCTTCGAGGGCACCTCGGAGATCCAGCGCCTGGTCATCTCCCGCGCGATCTCGGGCCTGCCGATCCGCTGAGGTGCTCGCTCCCACCGCACGGAACGTATCCGGCCGGTGTCCAGCGCGTGGACGCCGGCCGGCGCGGCCTGGGCGGTCCGCCCCACACCAGGCATGATCGAGAGGACGTTTCACGAAGGTTGCGGGCCTTCGGGTCGGCGACAGAGGGAGGCGCTCGGGCATGGACCTGCCATTCGTCGTCGGTACGTTGACCCGACGCGGCCTGCTCACTCCGGGCCGGCCGACCCGGGTCGCCGCCCAGCTCAACGCGCTCCGCAAGTGGGGTTGGAGTCTCGCCGGCGAACTCCGTCAGGCGGCAGCCCGCGACCCGGACCGGATCGCGGTCGTCGACGACCGGGGCACCGAGTCGACCTACGCCGAACTACTCGACCGTTCGACGCGGCTGGCCCGCGCGCTCCGGGCCGGACTCGGCGTACAGGCCGGCGACCGGATCGCCGTACTCTGCCGCAACCACCCCGGTCTGGTCGAGACCATCGTCGCCGCCACCCTGCTCGGCGCGGACGCCGTACTGGTGAACACCGGTCTCTCCGCGGCGCAACTGTCCACCGTGGCCGACGAACAGCAGCTACGGGTACTGGTACACGACGACGAGTTCACCGACCGGACCCTCGGCCTTCCGCCCGACCTGCACCGCCTCGACGAACGAGCCCGGGCGGAGCTGATCGGTTCGGCGCTCCCCGGCGAGCTGCAACCACCCGAGCGCGACGGTCGGATCATCGTGCTCACCTCCGGCACCACCGGCACGCCGAAGGGCGCCCGCCGGCCCACTCCGAGCGGCTTCGGTCCCCTGGTCTCCATCATCGACCGGATCCCGGTACAGGCCCGCGACCGTGTCATGATCGCCGCGCCGGTCTTCCACACCTGGGGGTACGCGGCCCTACAGGTCGGCTTCGCGCTGCGGGCCACCGTCGTGCTGCACCGGCGCTTCGATCCGGCCGCCACCCTGGACGCCCTGGTACGGCACCGCTGCCAGGTGCTGTTCGCGGTGCCGGTGATGCTGCAACGACTGCTGGAGGTGCCCCCGCCGGACCCCCGGCCGCCGCTGAAGGTGGTGGCCGTGAGCGGGTCCGCGCTGCCCGGCGGCCTCCCGGCGCAGTTCATGGACGCCTACGGCGACGTGCTCTACAACCTGTACGGCTCGACCGAGGCATCCTGGGCCTCCATCGCCACCCCCACCGACCTACGCCAGGCACCCACCACCGCCGGCCGCCCGCCGCATGGCACGCAGCTGAGGATCCTCGACGACGCCGGTGAGCCGGTGCCCGCCGGGCGGGTGGGCCGGATCTTCGTCGGCAACGAGATGCTCTTCGAGGGCTACACCTCCGGCACCGACCGGAACCGCCACGACGGCCTGCTGGACACCGGCGACCTGGGCCGGGTCAACGCCGAGGGGCTGCTCTTCGTCGACGGCCGCGCCGACGACATGATCGTCTCCGGCGGGGAGAACGTCTTCCCCTCCGAGGTCGAACAGCTGCTCGCCCAACTCCCCCAGGTACGCGAGGCCGCCGTGATCGGGGTACCCGATCCCGAGTACGGCCAGCGGCTCGCCGCCTTCCTCGGTCTGCACCCCGGCGAGACCCTCGACCCGGAGGCGGTCCGCGAGTACGTCCGGCACTACCTCGCCCGCTTCTCGGTGCCCCGGGACGTGGTCTTCGTCAAGTACCTGCCGCGCAACACCACCGGCAAGGTACTCACCCGCGACCTACGCCGCTACATCGCCGGCTGACCGCGCCGGCTGACTGCGCCGGCTGACCTCCGTTACGGCGAGATGGCGGCATTCCGGCGCGACGGATACCGCCGTCCCGCCGTAACGGTGTCGATCTTCGCGGCTGCTACCCCTCGTTGGCGCGACCGATGGCGGTGGCCACCGTGCCGACCCGGTCGGCGAGCAGGCCGAGCGCGCCGACCGCCCGGTCCACCGGGTCGTCACCGGCGCCGCCGAGAGCACGCGAGCGCTGGAACGCCTCCTTCACCTCGACCCAGCGGCGCGCCTGCTCGGGTGTGAGCCGGCCACGCAGCTCGGCGAGCTTCAACAGGTTGGCCTCCGCGCCCGCCGCCAGGGTCTGCGCCTCACCGAGGTAGTGGTCGTCGATCACCGCTTCCAGTTCGTCGTCGGTGAGCACCGGGACGACCCGCTCGGCCAGCTTGTTCATGTTCCGGTACGACCCCTGCAACTGGAACGGCGGCTCGGTACGGGCGTCGTCGGACTGCGCCGCCGAGGCGATGTACGCCTGGTTGTTGGCCAGCACCACCTGCTGCACCCGCAGCAGCTTGCGCAGCACCGAGACGATCTGCTCCAACTCCACCGGCGGGTACGGGTGGGACAGCTGATCGGGCCGGACCGAGTCGTCGCCGCGGGCCATCCGGACCAGCAGTTCCAGGTCGGTACGATCCCGGCCGGAGAGCTGGGCGAGCACCGGGTTCGCGGTCAGCGCGTTCTCGATGTAGCTGAGCGCGAACGCCTCCTCCCGCCCGGAGAGCACGTCACCGAGGTTCCACACGTCGGCCCGGTTGGCGAGCATGTCCGGGATCCGGAACCGCTTCCCCGACTCGGTGTACGGGTTACCGGCCATGCAGACCGCGAACCGCTTGCCGCGCAGGTCGTACGTGCGGGTGCGGCCGTCCCAGACGCCCTCCATCCGGCGCTGGCCGTCGCAGAGCGAGATGAACTTCTGCAACAGCTCCGGGTTGGTGTGCTGGATGTCGTCCAGGTAGAGCAGCACGTTGTTGCCCAGTTCGAGGGCGAAGGAGATCTTCTCCACCTCCTGCCGGGCGGTGGCGTCGGGCGCCTCGGCCGGGTCCAGCGAGGTGACCTTCGAACCCAGGGCCGGCCCGTTCACCTTGACGAAGACCAGGCCGAGCCGGCTGGCCACGTACTCCATCAGCGTGGTCTTGCCGTACCCGGGCGGTGAGATCAACAACAGCAGGCCGGACTGGTCGACCCGCTTGCCGTCGCCGGTCGCGCCGAGCTGCCGGGCCAGGTTGTCACCGATCAACGGCAGGTACACCTCGTCGAGCAGCCGGTTGCGGACGAACGCGTTCATCACCTTCGGCCGGTACTCCTCCAGCCGCAGCCGCTCCCGCTCGGTCTCCATTAGCGCGTTGCGTTGCCGCTGGTAGGCCCGGTACGCCGGCACCAGCTCGGTGCGGAACGTCCGGGTCCGGGTCAGCATCTCGTCGATCCGTACGGTCAGCGTGGAGCCCTCGACGCGCGGGTGCGCGCCGAGCAGGCCGCCCACCGTCTCCGTCATCGTCGCCGCGCTGTCCTGCCGGGGCAGCTCGGGCCCGCACAGCTCGACCGCGACCGCCTCCGGCAGGTCGTACCCGGACAGGTCGCCGTCGTCGGTGGCGAGGAAGGCGGTCAGCCACGCCTCCACCAACTGGTGCCGGCCGGCCAGGTCGGCGCCGAGGGCGCGCAGATCGTCGTCGAACTCCCGGGACGAGCGCGACTGCGGACCGCCGAGTGCCCGCCGGAACCGGTCCAACATGCTCCGCGCCCCGCTGCCGGTGACGAACCGCACCGGTGGTTCGGACAGCTCCGCGAACAGGTACTCGCCGGCCAGCGCCGTCCCGGCCGCCGGCACCGGCAGTCCGGCAGCACGCAGGTAGCCGTCGATCGCCTCGGCCAGCTGCGCGCAGAGCCGGTCGGCGGCGTCCTCGCCGTCCGGGCGGCCGAACCGCTGCCGCGCCCGCGCCAGCGAAGCCGCGCGGGCGGTCCACGCCGCACGGTTCGCCTCGTCGGTGCCGTAGCGCCAGAACAGTCCGGCGGCAGCCCGGTCGGCCGGTGGGTAGCGCAGCAGCCCGGCGCCGGCGTGCAGGCGCAGCAGCACCCGCAGGATCTCGGCGGCGTCGTGGTCGTGCACGCCGCGTTCGTACCCCTCGTCGTAGCGGCTCTCGGCCACCCGCCGGACCAGCTCCCGCAGCGCGTCGGCGTCCACCGCCGCCGCGTGCAGCGCATCCAGGGTCAACCCGTCGCGGCCCGCCTCGGCGGCGGCCAGGATCGCCGCCGCCAGGTACTCCGCGCGGTACACCTGCGCCGACTCGGACACCAGCAGCTGGTCCCAGAACCGTCGGGTCTGCTGGAACTCCGCGTCGCGTACCGGGGCGCGGTAATCGGTGCCGGTCACCGCGACCACCATCCGCCCGTCGGCCGGCACCACCGCCACGTCGATCGGCTGGGTGTTCACCGCGAACCGGTGCCGGCCCAGCCGGATCGTCTCGCCGCCGTCGGCGTACAGGTCGAGCCGGTCGCGCAGGCCACGTCCGGCCTCCTGCCGGGCGGCGCGGACCCGGCCGTCCAGTTCCTCGGCCCGCACCGCGTCGCCGAGGGTACGCAGCTCCTCGACCACCGAACGCAGCTTGCCCACCATCGGGTCGGCCGCGAAGTAGGTGTTGACCTCGTCGAGCGAACCGAGCGTGCCGGCCCGGCGTTGCACGCTGACCAGGATCCGGTCGGCCGAGGCGACCAGCCGGTCGGCCCGTCGGGATCGCTCGTCCAGCAGCGCCTGCTTGCGCGCCGAGAACGCCTCGTAGATGTCGGTACGCCGGGTCACCAGCTCGGCCAGGAAGTCGTCGAACTCGCCGAAGCGGGACTCCAACTCCTCCACCCGCAGCAGCAGCCGGCCGAGCTGCTCGTCGCAACGTTCGGCGGTGTCCGCCGCCGCCAGCGCACCGGTCACCGCCTGCCCGAGCAGGGCGAACTCGGCGGCGAAGCCGGCCCGCCCCTCGACGGCCGCCAGTTCACGGCGACGCTTGTCGAGCACCGCGCGGGCCCGGTTGACCGCGCCCAGCACCTCACCGACCCGGCCGAGGATCGCGGTGCGTACCGTCGCGTCGGCGATGTCCAGCCCACCCACCACGTCGGTGATGGTCTGCAACGCCTCGGTACGACCGGTCAGCTCGTCGTTGACCGTGCCCGCCTCGGCCACCGTGCCGATCTCGGCGGCCCGCCCGGCGAGCCGGTCGACCTCCTGCTGGTAGCCGGTGAACGCCTCGTCCCGGCGGAGGAACTCCACCGCCCGGCGACCGGCCACCGCCAGTTCCTCGTCCAGTCGCGCGGCCAACTCGTCGATCCGGTCGTGGTCGACGTACCGCAGCTCGCGCAGCGTCTCCAGGTGCCCGCGGGCCCGGCGCAGGCCACCGAGTTGGGCGACCCAGTCGTCGGCGGTCAGCGGCGCCTCACCCCGGGCGCGGCGGGCCAACGAGGCGATCTGCTCGGCGCTGGCGTCCAGTTCGGCCCGGGCCCGCTCGGTGAGCGTACGGACCTTCTCGTGCTCCTCCAGCACGGCGGTGGCGGTCCGCCGCAGCCCGGCGAGCGGGGTGGCCAGGTCGCCGAGTTCCTCGTCACCGATCCAGTGGTAGTGGTCGGTGATCCGGCCGCAGGCCGCGATCAGCGCCTCGTAGACCTCGCCGGTGACGGTGCCGTCGACCATCCGGGCCGCCGACAAGGCATCCGAGATGCCGCGGACCAGGTCCGCGTTGCCGACCCGTTCCAGCGCCCCACTCCCCGCCGGCTGGGCGGCGGCGTACGCGTCGGAGACGTACGGCGTCTGCCAGATCTGCATCGGGTGGACCCGGGTCGGCTCCTCGGAGACCGCCCGGAACACCACAAGCGTGCCGTCGTCGAAGAGCGAGAACCCGTGACACGGGATCGGTGCCGCCACCTCCTTGCGGATCGCGTTGTACGGCAGCAGCAGCGAGCGGCCGTCCGCGCGGGCGTGGAAGACGTAGAGCACGTCCTCACCGTTCGGTGAGCGCACCACCCGCTCGAACTCCAGCCCCGCGACGTCGGTGTCGAACGTCCGGGTGACGCCGGTGGCCAGGTGGTAGCCGCCCGGGAAGATGATGCCGTGGTCCTCGGGCAGTCGCTGGCAGGCGACGCCGATACCGTCGAGCCGGACCACCTCCCGGGTCAACGTGTTGAACACCAGATGCCGCCACTGCGTCTCCTTGTACGGCCGCAGCCTCAGCAGGATCAGCGTGCCCACCCGGGCCCAGTGCACGTCGGCGTCGGCGAGGCTCTGCAACGGCTCGTCCACCGGCTCGCTGTAGATGCCCTCGCCGACCTCGGTGTTGTTCTCCACCTTCACGGTCAGCGTGCCGCCGACCGTCTCGACGAAGACCACGCCGTCGATGGAGATGTGCGGGTGCCGGCCGAGGATGTGGTCTTCCCGGGTGGTCTCGACCCACTCGAAGTCGTGGCTGGGCGGGAAGACGTGGTCCCGCTCGCCCCGGCTGTCCAGGTACTCGGGCACCCCGTCCAGGTCGACCTGCCAGCGCAGCACCCGGTTGTCCTCGGTACGCGGACCGGTCTGGAACACCGCCAGCAGTCGGCCGTCGACGCGGCGCAACTGCAACAGCTTGGCCTGCCGGTAGTAGCGGTACAGCTCGGCGAAGTCCCGGACGAACTGCGGGTGGCGCAGCAGGCCGGGCAGTTCGTCCGGCCCGGCCTCGTCGAACCGGAAGGCGTCCGCCTCGGCGCCCGCCTCGCGGACGAACCGGTGCAGCGAGAACACGTCGTCGACGGTCGTCTCCGGCTTGAGACCGATGAAGACGTTGTAGCCGAAGAGCATCAGCCCGCCCACGGAGACGATGTCCCGGGGTACGCAGTTGTGCTCGGTGCGGATCCGCTCGGTGCTCAGCAACCGCAGCTCGGTGCTGCCGAAGACCTCCAGCCGGCGGGCGTTGAGCGTCTCGGCCCGCCGGGCCAGCTCGGCGGCCTGCCCGGCGAGGCGCTTGCGCAGCACCTCGTAGCTGCCGTCCGCCAACCCCATCCGGGCGGCGTCGTCGGTACCGCCGGCCGGACCGGCCGCCGGGGCCGGCCCGGTGCCGCCGGGCGTACGCCCGGCGGCCGGACCGGCGGTCGGCTCACTCACCGGCGCGCTGCCGCGAGCCCGTCAGGGCGGCGACCGGTGTCTCCGCCACCCCCAGCCGCTGGGCGGCCTTCAACAGCTCCTGGAGCTTGCCCTGGTCCGCGCCACCGGCGCGGATCTGCTGTGCCAGGAACGCCGACAGGGTGAGGTTCTGCACGTCGGCGCTGTTCAGCGAGCCGACCATCCGGGCCAGGTCGTCGGTGAAGCTGGCGCTGCCGTCCAGCCACGGCTTGGCCAGGCTCTTCGCCACGTCCGAGTGGGCCACGAAGCCATCCACGCTCTTGCCGAACGAGATCGAGCTGAGCAGCCGGTCGAAGAAGACGCTGTCCCCGCCGACGATGTCGATGTTCGCCTTCTCCAGGCCGGTGGCGACCAGCTTGGCCTGCGCCTCGGCGACCTGACGCTGGGTGTCCAGCCCGGCGAGCCGGACGTCCTTCTCCAACTCCAGGCGCAGCCGGTACTCCTCGTGCTCCCGGGTGGCGTCGTCCAGTGCGGCCATCGCGGCGGCCTTCTCGGTGAGACCCTCGGCCTCGCCCTTCAGCTTCTCGCGCACCGCGTCGGCGGCGGCCAGCAGCTTCTCCCGCTCCACTGCGACCTCCGCCCGGCCGACCTTCTCGATCGCCTCGGCGCTGCGCTCCTGGACCTGCACCTCAGCCAGGCCGGCCGCGGCCGACTCCGCCTGGATGCCCTCGGCCAGCCGGATCTTCGCCCGGGTGTCCAGCTCCGCGGCCTGCTGCCGGGCCTCGGCCAGCACCAGTTGCTCGCGGGCCTTGTGCTTGGCCGCCGCCTCGGCGGCCTCCGCCGCCTTGATGTCCTTGACCAGGTTCTCCTGCGCCTCGGCCTCGGCCTGGATGACCACCGCCTGGCGGGTCCGCTCGGCCTCCTCGACCACCCGCAGCCGCTTGATGTTCTCCTCCTGCTCGGCCACGGTCTTCTCCACCGCGATCCGCTCCCGGACGACCTCGGCGATGGCCCGCTTCTCGGCCTCCACCTCCTTGTCCTTGGCGATCGTGCTCAGCTCGGTCTCCCGCTCCCGGCCGATCACCTCCAGCAGACGGTCCTTCTCGATCCGCTCGGTCTCGATGGCGATGACCCGCTCGCGGTTCTTCTCCGCGACCGCGATCTCCCGAGCCCGGTTCTCGTGCTGGACGCCCAACTGCTCGTCGGTACGGATGTTCGCCGTCTCGGCCCGTAGCCGCTCCTCGGCGCGTACCCGGGTGATCTCGGCCTGCTCACGGGCCCGGACGGTCTCGATCTCGCGCTGCTGCTTGGCCTCGGCGTCGGCCTGCCGCCGCTCCAGTTCGAGGATCGCCTCCTTGGCGTCCACGTTCTGGCGGGTGATCTCCTTCTCCTCGCTGCGCCGGAACTCGTTGGTCCGGACGTGCTCCTGCGTGGTCAGCTCGGTGATCTTCCGGATGCCCTGCGCGTCGAGGATGTTCTTCGGGTCGAGCTGCGACATCGGCGTCTGCTCAAGGAAGTCGATCGCCGCGTCCTCCAGGCTGTACCCGTTGAGGTCGGTGCCGATAACCCGGATGATCTGGTCGCGGAACTCGTCGCGCTTGGTGTAGAGGTCGACGAAGTCGAGCTGCTTGCCGACCGTCTTCAGCGCCTCGGAGAACTTCGCGTTGAACAGCTCCTGGAGGGTCTCCCGGTCGCTGGCCCGCGCGGTGCCGATCGCCTGCGCCACCTTGACGACGTCCTCAATGGTCTTGTTGACCCGGACGAAGAACGTGATCCGGATGTCGGCGCGGATGTTGTCCCGACAGATCAGGCCCTCGTTGCCGGTCCGTTCGATGTCTATCGTCTTGACCGAGATGTCCATGATCTCGGCCTTGTGCAGTACGGGCAGCACGACCGCGCCGGTGAAGGTCACGTCGACCCGCCGGATCTTCGAGATGATCAGCGCCTTGCCCTGTTCGACCTTGCGGAACAGCCGACTGACCATGAACACCACGCCGAGCGCGACGAGCAGGACGACGGCGAGGAGTACACCGATTCCGGTGGTGATGACTTCCATGGCTGGGCGCGCGGGCGGTCGGCAACCGACGGCAGAAGCCGGCGGGGACGCCCGCGCATCCTCCTTTCGAGACGTCTCAGGGGCAGCGTGGGACGAGCCGGCGCTGGGGGTTGGCCGGCTGCCCGGTGAAGTCGGGGTGATCCGCGCCGACGACGCGTCACACCGGGGCGGCTACTTGGCGGAATGTCTCAGCGGGTCGAAGGCGGGCCCGGCGGGCATCACCCAGAAGAACTCGCCCTCGGTGTCGTAGTCGTAGATCAGGGCGGAACTGCCGGCCGTCATCTTCTCCTCGCCCGGCTGGCGGATCTGCACCACCGCCGACGAGCCGTCGGCAGCGGTTACCTCGGCCTGCCCGAAGTCGGCGGTGACCGTGCCGGTGCGCACCACGCACAGCCGGCCGACGAAGGCGTGCCGGGTGGCGTCCGACTCGGCCGGGAAGAGCCGGCTCAACGGCACCGCGACCAGCCGGGTCACCAGCCACGCGCAGAGCGCGGCGGCCAGCAGCACGCCGATCGAGACGAGGATCCGGGTGCCGGAACCGAAGCCCAGGCCGTCGAGTAGGGCGGTACCGGCAAGACTGACGAACCAGGCGACCGCGACGAGCAGGGAGAAGACGACGGCGCTGGGCACACCGCCGAGCCCGAGACCAGCCAGGAAGTTGCCCGGTACGCCATCGACGTCCAAGTCGTCACCGAGATCCAGCACCCCGGTCAACACCAGCAGCCAGTAGCCGACGACGACCACCAGCAGGAAGCTGAACAGCACGGTGGGAAAGCTCAGCGCCGCACCGAGAAAGTCGGTCACCGCGTCCTCCTCCCCGTAGCCGGCGGCCCGCACCAGCCACCAACATGAAGATCGTGACATGGCGTGTCAACGTCCGAAGGCCGCCGATCGGCTGGTTTCCGCCGGTCCGGGCGGGTGGACCGGCAGCCCGGGGACACCGGCCACGGGGCGTACGGCGGGCAGCACCGCCCCGCCGAGGTCGACGCAGGTCGATCGCCCGGCCGAGGCTGACGCACGGTCAGTCGGCGGCCGGGGCCACCAGCATGCCGACGCTGCCACACGTCCCGGCGTGGTCCTGAAGTTGGTCACCGTCGACGACGTAGACCAGTCGCCCCCACCGGGCAGCCCCGTGGGCGCGCCCGCCGCGGCGGCTGCGGTGGACGGAGTCGCGCCGGCCCACTGCACTCAGGGGTAGAGGTGCGCTTGTCGGTGCGACCAAGGTTTCTTACCGCCACCGTCAGGGAACGGCGATCCGGCCTTCGATGGCGGCGGCGGCGATGTCCGTACGGTGGTGCGCACCGGGCAGCTCGATGCCGCGTACCAGGTCGTAGGCGGCGTCCCGGGCGGCGGCGAGGTCCACCCCGGTGGCCGTGGCACAGAGCACCCGCCCGCCCGCGGAGAGCAGCGCGCCGTCGGCGGCCCGGCGGACGGTGCCGGCGTGGATGACCCCCGGCCGGTCCGCGCCGGTGATCACGTCGCCGGTACGCGGCTTCGCCGGGTACGCCTCGGCGGCGACCACCACCGTCACGGCGGCACCGTCCCGCCAGCGCAGCGGTGGGTGCTCGGCCAGCGTGCCGGTGGCCGCAGCGTGCAGCAGCCCGGCCAGCGGCGTGTCCAGCAGGGCCAGCACCACCTGGGTTTCCGGGTCACCGAAGCGGGCGTTGAACTCGATCACCCGAGGGCCGGCGGCGGTGATCGCCAGCCCGACGTAGAGCAGGCCGGCGAACGGGGTGCCACGGCGGCGCATCTCGGCCAGGGTCGGGTGCACCACGTCGCGCATGACCTCGTCGACCAGACCGGTCGGGGACCAGGGCAGCGGAGCGTACGCCCCCATGCCGCCGGTGTTCGGGCCGGTGTCGCCGTCGCCGACCCGCTTGAAGTCCTGGGCCGGCAGCAGCGGTACCGCCGCCTCCCCGTCGGTCACCACGAACAGCGACACCTCGGGACCGGCGAGGTACTCCTCGACCACCACCCGGCCGCAGTCCCGGGCGTGGGCCAGCGCCACCGCCCGGTCGTCGGTGACCACGACGCCCTTGCCGGCGGCGAGCCCGTCGTTCTTCACCACGTACGGCGGGCCGAACTCGTCGAGTGCCTGCGCGGTGCCGACCTCGTCGGTGCAGGTGTACGCGCGAGCGGTGGGTACGGCGGCGGCGGTCATCACGTCCTTGGCGAACGTCTTGGACCCTTCCAGCCGAGCCGCCTCGGCGCTCGGCCCGAACACGGCGATGCCCTTGGCCCGTACCGCGTCGGCGACCCCGGCCACCAGCGGCGCCTCCGGACCGATCACCACCAGGTCGGCCGCTTCCTCGACGGCAAGCGCCGCGACGGCGCTCGGGTCGACGATGTCCACCTGCCGCTGCTGGGCGATCCCGGCGATCCCCGGATTACCCGGCGCGCAGATCAACTCCGTGACGGACGCATCCTCAGCAAGCCGCAGCGCGAGCGCATGCTCCCGCCCTCCACCACCCAACAACAGAACCCGCACAACCCGGCATCCTACCCACCCCTCCCCCCGCCCCCGTTGATCATGAAGTTGTTACCACGACACGCCGTGGCGGGGTGGCAACAACTTCATGATCGACGGATTCGGGCGGTGCGCATCGCCTGCCGGACGGTGTCCGGGATGTAGTCCGGACGAAGCGTGTCGGACCAGGTGAAGCGTAGGACGATCCAGCCCGCGTTGAGCAGGCGGTTCTGCCGGCGACGGTCGGCGAACACCGCATCAGGGGCACTGTGGACCTCCCGCCCGTCGGCCTCCGCGATGATCCGGTGTCGCCGCCAACCCAGGTCGCCGATGCCGAGCAGGTAGCCATCGTGGTCGCGCACCTCGAGCTGCAGGACGTCGGGCGGGACTCGGCCGTCGACGCAGCACAACCGGGCCCGGGTCTCGAGCGGCGACTGCGCCCGGCCGTCCGCCTCGGCGAGGTGGTCGCGTGCCGCGAGCGCACCACGCCGCCCCCGGACGAGTCGATGCAACTCGGGCAGGTCACCGTCGAGGACGAGCCGGCGGTTCAACGCGGAGTCGAGCAGGCAGACAGCCGGGTAGCGGTCGAGCCGCAAGATCAGATCGGCGACCGTACACACGGGGTTGGTGGCGAGGATGCCCTCGACGTACCCGAGCTGCCCCGGTTCGATGCTCAGCTGGTGCACCACCACCTGGGGATGTTCTCGCCGATTCGGCTTCGCGGCGAAGCCCGGTACGGAGAGGTGAATCTCGTCCGTCGCACGCGGGCCGGCCAACCGATGCAGCTCTGCGGCCGTGGCTAGCACCGCCGCAGCCCGTGGCCCGAAGGATGCCACCGCGGCCCTGACCTGCGCGCGACGAGGAACACCGTCATGCAGATCGGCATCGACCAGGTAGGCGCCCCTCGCCACGGCACGCCACCGCCCCGCACGACAGAACCGGTGCACCTCGTGCACGCTGAATCCGGCCTCCCGCGCCTGCGCCAGAGTGACCACCCAGTCCTGGCTGGCCGCCACGCGCCGCACCACAGTCAAAGCATCCACGTCGCTCGACTGTCCCGGCCCACATAGATCGACTAAACCCCCTGTGGACAACCACCCCATCCCTGTGGATAACTCGCGCCCACCCCGGCGTTGATCATGAGGCTGTTGTCATGACACGCCGCAACGGTCGACAACAACTTCATGATCAACGGGGAGGGTGCGCGGGGCGGAGGGCGGGGCTAGGGGAGGAGGGGGTGGCGGGTTACGTTTTCTTCGCGGCCGGGGCCTACGCCCACCACGCTGACCCGGGTGTTGCAGAGTTGTTCGATGCGGGCAATGTAGCGCCGCGCGTTCTCGGGGAGGTCTTCCTCGGTGCGGGCCTTGGTGATGTCCTCCCACCAGCCGGGGTGCTCTTCGTACACCGGGGTGGCGTGGTGGAAGTCGGTCTGGGTCATCGGCATGTCGTCGACACGCTTGCCGTTGATCTCGTAGCCGACGCAGATGGGGACCGTGGCCAGGCCGGTGAGCACGTCCAGCTTGGTGATCACCAGATCGGTGACGCCGTTGAGGCGGCAGGCGTACCGGGCCACCACCGCGTCGAACCAGCCGCACCGCCGCTCCCGGCCGGTGGTGGTGCCGTACTCGTGGCCGACCTTACGCAGGTGGGCGCCGTTCTCGTCGAACAGCTCGGTCGGGAACGGGCCGGAACCGACCCGGGTGGTGTACGCCTTGCTCACCGCGATCACCTTCGTGATCGCGGTGGGCGGGATGCCCGCACCCACGCACGCCCCGCCAGCCGTCGGGTTCGACGAGGTCACGAAGGGGTAGGTGCCGTGGTCCATGTCGAGCATGGTGGCCTGGGCGCCCTCCAGCAGCACGGTGTCGCCGCGGTCCAGGGCGTCCCAGAGCATCGCCCGGGTCTCCGCGATGTACGGCCGCAGCCGCTCCGCGTACTCCAGGTACTCCTCGATGGTGGCGTCGACGTCGATCGCCTTGCGGTTGTAGACCTTGAACAGCACCTGGTTCTTCTCGCGCAGGGCGAGTTCCAGCTTCTTGCGCAGGATGCCCGGGTCGAGCAGGTCCTGTACCCGGATCCCCATCCGGGCGACCTTGTCGCCGTACGCGGGGCCGATGCCCCGGCCGGTGGTGCCGATCCGGGAGCTGCCCAGGTAGCGCTCGACCACCCGGTCCAGCGCCCGGTGGTGCGGCATGATCAGGTGCGCGTCGCCGGAGATGCGCAGCCGGGAGACGTCCACGCCCCGTTCGGCGAGCCCGTCGATCTCGCTGAGCAGCACCTTCGGGTCGACCACCACGCCGTTACCGATGACGATCACGGCGTTCGGCGAGAGCGCGCCCGAGGGCATCAGGTGCAGGGCGTACTTCTGGCCGTCGGGGGTGATCACCGTGTGGCCGGCGTTGTTGCCGCCCGAGTAGCGGACGACGTAGTCGACCCGCTCACCCAGCTGGTCGGTAACCTTGCCCTTGCCCTCGTCGCCCCACTGAGCGCCGAGGAGCACGATCGCTGGCATCTTCTCGCCTCCAGAAGGCTCGGGTGCCAGATGGCGACCGGTCAGCGAGCCCGGGGTGTCAGGTTAACAAGTAGTGACGGCACGACCGGCAGGGGTCGCGCCGAGAGGCAGGAGGAGCTACCCGTGTACGACGTGGTGCTGCTCACCCTGGGCTCGGAGCGCGACGCTCCGGGAGCCGGGTGCGGCGGTGGCGAAGCCTGCTGTGGCGGCGCCACCGAGCCGGCCAGGGAGCGCGACGACCGCTGCGAGACGCCCCGCGTACCCGTGTTGGCCTGTGCGGATGCGTTGACCGGCCGGGGTGCCCGGGTCGAGACGGTGACCGCCCGCTCGGACGCGGAGATCGACGAGGTGTTGGCCCGGTTGGACGGGCCGACCCGGCCGGACGGCCTCACCTGGCCCGACCAGGACTCCAAGACCCGCCTGGTGGTCGCGGTGGCCAGTGACGCACAGTTGCGCGCCGTACTCCGTCGGTTGGTTCGGCGGTACGCACCACCGCCCAGCCGCCGCCCGGCGGACCTGGCCGGCAACCGGACCGTGCCGGACCTGCCGCCGATCGGCGTACTGCCACTCGATCCGACCCGCGGCACGACGCACCGCGACCTCGCCGCGCAGCTCGGCCTGCCCCGCGACCCGGCGGCGGTGGCCGCCGCGGTGCTCGACGGCACGCCCCGCCGGCTGGACCTGCTGCGCAACGACGGCGGTTCGGTCACCCTGGACGGCGCCCTGTTCGGTGCCGCCAGTGCGGACGGGCGACCGCTGCACTGGCGCGGCCGGGTCGAGGTGGACGACGCCGTCCTCTCCAACGGAGAGGATCCCCTGCTGGCCTGCGCCATCGGCAACGCGGGTGGCTATGCCCGGCTCGACGACGTCACCCTGCTCGCCGATCCGGATCCGGCGGACGGACTGGTCGAGGTGGCGGTGGCGGTCCCGGTGGTCACCCGGTCGCGGCTGGGTCGGCGGCGGGTACGCCTCGAGGTGCGCCGGGCGCGCGGCCGGGCCATGTCGGTGCTGCCCAGGGACGAGACCCCGCTGCCGTACCTGGACGACGGTGTGGAGGGGGAGTTGACCCGCAAGCGGTCCTGGTGGACCGAGCCGGGTGTCTGGGCGGTCTGGACCACCTGACCGGGCCCCGCGTCGACGGCCGGGGTCGGCCGGTGGGCCTATCCTCGGCAGGAGGAATGGGGAGGAACCGTGGTGGACGAGAACGCCGACCGGGTGCACGTGCCCGGCCAGCATGGGGTGCCGGAACGGGACATCGAACCACTCTGGCCACCCGATCAGGTCGACGGCTTCGGCCCGCCCGGCTGGGGCGCGCCGCCACCGGCACCGCCCGCCGCCGCACCGTCGGGCCCAGCCGTCACACCGTCGGGCCCAGCCGCACCGTCGAACCCGGCTGCGGCGCCGCCCGCCGTGCCGCTGCCGGCCACGCCCGGTTACCCGGCCGTCGGGCCCGCGCTGCAGCGGACCGAGCCGGGCAACGGTCGTCCGCCGGCCGGCCCGCCGGCACCCGTTGGCTATCCCTCGCTGAGCGGCGACGGACCGACCAGCACCGGCTGGGAACCGCCCGCGCCGACCGCCACCGGCTGGGCACCGGCTCCCGGTCCGCCACCCGCCGGTCAGGTCGACCTGAACCTGCCGTTCACCCTCGACCAGCCGACCTCGCTCGCACCGAACCGGAGCAGTTCGCCATCGACTGCTTACCACGGCGGGTCGGCCGGCACCGGCGACGGCATGCCGCAGGGCAGTTCCGACGGCGGCACCGTGGCGTTCGGTACCGACGACGGTCGTCCCCACCTCGACGGCGAGCCGCATACCGGCGACAGCGGGCCGGACAGCACCGGAGGCGAGCCGGAGTCGGCTGGTCACCCGGGCGGTGCCGACGAGGTGGCCGGCCCAGCCGGTACCGCCGACGACGCACCGCGGCTGGGCCGTCCACCGACGGAGTCGCCGTGGGCGCAGCCGCCACAGCGGCCGGCCCCCGAGGGCGTCCGGCCGGCCGAGGCGAGCGACCTGGCCGGGGCCACCGAACCGGTGCCGCAACCCACCTGGGCCGTGCCCGCCCAGCCGCTCCCGCCGCTACCGCGACCGGAATCCGGTCCCCCGCCGCCCTCGCCGGCCGGTCCGTACCCGCCGGTGCGCCAGCCGCCGCTACACGGCGTTCCCACGCCACAGCACGGCGCACCGCCACAGCACGGCGTCGGCGGTCCGCCGACGGTGTACCAGGCAGGCCCGACGCCGTCCGCGCCGACGGACCTGGGAGCGGCGCAACCGGTCGAAGCCGGGTCACCTGCGGCCGCGTACCCCGGGCCGGGCACACCGCAGCCGCCCCACCCGCCGACACCGCAGGACGGACCAGCACAGCCCGGGCCGCCGTACGACGCGACACAGCCCGGGCCGCCGTACGACGCGACACAGGCCGGGACGGCGCAGGGACCGTACGCGGCGATGCCGCCCGGTCCCTTCCCGCCGCAGCCGGCCTGGAATCCCGCACCGTGGCAGCAGCAGGGCGTACCTCCGGTGGCGCCCCCGGTGCCCGGTCACCCGTACCAGCCGCCGGAGACCGCTTCGCGGATGCCTCCGGCGTACCCGGAGCAGGCCTGGACGCCGGAGTTGGGCGGGGCACCGACCGCCGAGGACTTCGCCCGGCGGCGGCAGGCCCGCCCGGCCGACCCGGTCGCCACGATGGGCGTACGCGCGGTAGTCAACAAGACGGGTCTGGTGAAGCTGCCCCCGGGCCGCCACGAACTGGAACTCAAGCGGGACATCGAGATGGTGCGCCGCAACTTCGGCGGGCTACGGCAGGTGACCGTGGTCAACCCGAAGGGCGGTGCCGGCAAGACGGTGGCCATCCTGCTGCTCGCGATGACCTTCGGGCAGAAGCGCGGCGGCTACGTACTGGCCTGGGACAACAACGAGACCCAGGGCACCCTCGGCATGCGCGCCCAGCAGGACTTCCACTCCCGTACGGTACGTGACCTGCTGCGGGACCTGGGCCAGTTCCACGGCGCTCACGGCCGGGTCGGTGACCTGTCGCAGTACGTGCGCTCGCAGGGCGAGGGGATGTTCGACGTCCTCGCCTCCGACGAGTCGGCGACCGGCGGCGAGATGCTCACCGCGGCGGCGTTCGGGGAGATCCGCGAGGTGGTCAGCCGGTTCTACAAGTTGATCTTCGTGGACACGGGCAACAACGTCCGGGCACAGAACTGGCAGGCGGCGATGGACGCCACCGACCAGTTGGTGGTCACCATGTCGGCCCGTAACGACTCCGCCGAGACCGCCGCCCGGATGCTCGACCACCTGGAGCAGAGCGGTCGGCAACGGCTGGTCCGGCAGGCGGTCACGGTGGTCTCCATGCCGCCGTCCCGCAAGGAGATCGACCTGCCGGCCATCGAGGAGCACTTCGCCGCGCGGACCCGTGCGGTGCTGCTGGCTCCGTACGAGCGGCTCATCGACACGGGCGAGCCGCTCCGGTACGCCCACCTGTCGGCGGCGACCCGGGATGCCTGGCTCAAGATCGCGGCAGCGGTGGCCGAGGGACTGTAACCCCACCCGCCACCGACGAGCCGTCGGCACCGACGCCCGGCTGGCCCGTCGACCTCCGTCGACGGGCCGCCGCTGGTCAGTTGCTGGCCAGCGCGTCAGCCGCAGCCGGGTCGCAGTCGCGGAGGAACTGGGCGCAGCGGGCGGCCTCGTCCGCCTCGCCGATCTCGTCGGCGGCCCGGGAGAGCAGGTACAGGCAGCGCAGGAAGCCGCGGTTCGGCTCGTGCGACCAGGGCACCGGGCCGTGCCCCTTCCAGCCGCTGCGGCGCAGCTGGTCCAGGCCCCGGTGGTAGCCGGTGCGGGCGAACGCGTACGCCGGCACGACCTGGCCCTGCGCGAAGGCCTCGGCCGCCAGCGCCGCCCAGGCCGCACTGTGGCTCGGGAACCGGGCCGCCACCTCGGCGACCGCCTCGGCGCTGCCGGCCTGATCGGCTGCGCCGAGGGCGGCGTCGGCCTCCTCGACGGCGGGCAGGAGCGTGGCGGGCGGCTCAGGCAAGAGGTTCTGCATCGCCCCATTCAACCCGCTTCGAACTGGCGCGCGCGAGGGGGTCCGGATAAACCCGGCTGGCTGAACGGCCGAGAGGTCCGTCCCGCCTGCGGCCCATGCCCACGGCACGCGATTTCCACTACAACTGAACTTCCGGAGCCTCCCCAGGAACCGGAGTCGCGGGAGCCCGGCCAGGCCGCCGGGCTCCCGCCCCAGTTCCGGCCGGGTTGCTCCGATTGGGCAGGATGATCGGGTGCCGACCCCACCTCCCGCGGACGTCATCGAGCCGCACACCTGGACAGACGAGATCCAGACCCGGGCCGAGTTCGACCGGCGGCTGGCTACCGGAAGCCTGGTCGGTCTGACCGTGCAGGGCCTACGCCTGGACCTGGACCCGACCCCGGACCTCACCGGCGTCGAGGTGGCGGGAACCCTCTTCGTCGGCTGTCGGTTCGCCTCCCGGCAGGTCGGCGCCGACCTGGTCCGGCGCGGCGCCAACGTGGTACCGCCGTTCTCCGGGCTGCCGTACCCGACCCAACCGCCGCACCTCTACACCCCCGAGGAACTGGCCGCCGGCTTCGCCGAGGGTGGCTTCGAGGCGATGTACGACACCCGGGTGTACGCGCACTTCCGGGCCCACGGCGGAGCGTTGCCGGACGTCCGGGAGGCGCTCGGCCAGCGACTGCACGATCACGGCGTGGACAACGCGCTCGCCGACGCCACCCGCGCCTGGCTGACCACCCACGGGCCGCAGTCGGTGGTCGGGGTGATGGGCGGACACGCGGTACGCCGGGGCAGCCGGCCGTACCGGATGGCCGCGGTGCTCGGCTGGGAGCTGGCCCGAGCCCACCGGCTGGTGGTCACCGGGGGCGGACCGGGGGTGATGGAGGCCGCCAACCTGGGCGCGTACCTGTCGACCCGGCCGGCCGAGGAGCTGACCGCCGCCATCGATCTGCTGGCCACCGCACCGGACTTCACCGACCACGACCGGTACACATCGGCGGCGCTGCGGGTCCGGGAGCTGTTCGGCCGGTCCGTGACGCCGCCGCAGAACGGCACCGAACCGGTGACCGCGTACCGGGCGGACTCGGCGGCGCTGGCCACCGGTGACCTGGACTGGGCGGGCTGCGGCGGGCTGGCCGTGCCGACCTGGCTGTACGGGCACGAGCCGGCGAACCTGTTCGCCGGCCGGATCGCCAAGTACTTCTCCAACGCCATCCGGGAGGACACCATCCTGCGACTGGCCCGCGGCGGGATCGTCTTCGCCCCAGGTCGGGCGGGCACCATACAGGAGGTGTTCCAGGCAGCCACCAAGACCTACTACGGCACCGACGGCGCCAGCGGCGCGTACGTCTTCCTGGACCGTGACTACTGGACGACGGAGCTGCCGGTGCAGGCGCTGCTGCGTCCGCTGCTGGCCACCTCGCCCTTCGGCGACCTGTCGGACACCGTGCACCTCACCGACGATGTCCACGAGGCGGTCCGCCTGCTGACCCGTTAAGGAAGGGCACCTCGTCGACGCCTCCGGTTGCGGAGGCGTCGACGAACGCCGACGGCGGCCGACCCCGGGGACGGGATCGGCCGCCGTCGGCGGATCAGCGTACGAGCGTCACTTGGTCATGGTGGTGCCGGTCGAGCGCAGGTGCTCGCAGGCCTCCGCCACCCGGGCGGCCATGCCGGCCTCGGCGGCCTTGCCCCAGACCCGCGGGTCGTACAGCTTCTTGTTGCCGACCTCGCCGTCGACCTTCAGCACGCCGTCGTAGTTGCGGAACATGTGGTCGGCGACCGGACGGGAGAAGGTGTACTGGGTGTCGGTGTCGATGTTCATCTTCACCACGCCGTAGTCGAGCGCCTCGCGGATCTCCGACAGCAGCGAGCCGGAGCCGCCGTGGAAGACCAGACTGAGCGGCTTCTCCTTGCCGTACTTGGCGCCGACCGCCTCCTGGATCTGGTTCAGCACCTCGGGGCGCAGCTTGACGTTGCCCGGCTTGTAGACGCCGTGCACGTTGCCGAAGGTCAGCGCCGCCATGTAGCGGCCCTTCTCACCCAGGCCGAGCGCTTCGACCATGGCCAGGCCGTCCTCGACGGTGGTGTAGAGCTTGTCGTTGATGGCGTTCTCGACGCCGTCCTCCTCGCCACCGACGACGCCGACCTCGATCTCAAGGACGATCTTGCCCTTGGCCGCCTCGGCGAGCAGCTGCTCGGCGATCTCCAGGTTCTCCGCCACCGGCACGGCCGACCCGTCCCACATGTGCGACTGGAACAGCGGCTCCTGGCCGCTCTTGACCCGCTCCTGCGAGATGGCCATCAGCGGCCGGACGAACTTGTCCAGCTTGTCCTTGGGGCAGTGGTCGGTGTGCAGGGCGATGTTGACCGGGTACTTCTTGGCCACCTCGTGCGCGTACGCGGCGAAGGCCACCGCGCCGGTGACCATGTCCTTCACGGACGGACCGGAGAGGTACTCCGCACCACCGGTGGAGACCTGGATGATGCCGTCACTCTCCGCGTCGGCGAAGCCCTTGAGCGCCGCGTTCAGCGTCTGCGAGGACGTCACGTTGATCGCCGGGTACGCGTACCGGCCGGCCTTGGCGCGGTCCAGCATCTCGGCGTAAGCCTCGGGGGAAGCGATGGGCATGTCGAACGCTCCTTACTTGCCGCTGTCGGCCGTGCCGGCCGCTCTTGCCTTTGCATGCCGGCCGAGGCCGTCGGTTCTTGCCTTGCGTGCCGGCCCAGGCCGCCGGAATCTCTCGCGTGCCGGCCGTTGCGGCCGCCTGTCTCGATGGGCATGCTGGACCGCGCTGTCCTCCGCGGGCAGTATCCCGTAGCTCGGCCGGGTGGGCACAACCGGGCTGCTTCACCGCCGGTCTGCGGAATCCGGTACGACCACACTGATCAGCCACGTGACCACCGCCATCACGATGGCTCCCCAGAAGGCCGCCCAGAAGCCGTTCACGTGGAACGGCAGATGCACCGCCCGGGCGATCCCGTCGGTCAACAGGAACAACAGGGCGTTGACCACGAGCGCGAACAGGCCGAGGGTCAGCAGGTAGAAGACGCAGCCCACCACCTTGATGATCGGCTTTAGCACCGCATTGATCACCCCGAAGATCAGCGCCACGATGATCAGGGTGAACACGGTGTCGTAGGTGGTGCGTCCGGTCACCTCGACCCCGGGCACGATCAGCGTGGTGACCCACAGCGCGACGGCGGTGGTCGCCAGTCGGATGAGGAAGCCCACGAGACCATCCTGGCATCGCCGGACGGCACCGGTAGGGCGATTCGACCGACTCGGCGCAGCGGTGGCGTGCCCTCGGCGCAGCGGCAGCCTGCCCTCGGCGCCCGGCGTCGGTTCCCAGCGAGACGTGGGTACAGCCCGTAACGTGGGTGGGAACCATCCGCCCACCAGCCGACACCCCGGAGGGACCGCATGGGTCAGCCTGACGAGGACTTCGCCCCCGGCGACCACCTCGACCCCGAGGAGCGCGACCTGGAGGCCGAGCCGGCCGACGCGGTCGAACAGGCCACCGTGGTCGCCCCCGCCCAGACCGACGACGAGCCGCACCGTGGCCTGGAGGTCGACGACTGGGACGCGATGGAGCAGGCCCGGGTGGTCGCCGCCGACGAGGACGACTACCGCTGATCGTCGACGCGCCCGCGCACCGACCGCGCCTTCGGGCACCGGGCTTCGTGTTCACCGACCGTGCCAGGTGGACGGTGCCGACCACCCCGGTAGCCTGGGCCGCCGTGGCGAAGGCCACGCCGAGCTGGGTCGAGCGAGTTACGGAGCGAACACTTCATGGCATTGGGTGAACGGGTAGGGCACGTGTTTCGCGGCGCGGCCATCGGCGTGGCCGAGGCGGTACCCGGCATCAGCGGCGGAACCATCGCACTGGTCACCGGCGTATACGAACGGGTCATCGCCTCCGCCGGGCACGTGGTGAGCGCCGTACGGTACGCGGCCTCCGACCTCCCGCGCGGGCGCGGCTGGACGCGCACCGGCCACCAACTGCGGCAGGTGCACTGGTCGGTGGTCATTCCGCTGCTGATCGGCATGTTGCCCGGCCTGCTGATCGCCGCGAAGACGCTGGAGCCGCTGCTGACCGGCTATCCGGAGCAGACCCGAGGGCTCTTCCTCGGGCTGGTGCTCGCCTCGGTGCTGGTGCCGATCTCGATGGTCGGCGCGCCCTGGCGACGGGCGGAGGTTCTCGCGCTGGTCGCCGCCGCGGTCGCCGCGTTCGCGCTGACCGGGCTGCCGCAGGCCAGTCTCACCCCGCACCCGCTGATCGTGCTGGTGGCGGCGGCCGTCGCGGTCTGCGCCCTGGTGATGCCCGGGGTGTCCGGCTCGTTCCTGCTGCTGACCGTCGGCCTCTACGAGCCGACGATCACCGCTGTGAACGACCGCGACTTCGGCTACCTGGCGGTCTTCGCGACCGGCATGGTCATCGGCCTGGCGCTCTTCGTAAAGCTGTTGCAGTGGCTGCTGGAGCAGCACCGCCGGATGACGCTCGCGGTGATGTCCGGCGCCCTGCTGGGCAGCCTCCGGGCACTGTGGCCGTGGCAGTCCGAGGAACGCGACCTGCACGCGCCCGGCGACAATCTCCTGCCGATCCTCGGGCTCTTCCTGGTCGGCGTCGCCGTGGTCACGGCGATGGTGGTCGCCGAGCGCCGCCGGCTCCGCCGCGCTGCCCGGGACCTCACCGAGGAGACGTACGAGACCACCTCGGCCCGCTGACGTCCCCCGTCTGGCGGCTGCCCACTGGGGCAGCCGCCAGACGTTCCCGACTCAGCGAGCCTTCTTGGTGGCCCGCTTCCGCGGCGGGGTCAGCAGGTCGGCGATCGTGGCGATCGCACTCGGGACCAGTCGGTAGTACGCCCACACACCACGCTTCTCCCGCTCCAGCAAGCCGGCCTCGGTGAGGATTCGCAGGTGGTGGCTGACCGTCGGCTGGGAGAGTCCGAGCGGCGCGGTCAGGTCACACACGCACGCCTCGCCCTCGGGCGCCGACTGGATCAGGCTGAGCAGCCGCAGCCGAGCGGGGTCGGCGAGGGCCTTGAGGACCCCGGCCAGCCGCTCGGCGTCGGCGCGTTCGATCGGCTCGCCGGCAAGCGGCGAGATCTGAGGCATAGTCAT
Source organism: Micromonospora radicis (assembly GCF_003583405.1). Classification (GTDB taxonomy): domain Bacteria; phylum Actinomycetota; class Actinomycetes; order Mycobacteriales; family Micromonosporaceae; genus Micromonospora; species Micromonospora radicis. Next base: position 116,050 of record NZ_QXEC01000008.1, read on the forward strand.
TTCGGCCAACGCAGTTCCCACGTATTCCATCCTTCCACCAGCAGCATCGATCCGCCTGCATATCAGCAGATACGAATCGGCAGACTTTTACGCCACAAGGCCGAGGTCAGCCAACGTATAGGCCGCCCGATACGGCAGTCCGGCGGCTCGCACCGCGTCGCCGGCGCCACGATCAACGATAACCGCCACCCCCACGACCTCGGCTCCGGCCTCGCGAAGAGCCTCGACGGCGGTCAACACACTTCCACCGGTGGTGGAGGTGTCCTCCACCGCCAGCACCCGACGACCGGCCACATCGGGGCCCTCGATCCGCCGTTGCAACCCGTGCGCCTTACCTGCCTTGCGAACCACGAACGCGTCCAACGGACGGCCGGCGGCATGCAGCATCGACAGGGCGATCGGGTCGGCGCCCAATGTCAGGCCGCCCACCGCGTCGTACGACCAGTCGGCGGTCAGATCCCGCATCACCCGACCGACCAATGGTGCCGCCCCGTGATGGAGCGTGACGCGCCGCAGATCGACGTACCAGTCGGCCTCCCGGCCGGATGAGAGCACCACCCGGCCGTGGACCACAGCCAGGTCGGAGATGAATTTACGCAGGTCGTCGTGGTCCCCCATGGCGATAGAGGGTACTGCGGAAGTCTGTACGTCGCGTGTGCGGGCCAGTTGCGGCAACTCTTCCGGGCGACCGGCGGTTGCCGATGTCCCGTTACGCTACGTCGATCATCTGGTCGAATCGAGTGATGTCACACCGACCGCGCCCGGTCACCTCGACGCAACCGACGGTCAACCTCGATCGCGGCCGATGCGACCGCGGGTATCCCGGGCGATGACGTCGAGCAACCGGCGAGGTGCGTGCCGCAGCCCCGCCACGGCCAGCTTGTACTTCCACGACGGCACGCTGACCAACTTGCCTTTCCGCAGGTCACGCAGGGCCTCGTCGACGACGGCCGGCGCGTTGAGCCACAGCCATTCGGGGGTTTTCGACATGTCGATGCCGGCCCGCTGGTGGAATTCCGTACGCGTGTAGCCCGGGCAGAGCGCCATCACCCGTACGCCGAAGGGGCGAGCCGACTGGCCGACCGACTCGCTGAAGTTGGTCACCCACGCCTTGCTGGCCGAGTACGTCGAACCGGGCATGACCGCGCCGAACCCGGCGACGGAAGAGACATTAATCACTGCCCCGCCGCGTCGCTCGGTCATCACCTGCAACGCGGCGAGGCTGAGCCGCATCACGGCGTGCACATTGAGCCGGAGCAACCGGGCCTCGTCCTCAACGGACGACCGGAGGAACGGCTTGTTCAGGCTGATCCCGGCGTTGTTCACCAGCGTCTCGACCGCAGGCGAGGCGGCGAGCCGCCGCTCGACCTGGGTACAACCGTCGTCGGTGGACAGGTCGGCGGCGATGGTCTCGGTCTCGATGCCGTACCGCCCGGTCAACTCGGCGGCCTGCGCGGCGAGCCGGGTCGCATCCCGGGCCACCAGCACCAGGTGCCATCCGTCGGCGGCGAACCGGGCGGCGAAGGCGGCCCCGATGCCCGCGGTCGCCCCGGTGATCAGCGCCCATCGTCCGTTGGCCGACGGTACGGGCGGCAGGTCGGACGGCACGGTTGGCTCACCTCGGCGGGGAAGGGGGCGACGGAGGCACCCCGGGCTGGTAGGGCGGATACGGCTGGCCCGGCGGGTGGACTGGCTGCCCACCCCAGGGCGGGGGTTGGTTCTGCGGCTGGGCCTGGTACGGCGGGTACGGCGAGCGGGGCTGGTCCGGTGGGGAGGCCGGGCGGCGGCGGAACCAGGCGTTGGCGGACGGTACGGCCAGCAGCACGGCTACCACAAGGTAACCGAGCACCTGGCCGACCGAAAGCGTTGCGCTCAGCGGAATCCACCATGACGGATGGGCGTCCGCGATCAGGTCGACCAGTTCGGCCGCGGCCCGGTCGTCGCCGAAGTCGAGCGGCGCGCCGCGCTGCACGGCCAGGGTCACGACCGCGCAGCAACCGAGTAGGCCGCCGAGGCCGGCAACCACCCAGGTCGCCACCCGGGCACCCGAACGACCGGCGGACAGGCCGAGGGCGAGGCCGACGAGGAGAAGAGCGGCGAGCACGCTCACCACCGCGGAGACCACGGTCGAAGCCCACAGCAGGGTGACCACCGCGTCGACCTGACCAGCGTCGGCCGAGGTGCCGACCGCCGCCGCGCGGAACCGGGAAACCGTGCCGCTGACCGTGGTCAGGCCGGTCAGGGCGTACCCGAGCGCGCCGAACGCCATCACCGCCAGCACCGCCACGGCGAGCCGGACCACGACCGGCCGGCGGGGTGGCGCCTGTTCGGGGTACGACACGACGAGTCCCTCCGGTAGGCGTTCGGGATGCAACCTACTCGGAGGGACCGTCGCTGTCGCAGTGGTTCGGGCGTGTCGAGAACCGGGCGTGGGCTGTTCAGGCCCGGACGGACCGGCCTCTCGACCGCCGGTGCTCAGCCGGGGCGGTCGGTCGGCGGCTGGTCGGACGGCGGCTGCCCCGTACCGCCGGCCGACGGGTGCTGCCCACCGGGCTCGCCGGGGTGGCCGGGAGCGGCCGGGTAGCCGGGCTCGGTCGGCTGTTGCGGCGCGCCCGGATAGCCCGGCGCGGGCGGGTAACCGGGCTGACCCGACTGACCGGGGTAGCCCGGCTGACCTGGGTAACCAGGCTGACCGGGATAGCCCGGCTGACCCGGGTAGCCTGGCTGACCGGGCTGGCCCGGGTAGGCCGCGCCGGGAATCGGCGGCTCCCACTGCGCGGTCGGCTTACGGAAGAACTCGTTGGCCTTCGGCAGCGCCAGCAGGATCAGCGCCACCAGCAGCGAGATCAGGCTGACCACGCCGAGCAGCGTGCTGACCGGGGTGGCCCAGGAGGGCAGGGCCTCCTCGACCCGGCGCTGGATCTCCTCGGAACTGGGCAGGTCACCGCTGGTGTCCGGCGTCGTCATGCCGCCGGCCAGGCTGCCGAGCACGCTGAACCCGCTGCAGCAGAACAGGATGCCGCCGACGATCCAGGTGGCGATCCTCGAACCGTTCTTGCCCCGTAGGTTCACCAGGCCCAGGCCGGCCAGTGCCAGCGCCGCAACCAGCAGGAAGAGGGCGGTGCCGACACCGACGGCGACCGCCACGTCGGCGATGCCCTCCATGTCGCTGTTGCTGCCCTGTACGGCCTCCTCCATCGCGTCACGTACGGTGCCGATGGTGGCGAACGTGATGATCGCACTGATCAACTGACAGACGGCGTACAGCCACAACAGGTAGGTGGATATCGTCACCACGCTCGGCCGGGTGCGGGCCGGGGTGCTCTGCGGATCGACCATCTTTCTCCTTCCCTGGAACGCGCTTCACCGTAGCGGCACGCGGCCATTCCGGCACGGCACGACGCTGGGCGGGCGGCGCGTCACCCGGTGCCGGAGCCGTGGACGGACGGTCGGCGACCGGCCGTCTGGTCGCAGCTCATCGGCCCTGAGGATGGACGACCACCTCGGCCGGCTCCAGCCGCTCGCCCTGGGCCATCTCCCAGCCGGTCTCGCCGTACGCCTCGAAGGTGAGGCGGACCCCGCCCGTCGCCCGGTAGTCGTGGTAGCGCATGGTCCCGCTGGGCGGAAGACCGGTCGCGCCGGTGGCGGTGTAGCGCGCCTGGCCGGACTCGCGCCAGTCGTACGAACGCCCGGCGAACTCGACCACGGGGGCACCCGGGGTGCCGGCCCGACCCGGCTCGGGCCGCCAGAGCACCAACTCGAACTCCGGGTTCTCCGCCACGGAGAGCCGGCGCCGACCGTCCGGATCGTCGAGCAGGTGCTCGGCCCACCTCCACTCACCCTCGACCAGGCGGACCGAGCCGCGCACCGGGTACGCCACGTCGCCGATCTCGACGATGTCGCCGACCTCGATGCGACGGGGGTCGACCCGTGGTGCGATCCGCCGTGGCCCGCGCGGCGCGGCCGCCTTCCGTCGCGCCCGGTGGCGCCGCGCGAACGTGACCAGCACCACCAGCCCGACCAGACCCCCGAGCACCGCCAGCGGGCACACCCATGCCCCGTTCACCTGGTCACCTCCGGCGAGTTGGTCCGGCCGAGACGGTACCCACGACCTGCCGGGCGGCGCCGACCGGGCCGGCCGGCAGCTCAAGAGCCAGCGAGCCGCTCCGCGGCGTACTCACCGACGGTGGTGGTGTCCAGGACACAGCCGGTGGCGGTGGGTAGTTCGTCCGGTACGCCACGCAGCACGGTCCAGGCGGCGCGTCCGGCCGCCGGATCGAGCTGCGCCAGCAGCGTTGCGGCATACACCCGGCCCGCCGCGGTGGCGGTGGCGAGCAGCCGGTCGAGCTGTTCGCGTACCTGGTCCGGGTGGTCGGCCGCGACCGCCTCGATCCGGTGGTACGCCTCGGTCTCCGGCAACAGCGTGCCCGCCATTCCCACGCCACCGAACGAGACCCGGTGCGCGGCGGCGAGTTCGGCGACGGCCGCCGTCAGCTCGGAGTCCTGCTTCTTCCTCATCCCGAACATGCTGCCATCCTGACCCGCGCCGCCGGAACGCGCGCGCGGTACGGGGCATCCGCACCGCCCGCCCGAAGCTGGCGGGTGTCCCGCCACTTCGGCCAGGCGGTGCGGGGACCGTGGCGTCGTCAGGCGGCGGTCACCGACAGGCCGTCCTTGCTGTCGGAGAGGTCGACCCGCACCGTGTCGCCGTCCCGGATCTGGCCGGCGAGCAGGGCCTTGGCGAGCTGGTCGCCGATCGCGGACTGGACCAGGCGGCGCAGTGGCCGGGCGCCGTAGATCGGGTCGTACCCGTGCTCGGCGAGCCAGGTGCGCGCGGCGTCGGTGGGGTCCAGCACCAACCGGCGGTCGGCGAGCCGACGCCGCAGCCGCGCGAGCTGGATGTCCACGATGGCCCGCAGGTCGTCGCCCTGGAGGGCGGCGAAGACCACGATGTCGTCGAGCCGGTTGAGGAACTCCGGCTTGAAGTGCGACCGGACCACGGCGAGGACCCCCTCGCGGCGCTGCTCCTCGGCGAGCGTCAGGTCGCCGATCACCGCCGAACCGAGGTTCGAGGTGAGGATCAGGATCGCGTTTCGGAAGTCGACGGTACGGCCCTGGCCGTCGGTGAGCCGGCCGTCGTCGAGCACCTGGAGCAGGATGTCGAAGACGTCCGGGTGGGCCTTCTCCACCTCGTCGAGCAGGATCACCGAGTACGGCCGGCGGCGCACCGCCTCGGTGAGCTGGCCGCCCTCCTCGTACCCGATATAGCCGGGCGGGGCGCCGACCAGGCGGGCCACCGAGTGCTTCTCGCCGTACTCGCTCATGTCGATGCGGACCATCGCCCGCTCGTCGTCGAAGAGGAACTCGGCGAGCGCCTTGGCCAGCTCGGTCTTGCCCACGCCGGTCGGGCCGAGGAAGAGGAAGCTGCCGGTCGGGCGGTCCGGGTCGGCGACCCCGGCGCGGGCCCGGCGTACCGCGTCGGAGACCGCACCGACCGCCTCGGCCTGGCCGACGACGCGCTCGCGCAGCGACTCCTCCATCCGCAGCAGCTTGGCCGTCTCGCCTTCGAGCAGCCGGCCGGCGGGGATGCCGGTCCAGGACGCGACCACGGCGGCGATGTCGTCCGCGCCGACCTCCTCCTTGAGCATCGCGCCCGCGGCCTGGAGCCGGGCCAGCTCCTCCTCGGCCTTGGCCAGCTCGGCCTTCAGCGCCGGGATGCGCCCGTAGCGCAGCTCGGCCGCGCGTTCCAGCTCACCGTCGCGTTCGGCCCGCTCGGCCTCGCCGCCCAGCCGTTCCAACTCCTCCTTGGCGGTGGAGAGCTTGGTGATGTGGCTCTTCTCCAGCTGCCAGCGCTCGGAGAGCGCGGTGAGCTGCTCCCGCTTGTCGGCCAACTCCTTGCGCAGCCGTTCCAGGCGTTCGGCGGAGGCGGCGTCCGGCTCCTTGGCCAGCGCCATCTCCTCGATCTCCAGCCGGCGCACCGCCCGCTCGATCTCGTCGACCTCGACCGGCCGGGAGTCGATCTCCATTCGGAGTCGGGACGCGGACTCGTCGACCAGGTCGATCGCCTTGTCCGGCAGGAACCGGTCGGTGATGTACCGGTCGGAGAGTGACGCGGCGGCGACCAGGGCGGCGTCGGTGATGCGTACGCCGTGGTGCACCTCGTAACGCTCCTTGAGGCCACGCAGGATGCCGATGGTGTCCTCGACGGTGGGCTCGCCGACCAGCACCGGCTGGAAGCGCCGCTCCAACGCCGGGTCCTTCTCGATGTGCTCCCGGTACTCGTCGAGCGTGGTGGCACCGACCATCCGCAGCTCACCACGGGCCAGCATCGGCTTGAGCATGTTGCCGGCGTCCATCGAGCCCTCGCCCTTGCCCGCGCCGACCACGGTGTGCAACTCATCGAGGAACGTGATGACCTGCCCGTCGGAGTTCTTGATCTCCTCCAGGACGGACTTGAGCCGCTCCTCGAACTGTCCCCGGTACGACGCACCGGCGACCATCGCGCCGAGGTCGAGCGAGACCAGCTTCTTGTCGCGCAGCGACTCGGGTACGTCACCGGCGACGATCCGCTGGGCCAGTCCCTCGACGATCGCGGTCTTGCCGACGCCGGGCTCACCGATCAGCACCGGGTTGTTCTTGGTACGCCGGGACAGCACCTGGATCACCCGACGGATCTCGGAGTCCCGGCCGATCACCGGGTCGATCTTGCCGTCGCGCGCGCTCGCAGTCAGGTCGACGCCGTACTTGGCCAGCGCCTGGTAGGTCTGCTCCGGGTCGGCGGTGGTCACCCGGCGGTCCCCGCCGCGCACGGTGGGGAAGGCGGCGACCAGGGTCTCCTCGGTGGCACCGGCGGCCTTGAGCGCACCGGAGACGGCACCGCCGACCCGGGCCAGCCCGGCCAGCAGGTGTTCGGTGGAGGTGTACTCGTCCCCCAGCGGGCGGGCGATCTGCTCGGCCGCACCGATGGCGTTGACGAACTCGCGGGCCAGGGTCGGTTCGGCGATGCTGGAGCCCCGGGCGGCGGGCAGCGCGTCGACCGCGCGCTGGGTGACCCGGCGCAGCTCGGCGGGGTCGGCCCCGACGGCACGCAGCAGGCCGGCGGCGGTCGAACCCTCGGTGTCCAGCAGCGACAGCAGCAGGTGCCATGGCTCCACGGTGGCGTGGCCGCGCTGGTTGGCCAGTGCGACGGCACCGGTGATGGCTTCGCGGCTCTTCGTGGTGAGGCGTTCGGTGTTCATGGGCTCCCCTGGATCGGTGTGTCCACTGGTACCGACAGAACCAGAGTTGAGCCTATTCCGCTCAACCCTGGGCCCGTGACGTGAGTCACATCGGCCTCAGGCTCCCGTCACGTTGACGGCGACCCAGGAGCGCTGCGCGTAGTGCCCGAAGCCGAGCAGGACCGCACCGGGCAGCGCCGCGAACAACGTGCCGTCCGGCAGGAGACGCAGCGAGTGCTCGGCGGTGACCGGCCAGGACAGGTCCAGGTACGTGCCACCGATCACCGCGCCGCCGCCCCGCGGACCGATCACCGCCACCGTGTTGCCGCCCATCGGTACCACCCGTGCCGTTTCCGGATGTCCCACCGCCGACACCCGGGACCACCCCGACAAGTCGTGGTATCGCCACAGCTCAGGGAAGCTCGTCCGGTCGGGCCGCTCACCGATCAGCCACAGCTCGCCGGAGCCCACCAGACCACGCAGCACGCCGACCTCGCCGGCGGCGGCCGGCACCTCCATCGACCGCCAGCGCTGCCCCTCGTCCGAGGAGATCGCGACGGACGGCCTACCGTTCGCGGAGAACCCGGCCGCCATCAGCGGCCCGTGGAACTCGACCCGGTCCCCGACCTGATCGAGCCGCTGGCCGACGGCAACACTGTGGATCACGGAGAGCGGCGGTTGGGTGGGCACCGGTCGCAACGACCGGCCGGACCAACGCCCCACCTTCCCGGTTCGCTCGATGAGCTGGAAGGGCGCCTCGGCGGCCTGCCACCGGGCCGGCGCGGTGGCGCCGGGGCTGTGCTGGAAGGACTCGCCGTGGTCGGTGGAGGTCCACCAGCCGTGCGGCGCGGTCGACAGTGCCAGCATCCCCGGTACGGCGAACAGCTGCTGCTCGTCGGCGACCGGCTGCGGATGCGCCACCCGCTGCCACGACCGGCCGCCGTCGCGGGTCGACCAGAGCAGGGCCGGGCAGTCCGGACCGGGTGGCTGGCCGTCGCAGGCCGCGAAGAGGACGTATCCGTTCTCGGCGTCGACGAACTCGACGTACGGCAGGTCGTACCGCGACGGAACGGCCAGCCGGGTGGTGCGGATCTCCCCGACGAGGTCGGCGGCCGGCGGCGACGGCGGCGGGCCCGTGTGCGACGGCGGGCCGGGCGACGGCGGGGCCCGCCGGATGTCACCCACCGAGCAGCACGTGAGCAGTGTGACCAGCGCGAACACGGCCAGACAGCGGGCTTGGCGGGTAGTCATACGGCCTCCGTCGCGAGAGTAGCCTGAGCCCGTGCGAGCACGTGTCGAACAAGTCTCCCTACCGGGCATCGGTGTACGCCACGACATGATGACGGAGTCGGGCCGCCGGCTGGGGGTGGTCTCCCACCGCAGCGGCCGCCGCGACCTGGTCCTCTACGACCCGGACGATCCGGACGGCTGCTCGGCGGACATCCCGCTGACCGACGACGAGGCCGCGGCGCTGGCCGACATCCTCGGCGCGTCGCTGCTGCTCGGACAGCTCTCCGGCATCCGCGAGCAGGCCGCCGGGCTGCTCACCGAGCAGATCGCCATCCCGGCCTCCTCGGCGTACGTGAACCGACCCCTCGGCGACGCGAAGGTACGCAGCCGGACGGGCGCCTCGATCGTGGCGATCCTGCGCGGCGGTGAGGTGATCGTCTCGCCGGCACCGACCTTCGCGTTCGCGGCGGGCGACGTGGTGGTCGTCGTCGGCAACCGACAGGGCCTGGACGAGGTGAGCGCGATCCTGGCCGACAACGATCCGGCCGGCTGACCAACGGTGCACGACTTCACGAACCTGCTGATCCAGGTCGGTGCCCTGCTCTTCCTGCTCGGGCTGCTCGGCCGGCTCGGTCGCCGGGTAGGGCTCTCGCCGATCCCGCTGTACCTGCTCGCGGGACTCGCCTTCGGCCACGGCGGCGTCCTGGAGCTGCACGCCAGCGAGGAGTTCTTCGCCGTCGGCGCCGAGATCGGCGTGATCCTGCTCCTGTTGATGCTCGGCCTGGAGTACTCCGCCGACGAACTGGTCGGCAACCTGCGGTCAGCCGCGCCGGCCGGCCTGTTCGACGCCGTGCTCAACGCACTGCCGGGCGCGGCCTTCGCGTTGCTGCTCGGCTGGGGTTGGGTGGCCGCTGTGGTGCTCGCCGGGATCACCTGGGTCTCGTCCTCCGGTGTGATCGCGAAGGTACTCGCCGACCTGGGCCGGCTCGGCAACCGGGAGACGCCGGTGGTCCTCTCCGTGCTGGTGGTCGAGGACCTGGCCATGGCGTTCTACCTGCCGCTGGTCACCGCGCTGCTCGCCGGGGTCGGCCTGGCCAAGGGCGGGGTGGCCCTGGGGATCGCGGTACTCACGGTGGTCACGGTGCTGGTGGTCGCACTGCGCTACGGCAACCTCGTGTCCCGGGCCATGTCCGCCGACAACCCCGAGGCGCTGCTGCTCGGGGTGCTCGGCCTGACCCTGCTGGTGGCCGGCGTCGCGGCGAAGCTACAGGTGTCGGCGGCGGTGGGCGCGTTCCTGGTCGGCATCGCACTCTCGGGCCCGGTCGCCCACCACGCCACCGAACTGCTCACCCCACTGCGTGATCTGTTCGCCGCTGTCTTCTTCGTCTTCTTCGGGCTGGCCACCGACCCGCGGCACATCCCACCGGTGCTGCTGCCCGCGCTGCTGCTCGCGCTGGTCACCATGGCCACCAAGACCCTCACCGGCTATCTGGCCGCGCGTCGGGTCGGCATCGCCGAGCCGGGCCGCTGGCGCGCCGGGCTGGCACTGGTGCCCCGGGGCGAGTTCTCCATCGTCATCGCCGGGCTCGCGGTCGCCGCCGGCAGCGTGTCGCCGAAGTTGGCGGCCCTGGCTGCGACGTACGTGCTGATCACGGTGGTGACCGGGCCGATGCTGGCCCGGCTGCCCGACCTGCCGTGGGCCAAGCGGACGCTGCGGCGACGGGCCCTGGCCCAGCGGACGCCGGCAACCCCGGCAGCGGACCGGGCGTGACCTCGTCCAGCAGCGGTTCGACCGTCCGGACGAGGTGGCGTGGCCAACAGATGCCGAATTGGTTCCGGGAGGGGCTACCCGTACTCACCGGTACCGCGTTAACGTGTCGCCCCAGCAGCCAGGGTTCGCGGAGGCGGACGACGCCCCCGCGGGCAGAGCGGAAGGTTGGCCGGTGAGCGTGCAGGAGTCAGCGTTCCACGGCTTCGCCAACCCCGTCGACCCGAGCCCGGCGGAGTTGCGGGCGTGGGCGTACCAGCCCGACTCGGTGCCGTTGGCGTCCATGCCACCCGACTGGGACCTGCTGGTCTCCGGTGATCGGCTGGTGATGACGCTGTTCGACCTGGCGATGGACGCGCACTGCCCGGCCCGCCGGTTCGCGCTGCACTGCCTCTACATCTACGCCGCGGACGGGATCCGGACGAACTTCCGGGCCCACCCGAAGCGGCGCTTCCGCAAGCTGGTGGACCAGGCCGAGCGCAACGGCGACGAGATGATGCGCACCTGGGCGCACAACAGTCGGGTGTTGCTGACCCGACCGGAGCTGTTCGTCTACCGGGAGTGGTGTGAGGGCGGGCTGGTCCGGGAGGGCCGCCGCCTCTGAGGAGTACGCCCGGGTGAGGTCCCACGCGAACGGGCCGGGACCCCCCGTGGCTCCCGGCCCGCACGTCGACGGATCGTCAGCGCGATCCGCCCCGCTCGCGGCGATGCTGGTCGGTGCGGGCCTGGCCGGCCCCGTGACCTCCCCGATTGCCCTGCGCCGCCCGCGCCCCGGGGTTGTCACCGGCGTTCCGGTCGCCGCCGCTGCCCTGCTGGCCGCCGAACCGGCCGGCCCTGATCTGGTCGGAGAAGCGTCCCTTGGTGAGCCGGTCGAACCGCCGCCGGACGTTCTCCGCCAGGTTGTCGAGCCGGTGCTCCGCCTCCTCGGCCACCTTCTTCGCCGATTCCGCCATGGCTCCCCCCGCCAGCTCGGAGTACGGATTCAGGTGGTTAGACCCGTTTCATAAAGCTACCGAAGACGACCCACGCCCGTTCAGGGTTCCGCAGAAATGCAAGTCACGCTCGATCGGCCCCGGCCCGTCATCGGCCGGGGGTGCGCCGGGGACGCCAGACCACCAGGGCGGTCGAGGTCTGATTGGTCGGCACCAGGTCACGACCGGGGAAGCGGGCCAGCGACTCCAACTCGGCCATCCGGCGGTACGCGGCCTCCAACTCGGCCTCGAGTTGGGCGACCCGCTGCTGGGCCTGCTCCAGCAACCGTTCCAGGCCGATGATCCGCTTGATCCCGGCGAGGTTGACGCCGTCGTCCTGGCTGAGCCGCTGCACCTCGCGCAGCAGCACCACGTCCCGGACGCTGTACCGCCGCCCGCCGCCCGCCGCCCGGCCGGCCTGCACCAGGCCGAGCCGGTCGTACTGGCGCAGGGTCTGCGGGTGCATCCCCGCCATCCGCGCCGCAACCGAGATCATCAGCACCTTGGCCTCGTAGGCGGGGTCATCCGCACCGCCGAACCCGTCCATGCCGCTCACCTCCGCACCGCATCACCGATCAACCGAACCGACGCACCCGGGCGTCGAGATGTTCCCGCGCCGCCGGCGGGGTCTGCGCGGCGAACGCCTCCAGCGCCGCCCGCGCCTCGTCGGACACCCCGGCCGGCACCAGCACGTCCAGCGTGACGAGCAGGTCACCGGCCTGGCCGTCCCGGCGGCTCACGCCCTTGCCGCGGGCCCGCAGGATCCGCCCGCTCGGCGTACCCGGCGGCACCCGGAGGGTCACCGCGCCGTCGAGGGTCGGCACCCGCAGGTCGGTGCCGAGTACCGCTTCCGCGAACGTGATCGGCACGGTCAGGGTGAGATCGTCGCCGGCACGCCCGAACAACTCGTCCGGCCGGACCTTCACGTGCACGAACAGATCACCCGCCGGGCCGCCCCGCTCCCCGGGCTCGCCCCGCCCGGCCAGCCGGATCCGCTGCCCGTCGGCCACTCCGGCGGGAAAGCGGACGTTGAGCGTCCGGGTCTTGGTGACACCGCCGGTGCCCTGGCATTCCGGGCACTTCTCGTCGACCACCGTGCCGACGCCCTGACAGTTGCGGCACGGCTCGGAGAAGCTGAACGCGCCCTGGTTGCGGGTGGTCACCCCGGCACCGTGGCAGACCGGGCAGGCCCTCGGCTGGGTGCCGGGCTTGGCCCCGTTGCCGTGGCAGGTGTCGCAGACCCCCGGCGCCCGCAGCGTCAGCGGGAGGGTCACCCCGCGGACCGCGTCGTCGAAGTCGAGCGCCACCTCGGTCTCGACGTCCCGACCGCGCGCCGGACCCGGCGCACCGCCGCTTCCGGCGCCGCCGGTGAAGATCGAGCTGAACAGGTCGGAGATGCCGCCACCGGCGAACCGGCCGCCACCGGACGACGCACCCCCGAACAGGTCGGAGACGTCGAACGGCATCCCACCGGGCTGGCCCGGCTGGCCCGGCTGACGGGCACCCCGCCGGAACGCACCCGAGCCGAACAGCGAACGCATCTCGTCGTACTCGCGGCGCTTCGAGTCGTCACCGAGCACCGCGTACGCCTCGGAAACCGCCTTGAAGCGCTCCTCGGCCCGGGGATCACCGGGGTTGTGGTCGGGGTGCGACTCCCGGGCCAGCTTCCGGTACGCCTTCTTGATCTCGTCAGCGGGGGCCGTCTTCGCCACGCCCAGGACCGCGTAGTAGTCCTTCTCGATCCAGTCCTTGGAACTCAACCGTCCACCTCCTCCCCACCGCCGGGTCCGGGCCGTCCCGCTCGCCGAGCCGCGGCGAGCAGGACGGCCCGGTCACCGTCGAGCCCTATTCCGGATCGGCCACCGCGACCAGCGCGGGCCGCAGCAGACGGTCGCCAATCTGGTAGCCCCGACGCATCACCTGCACGCAGGTCGGCTCGGTGACGTCGGCCGAGGTCTGGTGGGCCACCGCCTCGTGCCGCGTCGGGTCGAACGGATCGCCCTGCTCACCGAACGGGGTCAGGCCGAACTTGCCCAGCGTGGTGGTCAACTGCTCGGCCACCGAGCCGAACGGCCCAACCAGGTCACCGTGTTCCCGGGCCCGGTCCAGGTCGTCCAGGATCGGCAGCAGCGCCGCGAGCACCGAGCCGGTCGCCTGCTCGGTCACCAGGCCGCGGTCACGCTCGACCCGCTTGCGGTAGTTGGCGTACTCGGCCGACACCCGCTGGACGTCGCGCGTGCGCTCCTCCAGGTCGGCCCGGAGCGCCGCCAACTCGGCGCCGAGCCCGCCCTCGGCCGGCGCCGACGGCTTCCCGGTGTTCGACTCACCGACGGGATGTGCCGGCGAGTCCACCACCGGCGGCCCCTCCGTGGACGGCTCGCTCAGCGCGGCCGCCTCGACCTCGATCGCGTCGACCACGACCTCGGCGTCCTCGACCAGGCCCTCCGCCGGAACGTCCGATCCGGCGTCGGCAGCCGCGCCGTCCGGCTCGCGGGTCTGACTGATCTTGCGGTTGTTGCGGATGACGACCCGCGGCGCGTCGCCGGTGGCCGGCTCGGACGCCGAGCCACCCGGCGCCGACCCGGTGTCACCCGGGTCGGCGTTTCGTGGCTTCTCCGTCATACGACTACCTCATCCCTCTGCCCGTGAGCCCGAGTCGTCCGGACCGTCACTTCTTGTCCTCGTCCACGATCTCCGCGTCGACCACGTCGTCCGCACCGGGCCGGGCGCCCCCGGACTGCGCGCCACCGGCCGCACCGGCACCGGCCGCACCCGTGGCATCGCCCGCCGGGGCCTGCTCGGCCTGCTGCGCGTAGAGCAGCGAGCCCGCCTCCTGCGAGACCTGCGCGAGCCGCTCGTGCGCCGACTTGATCTTATCGATGTCGCTGCCACCGAGGGCACCACGCAGCTCACCGAGGGCCTCGTTGAGCTTCTCGCGGTTCTCCGCGGGCAGCTTGTCGCCGTTCTCGGCGAGGAACTTCTCGGTCTGCCACTGGAGCGCCTCGGCGACGTTGCGGCTCTCGGCCTCGTCGCGACGGCGCTTGTCCTCCTCGGCGTGCTCCTCGGCGTCCCGGCGCATCCGCTCGATGTCGTCCTTCGGCAGCGAGGAGCCGCCGGTGATGGTCATCTTCTGCTCCTTGCCGGTGCCCAGGTCCTTCGCGTGGACGTTCACGATGCCGTTGGCGTCGATGTCGAAGGTGACCTCGATCTGCGGCACGCCACGCGGGGCCGGCGGGAGACCGGTCAGCTCGAAGGTGCCGAGCTTCTTGTTGTACGCGGCGATCTCGCGCTCACCCTGGAAGACCTGGATCAGCACCGACGGCTGGTTGTCGTCGGCGGTGGTGAAGACCTCGGAGCGCTTGGTCGGGATGGTGGTGTTGCGCTCGATCAGCTTGGTGAAGATGCCGCCCTTGGTCTCGATGCCCAGGCTCAGCGGGGTCACGTCGAGCAGCAGGACGTCCTTGACCTCGCCCTTGAGCACACCGGCCTGCAGGGCAGCGCCGACGGCCACCACCTCGTCCGGGTTGACGCCCTTGTTGGGCTCGCGGCCGGTGAGCTGCTTGACCAGGTCCGTCACGGCCGGCATCCGGGTCGAGCCACCGACCAGGATCACGTGCTCGACGTCCGAGACCTTGATCCCGGCGTCCTTGACGGCCTGCTCGAACGGGCCCTTGCAGCGGTCCAGCAGGTCCTGCGTCATCCGCTGGAACTCGGCCCGGCTGAGCGTCACGTCCAGGTGCAGCGGGCCGGCCGAACCGGCGGTGATGTACGGCAGGTTGATGTTGCTGGTGGTGGCGGCGGACAGCTCGATCTTGGCCTTCTCGGCGGCCTCCTTGAGCCGCTGCATCGCCATCTTGTCCTGCGACAGGTCGATGCCGTGCTCGCCGCGGAAGGTCTTGACCAGGTGGTCGATGATCCGCTGGTCCCAGTCGTCGCCGCCGAGCAGGTTGTCACCGCTGGTCGACTTGACCTCGATGACGCCCTCGGCCAGTTCCAGCAGCGACACGTCGAAGGTGCCGCCGCCGAGGTCGAAGACCAGGACGGTCTGCTCCTTGGAGCCCTTGTCCAGCCCGTACGCCAGGGCGGCCGCGGTCGGCTCGTTCACGATCCGCAGCACGTTGAAGCCGGCGATCTCACCGGCCTCCTTGGTGGCCTGACGCTGGCCGTCGTTGAAGTAGGCCGGGACGGTGATCACCGCGTCGGTGATCTGCTCGCCCAGGTAGGCCTCGGCGTCCCGCTTGAGCTTCATCAGCGTCCGGGCCGAGATCTCCTGCGGGGTGTACTTCTTGCCGTCGATGTCGACGGACCAGTTGGTGCCGATCTCCCGCTTGACCGACCGGATCGTCCGGTCCGGGTTCGTCACCGCCTGGCGCTTGGCGACCTCGCCGACGAGCACCTCGCCGTTGCGGGCGAACGCGACGATCGACGGGGTCGTCCGCGAGCCCTCAGCGTTGGCGATGACGGTGGGCTCACCGCCCTCCAGGACGCTGACGCAGGAGTTCGTCGTGCCGAGGTCGATACCGACCGCACGTGCCATCTTCGCTTCCTCGCTTCGTAACGTTGAGCAGGTGACGCATCTCGCGTCACGCCGCCCGGCGGGCGCCGCCCGCAGCGACCCCACCTCAAGTTGAGTGAACTTGACTCAATAGTGCCACGCCCACCGGAATCGTCAAGTCAAGGTTGAGTCGAGTCGGCGCAAGTGGCCGACCGCTACCGATCGGTTGTCTTACTTGTGTCGGTCGGGCACGCTTTAGCGGTGACGACGAACGGCGATTCCGCCTCACCTTCCGGCGCGCCCGCCGTCGCAGCCCGCACCGGCAGTCGCGGCGCCGGAGAGGACCGGTCCGTCACCGGCGACGACCGCCTGACCGACGCCCTGACCGGCCTGCGTGCCGCGATCGGGGCGGCTCGGTTCCCACTCGTGCTGCCCTCGGCCGAACCGGCCCGGCGGATCGGCGCCGCCCTCACCGACCAGCTCGACGACTACCTGCTGCCCCGACTCTCCCGCCTCGACGCACCGCTGCTGGTGGTGGTCGGCGGGTCCACCGGCGCCGGCAAGTCGACCCTGGTGAACAGCCTGGTGCAGGCCCGGGTCAGCGCCGCCGGGGTGCTCCGGCCCACCACCCGCTCGCCGGTCCTGGTCTGCAACCCGGCCGACTCACCCTGGTTCCGCCGGGGTGAGCTGTTGCCCGGGCTGACCCGGACCAACCAACCCAGCGACGCCCCGGGCACCCTGCACCTGGTCACCGCTCCCGCCCTCGCTCCCGGCCTGGCGTTCCTGGACGCTCCCGACATCGACTCCGTGGTGGACGCGAACCGGGCGCTGGCCGGACAACTGCTCGCCGCCGCCGATCTCTGGCTGTTCGTCACCACCGCCGCCCGGTACGCCGACGCCGTCCCCTGGGAACTGCTGCGCGGCGCGCGAGCCCGGGGCGCGGTGATCGCCCTGGTGCTCGACCGGGTGCCGGCGGAGGCCACCGACGAGGTCAGCGCACACCTCGTCGAGATGCTCGTCGAGCAGGATCTCGGCGCGGCTCCACTGTTCGTCCTGCCGGAGACCTGGGTGGACGGGCAGGGCCTGCTGCCCGACCGGGTCACCGCACCGCTGGCGGACTGGTTCGCCCGGCTCGCCGCCGACGCGGAGGCCCGCGCGGCAGTGGTCCGGCAGACCCTGGGCGGCGCCCTGGCCGCACTGCAACCAGCCGTACGGAGCCTGACCGAAGCCGCCGAGGAGCAGGTGGCCGCCGCCGACGCGCTGGACGAGCGGGTACGCGCCGCGTACCGGGCCGCCGACCGGACCGTCGAGCAGGGGCTGCGCGACGGTCGGCTGCTCCGTGGCGAGGTGCTGGCCCGCTGGCAGGAGTTCGTCGGCACCGGCGAGTTCCTGCGCAACCTGGAGGCACGGGTCGGCCGGCTGCGCGACCGCGTCGTGGCCGCGTTCAGCCGGCGCCCAGCCCCCGCCGTCGAACTCAGCGATGCGATCGAGTCCCAGTTGGTGACCCTGCTGCGCGGGGTGGCGGCCGAGGCGGCCGAGCACGCGTACACCGGCTGGAAGGCGCATCCGGCCGGGGTCGCACTGCTCGCACCGGACCTCGCCCAGCACAGCCCCGAACTGCCCGAACGCGCCGAGCGACTGGTTCGGGACTGGCAGCGCGGGGTGCTGGAGCTGGTCCGCACCGAAGGCGGTGACCGGCGCTTCGTGGCCCGCACGGCGGCGTACGCGGTGAACGCCACCGGGCTGGCCGTCATGATCGCGGTCTTCGCCTCGACCGCCTTCATCCCGACCGGCCTGGAGGTCGCCACCGGGGCCGGCACCACCGTCGCCGGCCAGGCCGTACTCCAGGCGGTCTTCGGTGACCAGGCCGTGCGTACGCTGGCCGGCAAGGCTCGGGCGGACCTGCTGGAGCGGGTCCGGGCGCTGCTGGACGACGAGGCCGCCCGATACCTCACCCGCACCGAGCAGGCGCGGCCGACGGCGCGGACCGTGGTGGCGCTGCGCCGGGCCGCCGAACAGGTCGAGGCGGGCCGGTTGCAGAGCAGGTTCGCCGAGGTGGCTCCGGCAACCAGGGTGGCGGCCGACGAGGGGCGGCAGGCGTGAGCAGCTGGATCAGCCGGGGGCGGCCGTGAGCGGAATGGGCGGACGCCTACGGGAGGCGCTGCGGGCCGACGGGCGGGTGGACGCCGACCAGCTGGCCGCCCGGCTGGAGGCGATCCAGCGGTTCCTCGGCATCGTCGACGGCCACCTACCGGACACCCCCCTGGTCCCGGCGCGGACGCTCGTGGAGCGGGCCGGAACCCGGCTGTCGCTGTCCCGCGACCACACCGTCGTGGCCCTCGCCGGCGCCACCGGCAGCGGCAAGTCGAGCCTGTTCAACGCGATGGCCCGGATGAACCTGTCCCCCGTCGGGGTGCGCCGACCCACTACCGGCGTGGCGCACGCCTGCGTGTGGGGGCCGCTCGACGGCGGCAACCGGTTGCTCGACTGGCTCGGCGTGCTGCCCCGCCACCGGTTCGTCCGGGAGAGCGTACTGGACGGCGACGACGAGTCCACGATGCACGGGCTGATCCTGCTCGACCTGCCGGACTTCGACTCGGTGCAGCATTCGCACCGGCTTGAGGTGGACCGGCTGCTCGGCCTGGTGGACCTCGTGGTCTGGGTGGTCGACCCGCAGAAGTACGCCGACCGGGTGGTGCACGCCGGCTACCTGCGCGAGTTCCACCAGCACCGGGACGTCACGATGGTCGTGCTCAACCAGGTCGACCGGCTGCCCCCGCCCGAGGTGCCCCGGGTCCTGGCGGACCTGCGGCGGCTGCTCGACACGGACGGTCTGACCGGGGTGCCCCTGCTCGCCACCACCATCGCCGATCCGGCCGGGACGCAGCAACTGCGGCAGGCGCTCGAAGGCACCGTGGCCGAGCGGCAGGCCGCCCTGCGGCGGCTCTCCGGCGACGTGGACGCGGTGGTCAGCGCGCTGGACGAGATGGTCGGCGCACCCCGCCCGGCACTCACCGCGGGCGATCCGGCGGTCGCCGGACTGGACCGGGCGCTGGGCGCCGCCGCGGGTGTGCCGACGGTCGTGGCCGCCGTCGAGCAGGCGTACCGGCACCGGGCCGCGTCGACCACCGGCTGGCCGCTGGTCCGGCTCTGGCGACGACTGCGTCCCGATCCGCTGCGCCGGCTGCACCTCGGCGGCCCGCCGGGTGACCCGGCGACGAGTCTGGTCGCCGCGACCTCGGTGCCCGAGCCCAGCCCCGCCGACCGCACCGCGCTGGGGCTCGCGGTCCGTACGGTGGCCGAGCGGGCCGGGGCCGGACTGCCCAGCGCCTGGCCGAACGCGGTCACCGCGGCGGCCCGGTCCCGTCTCGGCGACCTCCCGGACGCGCTCGACGGCGTGATCGCCGGAGCCGACCTGGGCATGGACCGGCCCCGCACCTGGTGGCGGCTGGTCGGCGGGGTGCAGTGGCTGGTCACCTTCGCCGCGCTGGCCGGGCTGGGCTGGCTGGTCCTCGGCTACGCGCTACGAGTCCTCGGGCTGCCGGAACTGCGGCACCCGATGGTCGGCGAGGTGCCGGTGCCGACCCTGTTGCTGCTCGGTGGACTGCTGGCCGGGCTGCTGACAGCCGCCCTGAGCCGGCCGGTGGCGCGGTGGGCTGCCGGGCGGGCCCGACGCCGGGCCGAGGCCCGGCTCACCGACGCGATCAGCCAGGTCGGCGACGAGTACGTCCTCGCACCGGTGCGCGCGGTGGTCGCCGCGCACGCCGACGCGCGTACCGTTCTCGAGGTGGCTCGGCACCGCTGAACGTGAACGTGCCGCGCGGCGGTCGTTCGCTCTACGGGTGACCGGGCGGCGAGCGGCGTAGGGTCTGGTCATGGCCACCACGCCACAGACCCCGTACGAAGCGGTGCTGCACGCGGCCCGCGACGTGACCAAACTCGACTCGGCCCTCGACGCGGAGATGCTCGGCGCGGCGCTGCTGGGCAGCGTGTACGAGGTCGCCGAAACCGACCGTGAAACGGCGGTACGCGACTTCGTCACCGGCTTCCTCGCCGCCACCACCCGGCGGCGGGCCGCCGCCGCGACCACCGTCCGGGCGGTCTTCGCCGCCCTGGTGCCGGACGCTGCCGGCGCCGACCGGGTCCGCCCCGGTGCCTCCGCACCGGCCTGGTCCGGTCAACTCGGCCGGGTGCACCTCACCGGCAGCTGGGCGTACGGCGACGTCTACGGCGACCAGACCTCCTACCTGGCGACCTTCGCCTACGACGACGTCACCGGCGGGCCGGAGCACGCGCTGGTCGCGCTGGTCGACCACAACATCGGCATCACCAAGGACGTCTTCGTCGGCGGACCGGCGAGCCGGATTCTGGAGCAGGTCCGGCAGTTGTGCGCCGAGGACGAGTTGACCTGGTTCCGGGAGGAGGATCCGACCCGGATGCGCGCCGAGGTGACCCGGCACCTGGCGGTCACCGACCAGTTGGGGCAGTTGCCCGGGGCGAACTCGCTGGCCACGGACCGGGCGTTGGTCGGCGCCCGGCTGTCGATCCTGCCGGCGTCGACCGTGCCACCGCCGGTGCCGGCCGACGACCCGCTGCCGCAGCCCGAACGAGTTGCGGAGATCCGGCGCTTCCTGGCCTCCCCGGAGGCGGCGCGGGCCGGGCTGGACGCCGTCGACAGTGCCGACCTGGCCTCCCTGCACTTCTGCCTGGGTCTGCTGCTCGACCACGCGGCGACCTTCTCGGACGCCGATCCGCTGCGCTGGAGTCCCACGGTGGCCGGGTTGTTCCTGCTCGACTGGGTGCACCGTCGGGCGGTACTGGACATGGACGACGCGGCGATGCTGCCCCGGGTGCTCCGCGCCTGGGCCGGGTACGCGGCGCGTCGACGGGGACTGCCCAGCGCGGCGGCGGCCGGGACGGACACCGCCATCGAGGAGATGGTGCCGGAGTTCGTCCGGCTGTACGCCACCGGCGAGCGGCGCAGCCCGGCGACCGCCGCCGTCGCGCAGTTGATGGCCGACGGCGTCGACCCGGACGATCCGGCCGCCCTCGACGCCTGGATCGAGGCGAACCGCCACCGGCTCGCCGACGACGGCTGACCGTCGGCCGACCGGTGGGCAGCGTCCGCCGACGTCAGGGGGTTCAGCGCAGCAGGGGGAAGACCACGGCGGCGACCAGGCCACCGAGCGCGCCGCCGGCCAGCACCTGGATCGGGGTGTGGTCGCCGAGCCGGACCCGCGCCCAGCCGACCAGGGCGAGCAGCGGAGTGGCGACCAGCAGGTGGCCGCCGAAGGTGACCACCAGCACCACCAACGCACCGACCGCGACCGCCGAGTGGATGGACATCTTCCACCAGTGGCTGACCGTCACCGCCACCACCAGGCCCACCAGCCCGGCGGCGACCAACGCCAGTACCGGTCGGGGGGCACCGAGCACCGCGAGCAGGGCCAGCCCGGCGGCGACCGAGCCGAGCCCGAACAGCAGCGGTATCCGCCGCTGTTCGCGTAACCGCACGTGGTGATCGGTGAGCCGACCGCGCCGTACGCCGCCGACGATGTACGCCAACGGGATGAGGCTGACGAAGACGGCGGCGAGCAGACCCCACGCGAGACCGCTGTACCGGCCTCGGGCACTGTGCCAGCCGATCATGACGCTGAGCAGCGACACCAGCACGGCGGGGGCGGTCAGTTCGGTGACGATCCGGGCCAGGCGTCGTCCCGGGCCGGGCCGGACTGCGGGGTCGTCGCGGGTGGCCAGGTCACCGTCCACCGGCTCCGATCCCCCGATCAGTCACAGCGCCCCCGCTGAGGAAGGCTCCGGCAGCCGCGAGTCACCGTACCGCCGGCTCCGCCGACGTGTTCGGTTCCACCGACGCGCCCGGCTCGACGGACGCCGACGCCGACGCCGACGCAGTGGCAGTGGCTGACGCGGTGGGGTCCGTGGTGGCCGGCGGGTCGGCCGACGCACTCGGCTCGGTGCTGGCCGGCGGATCCGTGGCGTCCGGCGGTTCCGTCGACGCACTCGGATCGGGCGGTGCCGTCGGTGTGCCCGGCGACGGCGGGTCGGACGGCGGCGGGTTGCTCGGCGCGGGGGTGGGCGTCGGGGTGGGTGACGGCAGGAGGGTGGGGCGCGGGGTCGGCGCGGGCAGCGGGAACGGCATGGACGGCGTGGACGCGGACGGGCGCGGCACCACGGCGGCCGGTGGAGGTGCCGGACGACGCCCGGGTGCCGGGTCATCGGCGGTGGCGACCGGGAGCAGGCCGCGTCGGTCCGGTGCCGGGTCGGCGGGCAACGCCGTCGGAGTGATCGCCGGTACCGCCGTCGAGGTGGGCGTCACCCTGGCGGTGGGTGGTGCCGGGATCACCACCGGGCCGACCGAGGGCGTCGGGATGAACGGCGTACGGCCGTCGGGCAGAGCGGTGCTGCCGACCGTTGCCGAACCGGTGCTGATCGCGGCCAGGACCGGCATCGACGCGGTGCCGGCGAGCAGCGCCACGGTCAACAGGTAGCCGCGGGCCGGGCCGGCGGTACGGGCGGCCCGGTGCGCACCCACCACTCGGCGGTAGCCGCCGGGCGCTCGGTGTCGACCGAGGCTCGGCCCGCCGGGACCCTCACCTGGTTCGGACACCGCGCACTCCTCCTGGTCGCCCCTGGCCGGGACCGCGGAGGCAGGCCCGACGGACCGCCGGGGTTGACTCGGGGCCCACGAAACAGCCTGGGTCAGTGACTCTGCGTCAGCCAACCCCACACCGCGTGTCGACACGCGTATCTGGCCGAATGGTGACGAACCATCACCGGATCGGTTGCGCGTCGCTGGACCAGACACTCCGGCATTTCGGGTAACGAAGCGGGCTGGCCTCGGGATGTGGGGCAGGCGGAGTGTGGGGCGGCTCACCTGTGATGCGAATATGGAGCCACGGCGGCAGCGCAGCCGCGACCTCCGCGCACCCACGCGGTAGGCGCGACTGGGCGCCGGCGCTCCCGAACCGGGTTCAGCCAGGCCATGAATCCGGCTCAACGCCGCGCGGCAACCCCCACCGGGGCTAGGCGCGGTCGCCAGGAACCGATCCCGGCACCAGCCGGGGCCGGCGTACGAGTCGCGCGGCCGGGTGACCCCCCGGTGCCGACGCAGACACGACAGGGAGAGACGGATGGCAAAGGGCGACCCCGGGGCCAGCACCCGCGGCCGGCGAGCCGCACCCCGATCCAGGAAGGCCGCGACCGGCGACCCGGAGCTGGTGCAGCTGCTCACCCCCACGGGTGAGCGGATCGAGAGCGTCACCGGACCGGACGGTACGGAGTACCGCGTCGACTTCACCGACGAGGAGTACCGCGGCCTCTACCGCGACCTCGTGCTGGTGCGGAAGCTGGACGCGGAGGCCACGGCCCTGCAACGGCAGGGCGAGCTGGGCATCTGGGCGAGCCTGCTCGGCCAGGAGGCGGCCCAGGTCGGTTCGGGCCGGGCACTGCGTACGCAGGACATGGCCTTCCCCACCTACCGCGAACACGGCGTGCTCTACTGCCGCGGGATCGACCCGATCATGCCGCTGGGCCTGTTCCGCGGGGTCGACCAGGGCGGCTGGGACCCGAACGAGTTCAAGTTCAACATGTACACGATCGTCATCGGGGCGCAGACCCTGCACGCGACCGGGTACGCCATGGGCGTCGCGATGGACGGCAAGACCGGCACCGACGACGGCGAGGCGGTGATCGCCTACTTCGGCGACGGCGCCACCAGCCAGGGCGACGTGAACGAGGCGTTCGTCTGGGCCGGCGTCTTCAACTCCCCGCTGGTGTTCTTCTGCCAGAACAACCAGTACGCCATCTCCGAGCCGCTGGAGCGGCAGACCCGCATCCCGCTCTACCGGCGCGCCGCCGGCTTCGGCTTCCCCGGCATCCGGGTAGACGGCAACGACGTGCTGGCCACGTACGCGGTGACCCGGCACGCGCTGGACAACGCCCGGCACGGGCAGGGCCCGAGCCTGATCGAGGCGTACACCTACCGGATGGGGGCGCACACCACCTCCGACGACCCGACCCGTTACCGGATCGCCAGCGAGGTCGAGGCCTGGCAGGCCAAGGATCCGATCGCCCGGATGAAGGCGTTCCTGGAGCGCGAGCAGATCGCCGCCGCGGACTTCTTCACCGAGGTCGACGAGCAGGCCCGCCGGGAGGCGGTCGACCTGCGCGAGCGGGTGCTGGCCATGCCCAACCCGGAGCCGGCCACCATGTTCGACCACGTCTACCCCAACGGGTCACCGCTGCTGGACGAGCAGCGCGCGCAGTTCAGCCGGTACCTGGAGTCGTTCGAGGGGAGTGCGCACTGATGGCCACGGAGACGCTCACCCTCGGCAAGGCCCTCAACGTCGGCCTGCGCAAGGCGCTGGAGAACGACCCGAAGGTCGTCATCATGGGCGAGGACGTCGGCAAGCTCGGCGGCGTCTTCCGGATCACCGACGGCCTGCAGAAGGACTTCGGCGACCAACGGGTGATCGACACCCCGCTCGCCGAGTCCGGCATCATCGGCACCGCGGTCGGCCTGGCGATCCGGGGCTACCGGCCGGTCTGCGAGATCCAGTTCGACGGTTTCGTCTACCCCGCGTACGACCAGATCGTGTCGCAGGTGGCGAAGATGCACTACCGCTCGCGCGGCAAGCTGAACATCCCGATGGTCATCCGGATCCCGTTCGGCGGCGGCATCGGCGCGGTGGAGCACCACTCGGAGTCGCCCGAGGCGTACTTCGCGCACACCGCCGGGCTCAAGGTCGTCTCCTGCGCCAGCCCACAGGACGCGTACGTGATGATCCAGCAGGCGATCGCCTCGGACGACCCGATCGTGTTCCTGGAGCCGAAGCGGCGCTACTGGGAGAAGGGGCAGGTCGACCTGGACGCCCCGCTGTCCGAGGCGTACCCGCTGCACGCCGCCCGGGTGGCGCGGCCCGGCCGCGACGTCACCCTGCTGGCGTATGGCCCGATGGTCCGTACCTGCCTGGACGCGGCGACCGCCGCCGCCGAGGACGGCCGTGACCTTGAGGTCATCGACCTGCGCACGCTCTCCCCGCTGGACCTGGGCGTGGTGTACGAGTCGGTGCGGCGCACCGGCCGCGCGGTGGTGGTGCACGAGGCACCGTCCAACGTCGGCCTGGGCGCGGAGATCGCGGCCCGGATCACCGAGGAGTGCTTCTACTCCCTGGAGTCGCCGGTGCTGCGGGTGGCCGGTTTCGACACCCCCTACCCGGCCGCCCGGGTGGAGGAGGAGTACCTGCCCGACCTCGACCGGGTGCTCGACGCCGTCGACCGCTCCTTCGGCTGGTGAGCGGCATGTCCCGGATCAAGGAGTTCAACCTGCCCGACCTGGGCGAGGGACTGACCGAGGGCGAGATCCTCGCCTGGCTGGTCAAGGTGGGTGACACCATCGAGCTGAACCAGCCGATCGTCGAGGTGGAGACCGCCAAGGCGGCGGTGGAGATCCCGGCGAAGTGGGCCGGTCAGGTGCACGCGATCTTCCACCCCGAGGGCACCACGGTCGAGGTCGGTACGCCGATCATCGCGATCGACACCGACCCCGGCGCCGGTCCGATCGAGTCCTCGACCACCGGCGCGCCCGCCGGTGACCTGCCCACCCCGTCGGCCGCCTCGCTGGCCGCCGTCGAGGTGGCACCGGCCGAGGGCGCGGTCGAGCCGGGCCTGATCGGTGGTCCCGCTCCGGGCGGCCGTACCGCGGTCCTGGTCGGCTACGGCCCCCGTACCACCGCCGCGAAGCGCCGCCCCCGCAAGGGTGCCGCCCCGGCCCAGGCCACCGTGGCTCCCGCGGCGGCCCCGGTCCAGGCGGCACCGACGCCGGTCCAGGCCGGGCCGGCGGTGGTCGCCGCGGTACCGACGGTGAACGGCAACGGTCGGGCCGCCGGCCCGGTGCTGGCCAAGCCGCCGGTGCGCAAGCTCGCCAAGGACCTCGGCGTCGACCTGGGCACACTTACCGGGTCGGGGCCGCTGGGCTCGATCACGCGGGAGGACGTGCAGCGAGCGGCGGCGGCACCGGTCGCGGCCGAGCCGCTGACGGTCACCGCACCGGGCACCTCCGCCGCCAGCTTCGGTGCCGACCGCGAGCAGCGCATCCCGGTCAAGGGAGTACGCAAGCTCACCGCCGAGAACATGTCCCGGTCGGCGTTCACCGCGCCACACGTCACCGAGTTCCTGACCGTCGACGTGACCCGGGCGATGAAGGCGCTGGACCGGCTGCGTGACCGGCGCGAGTGGCGCGACGTACGGGTCTCGCCGCTGCTGCTGGTGGCCAAGGCGGTGCTGCTGGCGGTCAAGCGGCACCCGATGGTCAACTCGACCTGGGCCGGCGACGAGATCGTCGTCAAGGAGTACGTCAACCTGGGCATCGCGGCGGCCACCGAACGTGGCCTGATCGTGCCGAACATCAAGGACGCCGGCCGGCTCACCCTGCGCGAGCTGGCGGATGCGATGACCGGGCTGGTGCAGATGGCCAAGTCCGGGAAGACCTCACCGGCCGACATGTCCGGCGGAACACTGACGATCACCAACGTCGGGGTCTTCGGGGTCGACACCGGTACGCCGATCCTGCCTCCGGGCGAGTCGGCGATCCTGGCCTTCGGCGCCGTCCGGGAGATGCCCTGGGTGCACAAGGGCAAGGTGAAGCCCCGCCTGGTCACCACGCTCGGGCTCTCCTTCGACCACCGGATCATCGACGGTGAGCTGGGCTCGAAGTTCCTGCGCGACATCGGCGACTTCCTGGCCGATCCGGAGGCGGCACTGCTCGCCTGGACCTGACGCGCGACACGGCGACGGCCGGTGTGCCCCGGGTTTACGCCCGGCACACCGGCCGTTGCCGTTGGACCAAGAATGTCGCATCCCAGCCAGCGCCAGCCTAAGATTCTTAGGCTGGTGGTCCAGCTCACCTAATAATCAGTGGCAACGCGAAGCGTTCTACGGTTCAATAGAAGCATCGACGGGCCGACAACCGAATAGCCAGGAGGAGAACCCCCATGAGCATGATCGAGCGAATCCGTAACCGCCGCGACGCCAACCGGCGCGCCCGCGCCATCGAGCGGGCCCTGCGCTCCGCGAGCTCCCCCGCCGTGCGCAACGAGATCCTCGCCATCGCCCAGCGTCACATGCACTGACGCCACGACGTTATTCGCCTCCTCCAGATCGACGACCCGCCCGGCATACCGGGCGGGTCGTCGGCGTTTGGGGTCCGCTGCGCTGACACCGGGATACCGCCTCGCCGCAGCGCCCGGTACGGTGGGGCACGGTCGTCCTCCCACGGCCCGGGCGGTTCGCGGCGATAGATGCGGATCGACAGCGCCCGGCGACGGACAGTGACGATCGACGCTCCCCGGAAGCGCCCCGGTGACCACCGGATACGGTGCGGGGGAGTCGGCACGGCCGGCATGCCGGCACCGCCGGCTGCCCTGCCGAGACGATCGGCGACGGCGGCCGACATGTGATGGAGGAGGCGCACGCATGACGTCCGAGGGCCCGCACCACCCCGGCCAGGAGCCGGACGAGGTGCCGCCGGGCGGCGGCGGACCGGCGCCGTACGGCGACCGACCGGCTCAGCCGGAGAACGGCTACGGCGCGACCGCCCCGGATCTGGGCTGGGCGCCACCACCCCCCGCGCGACCCGACGCGTCCACCCCGGGCTGGGCGAACCAGCAGGGCGCATCCTGGGGCGGCGCCCAGACGACCCGCCAGGCGGAAGCCCCGAACTCCGGCGGCTGGGACCAGGCCGCCGGTCAGCCGTCCTGGTCGACCCAGGGTGACCAACCCGGCCCGGGCTGGTCCTCGCCCGCGCCGTCCACGTCGGATCAGCCCGGCTGGGCGGCCGGCGGGCAGAGCAACCCGGCCTGGGCCGGATCTTCGACCACATCGGACGGCGGGCAGCCCGCAGAGTGGACGCCCCAGCAGACCTCGCCCGGCCAACCCGCCGACTGGGCCAACGGCCAGTCGACTCCCGCGCAGACCGGCGGCTGGGCCGGCGCGCAGCAACCTGAGTGGAACGCGGCGGCGCGCGCCGACGAGCAGCCACCCAGTTGGGCCGCCGCCACGCCGGAGCCGCCGAAGCCGGACTGGGCGGCGGCGCAGCCGGACCAGCCGGCAGTTCGCGCCGAGCCGGCCGCCCGGGCCACCGCCCAGGTGCCGCAGGCCGACCCCGTACCGCAGCAGCGGTCCGCCCCCGACGACTCGGCCCGGTCCGGTGCCTGGCCCCCCGCCGACCAGCAGGACCAGCCCGCCTGGGCCACCAACCAACGGCGCGGGCCGGAGTCGGCCGGTTGGGCCGGCGCGCACCAGCCGGCCGAGGGCTGGCAGAGCGGCAACGACCGACCGGCGCAGCCCGACTGGGCCACGCCACAGCAGACCGAGTCCACCGGCCCCGACTGGGCCACGCCACAGCAGGCCGAACCCACCGGCTGGTCCGGCAACGCGCAAGCCCAACCCACCGGCTGGTCCGGTGCTGCGCAGGCAGAGCCCACCGGCTGGTCCGGCAACGGGCAGGCGGGCGCGCAGGCCGACGAGCGGCCACAGTGGTCGCCGCCAGCGCAGGAGCGTCCCGGCCCGGCCTGGGCACCCACCGAATCCCCGAGCGGCTCGGCACCGCCGTCCTGGAACCCGGCTCAGGAACCACTTCCGTCCCGGGTCGCCGGTGACCGCTCGGCGCTGCCGGGCATGCAGCCGTGGGCGCCCGGCGAGGCCTGGGGCAGCGGCGGCTCGACCGAGGCCGCGCCGGCCCGCCCAGATGCCGAGCCCGACGCCGGCCGCGACGTGGTCTACCAGCCCGCGCCGGCACCCGGGATCTCCCCGGCCAACATGGTGCCGCTGCCGCCCCAGGAGCAGCGGGTACCCGGTGCCAGCCTGGCCGCCGCACCACCCACCGACTACCCGTCCCCGCCCTCGTTCTCCGGTGACCAGGCCGGGTCGGGTGACCAGGCCGGGTCGAGCCCGTTCCCGGACGACCAGGGCCGGTCCGGCCGGGGTGCGCAGCCGGGCACCGACCAGCCGGGCGGCGGCTGGGGTCAGCCCGAGTCGCGGCACGACGAGTCGCCGGCCGAGCCGGTCATCCCCGCCCCCCGCACCTCACCCGAGTCCGCCGGTCGGGCCACCCCCCCGGCGGCCGGCGGCATCTCGGCGAGCGCGTCGGTGCCGACGACGAGTCGGGTGACGCCACCTGCCGACCACGGGGCGCGGCCGCCCGGCGCGGCGGCACCACAGCCGCGTGTCTACGGCCGACCGACCCGCCCCGAGCCGGAGGAGCCGGCCCAGGAGCGGGACGAGCAGCCGCCGGCGTCCCCGTTCGACCCGGGCGCCGACCCTCGCTTCGGGGACCGGCAACCACCCGCGCTGAGCGCCTTCGCCGGTGCCGCTCCCGCCGCACCGGCCGCACCTGCGGCCTTCCCGCCGCAGTTGCCCTCCTTCGCCGACGCGCCGCCGACGAACCGGCCGGTCAACGGCGTGAAGCCGCACGCCGAGCCGGAGCGCCCGGCCGACCAGTTCGGCGCCGCGCCCGGCGGCCGTGACCAGTTCGGCGCCCCGGGTGGTGACCCGTTCGGTGGTCCCGGTGGTGACCCGTTCGGCGGGCCGTCCCGGGATCCGTTCGGCGGCCCGGCCGACCGGCCCGGCGGCACCTACGGTGCTCCGGCCCGGCCCGACTCGGGCCCGGACCACACCTCGGCCTTCGGGTCGGCGCCGCAGGCCGGTGCGCCGTGGAGCCCGGGCCCCTCGACGGCCGAACCGGAGCAGGGTCGCTTCGACGCCTTCAAGCCGGTCGCCGAGCCGGCACCGGACGCACCTGCGCCGAAGGTCCGCAACGGCCGGGTACTCGCCGCGGTGCTGGTGGCCGCGGTACTGATCCTGGCCATCCCGCTCGGCCTGCTGCTCCTCCTCGGCAAGGTCGGTGGTTCGGACGAGGCCGCCGCCTTCGACCCGGCGGTCGGTTCCTGCGTCAAGCGCTCGGGTGAGACCGCGGTCCAGGCCGAGTGCGCCGAGCCGGAGGCGTTCACCGTGGTGTCGAAGGTCGAATCGCGGGACAAGTGCCCGGACCCGGCCCTGCCGTACGTGGAGCTTCGCGGCAACGTGGCCAACCCGGTGCTCTGCCTCAAGGAAGCCGCCGGCTGAGCCACGACCGCCGAGCACACTCTCGAAGCGTGATGCCATCCGGACGCCCCACGGTCCGGGTGGCATCACGCTTTCGGTAGCGGGTGCGCACCCCGGCCCAGGTCAGGGTCCGGTCACCACGGCCGACGCCGGCCGGTAGGGCACGATGGGGGCATGAGTGCACGGGTACGAGCGCCGGAACTGCGCGGCCGGGGTTGGCTGAACACGGGGGGACGGGAGCTGAAGCTCGCCGACCTACGGGGCAAGATCGTGGTCGCCGACTTCTGGACCTTCTGCTGTGTCAACTGCCTGCACGTGCTGGACGAACTGCGTCCACTCGAGGAGAAGTACGCCGACGTGCTCGTGGTGATCGGCGTGCACTCGCCGAAGTTCGAGCACGAGAAGGATCCGGACGCGCTGGCTGCCGCCGTCGAGCGGTACGGCGTGCACCATCCCGTACTCGACGACCCTGAGCTGGACATGTGGCAGCAGTACGCGGCCCGCGCCTGGCCGACCCTCGCGGTGATCGACCCGGAGGGCTACGTGGTGGCGACGATGGCCGGCGAGGGGCACGCCGAGGGGCTGACCCGACTGATCGACGATCTGGTCGCCACCCACGAGGCCAAGGGCACCCTGCATCGGGGCGACGGGCCGTACGTACCGCCGGCCGAGCCGCAGACCACCCTGCGCTTCCCCGGCAAGGCGGTGGTCGTACCCGACGGTCGCCTGCTGGTGTCGGATTCGGCCCGGCACCGCGTGGTCGAGCTGGCCGCCGACGCGGAGACCGTACTCGGCACGATCGGCACCGGCAGCCGGGGCCGGGCCGACGGTCCGGCCGACGCCGCGACCTTCTCCGAGCCGCAGGGACTGTGCCTGCTCCCGACGCAGGTCGCCGAGGTCGCCGGCTACGACCTGGTGGTCGCCGACACCGTCAACCACCTGCTGCGCGGCGTGGTCCTGGCCACCGGTGAGGTGGTCACCGTGGCCGGCACCGGTCGGCAGTGGCGGTCCACCGTCGACGACCACGCGCACGACGCGCTCTCGGTCGACCTCTCCTCGCCCTGGGATCTCGCCTGGTACGACGGCAGGGTCGTGATCGCGATGGCCGGCATCCACCAGCTGTGGTGGTTCGACCCGATCAAGCGCACCGCCGGGATGTACGCCGGCACCACGGTGGAGGCGCTGCGCGACGGGCCGCTGGCCGAGGCGTGGCTGGCGCAGCCGTCCGGGCTGGCCGTCTCCGCCGACGGCGCCCGGCTCTGGGTCGCCGACAGCGAGACCAGCGCCATCCGGTACGTCGAGGACGGTGTGCTGGGCACGGCCGTCGGTCAGGGCCTGTTCGACTTCGGCCACGTGGACGGGCCGGCGGCGCAGGCGCTGCTGCAGCACCCGCTCGGCGTCTGCGCGCTGCCCGACGGGTCGGTGCTGGTGGCGGACACCTACAACGGTGCGGTGCGCCGCTACGACCCGGCGGCGGACCAGGTCGCCACGGTCGCCACCGACCTGGCCGAGCCGAGCGACCTGGTACTCACCCCCGACGGCGACGTGCTGGTGGTGGAGTCGGCGGCGCACCGGATCACCCGGCTGTCCCCCGGTGCCCTCTCGGCCGCCGGGGCGAGCACCGTCGACGGGCCCCGGCACCGCACCGAACGGAAGCCGACCGAGCTGAGCGGCGGCGAGGTCACGCTGGATGTCGTCTTCGCCCCGGCACCCGGGCAGAAGCTCGACGAGACGTACGGGCCGTCCACTCGCCTGGTGGTCTCCGCGTCCCCGCCCGAGTTGCTGGTCGAGGGGGCGGGTACCGGCACCGAGCTGTCCCGCCGTCTGGTGATCGACGCTTCGGTGTCCGACGGCGTGCTCCAGGTGACCGCCCAGGCGGCCACCTGCGACGCCGACGTGGAGCACGCGGCCTGCCACCTGACCCGGCAGGACTGGGGTGTGCCGGTGCGCGTCGTCCCGGACGGCGCCGCCCGCCTCCCGCTGATCCTGCGCGGTCTGGACGCCGGTTGACCCGGGCGGCCGGGAAGGGCACTGCACCTATGCCAGGCGCCCCTTCCCGGCCGGCTCAGTTGAACGGGGCCGGCGTGGTGCCGGCGTCGATGAGGGCGGCGCGGACGAGTTCCGCGGCGGCCACCGCGCCGGGGCTGTCGCCGTGTAGGCAGATGGACTCGACGGGGCATGACACCACGGTGCCGTCGACGGCGACCACCGCCCGCTCGGTGGCCATGTGGACCGCCCGGCGGGCCACCTCCTTCGGGTCGGTGACCAGCGCGTCGGGCGAGGTGCGCGGCACCAGTTGCCCGTTGGGCAGGTAGTTGCGGTCGGCGAAACCCTCGGCCACCACCCGCAGCCCGGCGCCCTGGGCGAGCTGGGCCAGCACCGATCCGGGCGGGCAGAGCAGGGGCAGTTCCGGGTCGTAGTCGTCGATCGCGGCGACCACCGCGGCGGCCTGCACCTCTTCGCACGCCGCCGCGTGGTAGAGCGCGCCGTGCGGTTTGAGGTAGCGGACCCGGGTGCGGTACGGCCGGCAGAACGCGTCGAGCGCGCCGAGTTGGTACAGGATGTCGTCGCGCAGCTCCCCGAACTCGTACGCGATGTGTCGTCGGCCGAACCCGGCGAGGTCGCGGTAGCCCACCTGGGCGCCGACGGCCACCCCCCGCTGGGCTGCGGCGGCGCATATCCGGCGCATCGTGGAGGGGTCACCGGCGTGGAAGCCGCAGGCGACGTTGGCCGAGGTGACCAGGTCCAGCAGCGCCTCGTCGTCACCGAGTCGCCAGACTCCGAATCCTTCACCTAGGTCAGCGTTGAGGTCCATGGAACCTGACGGTAGTGCCTGGGCGGGCCTGGGCGAGCAGGGTCACGTCGTCCACCACGGCGATGACGGGATATCCGCCGGTGGTGGGGTGGTCGGCAAGGAAGATCAGCGGTTGGCCGTCGGCCGGCACCTGCACCGCGCCGAGGACGAGCCCCTCGCTGGGTAGTTCCCCGGCCACCGCACGGGGCAACGGCGCGCCGGTCAGTCGCGCGCCGATCCGGTTACTCAACGGGCTCACCGTGTACGCCGTACCGAGGAGCAGGTCGAGCGCGGCGGTGCGGAACCAGTCGTGTCGGGGGCCGAGCCGGACCGCGAGGTCCAGTTCCGTCGGGTGTGGGACCGGCACGGTGACGTCGACCGGGGCGGGTGGTCCGATCGGTTCGCCCAGCGGCAGCCGGTCGCCGTCGCGCAGTGCTGCCGGTCCCAGCCCGGCCAGGGTGTCGGTGGCCCGGCTGCCCAGCACCGGGTCGACGGCGATCCCGCCGGCCACCGCGAGCCAGCAGCGGAGGCCCGCGCGGGCCGGACCAATCCGCAGCAGGGCGCCGGCGGGTACGGCCAGCGGGCGTCCGGTGTCGCCGGGCCGGTCACCCACCCGTACGTCGACGTCGGCCCCCACCAGGGCGACCGTGGTGGCCCGGGTCGGCCGCAGCTGGCAGCCGGTCATGGTGATCTCCAGCCCGGCCGTCGACTCCGGGTTGCCGACCAGCCGGTTGGCCAGCCGCAGGGCACTCGGGTCGAGCGCACCGGACCGGGTCACGCCCAGGTGCGCCCAACCCGGCCGGCCCAGATCCTGCACGGTGGTCAGCGCCCCGGCCCGGACCACCTCGACGACACCGGCCCCGCTGCCGGTCCGCTCGGTCACGCCGGCACCAGCCGGACCCGGGTGCCGGGGGTGAGCCGGGCGGGTGGCTCGACGCGTACGTCGAACAGGGTCAGTTCGGTACGCCCCACCAGCAGCCACCCGCCGGGCGACGCGGTCGGGTAGATCCCGGCGTACGGGCCGGCCAGGGCCACCGAGCCGGCCGGCACCCGGGGGCGCGGTGAGGTGAGTCGGGGCACCGCCAGTTCGGCGGGGAGTCCGGTCAGGTAGCCGAAGCCGGGTGCGAAGCCGCAGAACGCCACCCGGAACTCGGTGCGGGCCAGGCGTCGTACGACGGCCGGTACGTCCGTCCGCCAGTGTTCGGCGACGCGGGGCAGGTCCGCCCCGTCGTACGTCACGGGCACCTCCACCGGGTCGGCACCGGGGTCGGCGGTGGCGGCGGGTGGGGCTGGCGTCCAGTCGGCGACGCGGGCGGCCGTGGCCACCGGGTCCGGTACCCCGTCCAGCAGCACGGTGGCGGCCGCCGGCACGATCTCCGTGGCGACCAGCTCGCCGTGCTCCCGGCGTCGCCACAGCTCCGCCCGCCACGCCTCGACCAGCGCGGCGAGGTCCACGGGGCTGGTTCCGGGGTCGACCGGTGGCGTGGTGAAGTCGAGGAGCAGGGCGTGCGCGCCGGCCGGTCTGATCCGCATCCCGCCATCCTGACGGACCCGGGCCACGGCCGCGTCGTCCCGGCGGCCGGAAGCGTGATCAGTTGCACTACCCGAAGGTAACCTACGGTGCCGTAACCTAATCTGCGTGACCACCTCAGCACGGCCCCGGCTCAGGCCTGCCGACATCGGGAAACCCCGGATGCGCGGCTGGCTGCACACGTACGCGTTCTTCGTCGCCGTGGTCTGCGGCATCGTGCTCTGTTCGATCGCCGCCGCCCGACCCGGCTGGACACCCCTGATCAGTACCGCCGTCTACAGCTTCACCGTCTGCGGCCTCTTCGGCGTGAGCGCGCTCTACCACCGTCGGGTGTGGTCGGCGCGCGGCTTCCAGGTCATGCGCCGGATGGACCACTCGATGATCTTCCTGTTCATCGCCGGCACGTACACACCGTTCTGTGTGCTGCTGCTGGACACCCACGCCGCCGTGATCATGCTGACGGTGGTCTGGGGTGGCGCACTGGCCGGCGTGGCCCTCAAGCTGGTCTGGCCGCACGCCTCACGCTGGATCTCCGCCCCGCTCTACCTGGCGCTCGGCTGGGTGGCGGTGGCGATCCTGCCCGACATCCTCCACCAGGGCGGGGTCACCGCACTCGTGCTGCTCAGCGTGGGTGGCGCCATCTACACGGTGGGCGCGGTCTTCTACGCGCTGCGCCGTCCGAACCCGTGGCCGACCGTCTTCGGGCACCACGAGTTCTTCCACGCCTGCACGCTGGTCGCTGCGATCTGCCACCACATCGCCATCTACTTCGCATTGTTCGCCTGAGCAGCGAGCCGGCGCCGGTGGTGGTGCCACCCACCACCGGCGCCGGCTCGTCGGTCAGACCGTCGGACCGGGCCGGCGCACCTCGCGGTACTCCTGCACCACGCGGTCGTCCTGGACCGGCACGGCACGGTCGGCGACCACCCGCTCGGCGCGAACCGGAGCGACGACCGTACGCCGGCGGGAGTTCCAGAAGTAGAGGGTGACGAGCAGGCCGGCAACCCCGGCGAGCATCAGCACCCAGCCGACGACGCTCAGGTTGAGCCAGCCGAGGTCCGCCTCCACGGCGAACGCGAAGATCGCGCCCAACGCGATCAGGAAAATACTGCCACCGATGCCCATCTCTTCGTCTCCTTGGCTTCCGAAGCTGGCATTCCACCTCGCCGCGGCCATGGATGAGGTTGCGGCACGCCTGGACTTACCCCGGCACGGAGATCGCCAATCGGGCAAGCTGGTGACATGAGGGACGCCGCGGTGCCGGAACGGACGCTCGTGCTGCTGCGACACGCCAAGGCCGAACCGCCCACGGCGGACGGTCCGGACGTCGAACGCCGGCTGTCCGCGCGGGGGCGCGCCGACGCCGCGGCGGCCGGGGCCTGGCTGGCCCGGCACGGCCTGCTGCCGGAGGTGGTGCTCTGTTCGGCGGCGCTGCGGACCCGGCAGACCTGGCACGGCGTGGAGTTGGGCATGACCGGTTCGCCCCCGGAGGGCGGCCCGGCCGGCCCGGTGCCGATCGTCCGGTACGAGCCGGACGCGTACGAGGCGCACCCGGAGGATCTGCTGACGTTGGTCCGACGGGTCGAGCCGGACGTCGGCATCGTCCTACTGATCGCCCACAATCCCGGGATCTCGCTGTTGTCCGGGTTCCTCGATCCGTACCGGGCCGATCCGGACGGGCTGCGCACCAGTGACGTGGTGGTGCACCGCACCGCGTCGCCGTGGGCGGAACTGGCTCGGGACGCGGCGGCGATCGCCGTCCGGCACACCGCGCGCGGACGGCCCGAACCCGACGGCTGAGCCGGCGCACCATCCGTCGATGGCACACCGGCTCAGCCGGTCGGGCTCGCCCGGTTCGGGCGGTCGGCCGCCTCAGCTCGGCGGCGCGGTCGGCGGCGGCGGGTCGGGCGGCGGCGGCATCATCGCCGTCGGATGAGACAGCCGGTTCTCCTCCACGATCAACGTCCGTGCCCGCTTGCGGCGATCCTGCCAGAACCAGAGCGTGGTGAGCAGAACGCCCAGTCCGGCCAGGATGAAGACCCAGCCGACCGCGCGTAGATCCACCCACCAGACGTTGGCCCGGATGGCGAAGGTCAGGATCGCACCGATGGCGATCAGGAAGATCCCACTACCAATGCCCATGTGCGCGGCACTCCCCCGTGCGGTTGCTTCTGGGCGTACTCTGACTGGCCCGCGACGGATACCCCGTCCGCCGCCGGGTTACCCGCGCTGCCGCCCGGCGAACACCTCGGCCCGGATCGACACGGCGCCGCGCCGGGCGCGAACGGTGCCCGCCCGGCGGGCGGATCCTCGCCGCCGGGCGAGTCCCAGGGCAGCAGAAACCAATGAATCCCAGCGGGGCGGGGCAAACCACCCATCCCTCCGCCGTCGGGTCGTCGGCCCGCCAGGCGACGACGAAAGCGGCCGGCGGGCTGATACCCGCCGGCCGCCGAGGTCGCGCTCCGGGTCAGAAGGCGTCTTCCGGAAGGTCCATGATGTCCAGCTCGGCGCCCTCGATGATGCGCCGGTCGGCACCGATGCGCGGCAACACCTCGCGGGAGAAGAACCGGGCGGCGGCCACCTTGCCGGTGTAGAACGCCTGGTCCGCCGTTGACACCTCGCCGGCCAGCGCGCGCAGCGCCACCTCGGCCTGCCGCTGCAGCAGCCAGCCGACGACCAGGTCACCGATCGCCAGCAGGAAGCGCCGGCTGCTCAGCCCCACCTTGTACAGCGCGCGGGTGTCGCCGCCCTGCGCCGCACCCAGCCAGCCGGTCAGTACGCCGAGCATGGCCTGGATCTCGGCGAGCGCCTTGCCGAGCGCCTGCCGCTCCTGCTTGAGCTGGCCGTTGCCGCCCTCGCTGGTGATGAACTCCTGGATCTCCCCGGCCACCGCCATCAGCGCCTTGCCGTTGTCCCGGACGATTTTCCGGAAGATCAGGTCGAGGCTCTGGATCGCCGTGGTGCCCTCGTACAGCGTGTCGATCTTCGCGTCCCGGACGTACTGCTCCAGCGGGTAGTCCTGGAGGAAGCCGGAGCCGCCGTAGGTCTGCAGCGACTCGTGCCCGAGCAGTTCGTACGCCCGCTCCGAACCGACCCCCTTGACCAGCGGCAGCAGCAGGTCGTTGACCCGCTTGGCGAGCTTGGTGGCCGGCTCGTCACCGGCGGCCTCGGCGATGGCTACCTTGTCCTGCCAGGAGGCGGTGTAGCAGACCAGCGCCCGCAGCCCCTCGGCGTACGACTTCTGCAGCAGCAGCGAGCGACGCACGTCGGGGTGGTGGGTGATGGTGACCCGGGGCGCGGTCTTGTCCGTCTGCTGGATCAGGTCGGCGCCCTGCACCCGGTTCTTGGCGTACTCCAGGGCGTTCAGGTAGCCGGTGGAGAGGGTGGCGATGGCCTTGGTGCCGACCAGCATCCGGGCGTACTCGATGATCATGAACATCTGCCGGATGCCGTCGTGCTTGTCGCCCATCAGCCAGCCCTTGGCCGGTACGCCGTGCTCACCGAAGGTCAGCTCGCAGGTGTTGGAGACCTTCAGGCCCATCTTGTGCTCGACGTTCGTGGCGTAGACGCCGTTGCGCTCGCCCAACTCGCCGGTGTTCTCGTCGAAGTGGAACTTCGGGACCACGAAGAGCGACAACCCCTTGGTGCCGGGACCACCGACGCCCTCGACCCCGACCGGACGGGCCAGCACGTAGTGGACGATGTTGTCGCTCAGGTCGTGCTCACCGGAGGTGATGAAGCGCTTGACGCCCTCGATGTGCCACGAGCCGTCCGGCTGCGGGATGGCCCGGGCCCGCCCGGCGCCGACGTCCGAACCGGCGTCCGGCTCGGTGAGCACCATGGTCGAGCCCCACTGCCTGTCGATGAACAGATTGGCCCACTTCTTCTGCCGCTCGGTGCCCTCGACGTGCAGCACGTGCGCGAAGGACGGGCCGGAGGCGTACATCCAGACCGGGGCGTTCGAGCCGAGCACCAGCTCGGCGAGGGCCCACCACAGCGCCCGCGGCGCGTTGGTGCCGCCCAG
Source organism: Micromonospora radicis (assembly GCF_003583405.1). GTDB lineage: Bacteria > Actinomycetota > Actinomycetes > Mycobacteriales > Micromonosporaceae > Micromonospora > Micromonospora radicis. The sequence continues at coordinate 154,201 of NZ_QXEC01000008.1, forward strand.
CGCCGGGGGAAGGTCCAGGCGCCAGAACTCGGAATCCATGAACGCCTGGTACGACTTCTTGAACGACTCCGGTAGCGGCGCGGTGTGCGTGGCCGGGTCGAAGACCGGTGGGTTGCGGTCGCTGTCGGTGTAGCTGGCGGCCAGGTCCTCGCGCGCCAGCCGGTCCATCTCGGCGAGGAAGCTCCGCGCGGTGTCGACATCGAGTTCGGAGTACGGCTCCTGGCCGAACGCCCGGTCCGCTCCGAAGACCTCGAACAGGTTGAACTCGAGATCCCGAAGGTTGCTCTTGTAGTGGGTCATGTCGCTGGCCCCGCTTCCGGACAGGTGTTACCGATCAGTAACCACGACTGTATTACTCATGGGTAGACAGCGACAAGCCGCCGACCGAAGTGACGGCGATTACACACCTGTGGTTCGGGTGCCGCTCCGGCGGGCCGGTCAGCCCTCCGTCGCGCCGACCTCCCAGCTCGGCACCGCCGCGGTCGCGGCGCTCGGCGTACCGGTGTACTCCATCAACACCAGCGCGATGTCGTCGTCGAGCCGGCCGTTCACCCACTCGACCAGGGCGGTCTCCAGCGAGGCCAGCCCGTCGGCGACCGTACCGTGGCCGAGCAGGCGCCAGGCCCGGTCGGCGGTGGGGAAGAACTCGCCGTCCCGGCGGGCCTCGCCGAGCCCGTCGGTGAAGAGCAACAGCCGGTCGCCCGGCTCCAACCGCTCGACCCGGGTCCGGACCACCGGCATGAACCCCAGCGGGGGCGCCGGAGCCGGCGGTTCGAGCGAGATCACCGCGCCACCGCGGAGCAGCAGCGGGGCCGGATGGCCGCAGTTCACGATGGTGAGCGTGCCGCCCCGCTCCTCCACCAGCGCCGCGGTCACGAAGTCCTCGTCGCCGACGTTGCGGGCCACCGCGCGATCCAGGTCCGCCACCACGGCCCGCAGGTCGGCCCGTTCGTACGCCACGTGCCGGTACGAGCCCAACACGATGCTGGCCAGCCGGACCGCCTCCAGGCCCTTGCCGCGCACGTCTCCGATGATCATGCGTACGCCGTAGGGGGTCTCGATCGCCTCGTACAGGTCGCCGCCGATCTCGGCGGTGGCCTTCGAGGAGATGTACCGCCCGGCCACCGACAGGGCACCGACCCGGGGGCCGAGCGGGCGCAGCACCGCCTGCTGGGCCACCGCCGCGAGCTTGGACAACTCGGCGATCTGCTGGGCCTGCCGTTCCCGTACCGAGGCCACCACCGCCGCGATCCCGGTGCCCAGCACGATGCCGACCACGGCGACCGCGGTGGAGACCGCCACCATCGGCTCGGCCAGGGCGAAGGCGACCCCGAGCAGGGACGCGGCGGCACCGACCCCGAGCACCACCCGCCAGGAGGCCAACGCCGCGGCCAGGAACGGGGCGGCGGCCATCAAGGCGACATAGTTCGCCGCGCGGCCGTCCGCCAACTCCACCGCCGAGACGATCCCGAGCAGGACGAGGGCCGCGCCGAGGCCGGCGCGGGATCCAGGGCTCAGCGGGCTACGGCCCGGCTGGAGGAGTCGCGTACGTACATCCGACAGCATGCCCGATGGACCTGAACGAAAGAACGAACCTGGCCCGTAGTACGAGCGGGATCTGGCCGCGAGGATCGCGGCGCGAAGCCGATCGCCGGCCCGCACCGGCTCAGCCGAGCACCTCGTACCGGACCTCGATGTGACCGAGGTCGAGCGAGGCGATCTCGGCGAAGGCGGCCCGGGACAGGTCCAGGCAACGTCCGTCGATGAACGGCCCCCGGTCGTTGATCCGGACGGTGATCGACTTTCCGTTGGCCGGATTCGTCACCCGGACCTTGGTGTCGAACGGCAGCGTCTTGTGGGCGGCCGTCATCGCCTCCGGGTTGAACGTCTCGCCGTTCGCGGTCATCTGGCCCTGCCAGTAGAAGGAGGCGCCGCACGAGCCGGTGTCGACCACCGGGCGCGCGGTCGTCTTCTTCGCCGTCGGCGTCGGCGTGGGGCTGGACGTACGCGGCTTGCCACGCGAGGCCGCCTGGGCGGTGCGACTCGGCGTCGGGCTCGCCTTCGCGCTCGGCGACGAGGTGGGGCTCGGCGACGCGCTGGCGCTCACGCTCGGCGATCCGCTCGCCAGGTCGGCCGGGTCCAGGGTGGGCGAGAGGTCGATCGCCGCCGGCCGGACCGGCTCCGATCCGGCGGTCAGTCGTACGGCGCCGACGGTACCCCCGACGGCGAGAGCGACGGCCACCACGGCGCTGGCCGTGATACCGGCCGGCGACGTGATCCTGCGGGTACGGGTGTGCCTACCTGTCACCGGCCCGGTCCTTTCCTCTGCGGATCAAATCGGGTCGGACCATAACGAGAGAAGCACTTCGGAAGTCAACGTGATCATGATGATATGGCCGCAATTGCGGTGATACGTGAAGCCGATCATCCGATCCGTGCTGGTCCGCGCGGCCCGCCGCCCGGTCCATCGCCCCGGCCCGCCGCCCGGTCCGCCGCCCGGTCCGCCGCCCGGTCCATCGGCCGGCTCCTGGACAGCGGAGGATGGAGGCATGTCCGCCGCGCTGAGGAGACGCCTCGTCGAACTGTTCGCCTGGGTCGATCCCGGACCGGAGACGAGTCACCTGGTCAGCGACGTGACCGGCTGGTGGCGGGATCCGGTGGTCCTCGCGGCGCTCGGTCCCGCCTTGGTCGCGCCCTTCCGGTCGGCCCGGCCCACCGTGGTCGTCGCGCCGGCCGTCACCGGCTTCCTGCTCGGCCCGCTCGCCGCCACCGCGCTGGGCGTGGGATTCGTCCCGGCACACAAGCCGGGCGACGGTCGACTACCGGCCGGACCGCTGACCTGGGCGCAGAGCCCACCCGACTTCCGTGGCCGCAGCGTCGACCTGGCGATCCGGGACCGGCACCTCGGCCCGGGCGACCGGGTACTGCTGGTGGACGACTGGGTCGCCACCGCCGCCCAGGTCCGCGCCGTGTACGAGATCTGTGCCGCCCGAGGTGCCGAGCCGCTGGGCACCTCAGCCGTGGTCGCCGCCTGCCCGCCCGCCGTCACCACCGAGTTACGCGTCCACGGCCTGCTGACCGATGCCGACCTGCCGGACTGAACGGGCCACTGGGCCGGGCCGGCCGTGATCGTCCGCGCGGCCAACGACGTCCAGGCCCGGCAGGGCGTCCGCCCGGCCACCGGACCGGGCCGTTCAGGCCGGGCCGTTCAGGCCGGGCCGTTCAGGCCGGGCCGTTCAGGCCGGGCCGTTCAGGCCGGGCCGTTCAGGCCGGGCCGTTCAGGCCGGGCCGTTCAGGCCGGGCCGTTCAGGCCGGGCCGTTCAGCGGACGAAGTCCTCCACCACCGTGCAGACCCGGCCCAGCGCCTCCGCGGAGCGGGCCAGCGGACCCGGCACCATCAACGCGTGGTCGGCGCCCGGGATCTCCAGCACGTGCGGGGTCAGCCGGCGGGCCGTCGCGCCGTCCCAGGACGAGTCGGCCGTACCGCCGACCAGGATGAACGGTGCCGTGGCGCGGCGCAGCGCGTCGACCACCTCGCCTCGGTGCAGCAGCGGGGTGAGCCAGACGGCGGGCAGCCCCCGATTGACCGCCAGCGGTGCGGCCAGCGTGCCGAGCGACTTGCCGACCAGCAGGTCGGTGCGCTCGGCAAGGGTCGGCGCCACCTGGTCGCAGACCCACCTGCCGATGGTCTCCACATCGAAGTCCTCCGGCACCTGCCAGGAGATCCCGTGCAGCCCGAAGCCGGCCCGGCGCAGCGCCTCACCCAGGTAGAGGAAGAGAGGGTACCGGGTGTCGTAACCCCGGCCCGGGATGAGCACCGCACGTCGGTCCGCCATGGACATCTCCTTCTTGTCGGGCATCGACCGTACCCCCGGGGAGGGCGTGGCGGCATGACCGAAGCGTCACCCGGCGCTCGCCGACCGGCCGGTACCCTCGACAGGATGTGGCCACGGATCGGCGCACTGCGCACCCTTGCCCTCGGCACCCCCGGCGAGCTGCGCGCGAACCTCAACACCCTGGTACTGAACGGGCTGAAGACCGCAACCGCCGGGCTGCTCGACGAGTACGCCACGGAGGGCGAGGAACTGGAGCAGGTCGGCGAGCGGCTGGCCCTCGTCGACGACCAGGACGCGCTGGTCGGCGTCGTCGAGGTGACCGGTGTGCAGGTGACCCGGTTTGCCGAAGTTCCCTGGGAGTTCGCGCGTGCGGAGGGCGAGGGCGAGCGTTCGATCGAGGAGTGGCGCGCCGGCCACGCCGCCTACTGGGCCCGGCTCGGCACTCCGGTCACCGACACCACCGAGGTCGTCTGCGTCCGCTTCCGGCTGGTTTCCGCCGGTGCCGGCGGTGTCGCCACCGGCGACCTCGGCACCTGACGCGACCCTCCAACCCTCCGGTCAGCCGCGCAGCTCGGGCAGCAGGCGGGTGGCGACGTCCGCCAGGACCGCCTCGTCACCGGTGTACCAGCTGCTCTCCCGGGGCCAGTGCGTGATCACGTCGGTGAAGCCCAGCTCGGCGGCCCGACCGACCTGGTCGGCGAAGAACTGGGCGCTGCTCAGCGAGAAGACGGGTGCCCCGTCCAGCGAGAGGTAACGGTCCAGGCCGGTCGGCTCGCGTCCCTCGGCGGCCAGCGTCGTGTCGAGCCGCTCCGCCAGCTCGGCGACCCCGGCCCACCATCCGTCCAGATCGTCGCCGCCCGCCCCGTAGGTCACCCAGCCCTGCCCGAACCGGGCGGCCAGCCGGATCGACCGCGGACCGTTGGCGGCCATCACGAACGGCACCCGAGGTCGCTGCACGCAGCCGGGGTTGTTGCGGGCGCCCACCGCCGCGAACCAGTCACCCCGCCAGGTGGTGCCGTCCTCCCGCAGGATCGCGTCGAGCAACTCGGTGAACTCGGCGAACCGGTCCACCCGCTGCCGCGGCGGCAGCGTCTCGCCGCCGAGCACCGCCGAGTCGAAGCCGATGCCGCCCGCCCCCAACCCGAGCAGCACCCGCCCGTCGGAGACGTCGTCGAGCGCGGTCACCTGCCGGGCGAACGCCGCCGGGTGCCGGAAGTTCGGGGACGCCACCAGCGTGCCGAGCCGGATCCGGGAGGTGACCGTCGCGGCGGCGGTCAACGTACCCATCGAGTCGAACCACGGCCCGTCCACCAGATCCCGCCAGCCCAGGTGGTCGTACGTCCAGGCATGGTCGAAGCCCCACTCGTCGGCCTGCTGCCAGCGGTGCCGGGCCACCGACCAGCGCTGATCGGGCAGAATCACGATGCCAATCCGCATGCCCGCCAGGGTACGGCTCCGATCCGCCCCGACCGGCGCCGCGCGGAGTCAGCCCTGCCCACGCTTGCGTCGGCTCGCCCAGACGCCAGCCGCCACCGCCGCCGTTATCGGCAGCAGGCAGCACAGGCTGAGCAGGAACAAGTGCCAAGGCTTGATCGCACCCACACCAGCACCCTAACCACCCCCCACCCCCACCACCCCCGCTCCACCCACCCCACCCCGCTCCGCTCCCGTTGATCATGAGGTTGGCGGCGATGTTGATCTCCCCGACTGCCGCCAACCTCATGATCAACGGGGCTTCGGCGACGTGGGGCAGCGGGCGGCGGGGGCTGACGCTAGGGTCCGAGAATGGTGGAGATGCATATCGATCCCACACTCGGGCCGGTGCTGGCGCGCACGGGCGACGAGCGCGCGGTGCTCGAATCCTTCCTCGACTTCCACCGTGCCGTGGTACTGCGGAAGCTACGTGGGCTCTCCGAGGCCGACGCCACCCACCGGCTGGTGCCGTCCGCGACCACGCTCGCCGGCCTGATCAAACACCTCACCCTCGTAGAGCGGAACTGGTTCCCGGCGCTGCTCGATCCCGGCCCCGGCGAGGTCCACCTCACCTCGCCGGAGGACGCGGCGGCCAGCTTCGCCCTGACCGACGGGGAGACCGTCGAGGGGCTCGCGGCGGCCTACGAGGCGCAGTGCGTCCGCTCCCGAGAGGTGGCCGCGCGGTTCGACCTCGACCACGTAGCGCCGCAACCGCAGCTCGGTGAGGTGTCGCTGCGCTGGATCCTGGTGCACATGATCGAGGAAACGGCCCGACACGCCGGCCACGCCGACATCCTCCGAGAACTGACCGACGGCTCGACCGGCGCCCTCTGACCGAGCCTCCGAGCCAGCCTGCTTTCCGACCGGGGCGGACCGCACCGACCCGACGGAACCGGATGGTGATCGGGCCGGCAGCGGCGCAGCCGGCCCACGAAGCGGCGGAAACGAACGAAGCCCAGGTCCGGGACGATTCCTGACCTGGGCTTCACGTTGGAGCGGGTGACGGGAATCGAACCCGCACTGTCAGCTTGGGAAGCTGATGTTCTGCCATTGAACTACACCCGCAAGCGGGATCACTGTACCTGAGTCACCGGCCCGGTGCACCCAGGCACCCCGGACCGGGGGCGGGCAGCGGCCCGGCAGGAAGTTTCATTCCCGCAACATATGCCCATGTTCAAATCCGTCGATGGGTTGTAACGTCTGCCCCACGTTTTCGGCACGACGCGACACAACCCCCGGTCGCGTCGACAGAAAGAGGGTGGGCTTATGGGACTCCGTCCCGTCCTGCTGAACCGGCGCCTCGCCGGCATCGCATCGACATCGCTGGCCGTGGTCCTCGGCGTGACCACGGTCGGCCTGCTCCCCGTCGCCAACACGACCGCCAGCCCCGCCGTGGCCGCCGCCGCCCACGCCGACGAGGAGTGCGTGGACGAGACCGGCACCGCGGCCCGGGTCCGGGGCGACGGCGTCGTCGTCGAACACGACCCGAACGAGCTGACCATGGCCCAGGTGCGCCAGCGGGAGTCCGAGTTCGCCGACCTGCTCCAGGAGCGGGCCAAGCGGGTCGGGCAGCGTACGCTCGGCGTGCAGGCCGCTGCGGCTTCGGTCACCATCCCGGTGGTGGTGCACGTGATCCGGCGCGACACCACGCGGACCGGTGGAAACATCCCCGACTCCATGATCCAGTCGCAGATCAACGTGCTCAACCAGTCGTTCAGCGGGGCGACGGGCGGGGCGGCCACCGCGTTCGCGTTCCAGTTGCAGAGCATCAACCGGGTCACCAACACGTCGTGGTACCCGATCCGGCAGGGCACCACCGCCGAACGGCAGATGAAGACCCAACTCCGCCAGGGCAACAAGGGAACCCTCAACATCTACCTCGGTGCGCTGAGCAACAACCTGCTCGGCTGGGCGACGTTCCCGCAGACCACCCTGAACGTGATGGACGGCGTGGTGGTGCTGAGCGAGTCGCTGCCCGGCGGCACGGCCACCAACTACAACCAGGGTGACACCGGCACCCACGAGGTCGGGCACTGGCTGAACCTGTACCACACCTTCCAGGGTGGCTGCTCCGGCCAGGGCGACCAGGTCGCGGACACCCCGGCGGAGGCGTCACCGGCGAGCGGCTGCCCCACCGGTCGGGACACCTGCTCCAGCCCGGGCCTCGACCCGATCACCAACTTCATGGACTACTCGTACGACTCGTGCATGTACCAGTTCACCCCGGGCCAGGCGACCCGGATGATCAACGCCTGGAACACCTACCGAGCGTAGCCGGGCCACTTTGCAGATCCTGGTGCGATCGTGTTCCGACGAGGACCGATCGCACCAGGATCTCTGCCGGGAGCCGCGCGGACGCTGACCCGCGCGCCGGGGTCAGGTGACGGACGACGTCAGGCGGCGCGTCGGGCGGAGTGGGCCGCCGCCAACGGGACCGGACGCTGCGCCTGCGGGGTGGCTCCGACCGGATCGAGCCAGACCTGGACGGCCGGGCCGCCGACCGGATCGGCCGAACCGGCGCTGCTGTGCCCGCGACGCGAGAGCATCGCCACGTCGACCGAGAACTCGAACAACCGCCAGTCGGCGAGCGGCGCGGCCCGTGCGGCCAGGGCCAACCGGGCCACCGTGGCGTCGTCGGTGACCGGCCAGGCCCGGCCCGCGACGTACGCCTCGTCGTCGCTCTCCTCCGGCGGGAAGGAGTGCAGCGCGTAGCGCCCGTCGCGCTCCAGGTCACGCCGCTTCGGTGAGTCGATCACGAAGCAGAAGAGACCGTCGTCGGTGATCACCGGGGAGACCGGGTGCACCCGGGGCCCACCGTCGGCGCGAACCGTGGCCAGGTAGCCGAAGCCCGGGCCGTACTGCTGCATGAGAAGGCGGATCCCGTCGGCGAGTCGAGGCTCGTCAGCGGCGAATTCGGACCAGGAAGCCATGCCGACATTCTATCGAACATACGTTCTAAGCAGGTAGTCCGACACGCAGGTCAGCCATATCGGTATGGTGTGGCGATGCTGCTCTCCGACCGCGACCTGGTCTCCGAGATCAAGGCGGGCACCCTGGCGTTGGAGCCGTTCGACCCCACGCTGGTGCAGCCGTCCAGCATCGACGTACGCCTGGACAAGCTGTTCCGGGTGTTCAACAACCACCTCTACACACACATCGACCCGGCCACCAGGCAGGACGACCTCACCTCACCGGTGGAGGTGCCCGACGGTGAGCCGTTCGTGCTGCACCCCGGCGAGTTCGTACTCGCCTCCACACTGGAGGTCATCTCCCTCGGCGACCAGCTCGCCGGCCGCCTCGAAGGCAAGTCCAGCCTGGGCCGGCTCGGTCTGCTCACCCACTCCACCGCCGGCTTCATCGACCCCGGCTTCTCCGGGCACGTCACGCTGGAGCTGTCCAACGTGGCCAACCTGCCGATCACCCTCTGGCCCGGCATGAAGATCGGTCAGCTCTGCATCTTCCGGCTCTCCTCGCCCGCCGAGCACCCGTACGGGTCGGCCGTCTACGGCTCGCGCTACCAGGGCCAGCGCGGCCCGACGCCGAGCCGCGCCTGGCAGAACTGGCGTACCTGGCCGACCCGCTGACCCGCCACCCGACGCTCAACCGGGTCGGCCGAAGCTGTGGATCGGACTGCTGTCCAGCGGCTTCATCTTGACCGGCTGCCCCGCGCGGGATGCGTGCACCACCCAACCATCGCCCACGTACATCCCGACGTGGTGCAGGTCGCGGTAGTAGAAGACCAGGTCACCCGGGCGCAGCACGGCACGGCTGACGGACGCGGTGACCTGACGCTGCCGCGCGGCGTTGTGCGGCAGCAGCACCCCGGCCCGCGCCCAGGCCGCCAGCATCAGGCCGGAGCAGTCGTACGCGTTCGGCCCCTCGGCACCCCACGCGTACGGCTTGCCGATCTGCGCGCAGGCGAACTTGACCGCAGTGCCGGCTGCCCCACCCGGGTAGCTGGCCGGACAGGGCGCCGGCCGCAGTGGGCCACCGCCGCCGCTGTCGTACGCCCGCAGCCGCAGCCGCTGCAACCGGTCGATCTCGGCGTCGATCTGCCGTCGCTTCGCCGCCAGCTCGGTCTCCGTGCGGGTCAACTGGGCGATGGTGCGTTCCAGCACGTTCCTGGCCGCGACGAGTTCGTCGCGCAGCTCGCTGGCCTGCCGTACGTCCTGCTGCTGGTAGTGGGCGTACCGGTCGAGCAGGCCGAGCTGCTCGACCACCTCGCCGGGCGACCCGCTGCCCAGCAGGGCGTTGACCGCCCGTACGCTGCCGCCCTTGTACGCCCGCGCGGCCAGCGCACCGACCCGGGCCATCGCGGCGTCGACCTGCTGTTGCAACGGTGCGATCCGGGCGGCCAGGGCGTCGGCCTCCCGCCGCTTCACGGCCAGGTCCTGGCGGGTCGCGTTGTGTCGTTCGATGACGGGTTCGAGGCGATTCCAGTCCGCGTCGATCTGGCGCTCGATCTCGTCGACTGTCGGGTCGGCGTGAGCCGCCGTCGCGCCGCCGGTCAGGATGACGGCGGTCACGGTCAGGGCGGCGAGTGCGGTGGTGCAGCGGTACCAGCGGGATCGCGGCGCAGCCGCCGTCGGGCCGGGTGTCACCGGCCGCGATGACGGTGGCCGCGGGGCATGGTGTGCCACCGGGCTCCGTACTCCTTCTTCCCATACCGCCTACCGGGTTAGCTGACGGGTTCGGGCGGGAAGGGGTCGCCCTACCGCGATGGTCGCGGATTCACCCCAGGTTCCCGGGTCCCCGGCTCACTGCTGTGACTCGGCGGTGTCGGACCGTCACCACCCCTGTTGGGCGGAACTGCCAGCGGCCGACGATTGCCCAGCGTAGGGACGACCGACGTCGATACGCAACACATCCACGCCATCACGCTCTGTGCATAAATCCGACAACGGCGAAGGCCCCCGGTCGCTTGACCAGGGGCCTTCGTGGCGTTCCTGCGCGGGCGCTCAGCCAGCCGTCAGCCGGGTCGACGGAACCCGGCGACCGGCATCGTCGTGATCGGCGAGACGTTGACCGGTACGCCGGCCCGGGCCGAGTGCACCATCGTGTTGTTGCCCAGATAGATCCCGACGTGACTGAGGTCACTACGGAAGAAGACCAGATCGCCGGGGCGGGCGTCGGCCCGGGCGATGGCCTTGCCCTCGTTCCACTGCGCACCGGTGAAGTGCGTCAGGTAGATGCCGGCGGCCTTGTACGCGTACTGGGTGAGACCGGAGCAGTCGAACGAGTTCGGGCCGGTGGCACCCCAGACGTACGGCTTGCCGACCTGCTCGCAGGCCACCCGAATGGCGGTACGAGCCGCCGCGCTGACCACCCCGTTGATGGTCGGGCAGTTGGTCGTCTTGACCGTGGTCTTCGGCAGGGACCGCTCAAGCCGCTTGATCTCGGCGTCGATCTGCTTCTTCTTCGCCGCCAGTTGCTTTTCCTTCGTCTCCTGGTCGGCGATCAGGGCGTCGAGCTTGGCCTTCTGGTCGTCGTACTTCTTGCGGACCTTCATCACGTCGTCGAGCTGCCGGCGTTCGTACGCCGCCAGCCGCTCCAGGAAGGCCATCTGCTCGCCCAGCGTGTCCGGCTTGGCGTTCAGCAGCACCGCGCCGAGTTCCTGTGAGGGGCCGCTGACGTAGTACCGGGAGGCCAGGTCGGCCACCCGGTTCATCGCCAACTCGGCCTCCAGGGCCAGCGGCTGGATCTTCTTCTGCAGGTCACCCGACTTCTGCCGGTTGACCTTCAGCTGGGACCGCACCTTGTTGTACTGCTCGATGGTGGGTTCGAGCTGCTGCCACTGCTTGTCGATCTGCCGCTCGATCTCTTCCACCGAGGGCGCGGCGTACGCCGGCGCGACGAGCAGGCCAGCGCCGACCGTGGCGGTAGCCACCAGAACGACCAGACGGCGGGCAGCCCGGCGCAGGCCACCCGGACGGCGGGAACGTCCGGACACGTGGCGTTGGAGGGGCATGGTTGCCACCGGCACCGACTCCTTTGCAACCGACCACCGGGCGCCCCGCGGGCGGTTGGGGGCGGGACAGACGACCCACGGCGGTCGGTGCCCCACATTAGGGAAGCCGCGGTGCGGAATCAAGGCGACCATCGGCCCATTCACGTCTGCGCGACGGGACGCACACAAAGGGTGTCGACCCTTTCGTTACAGTTACGCCCGCCAATGCAAAAACGAGCGCGGACGGCACCTGCTCCGGTGCCGTCCGCGGGTCGTGACGTGGTACGGGTCAGCCGGCGACCGGCTCGCTCTCCTCGGCGCCCCGGGCCTGCTCGGGCTTGACCGACCGCAGCAGCACGCTGGCCACGTCGACCACCTCGACCTGTTCGCCGGCGTCCTTGCCGTTCACCCCGTCGTTGAGCATCGTCGAGCAGAACGGGCAGCCGACGGCGACGGTCCGGGCGCCGGTGGACATGGCCTCCTCGACCCGGTCCACATTGATCCGCTTGCCGATCCGCTCTTCCATCCACATCCGGGCGCCACCGGCGCCGCAGCAGAAGGAACGCTCGCTGTTGCGCGGCATCTCGACGAGACCGGCGGCAGAGCCGGCCTGGCCGGCGCCGCCTGCGATGGCGCTGCCGAGCACCTCACGCGGCGGGGTGAAGACCCGGTTGTGCCGGCCCAGGTAACAGGGATCGTGGTACGTGACGCCGCCCTCGACCGGCTGCACCGGCGTGAGCTTGCCGGTGGCGACCAGGTGGGCCAGCAACTGGGTGTGGTGCACCACCTCGAACTCGCCGCCGAGCTGGCCGTACTCGTTGCCGAGGGTGTTGAAGCAGTGCGGGCAGGTGGCGACGATCTTCCGGTTGGCCTTCTCCCGCCCCTCGAACGCGTCGTTCAGGGTCTCGACGTTCTGCTGGGCGAGCATCTGGAAGACGAACTCGTTGCCGATCCGCCGGGCCGGGTCGCCGGAGCAGGTCTCGCCCTCACCGAGGATGGCGAAGGAGACACCGGCCTCGTGCAGCAGGGTGGCCACCGCCCGGGTGGTCTTCTTGGCCCGGTCCTCGAACGCGCCGGCACAGCCCACCCAGAACAGGTACTCGAAGTCCTCGACCTCACCGACCCGGGGCACCTCGAAGTCGAGGCCCTTGGTCCAGTCCTCCCGGGTGTTCTGCGGCGCACCCCACGGGTTGCCCTTGTTCTCCAGGTTGCGCAGCATCACGCCGGCCTCGGACGGGAAGCTCGACTCGATCAGCACCTGGTAGCGGCGCATGTCCACGATGTGGTCGACGTGCTCGATGTCCACCGGGCACTGCTCGACACAGGCGCCACAGGTGGTGCAGGACCAGAGCACGTCCGGGTCGATCACGCCGCCGGACTCGGCGTCGCCGATCAGCGGCTTCTCCGCTTCGGCCAGGGCCAGTACGTCGACGTGGGCGAGCTGCGCGGCGGTGGCCTTCTCCTCGCCGGTCAGGTCCTTGCCGCCGCCGGCCAGCAGGTAGGGCGCCTTGGCGTACGCGTGGTCACGCAGGCTGAGCACCAGCAGCTTCGGCGACAACGGCTTGCCGGTGTTCCACGCCGGGCACTGCGACTGGCAGCGACCGCACTCGGTGCAGGTACTGAAGTCCAGCAGGCCCTTCCAGGTGAACTGCTCGACCTGGGCCACCCCGAACTGGTCGGACTCGGGGTCGGCCTCCTCGAAGTCGAGCGGCTTGCCGCCGCTCATCATCGGCCGCAGCGGGCCGAGGCCGGAGCCGGCGGCACCCGGCTTGCGCTTGAAGTAGATGTTGGGGAAGGCGAGGAAGCGGTGCCAGGCGACGCCCATGGTCACGTTCAGCGAGATCACGATGAGCCAGGTCATCGAGATCGCGATCTTGACGAGGGCGGCGATGCTGACGCCGGACGCCCAGTCGGGCAGCGTCGAGCCGACCGCGTGGCTGAGCGGGGTGGCCCAGGCCGGGTACTCGAAGTGATCGGTGGCCACCTTGAAGCCGCGGATCAGGAAACCCATGATCAGTACGGCCAGGACGACGGCCTCGACGAAGTAGCCCTGCCACATGGTCGAGCCGGTGAACCGTGACTTGCGACCGGCCCGGTTCGGCCGGTTGGCCAGCCGGATCGCGATCAGCACCACGATGCCGACGATGCCGAGGATGCCGATCCACTCGGTGACCAGCCCGTAGAGCGTCCAGCCGCCGATCAGCGGCAGCCCGCCGGTCGGCGACACCACCTCGAAGTACGCCTCGAGCACCAGCAGCGACAGCACGAGGAAGCCGACCATCACGAACCAGTGCGCCGCGCCCACCACACTCCAGCGCAGCATCCGGGTGTGCCCGGCGGTCTCCGCGAGCATGGTCTTGGTTCGGGCGGCCTGGTCGCCGAACCGGGACGGATCGGGCTGACCGAGCCGGATCACGGCCGTCATCTTCATGACCGCGCGCGCCGCAAGCCACACCGCAACGGCGGTGATTGCGGCCGCGAGGATCGTGGTGACGATCTGGACGCTGCCCATCGAGTTGGCCTCCCGGTCTGCTGCCTGGCGAGCGGCTCGGCGACCGGGTCGGGGTGCGATCGGTCACGCCGCTGCCGCCGCACCTCGACCGGACCGGTCGATGACCTAGCTCTACTCGGTCATGCAGTGCAGCCTACGCGCAAGGTTACCCAGCAGTAACGTGAGTCTTCTCGCACCCGGGCCACGCCGCCCTGCGCACACCTTAGGAGGCGAGCCCGACTTTCGCCCGGTCGGGCCCCCGACGGTGCGTCGCGGCGGCGGCGGGTGAGCTGCTGGTCAGCGCCAGCGGGAGAGCAGGATGAGGGAGGCGACCATCGCGCCGAAGCCCACCGCCAGGTTCCAGTACCCCAGCTCCATCACCGGGTACTGCTGCTCGGAAAGGTAGTAGACCACCAGCCACGCGATGCCGAAGGCGATCAGCGACACGGCCGTGGCGGGCAGCCAGACCGGGCTCGGCTTCCGGGACGCCGCTGTCGTCGTCGGGCGGACGTCCGTGGGTGGGGTGTACACCTTCTTCTTGCGGACCTGAGACTTGGGCACGACGCTCTCCAGAGGGGTTACGACCTCGTCCGGCCTGACAACCGGGCGCGAGGGCGACGGTCCATGGCCAATAATGTTCGACAGCTAGCGTAGTCCGGAAGACCCGTCCAGGCCATGAATGGGGCCAGACCAGTGCCGGTCGACCCGGAATCGGATGGCAGGACGGCAGCGGCTTGCGACCGTACGGTGCGGTCGTCGGAGCCGGAGACAGGGGGAACGGTCCGTGGAGTACACCTCCGGCGCGGCCTCGTGGCAGAAGGTGCTGCGGCGGCTCGTCGCCGGCCTGCTGCCCGGTCGACCGCGTCAGCGCCGACCGGGGTGGTCGATCGGCGTACCGTTGATCGCCGCCGCGGCCGGCCTGCTGTTCACCACGACCGCCACCACCGCCGGCGGCACCGCGCTGCGCGAGGACCGCCGTCCTCAGCTCACCGAACTCATCGAGGACCGCCGCGACCGGGTCGCCGCGCACGAGGAACAGGCCGCCGCGCTACGCCGGGAGGTCGAGAGTCGGACCGCCGACCTCGCCGGCTCGGACGCCCCGATCAGGGAGCAGCAGGAGCGGGCCGCCGAGAACCGCGCCGCCGCCGGCTTCACCGCCCTCACCGGTCTCGGGATGACGGTCGAGCTCAACGACGCGCCCCAACTCGACAAGCTGCCGGAAGGGGCCAGCAACGACGATCTGGTCGTGCACCAGGGTGACGTCCAGGCGGTGGTGAACGCGCTCTGGGCCGGTGGCGCGGAGGCCATGTCAATCATGAACGTCCGCGTTCTGACGACCAGCGCGGTACGCTGCGTGGGTAACACCCTGCTGCTGCACGGCCGGGTGTACTCCCCACCTTTCAAGATCGTAGCAATTGGCGATCCCGCCGCCCTCCGGCAGGCCCTCGCCGCTTCAGAGGGAGTCCGGTGGTTCAAGGACGCGGTCGACAGCTACCAACTCGGCTATTCCGAGCGTGTCTCCACGGTCACCGTGCCCGCCTTCGAGGACTCCACCACCCTGCGCTCGGCCACGGTGCCGAAGTGAGGGCGTCATGAGCGAGCGGCAGGCGGACGACGCCACCGCGTTCCTTCCGAAGATCGAGCGCACCCAGCCGACCAACCCACCGGCCCGCTCCGCCGGTGCCTGGCCCGAACCGGTGCCGCCCCGGCACGCGGTCCCCGAACGCGGCGACAGCCCGGCGACGCCGAACCGCTGGGATGCCCCGGCCGGGTCGCAGCCCACCCCGGCCCCGGGCCACCCGGCCCCCGCCGCCGCCCCGGGCCATCCGGCGGGGGCGGGCCAGTGGAACGCGTTCACGGAGCAGCGGAGCAACGCGGGCACCGGCCACCGGCAGCACACCGGTCGCACCGACCGGGACAACGGAGTGCCGCTGCCCTCCGGCCAGCCGGACATCCCGGTAGGGCCCACGCCGTGGCGGGGAGCCTTCCAGCCGAGCCGCCCGGTCGGGCCGGGCCAGCCCGACGGCAACCGGCCCGGCGCCATGCAGTCCGGCCCGCCCGTCGACGGTGCCGGGACACCCGGCCCGAACGCCAGGTCGGCCGGTACGCCCGGCCAGTCCGCACCCGGCCAGTCCGCACCGGGCCCGGCCGTCGCCGCGCCGGGCAAACCGGGTGCCACCGGTTCCGGCGTTCCGCAGTGGCCCGGTGTGCAACCGCCGGTCGCCGACCGGCGTGACCCCGGCGCCGCGACCCTGCGGTCGGCCACGCCGCCGGCCAACCCCGCCGCACCCGGTGCGGGAGCACCGGGTGGGCCGGGTCACGGACAGCCGGCGCAGCATTCGGGGTGGGCGGCGCAGCACACGTCACCACTGCCCGGTCACCGGCCGCTGGGCGGTGTGCCCACCGCCCAGCCGACCGCGTCAGCGGCCCAGGGCGGGCGGCCGCCTCAGGGGCAGTCCACGCCCGGGTTCGGCGGCCCGTCTCCCGCCGGCGACCCGTCGGGCATCCAGCAGTCGACGCCGAACAGGGCAGCGGAGGGCCGTGGCAGCGCCGGCATCGAGCCGGGCCGCCAGTCGGCGAACCACGCCGCCGAGCGGGCCGGCTGGTCGGTCGAGGGCCCCACCGCCCTGATGCCGACGATCAACGCCCCGGCCGGCGGCCCGTCGTCGCACCGCACCGCACCATCGAACGCCGGCCCGGCACCGAGCGCCAGCAGGCCGGGGGATCCCACCCGGCCCGGATCGGCCGTCGGAGCATCCGCGCCCGGCACCCAGCCCGCGCCCGGCACCGACCCGACCGGCCCCAACAACCAGCCCACCGCCGCGACGAACCCGGCCAGGCCGAGCAACAACCAGCAGCCCGCCGTCGCGGCCAACCCGGTCGGGCCGAGCAGCAACCAGCCCCCCGGCCCCGCACGACCGGCCGGAACCACCGGGCAACCAGCCACACCGGCCGGAGGTGATTCGCGGACCGATGACGCGGCCACCGCCCTCATCCCGGCGGTCACCGGCGCCCGGCACGGTAGCCCACCCCCACTCGACTCGACCGCCCTGATGGGCGCGGTACCCCGGCCACCGAAGACCGCGGAGCCAGACGGCGCGGCGCAACCTGCCGAGCCGCCCAAGCCGCGGCGCGGCGACCGGGTGGTGCAGTTGCGCGCACACCAGACCGGCGAGGGATACAAGAGCGTCTACTCGGAGCTGACCCGTCCGTCGTTCTGGTCGCGGGTACGCACCGGTCTGCGGTTCGGCGGTGAACTGCTGATCACCTTCGGCCTGGTGGTGCTGCTCTTCGCCGGCTACGAGATCTGGGGCAAGTCGGCGATCGTCGACGCCCACCAGGACGAGCTGAGCCAGCAGCTGGCCCAGGCGTGGGGGCCCGAGGGCGATCCCACGGTGGCGCCCTCGGCGACCCCGTCCGCCTCCGCCGCACCCAAGCCACCGGTCCAGGGCAAGCCGATCGCCGGGCTCTACATCCCGAAGTTCGACAAGGAATGGGTCGTCGTCGAGGGCGTCACCCAGAAGGACATCCGGTACGCCCCCGGCCACTACCCGGACAGCGCCCTGCCGGGTCAGGTGGGCAACTTCTCGGTGGCCGGGCACCGCAACCGGGCCACCTTCTGGCGGCTGGACGAGCTTCGCAAGGGCGACCCGATCATCGTCCAGGGCCGTGACGAGTGGTACGTCTACCAGGTCACCGAGAATCTGATCGTGAAGCCGAACCAGGTCGAGGTGGTGGCTCCGGTACCCGGGCGCCCCGGGGTGAAGCCGACCAAGCGGATGCTCACTCTGACCACCTGCAACCCGAAGTTCGACAACTACGAACGATTGATCATCCACGCAGAGTTGACGCGTACCCAGTCGAAGGACGAGGGACGCCCGGCTGAGCTGGGGACCTGACGACATGTACGCGTGGATCTGGCGCAAGCTGCCCTTCGGGCTGCCCGGCAAGCTCGTCGGCAGCCTGCTGCTCGCCACCACGGCGGTGGCGCTGCTCTGGTACGTGGTGTTCCCCTGGGCCGGACCACTGCTGCCCTTCACCGGCGAGGACGTGCAGGTCACCCAGCAGGACTCCGAGGTGCCGGGTACGCCCGGCGACGTCGGGCCCGGCGAGGATCCGGCCGACGACGCCCCGCCCGGTGACGAGCACGAGCTGCCGTACGACACCGAACGGAACAACACCCCGCCACCCGGTGAGGACGAGTGAGGCCGATGCGCGTCCTGGTGATCGACAACTACGACTCGTTCGTCTTCAATCTGGTGCAGTACCTCGGTCAACTCGGTGTGGAGTGCGACGTACGGCGCAATGACGAGATCGACATCGCCGAGGTCGGCCGGGTCGGCGCGGCCGGGATCCTGCTCTCCCCCGGACCGGGTAGCCCGGACCGGGCCGGCATCTGCCTGGACGTGATCCGCGAGTACGCCGGCAAGCTGCCGATCTTCGGCGTCTGCCTGGGCCATCAGGCGATCGGCGAGGCATTCGGCGCCACCGTCACCCGCGCGCCCGAGCTGCTGCACGGCAAGACCTCACCGGTCCGGCACGACAACACCGGCGTCCTGGCCGGCCTGCCCGACCCGTTCACCGCGACCCGCTACCACTCCCTCGCGGTGCTGCGGGAGACGCTGCCGGACGAGCTGGAGGTCACCGGCTGGACCGGCTCCGGCATCGTGATGGCAATGCGCCACCGCAGCCTGCCGATCGAGGGCGTCCAGTTCCATCCCGAGTCGGTACTCACCGAGGGCGGCCATCTGATGCTGGCCAACTGGCTGGCCAGCTGCGGTCATCCGGAGGCGCTGGAGCGTGCCCCGGCGCTGGCCGCCGAGGTCGACGCCCGTCGCCTGGCCGCCTTCGCGACCAGCTGAGCCCTCACCAGCCGAGCCCTCACCAGCTGAGCCGCCAGCAGCGCGTGGTCGGTCGACAGGGACCGGGCGACCCGGCGGAGGCTCATTCGGCCAGGGCGTCCGAGACGCCGGAGTGGGTGGGCGAGTCGACGGCCGGCGGTCGGCGCCGGATCGCGTCCCAGGCGGCCTTGCCGCTGGCGAAGTAGTCCCGTACGGCCTTCTCCGCGAGCAGGCCGGTGCCGCAGCCGGAACAGCGGGCCGGTACCCCGACGGCGTCGATGCCGAGCTGCCGGCAGAGCGTCACCGCCCGGGACAGGTGGTAGGACTGGGTGACGATCAGGGCCCGTTCGACCCCGTACACCTCCCGTGCCCGCAGGCAACTGTCGTACGTGTCCAGGCCGTGCGGGTCGGCCACCACCCGGACCGGCCGACGCCACCGGCTCGCCCGACCGGCCGGGTCGGGCCGCGCCGAAGCATCCTCCGGCGGCTGTCGACCGCCCGCCGGGGAGGATGAATCGTCCTCCGGTGCGGGCCGATCACTCACCGGGGAGGCGGAACGGCGGGAAGGTCGGGGTCGGCACCACCGGACCGCCACCGCCACCGCCACCCCCGTCGCCGTCCGGCGGCGGAGTGGTCGGGTCGCCGGTCGGCGGCGTCGGGGTCGGCGGCTCCGGATCCTCCGGCTCCTCGACGGAGACGATGATCGTCACCTCGGAACCCTTGGTGCGCGGGGTGTTGGCGTTCGGCTTCTGGTCGACCACCTTGCCGGCGTCGGCGGCGGGTACCTCCGGGCCGATCTCCACGACCGGCCGGAAACCGGCGCTCTCCAGCTGGCTTCGCGCCGCGGACTCGGTCAGCCCCTCCACGTTCGGCACCGGCACCACGTTGCCCCGGGAGACGGTCAGTTCGACCTTGCTGCCCTCCGCGACCTTCTCGCCCTCGGCCGGTGAGACCTCCAACACCTGGCCCTCGGTCGCGGCGTTGTTCACCAGCTTGATCTCGGGCGTCAGCTTGAGTTCCTTGAGCCGCTCCTCGGCGGACTGGCGGGTGCTGCCGACGAGCGAGGGGATGGTCACCTCGGGCTTGCCGCCGCAGAGCTGCACGGTGACCGTGCTGTTCGGGGCGGCCTGGTCACCGCCGGCGGGGCTCTGGTTGGTCACCCGGCCCTTGCGGCAGTCGGAGGTGAACACCTCGTCGCCGAGCGCCGGCTGGAAGCCGTCCGCCACGATCTGGTCGAACGCCTGCTGCTGGGTCATCCCGGTGACGGTCGGCACCGGCGCGTCCTCCGGTGGGCGCTCGTTGAGCAGCAGCGCGGCGACCAGGGCGATCACCGCGAGCACGCCGAGCGCGGCGAACATGGCGATCAGCCAGGAGGATGCGCGGCGCCGACGCGGGTCACCCACCCGGGCCGGGATCTGCCGGGTCTGGGTCGCCCCGGCCGACGGGTAGCCCGGGCCACTGGCCGCGGCCATCGCCACGGTCTCGTCCTCGCGCAGCACCGGCGTGGCGAGCACCGGCCGGCCGGCCGCCGCCCGGAGCAGGTCGGCGCGCATCTCGCCGGCGCTCTGGTAACGGTTGAGCGGGTTCTTCGACAGCGCCTTGAGCACGATCGCGTCGACCGCCGGGGTGACGTCCGGGTTGAGGTCACTCGGCGTCGGCGGCGCCTCCCGTACGTGCTGGTACGCCACGCTGACCGGGCTGTCGCCGACGAACGGCGGATGCCCGCAGACCAGCTCGAACAGCACGCAGCCGGCCGCGTACACGTCGGACCGGGCGTCGACCGCCTCGCCACGCGCCTGTTCCGGGGAGAGGTACTGCGCGGTGCCGATGACCGCGCTGGTCTGCGTCATCGTGGTAGCGCCGCTGGCCAACGCCCGGGCGATGCCGAAGTCCATCACCTTGACCTGGCCGGTCTGGGTGAGCATCACGTTGCCGGGCTTGATGTCCCGGTGGATGATGCCGTGCCGGTGGCTGAACTCCAGGGCCGCGCAGATGTCGGCGGAGATCTCCAGCGCCCGCCGGGGCTGCAACCGGCCCTCGGCCCCGAGCACCTCCTTGAGGGTGCGCCCGTTCACGAACTCCATCACGATGAACGGGAGGGTTTCGCCGGTCGGCGCCTGCTCCTCACCGGTGTCGTAGACGGCGACGATCGCCGGGTGGTTCAGCGAGGCGGCGTTCTGTGCCTCCCGACGGAAGCGCATCTGGAAGGTGGCGTCCCGGGCCAGGTCGGCCCGGAGCATCTTTATCGCGACATCCCGGCCGAGCCTCAGGTCGCGACCGCGATGTACCTCGGCCATGCCGCCATACCCGAGCAGCTCGCCGACCTGGTACCTGCCACCGAGCAGGCGAGCCTGCGCTGTCATCGCGTCCGTCGTCCTTCACTCGTCGTCGTCTCGTCGCCGCCGGATCGGGGCTGATCCAGTCGACGGTACGCCGTACCGACCGAATCGTCTCGTCCGTCCGGCCGCAGCGCGTCGGACGTCACCGCGGACCCGACGAACGTGCCGGCGGGCATGCCGGCGTTGGTGCTGTTCCGGAATTTGTAGGAAACCACGCCGGAGCAGAGCACCACCAGTGCGCCGAGCAGGATGGCCAGGAGCACCATTCCGGTACGTGATCGCCGGGGCGCCGGACGTAACTGGCTGGGCTGTGGGGCGTACCCCGAGGGAACCGTGGCCGCACCGCGCGGGTACCCGGTCACCGCGGGCGCGACCGTCGTCGGACGCGGTGGCTGCGCCACCGGCGGGCGGGCCGGTGAGTGCGCCGCCATCGGCCGGTGGCCCGCCGCCGGGGCGTGCGGCATGGCGTGCCCGGCCGCCGGCGAGTGCGGCGCGGCCGGCGGACGCGGTGGCTGCGGCACCTGGGCCCGGCCGGGGGCCGGTGAGGCGGGCGCGGCCGAGATCGGTGCCGCGCCGCCGGACCGGGCCTGCCGGGACAGCGAGGTCTTCAACTGCCGGGCGGCGCCGGCCAACGCGGCGGAAGTCGGCCACCGATCCTTCGGATCCTTGGCCATCGCCCGCTCGACCAGGGCGCAGACCTGCGGCGGGATGTCGGACGGCAGCGGTCGCGGGGTCTCCCGGACGTGTCGCATCGCGATGTCGAGGGGGTTGTCGCCCTCGAACGGCCGGCGCCCGGCCAGGCACTGGTACGCGACCACACCGAGCGCGTACACGTCGGAGGCGGGGGTGGCGACCTGGCCGGTGGCCTGCTCCGGCGAGATGTACGAGGCGGTGCCGAGCACCGAGCCGGCCGCGGTGAGCTGGCCGACCAGCTCCGAGCGGGCGATGCCGAAGTCGGTCAGCACCAGCGTGCCGTTGGGCCGGACCAGCAGGTTGCCGGGCTTCACGTCCCGGTGCACGATCCCCTTGAGGTGTGCGGCGTGCAGGGCGTCCGCGGCCTGCGCGACGAGCGCCATGGTCCGGGCCGGGGTGAGCCGGCCGACCCGGCTGAGGGTGGCCGAGAGCGGATCGCCCTCGACGTACTCCATCACCAGGAAGGCGATGTGCTGGTCGTTGCCGAAGTCGTAGACGTCCACCACGCCCGGGTGGTTGATCGTCGCCATGGTGCGGGCCTCGCCGCGGAACCGCTCCGCGAAGCCCGGCTCGTCCAGCAACGCCGGGAGCAGGCTCTTGACCGCGACGGTACGCCCCAACACCTGGTCGGTGCCGCGCCAGACGTCGCCCATGCCGCCGCTGGCGATCCGTTCGTCGAGACGGTACCGGTTGCCGAGTTGTACGCCCGGACTGAGCATGTCAGCGCCCCCCGGGGTCGGTGATGGCGGCGCGCATGATCTGCCCGGCGATCCGGGCGGCCTCGGCGCTGCCGCCGCTGCCGGCCTCCTCGAGCACCACGCAGACCGCCGAGACGGGGTTGCCGTCGGAGTCCAGTGCGAAGCCGATGAACCAGCCGTGGTCGGGCCGGTCCGGCGCGGACTGCGCGGTGCCGGTCTTGCCGCCGACGGTGTAGCCGTTGATCGCCGCGTTGCGGCCGGTGCCGTTGCGCACCACGCTGACCATCATCTCCCGCAGGTCGGCAGCGACCTGGCCGTTGACCGGCCGGCGCAGCTCACGCGGGTTCGCGGTGTCGTAGACGGTGGTGCGGTCCGGGGCGAGCAGCTGGCGCACCAGGTACGGCCGCATCTGGCTGCCGTTGTTGGCCACCGCCGCGGCGATCATGGCCCCCTCCAGCGGGGTCATCCGCACGTCGCGCTGCCCGATCGAGGACTGGGCCAACGCCGCCGGGTCGGCACCGCCGTCGGGGTTCTGCATGTCTCCGGTACGGCTGGCCGCCACGCCGTGACCGCCCTCGCCGAGCCGGCCGACGGTCAGGTCGTCCTGCTCGAAGCCGAAGTCCTGGGCCTTCTTCTTGATCACCTCTGGGCCGAGCTGCACGCCGAGCTTTGCGAAGCCGGTGTTGCAGGAGTCGGTGACCGCCTTCATCAGGGTCACCTGGGCCTGGGGGCAGATCGACGGCGCCGCGTTGGTGATCGACTCACCGGAGGTGGGCGGGGTGTAGCTCGGGCCGGCCGAGATGTTCGTGTCCTTGCCGATGCCGTTCTCCAACGCCGCCGCGGCCACCACGATCTTGAAGGTGGAACCCGGCGGCAACACCTCGGCAAGCGCCCGGTTCCGCAGCGGACGGCCCGCGTCCTGCTCCAGCTTGTTGTACGCCGCCGACGCCTCGTTGGTGCTGTGACTGGCCAGCGGGTTCGGGTCGTAGCTGGGTATGGAGACCAGGGCCTGCACGGCACCGGAACGCGGATCGATGGCGATCGCCGCACCCTTGGTCGCACCCCGGTTGTTGTTGCGCAGCTGGTCGTACGCGACGTCCTGGGCACGCGGGGAGAGGGTGAGCAGCACGTTGCCGCCGGCGGTGCGGTCGCCGGTGAACATGTCCTTGATCCGGTTGGCGAAGAGCTTGTCACTGGTGCCGGCGAGGAAGTCGTTCTCGGACTTCTCGATCCCGGTGTCGGCGAGGTTGACCGGCTTGTAGCCGAGCACGTGGGCGTACTTGGCCCCACCCGGGTAGGTACGCAGGAAGGTCAGCTCACCGTCGGTCTCCTTGCTGACCGCCAGCGCGGTGCCGCCCGCCTCGATGTTGCCCCGGCGGCGCTCGTACTCGGCTACCTGGACCCGACCGTTGTAGTCGCTGGTTCGGTACTCGTCGGCCTTGTACGCCTGGATCCAGTTCAGGTTCGCGAAGAGCAGCCCGAACAGGACGATGACGACGACGCCGACCCGGCGCAGGGGTGCGTTCACGGCCTGATCACCTCCGTGGGGGCACCGTGCAGCTGCTCGGGCGGTCCGCCGGAGGGGCGGTTCACCTTGCCGCCGACGCCGGTCACCGGGCGGCGCCCGGCATCGGAGACCCGCAGCAGCACCGCGATGAGCAGCCAGTTGGCCATCAGCGACGAGCCACCGGCGGAGAGGAACGGGGTGGTCTGGCCGGTGAGCGGGATGAGCTTGCTGATCCCCCCGACGATCACGAAGACCTGCAACCCGAGGGTGAACGCCAGACCACCGGCGAGCAGCTTGCCGAACGAGTCCCGCACCGCCAGGGCGGCCCGCAGCCCCCGCTGGACGATCAGCAGGTAGATCATCAGCAGCGCGGAGAGACCGAACAGGCCGATCTCCTCGCCGATGCCGGCGAAGATGAAGTCGTTCTGCACCTCGGGCAGCAGCAGCGGCTGTCCACCGCCCGGCCCGGCACCGAAGAGCCCGCCGGTGCCCAGCGCCAGCAGGCCCTGCACCAACTGGTAGCCCTTGTTGTACGGGTCGCCGAACGGGTCCAGCCAGATGTCGGCGCGAACCGAGAAGTTGAGGAACGGCCCGCCGACCGTGCTGCCGAGGAAGTACGCGAGGTAGGCGCCGCCGAAGAAGAGGACCAGGCCGATGAGCAGCCAGCTGACCCGTTCGGTGGCGATGTAGACCGTCGCCACGAACATGCCGAAGTAGAGCAGCGAGGTGCCCAGGTCCTTCTCGAAGACCAGGACCAGCAGGCTGATCACCCAGACCACCAGCACCGGGCCGAGGTCCCGCCCGCGCGGGAAGTCGATGCCGAGGAACCGGTGGCTGGCCAGCGACAGCACCTCGCGCTTGCGGACCAGGTAGTAGGCGAAGAAGACCAACAGGGCGAGCTTGGCGAACTCACCCGGCTGGATGGAGAAGCTGCCGATCCGCACCCAGAGCTTCGCGCCGTTGATCTCGGAGATGCTCGCCGGCAGCACCGCCGGCAGCATGACCAACACGATGCCGGCCAGGCCCAGGGTGTACGCGTACCGGGAGATCGACCGGTGGTCGCGCATCAGGGCCAACAGCCCGGCCGCGAGCATCACCGACACCAGCGTCCAGGCCAGCTGCCGACCGCCGATACCGGCGAAGATGGCCAGCTCCGCCCGGTCGGCCGGGGCCGCGTTGGCCAGGTCGAGCCGCCGCAGGAAGCCGACCCCGAGGCCGTTGAGCAACGCCACCGCCGGCAGCAGGGCCGGGTCGGCGAACGGCGCCAGGAACCGGATCACCAGGTGCATGCCGAGGAACACCGCGGCGAGCGCGGCGGCCGGCACCCAGAAGTCCGGGGTGACCGTGTCGAGCACGTTCGCCTCGACCATCGCCCCGTACGCGGCGACCAGCGCCATCGCCAGCAGCAACAACGACAGCTCGGCGTTGCGCCGGGACCGGGCCAGGCGTACGCCGGGTCGCTCGCCCGCGGTCGCGGGCGAGGTAGCCGGGGTGGCCGGTGCGGTCACGATCGTCCTCGGGTCGGGTAGCGGGCGCCTACTCGGGCGACCGGCAGGCCGCCGGGTCGACCGTGGGCAGGAAGGCGTCGGTGGGCGTGGCGTCCGCGAGGTCCGTCGGCGAGGCCACGGCGCCGCCGGGCGACGGCGAGCCGCTGCTCACCGGCGACGGGGAGCCAGCCGGTGCGGCCGGCGGCGGCGAGGACAGTTCCACCGTGGGAGACGGACTCGGCGTCGGGCCCGGGGTGGGCGGACAGATCGGCTTCAGGTTGACGTTGGCCGGACTGTCCATCGTCAGTTCCGCCAGCCGGCGTTCCGCGTCCGGCTCACTGCGGGCCGGGATGCCCTGCTTGACCTGCTCCTGCGCGGCGAGGGTGAGGTCGTCCAGCTGGGCGGAGCTGCGTGAGTGCACGCTGGAGAGGTCCATGCCGGCGATCTGGCCCTGGATGCCACGGAACACGGCCACCTGGCCGTCGTCGGTCGCCCCGACGTAGTACTGCCGCTGGGTGTAGCTCCAGCCGGCGAAGACGCCACCGCCGACGATCACCAGCAGCGCGGTGGTCATCGCCAGGGCTCGCAGCGGTCGGCGACGGGCCTCCGGCTCGTCGTCGCCGTTGCCGGCGGGCTCCTCCGGTGCGGGGGGCCGGGGAGCGGAGAGCGCCGAGGCGCGCGCGGCCGGGGTGGAGACGTCGGCCGAGGTCGCCATGCCCCGGTCCCGGGCCGCCGCACCACCGACGATCGGGGCCGCCTCGACGATGTCCCGGTCGGTGGCGTCCGCGATGATCACCGTGATGTTGTCCGGACCGCCGCCGCGCAGGGCGAGCTGCACGAGCCGTTCCACGCACTGCTGCGGGTCGGCGTACTCGCGCATGGTCTCGCCGATCGTCTCCGCGCTGACCACGCCGGACAGGCCGTCCGAACAGATCAGGTAGCGATCACCGGGCAGCACCTGCCGGACCGAGTACTCCGGGTCGATGTCCCGGCCGTCCAGCGCCCGGGTGAGCAGCGAGCGCTGGGGGTGACTGCTCGCCTCCTCCGGGCTGATCCGGCCTTCGTCGACCAGCATCTGGACGTAGGTGTCGTCCTTGGTGATCTGCGCGAACTCACCCTCGCGCAGCAGGTAGGCCCGCGAGTCACCGATGTGGACCATGCCCAGCTTGCTGCCGGAGAAGAGGGTCGCGGTGAGCGTGGTGCCCATCCCCTCCAGCTGCGGGTTGGCGTCCACGGTGTCGCGGAGTTGTTGGTTGGCGGTGCCCACGGCGGAGCGCAGCGCGTCGACCAGGGCGTCACCGGGGACGTCCTCGTCCAGTGGCGCCATGGCACCGATGACGATGTTGCTGGCGACGTCACCGGCGGCCATGCCGCCCATGCCGTCGGCGACGGCGAGTAGCCGCGGTCCGGCGTAGACGGAATCCTGATTACCGTCTCGGATCAGACCGCGGTCGCTGTGGGCCGCGTAGCGCAGGGTCAGAGTCATGGCCGTAATTCGAGAGAGGTGCGGCCGATCCGGATCGGCACGCCGAGGGGTACGGGGGTCGGTCCGGTGACCTTAGCGCGATCCAGGTACGTCCCGTTAGTCGAACCGAGGTCCTCCACGAACCATTGCCCGTCACGGGGCACGAGCCGGGCGTGTCGCGCGGAGGCGTAGTCGTCGGTGATGACGAGGGTGGAATCCTCGGCCCGACCGATGGTTATCTGTGCCTCACCCAGCGTGATCCTGGTGCCGGCCAGTTGCCCGGCGGTCACCACCAACTGGTGTGCCGCCCGACCCCGCTTCACCTTCGCCGGCTTCGCCGTCGCCTGGCCGGTCGACGCGCCCACCGTTCGGGGCGCGGCCACCAACCGGCCGGACCGGGCTCCGGCGAAGAGATCCCGCCGGATGACGCCGACCACCGTGAAGACGAAGATCCACAGCAGGATGAGGAATCCGAACCGGGCGACGGTGATGACGAGTTCCGGCAAGGCGGATCAGCCGTCCACGCGGAAGGTCAGGGTGGTGGTGCCGAGCTGGATCATGTCGCCGGGGTTGAGCGCCACGGCGGAGACCCGCTGGCCGTTGACCATGGTGCCGTTGGTCGACCCGAGGTCGGTCAGCACGACCTGGCCGCCGTCGAAGTCCAGCCGGGCGTGTCGGCGGGAGATGCCGACGTCCGGCAGCCGCAGGTTCGCCTGGTCGCCGCGACCGATCACGGTCGAGCCCATCTGCAGCGGGTAGGTGCGACCGTCACCGGAGACCAGTCGGACGTTGCGCCCACCGCCGTGTCCCGGCGGCGGGCCGTAGCCGCCACCCTGGTCGTACGACGGGTATCCGGGCGGGCCGGCGTCGTAGCCGGGCGCCGAGACCGGGGCGACCTCGCCACCGGTGTAGACCTCGGCGGTCACCCGGAACATGCCGGTGTCCAACCCTTCGCCGCGCTCGATCTCGACGATCACGTCGCCGTAGACCGTCCACGCCTGTTCGCCGATGAACTCCGCCTGCGACTGGGCCAGTTCCTGGGCCAGCGCGGCGGCGTACGGCGCCAGCCGACTGTGGTCGTACGGCGAGAGATCGATCACGTAGCGGTTCGGCACCAACGTGCGCCCACCAGCCAGGATGGCCTTGTGCGCCTCGGCCTCCCGCTGCATGGCGTTGAGGATCTCCACGGGGTGCACGACCCCTTTGAAGACCTTGGCGAAGGCCCCTTCGACCAGGCCTTCCAGACGCTTCTCGAAGCGTTGCAGCACGCTCACCGGCTCCTCCTCGGGTCCCGAGGACATGATGGTATCGGTCCAGAGCGCACGCAGCTCACACGCCGCTCGGCCGGCAGGCCACGCCTCGTTCGGACGGCTCGGGATTGTCGTGCTACTCTTTCGTCCGCCACGAACGGTAACCGCTGCGAGCAGCGAATGCCATTCGCGGCACCAGACCAAGGTCACGTAATCTGGCCGAGGCCCGCTGGCGACCAGCGGCGTCGGCACCGACTACGCTGGTCGGGGTCATGCCACGGGGAAGTGGCGGAATGGCAGACGCGCACGGTTCAGGTCCGTGTGCCCGAAAGGGCGTGGGGGTTCAACTCCCCCCTTCCCCACCAGAAGTCGAGGGCTCCGCTGGTCAGCGGGGCCCTCGTCGCAGTATGGGGTCATACCGAACGTCACGCTATGCTTCGCTGGTTTCTGCCTTCGATGGACCAGGAGTGGCTCGTGAGTGTCGCATTCGTGACCGGTTCGGGCGGGTTGATCGGCTCTGAGGCGGTCCGGCACTTCGCCGGCCTCGGTCTCGATGTCGTCGGCATCGACAACGACATGCGGCAGGAGTTCTTCGGCGAGGAGGCGTCCACCGCCTGGAACGTGCGCCGGCTGACCGACGAGCTGGGTGCCGCGTACTCGCACCACAGCATCGACATCCGGGACCGGGGCGCACTCGGTGCGCTGTTCGAGCGGTACGGCCGGGACGTCGCCGTGGTGATCCACACCGCCGCGCAGCCGTCGCACGACTGGGCGGTACGCGACCCGTTCACCGACTTCGACGTGAACGCCGCCGGCACCCTGAACGTGCTGCAGAACGTCCGCGAGCACTGCATCGAGGCGCCGGTCATCCACTGCTCTACCAACAAGGTCTACGGCGACCGGCCGAACAGCCTGCCCCTGGTCGAGTTGGAGACCCGCTGGGAGATCGAGCCGGGGCACCCGTACGAGCAGGGCATCCGCGAGGACATGTCGATCGACGCCTGCCTGCACTCGATCTTCGGGGCCTCGAAGGTCGCGGCCGACGTGATGGTGCAGGAGTACGGCCGCTACTTCGACATGAGGACGGCCTGCTTCCGGGGCGGCACGCTGACCGGTCCGGCCCACTCGGCCACCGAGCTGCACGGCTTCCTCGGCTACGTGATGCGGGCCAACATGGAGCGCCGCACCTACAAGATCTTCGGATACCAGGGCAAGCAGGTCCGGGACGCGATCCACAGCTCCGACGTGGTCTCCGCGTTCGAGGCGTTCTTCCGCAACCCGCGCTCGGCGGCCGTCTACAACCTGGGCGGCGGCCGGCACTCGAACACCTCCAACCGGGAGGCGTTCGCGCTGGCCGAGCGGATCACCGGCCAGGAGATGATCACCGAGTACGTCGAGGCCAACCGGATCGGCGACCACAAGTGGTGGATCGGCTCCAACGAGGCGTTCCAGGCCGACTACCCGGACTGGAAGCAGGTCTACGACGTACCAATGATCATGCGAGAGATCTACGAGGCGAATGTGGACAAGTGGATCCCGACCAACGGCGACGAGGTGCAGCGGTGACCAAGCGCAACGTGCTCGGCGTGCTGGTCGACGCCACCGACTACGCGCAGGCCACCGAGCAGGTGGTGGCCGCCGCCCAGGAGCGCCGGCCGATGACGCTGACCGCACTGGCCGTACACGGGGTGATGACCGGGGTGCTGGACCCGGCGCACAACGCCCGACTGAACTCCTTCGACCTGGTGACCCCGGACGGCCAGCCGGTCCGCTGGGCGCTGAACCTGCTGCACGGCGCCGGCCTCTCCGACCGGGTCTACGGCCCGCAGCTCACCCTGCACGTGCTCTCCCGCTGCGCCGACGAGGGCCTACCGGTCTACCTGTACGGCTCGACCGAGGAGACCCTGGCCCGGCTGATCCCGGCGCTGGAGCGGATGTTCCCGGCACTGAAGATCGCCGGTGTGGAACCGTCGAAGTTCCGCGCCGTGCAGCCGGGCGAGGACGTGGAGATCGCCGACCGGATCCGGGCCAGCGGCGCCCGGCTCGTCCTGGTCGGGCTGGGCTGCCCCCGCCAGGAGGTCTTCGCGTACGCGATGCGCCCGCTGCTGGACATGCCGCTGATGGCGGTCGGTGCGGCCTTCGACTACCACGCCGGACTGCTGCGCCAGCCGCCGCCGTGGATGCAGCGGGCCGGGCTGGAGTGGTTCTGGCGGCTCGGGCTGGAGCCGAAGCGGCTGTGGCGGCGGTACGTGATCCTCAACCCGGCGTACCTCGGCCGGTTGTTCGCCCAGAAGGTCGGCCTGTGGAAGGCCCGGCCGCCGGCCCCGGCCAGCGAGCGCCCGGCCGGTTTCGCGGTCTGACCCGACCGACGCGAGCGGGCCCCCGGCTGGACAGCCGGGGGCCCGCTGTCGTACCCGGACGTCAGAGGGTCAACGTCCAGGTGTTGATGTAGCCGGTGTCACCGCCGTAGACGTCACGCACCTGCAACCGCCAGGTGCCGTTCGCCGCCTTGCTGGACAGGTTCACCGTGTAGGTGGTGTTCACGTTGTCCGTGCCGTCGAAGATGTTGCTGTTCTTCAGCCGGTACGAGGTGTTGTCCGGGGCGAGCAGGTCGATGACCAGGTCACCACGGTAGGTGTGCACGATGTTCACCGCCACGGTCGAGGTCGACGAGGCGTTGCGGTTGCAGCCGGTGATGGTGATCGAGCTGGTCACCGCCGAACCGGCGTCCGGGATCGCCACGTCGGTGCCGTTGGTGCCGGAGCAACCGCCGCTGCCGGTGCCGGTCACCGTCAAGGTGTACGTGGCGGTCTTGCTGCCGGACGCCGCGGTGCCGGTCACCGTCACCGCGTACGTGCCCGCCGGGGTGCTGGCCGTGGTGCTGATGGTCAGCGTCGACGAGCCACCCGAGGTGACCGTGGCCGGGCTGAACGAGGCGGTCGCCCCGGACGGCAGGCCACTGGCGGAGAGGCTTACCGACTGTGCGGAGCCGTTGGTGGTCGCGGTGGCCACGGTGGCGGTCGCCGAACTACCCGCGGTGACCGAGCCGGAGGTCGGCGACACCGAGACCGAGAAGTCGTTGGTCGGCGGCGGGGTGCTGCCGTTGACCACGTAGAGCAGTTGGTTCGGGGTGCCGGTGCCGACGTTCGAGATCACGTTCGGGGTGGAGTTGTTGACCAGGTAGTCCCGGACCTGCTGCGGGGTCCAGGACGGGTTGGCCGAGAGCACCAGCGCGGCGACTCCGGCGACGTGCGGCGACGCCATCGAGGTACCGCTGATGGTGTTCGTCGCGGTGTCGTTGGTGATCCACGGGGCCGTGATGTTCACGCCCGGTGCCAGGATGTCGACGCAGGTACCGAAGTTGGAGAAGCTCGCGGCGGCGTCGTTGTTCTGGGTGGCACCGACGGTGATCGCCGGGGCGGCCCGGGCCGGGGAGTAGTTGCAGGCGTTCTGCCGCTGGCCGAGCGCGTTGCCGTTACCGGCGGCCACCGCGTACGTGACACCGGAGTTGATCGAGTTGATCACCGCGTTGTCGACCGAGGTGTTCGCCCCGCCGCCGAGGCTCATGTTGGCCACGGCCGGCTTCACCGCGTTCGCGGTGACCCAGTCGATGCCGGCGATGACTCCGGCGTTGGTGCCGCTGCCCTGGCAGTTCAACACCTTGACCGCCACCAACCGGGTGGCCTTGGCGACGCCGTACGCCGTGCCGCCGACCGTACCGGCGACGTGGGTGCCGTGGCCGTTGCAGTCGGTGTTGTTGGAGTCGACCGTGTTCGTGCCCCAGGTCGCCCGACCACCGAAGTCCGAGTGGGACGTCCGGATGCCGGTGTCGATGACGTACGAGGTCACGTTCGAGGCGGTGTTCGGGTACGTGTAGGTGCTGTTCAGCGGCAGGTTCCGCTGGTCGATCCGGTCCAGCCCCCAGGACGGGGGGTTCGTCTGGGTGGCGGCGAGCGTGACGGTGTGGTTCTGCTCGACGTACGCCACCGCCGGGTCGGCGGCGATCCGGGCCGCCGCCCGGTCGCTGAGCTTCAGCTCGGCGCCGCGGATGGCCGCGCTGTACGTGCGGGCCGTCGCACCGCCGTGTCGACGTAGCAGCCGGTCCACGGACGACCCGACCGCGGTACGGCTGACCTCGCTGTCCTTGAACACCACGATGTAGCTGCCCGCGACGGCCGTGGCGCCGCCGGCACTGCGGATCGTGCCGACCGGCTCGGCGGCCATGGCCGGCGTCGCTGCCGCCACCATGGCGAGCGTGGCGAGTCCGACGAGTACGGACCTGTGTGGAAGAGCCATCTTCCTACCTCCCTCCGAGCGGCAGCCGTCGTCCACCTGCTCGTGGCAGGAAGATCGATGAGCGCCGATCAAGGTGAGGGTAGTTCGGCCTGTGGACGCAGATAAACATGTTGGATCCCCCATAACACTGACGGGATGGGTCCCCCTACGGGGACGAATACGGGTCCACCGGGGGGTCGGCCCGGATTCGGCGGGCGAGAAATCGGGCAAGGCTGATGGGCATGCAGAGCCATCTCGCCCTCCTGCTCCCGGTCGCCCTCGTCTGGTGGACCGCCGGCTACCTCGCGGACGGGCTGCCCCGGTCGACCCGCGCTCGTGGGCTGCGCCGGCAGACCGGCTGGCTGCTGGCGCTGACCGGACTCGGCCTGACGGTGGCCCTGCCGATCGCCGGCCTGGCGACCGTCGGCGCCACCCTGGCGGACCGGGCCGCGGCCGGACTCGCTCTCGCCGCCGTCCCCGCACTGGTGGTGGCGATCTGCACGGTGCGCCGGGTACGCCGACTCCGGGCCGGCGCGGGAGCACTTTCCGTCACGCCCCGGACCCCGGCGCCGCACGGACTGCGCGCCGCCGCCGCCCACCCACTGATCGGCCTGCCGTTGCAGGTGACCGGGCTGGCCCTGCTGCCGGCGCTGGTCACCGCGAGCGGCGCAGGCCAACTCCTCGGTCCCGGCGCGACCGGCCCCGCCGTCACCGTCGGAGTGCTGGGCGTCGCGGCCATCGGGGTACGGCACGCGCTGCGGCACAACCGGCTCGCCGAGCGGGCGATGCCGGAGCGGGCGACGAGTTCAGCGCGTCCGGCCGGAGCCCTGCACGTATAGCAGTTCCAGAATCGCCCGCGTCGCCTCGAACCAGCGGTCCAGCCAGCCGGGCGGCGGCACACTGCCCTTGGGTGGCAACTCCATCAACAGACCACGCAACAGTGGGTGGTCCACGAGCGAACCGTCGTCCGCGGGCGACCAACCGGCGGCCGGGAACGAGGGCTCGGTGAGCGGGTTCGGATCAAGTGACGGCAGGGTGAGCGGCGCGGGGGCCTGCTCGCTTGCCGCACCGACGTCCCGCCCGGTGTGTTCGGTGTCCGACGACACCACCTCGGTCAACACGGTGTCCCGTCGAGCCCCGCGGTACTTACCGCCGAACCGCTCCGGTTTACCCGGCCCATTGGTGAGGTTCTCTGACCCGATACTCGTCATGCGTCTCGCCTGCCTCGCTCGGTTACCCGCCCTGCTCAGGGGGATGTCGACCAGCGCGTACCGAGAGGTACAACGAAACGGGTCGCAAGTGGCGACGGCAACCGACGTAGATGCGAACGGTCCCCGTCCGGCTTGCCGGACGGGGACCGCACAACGCCGCGGGGGTCAGCCCCGGCCGAACCCGCCGTCCCGCGTGCTGGCGACGAAGGCGTGCCAGTCACCCGGGGCGAAGACCAGGGCCGGACCGGCCTTGTCCTTCGAGTCCCGGACGCCGACCGCCCCGGTCACGTACGCCACCTCCACGCAGTTGTCACAGTTCGGCCCGCTCTTCGAGCTTTTGAACCAGTTCGCCTGCGTCAGGTCGACGGGGAATCCTTGCGTCGCCATTTCCACAACGGCTCCTCTGCCAGTCTCGCGATGTATCCGACGGACTCCTCCGGGCGCATGGCCGCTGCTCGAATGTGATCGAAGATGAAGCTGTACTTCTGTAGTTCGTCGCTCTTCTCCAGGAAGAGCCCACCCGTGGCGTTCTCCGCGTACACGACATCCGGATCACCGGGTTCGGGGAAGCTGAGGATCGTGAAGGTGCCGTCCATGCCCGCGTGCGGCCCGACCTCGAACGGCAGGACCTGGAGTGTCACGTTCGGCAGCTGGGCCACTTCCACCAACCGCTTGAGCTGGTCACGCATGACCTTGTCCCCGCCCACCGGACGGCTCATCACCGCCTCATCGAGCACCACCCACAGATCGACCGGATCATCCTGGGTCAACAACGACTGGCGGCCGAGTCGGACACGCACCCGTTGCCGGACCTGTTCGGCGGTGAAGTCGGGCCGGGCGGCGCGGATCATCGCGCTCGCGTAGTCCTCGGTCTCCAGTAGTCCCGGCACGACCTGCTGCTCGTACGCCCGGATCGAACTGGCCGCGGCCTCCAGGCCCACGTAGGCCCCGACCAGCACCGTGCTGTACGGATGCCACCAGCCCTTCTGCCGGGCCTCCCGGGCGATCTGCACCAACTCGTCACTCTCGGCGCCGACCACCCCGTAGATGTGGAGCATGTCCCGCACGTCCCGAGGGGTCGCGGTGGTGTGGCCGGTCTCGATCCGCGAAACCTTCGACGCCGAGCACTCCAACTGTTCCGCGACGGCCTCGATGGTGATCCCGGCCGCCTCCCGCTGGCGGCGCAGTTCCGCGCCGAGACGGCGCCGCCGGATGGTCGGGCTGCGCCGCTCGCTCACGGTGTCACCTCTCCGCCGTACGCGCCTTGCTGGCACCCGCCTGGGGCGCGACCATGGGACGGCGGGCGTTCGCGGCAGTGGGGTGTAGCCGGTCGTCGGCCGGCCGCGACGGCGAAACCGGCCCTCAGTGTGCCTGCGGGTGCTGACACGTTCAAGCGCCGTTTCGCGCGAGCCGCTCACGTATCGGCAAAAGCCGACCTGCAACTTGCATCCAGCACGCACCTGATGCACTCTGTCCGTATGACGCGGGTTACCCAACGTCCCGGCTCGATCTCCCCACGTGACCAACGCGGGCAGTCGAGCGGTGAATGGGCCCGCTCGCCGGGCGCCGGACACGCCATCAGCGGACCCGACGACATCGACCCACCAGCTTGACGAACCCGACCGGCAGCCGAGACACGACCTCGACGCCGGGCCCCACCTCCCTCAATCGATCCTGCCGGCCCCTTCCTCGCCGGCCGACCTTCCAGGAGCCCATGTGCTTCCCCGCTCCGGTGACGTACTGCACGTGACAAGCGCGGCGAGTGTTCAGTTCCTCCGACCGATCCTCTTCCGGGTGATCCGGGTACTCGATCGGCCCACCTACGACGGCTGGCTCTGGCTCGAGGGCTACGAGTTGAACGCGGCGGGGGACGCGGTCAACCGGCGCTCGATCTTCGTCCAGCGGGCGGGGCTGGAGCAGGTGCAGGCCGCTCCCCAGCCACGCCAGCACACCGTCCGCTCGACCCGCCGGCCCATCAGCAGGACTCCGGCCCGGGTGGGCTGAGCACGCGGAACACCCGCCGGAGGGCATGCCGGCGCCATAGAATCGGTATGCCCACCCCGGCATGATTCACCCCGCGCGTCCAGGGCCCCGAACCTGGGATGGCCATGGTCAATATGTCCGCGCGGCGGCCCCACCGGTCCCGTATCGCCCACGCCTTCGGAATCCTGGCGCTGTTCGGTGCCGCCACCACCCTGGTGGTGCTGGTCCGAGATCCCGCCCTCTCCTCCACCCGGTTGGCCGAGCCCGTGCCGGCCCCCGAGATCACCGTGGTGCAGACCGAGCCGCTGAGGCCCGGCGGGACAGCCGGCGACTGGGACGACTATCTCCTCGACGACCAGGTCGGGGAGCCGACCGACGAACCGGCCGGTCCGTACGGCGGCAACGACCGGGCGAGCACCGGTGCCGTCGACCGGGGCCCGGCGGCAACCGATCGGGCCACCGGGGCGCACGGATCGAGCGAACTCAGCCGTTCACTGTTCTGGTCGGGCGTCTTCGGACTGGCCATCTCCCTCGCCGGACTGGGGCTGGTCGGCACCAGACGACGGATGTGGTGATCCACCGTCACCCGGTGGGAGTCGCCGTGGGAGTGCTGGTGCCGGTCGGCTCGGTGGTGGGTTCCGCGGTCGGCGTACCTGTGGTCGGCGTACCGGTCGTCGGCGACGGGCTCGGGCTCGCGGTGGCCACCACCAACGTGACCTCGTCGCCCACCCGGACCAGCTCACCCGCCGCCGGCTCGGTGGCGATGACGGTGCCCGCGGGCTGCTCCGAAGGGCGGTACCGGACCTGGTAGTCGAGGCCGAGCCGGTCGAGCGCCGCCCGGGCCGCCGCCTCGGAGAGGCCGACCACCGGCGGCATCGGCAGCGCCGCCGGGGTGGCGCTGGTCGTCGGCGACGGCTCGGGTGAACTCGTGGTCGGCGAGGCCGACGCGGTCGGTGTGGCCGAGGCCGTCGGCTGCGGCGGATTCGGCGCGTCCTCATCCAGGGCCTGCCGCGCCAGCCACAACCCTGCCCCGAACAGACCGAGCACCAGCAGCAGCACGATGCCCCAGAGGATCGGCAGCCACCAACGGCGGCCCCCCGGCTCCTCGCCGTACCACTCGCCACCGGCCAGCTCGCGGTCGTCACCCGACGCGCGCGACG
Organism: Micromonospora radicis; assembly: GCF_003583405.1. Taxonomy (GTDB): domain Bacteria; phylum Actinomycetota; class Actinomycetes; order Mycobacteriales; family Micromonosporaceae; genus Micromonospora; species Micromonospora radicis. The sequence goes on from NZ_QXEC01000008.1 coordinate 190,857, forward strand.
GCACCTCCGCCCGCCCCGACCACGCCGCCGGTCTGGACCGCTGCGCCGGCGGCAACGGCGCCGTCTCGTCCGGACCAGCGGACCCCGGCGTACGCCCCAACGGCGCCGTCTCGTCCGGTCCGGCGGCTTCCGGCGTACGCCCCAACGGCGCCGTCTCGTCCGGTCCGGCGGCTTCCGGCGTACGCCCCAACGGCGCCGTCTCGTCGGGACCGTTGGCGGCCGGTGGCAGCGGGCGGGTCTGGTCGTCCGGCTGCCCCTCAGGTCGCTCGCTCATGCCGGCACTTCGCTGCGCTCGTTCATGGCACGTCCTTTCCGCCGCCAACCGGGCGGGGGCGTCGGAGTCCTCGCTGGTCAACCTAGCGGTTCAGCGCACCATCGGCTGGGATCAGCGTGTCGGGTACGGGTCAGCGCGCTGCGTCGGTCTCATCGTCGTCGACGGGCGTACCGCAGACGAGGGAGACGATGTCGTTCCAGCGCCGGACGGTGCCGCCCGGCGGATCCTGGGCGGTGACCGTCCCGGAACGGCCGCTCGGGAAGCGCGGCGAGAAGCCGTCGTCGACGAGTTCCGCCCCCGCCTCGCGGCACCGCTCACCGATCAGGTCCGGCACCTCGTTCGGCGGCGCGGCCCCGGCCACGAAGACCTTGACGGTGATGCCGCGCCGCACCGGGGTACCGGCCGCCGGGTCGGTGCTGCGCACGCTGGAGCTGTCGCCGCTGCCGAAGACGAGCTGCCAACCAAGTCCCCGTTCCCGTAGTTCGTCCCGGGCCTCCTCGAAGTCCACGCCGGTCAGGTCCGGCACGGTCAGCCCGGTGGGCGGGGAGGGGGTGGCGCTGGTCGGAGCAGACGTGGGGGTCGGCCGCTCGCGCGGCGTCGGGGTGGCCCGGGCGCTCGGGCTGCGGCTGCCGGCGTCGTCGGGGGGCGACTGCGTCAGCGGCGGCGGCCTCTGATCGCCGGCGAGCACCCACCCGCCGGCCGCCCCGATGACCGCCAGCAGCACTGTCGCGAGGGCACCACCGACCAGCATCCTCGTCCGATCGGAGCCGGCGTCAGCCCGTTCCGGCTGCCCGTCCGCGATCCCGTCCGTCATTGCGCCCACCGCCTCACCACCGGCGACCGTACTCGTCGGCGCCAAGCACGATCCGTCACCGTTCGTCTTCGGTGCCGCGCACGACTCGCCGCACCGAGCACAGGACGTTACGCTGCCCGACATGGCCAGACAGGGCTGGGGAGGATCGATCGCCACCGCGGCCGGCGTGGCGGCCGGTGCCGGCGCCGCCCAACTGGGTTTCGGGTACGGCCTGGGCATCCTCAACTGGGCGCCACCGGAGGCGACCGCCGGCACGGCGGCCTGGGTGGCCAGCCTGATCTGGGCCACCTGGATCGCCGCCACGTCGACCGTCTTCGGCGCGGTCTGCGCACAGCGACTACACGACCGGCGCTCCGCTGCCGGCACACCGGATCTCCCGCCGACGGGCACCGCCGGGTCCATGCCGGCCGGCAACACCGCCGGGTCCATGCCGGCCGGCAGCACCGCCACCGGCACGCCGCCGGCCACCGAGGTGACGCCGATCGCCGCCGCGCCGCCGGGCAGGGCTGCCCGGCCGCGCGGTGACGGCCTGTGGTTCGTCGCGTTGTCCCTGGCCGCCGCGTTCGGCGCACTGATCACCGTGCTGCTGGTCGCCGTACCGGCTCGGGCCGCGGTGGTACCGGACACCCCGTCCCCCCGGGACATGGCCGCCGGCTACGCCGCGACCGGTGTGCTGGTCGGGACGCTGGTGGCGCTCTGGTCGTTGCGCTGCCGGGCCGCCGCGACCAACGTCATCGCCACCGCCGGCTGGCTGTGGCTGCTCGCGGTGGTCGCCGTCGTCGACTCGGTACTCGCCGGACGCGGACTGACCACCGCCCAACTCGGCATCTGGCAGCTCAGTTCCAGCACCGACCAGTTCTGGATCCGGGACTACTTCTACTGGCCCGGGGCGGTCCTCTCCCTCGGTTCGGCGCTGGTGATCGGCGCGCTTGCCGCCCGCCGAGGCGTGCGTACGGCAGACCGCCGGGTCGGTGCCACCGCCTCGGGTGCGGCCGGTCCGCTGCTGGTGGCGGTGGCCTACTTCCTGGCCGTACCGAGGCTGACGGCGATAAACCCGGAGCAGGTCTCGGCCCACCTGATCGCCCCGTACGCGGCGATCGTCGGCGTCGGCGGCTCCGTCCTGGTCGCCGCGCTCGCCCAGCGGGCCGCCCGGCGCGCACCGCGCCACACCGCCCCCGGCACGGCACCCGGTGAGACGGCACCCGGTGAGGCGACACCCGGTGAGGCGGCACCCGGTGAGGCGGCACCCGCCCCCACGGTGCCGCGGCAGCGCGTCCGCGACGACAACGACGCCGGGCCGCTCGGCGGGCGGGAGCAAACCGACGCCGAGCCGGTGCCCGCCGGTGTCACCGCCACTCGCCCGTCCACCCCGACGGCCCCCGCCCCGGCGCCGAGCCCGACCGGATCGGGCGCAGCGCGGAACCGGGCAGCCGCGGCGCCAGCAGGGTCGGGCCCGACGGCGCACGGCACGGCAGGGACCCCGACACCGAAGGACGCCGCCCGACCCGAAGGGCCGGACACGGCGCACGACACGACCCGGCACGACACGACCGGGCACGACACGACCCGGCACGACACGACCGGGCACGACACGACCGGGCACGGCACGACGGGGCGCAGGAAGACGGCGCCGGCACAGAGCAGGAAGACGCAGGGCAGGACAACGCGCGGCGAGACGACGTAGGGCCACGCCAAGGATCCGGCAGGGACGCCCGCCGTACGCCGGACGGCTTCCGGCCCGGGTACCGGCCTTGGTGATCACGCTCGATCTCGGATCGAGTGGCTATCCTGCCCTTTCGATGCCACTCGATCCGAGATCGAGCATGACCATCGTCCTGTCCGCGCCAGCGGATGCCACTCGATCCGGGATCCGGCGTGAGCACGACGGCCAGGTCGGTCGGCTACCTCGGCCCGTCGGCTACCTCGGCCGGTCGGCCACATCGGTCCTGTCGGCTACCTCGGCCGGTCGGCCACATCGGTCCCGTCGGCTACCTCGGCCCGTCGGCTGCCTCGGCCGGTCGGTCGATCAGTCGATCGGCCAGGTGTGCACCGGCTCGTTGGTGCGCTGCAACTCGGCGTAACGCTGCAACATGTGGTGCAGGGCGGCGGGCCGGTCGAGGCCGCGGTGCCGCTCGGTGGACCAGACCGTCGCGGTCTGCCACACCGCGCCGTTGCGGCCGGTACGGCAGCGCTGCTCGATGATGTTCAGCAGGCGATCGCGCTCGCGCGGAGCCACCCCGAACCCGTCGAGTCCGGCGGCGGCGATGGGCAGCAGCACGTCGAGTACGAGGGTGGTCACCGGCACCTCGCCGAGTCGCGGCCAGTGCAGGACGGCGTCCATGCCACGTCGGGCGGCGGCGTGGAAGTTCTCCTCGGCGGAGCTGAAGGTGAGCTGGCTCCAGATCGGACGGTCGGCCTCGGCGAGGCCTCGCACCAGGCCGAAGTAGAAGGCAGCGTTGGCGAGCATGTCGACCACGGTCGGCCCGGCGGGGAGCACCCGGTTCTCGACGCGCAGGTGCGGGCGGCCGTTCATGATGTCGTACACCGGACGGTTCCACCGGTAGACGGTGCCGTTGTGCAGCCGCAACTCGGCCAGTTCGGGTACCCCGCCGGCGTGCAGGACCTCCACCGGGTCCTCGCTCTCGCAGATCGGCAGCAGCGGCGGGAAGTAGCGGACGTTCTCCTCGAAGAGGTCGAAGATCGAGGTGATCCAGCGCTCGCCGAACCACACCCGGGGGCGTACACCCTGGGCCTTCAGCTCGTCCGGCCGGGTGTCGGTGGCCTGTTCGAAGAGCGCGATCCGGGTCTCCGCCCAGAGTTGCCGCCCGTACAGGAAGGGCGAGTTGGCGCCGACCGCCACCTGCGCCCCGGCGATCGCCTGTGAGGCGTTCCAGTAGTCGGCGAAGCTGTCCGGGGCGACCTGGAGGTGGAACTGGAGGCTGGTGCAGGCCGCCTCCGGCGCGATCGAGTCGTTGTGCGTACGCAGCCGCTCGACGCCACGGATGTCCAGCTCGATGTCCTCGCCCCGGGCCCCCACGATCTGGTCGTTGAGTACGAGGTAGCGCTCGTTGGTGGAGAGGTTCTCGGCGACCAGGTGACGCTCGGTCAGCGTGGGCAGGATGCCGACCAGGACGATCCGGGTGTCCGACCGCGCCGCCCGTTCGTTCGCGCGGTTGAGGCTGCCGAGCAGGTTCCGCTCGTAGTCGGCGAACCCGCCGCCGGAGATCAACCGTGGGCTGGCGTTGAGTTCCAGATTGAACTGGCCCAGTTCGGTCTGGAACAGTGGATCCGCGATGGCGGCGAGGATCTCCTCATTGCGCATGGCTGGCTCGGCCGCCGGGTCGACCAGGTTCAGCTCGATCTCCAGGCCGGTCATCGGCCGGTCGGCGTCGAAGCCGAAGTCGTCCAGCATCAGCGCGAACACGTCCAGGCAGCGGCGCACCTTCTGGCGGTAGCGGACCCGGTCCTCCCGGGAGAAGGCGGCTCGGTCGACGTCCCTGCCCATGTGTTCCTCCCGGCGCGCGACGCGACGGAACGGTGCCGTTCCGAAGCGCAGTGTGAACCATACTCGGTGCCGCGCCCGTTCCAGCCGGTCCCGAAGATCGGTCCATTGCCGCAGTCCACCCGCCCTCCGAGGGCTCGAACCGTCCGCCGGAGCCGGGTCGACGCGCCCGCTGGGATCTCTACCCAGCCGACGCGGTGGGCCATCGGAGCGGGCCGCGAACAAGCTGTGACGATTCGCACCGTTGTCGGGCCCCGGAAACGTCGACCGGCCCGCGCGGTGCACGCGCGGGCCGGTCGGGGCGTACGAGGATCAGGCCTGGCGGATGGCCTCGCCCTCGATCTCGATCTTGATCTTCTTGCCGACCAGCACGCCACCCGACTCCAGGGCGACGTTCCAGGTCAGGCCGAACTCCTCGCGGTCGATCTCGGCGCTCGCGGAGAAGCCGAAGATGTCCTGACCGAAGGGGCTCCGGCCGACGCCTTCGAACTCGACCTTCAGCTCGACCGGGCGGGTCACGTCCTTGATGGTCAGTTCGCCGGTGAGGACGAACTCGTTGCCCTCCTGGGACTTCACGCCGGTGCTGCGGTACTCCAGCGTGGGGAACTTCTCGGCGTCGAGGAACTCGGGGCTGCGCAGGTGCGCGTCCCGGTCGGCCTGCGCCGTGTTGATGCTGGCGGCCTGGATGGTGGCGGTGACCGTGGAGTTCAGCGGGTCCTCGGCGATCGTGATGGTGGCGCTGGCGTCGGCGAACTCACCGCGCACCTTGCTCACCATCATGTGCCGGGCGACGAAGCCGACCCGCTTGTGCGCCGCATCCAGCAGGTAGGTGCCGGCCGCCGGGATGGTGAGGCCGTTCCACTCGCGGGTAACCGACTCGGTGCTGCTGGTCATGAGAGACTGCCCTCCGGATGAGAATGTTTTGAGCCCAACGGCTGCGTCAGCAACTATAGCGGCGGCAATATTCCCCCTGTCAAGTACTGCTAGGATGGGCTGGTGAATCCGAACGTGTTCGACGATCCTCGAATCACGGCTGTCGGCCTGCTCTTCGAGGTGCACGCCGGGCTGTCCGCCCGGTTCGCCGCCCAGCTGGATGAACACGGACTGTCAGCGGTCGAGTTCGAGGTGTTGACCCGACTCAGTCGCTCACCCGGCAACCAGCTGCGGATGACCGACCTGGCCGCGCAGACCTCGCTCTCCACCAGCGGCGTCACCCGGGTGGTCGACCGGATGGAACGCGACGGCCTGATCACCCGACGCGCCTGCCCCTCCGACCGGCGCAGTTCGTACGCGGTGGTGACGCCGGCCGGCCTCCAGCGACTCGACGAAAGCCTGCCCGGCCACCTCCAGCTCATCGAGGACTGGTTCACCGGCCAACTCGACCCGGCGGCGTTGAACGCACTCCTCGACGGCCTGCGCCAGGTGCGCGACGCGGTGCATCCGTGCGCCACGGCCGGCAGCAGCGGCGCCACCGGGGCGACGAACTCCGCCGTGTGCTGACCGCCGATGACGGTACCGTCCGGCAGCCCGGAACGCCGCTGTCCGTGTCCGGTCGACAGCCCGACCGTGACTCCCACCGGCAGAACGACCGGCAGAACCAGTCGGCTAACCGTCGATAGGCCAGCAAAACCGACAGATGCCCTGGCGGTGCCTCGCTAGTCTCGCGTCAACGGGGGCGCAATGGGGGGACCGGCGCGGGCGAAGAGCGAGGGGTGGCAAGAGGGGGCTTCCTCGCCCGCGCCACCTCCTCCATGTCCTCGGACGGGCCGCTCCGGGCCGTCGACAGCGCGTACAGCAGCTCCGCCTCCTGCGGCAGCAGCCGCACGCCGGCCTCTCGGCAGGCCCGGTCCAGCCGGCCGAGCACCGTCGGATCCGACGTACTCGCGGCCAACCCCACCAGCGCCTCCACCACAGTCCGCCGGGCCGGATCCGCCCCGGCCGGATCACTCGCGGCGGCGAACCACTCCGCCGCCACCTCCCGATCCCCCCGGTGCAGGGCCAGGTGTCCCTCCACCAGCGCGCCGGTCCCGTCGAGCGGGCGCAGCTCGGCGAGCACTTCGGCGGCCTCCGCCTGCTGGCCGCGCTGGGCGAGCGCGAGCCCCAACGTGCCGAGCACCCGGCGCCGATGTCGTGGCGTGCCCAGGTCGGCCAGCGAAGTCAGTACCCTGCGCGCCTCGCCGGCCGCGTCGGCGTACCGCCCTTCCAGGCGCAACACCTCCGCGACCGTGCCCCGCGCCAGCATCCGCAGGCATTCCTCCCCGACCTGCCCGCCGAGCCGGTCGACGACGGCCAGCCGGCGCCGGGCCGCAGTGAGATCGGCGACCCGGATCTCGTGCCACGCCAGATGATGCTGGGCAACGGCCATCTGGCGTACCAGACCGGCCTCGGTGGCCACCGCCAGCACCGCCGTCGCCTGCTCCCGGGCCCGGTCCGCGTGGCCCGTTCCGGTCAGCAGGGCACCCAGCACGGTACGCGCCGCCAACTCTCCCGGGACGTCACCGAGTTCCCGGAACGCCGCCACCGCCGCCCGCGCCCTCGGCAGTTCCGCGTCGGCCGCGCCGTGTTCAGCGGCGAGCGACGCGACGCCGAGTGACGCCCAGGCCCGCAGCGCAGGATCGGCGTCGGCGGTACGCGGGTCTGCGAGCAGCCGCAGCAGCCACTGCCGGCCGGGCACATCGCGCCCGCGCAGTCGCCACCAACGGGGCAGGCTGGCGGCCAGCCGCAGCGCGGTCAGCGGGTCGTCGACGGCGGCGTACGCCAGCGCGGAGCTGATGTCGCCGGTGACCTCGTCGAGGCGGTGCGCGGCGGCGGCCGCCCCGGGCCCGACCAGCCCCGGTGCGGTCCGCTCCACGAGCCGGGTGACCACCCGGGCGTGCCGGCGGCCGATCACCGTCCCCTCACCCGCCCCGGACGCCTGCTCGGCGGCGTAGTCCCGGACCGCGTCGAGCAGCCGGAACCGGAACGGTCCAGTGCCACGTACGCTCAGCAGCCCCAGGTCCAGCAGCCGGTTCAGCAGTGGCACGGGGTCAGCGGTAATCCCGGTGCCGGCGAGCATCTCCTCGGCCAACTCCACCGACCAGCGGTTGCCGAACGCGGCGAGCCGGCGTAGTGCCGCTCGCTCCTCGTCGTCGAGCAACCGGTAACTGGTCGCCACGGCGTCCCGCAGCGTCTCCGCCACCGCTGCCCGCGCGTCGTCGCCGCGCGACTGCCCCGCCGCCCAGCCACTGCCGGCCGCCATCGAGGTGTCCAGATCCAGCACCCGGTCGCCGTACCGGTCGAGCAGTTCGGTGAGGTCGAGCAGGCGACCCCGGGCCGCCATCAGCTCGATGGCCAGCGGCAGCCCACCGAGGCGCCGTACCAACGCGGCCAACGCCGGCAGTTCGGCGTCGGACGGCGGTTCCCGGCGGACCAGCGCCAGCCGGGCGGTGAACAGGGCCACCGCCGGGTATCCGGCGAGCGTCGCCGGATCGGTGTCGCCCGGCGGTGGTACGTCCAGCGGCGACACCGGCCGTACCCACTCGCCCGGCAGGCCCACCGGATGCCGGCCGGTGACCAGCACCCGCAGCGCGGGTACCGCTTCGATGAGCCGTTGCACCGCGCCGGCCACCGGGTCGGCCGCCCGTTCGGCCGCGTCCACCAGCAACAGCGCCGGCCGGTCACCGAGGCGGGCGGGCAGCTCGGTCAACCGAGCCGCACCGAGGACCGTCACCGCGGCGGCCAGTACGTCGGCGCCATCCGATCCGGCGCCGACCAGGACCCCGGCGATACCGCCCGGATGGGCGGCGGCGACGGCGTGGCTCGCCGCCAGCGCGAGCGTGGTCTTGCCGACGCCGGCCAGGCCAACCAGGCTCACCACCCGTGGGCCACGCGGATCGGTCAGCAGCGCGAACAGTTCGGCCACGTCCCGTTCCCGGCCGATCAACTCGGGCGGCGGTGGGATGTGCAGTGGCCTGCCGGGGACAGCCGGGCCAACCGTTCCGCGGGCGGCGGCCACGAACGCCGACCGGGCCGCGCCGGCCAGTTCGAGTGCGCCGGCGAGCAGCTCGACCGTGGTGCGCTGCGGCCGCGAGGAGTGTCCCCGTTCCAGGTCGCGGACCGTCCGGACGCCAATGCCCGCGCGGGTCGCCAGTTCGGCCTGGGTGAGGCCGGCAGCCAGGCGGTGGGCGCGGAGCAGTTCCGGCAGGTTCGGCGGTGAACCCGATGAACGATCATGACCCAGAGTCATGCGCAGGGACACTACGGGCCAGGCACGACACCGGACAGGCGAGCGTCAAGCACCCGACCAGCCATCGCCGAAACCCGACAGCGGCCCGACGGCCGGCGGGCTTCACACCCGCCGGCCGACCGTACTCACATGCCCAGGTCGCGGGCGATGATCATGCGCTGGACCTCGGACGTACCCTCACCGATCTCCAGGATCTTGGAGTCCCGCCAGAACCGGGCCACCGGGTACTCGTTCATGAAGCCGTACCCGCCATGGATCTGGGTCGCGTCCCGGGCGTTGTCCACGGCGATGGTGCTGGCGTGCAGCTTCGCGATCGCCGCCTGCCGCTTGAACGGCTCGCCGGCCAGCATCCGGGCCGCCGCGTCGTAGTACGCCAGCCGTGCGGTGTGCGCCCGCGACTCCATGTCGGCGATCTTGAACTGGATGGCCTGGTAGTTGCCGATCGGCTGGCCGAAGGCCTGGCGCTCCTTCGCGTACTTGATCGACTCGTCGACGCAGCCCTGCGCGAGGCCGACCGCCAGGGCGGCGATGGCGATCCGCCCCTCGTCGAGGATGCGCAGGAACTGGGCGAAGCCCCGGCCGCGCTCACCGAGCAGGTTCTCCGCCGGTACCCGGCAGTCGTCGAACGTCAACTCGTGGGTGTCGGAGGCAGTCCAACCGACCTTGGAGTAGCCGGGCGCGACGGTGAAACCGGGAGTACCGCTCGGCACGATGATCGTGGACAGTTCCTTCGAGCCATCCGCCCGGATGCCGGTGACGGCGGTGACCGTGACCAGGACGGTGATGTCGGTGCCCGAGTTCGTGATGAACGCCTTCGAGCCGTTGATCACCCACTCGTTGGTCGCCTCGTCCAGCACGGCCCGGGTCTCGGTGCCGCCCGCGTCCGAGCCGAAACCCGGCTCGGTGAGCCCGAACCCGGCCAGTGCCTCGCCGCTGAGCAGCTTCGGCAGCCACCGGGACTTCTGCTCCTCGGTACCGAACCGGTAGATCGGCATCGCACCGAGGGAGACCGCCGCCTCCAGGGTGATCGCCACGCTGGAGTCGACCCGGGCCAACTCCTCCAGCGCCAGGCAGAGGGCGAAGTAGTCGCCCCCCATGCCGCCGTACTCCTCGCCGAAGGGCAGGCCGAACAGGCCCATCTTGCCCATCTGCCGAATCACCTCGTACGGGAAGGTGTGCTGCTCGTAGTGCTCGGCGATGACCGGCGCGACCACCTCGCGGGCGAAGTCCCGCACGCTGTCGCGCAGCGCCTGGTGCTCCTCGTTGAGCCGGAAGTCCATCGGGTTCCTCCTGTGTGGACGGGATGGCCCGGGCGCTCGTGACGCCGGGACGTGGCGGACGGCTGGACCGGTCCCGCCGGCTGAGCCGGGTTCCGCAAGCTCAGCCCGGTTCCGGCAGCTCAGCCCGGTTCCGGCAGCTCAGCCCGGTTCCGGTGGCCGGGTCGGACGGCGGCGGTGGGTCGCGCCCGGTCAGACCGGGGTGACGCCGTGCCGGCGGCGGGAGAAGTGCCGGTCCTTGCTTCGGGCGGCGGCGAACCGGCGGACCAGTTCGGCCCGCAGCTCGTGCGGCTCGACGATCGTGTCGACCACCAGTTCGCTGGCCAGCCGGACGATGTCGATGTCCCGCTCGTACTCCGCACGCTTGGCCGCGACGAAGGCGGCCCGCTCGGCCTCGTCCTCGATCGCAGCGATCTTGTTCGCGTACACCGCGTTGACCGCGGCCTCCGCGCCCATCACCGCGATCTTCGCGGTGGGCAGGGCGATGGTGGCGTCCGGCTCGAAACCCGGCCCGGCCATGGCGTACAGGCCCGCGCCGTACGCCTTGCGGACCACCACGCAGATCTTGGGTACGGTCGCCTCGGAGATCGCCGTGATCATCTTGGCGCCGTGCCGGATGATGCCCTGCTTCTCCACCGCGCTGCCGACCATGAAGCCCGGCACGTCGCTCAGGAACAGCAGCGGCACGTTGAACGCGTCGCAGAGCTGCACGAACCGGGTCGCCTTGTCGGCCGAGTCGACGAAGAGCACCCCGCCCTTGAACATCGAGTTGTTGCCGACCACGCCGACGACCTCGCCGTTCAGCCGACCGAAGCCGACGGTCAACTCCTTGGCCCAGAGCGCCTGGATCTCGAAGAACGAACCCTCGTCGAGCAGACCCTTGACGTACCGCCGCATGTCGAACGCCTGCCGCTCACTCGCCGGCACCAGCGCGGCCAGATCCACCTTGGCCGACGCGTCGACCGCCTCCGCGGTCGGCGGCTGCTGGGTCCAGTTCGCCGGCAGGTACGACAGGTAACGCTTGACCACGTCGAGCGCCTCGGCCTCGGACTTGCAGAGGAAGTGCCCGACGCCGGACTCGGCGCAGTGCACCTTCGCCCCGCCCATCGCCTCCAGGGTGGTCTTCTCACCGGTGACCATCTCGACCATCCGGTCGGAGCCGAGGTACATGCTGGCGTTGCCGTCGACCATGGCCACCACGTCGCAGAACGCCGGAATGTACGCGCCACCCGCGGCGCTCGGCCCGAACAGCGCGCAGACCTGCGGGATCGAGCCGGAGGCGCGTACCTGGTTCCAGAAGATCTTCCCGGCGCCGCGCCGGCCGGGGAACAGCTCGACCTGGTCGGTGATCCGGGCCCCGGCCGAGTCGACCAGGTAGACCATCGGCACACCGGTGTCGTACGCCCGCTCGATGATCCGGATGATCTTCTCGACGGTACGCGCGCCCCAACTGCCGGCCTTGACGGTGGAATCGTTGGCCATCAGGCAGACCTGACGCCCGTCGACGGTGGCGGTACCGGTCACCACCCCGTCGGCCGGCAGCCCGTCGGCCAGCGCGTTCGCGTAGAGCCCATCCTCGACGAACGATCCCTCGTCGACCAGCAGGGCCACCCGTTCCCGCGCGAACAACTTGCCCTTGGCCGCGTTCGCCGAGTGGTACTTCTCCGCACCACCGCCCCGAACACGCTTACCCAGCTGCTCCAGCGCCCCGTCGTCGACCGTCACCGCGGCTCCCCACCCCAACTCACCTGAACGATCGTTAGGCTACCCCACCCCGCCCCTCCCCGCACCCACCCGCACCCTGGGATTGACAACCAGCCCAGAGCCCTAACTACGCGGCATTGGGGTCAGACGGGTGCGGGGGCCGGCGCGGAGGACGCCGGAGGGGAGTCGGCGACCGGTCAGTTCCTCGGCCAGTTCGGCCACCTCGATCAGGGCGTCCAGGTCGATCCCAGTGTCGATACCCATGTCGTGCAGCATGTGCACCGCCTCCTCGGTGGCCAGGTTTCCGCTGGCACCGGGCGCGTACGGGCAGCCGCCAAGGCCGCCGACGCTGGCGTCGAACTCGGTCACACCCAACTCCAGCGCGGTCAACATGTTCGCCAGGGCGGTACCGCGGGTGTTGTGGAAGTGCAGCAGCACGGGAATCTCCGCGTTGCGCTCGCGTACGGCGGTGAGCAGTTCACGGACCCGTCGGGGCGTACCCATGCCGGTGGTGTCGCCGAACGCGACGCGGTCGGCACCGTCGCGGACCACCCGGTCCACGATGGACGCCACCCGGACCGGATCGATGTCCCCCTCGTACGGGCAGCCGAAGCTGGTCGCGATGATCACCTCGGCCCGCGCGTCGGCGCCGTGCAGCAGGTCGATCAGCTCGGCGAGGTCGTCCAGCGACTCGTCGGTGGAGCGGTTGACGTTACGCCGGTTGTGCGTGTCGCTGGCGGAGACGACGACCTCGACCTCGGTGAAGCCGGCGGCGAGGGCGCGCTGCGCACCTCGGGTGTTGGGCACCAACGCCGAGTAGCGAACGCCGTCGACGCGGGTCGCCCGCTGCCACACCTCGTCGGCGTCGGCCATCTGCGGAATCGCCCTGGGGTGTACGAACGACACCGCCTCGATCCGCCGCACGCCGGTGCGGGAGAGCGCGTCGAGCAGCCGCACCTTGGCGTCGGTCGGGATCGGCTCCTCGTTCTGCAACCCGTCGCGCGGCCCGACCTCCCGGATCGCCACGGACTCCGGCATTACACCCATCTTGGCCACCTCACTGTGACACCCGACCCGCACTTACCCGTCCAGCATGTCATCCCACGCCACCGACTCGTTGATCAAGAGGTTCGCGTCGGCCTGCGGGCGAACGCCGACGCGAACCTCTTGATCAAGGCCAGAGCAGGAGGTCAGCGCATGCGGGTGATCAGGGCGGTGTCGTAGTCGCCGGAGACGAACTCCGGGTTGTCCAGGAGTTCGGCGAAGAAGGGCAGGTTGTTCTTGGGTCCGGCCAGGGCGAACCCGGCCACCGCCGCCCGGGCCCGTTCGATCGCCTCGGCACGGCTGGGTGCGCTGACGATCACCTTGGCCATCAGGCTGTCGTAGAACGGCGTCACGGTGTTGCCCTCGACGTAGCCGGAGTCGACGCGCACCCCCTCGCCGGTGGGCTCCACCCACGTCTTGATCACGCCGGGGCCGGGCAGGAACCGCTTCGGATCCTCCGCGTTGACCCGCAACTCGATGGCGTGCCCCCGCGGGGTCAACGCGTCCGGGTCGAAGGTCGGCGCCAACCCGGCCGCCACCCGCAACTGCTCCTCGACCAGGTCGAGGCCGTACACCAACTCGGTGACCGGATGCTCCACCTGCAGCCGGGTGTTCATCTCCAGGAAGAAGAACTCACCGGTGCCCGGGTCGAGCAGACACTCCACCGTGCCCGCGTTGCGGTAGCCGACCGCCTCGCCCGCGCGTACCGCCGCGGCGAGCAGGCGGGACCGCAGTTCCGGCGACACCGCCGGGGAGGGCGATTCCTCGACCAGCTTCTGGTTTCGGCGCTGCACCGAGCACTCCCGCTCGCCGAGGGCCACCACCCGGCCGTCGGCCAGGCCGAGGATCTGCACCTCGACGTGGCGCACCCGGGGGAAGTACCGCTCGATCAGCACCGAACCGTCGCCGAACATCCGCTCCGCGAACGCACGCACCTTGTCGTACTCGGTGCACAACGCCGCCTCGTCGACGGCCACCCCCATGCCCATGCCACCACCGCCGGCGGCGGCCTTCACCATCACCGGGTAGCCGATCTCGGCCGCCGCGGTGATCGCCGCAGCCAGGTCGGCCGCCGGCTCGGTGGTACCCGGCGCCACCGGCACCCCGGCCGCCGCCATCAGGTTCCGCGCGTTGATCTTGTCGCCCATCGCGCTGATCGCGTCCGCGCCAGGTCCGACCCAGACCAGGCCACTGGCCTCGACGGTACGGGCGAAGTCGGCGTTCTCGGAGAGGAAGCCGTAACCCGGGTGGATCGCCTGGGCGCCGGTCGACTTGGCGGCGGCGAGGATCGCCTCGGTGTTGCGGTAGCTCTGCGCCGGGTTGGCCGGACCGACACAGACCGACTCGTCAGCCTCGACCACGAACGGCAGGTCGGCGTCGGCCTCCGAGTGCACCGCGATCGCACGTACGCCGAGTCGCTTCGCGGTACGGATGATCCGGCGGGCGATCTCGCCCCGGTTGGCGACCAGCAGCGACTCGATCATTGATCCTCCGCGTGTCCAGATTGTGGGAACGCATGCTAGGCAAGCACACGCGCACCAGGCAACCGCCCCCACCACCGGCGATCATGCAGCTCGTGTCGCCAGATTGCGGCTTCTATCCCCTTATGCGACGACGAGAAGTGCAAGATCCCCGAGGCGCGGCGCGGGCGCGCGAGGGCGAGGGCGAGGGCGAGGGCGAGGGCGCGCGGGCGCGGGAGGGGTGAGGGCGCGCGAGGGTGGGGAGAAGAGTTAGGGGTGGGGTGGGGTGGTGGGGGCTAGGAGGGCGGCGAGAGTGGCGGCGCGCAGGAGTTCGGCCCGGCGTCGGCGGTCTACCTCGCCACCGAGGAACGGGGTGGAGTTCATCAGGCCGAACGCGGCGTGGGCGAGCACCCGCGCCTCGCCGTCGGGCAAGTCGGCGTGCAGCGCGGTCAGCACACTGACCCACTCCTCCACGTAGAGCCGCTGCAGGCGGCGGATACGCCGGCGCGGCTCCTCGGGTAGCCGGTCCAACTCGTGCAGGTGCAGGGCAATGACCGCGGGATTGGCCAACGCGAAGTCGACATGGAAGTCGATCAACGATTCCAGGGCGGCGCGCGGGTCACCCGGGTGGGCGGCACAGCGTTGCCGGCCACCGTCGAGCAGGCCCTCGCTCACCGGTACCAGCGCGGCGACCAGCATCGCCTCCTTGCCGGCGAAGTGGTGGTAGAGCGCCGGGCCGGTCACCCCTGCCGCCGCGCCGATGTCATCCATCGACACACCGTGATAGCCACGGGAGGCGAACAGCCCCACCGCGATCTCCAGGATCTCGTCCTTGCGGGATCGGCGCCGCCCCGACCCCGTGGCTCCGCCGTTCGCGCCCCGTGCCTGCTGCTCCACCGTCACCGGGCAAGCGTAGACCCAGCGGGTTACGGGGTGGAGCCTTGGTTACCCGCCAGTCCGATTGCCGGGAACGGGCCCGTTCTCCGCTGTCACTCCTCGTCCAGGTCGTGCTCCTCGCGCACGGCGGTGGCCTCCGCCGAGCGACCGAGGTCGTCCAGCGCGCGGGCCAACAGCCACGCGGTCTGGGTCACCGGCCGCGAACCGGCGGGCAGACCGGCCAGTACCTCGCGCAGCAGCCCCTCCGCCTCGGCGGGCCGCCCCCGGCGCAGCAGCAGTTCGCCGGTGAGGATCTCGACCTGGGCCGCCTCGCCGAAAGCCTCGATGGAGCGCAGCCGCTGCGGGACCCCGGCCAGCCGGTCGAGCGCCTCGCTCTCCTGACCGGCTCCGGCCAGTACGCGGGCCGCCGTCTCGGCCGACAGCGACACCTCGTAGCGCACCGGCGGCTGGTCGGCGGCCTCCGCGGTGAACGCCCCGGCCAGGCGGTCGGTCACCTCGACGGCACGCAACGCCCGGTCCATGTCGCCGGACCAGAAGTGCGCCAACGTCTCCCGTCGACAGGCCCGCAGCTCGTCGAGGGGCAGGCCGGCGAGCTGGTACGCCGAGGCGGCGGCCGCGAACTTCTGTGCCGCCGCCGCGTCCCGGTCGGCCCGGTAGAGGATGTCGCCGGCATCCTCCAGCACCTGTGCCCGATGCGGGAGGTTGTCCGGCCCGTCGAGGTTGTCGGCGAGCCGGTCCAGCAGGGCCAGCGCGGCGTCGATCTCGCCGAGCCCCTGGTAGATGCCGGCCAGCAGGTGCCGGCAGCCGTCGGCGTCCGCCTGCTGGCCGAGCCGGTCCAGGCCGGTCACCGCTTCCTCGGCCACCTCGGCCGCCTCGCCGAGCCGTCCGGCCGTTCGGTACGCGTTGGCCAACTCCCAGCGCAGGTAGGCGTCACCGGCGTCGCCCCGCTCGACGCAGAGCGCCACCGCCTCGGCGAGGTCCTCCACCGCTTCGTCGGCGCGTTGGGCGGCCAGCAGCGCGCGGGCGCGGGTGACCCGGACCGGCACGAGCGTCGCGTCGGCGGCATGGGACAGCGCCTCGTCGCAGGCGGCGACCGCCGCTGTCGGGTCGTCGACGGAACGGGCGTACGCCAGGGCGGCGGCGGTGATCAGATCACTGGCCCCCGTCTCGCGGGCGAGTTGGCGGGCCCGCTCCGCACCGGACCGGAACTCCTGCTGGTCGTCCAGGCTCTCCAGGATGTGCGCCCGGTGCAGCGCGATCCGGGCGGCCAGGAATCCCTCCGTCGCGCCGTCGGCGGCCCGATCGGATGCGGCCAGCGCCTCCGTCCAGCGTTCCCGCTGGGCGAGCGCGACCGACAGCCGGTCGTGGGCGGCGGACCGCTGTCGGGCGTCACCGTGCTCGTGGAGGAACCCGGCGGCGGCGAGGACCAGTGCGAACCCTTCCTCACCGGGCTCGTCACCCTGGTCGAGCAGCAGCATCCCGAGCCGGCTGGCGACGACCTGGGCGCGGGTCGGGTCGGGCAGCTCGTCGTACGCCGCCAGGGCCGCCCGGTGGACCGCCACCGCCGCGGCGACGTCGTCGGCGTCGACCAGTTCGGCGGCGCGCAACTCCAGCCGGTGGGCTCGGGTACGCGGCGGCAGCTCCGCCGCACCGAACCGTTCCTCGAAGGCCGCCAGGACGACGCGCATCCCGGCCGGATCGTGCGCCGACCAATGCTGCTCGGCGAGGTCCAACAGTTCGTCCGCGCTCGCCTCGGCCGGCACGGCGAACTCGACCGGCCGTCGCGGCGCGGGCACCTGGGCACCCGTCCCCGCGGCTGACACCCTCGCATCCGTGCCCGGAGCGGGCACCGTGGCATCCGTGCCCGGCGTGGGGTCGGCCGGGACCGTTTCCGCGCTGACCGGTGCGGGGGGCGCGGCCGGCGGCACGGGACGGCGGCGCAGGCTCGCCGAGAGCGGAAGATGGTCGCCGACCGGCGTCACGGCGAGCAGCTGCGCCACCCGCTCGGACTGGTAGGTGGTGCCGTTGCGGGCGTCGAAGCGGGCGGCGATCCCGGTGGCGGTCTCGGCCAACTCGGCGGCGAGCACACCGACCGCCACCTCGGCGGCCGACCGGTCGCCGAAGGCGCGACGGTGCACGGTCAACGTCGGGTCGCCCACCTGGCGCAGGGCGGCGGCGGCCGTCGCGGCGAAGTGCATCGCGGCGCCGGGTGAGGGGGCGCGGTCCAGCCAGTCCAGGTGCCGCTCGACGATCTCCAACGCCCGCGCCTCGTTGCCGGTCCGTGTGCAGAACTCGATGTGTTCGCCGACATCCCACAGGTCGGCAAGGCTGCTCCGGTGTCGGCGGTACGCCTCCCGGTGCGCGTTGCGCGCCTCGTCCCGTCGGCCGGTATGCAGGTACGCCGGTAGCAGTGCGGTGAGGATCGCCTGCGGCTGCTCGTTGCAGTTCAGCCGCCCGGCGAGGACCGGCTCGGCGAGAGCCACGGCCTCCTCGTGGCGGCCCGTCCCGACCAGGTGACCGACCTGCGTCGTCGGGTCGCAGCCGGCGCAGTCGGACAACTCGTCGCGGGGCGTGGTCAGCCAGCGCCGGTACCACTGCTCGGCCTGCTCACGGTCGCCCAGGTGGTCGGCCACCCGGTAGCGGTACTTGTACACGGCCTGGAGGCTGTGCCCGCCCTCCCGGTACCGGCGTTCCATGTCGTCGAGCACCGCCTGGGTGCGGTCCAACGGCACCTCGGGGAAGCTCAGCATCCCGTTGACCATGTGCTTGAAGTGCCAGAGCAGGTGCTGGGCGTACCGCTGGTGGTAGGGCTGCGGATCCTTGTCGAACTCGGCCAGGCACCAGGCGAAGACGACGAACGACTTGGCCGGCTCGCCGCCGTAGGTGTACGTGGTGATGCCCTGGATGCGGACCGCGAAGGCGAGATGCCGGTCCGCACCGGCGTCCGCCCGGCGCAGCAGTTGCTCCAGCACGGCGATCTGCCCTGTGCCGTACGGCATCTCGCGGGTCTCGTGCAGCATCCGCCACAGGTCCTCGTCGGCCACGACGTGTCACTCCTGTCCAGGGACGGCCCGACCCAGCAGGCCGAGGAAGGAACTGTTGAGCAGGGCGGCATCCGCTGCCCGGAGGGGGTGGTGCCCGAGCAGCAGCGCCTGACCGTACAGCGCCTCGACGCCGAGCCCGACCAGCTCCGGGTCGCCCAGCGCGGTGATCCGACGCACCAGCGGGTTGCGGTGGTTGAGCACGAGTTGCGGACGGTCCGCCGGGGCGGAGGCGGCCAACGCGTCGAGCACCCCACCCCACAGCTCGTCGGCCTTGTCCCGGCTGGCGGCAAGCTGGTCGGTGAACGCCGCGGACCGGCTGACCAGGTACAACGCCGGCAGGGAGGCAGGATCGTAGGCGCGGATCACGACCTCGCACCCGAGTCGTTCCAGGGCCCGGCCGGCGGCCACGACGAATGGCCGCAGCGCCAACTCGACCTGCGGATCGAGGGCGTGGAACCGGGTGGTCAGGTCGCTCGGTTCGAGCCGCTCGATGAGCACCGTGCGGTCCACGGTGGGCAGTCGCTCGATCAGCTCGGTGTCGTACGTGTAGCCGCCGTTGACCACGGCCAGGTCCTGTGCCGCGGCGACCGCCGCGAGCTGGCGGAACTCGTCCAGGCTGGCGGCGTACCGGACCAGACCGTAACGCTGCCGGAACTCGGCGAGGGTGAGCGTGCCGACGTTGGTGTCCATCGGCCACCACTGGTCGACCAGGTTGAGCATCTCGTCGTCGTGCAGGGCCAGCGCCTTGACGCCGAGGTGGTGCACCTGGAGGAACTCGGCGAGCCGGCGCGGCTGGTGCTTGGCCAGCCGGACCAGCCAGCCACGGATCTGCGCGCCCAGCGCCTCCCGGGTGCTGGTGAGCAACGAGTCCTCGTAGAGCGCCTCGCGGCTGGCGGTGGGCCGCAACTCGCTGGCGTCGACCACGCAGTGCGCGAAGAAGGCCCAGTCCGGCAGGAGTCCGTCGGCGTGCTCGGTGAGCAGCATCCGCTTGAGGTAGATGCGGTGACCGGCGCGGGCGGCCGGGTTCACCGCCGTGGGCAGGATGAACGCCACCCCGGTCAGGCCCGCCTCCGGCACCGACAACGGCAGCACGTCGAACGGGTCGATGCCGAGGTTCTCGCGGGCGTACCGGAGCAGGCCCGGCCGGTCCACGGGCTCCCCGGGGCGGCTCGGCCACGGCGGTTCCCCGGTGGTGGTCACCACGCTGCCGACCCGGACGGTGACCGGCAGCAGGCTCCCGTAGAGGCGGGCCAGTTCGGTGACGGTCGGCGTGGCGTACCACTGGTCGGCGGCGCGGCGCGGCACCAGCGTCACGCTGGTGCCCGGCTCGGACCGGGCGTCCGGCGCTGAGGCCAGGTGGACCGTGTACCGGCCGTCGGCGTAACCGGTCCAGAGCACGGTGGGATGGTCGCCGTTGCGGGTCACCACCCGGATCTCGTCGGCGACGAGGAAGCAGGAGAGCAACCCGATGCCGAACTGGCCGAGGAACTCGTGCCGGGAGAAGCCCAGATCGTCCCGCTTGGAGCTGCGGCCGATGGTGGCCAGCAGCTCGTGCACCTGCGCCTCGGTCAGCCCGATGCCGGTGTCGTGCACCCGTAGCGTGCCGTCGCCGGTCAGCTCGGGTGGCTCGATGCGGACCAACGCCGGTGCCTCCGGCTCGGTGGCCCGCCGCGCGGTGATCGCGTCCACCGCGTTCTGCAACAACTCGCGGAGATAGACCCGCGGGCTGCCGTAGAGGTGATGACTGAGCAGGTCGACCACGCCACGCAGGTCGACCTGGAAGGTACGGTCCACGCCTTGTCCGCTCCCCGCTGCCGAATGCCGGCGCTCACCGTACCGGTGCCGGCCGACATCCACACCCCCCATTCCCTC
>NZ_QXEC01000080.1 GCF_003583405.1 Micromonospora radicis
GTTGCCGTTGACGGCGCTGGGGGTGCCGGGGGTGTTGAGGCCGCAGTTGGCGAGGCTGGCGAGGTTGGGGCGTTGGCCGCCGGCGCGGTTGATGTTGATGCCGATGCGGTCGAGTGCGGCGGTGCGCTTGCTGGCCAGGGGGCCGAGGATGGCGTTCTGGATGAAGTTGGCGCCGCCCTGGGGGTTGGCGGCCTGCTGGGCGAGGCGGGCGTTGGCTTCTTCGATCTGCTTGTCGAGGTTGGCCAGTTCCTGTTCCACTCCGGCGACCGCGGCGGCGGGTACGTTGCTCAGCTTGTCGCG
>NZ_QXEC01000081.1 GCF_003583405.1 Micromonospora radicis
CTTGGCGACCGCGGTGGAGACCTGCGCGATGTTGCGGACCTGACTGGTCAGGTTGGACGCCATCGAGTTCACGTTGTCGGTCAGGTCGCGCCAGGTACCGGCGACGCCGCGTACCTGGGCCTGACCGCCGAGCTTGCCCTCTGTACCCACCTCCCGGGCCACCCGGGTCACCTCGTCGGCGAACGACGACAACTGATCCACCATCGTGTTCACCGTCGACTTCAACTCCAGGATCTCACCCCGGGCATCCACCGTGATCTTCTGCGACAGGTCACCCTTC
>NZ_QXEC01000082.1 GCF_003583405.1 Micromonospora radicis
GGGGGGCTCGACTGGACGGTCCCGACCCGACCACCGGCCGGGCCCCGGATCCCGGAATGATGGTCGGCCCCGGGTCGTTATACCTGGTCCCGGCGCCGCGAGGTGGCCGGAGCCCGGAATGATGGTCGACCCCGGGTCGTTGTACATGGTCCCGTGTCGCGGGGTCTGCCTCCTGTGAGTGTGCCGGGTGGTTGTTCTTTTTCCCCCTTTCTTGTTTGGGCGCCGGACGGCGTTTGCGTACGCGTGGTCCCCCGTTCGT
>NZ_QXEC01000083.1 GCF_003583405.1 Micromonospora radicis
AAGGCGTGTTTCGTAAGTCGGGCTGGCAGCGTCGGGGGCACGGCGTGGCGGTGATCGACAACTGAAGAGGTCTCCGGTATCTGGTTCTGCGACCAAACAAGAACGTCATACCGGAGACCTCGTGGCCAGCGTAGCGGTGACGAGGCGGCACGACCTCACCGACGCCCAGTGGCAGCGGCTCGCCGCACTGCTGCCTGCCGCGTCG
>NZ_QXEC01000009.1 GCF_003583405.1 Micromonospora radicis
GGCTTTTTTCGCCTCGGAACTCGACCCGACCCGGCGACGGTCGTGACGCTCGTCGACGAGCTACGCGACCGCTTCGGGGTCGAGCCCGTCCTCCGGGTCATCGGCGTGGCCGTCTCCACCTACTACGGCTGGCTCACCCAAGCCGCCAACCCCTCCGCTCGCCGACGTGAGGACGCGGATCTGGCGGTGGAGATCGCGGAGATCCACGACGTGTCGGGCGGCGCCTACGGCAGCCCGAGAGTGCACGCCATGCTGCGCCGCCAAGGCCGCCAGGTGGGTCGCAAGCGGGTCGAGCGGTTGATGCGTGACGCCGGCCTGCAAGGCGCGTTCCTGCGCAAGAAGTGGCGCATCCCGTCCACCCGGTCGAACCCGAAGGCGACGCCCGCTCCGGACCTGGTCAACCGGCAGTTCACCGCTGCGGCACCCCACCGGCTGTGGGTCGCCGACGCGACCCGTATCCCCTGCGGGCAGGGCGTGTTCTGGCTGGCCGCGGTGCGGGATGTGTTCTCCAACCGCATCGTGGGCTGGCGGTGTTCCGACCGCTGCGACACCGACCTGATCCTCGGCGCGCTCGAATACGGCATCTGGTCGCGCGACGTCCGCGACGGCCAACTGATCCACCACTCGGACAGGGGCTCGAACTACACGTCGTTCCGCTTCGCGCAACGCCTGGCCGACAACGGCATCCTGCCCTCCATGGGGTCGGTCGGCGACTCGTTCGACAACGCGTTGATGGAGAACTTCTGGTCAACGCTGAAGATCGAACTGGTCTACCGCAACTCCTGGCGGACCCGCGACGAGGCGGAGAACGCGATCTTCGCCTACATAGATGGGTGGTACAACACCCGCCGCATCCAGAAAGACCTCGGCTGGCGATCCCCAGACGAGTACGAAGCCGCCTGGCACGCCCACCAGGCCCGACCCGACGAGACGGCTATCGTTCAGCCTGAGCCCACCGGCGCCAGGTAACCAACCCTCCGGCAAACCGGGGGAACCTCATCCTTCGGGGAGCAGGTCCCGGCCCGCCACGTCAAGCGGGCCTTGACGCACGTACGGACGCTGCCGGAACCGCCTGCGTCGGCTCTCGTGTCACGGACCGCGCCCCCGGCGGACACCGCCACCGTGGCGCAGTTGACCCAACCTCGCCCGGCTCGGACCCGGCTCCCGGGGTCGGAGCTGGCCACCCGCGGCCACCCCTCCCCTCCCAGGTGAGCAGTTGACCTGACCCTGAGCGGCTGCGGAGCCGGCTCCTGGACGACCGGCATGCCCTGCCCGAGGGCTGGCCGATCGCTTGGGGCGAGCAGGTCGACGTCCGGCCGATCACCACCGATGGCACGGGTGAGGTCACTGACGGCATGGTCGCCGGTTACCTTGCCAAGTACGCCACCAAAAGCACCGAGGCCACTGGGCACACCTCCACCCGACTGACCGCCGACACGATCGGGGACTACGCCGACCCCGACGGCGACCACACCGCCCGCCTCATCGACGCCTGCTGGCGCATCGGCCGACCCACCCACACACCCGTACCCCTGTCTGAGCGACCGCGTGACCTCCGGCCCCGACCCGGCTTCATCCAGGCGTGGGAGTGCCCCGACTGCGGCACCCACACCCGATACGCCGCCTGCCCCGTCTGCGTCGCCCACCGTCAAGCCGCCCTTGACACCGAACCCACGAAACCCGCCACCGGCAACCCCTACGCCCGGCTACGCCGATGGGCACACATGCTCGGCTACGGCGGCCACTTCCTCACCAAAGGCCGCCGCTACTCCGTCACCTTCCAACTCCTACGGGACACCCGCATCAACTACCGCCGGCACGAACACCACGACCAGGCCGACGAACACACCGGCACGCTCCGCGCCGCCGACCACCACGACGACGACACCACCCTGATCGTCGGCACCCTCACCTTCGCCGGCGTCGGCTGGCACACCACCGGAGACGCACTCCTCGCCGCCACCGCCGCCGCCATGGCCAGAGAACGACGCACCACCGGCCGCGAAGAACTCGCCCACGAACTTGGCACGAACCCTGACGGCCTGGTCCTGGCCGCGTAGCAGATGAGAAGGAGGAACCCTTGGCTAGACGAGACGCAGCCACCGAGGAGCTGTGGTCGATCGAGGAGGTGTCGGCCTTCCTGCGGGTACCGGTCGGCACGCTCTACCAGTGGCGGTATCGGCGTACCGGCCCTCGCGCGTTCAAGGTCGGCCGTCACCTGCGGTATGACCCGGCTGATGTGCAGTCCTGGCTGACCGGACGGGCGGCCTGACGTGGGCAGTGTTGAGAAGCGGGTCCGTGACGGCAAGGTGACCTACCTGGCTCGGTGGCGCGATGACGCCCGACGGCAGCGCAAGCGGTCGTTTACCCGAAAGGTCGATGCTGACCGTTTCCTTGCGCAGGTGGAAGCCGACATCCTGCGCGGCCAGTACGTCGACCCGTCCGACAAGACGACAGTCGTCGAGTACGCCCGTCGTTGGGCCGCTGGCCGCGCTCACCGTCCCACTACCGCTCGGCGAGTCGCCAGTCTGATCGAGACGCATATCGCCGCAACGTCGCTGGGTTCTCGACGCCTGGCGGCGGTCCTCGATCGGCTCGTGGGCCGCTCCCCCGTGGTCCGGGTCAGCCTGCCGTCAGCACATCGCAAGCGCATTGTGCCGCTCACCGTCGACCAGGTGCGCGCGCTCGCGGACGCGATGCCCGCCCGTAACCGGGCCATGGTCATCACACAGGCTGGCTTGGGGCTGCGTCTCGGCGAGTTGCTCGCGCTACGCGTTGAGGACATCGACTACACCGCACGCCTGGTCCGGATCGAATGGCAGTTCGCGCCGCAGTCCAAGGTGCGAACGGTACCCAAGACGCCTCGGTCCCGCCGTACCGTGCCACTGCCCCAGGTTGTCGCAGATGCTCTCCGCACGCACTGTGCGGATTACCCGCCCGCCGATGACGGGACGGTCTTCACGACCCGCTTCGCCGGGCCGTACCGGCACGACTACTACGGCTCGCTGATCTTCGGTGCAGCGGTCCGCAAGGCCGGGCTGCCGGAGAGCACCACGAGCCACGACCTTCGGCACCACTACGCCTCGGTACTGCTGATGCAGGGCGAGTCGGTCATCGTGGTCGCCGAGCGGTTGGGGCACGAGAATGCCGCCCTGGTCCTGTCGACCTATGGGCACCTCATGCCGGACTCGGAGGAACGCACCCGCCGGGCGGTCGACGACGCGTGGGGGTGTGCCCCAGACCGAAGCCCCAACCCGTTGACCTGGAGAAACAGGCCGGATTCAGACGTTGAAGCGGAACTCCACCACGTCGCCGTCCTGCATGACGTACTCCTTGCCCTCGATGCGGACCTTGCCCGCCGCCTTCGCCGCCGCCATCGAACCGGCCTCGACCAGGTCGGCGTAGGAGACCACCTCGGCCTTGATGAAGCCACGCTGGAAGTCGGAGTGGATCACCCCGGCGGCCTCGGGGGCGGTAGCGCCGATCGGGACGGTCCAGGCCCGCGCCTCCTTGGGCCCGGCGGTGAGGTACGTCTGCAGGCCGAGCGTACGGAAGCCGACCCGGACCAGCTGGTCGAGACCCGGCTCGGACTGCCCGATCGACTCCAGCAGTTCGCGGGCCTCCTCCTCGGGCAGGTCCACCAGCTCCGACTCGATCTTGGCGTCCATGAAGACCGCCTCGGCCGGTGCGACCAGCGCCCGCAGTTCGTCGAGGAACTCGGCGTTGTTGAGTTCGGCCTCGTCGACGTTGAAGACGTACAGGAACGGCTTGGTGGTGAGCAGGTGCAGCTCGCGCAGGTGCTCCAGCTCGATCTTGGCTGCCGCCGCGCCCGCGTACAGGGTGGTGCCGCCGTCCAGGACCTCGACGGCCTGGCGGGCGGCGGTCACCGCGGCGGCCCGGTCCTTGCGGAGCTTGGCCTCCTTCTCCAACCGGGGCAGCGCCTTCTCCAGGGTCTGCAGGTCGGCGAGGATCAGCTCGGTGTTGATCGTCTCGATGTCGTCGGCCGGCGAGACCTTGCCGTCGACGTGCACCACGTTCGGGTCGGAGAAGGCCCGCACCACCTGGCAGATCGCGGAGGCGTCGCGGATGTTGGCGAGGAAGGCGTTACCCCGCCCCTGCCCCTTGGACGCGCCACGGACCAGCCCGGCGATGTCGACGAACGACACCGGAGCCGGGATCACCTTCTGCGAGGTGAAGATCTCGGCGAGCTTGTGCAGCCGCTCGTCCGGCAACCCGACCACGCCGACGTTGGGCTCGATCGTCGCAAACGGGTAGTTCGCGGCGAGCACGTCGTTCTTGGTCAGCGCGTTGAACAGGGTGCTCTTGCCGACGTTGGGCAGGCCGACGATGCCGATGGTGAGACTCACGACGAGCCAGCTTACGCCGCCACCCCACACCACCGGGCGCCGGTGGCCCCGCTCCGCCACCCCGGCTCGCCAGCATGGTCGACTCCGGCTCGCCGGAGCAGGTTCGTGGGGCGCGGTCAGCGCCGGCCCAGGCTCGCGCGGTCAGCGCCGGCCCGCCGGGCCGGGCTGGCGGGGGATCAACGTGCCGATGCGCAACGTGCCCGGGGCCAACTCCGCGGCGGCGGCGAACGGGAGCGTGCAGCGATCGGCGGCGGACGAACTTACATGGCGCGACTCGCCGAGCATCCAATGCACCTCGTCGGCCGTCCAGCCGAGGGCCGACCGGCCGGCGATGGCCCGGAGTAGCCGCAGGGCCGCTCGGGTGTCGTCGTCGTAGAAGCGCATGCACCAGTGATGCACCCACATGCCCAGCGCCCGCACACCGTCGTCGTCGAGCGAGCGCAGCAGCCGTCCGCAGGCGGTGTCGGCGAAGGCTCGGCCCGGGTCGTCGGCGCGGTCCCGCTCGATGGCACCGACCGCTGCCGGTGCCACGGTACGCATCCGGTCGTAGAAGCGTTGGACCACAGCCTCGTCCAGCGACGGATGCCCCTGTCTCGATCCCGCCGCCCGACCCGCCACGCTCACCATCGCCGCGCCCCTTCTTGACTTGGTGGCGCGCACCCTACCGACCACACCCGACACTTTCCCCACCCCGCCCCCGCCCCACACGCACCTCGCCCCGCCCGCCCCACCTCGCCCCGCCTCGCCCCGCCCGGCCCCGCCGATCTTGGAGTTCTGGTCGCCGACTGATCCATGTACGCCCGTTTGCGGGGACCGAAACTGCAAGATCCACGTGGCGGGCAGGCGGGATGGGGGGGCAGGTGGGGGTGGGGTCCGAATTCCGCCAGTCGGGGGGTGGGGTGGGGGTGGATGATCGGGGTGTGGAGCTGGAGTTCGAGCGGTGTTACCGGGCGGTGGACAGCCGTGACCAGCGGTTCGACGGGTGGTTCTACACCGGCGTCCTGTCGACCGGGATCTACTGTCGGCCGTCTTGTCCGGCGGTGACGCCGAGACGACACAACGTCCGGTTCTTCGCTTCCGCGGCGGCGGCTCAGGGTGCCGGGTTGCGGGCCTGCCGACGGTGCCGGCCGGACGTCTCCCCCGGTTCCCCGGAGTGGGACGTCCGAGCCGACCTGGTGGGGCGGGCCATGCGGCTGATCGCGGACGGAGTGGTCGACCGGGACGGTGTACCAGGGTTGGCCGCGCGGCTCGGCTACACCGAACGGCACCTGCACCGGATGTTGCGGGCGGAGCTGGGTGCGGGGCCGTTGGCACTGGCCCGGGCCCAGCGGGCGCAGACCGCCCGGACGCTTGTCGAGACGACCGGGTTGGGCCTGGCCGAGATCGCCTTCGCCGCCGGGTTCGGCAGCGTCCGGCAGTTCAACGACACGATCCGCGAGGTGTACGGATCGCCCCCCTCGCAGTTGCGCGCCGGGCGGCGGTCGACGGGCGGCGGGGCCGGCACGGTCGCGCTGCGGTTGGCGTACCGGCCGCCGATGCACGCCGCCGCGCTGCTCGACTTCCTCGCCCGGCGGACCCTGCCCGGGGTGGACGAGGTGCACGACGGCACGTACCGGCGGGGGGTGAGGCTGCCGCACGGCACGGCGGAGGTGGCCCTGACGCCGCTGCCGGGGCACGTGGCGGCCACCCTGCGGCTGGCGGACCTGCGTGACCTGGCCCCCGCCGTGGCCCGTTGCCGGCACCTGTTCGACCTGGACGCCGATCCGGTCGCGGTGGACCAGACGCTCGGCGCCGATCCGGCGCTGGCCGCCGTCGTGGCGGCCGAGCCCGGGGTACGCGTGCCGCACGCGGTCGACGGCTTCGAGATGGCGGTACGCGCCATCGCCACCCAGCAGGTCTCGCTGGCCGCCGCCCGGACCACCCTCACCCACCTGCTCGCCGCAACCGGCCCGCATCCGACGGCCCCGACCGTCGGGGCGGGTGCGTTACGGGGGTTCCCGTCGGCCGAGGAGGTGCTGGCCCTGCCGGACGGGGCGTTGCGGATGCCGGCGACGCGGCGGGAGACGATCCGGCGGGTGGCGCGGGCGGTGGCCGACGGCGAACTCGACCTGGGCCCGGGCGGTGATCGGGAACAGAACGCGCGGCGGTTGACCGCGATCCCGGGCGTCGGCCCGTGGACGGCGGGATACCTGGCGATGCGGGCGCTCGGCGATCCGGACGTGTTGCTCGCCACCGACCTCGCGGTACGCCGGGGCGCCGCGGCGCTCGGGCTGCCCGACACCGCGAAGACCCTCGACTCGTACGCCGCCGGCTGGCGCCCCTGGCGCTCGTACGCGGTGGTCCGACTCTGGAGAGCAGAGTGCAGCCAACCCAGGAGCAGAGCGTGAACGACACGATCATCCACGGTGCCGTGGTCGACACCCCCGCCGGCCCGTTCACCATCCTCGCCGGGCCGGACGGGGCGGTCCGGGCGGCCGGCTTCACCGCCGACGCGGCCGACCTGTTGCCGCTGGTCCACCCCCGGCTGCGCGGCGAGCTGCGCGGGCGACGCGAACTCGGCCCGGTCACCGCCGCCGTCACCCGTTACCTGGCCGGTGACCTGACCGCCATCGACGTCGTCCCGGTCGAGCAGCACACCGGCGGGGCGTTCATGGCACACGCCTGGCAGGTGTTGCGCGAGGTCAAGCCGGGCCGGCCGATCACCTACACCGGGTACGCCGGGCTGGCCGGTCGCCCGGCCGCCGTACGCGCCGCGGCGGCGGCCTGCGCCCGCAACGCCGCCGCCCTCTTCGTCCCCTGCCACCGGGTGTTGCGTACCGACGGCACGTTGGGCGGCTACCGCTGGGGGCTGCCGGTGAAGGAGTGGCTGCTCAGCCACGAGCGTGAACGTTGAGCAATCGTTCTGACAACAACACGACACCGGCGTCGCCCCCGTTTGCCGTTACCTTCGGGTAGTGGCTGCGGGGAGCGACGACGGCCCGACCGACCGCGACGAGGTCCGGCGACATCCGCTGGGCAATCTCTGGCGACTGCGTTCCTATCTCCGCCCGCACGCCCTGGAGTTCGCCCTGCTCATGCTCGCCGGGCTGGCGGCGACCGGGGCGGGCATCGCGGTGCCGCTGGTGGCGCAGCGGGTGGTCGACGGGCCGATCGCCCGCCAGGATCCGACCGGGCTGTACCGGTTGGCCGGGCTCGCCCTGCTGCTCGGCCTGGCCGAAGCCGCGTTGATCTTCATTCGGCGGTGGGTGCAGACCTCCTCCTCGGTGGCCATGGAGGCGGCCATCCGCGACGACGTCTACGCCCACCTGCAACGGCTTCCGGCCAGCTTCCACGACCGGTGGCCCTCCGGGCAGCTGCTCTCCCGGATCACCAGCGACCTGTCGGTGCTGCGCCGGTTCCTCTCCTTCGGAGTGTTGTTCCTCGTCCTGAACGTGGTCACCTACCTGGTCGTGGTGGTGCTGCTGGTCCGGCTGCATCCGGTGCTCGGTGTGCTGGTGGCCACCAGCGCGGTGCCGCTGTTCCTGATCGCCCGCCGGTTCGGCCGGCACTACCACACCGCGTCCCGACGCATGCAGGACCAGCAGGGCGACGTGGCCACCCTGGTCGAGGAGACCGCGCAGGGTCTGCGGACCATGAAGGCGTACGGGCGGGGGCCGCAACTGGCCGCCCGGTTCGCCGCCGGCACCCGGGCCCTGCACGACACCGGGGTCGACAAGGGACGGCTGCTCGCCCGCACCGCCGCGCTGCTCGACATGGTGCCCAACCTGACCCTCGGCGTCGTGCTGGTGGCCGGTGCCGCGGCGGTCTCCACCGGACGGCTCACCATCGGCCAGCTCGTGGCCTTCGTCAGCCTCCAGCTGATGCTGATCTGGCCGGTGCAGTCACTGGGCTGGATCATCGCCAACGGCCAGGAGGCGGCCACCGCCGCCGACCGGATCCAGGAGGTACTCGACACGGCACCGGCCATCGTGGACGCGCCCGGCGCCATCGCGGTGCCCCGCTCGGCGGTACGCGGCCGGCTGCACTTCGACGCGGTCACCTTCCGCTACCCGGGCACCACCGCCGCGGTGCTGCGCGGCGTCGACCTGGTCGTGGAGCCCGGCGAGACCGTCGCCGTGGTCGGCGCCACCGGCAGCGGCAAGAGCACCCTGCTGTCCCTGGTGCCCCGGCTGCACGACGTCGGGTCGGGTCGGATCGCCCTCGACGGCCACGACCTGCGCGACCTGCGGTTGGACTCGCTACGCGGCCTGGTCGGGATGGCCTTCGAGGAGCCGACGCTGTTCTCCATGTCGGTGTGGGAGAACCTCACCCTGGGCCGTCCCGACGCCGGTGCGGACGAGGTCCGGGCGGCGCTCACCCTGGCCCGGGCCGAGTTCGCGTACGACCTGCCGTGGGGATTGCAGACCCGGCTGGGCGAGCAGGGGCTGTCGCTCTCCGGTGGCCAGCGGCAGCGGCTGGCGTTGGCCCGGGCGGTGCTGGTCCGCCCCGCCGTGCTCGTACTCGACGATCCGCTCTCCGCGCTGGACGTGCACACCGAGGCGCTGGTCGAGTCGGCGCTGCGGCGGGTACTGCGGGATCTGACCGCGCTGCTGGTGGTGCACCGCCCGTCCACCATCGCCCTCGCCGACCGGGTCGCGCTGCTGGAGCACGGCCGGATCTCCGCCGTCGGAACCCACACCGACCTGCTGGCCACCGTGCCCGCGTACCGTGCGCTGCTCTCGGCCGAGCCGGCCGGCCCACCGTCGCCCCGGCGGGCGGTCGGCCCGACGCCCGGCGGCTCACCACTGGTGCACTCGTGACGGCGGGCACGGCCCCGCCCGCCGACGGCCCGGCCCGCCCGCCCGGCGACGACTCGGCCCGCCCGCCCGCCGACGGCCCGGCCCGCTTGCCCGCTGACGGCCCGGCGGCCACCGACCGGGACCGGTGGCGGGGCCTGGCCGCCGACCCGCACGCCGACCGCAGCCTCGCCGAGGACAGCAGCCCGGCGGCGGTGGCCCGGCTACGGGTCCGCAGCCGGGCGCTGCTGGCCGATGTGCTGCGCCCGCACCGGCCCCGGCTGGCCGGCGCGGTCGCGCTGCTGCTGACCCAGAACGCCGCCGCGATGTCCGGGCCGTACCTGGTCATGCTCGGCATCGACCGGACGATCGAGCCGCTGCGGGCCGGCGAGCCCGGACCGCTGGTGGCCGTCGCGGTGGCGTTCGCCGCCGCCGCCGGGATCGAGTACGCGGCCCGGCGCGGTTTCCTCGCCCTCTCCGCCCGCATCGGCCAGGCCGTCCTGCTCGACCTGCGCCGACGGGTGTACGCGCACTTCCTGCGGATGCCGGTGGCCTTCCACGAGCGGTACACCTCGGGCCGGATGATCTCCCGGCTGACCAGCGACATCGACTCCATCGCCGAACTCGTCGACGGCGGCGTGGAGAGCCTGGTGACGGCCGCCCTGACGATCGTGTCGGTGGCCGGCATCCTGCTCTGGCTGGACCTGCCGCTGGCCGCGGTCACCCTGCTCGCCTTCCCGCTGCTGTTCTGGCTGTCCCGCTGGTTCGCCCGCGCCTCGGCCGCCGCGTACCGCCGCACCCGGGAGGCGATGGCCCTGGTGATCGTGCACTTCGTGGAGTCGATGCGGGGCATCCGGGCGGTGCAGGCGTACCGCCGGGAGGCGCGCAACCAGGACATCTTCGTCACCCTCACCGCCGACTACCGCCGGTCCAGCCGGCACGCGTTCCGGCTGATCGCGACCTACTCGCCGGGAATCAAGCTGATCGGCAACGTCACCGTGGCGGTGGTGCTCTGCTACGGCGGCGCCCGGGTGCTCGGCGGCGAGATCGCGGTCGGGGTGCTCGCGGCGTTCCTGCTCTACCTGCGCCGGTTCTTCGAGCCGATGCAGGAGCTGAGCCAGTTCTACAACGCCCTGCAGTCCGCCACCGCGGCGCTGGAGAAGCTCGCCGGGGTGCTCGACGAGCGGCCCGGCGTCGCCGAGCCGCGGCGTCCCGTGCCGCTGCCCGGCGGGCCCGCCCGAGGGGCGATCGCCCTGTCCGGGGTCTCGTTCGGCTACCGCCCGACGGCGGAGATCCTCACCGGGCTGGACCTCACCATCCCGGCCGGGCAGACGGTGGCGTTGATCGGCCCGACCGGCGCCGGCAAGTCCACCGTCGCCAAGCTGATCGCCCGGTTCTACGACCCGGTCGCCGGCACGGTCAGCCTCGACGGCGTGGACCTGCGTCAGGTGGCCGACGCGCAGCTGCGCCGGGCGATGGTGCTGGTGACCCAGGAGACGCACCTGTTCGGCGACACGGTGGCGGAGAACATCCGGTTCGGCCGCCCGGACGCCGACGACGCGGCCGTGGAGGCGGCCGCGCGGGCCATCGGCGCGCACGACTTCATCGCCGCGCTACCCGACGGGTACGCCACCCAGGTGCACCGCCGCGGCGGGCGGCTCTCCGCCGGGCAGCGGCAGCTGGTCGCCTTCGCCCGGGCCTTCCTGGCCGACCCGGCGGTGCTGATCCTGGACGAGGCCACCTCGTCGCTGGACGTACCGACCGAGCGGCTGGTGCAGCACGCGCTCGGCACCATCCTGCGGGACCGCACCGCGGTGGTGATCGCACACCGGCTCTCCACCGTGGAGACCGCCGACCGGGTGCTGGTCCTCGACGGCGGCCGGGTCGTCGAGGACGGCCCGCCCGCCGAACTGATCGCCGGTGGTGGCCGCTACGCCGCGCTGCACCGCCAGTGGGTCGACTCGCTGCGATAGGTATTCCGGTGCCCGACGACGCGACGCTGCCTACCATCGACGGATGACTGATACGGCGAGGACGGCCCGCACCGGCGTCCCCGAGCGTCCGACCCTGGACGGGCTCGAGGAGACCTGGTCGCGTCGCTGGCAGGAGGACGGCACGTACGCGTTCGACCGCACGAAGGAACGCGCGGACGTGTACGCGATCGACACCCCGCCGCCGACCGTGTCGGGCGAGCTGCACATGGGGCACGTCTTCTCGTACACCCACACCGACCTGGTCGCCCGCTTCCAGCGGATGCGGGGCCGGACGGTCTTCTACCCGATCGGCTGGGACGACAACGGGCTGCCCACCGAACGCCGGGTGCAGAACGTCTACGGCGTGCGCTGCGACCCGTCGCTGCCGTACGACCCGGACTGGCCGGCGCCGCCGGCCCCGGTGGACGACGCGGCCCGCAAGAACCCGACCCCGATCTCCCGGCGCAACTTCATCGAGCTGTGCGAACGGTTGACCCTCGCCGACGAGCAGGTCTTCGAGGAGCTGTGGCGCCGGCTCGGCCTGTCGGTGGACTGGTCGCTGGTGTACACCACCATCGGTCCGGCCGCCCGGGCCGCCGCACAGCGGGCGTTCCTGCGCAACCTGGCCCGGGGCGAGGCGTACCAGGCCGAGGCGCCGACGCTGTGGGACGTGGGCTTCGCCACCGCCGTGGCCCAGGCCGAGCTGGAGGACCGGGAGCGGGCCGGCGCCTACCACCGGCTGCGGTTCCACGCCCCCGGTGGGCGGGCGGTGCTGATCGACACCACCCGTCCGGAGCTGCTGCCGGCCTGCGTCGCGCTGGTCTGCCACCCGGACGACGAGCGCTACGCGGACCTGGTCGGCACGTCCGTGCGTACCCCCGTCTTCGACGTCGAGGTGCCGGTGCGGGCGCACCCGCTGGCGGACCCGGCCAAGGGCACCGGCATCGCGATGGTCTGCACCTTCGGTGACCTGACCGACGTGACCTGGTGGCGGGAGCTGGACCTGGACACCCGGGTGGTGATCGGCCGCGACGGCCGGCTGTTGCCGGAGCCGCCGGCCGGGGTGCCGGCGCAGCCGTACGCGGCGCTGGCCGGGCAGGGCGTCAACGCGGCCCGGCGGCGCGTCGTGGAGCTGTTGGCCGACGCGGGCGACCTGGTCGGCGAAGCGCGCCCGATCACCCATCCGGTGAAGTTCTACGAGCGGGGCGACCGGCCACTGGAGATCGTCTCGACCCGGCAGTGGTACCTGCGCAACGGTGGCCGCGACACCGAGCTGCGCGAGGCGCTGCTGGCCCGGGGGCGTGAGCTGCGCTGGGTGCCGGAGCACATGCGGCACCGCTACGAGCACTGGGTGCGTGGCCTGACCGGAGACTGGCTGGTCAGCCGGCAACGCTTCTTCGGTGTGCCGGTGCCGGTGTGGTACCGGCTCGACAACGCTGGCGAGCCGGACTGGTCCTACCCTCTCACGCCCGAGGAAACTTCGCTGCCGATCGACCCGTCCGAGGACGCACCCCCCGGGTACGCCGAATCCCAACGCGGCGTGCCGGGCGGCTTCGTCGGCGACCCGGACGTGCTGGACACCTGGGCCACCTCGTCGCTCACCCCGCAGCTGGCCGGCGGCTGGGAGACCGACCCGGAGCTGTTCCGCCGGGTCTTCCCGATGGACCTGCGGCCGCAGGGGCAGGAGATCATCCGGACCTGGCTGTTCGCCACGATCGTCCGGGCCCACCTGGAACACGGCACGCTGCCGTGGCGGACCGCCGAGTTGTCCGGCTGGATCCTCGACCCGGACCGCAAGAAGATGTCCAAGTCCAAGGGGAACGTGGTCACCCCGATGGCGCTGCTGGCGCAGCACGGCTCCGACGCGGTGCGCTACTGGGCGGCCACCGGCCGACCCGGCGTGGACCTCGCCTTCGACCCGGCCCAGATCAAGGTCGGCCGGCGGCTCGCCACCAAGCTGCTCAACGCGTCCCGCTTCGCGCTGGGGCTGGGCGCCGCCGACGCGCTGCGGGCACCGGCGACCGCACCGTTGGACCGGGCCATGCTCGCCGAACTGTCCGCCGTGCTGGCGACCGCGACCACGGCCTTCGAGGCGTACGACCACACGGCGGCACTACAGGCCACCGAGTCGTTCTTCTGGCGGTTCTGCGACGACTACATCGAGTTGGTGAAGGAACGCGCCTACGGCACCGGTGCCGCCGCGGACTCGGCCCGCGCCGCCCTGGCCACCGCGCTCTCGGTGCAGTTGCGGCTCTTCGCCCCGGTGCTGCCGTACGCGACCGAGGAGGTGTGGTCCTGGTGGCGGTACGGGTCGGTGCACCGGGCGCCGTGGCCCACCACGTACGAGGTGGGTCGGTCCCTGCCGGAGGCCGGTGACCCGGCGCTGCTGCGGTTGGCCTCGGACGCGCTGGGGCAGGTCCGGCGGGCCAAGTCGGAGCGGAAACTGTCGATGAAGGCGGAGGTGCCGCTGGCCGAGGCGCTCGGCCCGGCCGCCCTGCTCGACCAGCTCACCGAGGTCGCCGACGACCTGCGCGCGGCGGGCCGGATCGGCAAGCTCGACCTGCTGCCGGACCGCACCCCCGAACTCGTCATCGCCTGCGCCTTCTAGGCCCGGCCGCCGGGGAAGGGCACCCTCCCGGGAAGGTGCCCTTCCCCGGGCTGTCAGCTGGTCTCGCCGGCCACCGAGAAGGAGCGGAGCCGGTCGACGGCGAGCAGGGTGAAGCCGACGCTGACCAGCACCGTCATCGTCACCGCCAGCGGCACCGAGACCGTCGTCTCGAGCAGGTTGGTCGGCGCGAGCCGGTCGGCCACGGCGATCACGTAGTGCTGGATGGAGAGCACCCGGGTACCGGTGATCACGTTACCGAGCAGCCCCTCCCAGATCAGCACGTAGACCAGGCCGAGCAGCACCGGCCGCCGGGTGAGCAGGCTGGCCGCCAGGAACAGCGCGGAGTAGGCCAGCGCACCGGCCGCGGCGGCCCCGGCCAGCGCCAGACCGAGGCGTACCGAGTCGGCCAGCAGGCCCGCGGCGAACAGCGGCACCACGACGGTGGCCGCCGTGACACCGGCCGCCACCGCCAGCTTCGGCAGCACGATCTGCCAGCGCGGCAGCGGCGTGGTGAGCACGTGCACCACCGTGCCGTCGTCGATCTCGGCACCGAGCACACCGGTGCCGACGATCAGGGCGACCACCGGCAGCACCACGGCCAGCCCGAGGCCGACCAGCACCGGCGGCCCCCAGTCGGTCGGCGGCACCCCCAACGCCCGGGAGAGCACGGCCAACGCCACCAGCAGGACCGGCAGGGGCAGCAGCAACAGGAACCGGCGCCGCCCGAACAGCCCGCGCGCGGTGATCCAGGAGACAGTGGACATCAGGCCTCCACCAGGTAGGAGAAGACGCTCTCCAGGGACTCGTCCTCGGGCAGCAGTTGGTGCACCCGTACGCCTCGGGCCAGCGCGACCTTCGGCAGCATCCGGGTGAACGCGCCGTAGTCGCCGGCCCGGACGGTCAGGCCGGTACGCCCCAGCTCGACGCCGGTCACCGAGGGCTCGGCCATCAGGGCGACGGCCAGCGACCGGTCGTCGGTGGAGCGGATGGCGAAGACGTGCGGCCGGTTGGTCATCAGCCGTCGGATGGTCCGGTAGTCGCCGGAGGCGGCGAGCCGGCCGGCGACCATCACCTGCACGGTGCCGGAGACCTGCTCGACCTCTTCGAGGATGTGCGAGCTGAACAGGATGGTGCGGCCCGCGTCGCCGAGGGAGTGCAGCAGCTCCATCATGTGCAGCCGCTGGCGCGGGTCCATCCCGTTGAACGGCTCGTCGAGCAGCAGCACCTGCGGGTCGTGCACCAGCGCCGCCGCCACCCGGGCCCGCTGCCGCATGCCCTTGGAGTACGTACCGATCCGGCGGTCCTGGGCGTCCGCCAGCTCGACCAGGTCCACCGCCCGGCGGGCCGCCGCCTGCGGGTCGGGCAGCTTGTGCAGCTTCGCGGTGGCCAGCACGAACTCGTACGCGGTGAGGAAGCTGTGCACCGCTTCCCGCTCGCTGACCAGGCCGAGCCGCCGGTAGACGGCCGGGCTGCGCCAGGTCGGCTGGCCGTCGAGGGTGACCGCGCCCCGGGAGGGGGCGAGGAAACCGGCCATCATGTGCAGCAGGGTGGTCTTGCCGGCGCCGTTCGGGCCGAGCAGCCCGGTGACGCCGGGCCCGAGGCTCATGCTCACGTCGTTGACCGCGACCACGTTGCCGTACCAGCGGGAGACCCCGGCGAGGGCGAGGGTGCTGCTGTTGGTGGTGGTCGGCGGGGCGGGATTGCTGATCGTGGTCATCGAGCGGCCACCTTCCGGTAGCGGGCCAGCAGCAGGGCGACGCAGGCCGCGACGAGCGCGACGGCGACCAGCCCGTACACCGGACCGTAGGGACCGAGGTCGGGGGCGACGCCGTCCGGGTCGGTGATCAGCAGGTCACGCATGGTCCAGATGCCCACCCCCTGCACCAGGGTCGGCGGTGAGGCGACGCCGGCCAGCTGGTTCGCGGTCTGCGAGGGCAGGATGGACAGGGTGCCGACGATCGGCGTGGTCATCAGGAAGACGGCGACGATCCCACCGGCGGCGAAGGCCCGCTTGCCGGTCAGCGAGGCGATCAGCAGGCCCACCGAGGCGAAGATGACCGCCCACATCCCGGCGTAGAGCAGCCCGGGCAGCAGGTCCAGCAGCTCGTCCCAGACCGCGCCCAGGCCGTCCAGGGTGAACGCCGCGCCGAGGAACATCAGCAGCTGCGGTGCGCCGAGCAGCAGCCAGAGCGCGGTGACCAACGCGAGCAGCTTGGCCACCGGGTAGTCGGAGCGGGGCAGCGGCCGGGAGAAGTACAGCGGGAGCACGCCGCTGCGCAGGTCGCGGGAGACCAGTTCGGGCGCGACCACCGCGACGAAGAAGATCACCAGCCAGCTCATCGCGTCGGCGAACTGGGCGTACGTCATGACCACCTGGCCGAACTGGGCCCGCATCGCGGTGGCGGCGACGGCCACCATGAGCACGATGCCGACCACCAGCCAGGGGAAGATCTTGGCCTTGGCGCTGCGGCCCAGCCCGAACGCGGTCCGCACGCCGTGCAGGTACAGCGCCCCGAAGACGGGGCGGCGACCGAGGCGGGGGCCGGTGTAGCGCTGGTAGCCGATGTCGTGGATGACGCCCGTGGGTTCAGGCATGGCTGCTCTCCCTCCGGGCGAAGAGTTCGGCGACCCGGTGCCGGCGCTGGTCCAGCCGGTGCAACGGCAGGTCCAGCTCGGCGACCGCGCCGAGGATCAGGTCGTACGTCTGCTCGTCGGCGAGCGGGACGAGCAGCAGCCGCCCCTCCCGGCGCACCGGCAGGTCGAGTGCGCCCAGCCGGTCGGCCAGCGCCTCGGTGCCCTCACTGACCTCGACGGCGAGCACGTCGGTGGCCGAGGTCATCGCGGCGATGTGGTCGGCGCGCAGCAGCCGGCCGCCGTCGATGGCGACCAGGGTGTCGCAGATCCGCTCGACCTCACCGAGCAGGTGCGAGCAGACCAGCACGGAGATGCCGAACTCGGTGCCGATCCGGTGCACCAGGGCGAGCATGGCGTCCCGGCCGGCCGGGTCGAGACCGTTTGTGGGCTCGTCGAGCAGCAGCAGGTCGGGGTCGTGCACCAGCGCCTGGGCTAGCTTGACCCGCTGCTTCATGCCGGTGGAGTAGCCGCCCACCGCGCGGTGGCGTTCCTCGTGCAGCCCCACGTGGCGCAGCGCCTCGGAGGCCCGTTCCCGGGCGACGGTGCGCGGTAGGCCGCTGGTTCGGCCGAGATGGGTGACCAGTTCGGCGGCGGACAGGTCGGGCGGCAGGCAGTCGTGCTCCGGCATGTAGCCGACCCGGGCGCGTACCGCCGCCGGGTCGGTGGTCGGGTCCAGCCCCAGCACCCGTACCCGGCCACGGGTCGGGGTGAGCAGGCCGAGCAGGAGTTTGATCAGGGTCGACTTGCCGGCGCCGTTGGCACCGACCAGGCCGACGATGCCGGGTTCGACCGCGACCGTCAGCTCGGACAGCGCGGTGACCCCGCCGCCGTAGACCTTCGTCAACGACTCGGTTGCGATGAGTGTCACGCCGACAGCCTAGGAGTGGACGGCCACCCGGTGCCCTCCGGAAACGCCCCGCTTTCCCCTGATCCCGTACGCCCGGTTCCCCCTAGGGAGGCCGGGCGGAGAGCAGGGTGGGACGTCGGGCACCCCGCCCCTCGAAGATCGACTATCTGGTACACACTGGAGCCCACCATCCGTTCCCTCGAAGAAACACGACGGGTAGTGGGAGAGCCATGGCGAATGACGTGCTCAAGGTAAGTGTGGTGGTCCCGACCTACAACTCGGGCGAGCACGTCCAGCCGCTCGTCGACTCGCTGCTACGCCAGTCGATGCCGGCCACCGAGTTCGAGGTGATCTTCGTCGACGACGGCTCGACCGACGACACCCCGGCCCGCCTGGCGGAACTCGCCGCCGCGCACCCGAACTTCCACGTGCTGCGTGGCGAGCACTCCGGCTGGCCGGCGCGCCCGCGCAACATGGGGGTCGCCTGGGCCCGTGGCGAGTACGTCCAGTTCGTCGACGACGACGACTGGCTCGGCGACGAGGCCCTGGAACGGCTGTACGGGTACGCGGCGCGGCACGACGCGGACATCGCCATCGGCAAGATGACCGGACACGGCCGCGCGGTGCCCCGGGAACTGTTCCGGATCGACCGCCCGGACGCCCGGCTGGACGACGCGCCGCTGATCGAGAGCCTCACCTGTCACAAGATGTTCCGCCGGGCGTTCCTGCTGGAACACGACCTGCGGTTCCCCGACGAGAACCGCAAGCGCCTGGAGGACCACCACCTCGTCGCCCGGGCCTACCTGCTCTCCCGCCGCACCTGCGTACTGTCCGACTACACCTGCTACCACCACGCCCGCCGGCCGGACGGCGGCAACCTGACCGCCACCCGGATGGAACCCGCCGGGTACTACAGCAGCCTGCGCGAGGTGCTCGACATCGTCGACTCGCACACCGAGCCGGGGCCGCTGCGGGACCGGTTGCACCAGCGCTGGCTGCGCAGCGAGATGATCCGCCGGCTGCGCGGCGCCCGGTTGCGGGACGCGCCCCGGGACTGGGTCGACCAGGTTGCCGCGGAGGTGCAGAAGACCATCCAGGAACGGTTCGCCCCGGAGGTCACCGACTCCCTGCCGTCGTTCGAGCGCGCCCTCGCCGGTCTGGCCGCCCAGGGCCGGGTCGACGACCTGGTCCGGCTGGCCGAGTGGGACGCGGGGATCCGCGTCCGGGCCCGCCTGAAGGCGTACGAGTTGACCGGTCTGACCCTCACCATGCTGCTCGGCGCCCAACTCCGCGACGGCGAGCAGCCGCTGTCCTACCGGCACGTCGACGGGCGGGACCGGCTCGTGGTGCCGCTCGACGACGTCCCCGCCGACCTGCTCGACAGCACCGACGACGTGAGCCGGGCCCGGCTGGACGTGGTCGCCCAGCACGCCACCCGGCACGACGAGTTCTTCCTGCCGGTGCACTTCGAGGTGGACCGGGTACCGGATCCGGCCGGCGACGGGGTGCAACTGCGCTACCGGGGCACGGCAACCGTCGACTTCGGTGCCCTCGACGGTGGTCGTACCCAGGGTGAGTGGGTCCTGAAGGCTCGGGTGACCGGCTCGGGCTGGACTCTCGACGCCAAGCTGCCGCTGGCGGTGACCTGCGCCGCCGACGGTGCCCGGCCGGAGGTGGTGGACAAGCGGAAGAAGAAGGCGCCGGCCAAGCCGCCGGCGCCCAGGCCGGGGCTGTGGCGCCGGCTGGCGCGGGCCGTCCGGCGCCGGTTGGGCCTGGCCGAACCGCAAGCGGTAAGGCTTTCGTAACGACCTGCCGGGCCGATCATGACGACGGAGTCGACCACACTGGACGCATGATCTCCCGCCTGCTGCGCACCCCGTTGACCTGGATCGCGATCGTCGTGCTGGCCGCCGGATCGGCGTTCGGCCTGTACTGGTTCCAACCGTGGAAGCTGGTCACCGACACCGAGGTGGCGGAGCGGTTGACCGTGGTCGAGACACCGGTCGGCCCGAGCCCGACCGCCGCCTCCGCCGCCTCCCCCTCGGCCGCACCGGCGTCCGAGCGGCCCACCGCCACCATGGTCAGCTCCGGCGAGTTCGTCAGCCACGAGTACGAGACGTCGGGCACCGCCCGCATCGTGCGCGCCGCCGACGGGGAGCACCGGCTGGAACTGGTCGGGCTGGCCACCTCCAACGGCCCCGACCTCCGCGTCTGGCTGACCGACCAGCCGGTACTGGAGGGCCGGGCCGGCTGGCACGTGTTCGACGACGGCCGTTGGGTGGAGCTGGGCAAGCTCAAGGGCAACCGCGGCGATCAGGGGTACGCCATCCCCGCCGACGTGGACCTGAGCGATCTGACCAGCGTCTCGATCTGGTGCAAGCGGTTCGCGGTCTCGTTCGGGGCGGCACCGCTGGTCTGATCCGATCCGGGCCGGACCGGCACACCCGGCCGGTCTGATCCGACCCGGGCCGGACCGGCACACCCGGCCGGTCTGATCCGACCTGGGCCGGACCGGCACACCCCGGCCGGGAGGAGTGGTGCTCTCGACCGATTGGCGGGCGGCTGCGAAACTGTGTGCCGGTCGCCGGAGTTGGGGGTCTGATGAGCAACGGGTGGGTGCTGCCCGACGAGGTACTTCGGGACGCACCGGCGTACACGCCGCGTCCCGGCGAGCTCGCGGATCTGGAGCTGCTGCTGATCGGTGCGTACGCGCCGTTGACCGGTTTCCTGACCCGCGCCGACCTGGTCTCGGTCAGCCGCCGGGGCCGGCTGGTCGACGGCACGCCGTGGCCGGTGGCGGTGACCCTCCAGGTGCCCTCGGCCCTGTTGCGCGAGTTCGACCTCGCCGACCCGGACCGCCGCACCCTGGTGCTCACCGACGGCGAGGGCGCCCCGGTGGCGGCGCTGGAGGTCGCCGACACCTGGCAGGTACGCGACGGGGTGGCCGGGGTCGGCGGCAGCGTCCGCCGGCTCGGCGACGGCGGGCACGGGCCGTTCCAGCGGCTGCGCCGCACCCCGGCGGAGATCCGCGCGCTGCTGCCACCCGGACGGGTGCTCGGCGTCGTCGCCGACCGTCCGCTGCACCGGCCGCAGCTGGCCCAGATCGCCCATGCCGTGCGTACCCTCAGCGCGCACCTGCTGATCATGATCCCGGTCGGCGAGGACGGCACCGGCGGCCTGCCACCGGAGGCGCTGGTCCGCAGCGTCTTCGCCGCCCGCGACCGGATGCCACCGGCGACCCTGGTCGCCGTGCCACTGGCCCGGGGTCGGGACGAGATCGGCGAGGCGCTGCTGCGGGCCCGGGTCTCCGCCGCGTACGGCGTCACCCACCTGCTCTCCACCGGGGACATGCTCTCCGGTGCCGGGCTACGGGTGCTGGTGCCGCGCGAGTTGGCGTACGACAACCGGGACGGCCAGTGGCGTTGGCGCGAGGACATCCCGCCGCGCAACCGTCGGCTGGCGCTCACCCACGACGAGATCGAGGACCTGCTCGACCGGGGCTTCCCGCTGCCCGAGTGGCACACCCCGCCGGCGGTGGCGAAGGAACTCAGCCGGGCCCGGCCGCCGCGGCGGTACCGGGGGCTGGTGGTGTTCCTGACCGGGCTGAGCGGCTCCGGCAAGTCGACCATCGCCCGTGGTCTCGCCGACGCGCTGCGGGAGCAGGGTGAGCGTACGGTCACCCTGCTCGACGGTGACGTGGTGCGCCGTGAGCTGACCGCGGGGCTGGGCTTCAGCAAGGCCGACCGGGACACCAACGTACGACGGATCGGGTGGGTGGCCGCCGAGATCGCCCGGCACCGGGGCATCGGCGTCTGCTGCCCGATCGCACCGTACGCGCAGGCCCGGGCGACGGCCCGGGAGATGGCCACCGCGGCGGGCGCCGGGTTCGTCTTGGTCCACGTCGCCACGCCGCTGGAGGTCTGCGAACGCCGCGACCGCAAGGGGCTGTACGCGCGGGCGCGCGCCGGCCTACTCACCGGGATGACCGGCATCGACGACCCGTACGAGGAGCCGACCGACGCCGACCTGGTGATCGACACCAGCGACCTCGACGTGGACGAGGCGGTCCAGCACGTGTTGCACCACCTGACCGAGACCGGCTGGGTGGAGCCGCGCCTACCAGCGCTCTGACGAGGGAGCTGTCCTTCCGATGGTCCAAGCTCAACCGCGGCCGCTGGCCGCGATGAAGCGTACGGCGCTCACCCTGGCCGACGGTCGTGAGCTGATCTACTTCGACGAGCGCGACGACGTCGTCCGGGACCAGCCGGACCGGCGCGAGTTGCCGCCGCCCCCGCCCGCCTCCCAGTTGCGTTACGACCCGCTGACCGGCGAGTGGGTGGCGCTGGCCGTGCACCGGCAGACCCGCACCTTCCTGCCACCGGCCGAGCAGTGTCCGCTCTGCCCCTCGACGGCTGACCGGCTCAGTGAGATCCCGGCGTCGGACTACGCCGTCGCGGTCTTCGAGAACCGGTTTCCGGCGTTCAGCGGACGGGTGGTCGAGGAACCAGCCGAGATGACCCCGTTCACGCCGGTCCGGCCCGGACACGGGCGCTGCGAGGTGGTCTGCTTCACCGACGACCACCACGCCAGCTTCGCCAGCCTGCCGCCGCGCCGGGTACGCACCGTACTCGACGCGCTCGCCGACCGGACCGAGGTCCTCGGCGGTCTGGACGGGGTCGAGCAGGTCTTCTGCTTCGAGAACCGGGGCGTGGAGATCGGGGTGACCCTGCACCATCCGCACGGGCAGATCTACGCGTACCCGTTCCTTCCGCCACGTACCCGGTCCCTGCTGGCCGCGGCCCGCCGGCACGCGGAGCGCACCGACGGCCGCAACCTCTACGCCGACGTGCTCGCCGCCGAACGCGCCGCCGGTGACCGGGTGGTGGCGACCAACGAACACTGGACGGCGTACGTCCCCGCCGCCGCCCGGTGGCCGTTCGAGGTGCACGTCGCACCGCACCGGCCGGTGCCGGACATCCCGGCGTTGACCGAAGCCGAACGGGACGCCTTCGGCCCGCTCTACCTGGACCTGCTGCGGCGCTTCGACGGGCTGTTCGACAGCCCGATGCCGTACATCGCCGCCTGGCACCAGGCGCCGGTCCGCGTCGACCGCGAACTGGGCCACCTGCACCTGCAGTTGTTCAGCATCCGGCGGGCGGCCGACAAGCTGAAGTACCTGGCCGGCTCCGAGTCCGGCATGGGTGTCTTCATCAACGACATCGCCCCGGAACGCGCCGCCGAACTCCTCCGCGCCGCCTGACCTCCACCTCGCCCGTTCCCCCTCCCCCGGCTGCCGCCCCGTCCCCGGCTGTCGGCTGTCGACCCGTCCCCGGCTGCCGCCCCGGGCCTGCCCCCGTACCCCTGCTTGCGCCTTTGCTCTGCTTCAACGGACGCAACGGCTTCCGGCCGGGCAGTGCGCCGGCGGGCCACCGCGGCCGGCTGATGCGTGGGTTGAAGCAGAGCAAAGGGTGGCGATGTGAGGTCCGGTCGGACAGCGCGGAGGGCGCGGGAAGGCCCGGACAGCGGGGCGCGCCGGACACGGCCGGACAGCAGGGCGCGGGGGGCCCGGGACAGGGCCCCCCGCGGGGAAGGGACGGCTGGACGGGACTGGCATCTCGTCCACCCAGGTCAACGAGGCGCGCCGGGACAGGTGACGCCGGCTGGCGTGTCTTCGTGTGACACGCGGTACGCGCCGGGTAAGCACCGAGCCCGCCGGGCCATGGTGGCCGGCGGGCTCGGTGGGTGCGGACGGGACTCAGGCGGCGAGGCGACGCGCCAGGTTCTCGTCGAGCGTGTTCATGAACTCGTCGGTGGTCAGCCACGGCGCGTCCCGCGAGATGAGCAACGAGAGGTCCTTGGTCATCTGGCCGCCCTCGACGGTGTCGACGATGACCTGCTCCAGGGTGTTGGCGAACTCGGTGACCGCCGGGGTGCTGTCCAGCTTGCCGCGGTGCGCC
This sequence comes from Micromonospora radicis, assembly GCF_003583405.1. GTDB lineage: Bacteria > Actinomycetota > Actinomycetes > Mycobacteriales > Micromonosporaceae > Micromonospora > Micromonospora radicis. The sequence goes on from NZ_QXEC01000009.1 coordinate 23,162, forward strand.
AGGCCCCGGGTCCAGGCGTAGATCGAGGCGATCGGGTTGGTCGAGGTCTTCTCGCCCTTCTGCCACTGCCGGTAGTGCCGGGTGACGGTGCCGTGCGCGGCCTCGGCCTCGACGGTGCGGCCGTCGGGCGACAGCAGGACCGAGGTCATCAGGCCGAGCGAGCCGAAGCCCTGCGCGACGGTGTCGGACTGCACGTCACCGTCGTAGTTCTTGCAGGCCCAGACGTACCCGCCCGCCCACTTGAGCGCGGCGGCGACCATGTCGTCGATCAGCCGGTGCTCGTAGGTGAGGCCGGCGGCGTCGAACTCCGCCTTGAACTCGTTCTCGAACACCTCGGCGAAGATGTCCTTGAACCGGCCGTCGTACGCCTTGAGGATGGTGTTCTTGGTCGACATGTAGACCGGGTAGCCACGGTCCAGGCCGTACCGGAACGAGGCCCGGGCGAAGTCCCGGATCGACTCGTCGTAGTTGTACATACCCATCGCGATGCCGCCGCCGGGGAAGTTGGCGACCTCCATCTCGACCGGGTTCGAGCCGTCGGCCGGGGTGTAGGTGATGGTCACCGTACCCGGGCCGGGGACGACGAAGTCGGTGGCCTTGTACTGGTCACCGTGGGCGTGCCGGCCGATGATGATCGGCTTGGTCCAGCCGGGGACCAGCCGCGGCACGTTGGACATGATGATCGGCTCACGGAAGACCACGCCGCCGAGGATGTTGCGGATGGTGCCGTTCGGCGACCGCCACATCTTCTTCAGCCCGAACTCTTCCACCCGGGCCTCGTCCGGGGTGATGGTGGCGCACTTGACGCCGACGCCGTGCTCCTTGATGGCGTTGGCGGCGTCGATGGTGACCTGGTCGTCGGTGGCGTCGCGGTGCTGGATCGACAGGTCGTAGTAGTGCAGGTCGACGTCGAGGTAGGGCAGGATCAGCTGCTCCCGGATCTGCTTCCAGATGATCCGGGTCATCTCGTCGCCGTCGAGCTCCACGACCGGGTTGTTTACCTTGATCTTCGCCATCGGCCGGCGCTCCTCTCGGGGGACACATGCTCAAGCAGTACGAGCGTACTGGATCCGCCTCGACCGGAAACGTCGCGGCCACCCGTTCGCCGATGGCACGGGCCGGACACGGCCCGTCGGGCCCGACGCGGCTATACCCCGCCGGGCCCGACGCATGCTCGGGCGACGCCCCGGTTCAGGCGGCCCCCTCCGGGCCGTGTACCCACTGCACCAGTTGCAGGACGACCCCGTTGGGGTCGGTGACCTGGAAGAACCGCTCCCCCCAGGGCTCGGTCTGGATCGGCGTGGTGATCGGCACACCGGCGGCCTGGATCCGGGCGTACTCGGCGTCGACGTCGTCCACCACGAAGGCGACGAGCACGCCCGCCGCCCGCTGGGTCTTCAGGCTCGACGGCTGGAGGCTGGCCAGCCCGGTACGCAGGAAGATCAGGTTGAAGCCGACCCCGTCCCGGGTCAGCGAGACGAACCCGTCGGCCGCCATCTCCTCCCGGAACCCGAAGTGCTGCTGGACGAACGCGGCCGAGGCCGGCACGTCGTCGACGTTGAGCGAGATGGCCGCTGCGGTGATCTGCACGCGCACTCCCTGAGAACGGAAACCTTACTTCGTACAGTGTACAACGTACTGCGTACGACGATTTGACCTGCGAAGATCGGAGGGTGTCCCATCGCACCGGCGGCGGCGATCCCGCCCACACCCTCCGCCTGCTCTGGCGGCAGCCCGACGCGGGCGCCCGACGCGGCCCACGCCAGGGTCGCTCCCTCGACGACATCGTCGCGTCCGCCATCGCGCTGGCGGACGCCGAGGGACTGGACGCGGTGACCATGCGGGCGCTCGGCCAGGCCGTCGGCGCGGCACCGATGACCCTCTACACGTACGTGCCGGGCAAGGCCGAGCTGCTCGACCTGATGCTGGACGCGATCTACGCGGAGCTACCCCGACCGGACCGCTCGGGCGAGTCGTGGCGCAGCCGGGTGGCGGCGCTCGCCCGGGACAACCGCGAACTCTTCGCCGCCCACCCCTGGGCCGCCGAGGTCGCCACCGGCCGGCCGCCGCTGGGCCCCGGCCTGATGGCGAAGTACGAACACGAGTTGCGCGCCTTCGACGACACCGGGCTGGACGACGTGACCCGGGACGCCGCGTTGACCTTCGTACTCGACTTCGTCCGGGCCGCGGCCCGCTCGGCGGCGGAGGCCCGATCGGCCCGGCAGGACAGCGCCTGGACCGACGAACAGTGGTGGGCGGCGAACGCACCGCTGCTCGCGCAGGTGCTCGACGAACGGCGGTACCCGACCGCCGTCCGGGTCGGCGCCGCGGCGGGCGCCGCCCAGAACGCCGCCTATGATCCCGACCAGGCGTACGAGTTCGGCCTGGCCCGCGTCCTCGACGCCCTCACCGTGCTGATCGACGGACGCGCCGACGCCGGTCGACCATGACGACCAAGAGGTTTGCGTCCCGGATCGACTTCACCGAGACGCAAACCTCTTGGTCAACTCACCAGGGTGCGGGGAATCACATGTTGGCGACGTCGGCCTGCTTGGCGCGGACGGCCTCGGCGGCGGCGTTCAGGCTGGCCCGCTCGTCGGCGTCCAGGTCGGTCTCGACGACCCGCTTGACGCCCGTCGCACCGATCTCGGCCTCGACGCCCAGGTAGACGCCGGAGATGCCGTACTCGCCGTCGACCCAGGCGCAGACCGGCATGACCTCGCCGGAGTCCTCCGCGACGGCCCTCGCCATCCGGGCGGCGGCGGCCGACGGGGCGTAGTACGCCGAACCGGTCTTGAGCAGCGCCACCACCTCGGCGCCGCCGTTGCGGGTCCGGACCACCAGGTCCTCGATCTGCTCGGCCGGCATGACCTCGCGCAGCGGCTTGCCGCCGACGGTGCTCTTCGACGGGACCGGGACCATGGTGTCGCCGTGCGAGCCGAGGGTCAGCGTCTTTACCGACTTCACCGGTACGCCGAGCGCCTCGGCCACGAAGTTGGTGAACCGGGCGGTGTCCAGCATGCCGGCCTGGCCGAGCACCCGCTGGTGCGGGAACTGGGTGGCGAGCTGGGCCAGCGCCGTCATCTCGTCCAGCGGGTTGGAGACCACGATCACCACGGCGTTCGGGGCGTACTTCGCGACGTTCTCCGAGACCTGCCGGACGATCTTGGCGTTGGTCTCCAGCAGGTCCATCCGGCTCATCCCCGGCTTGCGCGGCAGACCGGCGGTGATCACCACGACGTCGGAGCCCTCGATGGCCTCGTAGCCCTCGCCGTTCGGCCCGGTGGTGACGCCGACCACCTTGGTCTCGAAGCCCTCGACGGCCCGCGACTGGTTGAGGTCCAGGGCGAGACCGGCGGGCTTGCCCTCCACGATGTCGGTGATGACGACGGTGTCGAAGACGTCGTACTCGGCCAGGCGCTGTGCGGTGGTGGAGCCGTAGAATCCGGCGCCGACGACAGTGACTTTCTTACCCATGGTCGTCCCACTCCCTGATACCAGTCGGTTTTCCGGACCGTATCAGCCATCCTGGCACCGATCGGGCCAGGGGCGGACGGTTATGGGCCTTCCTTCACCTCAGTCGCGTTCGGCGCGCTCCACCACGTTGCTGAGGAGCATGGCCCGGGTCATCGGGCCGACCCCACCGGGCATCGGCACCAGCTTGCCGGCGACCTCGACGACCTCCGGGTCCACGTCGCCGGTGTAGCGACCCTTGCCGTCCGAGCCGATCACCCGGGTGATGCCGACGTCGACCACGACCGCACCCGGCGTGACCATGTCGGCGGTGAGCAGCCCGGGTACGCCGGCCGCCACGATCACGATGTCCGCACCGCGGGTGTGCGCCGCGAGGTCGAGGGTGCCGGTGTGGCACAACGTGACCGTGGCGTTCTCGCTGCGCCGGGTGAGCAGCAGCCCGAGCGGGCGGCCGACCGTGTTGCCCCGGCCCACCACCGCGACGTTGGCGCCGCGCAGCGGCACGTCGTGCCGGCGGAGCAGCTCCACGATGCCGCGCGGGGTGCACGGCAGCGGCGCGTCGTAGCCGAGCACCAGCCGACCCAGGTTGACCGGGTGCAGGCCGTCGGCGTCCTTGTCCGGGTCGATCAGCTCCAGCACCCGCTGGGTGTCCAGGTGACCGGGCAGCGGCAGCTGGACGATGTAGCCGTGGCAGGCCGGGTCGGCGTTCAGCTCGGCGATGGTCCGGTCGACCTGCTCCTGGGTGGCGTCGGCCGGCAGCTCACGCCGGATCGAGGCGATGCCGACCTCGGCGCAGTCCCGGTGCTTTCCGTTGACGTACGCCTGGGAACCGGGATCACTCCCGACCAGCACCGTGCCGAGCCCCGGCACGGTGCCCCGTTCCGCCAGCGCCTTCACCCGCGCCCGCAGCTCGTCCTTGATCTCGGCCGCGGTCGCCTTGCCGTCCAGAAGCGTCGCCGTCACGAGCAGATCGTCTCACGACCGGCACCGCCGACTCCGCCGACCACGGGGTCCGGGCGCCCCAGATCTCGGCAGCTACTTTCTGTGACGTGTGGTTAGTCACTTTGCGTAACGGGTTGCGGCATCGGTCCCAGTCGAGCAGGACGCCCGGGCATGAACCCACCCAACACGACGATCATGAACTTCGGGCACAGCCGGGCCGAAGGCTCACCTGAGCCTGCCGGACGTTCCCAGATTTCCGCAGCCCAGACCGGCAAACGCGAGCAATGCGTAGCACGGGCGCCGACCACCGACAAGGCGGGGGGTCTCATTCTGTTACCCGTTCGCAACCGCTACGTTGCCGACTCGCGGTGCACGACCTACCGTTGCCCGTCGTTGCGCAGAGTCACCCAACGCCGGGCCTGACTGCACTGCGTGAGGATATGAGGAGGCTCAATGCGTGTTCGTAGGCTCGCCGCCTGGACCGCCCTCCCGCTCGCGGTGACCCTGGGCCTGGTGGCCTGCGGCTCGGGCGGTAATGGCGGATCCGGCGAGAGCGACCCCAACGCGGCCGTGCGGATCGAGATCGCCGAGCCGCAGCACCTGGTGCCCACCAACACCAACGAGACGAGTGGCTCGCAGGTGCTCGCCGCCCTGTTCAGCCCGCTGGTCGACTACGACGAGGCGAACAAGCCGTACGAGGTGGCGGCCGAGTCGATCACGTCCGAGGACAACACCACCTGGACCGTGAAGCTCAAGGACGGCTACACGTTCCACAACGGCGAGGACGTCACCGCCGACAACTACGTCGACGCCTGGAACTACGGCGCGTACGCCCCCAACGGCCAGAACTCGAACTACTTCTTCGAGAAGATCGCCGGCTACGACGACCTGCAGGGCGACAGCCCGAAGGCGCAGACGCTCAGCGGGCTGAAGAAGGTCGACGACCACACCTTCACCGTGACGCTGTCCCAGCCGTACAGCGAGTTCAAGTCGATCCTCGGCTACACCGCCTTCTACCCGCTACCGAAGGCCGCCTTCTCGGCGCCGGGCAAGCTGGCCGACGGCTACGAGCAGGCACCGATCGGCCAGGGCCCGTTCAAGATGAAGGGCAGCTGGCAGCACGACGCCAAGGTCGAGGTCGAGCGGTACGACGCCTTCCCGGGGCAGCAGCCCAAGGTGGCCGGCGTCGAGTTCCGCATCTACCAGCAGCCGACCGCCGCGTACGCGGACGTGCTGTCGGACAACCTCGACGTGATCAAGACCATCCCGATCGAGAACCTCTCCACCGCCGCCACCGACCTGGGCGACCGGTACCAGCAGAGCCCGGCGTCGACGCTGCAGGTGCTCGCCTTCCCCACGTTCGAGCAGGAGTACAGCAACCCGGACGTGCGCAAGGCCATCTCGATGGCGATCGACCGGGAGGAGATCACCCGCTCGATCTTCAAGGACTCGCAGCAGCCGGCCCGCTCGTTCGTCTCGCCGGTGGTCGCCGGATACCGGGAGAACACCATCGGTGCGGCCGGTGAGTTCGACCCGGCGAAGGCCAAGGCGCTGTACCAGGCCGCCGGTGGCCCGTCGAAGATCACGCTGTCCTACAACGGCGACGGCGGCCACAAGGACTGGGTCGACGCCACCTGCAACCAGCTCAAGGCCAACCTGGGCGTGGACTGCGTCGGCAACGCCGAGCCGAAGTTCGCCGACCTGCTGACCAAGCTGAAGGCGAAGCAGTCGGTGGGCCTGTTCCGGATGGGCTGGGTGATGGACTACCCGTCGATGGAGAACTACCTGGGCCCGCTGTACAGCAGCAACGGCTCGTCGAACTACTACGGCTACAGCAACCCCGAGTTCGACAAGCTGCTCGCCGAGGGCGTCAGCGCGTCGAGCGAGGAAGAGGCGATCAAGAAGTACCAGGCCGCCGAGGACCTGCTGGCCGAGGAACTGCCGGTGATCCCGCTGCGGTTCGGCCAGAACAACTTCGGACACTCGACCAAGGTCAAGAACGTCGAGATGGATCTCTTCGACCGGATCGACCTGCTCAAGATCGAGGCCGTGAAGTAACACCCACGCAGGCGGGTCGGGTCACCGCGAGGTGACCCGACCCGCCACGCGGTTCGCCCCTTTTCAGAGAGACTGCCAAGTATGTTCCGCTTCATCGTGCGGCGCCTGCTCCAGATGGTCGTGGCCTTCTTCGGCACCACGCTGATCGTCTACGCGCTGATGTTCGCCGGCCAGGGCGACCCCATCCAGGCGCTGGCCGGCGAGCGCCCGGTGACCGCCGCGCAGCGGGCATACCTCACCGAGAAGTACCACCTCGACGCGACCGGGGTCGGCGGCTTCTTCTACCGCTACTTCGACTACATCTCGAACCTGCTCCGGGGCGACCTGGGCGAGTCGCTCACCGGGCGCTCCATCGGGGAGATCCTCGCCGCCGCCTGGCCGGTCACCATCAAGCTGGCGCTGATCGCCATCGCGGTCGCCGTCGTCTTCGGCGTCACCGCGGGCGTACTCGCCGGGATCCGGCGGGCCAGCATCTTCGACAACGCCACGCTGCTGCTGACCCTGCTGGTGCTCGGCATCCCGACCATCGTGCTCGCCCCGCTCGCGCAGTACTTCCTGGGCGTCAAGTGGCAGCTCTTCCCGGCCACCTCCGGCGCCGACCCCGACTTCTACGCACTGCTGCTGCCCGGCATCGTGCTCGGCTCGCTCTCCCTGGCCACCGCGCTGCGGTTGACCCGAACCTCGGTGGCCGAGAACCTGCGCGCCGACTACGTGCGGACCGCCCGGTCGAAGGGGCTGCCGAGGCGTCGGGTGGTCAGCGTGCACGTGCTGCGCAACTCACTGATCCCGGTGATCACCTTCCTCGGCGTCGAGCTGGGCAACCTGATGAGCGGCGCGATCATCACCGAGGGCGTGTTCAACATCCCGGGCGTCGGCTTCAACCTCTTCCGGGGCATCCGCACCGAGGACGGCCCACTGGTGGTGGGCATCGTCAGCGTGCTCGTCGTGGTCTACCTCGTCTCCAACCTGGTGGTGGACGTCCTGTACGCCGTACTAGACCCGAGGATCCGCTATGAGTGAGCGCAGCGAGGTGGCGGCATGAGCGACTTCGAGACGGTGGCGGCGTCCGAGGACCAGGCCGCGCGGCGCGGACCCTCGGGTGAGCCGGGTACGCCGAACCGGGTCGGCCAGCCGCGCAAGCCACGCAGCCTGGCCGGTGACGCCTGGCGTGACCTGCGCCGAAAGCCGATCTTCTGGATCAGCCTGGTTCTGGTGCTCGTGGTGACCGGGATGGCCGTCGCGCCGGGGCTGTTCACCGGCAACGACCCGACGGACTGCGTGCTGTCCCGGCAGCATGCCGCGCCCTCCGGCGGCGCCCTCTTCGGGTACGACTTCCAGGGCTGCGACACGTACGCCCGGGCGGTCTACGGCGCTCGCGCGTCGCTGCTGGTCGGCGCCCTGAGCGCGCTGCTCACCGGGGTGATCGCGTTGGTCGTCGGGATGCTCTCCGGCTACTTCGGCGGCTGGGTCGACGCGGTGCTCTCCCGGGTGATCGACATCGTGCTCGGCATCCCGCTGCTGCTGGCCGCGATCGTGCTGCTGAAGCGGGTGTCCACCGACAGCGCCACGGTGCGCCTCGGCTCGGTGATCTTCGTACTGGCGGTGCTCGGCTGGACGACCGCCGCCCGGGTGGTCCGCTCTTCGGTGATCACCGCACGGGAGCAGGACTACGTGGCGGCGGCCCGGATGCTGGGCGCCGGCAACGGCCGGATCATGTGGCGGCACATCCTGCCGAACGCGCTCGCCCCGGCCATCGTGGTGCTGACCATCGCGCTCGGCTCGTTCATCGCCGCCGAGGCGACCCTGTCGTTCCTCGGCATCGGCCTGCGGGAGCCCACCATCTCCTGGGGCATCGACATCAACAACGGGCGGGTACACATGCGGGAGTCGGCCACCCCGCTGGTGGTCCCGTCGACCTTCCTCGCGTTGACCGTGCTGGCGTTCATCATGCTCGGCGACGCGATCCGCGACGCCTTCGACCCGAAGCTGCGGTGACTCACATGAGCCAGCACGCCGTCCAACCGACCCCGGCCTCCCCCACCCCGCCCGGCGGGCACCTGCTCGAACTGCGTGATCTGCACATCGAGTTCCGTACCGGCGAGGGCGTGGCCGAGGTGATCAACGGGGTCAGCTACCACCTCGACCCGGGCGAGACGCTCGCCGTGCTGGGTGAGTCCGGCTCCGGCAAGTCCGTCACCGCGCAGGCCATCATGGGCATCCTGGACAGCCCACCGGCGCACGTCACTTCCGGCCAGATCCGTTACCAGGGCCGTGACCTGCTGACCCTGCCCGAGGAACAGCGCCGGCAGGTACGGGGCAAGGAGATCGCCATGATCTTCCAGGACGCCCTCTCCGCACTGAACCCGGTCTTCCCGGTCGGCTGGCAGATCGGTGAGACGCTGCGCCAACGCCTCGGGATGTCCCGGTCCGACGCCCGCCGCCGGTCGGTGGAGCTGATGGACCTGGTGCAGATCCCGGCGGCGGCCAACCGGCTCGGCGACTACCCGCACCAGTTCTCCGGCGGGATGCGGCAACGCGTCATGATCGCGATGGCGCTGGCCATGGAGCCGAAGGTGCTCATCGCCGACGAGCCCACCACGGCGCTCGACGTCACCGTCCAGGCCCAGATCATGGACCTGCTCGCCGACCTACAGCGGAACCTCGACATGGCGATGATCCTGATCACCCACGACCTCGGGGTGGTCGCCGACGTGGCGGACCGGATCGCGGTCATGTACGCGGGCCGGATCGTCGAGCACGCCGACGTCCGCTCGCTGTACCGGGCGCCCGCCCACCCGTACACCAAGGGATTGTTGGAGTCGATCCCACGACTGGACCAGCGGAGCGGGAAGCTCACCACGATCCCGGGCCTGCCACCGAACCTGATGGACATCCCCGGTGGCTGTCCCTTCCACCCCCGGTGCCGGTACGTCCAACAGGTCTGCCTGGACGTGGTGCCGCACGACCTGGTGCTCGGCGACGGCCGGACCAGCGCCTGTCACTTCGCGCAGGAGGTACGCGATGACCGCGCCCGCTAGGCCCACCAAGGTGCGGGGCGAGACGATCCTCGACGTCAACCACGTGGTCAAGCACTTCCCGATCACCCAGGGGGTGCTGTTCAAGCGCAAGGTCGGCGCGGTCAAGGCCGTCGACGGGGTCAGTTTCCAACTGCGTCGGGGCGAGACGCTGGGCATCGTCGGCGAGTCCGGCTGCGGCAAGTCCACCCTCGCCCGGTTGCTGATGCGGCTGGAGCGACCGACCGCCGGCCGGGCCACCCTGGCCGGGCAGGACCTCTTCGCCGCCTCCGGCGGCGAACTGCGCCGGATCCGCCGCAACATGCAGATGGTGATGCAGGACCCGTACACCTCGCTGAACCCGCGGATGACCGTCGGGGACATCATCGGCGAACCGTTCGAGATCCATCCGGCGGCGGCACCGAAGGGCAGCCGCCACCGCCGGGTCCAGGAGCTGCTCGACGTCGTCGGGCTGAACCCGGAGCACATCAACCGCTACCCGCACCAGTTCTCCGGCGGGCAGCGGCAACGCATCGGCATCGCCCGGGCGCTGGCGCTGCGCCCCGAGGTGATCGTCTGCGACGAGCCGGTCTCCGCCCTCGACGTCTCCATCCAGGCCCAGGTGATCAACCTGTTGGAGGAGTTGCAGGACGAGCTGGGGCTGTCGTACATCTTCATCGCCCACGACCTGTCGGTGGTCCGGCACATCGCCGACCGGGTCGCGGTCATGTACCTCGGCCGGATCGTGGAGATCGGCACCGAGGACCAGATCTACGAACGGGCCACCCACCCGTACACCCAGGCGCTGCTCTCCGCCGCGCCGCTGCCCGACCCGGACGCCCGGGAGCACCGCAGCATCATCCGGCTCACCGGCGACGTGCCGAGCCCCGCGAACCCGCCGAGCGGCTGCCACTTCCGCACCCGCTGCTGGAAGGCCCAGGAGATCTGCGCGACCCAGGACCCGCAGGCGGTGCCACGGGCCGCCGACCCCCACCCGTCCGCCTGCCACTTCGCCGAGCTGCGCCCGCAGCATTGAGGACGGACTGGGCCGATCCTTTGTGGAATCAGCGCCTGTCGACGGATGTCGTGCCCCGGTCCACTGACTAGGGTCAGGGCCGTGACGCAGGTGGCGTTTCAGCCGACTACGAGCCCCACGGTCCCGGTCGCCGCGAGGGACAGCCAGATCACCCCGCGGTACGTGCGGGCCACCATCGCGGTCGCCGCCCTCGGCACCGCCTGGTGCGCCGCGAACTTCACGGTCGGTGCCGGCACCGAGGCGCTCGCGTACGCCTTCGTACCCGTCGGCGGGGTCTTCGCCGCCGCGTCCGTCGTCCACCTGCTCCACCACGCCGACCTCGCGCCGGTCACCCGGCGCTTCTGGCGTGCGCTCCTCGTCGCGGCGGTCACCATCACCTTCGGGTACGGCTGGCTGGCGCTGGACATGTTGACGCACGCCGCCGAGGCCCGTACGCGAAGCATGCCGTTGCCGGCCGCGGCCTGCGTGGCGATCGGATTCGTCGTCGCCAGCTGGGCGGTGGCCCGGGTGCCGGTCGTCGAGGCCGGCGGGGTCGAGCGGTGGCGCATCCTGCTCGACCGCATGATCGCGTTTCTCGGCTGCGCGGCCCTGCTCTGTTACGTCGGGCTGGCCCCGATGCTGGCCGCCGAGGAGCCCTGGAGCCCGCAGGCGATGGCGCTGGTCGGGCTCGCGTTCCTGGTCGCGGTCGGCGCCGCGACCAAGGTGTCCTTCATCGCCGGCGGCCCCGTGGACCGCGTCGCCCTTCGACTCGTCGCGGCCAGCGGCGGCGTCACCGCCGGAATCGTCGCCGTGCTCGCGGTCCGGTACGGATACATCGCCGCCATCCCCGCCCAGGCGATCGTGATGCCACTGACCCCGGTGCTCTTCACGCTCGGCGTCACGGCGCAGTGGCGGGCCGAACTCGGGATCCGCCGCGATCGGGCCCGCAACGGCATGCTCCTGCCGTACCTGGCCGTGGTGGCGGTCGACGTGCCGCTGCTGGCGGTCGCGTTCGGCGCCCCGCTGAACTGGCCGGTCCGAGTGGTCCTGATCGCCGCCGTCGTGGTGACCGGGCTGGTCAGCGCGCGACAGTTCATCGCCTACCGGGAGAACGCCCGGCTGCTGCGCAACACTCGTGTGCAGGAGGAGCGCCTCCAGCACGAGGTCAGCCACGACGGCCTCACCGGGCTGGCCAACCGGGTGCTCTTCCGGGACCGGCTCGCGTCCGCGCTCGACGCGCCGACACCCACGTCGGTGCTCCTGGTCGACCTGGACGACTTCAAGACCGTCAACGACCTGCTCGGTCACGGTGTCGGTGACCGGCTGCTCGTCTCGGTCGCCCAACTGCTGCGCGCCGAGGTCGGCGACGACGGCCTGCCGGTACGGGTCGCCGGTGACGAGTTCGCCGTCCTGCTCACCGGCGCGGATGCCGACCCCGAGGAGCTGGCCGGTCGGCTGCTGGCCGCGCTCGACCAGCCGATCAGCCAGCACCGCCTGCTGGTGCAGGCCAGCATCGGCATCGCCGACGCGGTTCCCGGGGCCACCGTCGACTCGGTGCTGCGGGACGCCGACGTCGCCATGTACACGGCCAAACAGCGCGGTAAGGCAAGCTTCGTCCGGTACGTGGACGGCATGGGTGAGCCGGTGCTGGCGCACATGCAGCTCGGCGGCGAACTGCGCCGGGCACTGGACGACAACGAACTACGGGTCGTCTACCAGCCGATCCTGCGGCTCGACGACAACCGGCTGGTCGGGGTCGAGGCACTGGTGCGCTGGCACCACCCGACCCGGGGCGTGGTCGGCCCGGCCGAGTTCATCCCGGCCGCCGAACGGACCGGTCTGATCGTGCCACTGGGCCGGTTCGTGCTGCGCGAGACGTGCCGCCAGGCGGCAGCGTGGTCACTGGAGTTCGGGCCGGACGCACTGCGCGAGGCGGGCCTGAACGTCTCCGCTCGACAACTGCACGACCCTGACTTCGTCGCTGACGTGACGGCCGCGCTTGCCGAGAGCGGACTGCCCTGCGAGCGGCTGGTGCTGGAGGTGACCGAGTCGGCGGTGCTCCGCGGCCAGCAGGTGTCCCGGACCCTCTTCGAACTCGACCGGATGGGGATCCGCCTCTCGCTGGACGACTTCGGCACCGGCGAATCGTCGCTGAGTCTGCTGCGGGCCTTCCCCGCCGCGATCGTGAAGCTCGACAAGACCTTCGTCGACGGTATCGAGATCGACGACGGCCAGGCCGCGGCGGCCGACGCCCGGCAGGCGGTGGCCCGCGCGGTGATCCAACTCGCCCACGCGCTCGGCCTGGAAACCGTCGCCGAGGGCGTCGAGAGCGCCGAGCAGGTCGCCGTGCTCCGCGACCTCGGCTACACCCGCGGCCAGGGCTACCACCTGGCCCGGCCGATGACCGCCGAAGGTGTCTCCGCGCTGCTGGCCCGCCAGCGGACGATGACCATCCGACCGTGATGGACTGCCCGGTCAGAAGCACATCCTGCATCTGGCGTGATTTCACAGTGAAATAATGATTTCAGGGTGAAATCAGCGTCCTGAAGGAACATCGCCCCGCAGACCAGCCGAGTGGCTCGCGATCGAGACACCGGACCGAGGCCGCCGCCGGGCAGCCGACGCGGCACTAGTGGAAGAAGTGGCGGGTACCGGTCAGGTACATGGTGACTCCGGCCTGCTCGCAGGCAGCGATCACTTCCTCGTCGCGGATCGAGCCACCCGGCTGGACGATCGCCCGGATGCCGGCGTCGAGAAGGATCTGGGGGCCGTCGGCGAACGGGAAGAAAGCGTCCGAAGCGGCGACCGAACCCTTGGCCCGGTCAGCACCGGCGCGGCTGACCGCCAGGCGGGCCGAGTCGACCCGGTTGACCTGGCCCATGCCGACGCCGACGGTCGCGCCGTCACGGGCCAGCAGGATCGCGTTGCTCTTCACCGCGCGCACGGCCCGCCAGGCGAACGCCAGGTCGGCCAGGGTCTCCGGGTCGGCCGCCTCGCCGGTGGCCAACCGCCAGGTCGCCGGGTCGTCGCCCGCGGCGTCGATCGCGTCGCGCAGCTGCCCCAGCACGCCGCCGGTGACCTGTCGCCACTCGGTCGGCCGCGGGCGGAACTCCGGTGCCCGCAGCAGCCGGATGTTCTTCTTCGCCTGGAGCACCTCGACCGCGCCGGGCTCGTAGCCGGGCGCCACCACGACCTCGGTGAAGATCTCGGCGATCTGCCCGGCCAGTTCGACCGAGACCGGCCGGTTCACCGCGATCACGCCACCGAAGGCGGAGACCGGGTCAGAGGCGTGCGCCTTGCGGTGCGCCTGCGCCACGTCCGCGCCGACGGCGATGCCGCACGGGTTGGCGTGCTTGATGATCGCCACCGCCGGCTGGTCGGCGAAGTCGTTCGCGGCCCGCCAGGCGGCGTCCGCGTCGACGTAGTTGTTGTACGACATCTCCTTGCCATGCAGTTGCTCGGCCTGGGCGAGGCCGGGCGGGCCGGCCGGGTCGGCGTAGAGGGCGGCGGCCTGGTGCGGATTCTCGCCGTAGCGCAGCACCGCCTGACGGCGCAGCGCCTGCCCGGCGAACTGCGGCCAGCCGTCGCCGGCCGGGGCCAGGGTGGTGGCGAACCAGTCGGCGACCGCCACGTCGTACTCGGCGATGTCGGCGAAGGCGCGGGCGGCCAGCGCCCGGCGCTGCTCCAGGGTGAAGCCGCCGGCCACCAGCGCGGCCAGCAGCTGCGGGTACGCGGCCGGATCGGTCACCACCGCCACCGAGGCGTGGTTCTTGGCGGCGGCCCGGACCATCGCCGGTCCACCGATGTCGATCTGCTCGACACACTCGTCCTGGCTCGCGCCGGAGGCGACGGTGGCCTGGAACGGGTACAGGTTGGACACCAGCAGGTCGATCCCGGCGATGCCGTGCTCGTCGAGCTGGGCGGCGTGGGTCTCCTTGCGCAGGTCGGCGAGGAGTCCGCCATGGATCTTCGGGTGCAGGGTCTTCACCCGCCCGTCGAGGATCTCCGGAAAGCCGGTCACCTGCTCCACTGCCGTCACCGGCACGCCGGCACCGGCGATCGTCGACGCGGTGCTGCCGGTGGAGACCAACTCCACCCCGGCGGCGTGCAGCGATCGGGCCAACTCGACCAGGCCGGTCTTGTCGTAGACGCTGACCAGTGCCCGCCGGATCGGGCGACGCCCGTCCTGGATGGAACTCACGGTACGGTGACCTTTCTTCCGGTGATCGTCCAGCCGTCGCGGACCAGCCGGCCCACCTGCTCGACGAGTTGCTGCCGCTCGGCTTCCTTGATGCGCTCGGTGAGCGTGTCCACGTCGTCGTCGTCGCGGACCGGCACGGCCACCTGCGCGACGATCGGCCCGGTGTCCATCCCGGCGTCGACGAAGAAGAGGGTCGCCCCGGTGACCTTCACGCCGTAGGCGAGCGCGTCCCGCGGGCCGTGGATGCCGGGAAACGCCGGCAACAGGGTGTTGTGCGTGTTCAGGTAGCGATCGCCGAAGGCGGCCAGGAAACGCTCGCCGACCAGCTTCAGGAACCCGGCGGAGATGACCAGGTCGGGCCGGTGCTCGGCGACCCGCGCGGTGAGCGCGGCGTCCCACTGCTCGCGCGTCGGGTGGTCCTTGACCCGTTCCACGAAGGTCGACACCCCGGCCGCGGCGGCCCGGTCCAGGCCGACGATCCCGTCGCGGTCCGCGCCCACCGCGACCACCCGCGCCCCGTACGCCGGGTCGGCGGTCGCGTCCAGCAGTGCCTGCAGGTTGCTTCCGGAGCCGGAGACGAGGACGACGATGCGGGCGGGCTCGGTCACCGCGTCACCCTATCCGGCGGCTGACCGGCGCCCAGACGCTGGGCGGCACGCCGTCACGTCACTGCCGAAGTCGCCCCGACCGGGTACGCTGCCGCTCGCTCGGCCCGGCACTCGTCCGGCCCGCACCCGTCAGCGAACGCAACGTGAGGAGCACGTCAACATGCAGCCCGGATACCAGTCACAGCCGCCCCAGCAGGTCGACAACAACATGACAATGTCGATCGTCGCGATCTTCCTGTTCTGGCCGCTGGCCATCCCTGCGATCATCAACGCCTCGAAGGTCAACCCGCTGCTCCAGCAGGGTGACTTCGCCGGTGCCCAGGCGGCGGCGGCCGAGTCGAAGAAGTGGTCCAAGTGGGCCCTGATCGCCGGCATCTCCTGGATCGCGATCGTCCTGGTCTGCTGCGTGGGCGGCAGCCTGCTCGGCGCGATCAGCGGCGGCAACGCGATGAGCTACTGAGCCGGATGCAGCCCGGTAACCCCGGTCAGGACCCGTACGGCCAGCAACCGCCGTACGGGGACCCGACCTCGTCGCCTCCGGCCAACCCGTACGCTCCGCCTCCGGCCAACCCGTACGCTCCGCCCCCGGCGAACCCGTACGCCCCGGCGGCGGACCCGTACGCCCCGGCCGCCGATCCGTACGCTCCGGCGGATCCGTACCCCCCGTCTACCGATCCGTACGGCCAGCAGCCGGCCGGCCCTGGGCCGACCTCCCCCGCACCGTACGACCCGTACGCGCCCCCGCCCACCGGCCAACCCCCGGCCTACGGCCAACCCCCGGCCTACGGGCAACCGGCCTACGGGCAGCCCCCGGCCTACGGGCAGCCCCCGACGTCGGGCCAACCGTACGGCCAGCCCTACGCCGACCCGTACGCCGCCCAACAGCCGTACGGTTCCCCGCCGATGTACCCGCACGCCGGCTTCGCCGCACCGGGTGGCCAGCAGAACACCCTCGGCCTGCTGTCGATGATCTTCGGCATCGCGTCGATCCCACTGGTCTGCTGCTACCTCGGCATTCCGCTGGGGATCGCCGCGGTGATCACCGGCTGGATGGGCAAGCAGAAGGCCGATCAGGGTCTGGCCAACAACTCGGGCCAGGCGCTCGCCGGCCTGATCTGTGGCGGGATCGGCGCCCTGTTGGGTCTGCTCCAGATCGTGTTGGTAGTGGTGAACTTCAGCCTGCCGATGCAGCCGTGATCAGGGCGGACCGAGGGGCGTTCCGGAGCACCGGGACGCCCCTCGACCGTCTACCGGACTGACCGGCGGGCAGACAGCGGCACGGCCGCCCGGCCGGCAAACAGCGGCACGGCCGCCCGGGAACATCGGGGAAGAGCCCGTCGCGGACGACGACGAGCTACCCGGCCTGGACCGGGCCGGGTAGCTCACCGGAGCCGGGGTCGGTCAGGGTACCGGCGGCGCAGCCGTCGGCGAGGATCCCGATCAGGACGGTCGGCGTCCGGATCGCCGCCACGGTGGTCTCCCGCGGTGCGGCGTAGCCGGGTACCGGGCTACCGAAGAGCAGGGCGTACTCGGCAGACCTCCGGAGGTCCGCCATCTCCGCCCTCGCCGTCGGCGTCCGCCGGTCGCTCAGTTGGCGAGCCGGGCGAGCCAGCGGGTGGCGGCGGCACCGAGCAGCGCACCGGCACCGATGACCACGGTGGCCGCGAGCGCCACCTGCCAGCCCACCGGCCCGAGTTCGGCCAGCCGGCCCGCGCCGAGCGGACCACCGGAGGCTTCGGCGACCACGCCCATCAGCAGGCCGGTCACCGGCCCGGCGAGCACCGCCGGGAACAGCAACGCGCCCCAGCTCAGCGGCGTCCGTTCGGCGGCGGCGGCGCGGAGCAGCCGGCGACCGAGCAGGGCACCGACCACCATCCCCACCAGGGCGGGCAACGCGAGGATCGCGGCCGACCAGAGGCCGTCGACCGGCCCACTGGGCAGTCCGGCGACCAACGGCAGGGCCGGCAGCGCCCCGACGGCGACCTCGCTGGTGCGCACCGCGGTGTCGGTGCCCACGGCGAAGCCGGGGCCGAGCAGGTAGCTGGTCGACCAGACGGCGGCGTTGGGCGCGTAGGCCAGGCTCACCAGGGTGATGCCGGCCTGCCCGGCCACGCCGGTGCGGTAGGCGCCGATCAGGTCGGTCGCGTCGCCGCCGCCGGTCGCCACGGCCAGTCCCGCCACGCCCGCGCCCACCCCCAGCAGCACCAGCCCGGCCACCACTCCGCCCTGCAGACCCGCCCGCAGCGGCCGCGGCGCCCGGGCCGCGAGCAGGTCGGCCACCCTGCTCGTGCGGGCCGCGCCGATACCGGCGGCGGCGGTGCCGAGGAGCGCGAGCGTCACCCCGGACCGCGCCGGCGACACGCCGATCCCGCCGGACCCGGCCAGCACCGCGGCCAGTACCCCCAGCAAGGCATACCCGACGCCGACGGTCACCGCGGCCACCAGGGTACGACTCACCGAGCGGCTGCCGCGGGCCCCGATGGCCCGGGTGACGTGCACCCCAGCGCGGGTGAGCCGCCACACCGCCAGGGTGGTCACCGCGAGCGGCGGCAGGCCGAACGGGCCGGTGGCCGTGCTCAGCGGCACGCCGTGCCCGAGCAGCCAGCCGGCCGCCCCGGCGGGTACCGCGCCGAGCAGGCTGGCGGAACCCTCACTGAGCTGGAAGAGCCAGAGTACGAACGCGACCGGCAGCCAGGAGGTGAGAGCGGCCCCACCGGCGGCCACCAGGCCGGCGACCAGCAGCGGTGCGTGGCTGCGGCCGGTGGGCTCGCCACGCGGCAGCGGCACCCGGCGCGGTGGGCCGGCCCGCCCCGGCGGCCGGGCACCGGCGCCACGGGCCTCGGTGGCCCGACGGGGCTGGTCAGGGGTGACGGATGACATCGGTTCTACTCTGGCATGTCGCGCCCGCGTCGGCTGCCCGACACCACCCCACCAGGACAGCTAGTTGACCGATCGCGTGTGAGTACGGCGCTCCTCCTCTAGCCTCGGCACCATGGGCCGCGATCCACGTCGCGGCAGCGAGCCTCCGGAGGGAAGTCGTGAACACTCCGTATCCACCGCCTCCACCGCCGCCCGCCGGCCGGGACCGGACCACGCTCTGGGGCGTGCTGGGCATCGTGCTGGGCGTCATCTGCTGCGGCATCCTCGGCATCGTCTTCGGCTGGCTGTCGATCCGCGACGCGCGGCGGTACCACCAGTCGCCGGTGCTGGGCTACGTGGCCATCGGGCTGGGTGTGCTCAACATCGTCGTCAGCCTGATCCTGCAGGCGACCGGCAACTACCCGGGCTGGAACCGCTGAGGGGCCGACCTGACGGTCGGCCCCTCAGCGCGGGTCAGCGGTCCGGTCAGCGGCCGGACATGATCTCCCGCATCAGCTTGGCGGTCTCGGTCGGCGTCTTGCCGACCTTGACGCCGACCGCTTCCAGCGCAACCTTCTTCGCGTCGGCGGTGCCCGCCGAGCCGGAGATGATCGCACCGGCGTGCCCCATGGTCTTGCCGGGGGGCGCGGTGAAGCCGGCGATGTAGCCGACCACCGGCTTGGTGACGTTGGCCTTGATGAACTCGGCCGCCCGCTCCTCGGCGTCGCCGCCGATCTCACCGATCATCACGATCGCGTCGGTGTCCGGGTCCGCCTCGAACGCGGCCAGCGCGTCGATGTGGGTGGTCCCGATGATCGGGTCGCCACCGATGCCGACGCAGGTGGAGAAGCCGATGTCGCGCAGCTCGTACATCATCTGGTAGGTCAGCGTCCCGCTCTTGCTGACCAGGCCGATCCGCCCGGTGCCGGTGATGTCGGCCGGGATGATGCCGGCGTTGGAGGCACCCGGCGAGGCGATGCCGGGGCAGTTCGGGCCGATGACCCGGGTCCGCTCGCCCTTGGCGACGTTGTACGCCCAGAACGCGGCGGTGTCGTGCACCGGTACGCCCTCGGTGATCACCACGGCCAGCGGGATCTCCGCGTCGATCGCCTCGATGACCGCGCCCTTGGTGAACTGCGGCGGTACGAAGATGACGGTGACGTCCGCCCCGGTGTCCTTCATCGCGTCGGCGACGCTGGCGAACACCGGCAGCTCGGTGCCGTCGAAGTCGACGGTGGTACCCGCCTTGCGCGGGTTCACGCCGCCGACGACGTTGGTGCCGGCCGCGAGCATCCGCCGGGTGTGCTTGGAACCCTCGGAACCGGTCATCCCCTGCACGATGACCTTCGAGTCCTTGGTCAGCCAGATTGCCATGATCAGACCCCCGCAGCCGCCAGCTCGGCGGCCCGCTCGGCCGCGCCGTCCATGGTGTCGACCCGCTCGATCAGCGGGTTGTTCGCGCCGTCGAGGATCGCCCGACCGGCCTCGGCGTTGTTGCCGTCGAGCCGGACGACGAGCGGCTTGGTGACCTGCTCGCCGCGCTGCTCCAGCAGGGCCAGCGCCTGGACGATACCGTTGGCGACCGCGTCGCAGGCGGTGATGCCGCCGAAGACGTTGACGAAGACGCTCTTCACCGCCGGGTCCGAGAGCACGATCTCCAGGCCGTTGGCCATCACCGCGGCGCTCGCGCCGCCGCCGATGTCGAGGAAGTTGGCCGGCTTGACGTTGCCGTGCCGTTCACCGGCGTAGGCGACCACGTCGAGCGTGGACATCACCAGACCCGCGCCGTTGCCGATGATGCCGACCTCGCCGTCGAGCTTGACGTAGTTGAGGTCCTTCTCCTTGGCGGCCTGCTCCAGCGGATCCACGGTGGCCTGGTCGACCAGCGCCTCGTGGTCCGGGTGCCGGAAGCCCGCGTTCTCGTCCAGCGAGATCTTGGCGTCCAGCAGCAGCAGCTTGCCGTCCTTGGTCTTGGCCAGCGGGTTCACCTCGACCAGGGTGGCGTCCTCGGCGACGAACGCCTGCCACAGGCCCACCGCGGCCTCGACGACCTGGTCGGCGACCTCGGCCGGGAATCCGGCGGCGGAGACGATCTCCCGCGCCTTGGCCTCGTCCACCCCTTCGACCGCGTCGATCGGGGCCTTGACGACCTTCTCCGGAGTCTCGGCAGCAACCTGCTCGATGTCCATGCCGCCGGCCACGCTGGCGATGCAGAGGAAGGTGCGGTTCGCTCGATCGAGCAGGTACGAGAAGTAGTACTCCTCGGCCACGTCGGCGGTCACCGTGATCATGACCTTGTGGACCGTGTGACCCTTGATGTCCATGCCGAGGATGTCGGTGGCCCGGGCCACCGTCTCCTCCGCGCCCTCGGCCAGCTTCACGCCGCCGGCCTTGCCTCGGCCGCCGACCTTCACCTGCGCCTTGACGACCACCCGGCCGCCGAGGCGTTCGGCGATCGCGCGGGCCTCCTCCGGGGTCGTGGCGACGCCGCCGGCGAGCACGGGTAGACCGTGCCGCTCGAACAGGTCCCGCCCCTGGTATTCGTACAGGTCCACGATTGCGCGTCCCGTCCCGTCTCCGCGGCGCACCGTCGCGCCGCCACCAGCGTATGGAAAGAAAATAGTGCGATGCCTGACATCAGTCGAAGTTGACGCAGGCCGACGAACCCCGTACCGCCCGAACCGCGCGGCGCGCACGCACCCCGCCCGGCCCTGCGGTCCGGCGGACCGCAGGAGGTGGTAATGGGTTCATTGGGCGCAGCCTAGCGATGCCGGCACGGCCGGCAACCGAGCGGGTGCACGGTGTGCGGTAATCCACAGCCATCGCGACGCTGTGTCACCACACCGCAGCGGACCGGCCTCGCTTCACCCGTTCGAGCGATCTGGCCGCCCCGGCCAGGGTTCTCGGCGGTGGTGCGTAACCCCGCCGGAAGGGCGTCGTTGAGTCAGGTGTCGGCGCGCTGGAAGCGCGACGACGGCCAGAAAGATGACGGCCAGAAAGCGGCACCACCAGCAAGACAACAGAAGACGGCCGATGCCCTGTCGGTCGAGGGGTGGCGGCGGGGCATCGTGCATAGAGGGGCCGGGCGTGTGAGGGGTGCGTCCGGCCCCTCCCTCTGTGTGTCCACGCCGGGCATCCGCGCCGGCCGTCGGCGTACGCCCCGTGGGCCGTCAGCTCACCGGTTGGGCGACGTTCTCCCGAACCCATTCCACGATGGACTGGGTCGTGGCGCCCGGGGTGAAGATCTTGGCCACGCCGAGCTGCGCCAGCTCGGGCAGGTCGGCGTCGGGAATGATGCCGCCACCGAAGACCACGATGTCCCGGGCGTCGCGCTCGTCGAGCAGTTGGAGCACCCGACGGAACAGCGTCATGTGCGCACCGGAGAGCACCGACAGGCCGACCGCGTCCGCGTCCTCCTGGATGGCGGTCTCCACGATCTGCTCCGGCGTCTGGTGCAGGCCGGTGTAGATGACCTCCATGCCGGCGTCGCGCAGGGCGCGGGCCACCACCTTTGCGCCACGGTCGTGGCCGTCCAAGCCCGGCTTGGCGACGACGACCCGAATACGAGAGCTCATCTGCGCAATCCCTTTCACCGGCCCTGCGGCACTCGCCTTAACGAACGGTAACCCGACCGACCGGGGACGGGGAACGGGGGCCGGCACGAACCCCGAACTCCCCGGCGCCGGGACCACACCCAGAGGCACGACCGACCCGGTTCACGTCAAGGCGGACGACTCCGCCGTTCGGTCACCGTGCGCGACGAACGGACGATAACCGGGGCACCCCTCCGGGGTAGCGAGCCATGACAATCACGGACGGAAAGGGACAGAATGGAGCAGCCAATTCGGCGCTCCGGCTTGTGACTCGACTGACGGTTGGCTACCGTGTCCACGGTTGTCATCAGGTCTACGGACGGGTGACGACGCGAGCAGCCGGCGGATCGGGGCCCACCCGGACGACGGCAGACCGCATCGGAACCCCGACAACGGAGGGTGTGCGTGCGCCAGCGCCTGTCGTCTGAGCCCGATCGATATCGCGGTCGCCGCCGCGTACCCACCCCCCCGCGCAGCCGCTACGCGGCCGTCGTCACCACCGCGTTCGTCGGGGCCGGTGTGGTGGCCCTGGGAGCCGGCGCGCTACCGGACGCCAAGAGCGTCAGCCCGTCGGTACTCGACGAACTCAAGCAGGCCTCGATCAGCAGCCAGGGCGCGGCGGACCGCGCCGACGCCGCCGACCGTGCCTCGCGGGACAGCCGGGGCAGTGCGGAGATCGTCGCCGACTCCGGCGTCTGGCTCCTGCCGTTGCAGGGCTACGACTTCAACTCCCCGTACGGGATGCGCTGGGGCAAGCTGCACGCCGGGGTCGACCTGGTCGCCCCGGAAGGCACCCCGTACGTCGCGATCCACGAGGGCACGGTCACCAAGGCCGGCTGGTTCGGTGGCTACGGCTACGCGGTCATCGTCCAGCACGCCGACGGCAGCGAGGCCATCTACGGCCACTCCTCGGCGGTCAGCGTCCGGGAGGGTCAGCAGGTCAAGGCCGGTGACCAGCTCGGGCTGGTCGGCAACACCGGCCACTCGTACGGCTCGCACCTGCACCTGGAGATCCATGTCAAGGGCGAGCCCCTCGACCCGGTGCCGTGGTTGCAGGAGCGCGGAGTGGACATCAAGCTACAAGTCGAGGCAATCTACAGCGAGGTAGCGGAGTCCTGACCCTGCGTCAGGCCCGCTTACCGCCCGGATCGTTCGATCCGGGCGGTTTTGTTTGCCCTCGGGTGGAGGAAAGTATCCCAGCTCACAGCCGGGATTGTGGCGGACGCCACAGCCTCCGGTCGAGGTCGTTCCGGTCAGCCGACGACACCGGTGGACAGAACCGGACAGCACGCTGGACGGTGTCGACCGCCGGCCGAACCCCCGGTACCCACGGTGCACCGGATCGACACCAGGATTTCGAGGTCACGTGCCACTCGATCCAGTGAGGTCCGCCGTGCAGGACGACAGCACCACCCCGTACCGGAAGATCCCCGACGCCCCGGCCCGCCACCGCCGCCGCATCGGCTGGCGTGGCCACGGCCTGGCCATCGGCGCGGTCGCCCTGGTCGCACTCGGCGGCGTCGCCGTCGCCACCCGCGACGACCGCGCCACGCCGAGCCCGGTCTCCCTCGACGCGCAGGCGCTCGCCGAGGCCGCCGCCCGCGCCGAGGCCGCCGACCGCGCCGACCGCTCGGCCCGCGAGGCGACCGCCCCCAGCACACCGGCCAGCAGCCCGTCCCCCTCGGCCAGCCCGACCGCCAGCCCGACGCCGACCGCCAAGCCCAGCCCGAAGGCGACCAAGGCCGTCAAGGCCGCGCCGAAGCCGACCAAGAGCGCGACCCCGAAGTCGTCCTGGGTGATCCCGATGGCGGGGGCCGCCATCACCTCCTGCTACGGCCCCCGCTGGGGCACCCTGCACGCCGGCATCGACTTCGCGCTGCCCGCCGGTACCCCGGTCCGCGCCGCGTTCGGCGGAACCGTCACCAAGGCCGGCGACGTCGGCGACGGCTACGGCATCTCCGTCTTCGTCGACCACGGCAACGGCTACCTCACCCACTACGCCCACCTGAGCACCGCCAAGGTGAGCGTGGGCGAGAAGGTCAGCACCGGCCAGACCATCGGGCTGGAAGGCTCCACCGGCGACTCGACCGGGCCGCACCTGCACTTCGAGGTGCACCAGGGCCAGATGTGGAACCAGATCGACCCGGCACCGTTCCTGCGCGCCCGCGGCATCGACGTCGCCTGCTGATCACGGGAGTCGGGTCAGCCCACCCCCTCGGCCCCGCCAGTGAGCGACAGGACGGGCCAGTCCGCGAGGTCGGCGAGCAACTGACGGTCGTGGGTGGCGACGACGACGGCCGCCGGCGTCTCCCGCAGGCCGACGGTCAGCTCGTCGACCAGCGGCGCCGACAGGTGGTTGGTGGGCTCGTCGAGGATCAACAGATCCGGTCGCTCGGCGAGTCGCAGCGCGAGGTTCAACCGGCGTTGCTGCCCCTGCGACATCCGCCCCACCGGGGTACGCAGGGCCTCCCGGTCGAGCAGGTTGGTCGCGGTCAACGGCAGCCGGTCGCGTTCGCCGAGCCGCCCGGCGGACTGGAGTACGCCGACGTGTCGGTCGTACAGCTCGTGCGCGAGCACGCCCGGCGGCCAGTCCGGCACCTCCTGCCCGAGCAGCGCGACCCGGGCCCGCGGCAGCTGACGGACGTCGCCGGTGGACGGCTCCAAGTCGCCCGCCAGCACCGCGAGCAGGGTCGACTTACCCGCCCCGTTGGGGCCGGTCACCAACAGCCGGTCCCCGCCGTCGAGGGTGAGCGTGACCGGTCGCCGCAGTCGCCCGGTCACCGTGACGGCGGTGCAGCGCAGGATCGGTGACCGCACCCCGGTGCCGAGGTCGGGCCAGCGCAGTCGAAGCGGCGGCGCCGGCACGGTGAGCTGATGGGCGTCGAGTTCCTCCTGCCGACGCCGCAGCGCCTGGACGACACCGGGGGCACGGGACTGGCGTTGGTGCTTGCCGTGTCCCTTCTCCGGGCGCCAACCCGTGCTCAGCCGTTGCTGTGCCTCGCTCACCGCGTCGGCCAGCCGCTGGTGCTCGACCTGCTGGGCCGCGTAGTCCCGCTCCCAGCGTTCGCGCTCCCGGCGCCGCCCCTCCTGCCAGCCGGCGTACCCTCCGGCGAACAGTCGCGGTCGCCCGTCCTCACTGGGGTCGAGGTCCAGGAACTCCACGGCCACGTCGCGCAGCAGCGCCCGGTCGTGCGTCACGACCACCACGCCGCCCGGATGCTCCCGCAGTCGCCCGGTGAGGAACGCCAGGCTGGCCGCGTCGAGGTGGTTGGTCGGCTCGTCCAGCATCAACAGGTCGTAGCGCGCGCCCAACAGGCAGGCCAGGCGGACCCGGTAACGCTGGCCGACCGACAGGGTGGCCAGTGGACGCCGCCGGTCGGTGCAGGCGCCGAGCCCGGCCAGCGCCACGTCGACGCGCCGCGAGGCGTCCCAGGCGTCCAGCCGGGTGGCCGCGTCGAGCGCGGCGGCGTACGCGTCGTCGGCGCCGGCCCGGCCCTCGGCCAGCGCCGTCGCCGCGTCGTCGAGCGCCCGCAGCGCGCGGCGGGACTCCCGGGTCGCGGCCTCGACGAGGGTGCCGACCGTCTCGCCGTCGCGGGCCGCGAGCGCCTGCCCGACCATGCCGATCGTGCCGGCCCGCTCCACCGTGCCCTGATCGGGTGCGGTCACCCCGGCCAGCACGTGCAGCAACGTCGTCTTGCCGCGACCGTTCTCGCCGACGACGGCCAGCCGGGAGCGGGCCGAGACGGTCACGCTGACCTCGGACAGCACGACCCGCCCGCCCAGCACCACCCGAACCCCGTCGGCCCGTACGTGCGCCCGCTGCCCCGCCGGCAGTTGGCCGCCACCGGACTGCGCTGGATTCAACTCAAGATTGTTCACTGTCTGCTCTTCGGCTCGTCGTGGAGCCGGGCAGCACGAACACGCCGCCCGGCGGGAACACCAGGACGGCGGAACAGAGCTTGCTCAGAGAAAGCCGGTCAACCCTGCCGCCGTCAGCGGCGGAACCAGGGCTTCATCGAGAAGGCGCACGAATGCATACGCCGACGATACCGCGGTCGGCGCCGCGCCCGCTCGCCAGCGTGGGCGGTGGGGTGGGCTCAGAGCTTGTCGATCGGGGCGTGCCGCAGCACCAGCCAGAGGGTTTGGTCGCCGAAGTCGATCTGCGCCCGGGCGCCCGGGCCATGGCCCTCCACCGCCACCACCCGGCCGAGGCCGTACCGCTGGTGGTTCACCCGGTCCCCGGCGGACACCTTCGGGCCCTGCGGCAGTTCGCTCGCGGTGGCCAGGCGGCTGCCGTCCACCCCGAGCTTGCGCGCCAGCTGCACTGCCCGAGGGGTACCACCGGCGAAGTTGCCGCGCCCGCCGGGCGTCCGGTCCGCGCGGCCACCGACGCCGCCGCCACCGCCACCCCAGGAGGTGTACGACCCCTCGGTCCGCTCCCAGCGGACCAACTCGGGCGGCAGTTCCTCGACGAACCGCGACGGCGGGTTGTAGGACGGCTGTCCCCAGGCCGACCGGGTAACCGCGCGGGAGAGGTAGAGCCGTTGGCGGGCCCGGGTGATGCCGACGTACGCCAGTCGACGCTCCTCCTCCAGCTCCCGGGTGTCGCCCAGCGAGCGCAGGTGCGGGAAGACGCCGTCCTCCAGGCCGGTCAGGAAGACCACCGGGAACTCCAGACCCTTGGCGGTGTGCAGGGTCATCAGGGTGACCACGCCCTGGTGCTCCGGATCGTCGGCCGGCACCTGGTCGGCGTCGGCGACCAGCGCGACCTGCTCCAGGAAGCCGGCCAGGGTGGCCCGCTCCCCCTCCGCGCCGGTCGCCTCGATCCGTTCGGTGTACTCGCGGGCGACGCTGACCAGCTCCTGGAGGTTGTCCACCCGGCCGGCGTCCTGCGGGTCGAGGCTCTCCTCCAACTCGGTCAGGTAACCGGAGCGGGTCAACACCGCCTCCAGCACCTCCTCCGGGGTGCCGTCGACGGCCGACTCGCGGGCCGAGTCGAGCAGGGCGACGAAGTCGGCGATGCCGTTGGCGGCCCGGGTGGAGATGCCCGGCGCGTCCTTGGCCCGACGCAGCGCCGCGCCGAAGGAGATCCGGTCACGGCTGGCGAGCGCCTCCACACACGCCTCCGCCCGGTCGCCGATGCCCCGGCGGGGGGTGTTGAGGACCCGCCGAAGACTCACCGTGTCGTCGTCGTTGACCACCGCCCGCAGGTAGGCCAGCGCGTCCCTGACCTCCTTGCGCTCGTAGAAGCGCACCCCGCCGACGACCTTGTACGGCAGGCCGACCCGGATGAAGACCTCCTCGAAGACCCGGGACTGCGCGTTGGTGCGGTAGAAGACCGCCACGTCACCCGGGCGGGTGTCACCGGCGTCGACCAGCCGGTCGATCTCCCGGGCCACCCAGTCGGCCTCGGAGTGCTCGGTGTCGGCGACGTACGCGACGATCGGTTCCCCGGCCCCCGCGTCGCTCCACAGGCGCTTCGGCTTGCGGGACGTGTTGCGGTCGATCACCGCGTTGGCGGCGTTCAGGATGGTCTGCGTGGAGCGGTAGTTCTGCTCCAGCAGGATGGTCCGGGCGTCGGCGAAGTCGCGCTCGAACTCCAGGATGTTGCGGATCGTCGCGCCCCGGAAGGCGTAGATCGACTGGTCGGCGTCGCCGACCACGCACAGCTCCGCCGGGTCGAGCCCCTCGGTGCCGGAGACCAACTCCTTGATCAGGACGTACTGCGCGTGGTTCGTGTCCTGGTACTCGTCGACCAGGACGTGCCGGAACCGACGCCGGTAGGTCTCGGCGACGTGCGGGTGCGACTGGAGCAGGTGCACGGTCGTCATGATCAGATCGTCGAAGTCGAGTGCGTGCGCCTCGCGCAGCCGACGCTGGTAGAGCGTGTACGCCTCGGCCAGCGCCCGCTCGTTGGGCCCCGACGCCCGGGCGGCGAACGCCTCGGGGTCGACCAGCTCGTTCTTCAGGTTGGACACCTGGGCGGCCAGGCCACGCGCCGGATAGCGCTTCGGATCCAGGTCCAGCTCGCGGGTGACCAGCTGCATCAGCCGACGCGAGTCGTCGGCGTCGTAGATCGAGAAGGTCGACTTCAGGCCGGCGTGCTCGTGCTCGGCCCGCAGGATCCGGACGCAGGCGGAGTGGAAGGTGGAGACCCACATCAGCCGGGCGCGCGGGCCGACCAGGGCGCTCACCCGCTCCTTCATCTCACCGGCGGCCTTGTTGGTGAAGGTGATCGCGATGATCTCGCCGGGGTGCACGTCCCGCGCGGCGAGCAGGTACGCGATCCGGTGGGTCAGCACCCGGGTCTTGCCGGAACCGGCACCGGCGACGATCAGCAGCGGCGACCCGGCGTGGGTGACCGCGTCACGTTGTGGGCCGTTGAGGCCCGCCACCAGCTGCGACGGGTCGAGCCGGCCGGGCACGGGCCGGTGCGGCGGCGACGGCCGGTCGGGCTCGGGCGCCGACGGGGACACGGGGATGTCGAAGAGAGGATGCATCGCAGGGCGAGTCTATGCCGCCGGCCCGACACCCCCGCGCCACGCCCACGCGGTGCGGACGGCCCCTGGTCAACGCCGCCGGCAGCGGAAGGGCCCCCCGGTTGACAGATTCCTCCCCGCGTCGACGGATTCCTTGCGCGACCGCCGTGTGCAGCGGCATACTCGACGGCGTGTCCGACCAGCGCTTCTACTTTTACTACGGCACCGGGAGTCCGGCAGCCGTAGGTCGCGCCTGATCGACTAGACCTGCGAACAGCCCCGGGCTCTCGGAGCCCGGGGCTTTCGTCGTCCCGGGATCCGGGCACCGGGCACCAGACCACGGAAGGTACCCGAAGATGACAGACGTGATGGAGCAGAGCGGCGTCCCCGGCGGTTCCGGCGTGACCACCAACGGCACCGGGCCGCAGACCGGTAACAGCACCGAGCCGGGTACCGGCGACGGCACCAAGCCGGAGACCGGCGACGGCACCAAGCCGGAGACCGGCGACGGCACCAAGCCGGAGACCGGCGACGGCACCAAGCCGGAGACCGGCGACGGCGCCGAACCGGGTACCGGTACCGCGGAGCCGACGGCTGCCGCCCGGATCGCCGAGATCCGGGTCAGGATCGACGAGATCGACCAGACGCTGATCGAGCTGTGGCAGGAGCGGGCCGCGTTGTCCCGTGAGGTCGGTGCGACCCGGATGGCCTCCGGCGGTACCCGGCTGGTGCTCTCCCGCGAGCAGGAGATCCTGGAGCGGTTCCGGGTCGCCCTCGGTGCCGACGGCACCCAACTCGCCCTGCTGCTGCTGCGGGCCGGTCGTGGGCCGCTCTGACCGGCGGGCACACCGCGCCACCGGGTCTCGACGTCGTCGGGGCCGGTGCTCCGGCCGGTCGCCGGCCCGGTACGGGGAACCGGGGCGCCGGCCGCTGGTGACGGCCGACGCCCCGGTTCACTGAGGAGGCACTTACCTTCACCGCCGCGCCCGGTACGGATGGACGGGCCGGCGGCGTCTGTGCGACTACTCCGTCGCGTGCACCACGTCGCGTACCTCGGCGAAGTGGCAGGCGCTCGGGTGGCCGGACTTGTCCCGGATCTGCAGCAGCGGCTCCTGCTCGGCGCAGATGTCCTGCGCCTTCCAGCAGCGGGTCCGGAACCGGCAGCCCGAGGGCGGGTTGGCCGGCGACGGCACGTCGCCGACCAGCACGATCTGGTCCCGCTGCCCGCGCAGCTTCGGGTCCGGTACCGGCACCGCCGACAGCAGCGCCTGGGTGTACGGGTGGGTCGGGCTCTCGTAGATCTCGTCCTCGGTACCGATCTCGACGATCTTGCCGAGGTACATGACCGCGACCCGGTCGGCGATGTGCCGGACCACCGACAGGTCGTGGGCGATGAAGACGTACGACAGGCCCAGCTCGTTCTGCAGCTTCTCGAGCAGGTTGATGACCTGCGCCTGGATCGAGACGTCCAGCGCCGACACCGGCTCGTCGCAGAGGATGATCTCCGGGTTGAGCGCCAACGCCCGGGCGATCCCGATGCGCTGCCGCTGCCCGCCGGAGAACTGGTGCGGGTACCGGTTGATGTGGTCCGGGTTCAGACCCACCAGCTCCAGCAGCTCCTGCACCTTGCGCCGCCGGCTGCCCTTCGGCACCACGTCCGGGTGCACCTCGAACGGCTCGCCGATGATGTCGCCGACGGTCATCCGCGGGTTGAGCGAGGTGTACGGATCCTGCATCACCAGCTGGATGTTTCGCCGGCCCCGACGCCGCTCCTCGGCACCGACCTTGGACATGTTCTTGCCCTGCACGAACAGGTCACCGGAGGTCGGCGTCTCCAGCCCGACCAGCATCCGGGCCAGCGTCGACTTGCCGCAGCCGGACTCGCCGACGATGCCCAGCGTCTCGCCCCGCCGCAGCTCCAGGTTCACCCCGTCGACCGCGCGGACCGCACCGATCTGCTTCTTGAAGACGATGCCCTGGGTGAGCGGGAAGTGCTTGACCAGGTCACGGGTTTCCAGCACCACGTCACTCATCGCCCTTGACCTCCTTCCAGAAGTGGCAGGCGGCCGTCCGGCTCGGCGACACCTGGAACAGCGCCGGCGCCGGATCCTGCTTGCAGACGTCCTGCGCGTACCGGCACCGGGGGTTGAAGGCACAGCCCGGTGGGATGTTCGTCAACGCCGGCGGCAGGCCCTTGATGGCGCTGAGTTCCTGGCCCTTGAGGTCCAGGCGCGGGATCGACTCCAGCAGACCCTTGGTGTACGGGTGCGCCGGGCTGGCGTAGATCTCGTGCACCCCGGCTTCCTCGATGACCCGGCCGGCGTACATGACCGAGATCCGGTCCGCCACGTCGGCCACCACCCCCATGTCGTGGGTGATGAGTACCAGCGCCATGTTGCGTTCCCGCTGCAACTCCGCCAGCAGCGCCATGATCTGCGCCTGCACGGTCACGTCCAACGCGGTGGTCGGCTCGTCGGCGATCAGCACCTCGGGGTCGAGGGCCAGCGCCATCGCGATCATGACGCGCTGCCGCATACCGCCGGAGAACTGGTGCGGGTAGTCGTTCACCCGCTGCTTGGCGGCCGGGATCTTGACCAGGTCGAGCAGCTCGACGGAGCGTGCCTTGGCGTCCTGGCGGGACATGCCGCGGTGCTTGCGGAACAGCTCACCGAGCTGGAACCCGACGGTGAAGACCGGGTTCAGCGCGGAGAGCGCGTCCTGGAAGATCATCGCGATCCGGTTCGCCCGCACCTTGCGCCGCTCGGACTCGGGCAGCTTGAGCAGGTCGACACCGCGGTAGAGGATCTCCCCGCCGGTGACGAACCCGGGCGGGCTGTCCAGGATGCCCATGATCGCCTGTGCGGTCACGCTCTTGCCGCAGCCGGACTCGCCGAGGATCGCCCGGGTCTCACCGGCCCGCACGTCGAAGCTCACCCCGTTGACCGCGTGCGCGATGCCGTTACGGGTACGGAACTCCACCTGCAGGTTCTTGACCTGCAACGGCAGCGCCTTCGGGTCGAGACCCGGCAGCGCGTCCAACTTGACGTTCACATCAGTGCTCATGCCGGCACTCCGCTTCGCTGCGTGCCCTCATGAGGCACGACCGCCCTGTGCTGATGATTCACTCGCTGAGACTCGCTCATCGGACTCACCGGAACTTCGGGTCGAGGGCGTCACGCAGCGCGTCACCCATGAGGATGAAGGACAGCACCGTGCCGACCAGCAGACCGCAGGGGAAGAGCAGCAGCCACGGATCCTCCAGGAAGTACACCTGGTGGACCGAGATCATGATGCCCCAGGACTGGGCCGGTGGCTGGAGTCCGACGCCGAGGAAGGTCAGCGTGGCCTCCGCGGCGACGAACGAACCGAGCACGATGGTGGCGTAGACCATCATCGGGGCGACCGCGTTCGGCAGGATGTGCCGGAACATCAGCCGCGAGTTGCGCGCCCCGACCGCCTTCGCGGCGTGCACGTAGTCCAGGTCCTTCGAGGAGATGACGCTGCCTCGGGTGATCCGGGCGACGGTCGGCCAGGCGAGCAGGAACAGCACCAGGGTGAGGGTCCAGATGTTCTGCCGCTTGATCACGGTGAGGAACACGATCGCGCCGAGCAGGAACGGCAGCGACAGGACGATGTCCATCGCCCGCGAGATGATCGCGTCGACCCAGCCGCCGTAGTAGCCGGCGAGCATGCCCATCACGCCGCCGAACACCACGATGCCGCCGGTCGCCATGATCGCGATCACCATCGAGGGCCACGCGCCGTAGATCGCGTGCGAGTAGTAGTCGCAGCCCAGGATGTCGAAGCCGAACGGGTGCTCCCAGCTCGGGGAGATCCGGGACCGGTCGGTGTTGCAGGCCCGCGGGTCCTGGCTGGTCCACAGCTTCGGGAAGGCCGCCATCGAGCCCACCACGAGGATGTACAGGAAGGCGATCACGAAGACCGGGTCGCGCATCAGCTGCCGCCGGGCGTCCGCCCAGAGGCTGGCACTGCGCTCCTGGCCGCCGCTGCCCGGCGCATCCGTCGTGGGGCCGTCCCCGCCCACCGGCGCGCCGCCGACGGCGGTGCCGGCACTGCTCAGGTCACTCATGTCCACACCTCGTTTCGCTCCGCCCGGCCACTGGGAGCGGTCGGAAGACCTGCGTTCGCATCGTCGTCGAGCCCCGGTCACTCATAGCGGATCCGTGGGTCGAGCACGGCGTACAGCAGGTCGACGAGCAGATTGGCGATCAGCACGACCAGCACCAGCATGGTCACCACGCCGATCACCACCGACGACTCGCCGGTACGAGCGGACATCGTCACCAGCCGGCCGATGCCGGGCACGTTGAAGATGGTCTCGGTGACCACCGCGCCGGCCATCGCGGCGCCGATGTCGACGCCCAGGAAGGTGATCACGGGGATCAGCGAGTTGCGCAGCGTGTGCACGCCGATGACGCGCTTGGTGGCCAGGCCCTTGGCCTTGGCCGTCCGGACGTAGTCGGCCCGGATGTTCTCCATGATGCTGGTCCGGGTGAGTCGGGCGGTGACCGCCAGCGACGTCGCACCGAGCACCATGCCCGGGATGATCAGGCTGGCCCAGGGGTAGTCGGCCTTGAAGCCGGGGCTGAACATGCCCGCGGAGATCACGTCGGGGATCCAGTCCTGTCCCCGCAGTACGTTGCCGAACTTGACCCCGACGAACTCGCGCACCACGAGTCCGAGCACGAAGATCGGCACCGAGATCACGAAGACCGTGCTGATCTTCACCAGGTAGTCGGTGAAGCTGCCGTTGCGCAGGCCGGCGAGCACGCCGGCGGCGATACCCACGATCGCCTCGAAGAGGATCGCGATGACCAGCAGCTTGAGCGTGAACGGGATGGCGTCCGCCACCAGGTCGGTGACCTCCCGCTGACGCAGGTTGATGCCGAAGTCGAAGCGGAAGAAGATGTTGGCGAGCCGGTCGAAGAACAGCCCCAGTTCGTAGCCGCTGCCGAACAGGCCGCTGCCGGTCTCGGCCGGCCGGAAGAGGCAGGGGTCACCCCGCGTACCGAGGCAGGGGTCGTCGTAACCCAGCCGCTCGGTGACCGCCTGGAGCAGCGCGGGCGGCGGCGTCCGATCCCCGAACAGCGCCCGGACCGGGTTCCCGCTGAACTGGATCGCCAGCGAGGTCAGATAGTGAAGCAGGAACATGGTGCCCAGCACGGTGGGGATGAACTGGAGCAACCGTCGAATGACGTAGCGCCCCATCTCGGGGTCTCCTCTCGGCGCTGACGTGGCGGCAACGATCACCCTGGTGGGGAGACCGTTGCCGCCACGTCGTGTTACGGCTGGATCAGAAGGCTGTTGCTCAGTTCTGCTTCAGCGAGATCGCCGCGTAGTCCGCGCCGTTGACACCGTTCCAGACGAACTGGTCCACGTTCTCGCTGTAGACCGCCGCCACCTTGCTGAACCACATCGGGATGACCGGCAGTTCCTCACCCAGGATGTCCTCCGCCTTCTGGTAGGACGGGATCGCGGCCTGGATCGAGTCGGCCGAGTCACCCTCCTTCAGCAGGGCGTCGAACTCGGCGTTGGTGAACTTGGAGTTGTTGCTGCCCGCGTCGGTGCCGTACAGCGGGTACAGGTAGGTCTCCAGGAACGGGTAGTCCGGGCCCCAGCCGAGACGGAACGGGCCGGTGAACTTCTTCTGGTCCGCGGTCTCGAGGTACTCCGGGAACTGCAGGTTGACCCGCAGCTCGTAGTCGATACCCAGGGCTTCCTTGATCTGGTCACCGACGGCCTGCAGCCACTGGTCGTGGCCGGCACCGGCGTTGGCCCACAGGGTCAGCTTCTTGCCGGCCGGCCAGCCGCCGGCCTCGGCGAGCAGCTGCTTGGCCTTCTCGACGTCCTTCTTGGCGTACGGGGTGACGTCGTTGCGCGCACCCTCGAAGGTCGGCGCGACGAAGCCGCTGGCCGGGGTGAACCGGCCGTCGAAGACGGCGTCGATGATGGACTGCCGGTCGATCGACAGCGAGAGCGCCTGCCGGACCCGCTTGTCCTTGAACTCGTCCTGGTACAGCGGCATGCCGACGTAGGTGAAGCTGTTACCCGGCTGCTCGTGGATCCGGTCGGCGTAGGTGGCCTTGGCCTCCTTGTACCGGGCCGGCGGCAGGGTGTACATCACGTCGAGCTCGCCGGCCTGGAAGGCGGCGTAGCCGGCGTCGACGTCGGCGAAGATGCGGAACTCGATGCGGTCCGGCTTGCCGGCGTCGCCGTTCCAGCTGTCGCTGCGGACGACGTTGATCTGGACGTTGTGCTGCCAGGTGCCGTCGATCTTGTACGGGCCGTTACCGATCGGCTTCTCGTTGCAGGCGGCGATGTCGTCGACGCACGCCTGGGCCATCGGGAAGAAGCCCGGGTAGCCGATCGTGGTCGGGAAGCCGGAGAACGCGGCGTCCAGCTCGACGGTGAAGGTCAGGTCGTCGACCTTCTTCAGGCCGGAGAGCTCCTTGGCCTTCGGCTCCGGAGCCTTCTGCGGGCCGTCGCCGTCCGGGTCCACGGACTGGACGTCCTTGATGCCGGCGATCCGCTTCATGAAGTAGCCGTTGTTCTGGGCGTTCGGCGAGTACGCCGCGTAGTTCCAGGAACGGATGAAGGCGTCGGCGTTGACCGGCTCACCGTTGTCGAAGGTGTAGCCGCTCTTGATCTTGATCGTCCAGAGCTTCTGGTCGTCAGACTCGATCGACTCGGCGAGGTCGTTCTCGACCGCCGAGGTCTCCGCGTTGTACTTGACCAGACCACGGTAGAGCTGGCGGACGACGTACAGCGACGGCTCGTCGTCGGCACCGGACGGCGTCAGGAACGCCGGCTCCGACGCGTACACGCGCAGCGTGCCGCCGGCCTGGCCGCCGGTGTCGTCGTTGTTGTCACTGCCGCCACCGCAAGCGGTGGCCAACATGGCGGTGGCGGTCGCCGCGACCGCCACCTTCAGGAATTTCCCGCGCATGGGAGTGCCTCCTCAGGGCGCTCGGCTCACGAGGGGGTTGTGAGGTGCCTGCCACTGTGACACCCGATGCGCCCGAGCCGGAAGGCGTGTTATCAAGCCGATACCCGCCCGGGACGGGGCCGACATCCACCCGGAGGCGATTTCCCGTCACCCCAGACGCATGGTATGAGCTGCCCGTCAACGGGTTTTAAGCGCCCGAACGGCCGATTGGCAGCGGGGCCGCGACAGCCCTAGAAGTGGCGGGAATCAGTACCGTGAGCCCCACCACTCGCCTCGCCATGTTAACCGAAAGGACGAGGGAGATTCCACACGGGCGGCCGAACCGAGCGCCCGGGTGATCGATCCGGCGATCCGGATGATCGGCTAGACGAGCCGCCGGTCCGCCGCCCACCGGGACAACTCGTACCGGTTGGACATCTGGAGCTTGCGCAACACGTTGGAGACGTGCGTCTCGACCGTCTTGATCGAGATGTAGAGCTCCCGGGCGATCTCCTTGTACGCGTACCCCCGGGCAAGCAACCGCAGCACCTCGCGCTCTCGGTTGGTCAACTGGTCCAGCTCGGGGTCGGCGACCGGGGCGTCCGGCCGGGCCGCGAAGGCGTCCAGCACGAACCCGGCCAGCCGCGGGCTGAACACCGCGTCGCCGTCGGCCACCCGGCGGATCGCCGCGGCCAGCTCGTCCGGTGAGATGGTCTTCGTGACGTAGCCCCGGGCGCCGGCCCGGATCAGCCCGATCACGTCCTCGGCGGCGTCGGAGACGCTGAGCGCCAGGAACCGCACCTGCGGGTGACTGCGGCGCATCGCCTCCAGCACCGCCCGGCCGCCGCCGTCCGGCATGTGCACGTCGAGCAGCACCACGTCGGGCTCGGTGGCCGCGATCCGACCGACCGCCTCGGCTACCGTGCTGGCCTCGCCCACCACGTCGACGTGCACCCCCAGCTCGGCGCGGACGCCCGCGCGGAACATCGCGTGGTCGTCGACCAGGAACACCCGCAGCCGCTCGGGCCCGGTCCCCGCCGGCTCGCTCGGTCGGGTCGACTGCTCGGCCATCATCTGTCCCTCTCCGCCGTGGCCGAGTCCCAGGTGATCGGCAGGATCAACCGGACCTCGGTCCCCTCACCCGGCCGGGAGCGGATCTCCGCCCGACCGCCGTGCCGCTTCATCCGCCCGATGATCGAGCCCCGGACGCCGTGCCGGTGATCCTCCACGGTATCCGGGTCGAAGCCCGCCCCCCGGTCCCGTACGAACGCACTGACCTGTTCGGGCTCCACCTCGGCGTAGAGCGAGACGGTCTGCACCCCGGCGTGCCGGGCGGCGTTCACCAGCGCCTCGCGGGCCGCGGCGACCAGCGCGCTGACCCGCTCGTCGGTCTCCCGGTCGCCGACCACCACGGTCTCGACCGTGATCGCGAAGGTATCCTCGACCTCGGCCGCCGCCTGTTCCAACGCGGCCGCGAAGCGTTCCGTCGGTGAGGCGGTGGGCTTGTAGAGCCAGTTGCGCAACGAGCGCTCCTGCCCACGGGCGAGTCGCTGCACCGTCTTGACGTCGCTGGCGTTGCGCTGGATCAACGCGAGGGTGTGCAGCACCTGGTCGTGCACCATGGCGGCCAGTTCGGCGCGCTCCTGCTCACGGATGCGCCCCTCGCGTTCGGAGCGGAGCTGGTTCCAGGTCCGCCAGAGCACCGGCGCGGCCACCACCCCCACCCCGGCCAGCCCGACCAGAGCGAAGATCACTCCGTTGATCACGGCGTCCAGGTTCTGGGCCGGTGAGTACACCGCGGCGACCCCGATGATGCCGACCGCGACCAGCACCCCGCCACCGACGAAACGGAGCACGAAGGCGCGACGGTCGCTCTCCTCCACCACGGCGGTGAGCCACGGCACCGGCAGCGAGTCGCCCCACTGGCGCCGCCGCTCCGGGCCGGACTGGTGCCAGATCACCCCGGCACCGACCGCGATGATCGCGACCAGCCAACCGGCCGTGCCGGTCGCGCCCACCGAGTCGAAGACCAGCACCTGGATCAGCAGTACGCCGAGCCCGATCGCCACGAACGGCAGCAGCTGCGCGACGTCCCGGCGGGGCGGCACGGCGGTGTCACCGGGACGCAGCGGTACGACGGCCCAGAAGGCCGCGTACAGCAGCAGGCCGAGACCGCTCAGCCCGAGCAGCACCATGAAGGCGACCCGAACCCGCAGTACCGGGACGCCGAGGTGCTCGGCGATGCCGGCGGCCACCCCCGCGGCCATCCGGTGTTCCGGGGCGCGGTAGAGGCGGGGTGGCTGGCTCACGGTGCTGATCACAGGCTCCCTGGTCAGGACGGGACGGGGCCGGCGGTGGTCTCGTTCCGGCACCGACCCGATCGTCACACGTAGCGCGGTCACTCGACCACGGGGACGCCCCCGACATCCGGGGGCGTCGTATCTCAGGGTGGGGTCAGGGTCGTTTCCGGAGGCCGCTCGGGCGGCGCGCACAGCAGGATCGAGGCATGACCGACGACGCTGCCCAGCCACCCCGGCCGGAGCCGACGGAACCCGAGGCCGCCTGGGACCACACCCCGCCGCCGGTCGCGACGCCATCGCCCGCCGGAGCGCAGCGACCGACCGAACCGGAGTACGACCCGGGTGCCGCCGCGCCCACGCCCGACACCGCCCCGCCTGGTCCCGACGCCGCCCGACCCGGCGCCCCGGCCGACATCCCACGACCGCCGCCCGGTGGAGGCCCGGCCGGAGCACCGCCGCCCGGTGGAGGCCCGGCCGGAGCGCCGCCGCCCGGTGGAGGCCCGGCGGGCGCCGCCTTCGGCGGTGCCGGCTTCACCTCGCGGTACGGGCTGGTCCGCCCCCGCGACGGCCGATACCTGGCCGGGGTGTGTGCCGCCGTCGGCCGGGCCACCAACACCGACCCGGTGCTCTGGCGGGTGCTGTTGGCGGTGCTCGGCTTCTTCGGCGGCGTCGGCGTCCTGGTCTACGTGGCCGCCTGGCTGATCATCCCCGGTGAGGGCGACAGTGCCTCGCCGGTCGAGTCGATGCTGGGTCGCGGTCGGTCGAGCATGTCGCCGGTCACCGTGATCGTGCTCAGCGTCCTGGTCGCGGTGGGCTTCGGCTTCATCGTCACCGACGCGTTCCGCGCGGTGCTGCTCGGCGCGGCAATCCTGGTCGGCGGAGCGCTGCTGCTCAACCGGCAACAGCGGGAGACGTCCACCGCCGGGGCGCCACCGCCCGCGCCACCGACGCCACCGACCGCTCCGGTACCACCGGTCAGCTACCCCGCACCCATGGCGTACCCGCCGCCGCCCGGCTCCGGCCGTACCCCGACCACGCCCGCCTTCGCGCCGTACGCGCCGATGTCCGGCACCACCACCGCACCCGGCACACCCTCGCCCGGGCAGCCGGACGAGCCGACCCGGCCGCTGTCGCCGCCGACCTGGCCGACCGTCGGTACCCCGGCGGCACCACCGACCTACCGTCCCCCGTTCGCCCCACACGGCCCGTA
This sequence comes from Micromonospora radicis, assembly GCF_003583405.1. Lineage (GTDB taxonomy): Bacteria > Actinomycetota > Actinomycetes > Mycobacteriales > Micromonosporaceae > Micromonospora > Micromonospora radicis. The sequence continues at coordinate 61,861 of NZ_QXEC01000009.1, forward strand.
CGCGGGACCACCGCCCCCGCCCCCACCGTCACCGTCACCGTCACCGGCCAAGCCCAAGGCACCGAAGAAGCCCCGGGAGCGATCCGCGCTCGGCGCGGTGACCTTCTCGCTGATCTTCGTAGCGCTGGGGCTGGTGGTCATCCTCGACCTGCTCGGCATCTTCGGAATCGGCGCCTCCGCCTACTTCGCGGCGGCCCTCGCGGTGATCGGTCTCGGCCTGCTCGTGGGTACCTGGTTCGGTCGGGCCCGGTGGCTGATCGCCCTCGGCCTGGTGACCGCCGTCGCGCTGGGCGTGGCCACCGTCGCCGACTCGTACGACCGGGTACGCGGCGTCGGTGGCACGGTCACCTGGGCGCCGACCGACCACCGCGACCTCGCCGTCCGGTACGAACAGAGTTTCGCCGACGCGCTGCTCGACCTGCGGGCGATCGACTTCGACCAGCAGGACACCGAGATCACCGTGGTGATCAACTTCGGTGAGGCCACCGTTGTGGTGCCGCCGAACGTGGACGTGACCGTGGCGACCCAGGTGACCGCCGGTGATGCGAACGTCTTCGGTGAGCGGCGTTCCTGGGGCATGGACAACCAACGCCGGGAGACCGTCGACCTCGGCGCGGACGGCGCCGGCGGCGGAAAGCTGCGCCTGAACCTGCAGGTCAACGCCGGACACATGGAGGTGACCCGATGAAGGCCCACCGTACCGACCTGGTGTCGTTCGCCTTCGGGCTGCTCTTCCTCGCGCTCAGCGCCTGGTGGCTGCTGGCCCAGGTGCTCGGTCTCGTCCTGCCGCCGGTCGGCTGGTTCCTGGCCGGCGGGCTGATCCTGGTCGGCGCGCTCGGCCTGATCGGCGCGCTACGTTCGAGCCGGCACGGCAACACCGCCGCGCCGACCGGGCCGAGCAGCCCCGAACCGGCCGGGCCGGGCAGTACCGCGACGGGCAGTGCCACAGCGGGCAGTGCCGACCCGGGCGAGGCGGGCAGCGCCGACCCGGCCAGCGCCGAGCCCACCGAACCGGGCGTGTCCTGGCTGGACACCGACGGCGAGCCCGCGCGGCCGTGGGCGGAGACCAGCGCGGACCGTACGCTCGACCTGCCGGTCGACGACGGGGCCGCACCACCGCAGCCGCGCGGTCCCGCTGCCTGACCATGCGGCACCGCGTACCCGCCGCCTATGCTGGCCGGTGTGCTCCCGCCTGCGTCGGCCAGCCCGTCGCGGGCGTCCTTCGCGGGCCATCGGCTCGCGCGGGCCGCTCGCGGAAGGGCCGCTCGCGGAGGGGCCGACCCCGCCGCCGGCCGGTGATCTCGCGTCCGCCGCCATCAACTCGTCAGGAGCCCGTTCGACATGACCCAGTTCCCCGGTGTGCCCGCCCCCGGCCGGACCGGACCGGTCCGCCTCGGCGAGCGTGCCGCCCGCACACTCGTCTCCGAGCTCGCCCGGATCAACGACCCGAAGGCCGCCCTGCTGGTCGGCGCGGCCCCGGAGTCCGCGGTGCTGGCCGCCGCGATCGAGGCACTGCTGCCCGGTGACACTCTCACCGTGGTGCCGGGCGACTCGGTCGACGCCGCCGCGCTGCGGGAACACGTCACCGCCCAGGGTCGCTGGGTGGCCGACCGGGTCCGCGTCGTGGACAGCCTCGCCGAGGCCGAGCCGGCCGCGGTGGTCGTCGCCGGTGAAGCGCTCGTCGGCACCGCCGAGGAGGCCCGTGGTGTCGTCGAGACGCTGAGCAAGTACCTCACCGACGGGGCGGTGCTCAGCGTGGCCGCCGGGGTCGGCCGGACCGCCGGCGCCGCCGCCGAACTGGACCGGCAGGCCGCGCTGCACGGCGTCGGCAGCGACCTGGTGCTGCGCAACCAGATGCCGGTACGGATCCACCGGCTCCGCTTCACCCCGGCCGACGCGGCAGCGGCCGAGCGCCTGGCCCCGGCCTACCGCCCGTCGAGCGTGCCGCTCACCCGGGACATGCACATCGACTCCAACGGAGTGGCCGCCGCCGGGATCGCCCTCGGGCTTGCCGCGCTGACCCGGCTGGCCCGGCCGAAGTCGAAGCTGTGGCTGCTGCCCGCGCTGGCCGCCGCGCCGGTCGCCGCCTTCTTCCGTGACCCGGAGCGGGACGTGCCGGAGGATCCGTCGGCCGTGGTGGCCGCCGCCGACGGCCAGGTGCTGTCCGTGCAGCGGCTGCACGACGAACGGTTCGGCGACGGCGAGTTCCTGCGGATCGCGGTCTTCCTGTCGGTGCTCGACGTGCACGTCAACCGCGCACCGGTGGCCGGCAAGGTGGTGGACTACTTCGTCGCCGACGGCGGGTTCGTCAACGCGATGAAGCCGGACGCGGAGCACAACGTGGCCGCGTACACGGTGCTGGACACCACTCACGGGACGGTGGTGGTGGCGCAGCGGACCGGCCTGATCGCGCGCCGGATCGTGCAGCGCGCGCCGATCGGCACGCTGCTGGCGCGCGGCGAACGGTTCGGGCTGATCCGGTTCGGCTCGCGGACCGACGTCTACCTGCCGGCGGAGGCCGCCGACCCGCTGGTCGGGCCCGGCGACAAGGTGGTCGGCGGCGCCACCGTCATCGCCCGCTGGCGCTGACCGAGCCGTACGTGAGAAGGGGCGCTGCGGTCGACCGCGGCGCCCCTTCTCACGTACGAGGATCAGATGGTGCGACGCTGCCGCAGCCAGAGCACCGGGCCACTGATCAGGTAACCCACCACGATCAGGCCGAAGGTGAGCCGGATGTCGATCAGCGCGCCGACCACCGGCGCGAGCCATACCCACGGCGGCAGCTTGACCAGCCGGGCGAGCTTGGCGTACGGGAAGCTGCTGACCATGGTGAAGGCGAGCAGCGCCACCCCGGCGATCTGCACCGCGCCGGGCACGGGCAGGCCGATCACCACCATCAGGGCGAGTACCGCCGCCGCCATCGTGGTGGGTACGCCACAGAAGAACCGGCCGTCCTTGGGCGAGACGTTGAACCGGGCGAGCCGGATCGCCGCGCACGCCGCGACGAGCGCGGCGGCCACCCCGGCGGCGGCCGTCGGCACCTCACCGGCGAGCGAGGCGTAGACCACCACGGGCGCGGCGAGGCCGAAGGAGCACATGTCGGCCAGCGAGTCCATCTGGGCGCCGAACGGGCTGGACACGCCGAGCCGGCGGGCCAGCGCGCCGTCCAGGCCGTCGAAGGCGACGCAGGCGATGAGCAGCAGGGCGGCGAGGCGTACGTCGCCCCGCATGGCGACGAAGATCGCGTTGATGCCGAGCAGCAGACTGGCCAGGGTGCAGGCGTTGACCAGCGCGAACTTGGCCCGCCGGGCCATTGTGGGCTCGCCGGGCAGCAGCGGTACGGCGGTGGCCGTCGACTCGTCCGCGGCCGGGGATTCGACCATCGGTGTCGGTGTGACGGCGGGGCTGACCGGGGCGATCGTCTCGATCCGGGTCCGGTGGAACCGCTGCAGGCCGTAGCGGCGGCGGGGGCGGTCCGAATACCGGGGCTCGGGCAGCGCGTCGGTTCCGCCGTGCAGTTCCGCATCTCGGCGGCCGACGCGGACCAGCAGGACCTGACGGGCCAGGGTGCCGCTGCGGCGCAGCGGGCCCGTCCAGCTTCGCCCTGCGGGACGCGGGCTGTCAGTCGTACGACGCCGGCGCCATGGGGCTCTCGGCACGTTTCCTCCATCACCGGATCAGCTGACCGCCGTGCGGGCGGGTGTCCGGCTGCCTCGTGCCGGACCGTTCTGGCCCGGCAGCCATTTTGCGGAGTACACCATCGCACAAGGGGGTAGGGATTGGCGATAGCTGCCGGCGGTACTTATATCTCCCGTAACCGCGCGAAGCGGGCCTTTATTCCCATCTGGGCATGATCGCCCGTTTTCCTCCGTCAGCCCTACCTCCGACTGTACCGGAGCCAGGCACTCGGGGCTGATCAGCGAAGTTCCGCCCGGCCGCGACAGCCCGCTATGCGACAGCCGCCAGGGCATCGGCGGCAATCTCCGTCAACTGAAGTTCCCGCACTTCGGCAGAGGTGAACCAGGCGGCGCGGGCGGTGGAGCCACCGGCCAGTTCGGTCACCGCCGGCTCGGTCGGCACGTCCACCACCACCCGGTAGACCACCCGGATGCCGTGCCAGTCGATCGGGTACCCCTCCGGCCCGAGCGCGGCCGGAGTGTGCAGATTGTCCACCCCGATGAGCTGGGTCACCCGACCCAGCTGACCGGACTCTTCGACCAGTTCCCGTAGTAGCGCGGTGACAGGCTGCTCACCATGATCCGTGCCGCCGCCCGGCAGGTGCCACTGGCCGGCGCCCGGATAGCCGTCCGCGATCATCGCCAGCAGTACCCGGCCAGCGGGGTCGGTGACCAACCCGTACGCCCCGAAACGCTGCCGCCGGCCAGGCTCCGGCGCGCCGAACGGTTCCCGGCGCCGCAGCGCCTCCGGCGGCAGCGGTACGACCGGCAGGTCGAGGGCCTCCGCGGTGAACGGCAGCAGCGGCACCCCGGCCGCCTCGTCCGGCGCAAGAAAACCGGCCGGCTCGCCGCCGCGCTCGGCAGCGTCGGCGCCGCGCGCCACGGAGTCGGCACCGTACTCGGCCTCGGCGCCGCGCTCGGGCTCGGCGCCGCGCGCCACGGAGTCAGCGCCGCACTCGGGCTCGGCGCCGCACTCGAGCTCGGGCTCGGTGCTGTGCGCCACGGGCTCGTGCGGCCGACGACGTCCCGAGCGCGGCGCCTCGACCACCGGAGTCACGTCGAACAGCATCCGGTCGGTGTGCAGAGCCACCCCCAGGTCGGGGTACGGCACCACGTCCGCGACCACCGCCCGCAGCCCGGTCACCTCGACGACCAGACCCGTCTGCTCGGCAACCGCGCGGATCACCGCGGACGCCGGATGCTCGGCATGATCAAGGTCGCCGCCGGGCAACGACCACACACCCGGGAAGTCGGCGTGCGCGGAACCCCGCACGAGCAGAACCCGCCCGCCGTCGTCCCGCAGCACCCCGTACGCCCCCACCCGCCGCACCTGCCGCACACCCATCCCCCCGGCCTAGACCCCGTCGATCATGAAGTTATCGCCAGCCATGCCGGCGTGTCCCGACAGTAACTTCATGATCAACGCGCGGAGTGCGGGGCGGCGGAGTGGGGGGGTGGGGTGGGGGTCAGGTTAGGCGGGCGGCTTGGACGGCTTCGGCGGTCACTTCGGTGAGGCGGTCGGTGGGTAGGGCACCGAGTTCCTCCTGGGCGAACCAGCGGGCCTCACAGGTGGAGCCACCGACATCACCGACGGTGGGCGGAGCCGGCTGGTCCACCACCACCCGATAGAAGGCGCGTACGCCGTGCCAGTCGATCGGGTAGCCCTCGGGGCCGAGCGACGCCGCGTCCCGGTGGCTGGCGACGCCGAGCAGGCCGATCAGCCGCCCGGTCTGGCCGGTCTCCTCCACCAGTTCCCGGATCAGCGCCGCGCCCGGCTGCTCGCCGTAGTCGGTGCCGCCGCCCGGCAGGTGCCAACACCCGGCACCCGGGTAGCCGTCGGAGACCCGGGTCAGCAGTACCCGCCCGGCGGGATCGGTGACGACCGCGTACGCGGCGAAGCGCTGCGCCCGGTGCAGCCCGTCGGGGCCGGGTACGGCGTAGAAGGAGGGGAACTCCGGCGGCTCGTCCGGCACGATGTCCGCCGAGGAGGCGGGCAGCCCGAGGGCGCGGGCGGTGAACGAACGAAGCGGCAGTTGCCGGGCCTCGTCGACGGTGAACCAGCGGGCCAGATCGGTGGGCCGGTCGACCCGGTCGGTCAACGAACCGCCCCGGACCGAGACCCGGTAGACCAGTCGGTCGGTATGGATGGTGATGCCACGCTCGGGCAGTGCCCGCATGTCGGCCAGCACATCGTGCAGGCTGGCGACGGCCACCGACAGACCGGTCTCGGTGGCGGTCTCACGGACGACGGTGTGCTGGGGATCCTCGCCGTGGTCGACCGCCCCACCGGGCAGGGACCACGTACCGGGGGTGCCGGAGCGCTCCGATGCGCGAACCAGCAACACTCGGTCTACCGAATCAGTACAGACTGCGTATGCCGCGATCCTGCGGAGCGGCTCCAGCATGGTGGTCACGGAGCCAAATTCTCCCCGTGACCGGTTACCGGCGCGGAAAAGAGTCGGATTCCTGACTGATCGCTCCCCCCTGAGGCACAAGTCAGGGTATTGATCCGGGCGGTCACCGAGGTCGATGGCGGCCCCGGCGAGGAGCGTGGAGGCATGACTTCCACACCTCACGCCCCGTACAAGCAACTGCGCCGCCCGACCACCGACCGGATGGTCGCCGGGGTGGCCAGCGGCCTGGGCCGCTACTTCGGCGTCGACCCCACCCTGGTCCGCGTCGCGTTCGCGGTCGCCACGCTGATCACCGGCGGGATCGCCGCGCTGGCGTACCCGATCATGTGGTTCCTGATGCCCCAGGAGCCGACCGACGCTCCCGCCTGGCCGCACCCGGCGGGCGCCGCGTCACACGGGCCGACCGGCGGCCCGCCGTACCCTCCCGGCCCGACGGCCGCCACGCCGCACCCGGCCTGGCCCTTCCCGGCGCCCCAGCCCGCACCCGCGCCACAGTACGGACCGACACCCCAGCCCGCGCCGCAGTACGGACCGACCCCACCGGCCGGAGCGGCGCCGACCGCGCCGGTTCCGCAGGCAGGCCCGGCAGCACCCGGCCCGGCAGCACCCGCACCGCAGCAGGCGCCCGCACCGCAGCAGGCGGCGACCGGACCGGCGCCGCGATCGGCGGCGGGGACCGAACCGGGCCCGGCGGTGACCGGGCCGCAGTCCGACGAGACGGCCCGGACGCCTCAGCCGCCGGCCTGAGCCGGCGTCACTCCCACTCGATGGTGCCCGGCGGCTTGCTGGTGACATCCAGGACCACCCGGTTCACCTCGGCGACCTCGTTGGTGATCCGGGTGGAGATCCGGGCGATCACGTCGTAGGGCAGCCGGGACCAGTCGGCCGTCATCGCATCCTCGCTGGAGACCGGGCGCAGCACCACGGGGTGACCGTAGCTGCGCCCGTCACCCTGCACGCCGACGCTGCGCACGTCGGCCAGCAGCACCACCGGGAACTGCCAGACGTCCCGGTCCAGCCCGGCGGCGGTGAGTTCCTGGCGGGCGATGAAGTCGGCCCGGCGCAGCATGTCGAGCCGTTCCCGGTCGACCGCGCCGATGATCCGGATGGCCAGGCCGGGGCCGGGGAACGGGTGCCGCCAGACCATCGCCTCGGGCAGGCCGAGCTGGAGGCCGAGCGTACGGACCTCGTCCTTGAACAGCGTACGCAGCGGCTCCACCAGGGCGAACTTCAGATCCTCGGGTAGTCCGCCGACGTTGTGGTGACTCTTGATGTTGGCGGTGCCGGTGCCGCCACCGGACTCGACCACGTCCGGGTAGAGAGTGCCCTGGACCAGGAACTCGACGTCGCCGTGCGAGGCGATCTCCCGGGCGGCGGCCTCGAAGACCCGGATGAACTCCCGGCCGATGATCTTGCGCTTCTGCTCCGGGTCGGTCACCCCGGCCAGTGCGCCGAGGAACCGGTCGGCCGCGTCGACCACCTTGAGCTTGATGCCGGTGGCGGCTACGTAGTCCTTCTCCACCTGCTCGGCCTCGCCGGCACGCAGCAGGCCGTGGTCGACGAAGACACAGGTCAACTGGTCGCCGACGGCGCGGTGCACCAGCGCGGCGGCGACCGCGGAGTCCACCCCGCCGCTGAGGCCGCAGATGACCTCCTTGTCGCCGACCTGTTCGCGGATCCGGGCCACCTGCTCGTCGATGATGTTCTCAGGCGTCCAGGTCGGTTCGATCTCGGCGATCTCGTACAGGAAGCGGGTCAACATCTCCTGCCCGTGCGCGGTGTGCCCCACCTCGGGGTGGAACTGCACACCGGCCCGCCGCCCCGCCAGGTCCTCGAAGGCGGCCACCGGCGCGCCCGCCGACTCGGCGGTCACCGCGAAGCCCTCGGGCGCCTCGGTCACGCAGTCGCCGTGGCTCATCCAGACCGGCAGGTCGGCCGGTAGGTCCCGGAGCAGGACACCGGGTTCGAGCAGGCGCGGGCGCAGCGGGGTGCCGCCGTACTCGCGGCTGCCGGTGCGGGCCACCGTGCCGCCGAGCGCCCGGGCCATCGCCTGGAAGCCGTAGCAGATGCCGAAGACCGGCACACCGGTCTTGAACAGCCCGTCGTCGACCTGCGGGGCGCCCGGTTCGTAGACGCTGGCCGGGCCGCCGGACAGGATGATCGCGGCGGGGTTCTTGGCCAGCATCTCGGCCACGGGCATGGAGTGCGGGACGATCTCGGAGTAGACCCTCGCCTCACGCACCCGGCGGGCGATCAGCTGGGCGTACTGGGCACCGAAGTCGACCACGAGGACAGGGCGCGGCAGGCTCATAGCCGGCAATCCTACCGAGCGTGACGGCGCCTCCCCCGCCGCCCGCCCTCACCACCCCATCCTCGTCGATCTTGCACTTTCCGCCCCGTTATGCCCCTTATATGGCGCTATACGGCGACGCGAAGTGCAAGATCACGTACGTCAGGGGGTGGTGGGGAGGGGGTGGTAGGGGGAGCCGAGGGGTGGGCGGGGATCGGGGTCGCCCTTGTCGGGCCAGCGGGACATGGCGCGTTCGGCCTGTGCGGTGATGGTCAGCGAGGGGTTGACGCCAAGGTTGGCCGAGATCGCGGCGCCGTCCACCACGTGCAGGCCAGGATGGCCGAAGACCCGGTGGTACGGGTCGATCACCCCGTCGGCCGGGGACGTGCCGATCACCGCGCCGCCGAGGATGTGCGCCGTCATCGGGATGTCGAACGGCTCGGTCATTGCCCCGCCCGGCGTACCGTCGATCTCCTCGGCGAGCAGCCGTGCCGCCCGGTTGCCGGCCGGGATCCAGGTCGGGCTGGGGGTGCCGTGCCCCGGGCCGGCGACCAGCCGGCGGCCGAGCGGCCCGCGCCGCAGCCGGGTGGTCAGCGAGTTGTCCGCCGACTGCATCACCAGGGCGATCACCGTACGCTCCGACCAGCCGCGTACCGAGAGCATCGCGGCGGCCCGCCGGGGCTGCCGGACGAGTTGGCCGAGCCAGCGGCGCACCCGGTGCGGCCCGCCGTCGACCAGCAGCGACTGGAGCAGCCCCATCGCGTTCGAGCCGCGCCCGTAGCGGACCGGCTCGATGTGGGTCTGCGGGTCGGGGTGGAACGAACTGGTGATCGCCACCCCCTCGGTGAAGTCCACTCCCCTGGCCCGAGCCGCCCGGCGGGGGACGGACGCGCCGAGGATCGCCTCGGAGTTGGTCCGGGTCAGTTCGCCGAGCCGGGGCGAGAGCGCCGGCAGCGCGCCCCGCTCCCGCATCTCGTGCAGCAGCCGCTGGGTGCCCAGCGCCCCGGCCGCGAAGATCACCTGGTCGGCGTGGATCACCTGCCGCCGCCGACGGGCCCAGGCGCCGGTGCGCTCGGTGTGCACCGCGTACCCGTCGCCGTCGGGTCGTACCGCGGTCACGGTGGTCAGCGGGTGCACCTGTGCACCGAGCCGCTCGGCCAGCCAGAGATAGTTCTTGACCAGGGTGTTCTTCGCCCCGACCCGGCATCCGGTCAGGCAGGCGCCGCAGTGGGTGCAGCCGGTACGCGCCGGCCCGGCCCCGCCGAAGTACGGGTCGGCCACCCGCTCGCCCGGCCGCCCGATGTACACCCCGACCGGCGTGGCGTGGAAGGTGTCCGCCACCCCCATCCGCTCGGCCACCCGCCGCATCGCCCGGTCCGCGCCGGTGACGACCGGGTACGTGGTCACCCCGAGCATCCGCTTCGCCTCGGCGAAGTGCGGGGCGAGTTCGGCCCGCCAGTCGGTGATGTCGCGCCACTGCGGGTCGGCGTAGAAGCCCTCCAGCGGCTCGTACAGCGTGTTGGCGTAGACCAGCGAACCGCCACCGACCCCGGCACCGGAGAGCACCAGCACCCCACCGGCGGACCGCCGGTCGGCGGAGCGCAGCAGGGTGATCCGTTGCAGGCCGAAGCAGCCCAGTCGGGGTGCCCAGAGGAACCGGCGCAGCCGCCACGAGGTCCGTGGGAACTCGTGGTCGGCGAACCGCCGGCCGGCTTCCAGGACGCCGACCGAGTAGCCCTTCTCGGCCAGCCGCAGGGCGGCGACGCTGCCGCCGAAGCCCGACCCGATGACGACCACGTCGTACCGCATGCAGGCATCATTACCCGCGAGTAGCTCTCGCGCCAGGACGGATCCCGACGATCTCGCAGCGCGAACGCGTCGACTTCGCCGGACCGGGGGACATCCCGCAGCCGCACCACGACGTCGCACCGGCCGTCGGAGCCGACCCATACAATGCGACCGCTCGATGTGAGCGACATTCGAACGGGGAGGCTCGACATGAGAACAGCTCGGCTCGTCATGGCCGCGCTGGTGGCGCTTACCGTCTTCGCGGTCCCGGCGGCGGCCCAGGCCGCCGCCGGCCCGCAGATTCAGTACGCGACCAGCGAATTCGAGGGAAACACCGGCGTCCTGCTCGTCGGCATCCGGTCAGCCGCCGGAGTGTCCAAGGTGCACGCCGACGTCAAGAACAACACCGGCGAGGTCATCGCCTCCACCGCCTCGTTCTGGCGCTACCGCGGCGAGCCCGAGGACGAGAACCAGGTGTGGGCCACGCAGGAGCCGTTCATACTGCCCCAGCTGGGCTACTACCCGGTCGACGTCGAGGTGACCGACACCAACGGCGTCACCACCCGCGTGACGAACGCCGGGAGCTTGGCCTACGTCGTCGTGACGTACCTCGACTCGGTCACGGTCAAGCCGGCCACGGCGACCTACGACAGGCGGTCGGTCACCGTGACCGGCGTACTCAAGAGCCGCCAGCCCGGTTCGATGGAGATCCGGCGGGTGGCCGGCGCCCCCATCTCCCTGCTGAACAACGACTGGTACGAGACGACCACCGGCGCGGACGGCAAGTTCACTGCCGCGGTGCCGATCGTCGACGGCAACCGCAGGATCTTCATCAACTACGGGCACGACCCGGCCCGGCCCTACCACCTGTCGTCGTCCCACGACACGCCGGTCATCGCGATCAAGCCGCGCGCGACCAGGGTGACCGCGACGGTCTCGGCCAAGAAGGTGAAGGCCGGCGAGTCGGTCACCGTCTCCGGGACGGCCACGTGGAGTACCTCGGACGGCTGGACGCCGGTCTCCGCCGGTCAGGTCAACCTGCTCTCCTGCAACGATCAGGACTACTGCACCTACCTCGACGGCGTGCCGGTCACCGCCGACGGCAGCTACACGCTGACCGTGACGCCGTACGCGAGCACCACGCTCCGCGCCGCCTACTCCGCGCCGAACCGGCCGGACGGTCACTCGGACCCGTACGTGGCGCACAGCCAGCGGGACGTGGCGATCGCCGTGCTCCAGCCGTCGTCGATCTCGGACTTCACCGCCTCACGAGCGGCGGACGGTAGGGTGCACCTGCACGGGCACGTCCAGTTCCCGGGGAGCATGACGCCGGGGACCATTCCGGTCGAGTTCCAGTTCTCCGAGACCGGCACCGGTGACTGGGTCACCGTTGGCGACGACGACCAGTCGTACTGGGACGGCACGGGCTACGAGTTCGAGGGCCGGCTGACCGAGAACCGTTCCGGCTGGTGGCGAGCGCGGTACCCGGGTGACCCGGCCAACTTCCAGGCCGCGACCAGTAAGAAGATCTTCGTGCAGTGACCGTCGGGGTCCCCGGGATGACCGGGGGCCCACCTTCTCCCGACCACCACGATCTGCTCAACCCATGACGAAAGGTTCACGACCGTGGATCAGCGCAGTGGACCGTTCGGCGGGTCGACATCCTCGTGGACGTCGCGGGGAGGGAACCGGAGGCGGTTGACGCTGGCGCTGGCCGGTCTGGCGACCATCGCGGTACTCACGGTGATCGCGGTGGTGGCGACGCGGGGCCCCGACGACGAGCACACCACACCGGTCGCCACCACCGGCAGCCCGAGCCCGTCACCCAGCGTCAGCCCCAGCCCGAGCCCGCCGCCGGGGGCGGACATCACCGGCCCGCTGAACCTGCTGCTGGTGGGGGTGGACACCCGGGTCAGCGTGCCGGGTTGGGAGCCGCACGCCGACGCCGTGCTCATCCTGCACGTACCGGCCGGGTTGTCCCGGGCGTACCTCTTCTCGCTCCCCCGCGACCTGGTGGTGGACGTGCCGGCGTTCGAGGCCGCCGGCTACCGGGGTGGGCGGACCAAGCTCACCAACGCGATGAGCTACGGCAGCCGGGTACCGGACGAGCCGAAGAAGCCGGATCCGGCCCAGGGCTACGAGTTGCTGAGCAAGGTGGTCAGCGACTACACCGGCCTGCGGTTCGACGCCGGTGCGGTGCTCACCTTCGGCGGGTTCGACCGGCTGGTGGACAGCCTCGGCGGTGTGGACATCGAGATCGACCAGCGGGTCGTCTCGCGGCACCGCCAGCCGGACGGCAAGCACCGCTCGCCCGGCCCCGGTGTCGGCGGCTACGTCGGGCCGCAGATGGTGTACGAGCCCGGCGAGGCCCACCTCAACGGCTGGCAGGCGCTGGACTACGCCCGGCAGCGTTACCTGCCCGGCGGCGACTACACCCGGCAACGCCACCAGCAGCAGCTGATCCGGTCGATGGTCGGCAAGATCCTCGACACGGACCTGGCCCGCCAGCCGGAGCGGATCGAGCAGGTGGTCGCGGCGCTCGACGACATGCTCCTCTACGTCGGCGGACGCCGGATCGTGGAGTTCGCGTACGCCCTCGGCGGGTTGTCGCCGGAGGCGATCACGCTGGTCGGCCTGCCCGGGTTGGCGGTCGGCCGGGGCAACGCCTACCGGGGCGAGGAACTGACCCAGGTCGGCCGCCGCTTCCTCACCGAACTGCGGGCCGGTCGGGTCGACGAGTTCCTCGCCGACAACCCGAAACTCAAGGTGCCCCGCTAGCCGAGGGTCAGGGCAGGTCGGGCGGGGTGGCGCCGGTCAACCAGGCGTCGAAGAACGGGCCCAGCGGGCGACCGGCGACCCGCTCGGCCAGGGCGACGAAGTCGTCCGTGGTCGCGGTGCCGTCCCGCCGCTCGGTGACCCAGGTGCGCAGGATCTGGAAGAAGACGTCGTCGCCGACCGTCCGCCGCAGGGCGTGCACGGCCAGCGCCCCGCGCTTGTAGACGGCGGTGCTGAACAGCTGCCCGGGACCGGGGTCCAGGGTGCGCCGGGACCAGTCCGTGACGGCGTACTGCTGCTCGAAGTTGCGTTGGGCGGTGCGCCCGCCGTCGTGCTCCTCCCACAGCCACTCGGCGTAACTGGCGAAGCCCTCGTTGAGCCAGATGTCGCTCCACCGGGCCAGGGCCACGCTGTTGCCGAACCACTGATGGGCCAACTCGTGGACGACCACCCCGTAGTTCGGTTCGCCGGAACGGAAGAATCCCGGCCCGTAGACCGGCCTCGACTGCGTCTCCAGCGCGTACCCGATCCGCTCGTCGGCCACCACCACCCCGCCGTACGCCTCGAACGGGTACGGCCCGAAGAGACCGGCCAGGTAGTCCGCGATCTCCCCGGTCCGGGCCAGCGACCTGGCCTCGGGCCCGGTCGCCGGCAACTCGGTCGGTACGGCGGTGACCAACGGCTTGCCGTCGTGACTGCCGTCCTCCACCCGATAGTCGCCGATCACCAGTGTGGTCAGGTAACTCGCCATCGGCGAGCGCTCGGCCCACCGCCAGGTCGTCCAGCCGTCGTCCGTGGTCCGCTCCCCCGGCACCCCGTTGCTCAGCGCCGCGAGCCCCGCCGGGACGGTCACCTCGATGTCGTAGGTGGCCTTGTCCGAGGGGTGGTCGTTGACCGGGAACCAGGTCGCCGCCGAGTGTGGTTGGCCGAGGGCGATGGCCCCGTCGTCGGTGTGCTGGAAGCCGCCGCCGCCCAGCACACCGTCGGTGACCGGTTCCGGCACACCGGCGTACGCCACCTCGACGGTGAACCGGCTGCCCTTGCCGAGCCCCTGACGCGGGGTCACGGTCAGTTCGCCGTCGGCGTGCCGGTGCTCGGCCGGAGCACCGTCCACGGTGACCGTGCCGACCCGCAGGCCGACCAGGTCGAGGTTGAACCGGCTCAGCGGCTGGGTGGCCGTGGCGGTGACCTCGGCCCGACCGGTGAGCCGGTCGTCGGCCGGGTCGTACCGCACCGCGAGTCGGTAGTGGTCGACGTCGTAGCCACCGTTGCCGCTGCCCGGCACGTACGGGTCGGCGAGGTCCACACTGCCCGGTCGGAACCCGTCCCGATCCTCGCCGCCGGTGCAGCTGACCAGCGCGACCGCGGCCACCACCGCGACCGCCAGCCCGCGCACGTGCCGCCCCACCACCCTGTTCACCCGCCGAGCCTACCGCCGCCAGCCGCGTCGATCATGGACTTGGGTTCGCCGATACGTGCCGGTTTCGGGCGATCCGTCGGGACCGTGAGTTCCATGATCGACGCGGCGAGGGAGGTGCGGGCGCGGCGAGGGAGGTGCGGGTCAGCGGTCCAGGACCAGGCCTACCTTCTGGAATTCCTTGAGGTCGCGGTAGCCGCACTTGGCCATGGCCCGGCGCAGGCCGCCGAAGAGGTTGAGCTGGCCGTCGGGCTCGTCGGCCGGGCCGAAGAGGAGACGCTCCATGGAGCCGAGGGGGGCGTCGGCGGTCTCGAAGGCACCCCGGGGCAGCGAGGGGTGGCTGGCCGCGGAGTGCCACCAGGTGCCGCCGGCCGGAGCCTCGTCACAGAGCGACAGCGGCTCGCCGAGCATCACCGCGTCCGCGCCGCAGCCGAGGGCCTTGGCGATGTCACCGGAGGTACGGATGTCACCGTCGGCGATCAGGTGCACATACCGGCCGCCGGTCTCGTCCAGGTAGTCCCGGCGGGCCGCGGCGGCGTCGGCGATCGCGGTGGCCATCGGCACCCGGATGCCGAGTACCGACTCGGTGGTGGACCACTCGTCGCCGCCGATGCCGATGATCACGCCGGCCGCGCCGGTACGCATCAGGTGCAACGCGGTCTTGTAGTCGGTGCAACCGCCGACGATGACCGGCAGGTCCAGGTCGGCGATGAACTCCTTGAGGTTGAGCGGCTCGTCGGTGGTCGAGACGTGCTCGGCCGAGACGATGGTGCCCTGGATGACCAGGATGTCCACGCCCGCGTCGAGGATGACCGGGGCCAACGCCAAGGTGTGCTGCGGGGAGACCCGCACGGCCACCGTGCCGCCGCCCTCGCGCAGCTCACGTACCCGCTCGGTGATCAGGTCCGGCCGGATCGGCTCGGCGTACACCTCCTGGAGTCGCTTGGTGGCGCGGGCCTCCTCGTCCAGCCCGGCCAGCTCCTCGAGCACCTTGGTCGGGTTCTCGTAGCGGGTCCACAACCCCTCGACGTTGAGCACGCCGAGCCCGCCGAGCTGGCCGAGCCGCACCGCCGAGGCCGGGCTCATGGTCGCGTCCGAGGGGTGCCCCACGCAGGGGATGCCGAACTGGTACGCGTCGAGCTGCCAACCGGTGGAGACGTCGTCGACGTCGCGGGTCCGGCGCGAGGGCACGATGGCGATGTCGTCCAGGTGGTAGCCGCGCTGCGCGGTCTTGCCCAGCCCGATCTCGACCACGTCACGCATGGGGCACTCCAGGTGTGTTCAGGGGTGGTGGGGGGTGTCAGCGGGTGTGGTAGTTGGGTGCCTCGACGGTCATCTGGATGTCGTGCGGGTGGCTCTCCTTGAGCCCGGCCGCGGTGATCCGGATCAGCTGGCCCCGCTGGTGCAGCTCGGCGATGCTCTCCGCGCCCGCGTACCCCATCGCCAGCCGCAGCCCGCCGACCAGCTGGTGCGCCACCCGGGACAGCGGCCCCCGGTACGGCACCTGACCCTCGACGCCCTCCGGGACCAGCTTCTCGTCGCTGGTCACGTCCTGCTGGAAGTAACGGTCCTTGGAGTACGACTTGGCCTGTCCCCGGGATTGCATCGCGCCGAGCGAGCCCATCCCCCGGTACGCCTTGAACTGCTTGCCGTTGACGAAGATCAGCTCACCAGGGCTCTCCTCGCAGCCGGCCAGCAGGCTGCCGAGCATCACCGTGTCGGCGCCGGAGACCAGCGCCTTGGCGATGTCGCCGGAGTACTGGATGCCGCCGTCGCCGATCACCGGCACCCCGGCCGGGCGGGCCGCCCGGGTGGCCTCCATGATCGCCGTGATCTGCGGCACGCCGACGCCGGCAACGATCCGGGTGGTGCAGATGGCCCCCGGCCCGACACCCACCTTGACTCCGTCGGCACCGGCATCCACCAGTGCCTTCGCCCCGGCATAGGTGGCCACGTTGCCGCCGACGATGTCGATCGCCACGTCCTTCTTGAGCCGGCTGACCATCTCCAGCACGGCCCGCTGGTGCCCGTGCGCGGTGTCCACGATGATCACGTCGACCCCGGCGTCGACAAGCACCCGGGCCCGCTTGTACGAGTCCTCGCCGACGCCGATCGCCGCGGCCACCCGCAGCCGGCCGGCGTCGTCCTTGGTGGCGTTCGGGTACTGCTCGCTCTTGGTGAAGTCCTTGACGGTGATCAGCCCGCGCAGCTTGCCGGAGCCGTCGACGATCGGCAGCTTCTCGACCTTGTGCTGGCGCAGCAGGGCCAGCGCCTCGTCCTTGCTCACCCCGACCGACGCGGTGACCAGCGGCGCCCGGGTCATGATCTCGCGCACCGGCGTGGCCGGGTCGGAGACGAAACGCATGTCCCGGTTGGTGACGATGCCGACGAGTTCCCCCTCGGCGTCCACCACCGGCACACCGGAGATGCGGTAGCGCCCACAGAGCTGGTCCACGTCCCGCAGGGTGTCGTCCGGACTGGCGGTCACCGGGTTGGTGATCATGCCCGACTCGGAGCGCTTCACCAGGTCGACCTGGAGCGCCTGGTCCTCGACCGAGAGGTTGCGGTGCAGCACGCCGATGCCGCCCTGGCGGGCCATCGCGATCGCCATCCGCGCCTCGGTGACCGTGTCCATCGCGCTGGACAGCAGCGGGATGGAGAGGGTGACGTTGCGGGTCAGCCGGGTGACGGTGTTCACCCGGCTGGGCACCACGTCCGACTCGCCGGGCTGGAGCAGCACGTCGTCGAAGGTCAGCCCCAGCGGCACCACCCGGGCCGAACCGGCGGGCAGCTCGGGCAGGTGACCGCCCAGCTCACCGGCATCGGTGCCGGCGGAAAGGTCGGTGTGGGCCGGATTCTCCACGATTGCGCTCCTGAGCTGCTCGAACGGGCTTCAGTGAGATTGGCACTGGTGGCACCGGCGAAGGCCGGGCGAGATGCGTCGGCTTCATCGTACCCATCCGCCCCGGTGCCGCCCGCGAGCGGCGGCCCGCGTCGTGACCGGCCGCATCCTGGTGCCCGACGGGCCGCGTCCCTGATGGCCCCACGGGCCGCGTCCCTGATGGCCCGTGGGAGGCCCCGCTGCCGGCATGCCCGAAGGGGGACGGGCGTCGAAGGGTGCTTGGGTCTACGGTGAGAGGGTGCAAGACGAGCCCATCGACCCGTTCACCGGCGACCCGGCCGATCCGGCGGCCGGTCTGGACGACCCCGGCCAGGACGCCCCGCTGGACCCGCTGACCGACGTCGAGCGACAGGACGTCCTGGAGGATCTCGCCGACCTGGAGATCTACCAGGCGCTGCTCGCGCCGATCGGGGTACGTGGGCTCGTCATCGAGTGCGAGGACTGCCGGGAGCCGCACTACTTCGACTGGGATCTGCTCCGGGGCAACCTGCGCCACCTGCTCAGCTCCGGTCGCCCCCGGGTGCACGAGCCGGCGTACGACCCCGACCCCGACCACTACGTCACCTGGGACTACGCGCGCGGCT
This sequence comes from Micromonospora radicis, assembly GCF_003583405.1. Taxonomy (GTDB): domain Bacteria; phylum Actinomycetota; class Actinomycetes; order Mycobacteriales; family Micromonosporaceae; genus Micromonospora; species Micromonospora radicis. The sequence goes on from NZ_QXEC01000009.1 coordinate 79,708, forward strand.
ACGCCGACGGGGTGCACGACACCCTCAGCGAGGGCACCGAGGACGAGGCCAGCTCTCGGGACTGACCCTCGCCACGGCAGCGTCGGCCCTCGCGGCAGCAGCGTCGGTCAGGCGACCAGACCGGCGCGGAAGCCGGCGGCGACCGCGTGCGCCCGGTCGCGGGCGCCGAGCTTGCGGAACAGCCGCCGGGCGTGCGTCTTCACGGTGTCCTCGGAGACGAACAACTCGCGGCCGATCTCGGCGTTGCTCTTGCCCTCGGCCATGCCGAGCAGCACCTGCAACTCGCGCTCGGTGAGCCCGACCGTGGACCGGTCGGCCCGGGCCGGCGGGGCGGGGTTGCCCGACTCCGCCTCGGCGTCCGGCTCGGCCGGGTCGTCGCCCCGCTGCGCCGGCACCATCGCCGGTCCGCCCGCGGCATCCACGGCCGGCCAGGCCGCGGCGCTCTCGCCGGTGGGTCGGCCACCCTGGGCCGGTCGCGCCGGACTGCCCACCGCCGCCGCGTCGCGGGCCGGGTCCGCGATCCGGTGCCGGCTGGCCCGGCCGGGGGCCGCCAGCAGGAGCAGGGCCTTGGCCACCGCGCTGGTCAGGTCGTGGTCCACGCCCTGGATCAATCCGCGCGCCCCGGCGCTGATGGTCGCCGCCGCGGCCTCGGACTCCTCGACCCCGAGCAGCAGTACGGCGGCCTGCGGCGCGCGGGCCAACACCCGGCGGACGAAGCCGGCGCTGTCCGGTCGGGTGAGCGCCGTGTCGGCGAGCACCACGTCGGCGGGACGTTCGGCCAGCCGCAGCATCACCTCGGGATCGGAGACGGCCGTCCGGACCGCACCGGACAACCCCAGCCGCGCCGCCGCGGAAGTCAGGTGCTGCGCCGCAAGCGGCGTCCGAACGCACACAAGAACGGTACGCACAAGGATCTCCTCTCCGCTGACGAGCAGACCATGACGGGGCAGTCTCGGGAGGATGTTCCGGGCAATCCTCCCAACTTTTCCGACAGATAGGTCATATGCCGCAAGTTGCCAGCGGTTTTGGATCAAAGACGTGTGAGCCGAGAGCAGTCGGGGTACCGATGAGCCAGGCCGGGAACGGTGCGCCTGCGCGGCCCGCCGCCCGGACAGCCGGCCAACGAAGCATCTCGCGGTGCCGCGCGAGAGGAGGGGTGCTGATGTCGAACGTACGCAGACTGCCCGGACCCATCGACGACCTCTGGGACTGGCAACGACTCGGCGCCTGCCGGGGCCGGGACAGCGCACAGTTCTTCCACCCGGACGGCGAGCGGGGCTCTTCCCGGCTGCGCCGCGAATCCGCCGCGAAGTCCGTCTGCCGCGCCTGCCCGGTCCGGGCCGAGTGCGCCGCACACGCCCTCTCCGTGCGGGAACCGTACGGCGTCTGGGGCGGCTTCAGCGAGTCCGAGCGGCTGCGCCTGCTCGCGGTCGGCTGGGAGGACCTCGCCAACCGTCGACAGACCCGCGTCGACATCAACCGGCTGGAGGCCCGGCTGGGCAGCAGCCACCGCTCGACCGTCCCCACCCAACGCAACGTCGCCTGATCCCCGCTCCACCGATGCCGCGTTCCCACCCGGGAGCGCGGCATCGCCGTACCCGGCGGCCCGGCTGATTGGTTGTCTGGCGGGACAGCGGGCTGGTTGCTCAGTGGCCCGGTTGCTCGGTGGCCCGGCTGCTCGGTGGCCCGCGCAGCCGGGCAGGCTGGCGGGCACTGCTGTGCGGTACGGGCGCTGTCGAGCTGATAGCGCGAACGGATCGCGGTGCGTGAGAGCACGAACGGTTCAGCTCGACAGGGACCACTTCAGGAATGGCACCCAGAGGCCACCGCAGGGACGGCACCCAGGGTCCACCGGCCCAGCGGCTGCCGCATCGATGGCGTCCACGGGCAGCCGTAGGGATCGGTGCCGGGAGCAGCCGCAGGTAGGTCGATGGACGCGCCATCGGAGCCTTGGTTGGTGGAGCCTGAGTTGATGGAGGCTCTCACTGGCCGGTGCCTGAACCAGGGGCGAGTCAGTCGACCGTGACGGTGACGGTGTGCCAACCGGTGGCGCCGTCCGGTACGACGCCCTGCTGCTGGCCGGTCTGGGTCTCGCCGGTGCGGTCGGTGGCCCGGACCTGGAGCGTGTGCTCGCCCGGAGTGGCCTCCCACCGCCAGGACCACTGCACCCAGGTGTCCACCGACACCGTCGCCGCCAGCTCCGCCGGCTGCCACGGTCCACCGTCGACGCGGACCTCGACCCGGCTGATGCCGCGATGCTGTGCCCAGGCTACCCCGGCCACCACCACCGGACCGGCCCCCGGCCGGTTACGGGGGCGGGGTGTGTCGATCCGCGACTGGGTCTTCACCGGCCCCTGCGCCGACCACCCCCGGGGAACCCAGTACGCGTCGAAGTCGGCGAAACTGGTCAGCTCCAGCTCGGTGACCCACTTGCAGGCCGACACGTACCCGTACAGGCCGGGCACCACCATCCGGACCGGAAAGCCGTGTGCCACCGGCAACGGCTCCCCGTTCATCCCCACCGCGAGCAGCGCGTCCCGCCCGTCGCGCAGCACCGCCGTCGGAGTACCGCAGGTCCAGCCGTCGACCGAGCGCCCGACCACCTGGTCGGCACCGTCCAACGGTTCCGCCTCGTCGAGCAGTTCCCGGATCGGTACGCCGAGCCACCGCGCGTTGCCGATCAGGTCTCCGCCGACCTCGTTGGAGACGCAGGCCAGCGTCACGTACCGCTCCACCATCGGCCGGGCGAGCAGGTCGGCGTAGCTCAGCGTGATCGGGTTGCGGACCCGGCCGTGGATGCGCAGCCGCCAGGTCTGCGGATCCACCTGCGGCACCACCAGGGCGGTGTCGATCCGGTAGAACGCCTTGTTCGAGGTGACGTAACCGGCCAGGTTCGGGGTGCCCAGGTCGGCACCGGGTGGTACCGGTCGCGCGGCGGAGACCGGCGCGGGCAGCGTGACCGCGTCCCGGGCGGCCGACACGCCGCGCTGCCCGGCCAGCCATCGCCCGGCCACGCCGCCGGCCGCGGCGATCCCGAACACGGCGCCGACCCCACGGAGAAAGCGCCGCCGCGACTCCGCTGCGACGGAACCGGTGGTTCGCGCGACGACCGGGCCGGTGGGCCGCGCCTCGACCGGATCGGTGGGTTGTCGCGCAGCCGGGTCGGCGGGTCCGGTGTCGGCGCCGGCGGTCGAGGCGGTGGCCGGCGGGGACCAGGGCCAGGGGTCCAGTTCGAGCGGGCCGGCGACGAAGGCCCAGAGCGTCAGGCCGCCGACCGCCGCCCCGATCAGCGACGGCAGCGCATCGGCGGCGTCCGCACCGGCCCGGGTCAGCGCCGCCGCCGCACCGAGGGCGGCGAAGGCGGCGATGCCGGCCAGACCGATCAGCAGCCGGCGGAGGGCGAGGACCCCCAGCAGGGCGGCGAAGCCGCCGAGCAGCAGCGCCGTCCCGACCAGCAGGGCGATCTTGTCGTACCGGCCGAACAGGGCGATGCCGAACTGTTTGACCGGCTCGGGCACGGTGTCCACCACCAGCCCGCCGACCGCGACGAGGGGCGACGACCGGGGGCCGGTCAACGCCGCCACCAGTTCGGCCGTGCCGATGGCCGCGGCGGCGGCGGTGACACCGGCGAGGGCGGCGTACCGGGGTGTCGTACTGCTCACCGCACCAGTGTTTCCGAACGGACCGTCGCCGCGGTAGCCACGTCAGCGTTCCGTAATGTCTCGGCACCGGCACCGGCACCGGGGCGTGACCCACGCCGCTGCTCGTCCGGTACGCAAGAGCGTGGGGCGCGCCGTCGTCGACGGCGCGCCCCACGTTCGGCGTACGGCAGGGGTCAGAAACCCGGGCCGTGCTGGTGGCCGTGCCCGTGGCCGTGCGAGTGGCCGTGGCCACCCGCGGCCGCCTCCGGCTCCGCCGGCTTCTCCACCACGAGGCTCTCGGTGGTGAGCAGCAGACCCGCGATCGACGCGGCGTTGGTGACCGCGTTACGGGTCACCTTCACCGGGTCGAGGATGCCGGCCGCGGAGAGGTCGACGTACTCACCGACGGCGGCGTCGAGACCGTTGCCCCACTGCTGGCCGGCGACCTTCTGCACCACGACGTAGCCGTCGTGGCCGGCGTTCTGGGCGATCCAGCGCAGCGGCTCGACGAGCGCCTTGCGCACGATCGACACGCCGACCTTCTCGTCGCCGGTGAACCCGAGGTCGTCGTCGAGCACCGGGAGGATCTGCGCCAGGGCGGCACCGCCGCCGGGCACCGTACCCTCTTCGACCGCGGCCTTGGTCGCCGCGATGGCGTCCTCGATGCGGTGCTTGCGCTCCTTCATCTCGACCTCGGTGGCCGCACCGACCTTGACCACGGCGATGCCACCGGAGAGCTTCGCGAGCCGCTCGGCGAGCTTCTCCCGGTCCCACTCGGAGTCCGACGCCTCGATCTCCTTGCGGATCTGGGCGACCCGGTCGGTGACCTCGCTGGCCTGGCCGCCACCGTCGACGATCGTGGTGGTCTCCTTGTCGACCACGATGCGCCGGGCGCTGCCCAGCACCTCCAGGCCGACCTGGTCGAGCTTGTAGCCCAGCTCGGGCGCGACCAGCTCGGCGCCGGTGAGGATCGCCATGTCCTGGAGCATCGCCTTGCGGCGGTCGCCGAAGCCGGGGGCCTTCACCGCGCAGACCTTGAGGGTCTTGCGGATCGCGTTGACCACCAGCGTGGACAGGGCCTGGCCCTCGACGTCCTCGGCGATGATCAGCAGCGGCTTGTTGTTCTGGAGGACCTTCTCCAGCAGTGGCAGCAGCTCCTCGATCGCCGAGATCTTCTGCGTGGTGATCAGGATGTACGCGTCCTCGAGGACCGACTCCTGCCCCTCCGCGTCGGTGACGAAGTTCGGTGAGATGAAGCCCTTGTCGAACTGGAGGCCCTCGGTGACGTCCAGCTCGGTCTGCAGGGCCGAGCCCTCCTCGACGGTGATCACACCGTCGCGGCCGACCCGCTCCATCGCCTCGGCGATCAGCTCGCCGATGGAGGCGTCCTGCGCGGAGATCGTCGCCACGTGCGCGACGGACTTCTTGTCGGAGACCTCGACGGCCTTGCCGAGCAGCGCCTCGGAGACCTTGGCGGCGGCCGCGTCGATGCCCCGCTTGAGACCGGCCGGGTTGGCACCGGCGGTCACGTTGCGCAGGCCCTCGCGGACCATGGCCTGGGCCAGCACGGTCGCGGTGGTGGTCCCGTCGCCGGCGACGTCGTTGGTCTTGGTCGCCACCTCCTTGACCAGCTGCGCACCGAGGTTCTCGTACGGGTTGGTGAGCTCGATCTCCTTGGCGATGGTCACACCATCGTTGGTGATCGTCGGCGCACCGAATTTCTTGTCCAGGACGACGTTGCGCCCACGCGGCCCGAGGGTGACCTTGACCGCGTCCGCGAGCGCGTTGACACCATGCTCCAGCTGGTGCCGGGCGTCGTCCGAGAAGCTCAGGATCTTCGCCATGAATGTCCCTTCGAAGCGACGTTGCCCCGGCCCGGCGAGCCGGACCGGGGCAACGACACTGATCGGTTGCTTACTTCTCGATGACCGCGAGGACGTCGCGGGCGGAGAGCACCAGGTACTCCTCGCCGGCGTACTTGACCTCGGTGCCGCCGTACTTCGAGTAGAGGACGGTGTCGCCGACGGAGACGTCGATCGGCACGCGGTTGCCCTTGTCGTCGATCCGGCCCGGGCCGACAGCGAGGACGGTGCCCTCCTGCGGCTTCTCCTTGGCGGTGTCGGGAATCACGATGCCCGACGCCGTGGTGGTCTCAGCCTCGTTCGCCTGGACCACGATGCGGTCCTCGAGCGGCTTGATCGCAACCTTGGTCGCGGTAGTCACGGGCATACCCTCCTGGGGTACTGGTTTCGTTGCCGGTCGGCGAGCCGATCGGCGTCAATCTGCCACATGCCACCGGGCGGGGCCGTCGTCGCGGGTGCCGGTCCGCCTGGCGTTCAACCCCCGGACCCAGGGCCCGGAAGTTGGCACCCTCAGGGTGAGAGTGCTAATCGCAGGTTATTCCTCGGCTAGCACTCCGTCAAGGAGAGTGCCAACGCCCGGCCTCTCGTGTCGCCATCTTCCGCCACTCTCACGCCACGAACGCCACCCCTTCTCCACTCCCGGGCCAGGGATTACCGCAACACGCCGGTGCACACTTCCGTCCGGCCACCCGATTCCCTACGTTGCGGCACGACTACATCACGGAGGGATACGGCATGGCTGACGTACCGACCCTGGGGTTTCTCCGCGACCAGCTGCGCCGGGCGCGCAAGACGCGCGGGCTCAGCCAGGAGGAACTGAGCAGGTTGATCAACTATGCTCCGTCGTCGATCAGCGCGATGGAGACCGGCCAGAACCAGCTCAGCGCCGACTACCTGGCCCGGTTCGACAAGGTGCTGGAGACCGGTGGCCTCTTCGTCGGGATGCTGGAGCTGATCCGGCTGCACGCCGAGCCGGACTGGTTCCGGCCGTGGGGCGAGATAGAGCGGGAGGCCGTCGCGCTGCGCTGGCACGACCCGGCGGTGGTGCCGGGCCTGCTCCAGACCGAGGCGTACGCCCGGGCGATGCTGCGGGCCGGGCCCCCGCTGACCGACGAACAGGTCGAGAAGCGGGTGCTGGCCCGGATGGCCCGGCAGGAGGTGCTCGCCCGCGAGGAGCCGCCGCAGCTCGTCGCGGTGCTCGACGAGCAGGTGCTGCGCCGACAGGTCGGTGAGCCCGCGACCATGCGCGAGCAGCTGGAGCAGCTGTGCGTCCTCGCCGACCGCCCGCACGTCCAGGTGCGGATCATCCCGGCCGCAACCCCGTGGTACGGCGGACTTGCCGGGCCGTTCGTGCTGGCCCGGCTCGCCGACGGTACCGAGGTGGCCCACCTGGACAACCAACTCCGAGGGCACACCGTGGACAGCCCGAACGACCTTGCCAGCCTCGGACGGCGTTGGGAGACTGTGGCCGGTGAGGCGCTGCCGCGCCGGCAGTCCGCCCGCCTGATCGAGGAAGTGGCGAACTCATGGACCTGACCCGTGCCGCCTGGCGCAAGTCCTCCCGCAGCAATCAGAACGGCGGTGCCTGCGTCGAGGTCGCCGACAACCTGCCCGGCGTGGTCGCCGTACGCGACAGCAAGGACCCGACCGGCCCGGCCCTCACCTTCACCCCGGCCTCCTGGCACGCCTTCGTCACCACCCACCACCCCACCCGCTGACCCCCCGGAGGCTGGCGCCGACCACCCACCGCACCCGCCACCGTCCCCCCGTCACCGCGCCACCCCATCACCGCGCCACCCCGCCACCCCATCACCGCGCCACCCCGCCACCGCGCCACCGCGCCACCCCGCCACCGCGCCACCCCATCACCGCGCCACCCCATCACCGCGCCACCCCATCACCGCGCCACCCCATCACCGCGCCACCCCATCACCGCGCCACCCCATCACCGCGCCACCCCATCACCGCGCCACCGCGCCACCGCGCCACCGCGCCACCGCGCCACCGCGTCGATCATGGAGTTGTGATCGACCAGACGCCCCGATTCAGGGCATCTGCACGAGTCACGAGTCCATGATCGGCTAGGCGACGGGCGGGCTCACCCATGACCGACAGGGCGACGAGCGAGCCGCCGCCTGATCGGCGAGGGGCGGACGAGATGCCGCGAACGACGTCGAGATCGCGCTCGATCCAGGATCGAGTGGTCTCGTAGCCGCTTGGATGCCACTCGATCCTGGATCGAGCGCGATCTTGCGCTAGGACAGCGTCGGGGACGAGTCGGGGCAGCGAGCGGGGCAGCGGTCGGGGCGGTCGGGGGCGGGGCGGTCGGGGCGGTGTCGGGGGCGGGGCGGGACAATGGGCGGGTGGATCTGGAGCAGCTCGCGGCGTTGCGTACCGACGAGGGGGCGGCTGCGCTCGACGCCGCTGGGCGGGTGGCCGGCGGTGATCCGCTGAGCGCGGCGACCGCGCTCCGCGCGGCCGGGGTGCCGGCCGGGTTGGCGGCGGCGGCATTGACCCAGGTGGAGCTGCGCCGCCGCGCCACCGGCAAGTTCGGGCCGGAGGCAAGCGGCATGTTCTTCACCCGGCCCGGATTGGAGCAGGCCACCCGACGGGTCGTCGCGGATCGCCGGGCCCGACGGCTGCGGGCCGCCGGGGTGGTTAGCCTGGCCGACCTGGGCTGCGGGTTGGGCGCCGACGCGCTGGCCGCCGCCCGCGCTGGCATCCGGGTGTACGCCGTGGAGGCCGACCCGCTCACCGCCGCGCTCGCCGGGGCGAACGCGCGTGCCGCAGGCGTGGCCGACCTCGTCTCGGTGGAGTGCGGCGACGCCACGATGTTCGACGTGACCCGAGTCGACGCGGTCTTCTGCGACCCGGCCCGCCGCCGGGCCGGCACCGGTCGCCGGATCTTCGACCCGAACTCGTACTCGCCGCCCTGGGACTTTGTCATCGGACTGGCCGAACGGGTGCCGCGCACCGTGGTGAAGGTGGCGCCGGGTCTCGACCACGCGCTGATTCCGGCCGGCGCGGAGGCCGAGTGGGTCGGCGTCGACGGCGACCTGGTCGAGGCGGCCCTCTGGTGCGGCCCGCTCGCCGAACACCCACGCCGCGCGACGGTGTGCAAGGAGGGTTCCCCTGCTACACACGAGGCGCTAGTAGGGGAACCCTCCTTACACCGCGGCGGCGACGCGGGCGTGCATCAGCTCACCGGGTCGGGGACGGCGCAGGCGCCGGTCGGGCCGGTACGGCGCTTCGTGTTCGACCCCGACCCGGCGGTGGTCCGCGCCCACCTGGTCGCCGAACTCGCCGCCGAACTGGACGCCACGTTGGCCGACCCGAGCATCGCCTACCTCTACGCCGACCGGGCGATCCGGACGCCGTACGCCCGGTGCCTGGAGGTCACCGACGTGCTGCCGTTCTCGCTGAAGCGACTGCGCACGCTGCTGCGGGAACGCCGGGTCGGTCGGGTGGAGATCCTCAAGCGTGGCTCCGCGCTGGAACCCGAACGTCTCCGCCGCGACCTGCGCCTCGCCGGTGACCAGCCGGCGAGCCTGGTGCTGACCCGGGTCGCCGACGCCCCGACCGTACTGATCTGCCAACCGGTGGCCTGACCCGCCCCGATCCCGGCCCACCCGGATCCTGACCTGCCCGGATCGCGGCCCGCCCGGATCCTGACCTGCCCCGATCGCGGCCCGCCCGGATCCTGACCTGCCCCGATCCTGACCCGCCCGGATCGCGGCCTGCCCGGATCGCGGCCGGTTGGAAAGCCGCTGGCCGGGGTGCCGGGGCGGGGCTAGGTTGGCGGGCATGACGGGACGGGGTACGCCGGCCACGGTGCTGCTGTCGAAGCGGAGCATCACCTACCGCACTCACCCGTACGAGGTGTCGGTGCAGGCGCCGAACTACGGCGCGCTGGTCGCGGACGCGCTCGGGGTGCCGCCGGAGCAGGTCTTCAAGACCCTGGTGACCGAGGTCGACGGGGCACTCACCGTGGCGGTCGTGCCGGTCACCGGCGAACTGGACCTGAAGGCCCTCGCCGCGGCCGTCGGCGGCAAGCGGGCCACGTTGGCCGAGCGTGGCGCGGCCGAACGGGCCACCGGCTACGTACGCGGCGGGATCAGCCCGCTGGGGCAGCGCAAGCGCTTGCCCACGGTGCTCGACGACAGCGCGGTGGAGCACACCACGATCTACGTGTCGGCGGGCCGACGCGGCCTGCAACTCGAACTGGCACCCGCGGACCTGATCACCCTGACCGCCGCCCGCACCGCCCGCCTCACCACCGCCTGAACACCCCACCCGCCCGGGGTGATCAAGAAGCCGACCCGGCAGGAGGCCGACCCGGCAGGAAGCCGACCCGGCACGGCGGCCCGCACGGCGGCGACCCGGAGGCACGGCACGGGGGCGGCCGGGGCACCGTGGCGAGCGGAAGTCGGCGGCGTTGCTGAATTGTTACCGCTGACAACAAACTCGGAACCACCGCGCCCTTGTGTCGACGTTGTGACGGGGAATACGTTGCCGGGCACAACAAAAGAGAACATCGACACACCGACACACCTCCCCCACTCTCGAAAGGACCCTGCAGATGCGCAAGGGCTTCCTCGCCGTCGGCACCGTGGGCCTGCTGGCCCTGGGCAGCCTGACGGCCTGTGGCGACGACTCCGGCGGCGACCAGACCGGCTCGGACAAGACCCCGAAGATCGGCGTGATCCTGCCCGACAGCAAGTCCTCGGTCCGCTGGGAGAGCGCCGACCGCAAGTTCCTCAAGGAGGCGTTCGACGCGGCCGGCGTCGAGTCGGACATCCAGAACGCGCAGGGCGACAAGAACGCCTTCCAGACCATCGCCGACCAGATGATCACCAACGGTGTCACCGTGCTGATGATCGTCAACCTGGACTCCGGCACCGGCAAGGCCGTCCTGGACAAGGCCAAGTCGCAGGGCGTCGCCACCATCGACTACGACCGCCTCACCCTCGGCGGCTCGGCCGAGTACTACGTCAGCTTCGACAACGTGGCGGTCGGCAAGCTCCAGGGCGAGGGCCTGGTCAAGTGCCTCACCGACGCGAACGTGCAGAAGCCGGCGATCGCGTACCTGAACGGCTCGCCCACCGACAACAACGCGACCCTGTTCAAGGAGGGCTACGACTCGGTCCTCAAGCCGAAGTTCGACTCCGGCGAGTACACCCAGGTCGCCGACGACTCCGTGCCGGACTGGGACAACGCCCAGGCCGCGACCATCTTCGAGCAGCAGCTCACCAAGGCCAGCGGCAAGATCGACGGGGTGCTGTCCGCCAACGACGGCCTCGGCAACGCCGCCATCTCGGTGCTGAAGAAGAACAACCTCAACGGCAAGGTGCCGGTGACCGGGCAGGACGCCGACCCGCAGGCGTTGCAGAACATCCTCGCCGGTGACCAGTGCATGACCGTCTACAAGGCGGTCAAGAAGGAGGCGGACGCCGCCGCCGAGCTGGCCATCGCGCTGGCCAAGGGCGAGCGCAAGGAGACCGGCCAGACGGTGAAGGACCCGGAGGGTGGCCGCGACGTGCCGGCCGTCCTGCTTACCCCGGCGGCGATCTACAAGGACAACGTCAAGGACGTCATCGCCGACGGCTACGTGACCAAGGAGCAGATCTGCACCGGCGACTTCGCCAAGTTCTGCACCGAGGCGGGCATCAGCTGACCCGACCCGCCAGCGGCGGCGCCGCCCGGCACGGCAACTCCGTGCCGGGCGGCGCCGCCGCCGGACGGGCCCCGATCTCCCCTCCGCGCATAAGGAGAACCCCGTGTCCGCGACCCCACTGCTGGAGCTACGCGGGATCGACAAGAGCTTCGGTCCCGTCCAGGTGCTGCGCAACGTCGCCCTGTCCGCCTACCCCGGCGAGGTGACCGCGCTCGTCGGCGACAACGGCGCCGGCAAGTCGACCCTGGTCAAGTGCATCAGCGGCATCCACCCCACCGACGCCGGTGAGTTCGTCTTCGACGGCCAGCCGGTGACCATCAACAGCCCCCGGGACGCCGCCGCGCTCGGCATCGAGGTCGTGTACCAGGATCTCGCGCTCTGCGACAACCTCGACATCGTGCAGAACATGTTCCTCGGTCGGGAGAAGCGCAACGGCATCGTCCTCGACGAGCCGACGATGGAACAGATGGCCGCGGAGACCCTGGCCGGGCTCTCCGTACGCACCGTCAAGTCACTGCGCCAGCACGTCTCCAGCCTCTCCGGCGGCCAGCGGCAGACCGTGGCGATCGCCAAGGCGGTGCTCTGGAACAGCAAGCTGGTGATCCTGGACGAGCCGACCGCGGCGCTCGGCGTCGCGCAGACCGCCCAGGTGCTCGAACTGGTCCGCCGGCTGGCCGACAACGGCCTGGCCGTCGTACTCATCTCGCACAACATGAACGACGTCTTCGCCGTCTCCGACCGGATCGCCGCGCTCTACCTCGGCCAGATGGTCGCCCAGGTGAGGACCACCGACATCACCCACGCCCAGGTGGTCGAGCTGATCACCGCCGGTCGTTCCGGCGGGCTCGGACTGGCCGCCGACACGGGCGCCAACGGCAACGGCGCGGCGCCGTCCGACAGCACCACGGGAGGCGTCTCATGAGCACCACCGCCGTCACGCAGGAGGGGCCGGCCGCCGTCGCACCGGCACCCACCGTCGGCACCCACGTCCGCGACTACTGGCGACGGGTACGCGGCGGCGACATCGGCGCCCTGCCCGCCGTCGCCGGGTTGCTCGTCCTCTGCACGATCTTCTCGATCATGCGGCCGTCGTTCCTCACCGCCGGCAACTTCGCCAACCTGTTCACCCAGGGCGCGGCGGTCACCCTGATCGCGATGGGGCTGGTCTTCGTCCTGCTGCTCGGCGAGATCGACCTGTCGGCCGGCTTCGCCAGCGGCGTCTGCGCCGCGGTGCTGGCCAACGTGGTCACCGTGCTGGGCTACCCGTGGTACGTCGCGGTGCTCGCCGCGGTGTTCACCGGCCTGGTGATCGGTACCGCGCTCGGCTTCCTGGTCGCCAAGGTCGGCATCCCGTCGTTCGTGGTCACCCTCGCCGGCTTCCTCGCCTTCCAGGGCGTGGTGCTGCTGCTGATGGAGGAGGGCCGCAACATCTCGGTCCGCGACCCGGTGCTGGTCGCGATCGCCAACCGCAACCTGCCGACGGCGCTCGGCTGGGCGCTGGCCGGGTTCGCCGTCGCCGGGTTCGCCGCGGTGCAGCTGCTGCGCTACCGCAAGCGCGCGGCGCGCGGCCTGATCAACGACCCGCTGGCCGTGGTGCTGGGCCGCATCGGCGTACTGGCGCTCGTCCTCGGCCTCGCCGTCTACGTGCTCAACCTCGAACGCAGCCGCAACGTGCTGATCACCTCGCTCAAGGGCGTGCCGATCGTGGTGCCGATCATCGCCGTACTCCTGGTGGTCTGGACCTTCGTGCTCAAGCGCACCAGCTACGGCCGGCACATCTACGCGGTCGGCGGCAACAAGGAGGCCGCCCGGCGGGCCGGCATCAACGTGGACCGGATCCGGATCTCGGTCTTCGTGATCTGCTCCACCATGGCCGCCATCGGCGGTATCGTCGCCGCCAGCCGGGCCAACTCCGTCGACCCGAACACCGGCGGCAGCAACGTGCTGCTCTACGCCGTCGGTGCCGCGGTGATCGGTGGCACCAGCCTCTTCGGCGGCAAGGGCCGGGTACTTGACGCGGTACTCGGCGGCGCCGTGGTGGCGGTGATCGACAATGGCATGGGCCTGATGGGCTACAGCTCTGGCGTCAAGTACGTGGTCACCGGTGTGGTGCTGCTGCTCGCGGCCAGCGTCGACGCGCTGTCCCGACGACGAGCCTCCGCCACCGGCAACCGTTGACACCCGCACCACCGAAAGTAGTAACGCCCTGATGCGCGTAGGACCCAGCCAGGACGAGATTCGCCGGCAGAATCTCGGCGCACTGCTGCGCTACGTGCATGTGCACGGCGCGACCACCCGTGCCGAGCTGACCAACGCGCTGGGGCTGAACCGGAGCACCATCGGCGCGCTCACCGCCGACCTCGCCGCGGCCGGCCTGGTGACTGAGGGGGCGCCGAGGGAAACCGGTCGGGCCGGACGACCGTCACTGGTCGTCCGGCCCGAGTCGGATCGGATCTTCGCGTACGCGTACAGCATCGAGGTGGACCGGCTGCGGGCCGCCCGGGTCGGTCTCGGCGGTGCCGTGCTCGACCGCCGGGAACAGGACCGGCCACGCGGGCTCACCGCCGCCGAGGCCGCGCCGCTGCTGGCCGGGGCGGTCAAGCAGATGCGGCAGTCGCTGCCGAAGGACGCCGTCTGCGTCGGAGCCGGGGTCGCGGTCTGCGGCATGGTCCGCCGCGACGACGGCCTGGTCCGACTCGGCCCGACGACCGGCTGGGTGGACGAACCGCTCGGCACCGCGCTCGGTGCCGAACTCGACGTCGACGTGCCGGTCAGCGTGGGCAACGTCGCCGACGTGGCGGCCTTCGCCGAACACGCCCGGGGCGCCGCCGCCGGCTGCGACAACGTCATCTACCTCTACGGCGACGTGGGCGTGGGCGCCGGCATCATCGCCGGTGGCCGGCGGCTGACCGGGCACGGCGGCTACAGCGGCGAGGTCGGACACATGGTGGTGGTCCGCGACGGGGTGCGCTGCGAGTGTGGCAACCGGGGCTGCTGGGAGACCGAGATCGGCGAACACGCGCTGCTCCGCGCCGCCGGACGCTCCGACGCTCGCGGCCGGGAAGCGATGCTGGCGGTCTTCGACGCCGCCGACCGCGGCGACGCCCAGGCCCAGACGGCGGTACGGCAGGCCGGTGACTGGCTCGGCTTCGGCGTGGCCAACCTGGTCAACATCTTCAACCCGGAGATGGTCATCTTCGGGGGCACCATGCGCGACCTGTACCTGGCCGCCGCCGCGCAGGTCCGCAGCCGGCTCAACTCCAACGGGCTGCCCGCCTGCCTGGAGCACGTACGCCTGCGCACGCCGAAGCTCGGGACGGACGCCCCGCTGATCGGCGCCGCGGAACTGGCCTTCGACCGGCTGCTCGCCGACCCCCTGGACGTCACCTGACCGTCCCCACCGCACCCCCGCGAGACGGTTTCGCGAACGATGAACTGATCGGCCCGTCCTTCCGTACCAGTGTGCGGACAGGCGGCCGACGGGGTGCGGACGCCTGCAGCTCAGATGATCGGTTCTCGTCCGAGGAGGCGCCGCAGACATGGCACCGCTGGATTCCGCTCGTCGCCGGCAGGGCAACCCGTCCCGTCGTTTGGCGGTGCTGCTCACCACGATCGCCGCAGCCCTCGTCGTACTGCCCGGGGCGGCGCTGGCCGCGCCCGTCGGCCAGCAGCTCGCCGCCGCCGACCAGGCGCTGCTGGACGGCGTGCGGCTGGCCGGGCTCTGGGAGATGCCGGCCGGCCAGATGGCCGCCGAGAAGGGACAGTCCCAGGTCGTCCGGGAGGTCGGTGCGGAGATCGCCCGGCAGCACGAGGAACTGGACCGGCTCACCGTGGAGGCCGCCAACAAGCTCGGCGCGACTATCCCCAACTCGCCGTCTGCGCAGCAGCAGGTCTGGCTGACGGAGATGAAGAACGCCACCGGCGCCCAGTTCGACCAGATCTTCGTCACCCGGCTCCGGGTCGCCCACGGCTCGATCCTCCCGGTCGTCACCGCGGTCCGGGGCAGCACCCGCAACGATGTCATCCGCGACCTGGCCAACGCGACGAACAAGTTCGTCAGCGACCACATGCTGATGCTGGAGAGCACCGGTCTGGTGCGGTACGCCGAGCTGCCGCCCGCCGTGCTGCCCGCGCCCGGCGACGACGGCCTGATCGCCGCCGCGTCGGCCAACACCGGCCCGCAGGTGGGCATCAGCAACACCCTGATCTGGGTGATCTTCCTCGGCGCCATCGGCACCGGCGGCTTCCTCAGCTACCGCCTGCTGCGCCGCTAGCCGATGCCCACCCGGACCCGGACCCGGGCCGTTGCCCTGCTCGGGCTGATCCTGGCCACCCTGTGCGCCGCCCTGGGCCCCACCAGCCCAGCGGCGGCGCACGCCGTCGTCGTCGCCACCACCCCGGCCCGTGACGAGGTGCTCGGCTACGCGCCGCGCGAGGTGCTGGTGACCTTCAGCGAGCCGATCGCCGCCGTACCCGGCCGGGTGCAGGTACTCGCCCCCGACGGCAAGCGGATCAACACCGGTGACCCGGAGGTCCGCGACGGCACCATGCGCATCCCGCTGCGCGCCGCCGACCGCCCGCTCGGCACCTACCTGGTCAGCTACCGGGTCGTCTCGGCGGACAGCCATCCGATCTCGGGCAGCTTCACCTTCGCCGCCGGTGCACCGTCGGCGATCCCACCGTTGCCCGCCGACATGGGCACCGAGTCACCGGCCGGCACGCTGGTGCCGGTGGTGAAGTACCTCGGCTACCTGGGCCTGCTCCTGGCGGTCGGCCCGCCCCTGCTCGCAGCGACCATGTGGCCCCGGCGGCGCTCCCGGCGCGGCGCGACGATCACCGCCCTGCTCGGCCTCGGGCTGATCGCCGTCGGCACCGCGGGCACCTGGATCGGGCAGGCCGCACAGGTGGTCGGCGCCCCGGTCGGGCAACTGTCGGCGGCGGACCTGCGCGCGGTCGCGGACACCGACATCGGCGCGGTGCTGGCGGTACGCCTGGCGCTGGTCGGCCTCGCCGCAGCGCTGGTACCGGCGGTCACGGCGGGCACCGCCGGGCGCCTGCGGCTCGCCGCGTCGGCGCTGGTGGGACTGGCCGGGGCGGTCACCTGGCCACTCGCCGGGCATCCGGTCGCCGCACCCGTGCCGCCGGTGAGCATCGTGCTGACCACCGTGCACATCGTCGGCGTCGCGGTCTGGCTCGGTGGCCTGCTCACCCTCACCCTGTTCCTGCTCCGGGGCAGCCACGAGCGGCTGCTCGCCCGGATCCTGCCGGCCTGGTCGAGGTGGGCCACGCTGGCCGTGGCCTGGCTCGTCACCGCCGGGGTCGTCCAGGCCGCGATCGAACTCGGCCGACCGTCGGCCCTGCTCGGCACCACGTACGGCCGGCTGCTCTGCGCCAAGGCGGTGCTGCTGGCCGGGGTCCTGGCGGTGGCGGCCGGGCAGCGCCGGCTGATCCGCCGCCGGGCCGCCGCAGGCCAACCTCGGCGGGTGGCCCGGGCCGCCGGTGTCGAACTCGCCGTCACCGCGGTGGTCCTGGCGCTGACCGCGGTACTCGTGCAGACCCCGCCGGGGCGCAGCGCGGGCGCGGCGGCGGCCGGGGCGGCCCGGGAGGGCGTCGCCCAGTCGGTCACCACCGACCTGTTCACGCTCCAGTTCGACATCTACCCAGCGGTCGCCGGCACCACGAACAGCCTGCACGCCTACGTCTACACGCCGCAGGCCAAGGAACTGCCGGTCGCCGAGTGGACGATCACCGCCGCGCTGCCGGAGGCCGGCATCGAACCGATCACCGTCGATGTCTTCGCGCTGGAACCACACCACGGCAGCGCCGAGCTGCACTTCCCGGTAGCCGGCGAGTGGACGCTCCGGATCGCCGCGCGGACCAGCGAGATCGACCGGTCCACCGCCACCACCAAGGTGACCATCCGCTGACCGTCGCGCCGTCGACGGTCCACGGCGGACCGGATGCCCGTCGGCCCGGCTTCAGCGGTCGACCTGGGTGAAGTCCCAGGAGTGCGGCGGCCGGGCGAGCAGCATCACCGGTGGCTCGGGCAGCGGCCGGGGGCTGCTGCGCCACTTGGAGATCACCACCACCCGGTGGTCGGTGGAGGAGAAGACCTCACTGGACAGATGCAGCGGATCGTGCTCGAACTCGGGCAGGGCGATGTCGCAGACCCAGGTGATCAGGTCGGCCAGCCCGTACGGCTCGGCCCGCGCCTCCCACATCCGTACGATCACGTTGCCGTCCTTCCTCAGACGCTGACGGTGGTCAGCGGCATGGCCGAGTCGGCGGGCAGGTCGAGCCGGCTCGGTGCGACGCCGGAGGCGACGAGGTGCGAACCGAGCGCGGCCACCATCGCGCCGTTGTCGGTGCACAGTCCCGGCCGGGGCACCCGGACCCGGATGCCGTACCGGGCGGCCCGCAGCTCGGCCATCGCCCGTAGCCGCGAGTTGGCCGCCACTCCCCCACCGATCACCAGCGTCTCGACGCCGTTGCTCCGGCAGGCGTCCAGGGCCTTACCGACCAGGACGTCGCAGACCGCCTCCTGGAACGACGCCGCCACATCGGCCACCGGTACCGCCTCACCGGCACGCTGCCGGGCCTCCACCCAGCGGGCCACCGCCGTCTTCAGCCCGGAGAAGGAGAAGTCGTAGCGGTGGGCGGCGAGATCCTTGGCGGCGGTCAACCCACGCGGGAACGCGATCGCCGCCGGGTCACCGGCTCGGGCCTCCCGGTCGATGTACGGCCCGCCGGGGAACGGCAGACCGAGCAGTCGGGCGATCTTGTCGAACGCCTCACCGGCCGCGTCGTCGATGGTGGCGCCGAGCGGCGTGACTCCGTGCGCCAGATCGTCGACCAGCAGCAGGGACGAGTGTCCACCGGAGACCAGCAACGCGACCGCCGGCTCGGGCAGCGGGCCGTGTTCCAACGTGTCCACGGCGACGTGCGCGGCGAGATGGTTGACTCCGTAAACCGGCTTCTCGGCGGCGACCGCGTACCCCTTGGCCGCCGCCACCCCGACCAGCAGCGCGCCGGCCAGGCCGGGGCCGGCGGTGACCGCGATCGCATCGACGTCCGCGAGGGTCACCCCCGCCTCGGTGAGCGCCCGTTGCATGGTCGGCACGATGGCCTCCAGGTGCGCCCGGCTGGCCACCTCGGGCACCACCCCGCCGAACCGCGCGTGCTGGTCCACGCTGGAGGCGAGCGCGTCGGCGAGCAGGGTGTGCCCGCGTACGATGCCCACCCCGGTCTCGTCGCACGAGGTCTCGATACCGAGGATCAGCGGTTCGTCAGCCATGGCAGTCTCAGTCCTCGATGCGCTGCATCACCAGCGCGTCGGTGTTGCTCGGTTGGTAGTAGCCACGGCGTACGCCGATCGGCTCGAACCCGTACATCGCGTAGAGCCGCTGGGCGGGCGCGTTGTCCGCCGCCACCTCCAGCAGCACGGACCGTACGCCCAGCCGGGCGGCCTCGGCGAGCAGCGCCTCCAGCAGGAGCCGCCCGACGCCCCGGCGCTGCGCGTCCCGCCGTACCGCGATGTTCTGCACCCACGCCTCGTCGGGTGGCGCGACGGCGAGCCCGGCGTACCCGAGCAGCACACCCCGGTCGTCGGTCGCGACCTGGTAGAAGTGCCCGTTGGCCAGCTCGTTCCAGAACATCGCGGCGGACCACTGCTCGGCACCGAAGAGATCCGCCTCGATCGGCAGCACCTCGTCGATGTGCCACCAGCGGAACCGCGTCAGCCGCACCCCGCTCACGGCAGGACCGGTTTGCGGGCGGTCGCCGCCACCGCGTCCGGGCGGCGCAGGTAGAGCGGGGTCAGCGGGTCACCGGGCGCGCCGGCCCGGATCCGCTCGGCGGCCAGCACAGCGAGCGCGTGCGGGTCCGGGTACCGCGGCTCGGCCCGCAGCGGCAGCCCGAGCACGTCGGCGTAGCGGTGCGCGCCGTCACCGACCGCGACCGTCACCGCCAGCTCCCGGGCCCGCTCGGCGGCGACCGACGGCGCGCCGACCTCCGGCCCGACCAGCCGCTGCCCCGCACCGTCGTAGACCGCCCAGTAGACCTCCCGGCGCCGCGCGTCGCTCGCCGCCAGCACCGGCTCGCCGGCCGCCGCCGGATGGCCGATGCCGTCGAGCGAGCAGACACCGTACGCCGGGATGTCGAGCACCTGGCTCATGGTGGCGGCGGTGACCAGTCCCACCCGAAGCCCGGTGAACGGGCCGGGACCGAGCCCGGCGACGATCGCACCCAGCTCGGCCGGGCGGGCGCCGACCTCGGCGAGCACCCCGTCCACCTGCGGCGCGAGCAGTTCACCGTGGGCCCGCGCGTCGACCGTGCTCCGCTGCGCGCGGGAGGTGACACCGTCGGCGGTGACCTCGACGAGCGCCGCCGTCACCGCCGGGGTCGAGCTGTCCACCACCAGTACGAGCACAGTGAGCAAGCCTAGCCGCACTGCCGCCGACCTCGGGCGTCCGCCCGCACGCGGCGCCGCCGAGGTGTCCATCCCGGCCAGACTGGCCACGGAAAGTAGTCGACAAACTACTTTCCCGCCCAGGCAACCCCTGGGCCTGTCGCCACCGTTCCACCTCCGGCTAAGGAGGCAACCGTTTGAAGGCCGCAGACGAGCAAGCGTTCCGGGAGTTCGTGACATGCCAGTCGGCATCGTTGCGCAAGCTGGCCTACGTCACCTGTGGGGACTGGCACGCGGCGGAGGACGCGGTGGCCAACACGTTGGTCAAGCTCTATCCGCGCTGGCGCAAGCTGGACCGACCGGACCTGTACGCCAAGACCATGGTGTACCGGGCCGCCGTCGACGAGACGCGCAAGCCCTGGCGCCGGGGGCGGGAACGACCGGCCGGCGACGCCCTGCCGGACGTGGAGGTGCACGACCCGAACGGCGCGACCGACGAACGGTTGCGGATCAAGGCGGCGCTGGCCGCCGTGCCCGCTCGCCAGCGCGCCGCCGTGGTGCTGCGGCACTACCTGGGTCTGAGCCTGGAGGACACCGCCCAGGTACTCGGCTGCCACGTCGGAACCGCGAAGAGCCAGACCTCGCGCGGACTCGCCAAGCTCCGCGAGCTGCTCGCGACGGAACGGATCAATCTCAGTGATGCCCGGACAGAGGAGTGGGAAAGTGCAGTTGCATGAGATCGTGAGCGCGGCGACGGCCGACGAGCCGCCCCTGGCGCACACCGCCGACGACATCATCGCCGCCGGTCGCCGGGCGGAACGTCGCCGCCGGGCCGGCTTCGCCTCGGCCGGTGCGGCCGGGCTGGTCGTGGTCGCGGTGGCCGGCACCTTCGCGCTGACCTCGGTCACGTCGAGCCCGCCGGCCAAGACTGAGTTGCCCGCCGCGAACGCCGCCGGGACCACCGCCGCAGCCGGCCAGGACGGGAACACCGGGTGGCCGGACGCCACGCCGTTCAACTTCACGTTCAGCGGATTCACCGCAGGCAAGTTCCGGGTGGAGGACCCGATCGTGGCGTCCACCGCCTACCAGATCGCCCCCGTGCGGCAGTTGGATCGGACCACCACCGAACTGCCGGAGAACGTCCGCAAGAATCTCCGTCCGGGCAAGAGCGGCGAGACGACCAGCGGAGCACACTTCGCGTACCTGACGCTCTACCGGCCGGGAGCGTTCGACCCGTCCGGTGTCACCGACGGCACCCCGCTGACGGTAGCCGGGCGCCAGGCAATCGCGTCGGCGGCGACCAACCCGCCGAACCGGCAGCTGGCCTGGGAGTACGCCGACAACGCGTGGGCTGTCGTCACCGCGTTCGCCTATGGCCCCGACCTCTCCGTCGAGGACCTGTCAGCGCTGGTCACCGCCCTCAAGCCGAGCCCGGCGGCACCGGCGAAGCTGCCCTTCCGGGTGGGGTACCTGCCTGCCGGCTACACCCCGGTGGAAGTCGGGACGAACGCCATCCCCGGCCTGAACGGCATCGCGGCACCGGGCGACAACTACGGCGGCGCGACCTTCGCCAGCCCGCCCCCGGCGGTCACCGGGCTGTCCCAGCCGTTCGGCGGCGCCGCGGGTGCGGACATCCCGTCCAGCTTCAGCATCTTCGTCACGCCCGCCGCGAAGTCGAACCAGCAGGCAACGGCTGGCGAAACGCAGGCTGGCGAGACGAAGTGCTACCCGCAGCAGCCGAGCCGCCCGTTCTGCAACGTGTGGACCGCCGACGGCACCGTACATGTGCAGGTGGTCAGCACCGGGCAGTTCCCCACCGCGGAACTGACCAGGATCGCGCAGTCGGTTGAGCTGGCCGATGTGGAAGACGAGGCCACCTGGATCCCGGCGGCGGAGGCGCTCGTCGCCCGGTAACCCGGCACCACCTGACAGTCGGCTGGACAGCAGGCCCCGTCACATCGCTTCCCGGATGTGACGGGGCCACCCTGGCGGCACCATGTTCAGGCGCCGTGATTTCAGTGAGAAATATTTATTTCACACTGAAATCAAGCTCTCTCAGCTATGTAGATCCGACTCCGGGCTGACATGAACCTGTCTCTCTGGATGCGCCGCATTGCCGCGTAGGCCACCATCCAGGGATGACCGGAAGCCGCCTCGCCGCACAGATCGCCGCCGCTCTCCGTCGGGAGCGGGGCAGGCAGCAACTGACCCAACGCGCCCTGGCCGAGTTGGCCGGCGTGGGGCAGAGCACCTTGGCGAACCTTGAGCAGGGTCAGCGCCTGCCCAGTATCCAGTTGGTCGAACGGATCTTCGAGGCGCTGGAACGGCAACTCGCGGTGACGGTAGAGCCGCTCGACGCACACCTCGACGACCGGCTGGGCGAACTGGCCGCCCGTCCGTTGGCCGCGCGGATCGAAGATCTGCCGCTCGGCCGAATGGCAGCGGCGCTCGGCGACCTGCCGTACCTCTGGACCGGCAGCACCGCGGCGATCCTCCAGGGTGCGCCGTTGCCCGCGGACGGCCTCGAGATCGCCGTGCGCTGGCGGGATTCCGCCGCCTTCACCACGTGGTTGACCTCCGCCTACGCCCAACGGTGGAGCGAGCGATGGAGCGAGTGGGGTGGCCTGCACGTGGAGCCGGAGGAGCCCGGTGCGCACCGGTGGCTGACCCGGTACGGCGAGCTACGGGCAACCATGTGCGACGAGTTGCCCGAACCTGTCGAGGTCCGCCACGCTGAGCACAGCTACCGGGTGGTGCCACTGGTGCAGGTGGAGCTGACCGAGCCGCGCACAGCCGAGTTGCTGCACCGCTACCGGAGCCGTTCGACCGGCTGAGCGTTCGACCGGCTGAGCGGTCAGCCGGCCGACCGCTCCCAGTCGATGGTGGGCAGGCCGGCATCGGCGAGTGCCTTGTTGGCCGCGCTGAACGGTCGGCTGCCGAGGAAACCGCGCGGATTCATCGGGCTCGGGTGGCCCGCCTCCAGCACCACATGCCGCGGATTGCTGACCAGCGCCGCCTTCTTGCGCGCGTAGCCGCCCCAGAGCAGGAACACCACCCGCGAATCCTGGGCGTCGAGCGCCCGGATGGTGGCGTCGGTGAACTCCTCCCAACCCCGGTTGGCGTGCGAGCCGGGGCTGCCCTGGCGCACGGTCAGCACCGAGTTGAGCAGCAGCACACCCTGCGCCGCCCAGCCGTCGAGGTTGCCGCTACGCGGCTTGGGCACGCCCAGATCCTCGCCCAACTCCTTGAAGACGTTGCGCAGCGACGGCGGCACCGACACGCCCTCACGCACGCTGAAGCTGAGCCCGTGGGCCTGGCCGGCACGGTGGTAGGGGTCCTGCCCGAGAATCAGCACCCGGCAGTCCGACGGCGCGCAGAGCCGGTAGGCCGAGAAGAGATCCTCGACCCGCGGGAAGACCGGGCCGGCGGCGTACTCCCCGGCGACGAACTCACCAAGTGCGGCTGTGCGGGCCGGGTCGAGATGCGGGGCGAGGACCGCCCGCCACTGGTCGGGTAGCAGCGCCAGCAGGTCGAGCCCGGCAACAGCGTCGGGCAGCGCACCGCCGTCGGGCATCGCGTGGTCGGGCAGCACAGCGTCGGGCATCGCGTGGTCGGGCATCGGTCGCCTCTCACCGGTCGGATCGTTCCCGGGCACTGTAGGCATCGGGTACGACAGCCGTCAGTCCAGGGCGGTCAGGCGCCCCGCCCAGTCGCCGCCGACCGGCTCCAGCCCGGCGACCCGGGTGTCGTCGTCACGCCGGTCGAGCCGGACCCCCAGGTGCGCCTCGGCCAACTGTTCGACCAGCCCGGCACCCCACTCGACCACGGTCACCGACTCGTCCAGCGAGGCGTCCAGGTCGAGGTCGTCGATCTCGGCCCGGGGATCGGTCGCGTCACCCAGCCGGTACGCGTCGGCGTGCACCAGTGCCACACCACGCCCGCCGGCCGGGTCCGGGCGGTGCACCCGGGCGATCACGAAGGTCGGCGAGGTGATGTCACCGAGCACCCCGAGCCCAGCGCCGATCCCCTGGGTCAGCGCGGTCTTGCCGGCGCCCAGCGGGCCGGTGAGCAGCACCAGGTCACCGGCGCGCAGCAACCCGGCCAGTCTTCGGCCGAAGGCGTGGGTGTCCGCGGCGGTCGGCAGCACGATCCGGCGCACGTCAGCCCCGCCCGCAGGTGCTGAGGAAGCCGATCAGGGCGGCGTTGACCTCGTCGGCGTGCTCCAACATCACCACGTGCCCGCTGTCGTGGATCTTGACGAACTCGGCGTGCGGCAGCCGCCGGACGATCTCCTCCGAGTGGGTCACCGGCGTGATCATGTCCTTGTCTCCGACGATCACCAGCACCGGCGTACCCTCCAGCGCGGCCAGCGCCGGGAACCGGGAGTGGGTGGCGAGGGTACGCAGGTAGCGGGTCACCGTGTCCGCGGAGGTACGCGAGTTCATCCGCTCCACATACGACACCAGGGCCGGGCTCGGCTTGCGGGTGCCGAAGCCGTACCTGCGGGTGAGCAGCCAGGCCACGTTGGTGGTCGACCGGCGGGCCCGGTCGATCACGGCACCGCCGTAGCGGGTGACGTTGCCGGCCATGTAGAGCACCGGACTGCCCACCCGACCCAGCAGGGCCGGCGCGACCAGCTTCGTCTCCGCCATCAACCCGCCCGAGGTGGCCATCAGCACGGTGCCGACCACTCGGTCGCCGAACATCTCCGGATACAACTCGGCCAGCGCCATGATGGTCATGCCGCCCATCGAGTGCCCCACCAGCACCAGCGGTCCCTCCGGGGCCACCTCGTCGATCACCCGCCGCAGCGTCCGCCCCAGCGCGACCAGGTCGTACTCGCCGCTCTCCAACCGACCCGAGCGGCCGTGGCCGGGCTGGTCGTACGCGACGATCCGGTGCTCGCCCCGCTCGGCGAGCAGCTTGCGCTGGAAGTGGAAGGTGCCCATGTCCAGGCAGAAACCGTGTACCAGCAGCACCGTCGGGTTGCCCGGCACCGGCCGGGTCGGTTCGACCACCTCGACGTGGATGTCGGTGCCGTCCGGCATCTCCAGCCGGTACGCCGCGTCGTAGCGCTGTTCGTCGAAGCCCTCGTCGGCGTACGGGTCGGTCGGGTCGGCCTTCAGCCGGCGGACCAGCGCGCGTTCGGTGGCGACCCCCGCCGCGGTGACCGCGGCGGCCACGCCGAGCGCGGCCCCGACCATGCCGGCGGCCCGGCCCGCAGTGGTCCGCGGCCGGGGAATCAGTTGCCGACCGCTCACGGCACCGCACCGTCGTAGACCCGGGGTACCCGGGTGCTGCCGAACCGGGTGACGATCTCGTAGTTGATCGTGTCGGCCGCCTCGGCCCAGTCGTCGGCGGTGGGTCCACCGTCGGAACCGTCGCCGAACAGGGTGACCACGTCACCGGCGGCCACCGGGTCGTCGCCGCAGTCGAGTACGAACTGGTCCATGCAGACCCGGCCGGAGATGGTCCGCCGGACCCCACCGAGCTGCACCGGGCCGGTGTTCGAGGCGTGCCGGGGCACCCCGTCGGCGTAGCCGAGCGGCACCACCGCGAGGGTCGCGTCCCGCTCGGTGGTGTACGTGTGGCCGTAGGAGACGCCGGCACCGGCCGGTACCCGCTTGGTCAGCATCACCCGGGCTCGGGCGGTCATCGCCGGGCGCAGCCCGTAGCGCTCGCCGGGCACCGGGGAGAGCCCGTAGACGGCCAGCCCCGGGCGGACCAGGTCGAAGTGGGTGTCGGGCCGGGTCAGCGTGGCCGCCGAGTTGGCCAGGTGCCGGTAGCGGGGGCGCAGGCCGGCCCGCTCGACCATGGCCAGGCCCTCGTGGAAGACGGCCAACTGCCGGTCGGTGGTCGGGTGACCGGGCAGGTCCGCGTAGACGAAGTGACTCCACACGCCGACCACCTCGACCGGGCCGTCGGACTGCGCCTTCGCGGCGGCGTCGAGCAGGGCCGGCCAGTCGGCGACCGTCGCCCCACCGCGGGCCAGGCCAGTGTCGATCTTCAGGTGGATCCGGGCCGGTCGTTCCGCGCGCCGGCCCGCCTCGACCGCCTCGTCGAGCTGCGACAGGCTTGCCACCCCGAGGTCCACGCCCGCCACCACGCCGGTGTGCAGCGGCAACCCCGGCGCGAGCAGCCAGGCCAGCACCGGCGCGTCGAGCCCGGCGGCGCGCAGCGCCAACGCCTCGTCCAGGGTGCAGACGCCGAGCCAGTCCGCCCCGGCGGCGAGCGCGGCGCGGGCGGCCGGCACCATGCCGTGGCCGTAGCCGTCGCCCTTGACCACCGCCATCAGCTCGGCGGTGGTGCCGGCGCGCAGCCGGCTCACGTTCTCCCGGATCGCATCAAGGTCGACACGTACCTCGGCCTGCCACATGCCTCCCACCCTACTTTCCGCGCTGATCACCGGGGTCGACCCGGCCGGGTCCGTGGTGTTTCAGCGCAGTCGGGCGAGCACGGGACGCAGCGCGGTGGCCACGTCCGGCGCGGTGACCGGGCCGGACCGGGCCGCCTCCCGACCGGCGAGCCCGTGCAGGTACGCCGCCGCGGCGGCGGCGCGCTCCGCCGGCAGCCCGGCCGCGAGCAACGACCCGAGCAGGCCGGCCAGCACGTCCCCGGTGCCGCCGGTGGCCAGCGCCGGGGTGCCGGTCGGGTTGACGTACGCCCGGCCGTCCGGCGTGCCGATCACCGTACGGTCCCCCTTGAGCAGCACCACGGCGTTCATCCAGGCGGCCAGCCGGAGTGTCGCGGCGACCCGGTCCCCGCCCGGCTCCTCGCCGCAGAGTCGGGTGAACTCCCGGTCGTGCGGGGTGACCACGATCGGTGCGTCGCGTCGTCGCAGCTGTTCGGCGAGGGAACCGTCGACCAGCAGGGTGAGCGCGTCGGCGTCCAGCACCACCGGCACCGGCGCGGCCAGCACGGTGCGCAGTTCCGTCGCGGCCCGTTCGTCGGTGCCCAGCCCGGACCCGCACACCCAGGCCTGCACCCGACCGGCGTCGGCCACCCGGTCGGTGGCGATCACCGAGGGGTGCTGGCGGACCACCTCCTCGCGCGCCCCACCGGCGTAGCGGACCAGGCCGGTCGGGCCGGCCAACGCACCGCCGACGGAGAGCACCGCCGCGCCCGGGTACGTCGCCGAGCCGGTGGCCACCCCGACCACGCCCCGGGTGTACTTCTCCGAACCGGCGCCGAGCCCGGGCCACCAGTCGGCCACGTCCGACCACTCCACCACGCGCAGCGCCGGGCTGCCCCGCAGCCACGGTTCCAGCCCGATGTCGACCAGCTCGACCGTACCGGCCAGCGCGGCGGCGGGGCCGACCGCCAGCGCCGGTTTCAGCGCGCCGAAGGCCACCGTCACGTCGGCGCGTACCGCGTTGGGTCGACCGGACGCGGTCAGCGGCACGGCGCCGGTGTCCACCACCACGCCGCTGGGTACGTCCACTGCCACCACCGTGGCCCGGTCGCCGTCGCGTCCCCGGTGGCGCAGCAGACTCGCCGCCAGCTGCTCGGCGGTCTCCCGCAGCCCGCCCTGACCGCCGATGCCGACGATGCCGTCGAGCACCAGGTCGACCACGGCGGGCGGATGGTCGACGACCCGTCCCCCGGCGGCCCGCAGCGCGGCCAGGCCGTCGGCGTGCGCGCGGCCGGGCGTGAGCAGCAACGCGGACACCGCCGCGCCGCGGCGGGCCAGCCGGGCGCCGGCGTACAGGGTGTCGCCGCCGTTGTCGCCCGAGCCGACCAGCAGCAGCACCGGTGCGGCGTACACCCCGCCCCGGTCGGCGAGCAGCAGCGCGCAGCGTCGGGCCAGCCCGGCGGCGGCACGTTGCATCAGGGTGCCCGGGGCGAGGGTGGCCATCAGCGCCGTCTCCGCCGCCCGCACGTCCGCCACCCGCCAGACCGGTCTCATGCCCACTCCGTTCCGCGCCCGCAGGGCGCCTCGGCCACGCGGCTCACCCTACCGGCGGGCCGGCGGCAAGATAGCCCTCCGTCGACGACCGGGCCACCCCTGTGGACAGCCCGCCGGCACCCCGGCCAGCCGTTGTCCACAGGGCAGGCGTCCGGCCTCCACGGCCGCCTAGCGTCGTCCCGGTCGACGGTGGTGCCGGCTGGGGAGGGGCGATGACCGAGCAGGAGTTGGCGGTGCGGCCGGAACTGCTGCACCGGGTCGGGCGGTCGCTGGGCGAGACCGGCTACCGGCTGGCGCACGGGTTGGCCGGAGTGCCGGGACTGGCGGCGCCGATGGCCGGTTGGTCGACCGGGGCCGCGCTGGGCGCCCTGGAGGGGGCGGTGCACTCCTGGTCCACCCGGCTCGGCGGCCGGGTGGTGCAGACCGGTGCCGCGGTACGCGCCGCCGCCGGGGCGTACGAGTCGGTGGACGAGCGGGCGGCGGCCCGGCTCTCCGCCGTGCCCCGGTGACCGGGTCGGGCCTGCTCCGCACGACCGGCCCGGGGCAGGTCGGCTACGCCCAGCTCTCGATGGTCGACCCGGCCGGCTGGCGGGCCACCGGGGTGGCCTGGGCGGGTCTGGTCGGGCTGGCCGAGCGGCGGTCCGCCGAGCTTGTGGCGGGTGCGGCGCAGCTGCGGTCGCACTGGTCGGGGCGGGCCGCCGCGACAGCCGAGGTGCGGCTGTCCGAGCTGCGGGGCGAGCTGGTCACGCTCGCCCCGGCCGCGATCGAGGTCGACCAGGTCCTGGCGGAGTTCGCCGCCCGGGTGGCGGCGGCCCGGGCGCGGCTGGCGGCGGCGGTGGAGCTGGCCGCCACCACCGGGGTGCTGATCGATCGCCGGGGGCGGACCAGCCCCGATCCGGTCCGGTTGCCGGCGGGCCGGGCCGATCAGGCGGTGGCGGCGGTGGCGGCTGGCGTCCGGGACGCGCTCGACCTGGCCGCGGCGGCCGACCGGGAGGCCGCGGGGCGGCTCGACCGGTTGTCGGCGGCCGCCGAGTCCGGCTGGGCCACCCGACCCCCGCCGGGTCGGCCCGCCGCGCACACCGACCCCGCGCTGGTCGGCCTCTGGTGGCGCGGGCTCACCCCGACCGAGCGACGCTGGTTGGTGGCGTACGAGCCGGAGTTGGTCGCCCGGCTGGACGGGATCCCGGTCGCCGACCGTGACCAGGCCAACCGGCTGCTGCTCGGTGAGCGGCGGGCGGAGCTGCGGGAACGCTGGGGGCAGCTGCTGGGCCGGGTGCCGCGCGGGCCGGCCGAGCTGGCCGGGTTGCGGGCCGTCGACGCCGCGTTGACCGGACTGGATGCGCTCGCGGCCCGGCTGGCGTCGGCCGAGTGGCCCCGTGCGTACCTGCTCGGGCTGGACGTGGCCGGCGAGGGGCGGGCGGTGGTGGCGCTGGGCAACCCGGATCGCGCCGCCGGCACTGTGACGTACGTGCCGGGGATGACCGCCGGCCTCGACGGCGCCACCGACGAGTTGGGGCGGGCCGCCCGGGTGTTGTCCCGCTGCGCCGAACTGGCGCCGGGGCAGGAGACGGCCGCGGTGCTCTGGCTGGACTACGACGCCCCGGACTTCCTCCACGAGGCGGCGCGGGACGGGCAGGCCCGCGCGGCCGGCGAGCCGCTGCACCGGTTCCAGGAGGGGTTGCGGGCCACCCACGACGGGCCGCCGGCCCGGCAGACCGTGCTCGGGCACAGCTACGGGTCGCTGGTGGTGGGCGCCGCGGCCCGGGATCACGGCCTCGCCGCGGACGCGCTGGTCTTCGTCGGTTCGCCCGGTGTCGGGGTGGCCCACGCCAGTGAGTTGGGCGTGCCGCCCGAGCAGGTCTGGGCCAGCACCGCACCGGACGACGTGATCCGGCTGACCCGCCCGCCGGGCGAGTTGGCCCGGCAGGCGGTGCTCGGCGCGTCCCCGCTCGTCACGGTCGGGGAGCTGCTGGCCGGAGACCGCGACGAACGCTGGTTCGGGCGGGATCCGACCGCGTCGGCCTTCGGTGGCCGGACGTTCCCCAGTGGCCGGTACGGCCACACCGGCTACTGGGATCCGGCCAACCCGGCGTTGGACGGGATGGCCCGTGTCGTCCTCGGGCGGTGACTGGTCCGGTCGGCTACTCGACCGTGACGGACTTGGCGAGGTTGCGGGGCTGGTCCACGTCGTGTCCCCGGGCGGCGGCGATCTCGGCGGCGAAGATCTGCAACGGCACGGTGGTCACCAGCGGCGCGAGCAGCGTCGGGGTCCGCGGCACGTAGATCAGGTGGTCGGCGTACCGGACCACCGCCTCGTCGCCCTCCTCCGCGATCACGATGGTGCGGGCGCCCCGGGCGCGTACCTCCTGGATGTTGGAGACGACCTTGTCGTGCAGCAGGCCGCGGCCCACCGGCGAGGGCACCACGCAGATCACCGGGGTGCCCTGGTCGATCAGGGCGATCGGGCCGTGCTTCAGCTCGCCCGCGGCGAAGCCCTCGGCGTGCATGTACGCCAGTTCCTTGAGCTTCAACGCCCCTTCCAGGGCCACCGGGTAACCGACGTGCCGGCCGATGAACAGCACCGTCGGTTCGGCGCGCAGCGCGCGGGCCAGCTCACGGACCGGCTCGATCCGGCCGAGCAGCTCCCGCAGCTTGTCCGGCACCTGGTGCAGCTGCTCGACCACGGCGGCCACCTCGTCGGCGAACTTGATGCCGCGGACCTGGGCCAGGTGCAGGCCGATCAGGTAGCAGGCGACCAGCTGGGTGAGGAACGCCTTGGTGGAGGCGACGGCGATCTCCGGCCCGCCGTGGGTGTAGAGCACCGCGTCGGACTCGCGCGGGATGGTGGAGCCGTTGGTGTTGCAGATCGCCAGCACCCGGGCCTTCTGCTCCTTGGCGTGCCGCAACGCCATCAGGGTGTCCATCGTCTCGCCGGACTGCGAGATGACCACGATCAGGGTGGACCGGTCCAGCACCGGGTCGCGGTAGCGGAACTCGCTGGCCAGCTCCACCTCGCAGGGGATCCGGGTCCAGTGCTCGATGGCGTACTTGGCGACCATGCCGGAGTGGTACGCGGTGCCGCAGGCGACGATGAAGATCTTGTCGACGTCGCGCAGGTCCTGGTCGCTGAGCCGGACCTCGTCGAGCATGATCTCGCCGCTCTCGGTGAGCCGGCCCAGCAGGGTGTCCGCGACGGCCTGCGGCTGCTCCTCGATCTCCTTGAGCATGAACCAGTCGTAGCCACCCTTCTCGGCGGCCGAGGAGTCCCAGTCGATGTGGAAGTCCTTGCCGCTGGCGGGTTGGCCGGCGAAGTCGGTGATCTCGATGGTGTCGGCGGTGATCAGGACGATCTGGTCCTGGCCCAGCTCGACCGCCTCGCGGGTGTGCTCGATGAACGCGGCGACGTCGCTGGCCAGGTAGTTCTCCCCGACACCCCGGCCGACCACGAGCGGCGAGTTGCGGCGGGCACCGACCACCGCGCCGGGCACCGCGGCGTCCACCGCGAGCAGCGTGAAGGCGCCCTCCAGCTGCTGGCAGACCACCCGCATGCCGGCGGCGAGCAGCTGCGGCCCGTCCGGCTGGCCGGCGGCGCGCAGCTCGGCCAGCGCCTTGGCCAGCAGGTGCGCGGCGCACTCGGTGTCGGTGTCGCTGCTGAACTGGACGCCGTCGTCCTCCAGCTCGGCGCGGAGCCGGGCGAAGTTCTCGATGATGCCGTTGTGGATCACCGCGACCCGCCCGTCCGGGGACAGGTGCGGGTGGGCGTTGCGGTCGGTGGGACCGCCGTGGGTGGCCCACCGGGTGTGGCCGATGCCGGTGGTGCCGTCGCCGATGCCGATCGGGCTGGCGCCGCAGCCGCTCGGATCCTCGGCGGCCCGCTCGGAGAGCACCTTCTCCAGGTTGGCCAGCTTGCCGGCCTTCTTCTCGGTCAGCAGCTGCCCGTCGCAGGCGACGGCGACGCCGGCCGAGTCGTAGCCGCGGTACTCCAGCCGGCGCAGGCCGTCGAGCACGATGCCGAGCGCCGGTCGGCCACCGGCGTAACCCACGATTCCACACATGGTTGGCAGCCTAACCAGTTCCGCTCAACTTGTCTGCGCGAAAGTCGGGTAAACAATCACTGAACTTGAGCGATTCGGCGCTCCCGGTGATCCGGTTCACAAGGCACGCAGCCGGGGTCGGGTGCGCCGAACGCTCGCACCCGTACCCTGACGGGCGTGACGAGCACCGAGGTCGACCCGCTGGTGAGCCGGATGCGCCCGTTCGGGACGACGATCTTCGCCGAGATGTCCGCCCTGGCCGTGCGTACCGGCGCGGTCAACCTCGGGCAGGGCTTCCCGGACACCGACGGGCCACCGGAGATGCTCGCCGCCGCGGCCGAGGCGCTGGGATCCGGGCGCAACCAGTACCCGCCCGGCCCCGGGATCCCCGAGCTGCGCACGGCCGTCGCCGAACACCAGCGCCGCTTCTGGGGACTGGACTACGACCCGGACGGCGAGGTGGTGATCACCGCCGGGGCGACCGAGGCGGTCGCCGCCGCGATCCTCGCCCTCTGCGAGCCCGGCGACGAGGTGGTCTGCTTCGAGCCGTACTACGACTCGTACGCGGCCTCGATCGCCCTGGCCGGCGCGGTCCGGCGACCGGTCACGCTCCGCCCCGACCCCGACGGGCGGTACGCCTTCGACCCGGCCGCGCTGCGCGCCGCGTTCGGCCCGCGTACCCGGCTGGTGCTACTGAACTCCCCGCACAACCCGACCGGCAAGGTGTTCACCCCGGCCGAGCTGGCGCTGGTCGCGCAGCTGTGCCAGGAACACGACGCGTACGCGGTCACCGACGAGGTGTACGAACACCTGGTCTTCACCGACGCGACCGGCGGCCACCTGCCGCTGGCCACGCTGCCCGGCATGCGGGCGCGGACCCTGCGGATCTCCTCGGCCGGCAAGACCTTCTCCTGCACGGGTTGGAAGGTGGGCTGGGCGAGCGGCCCGGCCGCGCTGGTGTCGGCGGTGCTGCGGGTCAAGCAGTTCCTCACCTTCGTCAACGCGGCACCCCTGCAACCCGCGGTCGCGGTGGCACTGGCCCTGCCCGACGCCTACTTCACCGAGTTCCGCGACGGCCTGCAGGCCCGCCGGGACCAGCTCGTCGGCGGGCTCACCGACGCCGGTTTCCAGGTGCTCACCCCGGAGGGGACGTACTTCGTCACCGCCGACGTGAGCGCGCTCGGCGGCACCGACGGCGTCGAGTTCTGCCGTACGCTGCCCGAACGCTGCGGGGTGGTGGCCGTACCCACCCAGGTCTTCTACGACGATCCCGAGGCCGGTCGGCGGCTGGTCCGGTTCGCCTTCTGCAAACGCCCCGAGGTGCTCACCGAGGCGGCATCCCGGCTGCGGGCCGCGAGGTGGGACCGATGAACGACGAGTACGCCGAGCGCGTCCGCCGGCTGACCGCGCTGCGCCACAGCGACACGGTGCTCTCCGGCGTCCGGCCGCTCTCGGCCGCCGCCCAGCTCGACCGGATCCGGGCGCTCGCCGGGGACGACCTGGCGCCCGACTTCTACGGCGAGGGCGGGGCGGTGGCCGCGCTCGAACAGCGGGTCGCCGAGCTGCTCGACGTCGAGGAGGCGGTCTTCTTCCCCACCGGGACGATGGCCCAGCAGGTCGCCATGCGGTACGGCGCGGAACTGACCGGCCGCACCGGCGTCGGCCTGCATCCGCTGAGCCACCCGCTGCTGCACGAGCGGGACGCGTACGCCCTGCTCGCTGGCGTGCGGGCGGTCCGGACCACGACCGCGCCGCGCAACCCGACCGCCGACGAGATCGCCGCCCTCGACGAGCCGATCGGTACGCTGCTGCTCGAACTGCCGCTGCGCGACGCCGGCTTCGTCCTGCCGAGCTGGGACGACCTGGTCGCCACGGTCGGGGCCGCCCGCGAGGGGGGTGCCCGGGTGCACCTGGACGGTGCCCGGCTCTGGGAGTCCACCGTCCACCTGCGGCACTCGGCGGCCGAGATCGCCGCCCTCGCCGACAGCGTCTACGTCTCGTTCTACAAGTCCCTCGGCGGCATCTCCGGGGCCGCCCTGGCCGGCGACGCCACCCTGGCCCGGTACGCCCGCGCCTGGCGGCACCGGTACGGCGGCACCCTGTTCCAGCAGTGGCCGACGGCGCTCGCCGCGCTGCACGGGCTGGAGTACGAGCTGCCCCGGCTGCCCGGTTACGTCGCCCACGCGCGGGTGGTCGCCGAGGCGCTGGCCGCCCTGCCCGGCGCGCGGGTGCATCCGGCCCCGCCGCACACCCACCAGTTCCGGCTCTGGCTGCCGCACCCGGCGGACGCGCTCAACGACGCCAACCTCGCCCTCGCCGAGGAGGAGAAGGCGTGGTTCGCCGGCGGCTGGCAGGCCACCGAGCTGCCCGGCCTGGCGATGGCCGAGGTGACGGTGGCCGGGCCGGCCCTGGAGCTGGACGCCGACCGGGTGACGGAGCTGGGGAACCGATTTCTGCGCCGGATCCCGGCGGCCTGACCGGAGCTAGCGTCGACCGACCGGGCCTTGCATTGCCGCAATGCATACCCCAGAGTGTGGACAGCACACGGGGAGGCGCGACATGTTCCGGTTCATTCGAGGGCAGCTACGCGGCCGTGCGGGGCGGTCGGTGGCGCTGCTGGCCGGCATGCTGGTGGCCACCACCGGCTTCGTCGTCCTGACCGGCGCCACCACCACCTCACGGCTGGAGGTGGTGGGCTCGGTCGAGGAGAGCACTCGCGCCGCGTACGACATCCTGGTCCGCCCGCAGGGCAGCCGCACGCCGCTGGAAGCCGAACGCGGCGTGGTGCGGCCCAACTATCTCTCCGGGCTCTTCGGCGGCATCACCAACGAGCATTACGAGCAGATCGGGTCGGTTTCCGGAGTGGAGATCGCCGCGCCGATCGCCATGCTCGGCTACTCGCTCCACTCGCTGCGAGTCCGATTCGACCTCACCGACGCTGTCGACCGAACGCTGGAACGGCAGGTGATCCGGGTCGATCCGACCTTCCTCGCCGAGCGCGGGCTCAGCACCACGAAGGCGACCCCCCATTTCGTGTACGTCACCGCCCGTCCGCTGATCTATCCCGTCGACATCACCGCCGGAGATGCCGAGATCGAATACAGCGATGGCCGGCACTACCCGCGGAAACCCTGCGGGGACGAGGGTGCAACGCCGCGCGAGGTGCTGCCCGGCGGCCGCAGCGAGCCGGTCTGCGATGTGCTGCGCCACGACGACACCGGTGGGTCGACGATGTCCGACGCGGATTCCGGTTCACTGTTGGCGTACCGGCTGCTGCCCGACGGGCGGTTCGAGGGGCCGCCACGATGGGTTCCGGCCGGTGAGCCGAGCGCCGGCGATCGGGCCGTCGATCGGCTGACCCTCGACATCTGGTGGAACGTGCCGTTCCTGCTCGCCGCCGTCGACCCGGCAGCCGAAGACCGCCTGGTCGGGCTCGACCGCGCCGTCATAGCCGGCCGGCCGCTGCGCGCCGACGACGCGCCCCTCGACGAACGGCTCGGAGCACTGACCCGGGAGTTCCCGGTCCTCGCCACCAGCCGGCCGTACGTCGACGGCCAGGTTCAGGCGAGCTACACCCGGTTACTCCCGCCCCGCGTGGCCGGACTGCAAGCGGAGGCACTGGCCCGCGCCCTCACCGCGGCACCCGGCAGCCGGGTCGGAGACGCGGAACAGGAGATCACCGCCGGCTATCAGGACCAGATGACCGAGGGGATGCAACGCCCCGGGCCGTGCTGCTTCGGCCTGCTCGAGAGCGTCGTCCAGGCCGGCCCGACCGAGTACGCCGGGCAGCCGGACGCCGCGTTGCAGCCCCGAACCTTCCCGGCGGTGCCAGAGGTCTACGGCGCGACGCGGTCGGCCAGCCTCCCCCGCCGATGACGTGCCGTTCCGGCCACTGAGCCGCCTCGCCCTGCTCGAGACCAACGCCGCTCCGTTCCGCGGCTGGCGGCCGGTCGGCATCTTCGACCCGGAGCGACTCACCGACTTCAGCGAACTGTCGGAGGTGCCGCTGGAGACCTACGAGCCACCGGCCGTCGAAGGCGCCGACGACCGCAGCCGGCAGGCGCTCGGCAACCAGCCGCTCGAACCGAGCGGCAACCCGGGCGGCTACCGCTCCGCGCCCCCGCTGCTGCTGACCAACCTCGCCTCGGTCCCGAAGCTGTTCGAGCACGCATCGAGCCCACAGGCCGCCGCGCCGATCAGCGCGGTCCGGGTCCGGGTTGCCGGCGTGGACGGCTTCACCGAGGAGTCCGCCGAGCGGGTGCGGCTGGTCGCCGAGCGGATCGCCACCGCGACCGGCCTGGACGTCGACATCACCCTCGGCTCCTCCCCGGCCCCGTATCCGGTCGAGCTGGCCGGCGGCTCGTTCGGCCGGCCGGACCTGCGGCTGACCGAGGCATGGTCCTCGCTCGGCGTGGCCTCCGTGATCGCCCAGGCCGTGGACCGCAAGAGCGTCGCCCTCTTCCTGCTCGTGCTCGTGGTCTGCGCACTCTTCCTCGGCAACGCCGTGTCGGCCGCGGTCCGCGCCCGCGGACCGGAGTTGGCCGTGCTCGCCTGCCTGGGCTGGCCGGCCCGGCGGATCGGCGCGCTGATCCTCGGCGAGGTCGCCCTGCTCGGCCTCGCCGCCGGCCTGCTCTCCCTCGGGTTGGCGTTCCCGCTCGGCGCCGCGCTCGGCATCGACGTCGGCTGGCAGCGGGCCATCCTCGCCGTACCGGTGGCCTTGCTGCTCGCGCTGGCGGCGGGCGTCGCGCCCGCGCTGCGGGCCACGCGCGCCCACCCGGCCGCCGCGCTGCGCCCACCGGTCGCTGCCGCCCGCTGGGTACGACGGCCCCGCACCCTGTCCGGCCTGGCCCTGGCCAACCTGGTCCGCGCGCCCGGCCGCACCCTGCTCGGCGCCGCCGCCCTCGCCATCGGAGTTGCCGCACTCACCCTGGTCACCGCCGCCGCGTGGGCGTTCCAGGGCACTATCGTGGGCAGCCTGCTCGGCGACGCGGTGTCCCTGAGCGTCCGCAGCGCCGACGCCATGGCCGCCGTCGCCACGGTACTGCTCGGCGCCGCCGCCGTCGCCGACGTGCTCTACCTCAACATCCGGGACCGCTCCGCCGAACTGGCCACACTCCGCGCCACCGGCTGGACCGACGCCGCGCTCGGCCGCCTGATCGGCTACGAGGCGCTCTTCCTCGGCCTGCTCGGCGCACTCACCGGGGCGGCGCTCGGACTCGGCGGTGCAGCCTGGCTGGTGGGCGACCTGCCGGAGGCGCTGGTGCTGGTCGCCGCAACGGTGGCGGCAGCCGGGGTGCTCGTCACCTGCGCTGCGGCGCTGATCCCGGGCGCGCTGCTGCGCCGGCTGCCGACCGCACAACTGTTGGCCGAGGAGTGACGGTAACGCTGAGCGGCGGGCCGGCGTTGTCAGCCGGCGGCGCGGGTCGTTCCGGTGCGGTCCGGTGAAGCCGTCGGCACGTCGGCGGCGAGAGTGGCGAGCACCTCGCCGCCGTCGGCCAGCAGCGCCGCCTCGGCGTCGTCGACGAAAGCGAGGTCCGCCTCGACGTGCCGGCTCGCCGCGGTGAGCAGCAGCCCGACCACCGGGTCGTCCGCCCTGCGTCGCAGCCCGTCGAGGTTACGCAACTCGCGCATGAGGTGACCGCGTTGATTGCCCAGCACCGCCCGTACGGTCTCCGGAGAACCGGATCGGGCGGCGGCGGTGACCTTGAGAAAGAAGTCGTCCCGGAAGCCGCTACTGCGCGGGCTCGGCTCGGCGAGCCAGCGCTCCAGCTCGGTGCGCCCGTCGGCGGTGATCTCGTAGACCACCCGGTCCGGCTTGACCGGCTGAGCCTGCCGCTCGGCGACCACCAGCCCGTCCCGGGAGAGCCGCTCCAGGATCTGGTAGAGATGCCCGATGTTCAGCGGCCCCCATTGCGGGCCGACCGCCGCTTCGAAGGCACCCTTCAACTCGTAGCCGTAGCTGGGGCCCCGGGCCAGCAGTGCCAGTACCGCGTGCTGGATCGCCACCGTCTCCTCCAATCGGGTCTTGCATTGTGACAATGTATCGCGCAGAGTGTGGAACAGCACACGGGGAGGCGCGACATGTTCCGGTTCATCTGGGGGCAGCTAC
Organism: Micromonospora radicis; assembly: GCF_003583405.1. Taxonomy (GTDB): domain Bacteria; phylum Actinomycetota; class Actinomycetes; order Mycobacteriales; family Micromonosporaceae; genus Micromonospora; species Micromonospora radicis. The sequence continues at coordinate 117,341 of NZ_QXEC01000009.1, forward strand.
GTGGCCGTGCTGGTCGGTCGGTGGCGCTGCTGGCCGGCGTGCTGGTGGCCACCACCGGTTTCGTCGTGCTCACCGGCGCCACCACCACCTCACGGCTGGAAGTGACCGGCGCCGTCGAGCGAAACACCCGGGCGGCGTACGACATTCTGGTCCGTCCACCGGGGGCGCGCACGCCGCTGGAGGCCGAACGTCGCCTGGTCCGGCCCAACTACCTCTCCGGCCTCTACGGCGGCATCACGCTTAAGCAGTACGAGCAGGTGCAGGCCGTCGCCGGGGTGAACGTGGCCGCCCCGATCGCGATGCTCGGATATTCGACGTCGTACGTGCCGGTGTCGATCGACCTCACCGACGCCGTCGACCCCTCCCTGGACCGTCAGGTGATCCGGATCGACCCGGCCTACGTCGCCGAGCGCGGCCTCTCCGCCGCCCCGGGCAAGCCCACGTACGTGTACGTCACCCGGCGCCCACTGATCCACGCCGACTTCGATCCGAACACGCCCGACTCGGCCCGCTACACCGACGGCCGGGTCTACTCCGTCTCGGAGGCCTGCGGGCCGGTTCCCCGCGAGGTCCAGCCGGACGGAACCAGCCGGCCGGTCTGCGACCCGCGGACCGCCGTCGTCGAAGGCAACCCCGGCTGGTCGGAGCGCGAATTATGGGCGGTCGTCTCGGCGCGGCTGCTGCCCGACGGCCGTTTCGAGGTGACCCCAGGCCCCCTGTGGCGTAATAGCCCCTTGGACAGCACCCCCACCACCACGACCGACCGGCTGGTGCTGGAGAAGCTGCTGACCGTCCCGTTCCTGCTGGCCGCCGTGGACCCCGACGCCGAGCAGCGTCTGGTCGGCCTCGCCGACGCGGTGGTCGACGGCCGGCCGCTGAATCCGGCGGACACGCTCGTCGACGACACGCCGCCGGGCTTTTTCCCCCAGCGGTCCGTCCCGGCGCTCACCACCAACCGGCCCTACCTGGACGGGGGGCTACAGGCCCGCCTCACCCGGCTGCCGGCCGCCCAACCGGCGGGACTGCCGCCCGATGCATTGGAGAAGACGTTGGGGCAGGCGACGGGCATCCCAGCTGGTGATCGCCAGGTCGACCTGACGGAGAGCTACCAGGCCCTGCTCGCCCGCGGCCTCGGCGCCGACGGCATCGGCTTCGGGTGCTGCCGGGGTCAGATCCAGGTACTCGCCCAGCCCGGCGCGGTGGACTACGAACGCGGGCCGGACGAAACCCTGCGCGTCGCCCGCGCGTCGCCGCCTGACCCGGCGATCTTCGGCGACCGGAACGACCCCTGGACGCTTCCTCGGCCCGCGCTCAGCGACGACTTCGGCTTCCGCGAGGTGCGCCGGCTGGTCGTCCCGGCGGACAACGCCCTCCACAGTTGGAACGCGGTGGGCGTGTTCGATCCAAACAAGCTGACCGGCTTCGGGGAGCTGAGCAAGGTGCCGCTGGAGACGTACGAGCCGCCCACCGCCGAGGGGGCGGACGACCCCAGCCGCGCCGCGCTCGGTGGCCAGCCGCTGCTGCCCAGCGGCAACCCGGCCGGCTACCTGTCCGCTCCACCGCTGGTCCTGACCACCCTCGAGAGCGTCCCGAAGCTGCTGGAAGCCAGCAACTGGGCCAACACAAGAGCACCGATCAGCGCGATCCGGGTCCGGGCGGCCGACGTGGACGGTTACAGCGAACGCTCCGCCGAGCGGGTCCGGCTGATCGCCGAGCGGATCGCCACCGAGACCGGCCTGGACGTCGACATCACCCTCGGCTCCTCGCCGGCGCCGCAGACGGTGGAGCTGCCCGCGGGCTCGTTCGGCCGGCCGGACCTGCGGCTGACCGAGAACTGGTCGGCGCTCGGGGTCGCCTCGGTGATCACGAAGGCGGTCGACCGGAAGAGCGCCGCGCTCTTCCTCCTGGTGCTGGTCGTCTGCGTGCTCTTCCTCGGCAACGCGGTCACCGCCGCCGTCCGGGACCGCCGACCCCAGCTGGCAACGCTCTCCTGCCTGGGCTGGCCGGCCCGGCGGATCGGCGCGCTGATCCTCGGCGAGGTCACCCTGCTCGGCCTGGCCGCCGGTCTGCTCGCAGTCGGGCTGGCGTTCCCGCTCGGCGCCGCGCTGGGCATCGGCATCGACTGGCGACGGGCGCTGCTCGCCGTACCGGTGGCCCTGCTGCTCACGCTCGTCGCGGGGCTGACACCGGCGCTGCGGGCCGCGCGCGCCCACCCGGCCGCCGCGCTGCGGCCCCCGGTCGCCACCGCCCGCTGGGTACGACGGCCCCGCACCCTGCCCGGCCTGGCCCTGATCAACCTGATCCGCACCCCCGGGCGCACCCTGCTCGGCGCCGCCGCCCTCGCCATCGGAGTCGCCGCACTCACTCTCGTCACCGCCGCCGCCTGGGCATTCGAAGGAGCCATCGTCGGCAGCCTCCTCGGCGACGCGGTGTCCCTGAGCGTCCGCAGCGCGGACGCCATGGCCGCCATCGCGACCGTGCTGCTCGGCGCCGCTGCCGTCGCCGACGTGCTCTACCTCAACATCCGGGACCGCTCCGCCGAACTGGCCACACTCCGCGCCACCGGCTGGACCGACGCCGCACTCGGCCGCCTGATCGGCTACGAAGGGCTGCTCCTCGGCGCGCTCGGCGCAGTGGCCGGCGCCGGGCTCGGACTCGGCGGGGCAGCATGGCTGGTCGGCGACCTGCCACCGGCACTGGTGCTGGTGGCGGCCACCGTCGCGCTGACCGGGGTGCTGGTCACCTGCATCGCCGCGCTCGTTCCGGCCGCGCTGCTGCGCCGCCTCCCCACCGCACAACTACTGGCACAGGAGTAACCATGGACGCGACCACGGGCAGCACCGTCCGCATCGCCGGACTGGTCCGGCAGTTCCGCACCGGCCCCGAACGGCTGACCGCAGTCGACGACGTCTCCCTGGAGATCGCCGCCGGATCGGTCGTCGCGCTGACCGGACCGAGCGGCTCCGGCAAATCCACCCTGCTGCATCTGATCGGCGCGATCGAGCAGGCCGACGGGGGCACCGTGACGGTGGACGACCTGGAGATCACCGCGCTGCGCCGGGCCGCCCTGTCCCGCTACCGCCAACGGGTCGGCTTCGTCTTCCAGCGCTACCACCTGCTGCCGGCGCTGACCGTGCTGGACAACGTGAGCGCCCCGGTGCTGCCTCGCCGGGGGCGGGCCGACCACGCGGCACGGGCCCGGAAGCTGCTCGAATCGGTGGGCCTGGCAGACCGGCAGCGGGCACTGCCCGCGCAGCTCTCCGGCGGCCAGCAGCAGCGGGTGGCGATCGCCCGGGCGCTGATGGGCGAACCGCGCCTGCTGCTCGCCGACGAGCCGACCGGCAACCTGGACTCGACCACCGGTGCACAGATCCTCGATCTCCTGCTCGACCTGCGCGACCAGCACGGGATGACCATCCTGCTCGCCACCCACGAACGGGCCATCGCCGCCCGCTGCGACCGGCTGATCCGGCTCGGCGACGGGCGGATCGTGGAGGACATCGACCTGACCGACGGCGAGGACCCCGCTGACACCTACGACCGGGCGGCCCGCCTCCGCCTGTGAGCGTCAGCCGGTAGGGCTGGCGGTGCGGACCTGCTCGGCGATGCGCTCGGCGACCTCGCGGGCGGTCGCCTCGGTGGCGGCCTCGACCATCACCCGCACCAGCGGCTCGGTGCCCGACGGGCGCAGCAGTACCCGACCGGTCTCGCCCAGCTCGGCCTCGGCCCGCTCCACCTCGGCGCGGACGGCCGGCGCGGCGGCGCCGACGGTACGGTCACCGACCGGCACGTTGATCAGCACCTGCGGCAGCTTGGTCACCACCGCCGCGAGGTCGGCCAGCGTACGGCCGGTGGCCCCCATCCGGGCCATCAGGTGCAGGCCGGTGAGTACCCCGTCGCCGGTGGTGGCGTACGCCGGCATCACGATGTGTCCGCTCTGCTCGCCGCCCAGGGCCAGCCCGGAGGCGCGCAGCTCCTCCAGCACGTACCGGTCGCCGACCTTGGTCTCGACCAACCGGATGCCCTCGGCGGACATGGCCAGGCGCAGGCCGAGGTTGCTCATCACGGTCGCCACCAGAGTGTCCTCGGTCAGCGTGCCGGCCGCCCGCATGGCGAGGGCGAGGATCGCCATCACCTGGTCACCGTCGACCTCGTCGCCGTCGGCGGTCACCGCGACGCACCGGTCGGCGTCGCCGTCGTGCGCGATGCCGAGGTGCGCGCCGTGCTCCACCACGGCCTGCCGCAGGGCGGCGATGTGGTTCGAGCCGCACTCGTCGTTGATGTTGAGCCCGTCCGGCTCGGCGTGGATCGCGATCACCTCGGCGCCGGCCTCCCGGTACGCGGCCGGAGCCACCTCGGCGGCGGCACCGTTGGCACAGTCGACCACGACCTTGATCCCGTCGAGCCGGTGTGGCACCGTGCCGACCAGGTGCTGCACGTAGTGGTCGGCGCCGTCGAGCAGGTCGTGCACCCGGCCCACCCCCGCGCCGACCGGCCGCTGCCAGGCGGTGGTGGCGTTGGCCTCGATGGCCGCCTCGATCCGCAGCTCGATCTCGTCGGGCAGCTTGTGACCACCGGCGGCGAAGAGCTTGATCCCGTTGTCGGGCATCGGGTTGTGCGAGGCGGACAGCATCACGCCGAGGTCCGCCTTGGCCTCCGCGGTGAGGAACGCCACCGCCGGGGTGGGCAGCACACCGACCCGGACGACGGTGGCACCGGCGCTGGTCAGCCCGGCCACCACGGCCGCCTCCAGCATCTCGCCGCTGGCCCGGGTGTCCCGGCCCACCACGGCCAGCGGGGCGTGGCTACGGTCCGACTCGGCGAGGGTGTGTGCGGCCGCGACGGCCACCGAGAGCGCCAACTCCGGGGTGAGATCGACGTTCGCTCTGCCGCGTACGCCGTCGGTGCCGAACAACCGGCCCATACCCGCCAACCTCCGATGAAACTGCCGTTGAAGGAGAAGAGCGAAACGGCCGGCCCACCTCCCGCGTCGAGGGGGAGGCGGACCGGCCGTCCGTCAGAAGTACAAGGTGCGGCTGAAGGTCAGCGCTTCGAGTACTGAGGAGCCTTACGGGCCTTCTTGAGGCCGTACTTCTTGCTCTCCTTGACCCGGGCGTCACGGGTCAGGAAGCCGGCCTTCTTCAGGGCCGGGCGGTCGTCCGGCTCGCTGACGATCAGCGCCCGGGCGATGGCCAGCCGCAGCGCACCGGCCTGGCCGGTGGTGCCGCCGCCCCGCAGGTTGGCGATGACGTCGAACGCCTCGGGCTTCTCGGCGGTGACCAGCGGATCCTTGATCAGCTGCTGGTGCACCTTGCTCGGGAAGTAGGCTTCGAGGTCACGCCCGTTGCACGTGATCTTGCCGGAGCCCGGCACGATCCGGACCCGGACGATGGCCTCCTTGCGCCGACCCACGGTCTGGATCGGGCGGTCACCACGAGGCGCGCGGGCGACGGGCGCCGGCGCCTCGGTGGCCTCGAGGGCAACCTCGGTGGCGGTGATGTCGGTCATGCTGATTCCTTCGCCCGCGCTCACTGCGCGATCTGCTTGATCTCGAACGGCGTCGGCTGCTGCGCGCCGTGCGGGTGCTCTGCACCGGCGTAGACCTTCAGCTTCTTGATCAGCTGACGGCCGAGCTTGTTGTGCGGCAGCATCCCCTTGACGGCCAGCTCGATGGCCCGCTCGGGGCGCTTGGTCAGCAGCTCCTCGTAGCCGACCTGCTTCAGGCCACCCGGGTAACCGGAGTGCCGGTAAGCGATCTTCTGCTGGCGCTTGTTGCCGGTCAGCGCGACCTTGCCCGCGTTCACGATGACGACGAAGTCGCCCGTGTCGACGTGCGGCGCGAAAGTCGGCTTGTGCTTGCCCCGCAGCAGCGTGGCGGCGTGGGTGGCCAGGCGGCCCAGCACGACATCAGAGGCGTCGATGACGTGCCACTGACGCTCGATCTCACCCGGCTTCGGGCTGTACGTACGCACAGGTCTACCTTGTCTCGTCGTCGGTCTGGGGTCGCGCGCCGAGGTGACCGGAGATTCCCAGCCGGACCAGCGCGCACGAACGACCAAGCGTACCTCAGGCGGCACGCCCACAGATGTCGTACAACAGCAGGCAACGATACCCGCAGCCCTACCGGCCGGTCAAAACGGGGTCCGGCAGGCGCGTCTGGCCGGTGCCGGTGGCGCCGATCACACCCCCGCACGGGCCATCCTGCTCCCCGGCCGCAGGTACGCCAGCCAGGTGAGCACGAGCAGTACCAGGAAGAAGCCGACGTAGAAGCGCAGCGCCGGCTGGATGCCGCCGTAGCTCGACCGGGCCCAGGCGTAACAGATCGGCACCAGGAAGCCACCGAAGGCGCCGACCGAGGAGATGATGCCCAACGCCCCGGCCGCCTGCCGGCGCATCGCCAGCATGATCTCCGGCGAGCCGCCCAGGTCCTCCCCCTTGACCTGGAAGATCCGGCTGATCATCCGGTAGGTCGAGCCGTTGCCGACGCCGGTGGCCACGAACAGCAGCAGGAACGCCACGAAGAACAGGCTCAGGCTGCGCCGCTCGACCGACCAGAGGGCGGCCAGTGCGCCGATCGCCATCAACACGAAGCTAGCCACAGTCACCCGGGCACCGCCCACGACGTCGGAGAGCCGGCCGCCGAACGGCCGGCACAGCGAGCCCACGGCCGCGCCGAGGAAGGCCCAGGCCAAGGCGATGTCCGGCCGCCCGAACACCGAGGTGAGCAGAGTCGGGAAGGCCGCCGAGTAGCCGATGAACGAGCCGAAGGTGCCGATGTACAGCACGGACATGATCCAGGTGTCCCGGTGTCGCAGTGACGACCAGACCGGTCCCACGTCGGCTTTGGCCTCCACCAGGTTGTCCATGAACAGGTACGCGCAGACCGCGGCGATCACCGCGAGCGGTACGTACATCAGGCCGGCCCGGGCCAACGCGAGCCCGCCACCGAGCACGATCACCTGCGGCACCACGAACTGCACCACCGCCACACCGATGTTGCCGCCGGCCGCGTTGAGTCCGAGCGCCCAGCCCTTCTCCCGTTCCGGATAGAAGAAGGAGATGTTCGCCATGCTGGAGGCGAAGTTGCCGCCGCCGAACCCGGCGCTGGCGGCGATCAGCAACAGCACCGGGTAGCCGATCTCCGGGCGCTCGACCGCCCAGGCCAGGCCCGCGCAGGGCACCACCAGCAGCAGGGCGGAGATGATCGTCCAGTTCCGACCCCCGAAGACCGGCACGGCGAAGGTGTACGGCAACCGCAGCAGCGCGCCGACGCCGCTCGGTACGGCGGTCAGCCAGAGCGCCTGACTGGTGGTCAACTGCCAGCCGGCGTCGCCGAGCCGGACGACCACGATGCTCCACAGCAGCCACACCGAGAAGCCGATGTGCTCGGCGAAGATCGACCAGATGAGGTTGCGCCGGGCGATCCGGCTGCCGGTCGTACGCCAGAATCCCGGATCCTCCGGCGTCCAGTGCCCGATCCACCGGCCGGGCCGGCGATCCAGTCGTTCCGCTTCGATAACCTCGGGTTGCGCGCTCGTGGTGGTCATGGCGCGAAGCTAGGAATCGACCGTTACCGTGGCGTTCGTCGTTCGGGTCGGTCGGGCAACGGGTACCGCACCACCGGTCGGCGCCGACGGTGAGGAACGCGCCGGCTCGGAGTTGCTGGAGGATGCTCAGAGTTGCTGGAGGATGCGCAACGCCCGGTCGACGCGCCGCATGGTCTCGGCGTCGGCCACGTCCACGCACTCGGTGAACCACTTCTTCATCGGCGAGGAGATCCGGTCCGGCATCACCACCCAGCCGCCCATCGGCACCGCCAGCGGCGAGTCACGCAGCAACGCCGCCTCGACCACCTCGGTGACGATCACGATGGGTACCGCCGTGGAGTTGTAGACGTCGGAGCTGATCACCAGCCCGAGTCGCTCGCGGGCCCCCTCGATCCGCCAGACCTCGCCCCTACGCAGCACGCGGACGACCGCCGAAGAGCAGGTCGTCGACCAGGCCGACCTCCTGCGCGTCGGCCAGCGAGGCGGACTCCAGGTCCAGTCCGGCCCGACCCACTGCGGCGGCGTGCGCCGCGAAGACCTCACGCAGCGCCTTCTCCCGCGCCGCCTGATCCATCCAGGCCGAGAGGCTGAGCCCCTCGCGCTCGGCGAACCGCCGCGCGTCCGCGATCGTCTCGTCGGAGAACGACAGAGTCACCTTGGCTGTCATGCCACTCAGACTACCCGCTGGTATGACTCCCAGTCATCCAGCAAGCTGCCCACGGTCGGCACCCTGCCTTCCCGAGCCGGCCCTGTCGAGCTGATAGCGCAGACGGATCGCCAACACCGACCCCGCCGTGACCTCGCCCCAAGCCCGCACCGCGACTCCCTGGCCCACGGCGCCCCCGACCACAGCGCAACACAGCCCCGCCAACCCGCGCCTCCCGACCGCAACACAACCCCCCGCCAACCCGCACCTCCGACCGCAACACCCCCCACCACCAACCCGCACCTCCCGACCCCGCACAACCGCGCTGCCGATTCGGCGCCGGGCCGTTGATAGCGCAGACGGTTCAGCTCGACAGTGCCCACTGGAGGGTCTGGTGGGCAGCTCCGAGACAGCCCGCCGGGCCGAAGGAGCAGCAACCGGCGGAGGCGCCACCAGCCCGGGTCACGGCGGGTCAACCCGGGTCGGAGCGTGGCCACCGAAGACGGCGAAGCGCCAGGACTTGAAGAAGCAGTCGACGTCCACCAGACCGGCCTCGGTCAACCAGCGGCACTGCTCGTCCACCGGGGCGGGCCGGTCGTACGTCATCCGCTGTTCGGCGGCGGCGATCTCGGCGGCGTCCGAGCCGAGGGCGGCGACCTGGGCCAGCCAGACCTGGTGGTAGCGCCGGTCCAGCTCCGGTGTGGGGCCGGCGACCTGCTCGGCGTTGACGAAGACCCCGCCGGGGCCGAGCGCGGCGGCCACCCGCCGGTAGAGATCCCGCTTGCCGGCATCGTCTAGGTGGTGGATGGCCAGGGCGCTGACCACCGCGTCGTACCGGCCGGCGGGTAGCGGGTCGGCCAGGTCGGCCAGGACCACCCGGTGCGGCACGTCGTCCGAGGTGAACCGCTCGGCGGCGACCGCCAGCATCTTCGGCGCCGCGTCGACCAGGGTCAGCCGGGCCTCGGGCACGGCGGCGGCGAGCAGCGCGGAGAGCAGGCCGGTGCCGGCACCCAGGTCCAGCACCCGCGGGGTACGGCCGGCGGCGAGCGCGGCCCGCAACACCGGCACGGTCACCTCGGTCGCCGTGCCGTAGAAGTCGTCGAAGCAGGGCACCAGTCGACGGCGGGCCGGGTCGTAACCCACGGCCGTCGCGTCGAACACCCGGGCCACCTCCATGCCGCTCTCCGATCCGCGCCGCCGGGCCTAGCCCAGCCTCCGACCCTTCCCATTATATAGGAAGACAGTTCCACATTGTAGACCACGCGACCCGGCCCGCAGCCGTCGTGCGGTGTGAGCGGCTCTTGACAGGACCGAAACAAATGGGACGCGGACCGGAAACCGCCCAGCGGCACGCTTTGCCGACATGACAGACGGTGCACGGACGGCGACACGAACGGGGCATCCGCTCCGGGAAGTGGCGACGCACTGCCCGTACTGCGCGCTCCAGTGCGGGATGGTGCTGCGCGAGGAGGACGGCCGGGTGTCGGTACTCCCCCGGCAGTTCCCGACCAATCGGGGCGGCCTGTGCCAGAAGGGCTGGACCTCGGCCGAGTTGCTGGCCCACCCGGACCGCCTCACCACGCCGCTGCTGCGCGACCCGGCCAGCGGTGAGCTCCGCCCGGCAAGCTGGGACGACGCCCTGGCGTACATCGCCGCCGGCATCCGCGACGTACAGCGCCGGCACGGCCGCGACGCGGTCGCCGTCTTCGGCGGCGGCGGCCTCACCAACGAGAAGGCGTACGCGCTGGGCCGGTTCGCCCGGGTGACCCTGCGTACCCGGCACATCGACTACAACGGACGGTTCTGTATGTCGTCGGCCGCCGCGGCCGGCATGCGGGCCTTCGGCGTCGACCGTGGACTGCCGTTCCCGCTGTCCGACCTCGGCCAGGCGGACACCCTGCTGCTGGTCGGGGCGAACCCGGCGGAGACCATGCCACCACTGGTGCGCTGGCTGACCGAGCAACGGCAGCGGGGCGGCAAACTGATCGTGGTCGACCCCCGGGTCACCGCCACCGCCCGGCAGGCCGACCTGCACCTGCAACCGCTGCCCGGCACCGACCTGGCGGTGGCGAACGCGCTGCTGCACATCGCGTTGACCGAGGGCTATGCCGACGGCGACTACATCGCCACCCGCACCACCGGCTTCACCGACGTACGGCGTACCGTGGCCGGCTGGTGGCCGGCCCGCGCCGAGGCGCTCTCCGGCGTACCGGTGGCCGACCTGGAGGAGACCGCCCGGGCGCTCGGTACCGCCGAACGCGCGATCGTCCTCACCGCCCGCGGCGCGGAACAGCACGCCAAGGGCGTCGACACGGTCACCGGCTTCGTCAACCTCGCGCTCGCCCTCGGCCTGCCCGGCCGCCCCGGGTCCGGGTACGGCTGCCTGACCGGGCAGGGCAACGGACAGGGTGGCCGGGAGCACGGGCAGAAGGCCGACCAACTGCCCGGGTACCGGAAGATCGACGACCCCGAGGCCCGCGCGCACGTCGCCCGGGTCTGGGGCGTACCCGCCGACGAGCTGCCCGGGCCGGGCGTGCCGGCGTACCAGTTGCTGGATTCGCTCGGTACCCCGGCCGGCCCCCGGGCGCTGCTGGTCTTCGGTTCCAATCCGGTGGTCTCCGCCCCCCGCGCGGCCCGGATCGAGGGTCGGCTGCGCGACCTGGACCTGCTCGTCGTCGCCGACTTCCTGCTCTCCGAGACCGCCGCGCTGGCCGACGTGGTGCTGCCCACCGCCCAGTGGGCCGAGGAGGACGGCACCATGACCAACCTGGAGGGACGGGTACTGCGCCGTCGCGCACTGCGCCCGCCACCGAACGGGGTCCGTACCGACCTCGCCATCCTCGCCGACCTCGCCACCCGGCTGGCGGCCCCCGGGACGACCGCGGACCCGAGTGCGGTCTTCGCGGAGCTGCGCCGCGCCTCGGCCGGCGGGATCGCCGACTACGCCGGGATCAGCTGGGCGCGGATCGACGCCGCCGACGGGGTGTTCTGGCCCTGCCCCCGCGAGGACGGGCCGGACGCGCCGCGCCTCTTCGCCGACGGCTTCGCCACCCCCGACGGCCGGGCCCGGTTCCACCCGGTCGAGCATCGGCCGGCCGCCGAGGAGGTCTGCGCGGAGTACCCGCTGTACTTCACCACCGGGCGGGTGCTCGCCCAGTACCAGTCGGGCACCCAGACCCGCCGGGTGGCCGCGCTACGCCAGGCCGCACCCACCGCCTTCGTCGAGCTGCATCCCGACCTCGCCGACCGGCTCGGCATCGCCGACGGTGAGCCGGTCCGGGTGTCTTCTCGACGCGGCGAGTTCCAGGCGCCCGCCCGACTCAGCCCGACCATCCGACCGGACACCGTCTTCGCGCCGTTCCACTGGGGCGGGACGGCGCGGGCCAACTCCGTCACCAACGACGCCGTCGACCCGATCTCCGGCATGCCCGAGTTCAAGATCTGCGCGGTTCGGGTGGCGAAGGCCGGACCTCCCGGGGTGGACCGGTGACCGGCCGGATCGTGGTGGTCGGCAACGGGATGGCCGGTGCTCGCCTGGCCGCCGAGCTACACGCCCGCGGCACCGACCGGAAGGTCACGGTGCTCGGCGCGGAGCCGCATCGGGCGTACAACCGGATCATGCTCTCCACCCTGCTCGCGGGGAAGATCGGCGAGCCGGAGGTGGAGCTGGCCGAGGCCACCGGGCGCGGGGTGGACCTGCGGACCGGGGTCACGGCGAGTGCCATCGACCGCACCGGCCGGGAGGTACGCACCGACGACGGCGACCGGATCCGCTACGACCACCTGGTGCTCGCCACCGGCGCCCGGGCGGTGGTGCCGCCACTGCCCGGCCTCGACCCGCTGCGGCTGCCCGACCGGGTGGCGGCGTTCCGCACCCTGGACGACTGCCGGCGCATCCTGGCCCTGGCCGGCGACGCCCGACGGGCCCTGGTGCTCGGCGGCGGGCTGCTCGGCCTGGAGGCGGCCCGGGGGCTCGCCGCCCGCGGGCTCGACGTGGCCGTGGTGCACCGGGTGCCGTACCTGATGGAGCGCCAGCTCGACCCGGCCGCCGGCACGATGCTCGCCGGCACGCTCGCCGACCTCGGCGTACGGACCCACCTGGCGGTCGCACCGACCCGGGTGACGGCGGACGCGACCGGGGTACGCCTGGACCTGTCCGACGGGCGGGTACTCGACGCCGACCTGCTGGTGCTCGCCTGCGGGGTACGCCCCGACACGGCGCTCGCCGAGACGGCCGGCCTGACGGTGCGCCGGGGCGTGCTGGTCGACGAGCGGCTACGCACCAGCGACCCACGGATCTCCGCGATCGGCGACTGTGCGCAGCACGGCGCCGCCCCGACCGGGCTGGTGGCGCCCGCCTGGGCGCAGGCCCGGGTGGTGGCCCAACTGCTGACCGGCGAGGATCCGCTGGCCCGCTACCGGCCCCGGCCGGTGGTCACCCGGCTCAAGGCGGCCGGCATCGACCTGGCCGCGATGGGCGACCCGGCGGACGGGCCCGGCGAGGAGCTGACCTTCGCCGACCCGGCCCGCGGCACCTACGCGCGGCTGCGCATCCACGAGCAACGGGTGGCCGCGGCGATCCTGCTCGGCGACAACCCGTCGGTGGGCACGGTGATCCAGCTGTTCGACCGGGGTCACCCGGTACCCACCGACCGGCGGGCGCTGCTGCTCGGCCGGGCCGTCGGCGGTGCCGTCGCCGCGCCCGCCGCGTCTCCGGCGCTGATGCCGGACGCGGCCACGGTGTGCCAGTGCAACACGGTCAGCAAGGGCGCGTTGGTCGGCTGCTGGCGCGGCGGGGCCCGCACGCTCGACGAGGTGATCGCCGGGACCAGAGCCGGTACCGGTTGCGGAAGTTGCCGGGACGCCGTCGCCGGCATCGTCGACTGGCTGTCCAAAGCGGATCCGGTGGAGGTGGGACGATGATCGGCGGCAGCGTGGTCGTCATCGGCAACGGCATGGTGGGCCAGCGGTTCGTGGACGCGCTGCGCTCGCGCGATCCCGACGGGCGCTGGCGGGTCACGGTCCTCGCCGAGGAGAACCGACCGGCGTACGACCGGGTGCGGCTCTCGGCGTACTTCGACGGGGTCTCGGCCGACGAGTTGAACCTGCACACCCCGTACGACGGGGTGCGGTTGCGCCTCGGCGAGCCGGTCACCGGGGTGGACCGGGTCCGTCGGCTGGTGACCACCGCCGCCGGTGAGTACCCGTACGACGTGCTGGTGCTCGCCACCGGCTCGTCGGCGTTCGTACCGCCGGTGGACGGCGCGACGCTGCCCGGGGTCTTCGTCTACCGGACCCTGGACGACCTCACGGCGATCCGCGAGCACGCCCGGGGCCGGCGGACCGGCGCGGTGATCGGCGGCGGCCTGCTCGGGCTGGAGGCGGCGAACGCGTTACGCCTGCTCGGGTTGACCACCAGCGTGGTGGAGTTCGCTCCGCGGCTGATGCCGGTGCAGGTCGACACCGCCGGTGCCGCGATGCTCCGCCGCTACGTCGAGGAGCTGGGCGTGACCTGCCACCTCGGGGTGGCCACCACCGCGGTGCGGCCCGGCCCGGACGGCACGGCCGGCGCCCTGGAACTGGCCGACGGCACGCTGCTCGACGCCGACCTGGTGGTGGTCGCCGCCGGTATCCGGCCCCGCGACGAGTTGGCCCGCGCGGCCGGGCTCGGCGTCGGCCCGCGCGGCGGTGTGCTGGTCGACGACACCGGCCGGAGCTCCGACGACCGGATCTACGCGGTCGGCGAGTGCGCGGCGGTCGACGGCACCTGTTACGGCCTGGTCGCCCCCGGCTACGCGATGGCCGAGGTGGTGGCCGACCGGCTGGTCGGCGGGGCGGCCACCTTCCCCGGCGCGGACACCGCCACCAAGCTGAAGCTGCTCGGCGTCGACGTGGCCTCCTTCGGCGACGCGCACGGCACCACGCCGGGCTGCCTGGACGTGACCTGGACCGACCCGGCCACCCGGGTCTACGCCAAGCTGGTGCTCTCCGACGACGCGACGACGCTGCTCGGCGGCGTGCTGGTGGGCGACGCCGCCGCGTACCCGACGCTGCGGGCCAGCGTGGGCGGACCGCTGCCGGCGGCCCCGTTGGCGTTGCTCGCCCCGGCGGGTTCGGGCGCTGCGGCGGCCGGCGCGCTACCCGCCTCGGCCCAGGTCTGTTCCTGCAACGGGGTGACCCGGCAGGACGTGGACACCGCGATCGCCGGCGGCTGCGCGGACGTGCCGGCGCTGAAGGCGTGCACCCGGGCCGGTACCAGTTGCGGCTCCTGCGTGCCGATGCTCAAGCAGTTGCTCGACGCGGCCGGGGTGGTCCAGTCCCGGGCGCTGTGCGAGCACTTCGACGTCAGCCGCCAGGAGCTGTTCGACATCGTCCGGGTGCACGGCATCCGGACGTTCTCCCGGCTGATCGCCGAGCACGGTCGGGGGCGGGGCTGCGACATCTGCAAGCCGGTGGTCGCCTCGATCCTCGCCTCCTTGGGCGGCGGGCACATCCTCGACGGCGAGCTGGCCTCGTTGCAGGACACCAACGACCACTTCCTGGCGAACCTGCAACGCGACGGCAGCTACTCGGTGGTGCCCCGGATACCCGGTGGCGAGATCACCCCGGAGAAGCTGATCGTCATCGGCGAGGTGGCCCGGGACTTCCAGCTCTACACGAAGATCACCGGCGGGCAGCGGATCGACCTGTTCGGCGCCCGGGTCGACCAGTTGCCGCAGATCTGGCGCCGGCTGGTCGACGCCGGCTTCGAGTCCGGACACGCGTACGGCAAGGCGCTGCGGACGGTGAAGTCCTGCGTCGGGTCCACCTGGTGCCGGTACGGGGTGCAGGACTCGGTCGGGCTCGCCATCGCGCTGGAGCTGCGCTACCGCGGGCTGCGCGCCCCACACAAGATCAAGTCTGCGGTCTCCGGTTGCGCCCGGGAGTGCGCCGAGGCCCGCAGCAAGGACTTCGGCATCATCGCCACCGAGACCGGCTGGAACCTCTACCTCGGCGGCAACGGCGGCTTCCGGCCCCGGCACGCCGACCTGTTCGCCACCGACCTGAGCACCAGCGAACTGGTCACCCTGATCGACCGGTTCCTGATGTTCTACGTACGCACCGCCGACCGGCTGCAACGCACCGCCGCCTGGATCGAGGCGATGGAGGGCGGGCTCGACCACCTCCGGTCGGTGATCGTGGACGACTCCCTCGGCCTCTGCGCCGAGTTGGACGCCGCGATGGCCCGGCACGTCGCGTCCTACTCCGACGAGTGGCGCGACGTGTTGGACGACCCGGACCGGCTGCGCCGGTTCACCTCCTTCGTCAACGCACCCGACGTACCCGACCCGTCGATCACCTTCGTCACCGAACGCGGACAACCCGTTCCCGTCGGTGGCCGGTCCCCCTCGCCCGACGGCCGCCAACCGGTCACCCTCGGGCTGCCGGAGGTACGGCGATGAGCACCACGACCACACTGCACTGGCACACCGTCTGCCCGCTCACCCGCCTGGATCTCGACCGGGGCGTCGCCGCTCTCGTCGACGGGATGCAGGTGGCGTTGTTCCGGACCGCGGACGGGCTGTACGCGATCGACAACCGAGACCCGGTCACCGGCGCGTACGTGCTCTCCCGGGGGATCGTGGGCAGCCGGCAGGGCGTGCCGACGGTCGCTTCGCCGCTGCACAAGCAGGTGTACGACCTGCGTACGGGGGATTGTCTCGACCTGCCCGGTGTCGCCGTCACCCGGCACGAGATCCGCTGCCGGGAGGGCCTGGTCGAGGTGCGGCTGCGACAGGAGGAGTGAATGCGCGAGGAACTGGCCGGCTTCACCATCGGGGTGACCGCCGACCGGCGGCGGGACGACCTCGCCGCGTTGCTCCAACGGCGTGGCGCCCGGGTGGTGCTGGCTCCCGCCCTGCGGATCGTGCCGCTGGCGGACGACACCGAACTGCGCGACGCGACCCGGGCCTGCCTGGACCGGCCGCCGGACGTACTGATGGCGAACACCGGGATCGGCATGCGCGGGTGGCTCGAGGCGGCCGAGGGGTGGGGCCTGGCCGAGCCGCTGCGCTCGGTGCTCGGCGGCGCGTACGTGGTGGCCCGGGGACCGAAGGCACGCGGTGCGATCCGCGCCGCCGGCCTGTACGACCAGTGGTCCCCCGAGTCGGAGAGCTGTGACGAGGTGGTCGACCACCTGCGTCGGCGGGGCGTGGCCGGGCAGGTGATCGCCATGCAGCTGCACGGTGACCGGCAGCCGGAGTGCACCCGCGCGTTGGAGGAGGCCGGCGCCAGCGTCATCGAGATCCCGGTCTACCGGTGGGCGCCGCCGACCGACCCGGCACCGCTGCACCGGCTGGTCGACCTGGTGGCCGGCCGGCTGGTGGACGCGGTCACCTTCACCTCGGCACCGGCGGCGGAGGCGCTGCTGCGGGCCGCCGGTGACCGGACGGAGGCGGTGCTGGACGCGTTCCGTGGTGACGTGCTGGCCAGCTGCGTCGGCCCGGTCACCGCCGAACCACTGGTCCGCCGTGGGGTGCCGGTGAGCGCGCCGAGCCGGGCCCGGCTGGGCGCGATGGTCCGGACCATCGTCGACGAGCTGCCCCGGCGCACCGTCACCATCAAGGTGGCCGGGCACCTGCTGACGCTGCGGGGACACGCGGCCGTGATCGACGGTGAGCTGCGACCGTTGGCTCCGGCGCCGATGGCGGTGCTGCGGGCGTTGGCCCAGACGCCGGGCCGGGTGCTGTCCCGGACCGCCCTGCTGCGCACCCTGCCCCGGGGCGCGGACGAGCACGCCGTGGAGATGGCGGTGGCCCGGCTGCGGGCCGGGCTGAAGGCACCCCGGGTGATCCAGACGGTGGTCAAGCGCGGCTACCGCCTCCGCGTCGACTGACGCGCGGGACGGGCCGGTCGACGCCGGCACCCGACGGGCCGCCGTCCCGCCGTACCGGGCGAAGCCGGCAGGCGGGACGAAGGCCCGTCAGGGTCAGCCGACCGGGGTCGGGAAACCCCGGTCGTGCTCGGCCTGGAGCCGAGCCATGGCGTGCTCGACGACGGTCACCATCACCTGCTTGACCGACTCGCGCCGCCGGGCGTCGGTCATCACCAACGGCACGTCCGGCGAGATCGCCAACGCCTCACGCACCTCGTCCAGCTCGTACTCCGGCGCGCCGTCGAACCGGTTCAGCGCCACCACGTACGGCAGGTTGCGGTTCTCGAAGTAGTCCAGCGGGGCGAACGCGTCCGTGATCCGGCGGGTGTCCACCAGGACGGCGGCCCCCACCGCACCACGGATGATCTCGTCCCACATGAACCAGAACCGGGTCTGACCGGGTGTGCCGAAGAGGTACAGGATCAGGTCCTGTGCCATGGTGATCCGGCCGAAGTCCATGGCGACCGTGGTGGTCTCCTTGCCCGGCACCTTGGACGGGTCGTCGATACCGACACCCGCCGCGGTCATCACCGCTTCGGTGGTCAGCGGTGTGATCTCCGAGATCGCGCCGACCAACGTGGTCTTACCGACACCGAAGCCACCCGCGACGACGATCTTCGCGGAGATGATTCCCCGGCTCTGGCGGGCCCCGGCGGGGTCATAGCTCGCGAAGTCCACTCAGCACCCTTCCCAGCATTTCCATCCGCTCCTCGTAACCTGTGGCGGGAGCGGCCGTCTGTAGCGTCAACAGGCCCTCGGCCACCATGTCGGCGACCAGCACCCGAGCGACACCCAGCGGCAGCCGGGTGTACGCGGCGATCTCCGCAAGTGACTCGGGACGGCCCTCGCAGACCATGGCGATGCGATGCTTGTCATGCCCGGCAAACCGCGACTCGGCGATCTGGGTGGGGCTGGCAATCAACACCGCTTCCAGGGCAATGTCCTGAAGCGGCTCGGTACGGCCCCGGGTGACCGCGTACGGCCGCACCAGCGCACCCCGTGGGTCACGTCGCTGTTGTTCCATCCGCGATCACCTCCTCTCCCCTTCGCCGCTCGCGCACGGGCTACGACCGCACCGCGTCCCGGGGCAGCGGCACCAGTGCCGCGCCGACTCGCTCCACCAGCAGTGCCATCTCGTAACCCACCTGGCCGACGTCGCAGCTGCGCGCCGCGAGCACCGCCATCGACGACCCGTCGCTGATGGACATCAGGAACAGGTAGCCGCTGTCCATCTCGATGACCGTCTGCAACACGCCGCCGGCGCTGAACATCCGCGCGGCGCCCTCGGTGAGGCTGACCACGCCGGAGGTGATCGCGGCGAGCTGGTCTGCTCGGTCGCCCGGCAGGTCGCGGGAGGAGGCCAGCAACAGCCCGTCCGCGGACACCGCCACCACGTGGGCGATACCCGCCACGCTGTCGGCGAAGTTGGTGAGCAGCCAACCCATGTCCTGCATGGCCGCGGGCCTGTTCATCGGCTCGTCTCCTTGGTCGTGGTGCTGTTCTGACTGGCGCCGGCCGTCCGGCCGCGCTGGACGCCGCGGTGGTAGGCCGACAGCAGACCGCGTACTTCGTCGGGCGTACGCCGGCTGTGCTCCCGCCCGCCACGGGGTTCGATGCCGCCGGGCACCAGCTGCGCCTGTGGTACCCGCTTCGGCAGGCCGGAGCGGGTCGTCCCGGCGGGCATCGGCTCGGCCGCCTGGCTGGCCCGCGACCAGCCCTCGTCGGCCGCGGTCCGCCAGGCGTCGTCGGGCGACCCGCCGGATCCGGACGGCGCGGACGGCGCCGCGGGGGCGGGCGGTGGCGTGGGGGCCGGTGCCGGTCGTACGGGGCTCGCAGCAGCGCCGGACGCAGCGTACGACGACGACGGCTGCTGCTGCGGTTGCGGTGGCACGGTCGTCCCACCGGCCGCCGCCCCGGGCGTCCGGGTGGGCAGCGGGCTGCGCCCCTTGGTGGGCCCGGCGGCCGACGCCGACGGGGCCGCGTACGACGGCGCCGTCGGGGCGGCGACCGGCGCGGGCGGCGGCTCGTCGAACTGCGGCCGGCTGAAGATGGCGGTCGCGTCGTTGCCGTGCGACCGGAACCAGACCGCCTCCATCTCACGGAAGATCGGCGCCTCGGCCTGCGGCTCCGGCGGCGCGGTGATCGGCGCGCTGACGATCGGGTTGGTGGCGGCCAAGCTGGCGCCGAGCCCGCCGAAGTTCGCGCCGTCGTAGCTTCCGCCTCCCGGGTTCTGCGCCGGGCCGGGCGGGAAGGCGTTCTGGGCCGGGCTCTGCCCGAAGGTGTTCTGGGCCGGGCTGGGCGGGAGCCCATTCTGGGCCGGGCCGGGCGGGAATCCGTTCTGCTGGGCCGGGCTGGGCGCGAACGCGGAGGGGGTGCTCACACCGCCGCCGGCGACCGGCCCCACCGGCAGCCCGGGGGTGGTGTGCTGGGGCTGGCCGGGAGCACCGGCGTTCCGGTACGGCAGCGGGTCGAGCGTCGGCTGGGCGACGGTGGGCGTACCGGCACTGAACCCGCCGGCGAAGGCCGGCGGCGTGGTGTGCGCCGGTGGCGCGCTCTCCGGTGCCGCTTCGGTGGCCGGCCAGGGTGCGGTGGCCGGTGCGCTGTTGCGCCACCGGTCGCTGAGCGTGGCGGTGCTGGTCCGGCCGCCGGCCGGTTCGTTGACCCCCGCCGAAGCCGGGCTCTGCTCGACCGCGAGCGGCTGCCGTGGCCGGGTGATCGCCTGGTCACGGCCGCGCAGGCTGGGCAGCACCACCGTGGCGGCGGGCAGCGTGACCTGTGCGACGGTGCCACCGTCGACGTTGCGGCGTAGTTCGACCCGGATGCCGTACCGGGCCGCGAGCCGGCTGACCACGGCCAGGCCCATCAGCCGGAACGACGCGACGTCCACGCTGGACGGGGCGGCGAGTCGCCGGTTGAGCGACTCCATCTGCTCGTCGGTCAGGCCGAGACCGCGGTCCTCGACCTGGATGAGGACGTAGTCCCGGATCCGCCGGCCGTCGGCGACCACTGTGGTGTTCGGCGGCGAGAACCGGGTGGCGTTGTCCAGCAGCTCGGCGACCAGCCGTACCACGTCGTTGACGGCGTGCGCGGCCACCGAGACGTCGGTGTCAACGGTGCCGAACTCGATCCGGTTGTACAGCTCGACCTCGGACTGCGCGGCCCGCAGCACGTCCACCAGCAACGCGTCGTCGCGCCGGGGCACCGTCGAGTCGGCGCCGGCCAGCACGAGCAGGTTCTCGTCGTTGCGGCGCATCCGGGTGGCCAGGTGGTCGAGTTCGAAGAGCTGGGCGAGGCGCTTGGGGTCCTCCTCACCCCGCTCGATCGCGTCGAGTTCGCCGATCATGCGGTCGACCAGGCTCTGACTACGCCGGGCCAGGTTGAGGAACATCGCCGAGACGCTGGTCCGAAGGGCCGCCTGCTCCGCCGCGACGCGCACCGCCTCCCGGTGTACGACGTTGAACGCCAGGGCCACCTGGCCGACCTCGTCGCGGTTGTTGAGCTGGATCGGGTCGCGTACCTCGCGGACGATCTCGTCGACGCTGCCGTCGCTGACGTTGCCCATCCCCTGGAGTCGGCGCACCGCCTCGGGCAGGTCGTGGTTGGCCACCGAGAGCGCGCCCTCACGCAGCCGGCGCAGCGAGTGGTTGAGCGAGCGGGCCAGCACCACGGCCAGGGTGACCGCGATGAGCAGGGTGAGCAGCACCAGCGTCGACTCGACGATGGCCTGCCGGATGACGTCCGACCGGGCCTGCTCGGCCTGGGACAGCAGCCGGTCCTGTAGCTCGATCTCGGCCCAGCGCATCAGCTCGTTGACGGCGCCGATCGCCGCGGTGGCGTCCTGGGCACTGATCGGCGAGCGCTGACCCACCGCCCGGCTGATGTCGGTCGCGATCCGGTCGGCCAGCACCACCGCGTCACCGGAGACGGTGCTCTCGACCAGGGTGCGCTGCTCCGGGTCGGCGGCCAGCGAGAAGGCGAGCAGCGCCTCCTGCTGCCCGGTCAGGGTGGCGACGAAGGCGGAGAACTGCTCGTTGTCCAGCCGGCCGGTGCTCAGCGCGGTGAACGCGACCGACTCCTCCTCGGCGACGGCCGCCTTGGCCCGGGCGAAGGCGGCGACCGCGCGCCGGCTGTCCGCGAGCTGCTCCTCACCGGGCAGCTGGGCCAGGCCGTCACCGTAGGCGACCAGGTCGGCCAGGATCACGCCGTAGCGCAGGGCGGCCTCGGCGACCTGCATCTGCTGCCGGTCGAGCACCTCCTGCCGGGTGCCGTCGAGGGTGTCCAGGTGGGCGTCGATGGCCGCCAGGCGGTCGCGGACCGCGGCGGGAGCCTCGCCGACCCGGGCCCGCTCCGCGCGGTACTCGTCGATCCGCTCCTGGGTCCGCCGGACCCGCAGGTTGTACGCGTCGGTCTGCTGCTGGGGCGCGGCGAGGTAGGCGGCCGCCGCCATCCGCTCGGCATGCAGGTCGTTCGTCAACGCGGAGACGTTGATGGAGAGCACGGTGAGCGATCGGGCCTGGGTCGCGTCGTAGGCGCCCTCGCCGACGGAGACCAGGCGGACCGTGGCCAACGCGATCACCGCCGCCACCGGCACGACCAGGATCAACGCCAGCTTGGACCGGATCCGGACGTCACGCAGCCGCGGCAGCCCGCGGCGTCCGTACTGCGCGGCGTCACCGCTGGCGGGCAGGGTCGTCGGTCCGGTGCTCACGACATCGCCTCCGTCGGTTTCTCCACGCCTGACCCGTCGATCCGTGTCTGGAACGACGGCCGGCGCCACGCGCGGCACGGCCGCGATTTCATCAGACGAGATCGAGTTTGGGAAGCCGCAGTGGGGCAGGAAACGGTCGGAGGGCACGCATCCCGTGATCCGGTCAACTAATACCTACATTTCCACAGTGCCCTTGATCAGGGCATGTAGCTCCAGAGTGGTCATTCGTGTCGCCAGAGTGAGCGTTTGAAAACATCCGGTTACCCCAACATGTGGGATTCGTGTCCCGAAACGCCTCCGGTAGCCCCGCTTGACCGCGGCGCCCGGCATTGGCAAGGTTTTGCAGGCTTCGCGCACACGGTACGGCAGACCCACCCCGAATATCCACTGAGGACGGACGGTTGTGCCGCCGGTGACCGGGCCCCGCCCGCGCCGCATCAGGAGGACAGACTTGACCCCCTTCCGCTCCGCGACCGCCACGGCGCTCGCGTCAGTCCTGCTGGCCACCACCCTGACCGGCTGCCAGTTCGGCGGGCCGGAGCAGGACACGTCGCCGATCTTCATCGCCGCGGACCTGGAACTGTCCGGCGCCGCGGCCGGAGTCGGCAAAGCGTACCGACAGGCACTGGAACTGAAGGTCGACCAACTGAACAGCTCCGGCGCCCTCGGTGGCCGGCGCATCGAACTGTTGCCGAAAGACAACCGTTCCGACGCCAGCGAGTCCCTGCGCAACATCGCCGACTTCACCAACGATCCGCGGGTCAGCGCCATCATCATGGGCGGCTGTAACGAATGCGCGGTGGGCGCGGTCCGCACCGTGAATGAGAAGCAGATGCCGACCATCGCACTGGCCGCGGCCGGCGCGGTGGCCAGCCCGGTGGCGGATCGGCGCTACGTGTTCAAACTGGCGCCGAATGCCGCCGACAACGCCGGCGCGCTCACCGTCGAACTGCGCCGCCGCAACATCCGCACCGTCGGGGTGCTGCGCAGCGACGACACGTACGGCCGCGAGGGTGCCGCCGCGCTGCGCGGCGAGTTGAGCAAGGCCGGGATCGAGGTACTGGCCGAAGCATCGGTGCGCGGCACCGACACCGAGCTCGACCGGCAGACCGATCCGCTGGTCGCGGCCGAGCCCGAGGCGCTGGTCATCTGGACCCCGCCGGAGCAGGCGCTGCTCGCCGCGAACGCGGTCCGGCGGGCCGGCTTCAGCGGCGCGCTATTCCTGGACGCGGCGGCCGCCGGCGACCTCTTCCTCGGCTCGTCGGCCCGGGCGGTGGAGCGGGCCACCCTGGTCTTCACCCAGACCATGGTGATCGACGACGTGATCGCCACCACCCCCGCGAAGGCCGCCCGCCGCCAGTGGTTCCAGGACTACACCGCCCGCTTCGGCGGTTACCACGGTTCGTCGTCGTTCGCCGCCGACGCCGTCCAACTCATCGCCGACGCCGAGCTGCGCGCCGGTGGCCCGGCCGGCCAGGTCAACCGGGAAGCCCTGCGCGACGTGCTGGAGACCTCCCAGTTGGACGGGCTGTCCGGGCCGATCCGGATGACGCCGGACAACCACTCCGGACTGATGCCGCAGGCGTTGACCACCCTGGTCGCCCGTAACGGCCGCTGGCGCCTGGCCAGCTGACCCGGTCCGTCCCCGCCCCAGTCTCGCGGATCTTGGTACGAGAGCGCCCGCCCCACGGGCCGCCTCGCACCAAGATCCGCAGAGGCCGACGGAGGCTCGTGGTCAGCGGCTGGAGGTGGTTTCCCGCAGCCAGGGCAGGCTGAACCGCTCGACGAGCACCAGGGCGCCGTAGAGCAGGATGCTGACCAGCGCGATCAGGATGATCGCCGCCCAGGCCGTGGCGGTGTCACCGATGCCGGCGTACTGCTGGATGACGTAGCCGAGACCGCCCTCGCCGGCCTGGAACTCGCCGATCACCGCGCCGATCGCGGCCAACGGCATGGCGACCTTGAGCCCCACGAAGATCTGCGGCAACGCGGCCGGGAAGCGGACCTTGCGGAACGCCTGCCAACGCGAGGCGTTGTACGAGCGCACCAGCTCGGCCAACTCGGCCGGGGTGGTGGTCAGGCCGGTCGCGGTGGACAACACGATGGGGAAGAAGCAGAGCAGGAACACCATCGTCAGGATCGGCTTCTGCCCCCAGCCCAGCGCCACCACCAGCAGCGGGCCGAGGGTGATCTTCGGCACCGCGTTGACGGCCACCAGCAGCGGGGTGAACATCCGCTCCACAGTGCGGGAGGCGGCCAGCGCCAGGCCGATCAGCACGCCGGCCACGGCGGAGAGGGCGAAGCCGAGCAGGATCTCGCCGGTGGTGTCGGCGGTGTGCTCCAGCAGCCGCTGCGGCCGTTCGGCGAACGCCGCGAGCACGTCGCCGGGGGGCGGCAGGGCGGCCGGGTGGATCAGCTCGAGCCGGGCGACCAGCCACCAGATACCGAACGCGATCAGCAGGCCGGCGGCGGGCAGCAACGCCGCGACGGCGGCGAGTCGCAGGTCACCCAGCCGCAGCCGCCGGCCGCGCGGTACGGCCGCGGCCGGTTCGGGTGCGGTCACCGCCTCCGGCTGCCGTGGGCGGACGTCGGTCATCGGATCCTCCTGCGGTTCTGGCGGGTCTGGTACGGGAAGCGGGGTACGCCGTACCGGCTGTCCGGTGCGGCGTACCCCGTGGTGAGAGTGGATCGACCTCAGGCCTTCGGCGCGAGGTTGAAGTCGATGACCTGGTCGGGGGTGAGGTCCGACTTGAGGGCACCGGCACCGCGCAGGATCGCGATGCTCTTGGCGACCCGGCCGCTGTCCAGCGTGCCCAGGGCGGTGCCGGAGTTGCTGGAGCGGACGTAGCCGGCCATCAGCTGCAGCTCGGCGGCGGCCGCGGCCTCGTTCACCGCCTCGGCGTTCTTGGCCAGGATCCCGGCCGCCTCCTCCGGGTTCGCCAGGGCGTACTCCAGGCCCTTGAGCAGCGCCTCGGTGAACCGCTTGACCTGCTCCGGCTTCTCACCGGCGTACTGCTTGGAGGTGATCAGCACGTTGCCGTAGAGGTCCTGCATCACGTTGCTGTACGGCAGCAGGACAGCCTTCTTCTTGGTCACCGCCTCGATCGTGGGCTGGCCGACGACGAACTGACCGATGCCGTCCACCGAGCCCGAGGCGAGGGTGCCCATCAGGGTCTGCGCCTCGCCGTTGACCCAGGTCACCTTCTCGTAGTCGATGCCGGCCATCCGCGCGTACGTCGGGAAGAGGTTCCGCACGACGGAGCCGGGGGTGTCGGCGAGCTTCTTGCCCTCCAGGTCCTTGGGGGTGTTGATCCCCGTGCCCTCGACGGTGGCGATGGCGGCCATGGTGCGCTGCTGGATCGCGGCCACCGCCACGAAGTCCTTGGCCTCGCCGTTGCCGAGCTGGAGCAGCCCACCGGTCAGGTCGATCGGGCCGAACTGGGCCTGGCCGCCGACGATCGTCTGGATCACGGCGTTGGTGCCCTGACCCGGCTTGATCTCGACCTCGAAGCCGGCGTCCTTGAAGTAGCCCTTCTCCTTCGCCACCCAGGCGTACGCGTCACGCCCGAAGTTTCCGAACGACGTGAGGTACGTCACCTGCTCCAGGGACGAACCCACACCGTTGTCGGCGTCGTCGTCGGAACCGCTGCTGCACGCGGCGACGAGGGCGAGGGCGGTGGCCATCGTGGCCGCGGCGACCGTTCGGGTCAGCCTTCTCATCAGTGCACCTTGTCCTTTCCAACCGGGGCGTCGGGCCGCCGGGAGGGGATTGTCAGGCGGCACCGGCAGCCGGGACGGAAGCCGACACCGCGTATCGAGGGGACTCTTCGCGGGCACAGCGTACGAGAACCCCACCTTTGGGTCGCCAGGCGTATCGGGTTGCGGAACGGAAACAAAGTGATGTCCACCCCGGACGGTGCGATAGAGGGCGGAGCCGGATAACCTTTGACGGATTCCTGACTTCCCACTCAGTGGAGGCCCGCCGCAGATGATCCGGCTGTCCGGGGTGTCCCGCGTCTTCGACGGCCGCTCCGGTCGGGTCGAGGCGCTGCGCGGCATCGACCTCGACGTGGGCGACGGCGAGTTCGTCGCGGTGCTCGGCCGCTCCGGCTGCGGCAAGTCCACCCTGTTGCGGCTGATCGCCGGCCTGATCCCGGTCAGCGGCGGCGAGATCACCGTGGCCGGCACCCCGGTCACCGGCCCGCGCCAGGACATCGCCATGCTCTTCCAGCGCCCGGCGTTGCTGCCGTGGCGCACGGTGCTGGACAACGTCCTGCTCCCGGTGGAGATCTTCGGCTGGAAGCGCGCCGACCATCGGGACCGGGCGCGCGAACTGCTCGAGGTCGCCGGGCTGGCCGGGTTCGAGAAGCGACTGCCGCACGAACTCTCCGGCGGCATGCAGCAGCGCGTCTCGCTGTGCCGCTCGTTGATCGGTGACCCCCGGGTGATGCTGATGGACGAGCCGTTCTCCGCCCTCGACGCCCTCACCCGCGAGGAACTCTCCGGCGAACTGCAACGGGTGCACATGCGCAGCCGGGCGACGATCGTCTTCGTCACCCACTCCATCGACGAGGCCGTGCTGCTCGCCGACCGGGTGGTCGTGCTCAGCCCGCGCCCCGGCCGGGTACGCAAGATCGTCGAAGTGGCCATCCCCCGGCCCCGCACCCTCGGCCGCAACGCCCACCTGGCGGAGGTCGCCCAGGTCAGCGCCGACCTGCACGAGCTGCTGATGGAACGGGACCAGCCGGCGGGCGTCGGCCCGGAAGGACGATGAGCGTGCGGGTGACGGTCTTCACGGAGCCGCACCGTGGCGCCGACTACGACGACCAGCTCCGGTTCGCCCGGCTGGCCGAGGACGGTGGCTTCGAGGCGTTCTTCCGCGCCGACCACTACCAGGCGATGGGCGACGACCCGGCGCTGCCCGGCCCGACCGACGCCTGGCTGACGCTGGCCGCGCTCGCCCGGGAGACCAGCCGGATCCGGCTGGGCACGCTGGTCACCTCGGCGACCTTCCGGCTACCCGGCCCGCTGGCGGTGATGGTGGCCCAGGTCGACCAGATGAGCGGCGGCCGGGTCGAGTTGGGCATCGGCGCCGGCTGGTACGCCCGTGAGCACCTCTCGTACGGCATCCCGTTCCCCGGCACCACCGAGCGCTTCGACCGGCTCGCCGAGCAGCTCGAAGTGATCACCGGACTGTGGGGCACCCCGTCGGGCGAGACCTTCAGCTTCACCGGCCAGCACTACCGGCTCACCGAGGCGCCCGCCCTGCCCAAGCCGGTGCAGACGCCCGGACCGCCGGTCATCGTCGGCGGGCGCGGCCCCAAGCGCACCCCGGAACTGGCCGCCCGGTACGCCGACGAGTTCAACGTCCCGTTCACCGGCGTCACGCAGACGGCCGAGGCGTACGAGCGGGTCCGGGAGGCGGGCGACCGGGTCGACCGCGCCGGGACCGGACGGCCACCGCTGGTGCTCTCCGCCGGCATCGTGGTGGCCATCGGGCGTACCGACGCCGAGGCCCGGCGGCGGGCCGCGCCGCTGCACGCCAAGAGCGCACTGCCGCCCGAGGATCCGGTGGTCGGTTCACCCGAGCAGTTGGTCGACCGGATCGGCGAGTTCGCCGCGATCGGCACCGAACGGGTGCACCTTCGCCTGATCGACTTCGAAGACCTGGACCATCTGGAGCTCATCGCCGCCGAGGTGCTCCCGCGACTGGACGGAGTCCGCTGATGTCGACGCCACCCGAGACCGGCCCGCCCCTCGGACCGGTGGGTCAGGAGATCGTCTACGAGAACGACCGGGTCCGGGTCTGGCACATCCGGCTGGAGCCGGGCGAGTACCAGCCGCTGCACCGGCACGACCACCCCTATCTGGTGGTGGCCGTGCAGGGCGCGAAGAACGTGATCCAGACCGTCGACGGCGTCAAGATCGACGCGGACGAGCCGACCGGTGGGGTGGTCTACCGCGATCCGGGCGCCGTGCACATGCTCACCAACGTCGGGGACACGACATACCTCGCCCGGCTGGTCGAGCTCAAGTAGACACGCCCCGAGCAGCTGTTACGTCATGTCACGGCGCGCCGGTGGCGATCGGTGGCGACGGACCGTAACGTGCCGAACATGGCCCATCGGAGCTTGAGCCGCCTACTACTCACGGCGTTCGGCGTCAGCCTGCTGGCCGGGGCCGGTCAGCTCGGCCTCGCGTTCGGCTTCGGCATCGTCCGGCTGACCGGCGAGTTCAGCGGTGCCACCGTCAACCAGTGGCCGGCCCAGCTCGTCTGGGCCGGCTGGTTCGCGGCGAACGCCGCCGTCGTCGGTGCCGTACTCACCGAGCGACTGGCGCGACCCGACGCCGAACTCACCGGCACCGGCCGGCAACTGGCGGTGGCCGGCAGCGCCGCCCTCGGTGCCACGGTCGTGGCGCCGTTGTGCATGCAACCGGCCCGCAGCGCCGAACTCATCTCGGTCGACCCGGTCTGGGCCGTGGCCATCTGCGCCGTCCTCGGCGCGGTGGTCGGCGCCGGAGCCGCCGTGGCCGTACTGGTCCGGCCGCCGTTGGCCTGGAACATGGCCGCCGTGGCGGGTGCGGCGTGGCTGATCGCGCTGCTGTCGGTGATTCCGTCGCTGGGTGCCAGCGGACCGTTGACCCCGGTACGCCTCGGTGTCCTGGAGCCGGCCTGGCTCGCCGCCGGCGCCACCCAGCAACTCGCGCTGCTGATCCTGCCGCTGGTGGCGCTGCTGGCCGGCGCGGTGACCGGCACGATGTCCCGGTGGCGCGGGCACCCGGCGCTGGTCAGCGGCGCGAGCGGGGTGGTCGGCCCGGTGCTGGTGGCGTTCGCCTACCTGACCGCCGGGCCGGGCGACGCGGCCGACCGTTACCAGCTCTCGCCCTACTACGGCGCCCTGATCGCGGTCGCCGTCGGCGCGCTCGGTTCGACCGCCGCGACGTTCCTGCCCTGGGCGCCCGGCGCCGCCGGCGGCTCGCGGCCCATCGAGCCGACCGCCATCCTCAAGCCGCTGCCCGCGGTACCCACGTCGCGCCCGCCGGCCGGCCGCCCGGCCGACCAGCCGCGCACCCCGGCCCCCACGCCACCGCACTGGCACTGGCCGGACGACAGCAGTCCCCGCCCGTCCGCCGGTGCCGGCCCGGCTGCGACCGGGATCGTGGCCGCGGCACCGCCCCTGGCGGAGACCGTCTCGACGGGCGTCGGCCACGCGTCGGATGCCGGCTCCGGACCCGCCCGCAACCCGGCACCCGACGACAGCCCGGGATCCGACGACCGTCCGGCCGGGGACGACAGCCCGGGATCCGACGACCGTCCGGCCGGGGACGACAGCCCGGCAGCGGATGCCGCACCCGAAGCGGTAACGGCCCACGCCGACGACGCACCCACGATCGACGGCTTGATCGACGCGGCCGCGACGACGGACGAGGACCGGAAAGCGTCCACGGCGGGTGCCCCGGAGGTCGCCGCGCCGGTCGACCCGGCGCCGGTGGGTGACGGCAGCGACCCGGCGCCGGTGGGTGACGGCAGCGACCCGGCGCCGGTGGGTGACGGCAGCGACCCGGCGCCGGTGGGTGACGGCAGCGACCTGCCGACGGTGGTACGACGCCCGCAGCGCCCGGCCGACTCGGCGCCCCAGCCGGCCCGGTCCGGTGGGCAGCCGACCGGCCCGACGCCCCAGTCCGCGCCGACAGCCGAGCCGACACCGGCGGCTACCTCCTCCGGCGCCGCACCCGCGCCCCGGCGGACCCGCCGGCCCCGGGCGAACGAGGGCACGCCGGTTCCGGCGGCTCCCCCAGAACAGGCCCGCGGCACGGGCACGCCGCGCACCACCGGCGCCGCCGCCGACCTCCCGGCCGACGGCTCCCTCCCCGCCGACGGCAGCAGCGCCCCCGTTCCGGCCGACGACGCCACCGGAGTGGCCCCGGAGGCCCGCACCGGTCTCGCCACCGGTCCGGACGTGCACTCCGGTCCGGCCACCGGGCCGGGTGTCGACGCCGTGCCGGTCCCGCATACCGGCGCCGAGCACGCCACGCAACTCCAGGTCGACGCCGCGACACCGGAACCTCGCCCGGCCAGCGACGAGGACGAGCCCACCACGGCGGTACGGCCCGAGCCGGCACCACGGCCCCGACACCGGCTGATGCTGCCCGACCTCAAGCCGGGCACCCCGTGGAACGCCTTCGCCGTCGCCCGCCCGGCCGATTCCCCGCCGACCGGTGACCTGGCCGCCTCGGCCACGCCGGGTACCGGCGTCGCCGTGCCGCGAGCCGAACTCGCCGGTCCGGACACGTCCGATCCCGCTGACCCGACGGCCACCGGCGGGCCAGCCTCCGACGGCAGCCGCGCTTCCGACGGCGCCGACCCGAGCGGCCCCGCGACGACGACCTCGGTCGAGCAGCCGGCAGCCCCGGCGGCCACACCGACCGGACCGACCGGACCGACCGGACCGACCACGCCGACCGGACCGACCACAATGACCACGCCGACCGGGCCGGATCCGGCGGCGGCGGCACGTGAGGTGTCGGCCGCCTTCGCCGTCACCCCGGTGGTCTCGACCGATCCGGCCAGCACCGCCCGTGACCTCTCCGCGGCCTTCACCAAGCCGCCCGCCGTGGCCCGCCCCGAGGACGTCCAGCCCAGCGGTGACCGGGACAGGGGTCGGCGCGGCCTGTTCCGCCGGAACTGGTCGCGCTCCGGCGACCCGGCCACCGCTGACGACGAACCGCTGCCGGCGCAGGACGAGGAGTACGTCGACTGGGTGGCCGGGCTGGGCCGGTCCGAGGACGACGAGGAGCCGGCGCCGAAGAAGCCCCGGCGCTCGCTGCGCTCGACCGGCCGGCATCACCGGGACTGACCCCTCGCCCCGCCCGTCCGGACCGGCCCCGGCCGGTCAGGCCAGCGGCAGGTAGACCCGTCCGCCGGCGGCGAGGAACTCGTCGGACTTGTCCTGCATGCCGCGGGCCGCGTACTCCTTGAGATCCTGGGTGATCTTCATGGAGCAGAACTTCGGCCCGCACATCGAACAGAAGTGCGCGGTCTTCGCCGGCTCGGCGGGCAGCGTGGCGTCGTGGTACGACCGCGCGGTCTCCGGGTCCAGCGAGAGGTTGAACTGGTCCTCCCAGCGGAACTCGAACCGCGCCTTGGAGAGCGCGTCGTCCCACGCCTGCGCGCCCGGGTGCCCCTTGGCCAGGTCCGCCGCGTGCGCGGCGATCTTGTACGCGATCACACCCGCCTTCACGTCGTCCCGGTCCGGCAGCCCGAGGTGCTCCTTCGGGGTGACGTAGCAGAGCATCGCGGTGCCGAACATGCCGATCATCGCGGCGCCGATCGCGGAGGTGATGTGGTCGTACGCGGGGGCGATGTCGGTAGTCAGCGGGCCGAGCGTGTAGAACGGCGCCTCGTGGCACCACTCCTGCTGGAGGTCCACGTTCTCCTTGATCTTGTGCATCGGTACGTGACCCGGGCCCTCGATCATCACCTGCACGTCGTACTCCCAGGCGATCCGGGTCAACTCCCCCAGCGTGCGCAGCTCGGCGAACTGCGCCTCGTCGTTGGCGTCCGCGATCGAGCCGGGCCGCAGCCCGTCGCCGAGGGAGAACGTCACGTCGTAGCGGGCCAGGATCTCGCACAGCTCCCGGAAGTTGGTGTAGAGGAAGTTCTCCTCGTGGTGCGCCAGGCACCAGGCCGCCATGATCGAACCACCCCGGGACACGATGCCGGTGACCCGGTCGACCGCCAGCGGCACGTACGGCAGCAGCACCCCGGCGTGCACCGTCATGTAGTCGACGCCCTGCTCGGCCTGCTCGATGACGGTGTCCCGGAACACCTCCCAGCTCAGCTTCACCGGGTCGCCACCGACGGACTCCAACGCCTGGTAGATCGGCACCGTACCGATCGGCACCGGGGAGTTGCGCACGATCGCCTCGCGGGTCTCGTGGATGCGCTTGCCGGTGGAGAGGTCCATCACGGTGTCCGCGCCCCACCGGGTGGCCCAGGTCAACTTCTCCACCTCCTCGGCCACCGACGAACTCACCGCCGAGGTACCGATGTTGGCGTTGACCTTCACCAGGAACGCCTTGCCGATGATCGCCGGCTCGCACTCCGGGTGGTTGATGTTCAGCGGCAGCACCGCCCGACCCGCCGCGATCTCGTCCCGCACGAACTCGGGCGCCATCCCCTCCCGGATCGCCACGAACTCCATCTCCGGGGTGACGATCCCGGCCCGCGCGTACGCGAGCTGCGTCGGCCGCCTGCCGTCCGCCCCGGCCAGCGGGGTGCCCGGACCGCGCACCGGAGCCACGTCGCCCCGCTCGGCGATCCACGCTCCGCGCAGCGGCGCCAGACCGACCTGCGGGTCGGAGCCCGGACCGGAGGTGTCGTAGAGCCGCACCGGCGGGTTGTCCCCGGTCAGCTCCACCTCCGCGAACGGCACCCGGATCTCCGGCCGCGAACCCTCGACGTACACCTTGCGCCGTACCTGCATGACAACCTCCCTGCTCAGCCGGACCAACCGAAGTGGTCCAGGGGGCCGCGTCCCGCGCCCAACTCCCAGTCCCGCGCGCCGGTCAGCGCCCGGGTGACGTACTCCTTCGCGGCGGTGACCGCCACCGGCACCGGGTCGCCCAGCGCCAGTCGCACGGCGATGGCCGCCGAGAACGAACAACCGGTGCCGTGGCTGTGCCGGGTCGGCACCCGGGGTGCGCGCAGCAGCGTCGTCCCGTCCGGGCCGTGCAGTACGTCCACCGCCTCGTCCCCGGCGTCCACGTCGCCGCCGGTCACGATCACCCACTCCGGACCGCCGGACGCCAGGGCCCGGGCGGCCGTCGTCATCTCCGCCACGTTGGTCACCGGGGCGCCGGTGAGCGCCGCGGCCTCCGCGCTGTTCGGGGTCGCCACCCGGCCGTACGGCAGCAGCCGCTCCACCGCCGCCACCACACCGAGGCGGTGTCCGCTGGTGGCGACCAGCACCGGGTCGACCACGAGTTGCGGCAGCCGGCCCGCCACCGCCGCCTCGGCGATCGCCTCCGCCACGGCCGGCGTGCCGAGCATCCCGGTCTTGACCGCGCGCACCGTGAAGTCGGACAGCACACTGTCGAGCTGCTCGGTGACGGTCTGCGGGGGCAGCGGCAGTACGGCGTCCACGCCACGGGTGTTCTGCGCGGTTACCGCGGTCAGCACGCTGGTGCCGTACGCGCCGAGCGCGGCGAAGACCTTCAGGTCGGCCTGGATGCCGGCGCCACCGCCGGAATCCGAGCCGGCGACGGTGAGCACGGTCGTGGGGGTCACGTCTCTCCCTCGGTGGTCGCGGTCAAGGGCCGCGGCTGCTGACGGATCGCCTGGTGGAAGGCGCCGGTCAGGGCGGCGGCGGCCGACTGTGGATCGGGAGCCCGCATGATCGCGCCGAGGACGGCGACCCCGACGGCACCCGCCTCGACACAGGCGCGTACCTGGGCCGGTGTCTCGATGCCACCGAGCGCCAGTGCCGGTACCGGGCTCAGCCGGATCAGCCTGGCCAGCCCCTCGGCGCGCAGGGGTGGGCCGTAGCCGGGCTTGGATCTGGTGGGCAGGACCGGGGAGAGGGTGACGTAGTCCTCGGTGGTCAGTCGGTTCAGTTCCGCCCGGTCGTGGCACGAACGGCCGACCAGGTCGACGGCCGGCGGCGGGTACGGGCCGGCGGCCGGCAGGTGCAGGGCCACCGGTGGTCGGCCCCCGGCCGGGGCGGGAGTGGGCAGCAGCGGGTCGGGACCGGCGACGATCAGGTTGCCGTCGACTCCGGCCAGGAGCGGCCGCAACTCGTCGGCGAGCGCCTGCCGTTCCGCGCGCGGCAGATCCTTCTCGCGCAGCACCACCCACCGCACGCCCCCGGCAACCGCCCTGGCCACGACGCCCACCAGACCGCCCCGCGCCACCCGCCGGTCGGTCAGCAGCACGACGCCGCCGGGGAGCCGGGTTCGCGACGGCCCCGCGCGGGGTGCCGCCGTAACAGGATCGGCGAGTTGGTGGGTCATAGGTCGGGTCGGCCTTCGTCGGGGGTGGAGGCGAGGGCGTGGAACCGGCGGGGGATGCGGCCCGCGGAGGCCGCGAGGCGGCCGGCGGTGACCGCGTGGCGCATCGCGGTGGCCATCGCCACCGGGTCCGCGGCCCGGGTGACCGCGCTGGCCAGCAGGACAGCGTCGCAGCCCAACTCCATCGCCAGCGCCGCGTCGGAGGCGGTACCGATCCCGGCGTCCAGGATCACCGGTACGCCGACGCTCTGCCGGATCAGCCGGATGTGGTGCGGGTTGGACACGCCGAGCCCGGACCCGATCGGCGATCCGGCCGGCATCACCGCGGCGCAGCCGACGTCGGCGAGGCGCCGAGCCAGGATCGGGTCGTCCGAGGTGTACGGCAGCACGGTGAACCCGTCGGCGACCAGTTCCTCGGCGGCACGCAGCAACTCCACCCCGTCGGGCAGCAGCGTGCGCTCGTCGCCGATCACCTCCAGTTTCACCCAGTCGGTGTCGAACGCGTCCCGGGCCAGGTGCGCCACCTTCACCGCCTCACCGGCGGTGTAGCAGCCGGCCGTGTTCGGCAGCAGGCGTACCCCGCACCGGTCGAGCAGGTCCAGCAGGCCGCCGGAGCCACCCGGTACGGCGTCCACCCGACGCAGCGCCAGGGTGACCAGCTCGGTGCCGGAGGCCCGGATCGCCTGTTCCAGTACGTGCAGGTTGGCCGCCCCACCGGTGCCGAGCACCAGCCGGGAGCCGAACCGCAGGCCGCCGA
Source organism: Micromonospora radicis (assembly GCF_003583405.1). Classification (GTDB taxonomy): domain Bacteria; phylum Actinomycetota; class Actinomycetes; order Mycobacteriales; family Micromonosporaceae; genus Micromonospora; species Micromonospora radicis. The sequence continues at coordinate 151,922 of NZ_QXEC01000009.1, forward strand.
GTTCGAAGTCCGTCGTCGCGTCCACCGGGCTCAACCGCCCTGCGCGGCGCTGAGCACCTCGACCCGGTCGCCGCCGCGCAGCACGGTCGCCGGCCAGCCGGTACGCGGCACCACCTCACCGTTCACCGCCACCGCCACGCCCCGCTGTTGCGGCGTGACCTGACGGACCAGTTCGGCCACCGTGACTCCGTCCGGCACGTCCCGCCCGACCCCGTTCACCGTCAACTCCACCCTCGGCCTCCTCCCCTTCGACGTCGGATCTCTCAGGTGGTCCGGAACCGGTCCGCCCGGAAGGGCGCGAGCAGCGGCTCGGCGACGCCCGCCCCGGTGATCAGGTCGGCGACCAGATCCGCGGTGATCGGCGTGAGCACGATGCCGTGCCGGTGGTGGCCGGTGGCCGCCAGCACACCCGGCCGGCCGGGCAGCGGCCCGAGGATCGGGGCGTTGTCCGGCGTACCGGGGCGCAGCCCGGCGATCGTCTCCACCAGGTCGTACTCCGCCAGTTCGGGCAGCAGGTCGGTGGCGGCCCGCAGCAGTCGCAGCACCGCCGCGGCGGTGACCGTCCGGTCGGTGCGTTCCTCGACGGTGGCGCCGACCACCACCTCACCGTTCTCGCGCGGGACCAGGTAGACCTGCTCGCCGTCGGCGTACCCCCGGATGACGTGCCGGAAGCCCGGCGGGCCGCCGTCGGGCGTACGCAGCCGCAGCACCTGGCCCTTGACCGGGCGGACCGGCAGTCCGGTCAGGGCGGCGGCGCCGCAGCCGGCGGCCACGACGGTCGTCCCGGCCACCACGTCGGAGAGTCGCCGGACCGGTTCGGCCACCAACACCGCACCGGCCCGTTCGGCGGCGAGCCGCAGCGCCGGCACCAGCCGACGCGGGTCGACCTGGTGGTCGGTGGCGGCGAGCGCGCCACCGCGGACCCGGGGTGCCAGCGCCGGTTCGCGCTCGCGCAGCTGCGAGGGGCGCAGCGGCGTCACCGGCAGGCCGAGCCCCTGTTGGTACGCCCACAGTCGCCGCGCCTCGGCCAGGTCGTCGGCGGTGAGACCGACCATCAGGGTGCCCTCGGTCCGGTAGCCGATGTCGTGCCCGGTCGCCTCGGTCAGCTCGGCGGCGAACTCCGGCCACCGGCCGGCGGACTCGGTGAGCAGCCGGGTCAGTTCCCGTTCACCGAAGTACGCCTCGGCCACCGGCGCCAGCATCCCCGCGGCCACCCCGGAGGCGCCGGATCCCGGCGCCGGATCGTGCACGACGACCCGCAGTCCCCGGGCCGCGCACCGCCAGGCGACCGCCAACCCGATCGGCCCCCCGCCCACCACCGCCACCTCCGGTGCGAGGAACGGGTCCGCGCCTGCGGTAGCGGAAGGGTCCCCGCTCAACACGTCAGCTCCCGGATCAGCGCGGCGGCGGTGCGGGCCGGATCGTCGGCACCGGAGAGCGCGCCGACCACCGCCACCCCGTACGCCCCGGCGGCGCGCAGCGCCCGCACGTCCTCGCCGGTCACTCCCCCGATGGCGAGCACCGGTACCCCGACCACCTCGGCCACCGCCCGTACGCCCGCCGCGCCGATCGCCGGTGGCAGCCCGTCCTTGGTGCTGGTGGCGCGGTACGGGCCGACGCCCAGGTAGCTGGCGCCGGCGCTGACCGCCGCGGTGGCGGTAACCGGTTCCCGGGCGGTGGCGCCCAGCACGGCGGCCGGCCCGAGTACCCGCCGCGCGGCGGTCACCGGCAGATCGTCGGCGCCGACGTGGCCACCGTCCGCACCGACCGCCAGGGCCACGTGCAACCGGTCGTTGACCAGGCAGCTGACCTCGTACGGCCGGCACAGTTCGACCACCCGCCGGGCCAGGTCGTACGCCTGCCGGTCGGTCGCGCCGTCCTCGACCCGGACCTGGACGACGAGTTCGGCGTGGGCCACCGGCAGTACGGCGCCGAGCACGGCGAGCGGACGTCGCCCGGCTCGGGTGTCGGTGATCAGATGCAGTCGTCCCAGGGACGGCACGGCAACGCTCCTCCCTGCGCCGGCATTACCCGGATCAGGTTCGACGGTCGGGGGCTCACAGCCCCCCTCTCAGCCCGGTCGACCGGGCTCCCGTGGGTCACTTGGGTGTCACCGTACGGCAGATCCGCCGGGCTGCCAAGGTGCGGGTCCGTCGGCTGCGGGGCGCCGTCGGCGTGCCCGGAGGCGCCGGTCGATGCGGCGCGAGGCGTCGGATGGAAGGGCCGCGTCGTGTCGGGACCGGGGCGTGCCGGTGCCGGGGAGGTAACGAGGGAGCCTCTTCCGTCACCAGAGGCCGGGCGCTTTGCCCGCTCCGAAACAAAATGTCACCCGATGTTGCTGAAACGTTACCAATCGAGACCTTGCCATGAACCGATTTAGCGGAATTAATTTGTTCAACGAGTTGCCCTAATGCCGGACGGATGCCCTGGCAAGGTGTTCCGCCCGGTGCCACCTGGGACGGTACTTCGGCGAACCGGCCCCCGCGACCCCTGTCCAGTAAGGACAAAGGAGACCGGAGTGTCCCAAACACGCCGTGCCCGCGTACCCATCACCGCAACGCTTCTCAGCCTCGGCCTCGCCGCGACCGGCCTTGTCGGCGCACCCGCCGCACAGGCCGCGCCGAGCACCAAGAATGTCGCGCAGAACAGCACCGTCCCACAGGCCGCGCCCGCCGCGGCCCCGAACGACGCAGCCGACGACTTCTCGGTCCTGGTCTTCTCCAAGACCGCCGGTTTCCGGCACGACTCGATCCCGACCGGTATCGCCGCCATCCAGCAACTCGGCGCGACCAACGGATTCACCGTCGACACCACCGAGGACAGCGCCACCTTCACCGACGAGAACCTGGCCCGCTACCAGGCGGTGATCTGGCTCTCCACCACCGGTGACGTGCTCAACGCCGAGCAGCAGCAGGCGTTCGAGCGCTACGTCCAGGCCGGCGGCGGCTACGCCGGCATCCACGCCGCCTCCGACACCGAGTACGACTGGCCCTGGTACGGCGAGCTGGTGGGCGCCTACTTCGCCAGCCACCCGGCGAACCAGACGGCCACCGTCAAGGTGGAGGACCAGGCCCACGAGTCAACCGCCCACCTGCCGGAACGCTGGTCCCGGTACGACGAGTGGTACAACTACCGGACCAACCCGCGCGGCAAGGTGCACGTGCTGGCCACCCTCGACGAGCGCAGCTACAACGCGGGCGCCGGTGCGATGGGCCACGACCACCCGATCGCCTGGTGTCAGGACTACGACGGCGGCCGGGCCTGGTACACCGGCGGCGGGCACACCCGCGAGTCGTACGCCGAGCCGGAGTTCCTCCAGCACCTGCTGGGCGGCATCCGGACCGCCGCCGGGGTGAGCGGCGCGGACTGCCGTGCCTCGCTGACGTCGAGCTTCGAGAAGGTCACGCTGGACAGCAACACCAGCAACCCGATGGAGCTGGACATCGCTCCCGACGGTCGGGTCTTCTACATCGAGCGCGACGGCCGGGTCCAGATCATCAAGCCGGACACCGGCAACACGGTCACCGCCATCAACCTCGACGTCTTCACCGGCAACGAGGACGGCCTGATCGGCATCCGGCTCGACCCCGACTTCGCCACCAACAACTGGGTGTACCTCTACTACGCCCCGAACGACGGGATCGCGCGCAACCTGCTGTCCCGGTTCACGGTCACCGGTGACACGATCGACCGGGCCAGCGAGAAGCAGGTACTGCGGGTCGACACGCAGCGCAACACCTGCTGCCACGCGGGCGGGACGATGACCTTCGACTCCGCCGGCAACCTCTACCTGGCCACCGGCGACAACACCAACCCGTTCTCGTCCGACGCGTTCACCCCGATCGACGAGCGGCCGGGCCGCAAGGACTACGACGCGCAGGGCAGCTCCGGCAACACCAACGACCTGCGCGGCAAGGTGATCCGGATCCACCCGGAGGACGACGGGACGTACACCATCCCGGAGGGCAACCTGTTCCCGCCGGGCACCGACAAGACCCGCCCCGAGATCTACGCGATGGGCTTCCGGAACCCGTTCCGGATGGGTATCGACCCCGCCACGAACGTGCTCTACGTGGCCGACTACGGACCCGACGCCGGCTCGGCGAACCCGAACCGGGGGCCGGAGGGCCTGGTCGAGTGGAACATCGTCGACCAGCCCGGCAACTTCGGCTGGCCGTACTGCACCGGGCCGAACCGGGCGTACAACGACTACCAGTTCCCCTCCGGTCCGTCCGGCGCGAAGTTCGACTGCGCGAACCTGGTGAACGACTCGCCGAACAACACCGGCCTGACCAACCTGCCGCCGGCGATCCCGGCCACCGTCGACTACGGCTACGCCACCAACCCGCTCTTCCCGGAGATCGGCGGCGGTGGTGCGCCGATGGGTGGACCGGTCTACCGGTACGACGCCGACCTCGCCTCGGACCGCAAGTGGCCGGCGTACTTCGACGGCAAGGCGCTGTTCGGTGAGTGGAACCAGTCGCGGATGTACACCATGCAGGTCACCCAGGACGGCAAGTCCCTGGTGGACATCAACCGCCTGCTGGAGGGCATGACCTTCATCCGGCCGATGGACTTCGAGTTCGGCCCCGACGGCGCGATGTACCTGATCGAGTGGGGCAGCGGCTTCGGCGGCAACAACGACAACTCCGGGGTCTACCGGATCGACTACATCGCCGGTGACCGGGCTCCGATCGCGATGGCCAGCGCCGACCCGAACTCCGGTCCGGCACCGCTGACCGTCAACTTCTCCAGCGCCGGTTCCCGCGACCCCGACGGCGGAGCGCTCAGCTACGCCTGGACGTTCGGTGACGGCAACACCTCCGACGAGGCCAACCCCACCCACACGTACGCCTCGGCGGGCAACTTCAACGCCCAGCTCACCGTCACCAACCCCAAGGGCCGGACCGCGGTGGCCAACGTGCCGGTCACCGTCGGCAACACCGCGCCGACGGTCACCATCGAGTTCCCGCCGGACGGCGGCTTCTTCGACTGGGGTGACCAGGTCAGGTACACCATCAAGGTGACCGACCCGGAGGACGGCGAGATCGACTGCGCCGACGTGGAACTCCAGGTGCTCCTCGGCCACGACGAGCACGCGCACCCGCTGGAGCAGCACACCGGCTGCGAGGGTGTGGTGCAGACCCAGCTCGCCGCCGGGCACGGCGCCGAGGCCAACGTGTTCACCGTGCTGGAGGCGACCTACACCGACCGGGGTGGTGCCGGCGGCGCCGGTCCGCTCACCGGCCGGGCGCTGGAGATCCTGCAGCCGAAGCGCAAGCAGGCCGAGTACTACTCCAACACCGGCCGGGTGGCCGGCAGCACCGGCGGCGGCGACCCGGGCGTGGGCAAGGAAGCCACCGGGGACACCGCCGGTGGCGGTGACAACATCGGCTGGATCGAGGACGGCGACTGGTGGTCGGTCGAGCCAGCGAGCCTGAGCGGGATCGACGCGATCCGCTTCCGGGTCGCCTCGGCCACCTCCGGCGGTCGGCTCGAGGTCCGCGCCGGTGCCGCCGACGGTCCGCTGGTCACCTCGGTCGTCGTACCAGGCACCGGAGGCTGGCAGACGTACACCGACGTCACCGCGCAGGTGCCGGCGGACGCCGACTCGAACGGGAAGCTGTTCTTCGTGGCCCGCGACCCCGCGGGCGGCGCCGGCAGCCTGTTCAACGTCAACTGGATGGACTTCCTCGGCAAGGGTGTCACCGACAACGCACCCCCGGTGGTGACCGCGTCGGCCACCCCGACCACGGGCACCGCGCCGGTCACGGTCGCGTTCTCCGGCACGGCCACCGACGTCGAGGACGACACCCCCTTCACGTACGCGTGGGACTTCGGTGACGGCAACACCGCCGACACCCTGAACGCCACCCACACGTACAACGTCCCGGGCACGTTCACCGCCACCCTGACGGTGACCGACAGCCGGGGCGCGCGGGCGTACGCCACCGTCCAGGTGAAGGTCGAGGCGGCGAACACCTCCTGCTTCGGAGCGCGTTCGGACGACTTCGGCGGCACCTCACTGGACCGTGACCGGTGGACGAACGTGGTCCGGGAGAACCAGCTGTACTCGGTCTCCGGGGGCGCGCTGCGCCTGCCCACCTCCGTGGGTGACCTGTACGGCGGTCGCAACGACGCGACCAACCTGGTGTTGCAGGCCGCGCCCTCCGGGGCCTGGCAGGCCACCACGAAGTTGACCGTCCCGGTGACGGCCGACTACCAGCAGGCCGGCCTGATCATCTACGGCGACGACGACAACTACGCCAAGGTGGGCCTGCTCTACGGCGGCAGCCGGAGGGTGGAGTTCATCCGGGAGACCGCGGGCAGCCCCCGCAACGAGGGGGCCGACAGCACCGCCGCCCCCGCCGGTGACACCATCCACCTGCGGCTGATCAGCGACGGGACGAACCTGACCGCGGCGTACTCGGCCGACGGGCAGACCTTCACCCCGGTCGGCCGCTCGGCCGCGCTCGCCGGCATCACCAACCCGCAGGTCGGTCTCTTCGCGCTCAACGGCGGCACCAGCGCGCCGGTGGTGGACGCGGCCTTCGACTGGTTCCAGTTCACGCCGGACAGCCCGGCCGGACCGGTCGAGCCGTCGGACGAGTTCACCGGCGACACGCTGGACAAGTGCCGCTGGGACGCGATCGTCCGGGAGGACCCGGCCGGTTACCGGGTCAACGGCGGGTCGTTGCGGATCGACGTGCCGAACGGCGACATCTACGGCACCAACAACACCGGACCGACCAACTTCATCCTGCAGACCGCGCCGGAGGGCGACTGGACCCTGGAGACGAAGGTCGACGGCAGCCTGCTGAACGAGCAGTACCAGCAGGCAGGTCTGCTGGTGTACGCCGACGACGACAACTACCTGAAGTTCGACTACATCGTGGACAACCAGACCGGCCAGCCGGTGACGCGGCGGATCGAGTTCCGCAGCGAGGTCGGCGGTACGGTACAGAACCCGCAGCCCGAGGCGACGAACCTGACCGGGTCGGTGTGGCACCTGCGGCTGGCCCGCAGCGGCAACACCTACACCGCCTCGTACTCGGCCGACGGCACCACCTGGACGGCTCTGCCGGAGCTGACCAGCACGGCCGTCGGTGCGACCCCGAAGGTGGGTCTGTTCACCCTGGGGGCCAACCAGACCGCCTCGAAGGCGGCGTCGTTCGACTACTTCCGGCTCTCCGCCGGTGAGCCGGCCGACGACGTCCCGCCGGTCACCACCGCGGAGATCTCCGGCACGCCGGTCGAGGGCTGGCACACCGGGCCGGTGACGGTCACGCTGTCCGCCACCGACGCCGAGGGTGGTAGCGGGGTGGCCCGCACCGAGTACCAGCTCGACGACGCCACCGGTTGGACCACCTACACCGAGCCGGTGCAGGTGGCCGGGGACGGCGAACACGAGCTGCGGTTCCGGTCCGTCGACGAGGCCGGCAACGTGGAGGAGACCCGGGCGACCACCGTCAAGATCGACGCCACCGCACCGGTCAGCACCGCGGCGTTCGCCCCGGCGAACGACGAGGGCTGGCACGACGGCGCCATCCCGGTGGTGCTCACCTCGACCGACGCCGGTTCCGGGGTGAAGCTGCTGGAGTGGGCGCTGGACGGCGGCGGGTGGACTCCGTACACCGAGCCGATCGAGATCAGCGGTGACGGTACGCACGAACTGCTGTACCGGGCCGCCGACCACGCGGGCAACGCCGAGACGCTGAAGTCCGCGGTGGTGCGGATCGACGGCACGAAGCCGACCCTGCTGGTCTCCGGCCTCGCCGACGGCCAGCTCTACGGCGACAGCCAGGACGTTCGGGTGTCCTGGCAGGCGGTCGACCCGACCTCGGGCATCGCCACCGTGGTCGGCACGCTCAACGGCCAGGCGTACGCCAGCGGCACGCTCCAGGCGATGTACGAGCTGCCGTTGGGTCTGCACGAGCTGACCGTGACCGCGACCGACAAGGCGGGCAACGCCACCACCACCAACGTCCGGTTCTTCGTCACCACCTCGTTCCGGGACATGCAGAACCTGCTGGACCGGTTCAGGGCGACCGGGCGACTGTCGAACAAGTCGTACGACCAGCTGTCCAAGCAGCTGGAGAAGGTCCGCAAGGAGGAGGCGAAGGGCAAGGACGACAAGGCGATCAAGGAGCTGGTCAAGTTCCGCGACCTCGCCAACGACACCAAGCTGGGCATCGAGACGGAGATCCGGGACGTGTTGGTCCGGGACGCCGACGCGATGATCGTCCGGCTCGGTGGTACGGCCAGCAAGGCGGGCGTACGGGCCAACGACGGCAAGGCCGTCGCCGGCGCCGGCCGACTCGGCGACGACCCCACCCGGCTCGCTCCGGGCCGTCGCCTGTGATTCCGGGGGCCCCGTCCGGCATCGGCCGGGCGGGGCCCCGCTCAGCACTTCGAGGAGGCCCCTGTGACGGGTACCCGGAAGGCGATCGCCGCCGTGTTCACCGGACTGCTCCTGGCGGTCCTCGCCACGACTCCGGCCGCAGCGCACGGCGACAAACTCAAGTTGACGGTGGCCGGTGACGGCGCCGACGGGGTGACCATCCAGGCCAGCTACGCCGACGGGCACCACCTCGACAAGCCGGTCCGGTTGGTGCTCACCGCCACCGGGTCGGAAGGGCGGACGGTCGGCCCGGTGCAGCTGGAACCGGCCACCGAGGGACAGGGTTTCTACACCACCGGCCCGATCCTCTCGCCCGGCGAGTGGAAGGTACGGGTGACCGCACCGGCACCACACACCGGCGCGGCGACCGCGCAGGTGCAGGCCCGGGTGGCGCAGACTCCGGCGGTGGCCCCGGTCGCGGACACCCGGGACGCGGACTCGGCGTCGACCGAGAACTCCGGCGGCGCCGCGCCCGGTTGGTGGTTGGCGGTCGCGGTCGGTGTCGCCGTGCTCGTCGTGGTGGCGCTCACCGCCCCGCTGCTGGGTCGGCGGCGCAGCCGGCCGTAACCGGCAGTCGACGCAACGGCCCGGCCCACGTGGCCGGGCCGTTGCGCGTCCACCAGCCGGTCCGCGCCGACCTGGTAAACGCTAGCGGTCGAGGACCGCGCGCAGCGCCTTGAGGTCGGTGGCGGTGGGCTGCCAGGCGCCGGCGGCGGCGTTGGCGCGTACCTGCTCGGGCGTGGTGGCCCCGGCGATGACCGAGGTGACGGCCGGCTGGGCGGCCAGCCCGCCGATCGCCGCGTGCAGCACCGACACACCCCGCTCGTCGGCGTACGCCTCGATGGCCTCGATGGTGTCCCAGTCGGCGGCGGCGAGGCGCTGGGCGTACCGGCCGCCACCGGCGAGCCGGCTACCGGCGGGCGGGGCTTCGGCACGCTTGTACTTGCCGGTGAGCAGCCCGTTGGCCAACGGGAAGAACGGCAGCATGCCGAGCCCGAAGCGCTCGCAGGCGGGCAGCACCTCGATCTCGGCGTCCCGGTTGAGCAGGCTGTAGTGGTTCTGCGCACTGACGAACCGGGTCAGCCCCCGGGTCTTCGCCGTCCAGTCGGCGTCGGCGATCTGCCAGCCGGCGAAGTTGGAGTTGCCCAGATACCGCACCTTGCCGGCGCGGACCAGGTCGTCCAGGGCGGCCAGCGTCTCGTCGATCGGGGTGCCCGGGTCCGGCTCGTGGAACTGGTACAGGTCGATGTAGTCGGTGTCCAGCCGGCGCAGCGACGCCTCCACCGCCCGGATCACGTACCGCCGGGAACCGCGTACCCCGAAGTCCCGCCCGTTGTCGCCGCCCATCGACATGCCGAACTTCGTCGCCACCACCACGTCGTCCCGGCGGCCCTTGAGGGCCGCGCCGAGCTGTGCCTCCGACGCACCGTGCGGCTCACCATAGATGTCGGCGGTGTCGAAGAAGTTGATCCCGACGTCGAGGGCCGCGTCGACCACCGCGCGGGTGCCGTCGAGGTCGAGCTTGCGGCCGAAGTTGTTGCAGCCGATCCCCACCACGGACACCACGAGCCCGGAGTCGCCCAGCCGGCGATAGGTCATCTCAGTCACGAGATCAACCATATGTCGCCCGCCGGGCGCCCGGACCGCCGGTGACCGACGGCACCGGGCTGGTCAGCCGGTCAGCGCACGTCCCACACCGGTTCCTCGGTCTCCACCACCTCGCCGTCGCCGCGGAACAGCAGGAACCGGTCGAAGGTCCGGGTGAACCAGCGGTCGTGGGTCACCGCCACCACCGTGCCCGCGAACGCGGTCAGCCCGGCCTCCAGCGCCTCGGCCGAGGCCAGGTCGAGGTTGTCGGTCGGCTCGTCGAGCAGCAGCAGGGTCGCCCCGGACAGCTCCAGCAGCAGCACCAGGAAGCGGGCTTGCTGCCCGCCGGAGAGGGTGCCGAAGCGCTGGTCGCCCTGCCCGGCCAGCTCGTACCGGGACAGCGCCGCCATCGCCGCGTGCCGGTCCATGCCGGCCCGGTGCTCGTCACCCCGCCAGAGGATCTCGACGAGCGTCTTCGCCATCAGCTCCGGCCGGTCGTGGGTCTGCGAGAAGTGCCCGGGACGCACCCGCGCGCCGAGCCGGGCCACCCCGTCGTGGGCCACCGACGCGAGCGCCGCCGCGCCGTCGACCGGACCGTTCGCCGGGTCGGGATCGGTGCCGCCCCGGGCCAGCAGCCGCAGGAAGTGGGACTTGCCGGTGCCGTTGGCGCCGAGCACCGCGAGCCGGTCGCCGTACCAGAGTTCCAGGTCGAACGGGTAGGTCAGGCCGTCGAGTTCGAGCTGCTCGCAGACCAGCGCCCGCTTGCCGGTCCGCCCGCCGGTCAGCCGCATCCGGATGTCCTGCTCCTTCGGGGGTACGGGCGGCGGCCCGGCCTCCTCGAACTTGCGCAGCCGGGTCTGCGCGGCCTGGTAGCGGGAGGCCAGCCCGTCGTTGTACGCGGCCTTCTGCTTGTACATCAGCACCAGGTCGCGCAGCTTCTGGTGCTCCTCGTCCCAGCGTCGGCGCAGCTCGTCGAGGCGGGCGTGCCGGGCCACCCGCGCGGAGTGCCAGCTCGCGAAGCCACCCGGGTGCACCCACGCGCTGCCGCCCTCCACGGCCACCACCCGGTCGGCGGTCTGCGCCAGCAGCTCGCGGTCGTGCGAGACGTAGAGCACCGACTTGCCGGACTCCCGCAGCCGCGCCTCCAGCCAGCGTTTGCCGGGCACGTCGAGGAAGTTGTCCGGCTCGTCGAGCAGCAGCACCTCCTCGGGGCCGCGCAGCAGCAGTTCGAGCGCGAAGCGCTTCTGCTGCCCACCGGAGAGGGTGCGCACCGGCCGCTGCCGGGCGGCGTCCCAGGGCAGGTCGAGGACGATGGTGGCGACGGTGTCGAAGAGCACCTCGGCGTCGTACCCGCCGGTCTCGCCCCAGGCGGCCAGGGCGTCCGCGTACGCCAGCTGCGCCTTGCCGGCGGCGGTGCTGTACTTGCCGCGCAGCTCGGCCGCGCGCATGGCGGCCTCGGTCTCGGCGAGTCGGCGACCGGCCTCGCGCAGCGGCGGCGGGGCGAGCGAGAGGGCCAGGTCGGCCAGCGTCGACTCGTCACCGATCATGCCGATGAACTGCCGCATCACGCCGAGCCCGCCGCTGCGCGCGATCGTGCCGGTACGCACCGGCAGGTCCCCTGCGACCATCCGCAGCAGCGTCGTCTTGCCGGCGCCGTTCGGCCCGACCAGCGCCACCTTGGCACCCTCACCGACCCGGAACGACACGTCGGTGAAGAGTTCCCGGCCGTCCGGCAGGACGTACCCGACCGCTGCCACGTCCACGTATCCCACCCGGGCATCCTCCCGGAGCCCGGCCCGGGCGCCAACCGATTACCCGGCCGGGCCGGTCACCGCGTGACGCGCAGTACCCGGAAGCCCTTCTGGCTGGCGTGCCGGCCGACCTGCCAGCCCTGCTCGACGAGCCACCGGTGCAACGAGTCACCGCCGAGGTGCCGGGCCACCACCAGCCAGGCCACGCCGTCCGGGGCCAGCCGGGGCAGCCAGCGCAGCAGCAGCTGGTGCAGCTCGTCCTTGCCGACCCGGATCGGTGGGTTGGACCAGATCTGGGCGAACCCGAGGTCCGCGGGAACCCGCTCGGGATCCGTCACCCGGACCCGGTCGGCGACGCCGAGCCGGGCCGCGTTGCCGGCGGTGAGTTCGCGGGCCCGCTCGTTGACGTCCACCGCCCACACGGTGGCGGCCGGCGCGACGGTGGCGAGCACGCAGCTGATCGGGCCGAACCCGCAGCCGAGGTCGAGCAACGCGCCGCTGGTCGCCGGGGCGGGCAGGTCAGCCTTGCGCAGCAGCACCGACGTGCCCGGGTCCAGGCGACTAGCCGAGAACACACCGGAGGCGGAGGTCAGGGTGTACTCGCGGCCGGCGACGGCGAACTGCACCTCGCGCGGCTGGACGGGGGTGCTCGGTTCGGCGCTGAAGTAGTGGTCCGCGGTCACGCCGGCCATTCTCGCACCGGGCCGGATCCGTGCCGCCGGACGGGAGTCCGGACCGACCCGACACCGCCGAACGGCGCGATTTTCCAAAAATACCTACTAAAGGGACAAACATCCTTACTCTGGACAGCATGGTTTATCGGTACGACTCCGATGGGGACGCCTACGCCCCGTACCGGGAGGACGAGCCCGAGGAGCAGTCGCCCAGGACCGGTCCGCCGCCACCGGCCGGGCCGTCGCCGTCGCGCTTCCCCACGCCGTCGCTGCCGCGCCCCAATCAGATGATGCTGCCCTCGTCGGGCGCGGCCCCCGTGCCGCCGCACGACCCGGCTCCGCGATACGAGCCGAGCCCGGCCGCACCGTACGAGCCCGCCCCGGCCGCGCAGTACGAACCGAGCCCGGCCGCGCAGTACGAACCGAGCCCGGCCGCGCAGTACGAGCCGAGACCGGCCACTGGCTACGGTCCCGCGTCCGTGCCGGCGCAGCCGCCGGCCGCCGCACCGCCGCCGCGCCGGGGCGGCGGCCGGGCCTGGCAGCTGGTGATCGCCGGGGCCGCCGTGCTGGTGCTGCTCGCCCTCGGCGGCCTGACCGCCGCCGCCCTGCTCGACGGCCGGCAACTGCTCGGCACGCAGGCGGCGCCCAGCTCCGCACCCGAGCCCACCCGGGACGCCACGCCGGCCGCCAGTGACCTGGACTCCCGGGACACCGACCAGGCGCCGCTGACCGCCCGCGAGGTCTTCCCCGGCAGCACCCTGGCCATCGGCGACAGCCAGACCGGGTACGAGGTGCTGCGCACCCAGTCCAGTGCGAGCTGCCCGGTGGCCGCCGCCGGCGAGGTCGCGGACCTGCTGGTACGGCTCGGCTGTAACCAGGTCGTCCGGGCCACCCTGCGGGCTCCCGACGGGGAACACCTGGTCACCACGGGACTGTTCAACCTGACCGACCGCTCCAGCGCGGAGCGGGCCCGGGACCGGATCCGCCAACTGCTCGACGAGCGGCAGGGCCGGTTCCGCGGGATGACGGCGGGCGACGGCACGGACGCCATCGCCACCGCACCGGCCCGGGTCGGCTGGCAGGTACGCGGCCACTACGTCGCGTACGCGGTGGTCGCCCGCGCCGACGGAGCGGCCATCCGCACCGGCGACACGGTCGTCCGCGAGATCCTCTACGACATGCTCGAACTGCACCTCAACCGCGGCGTACTGGACCGGCGCGCCGACGGCGGCATGGCCAGCCAGCCGACCGCGACACCCTCCGACGGCACCGGCAGTCAGGACGAGTCCACCGAGGACTGACCGGCACACCAGCGAACGGGCACCTGCGGGGGCCGGGCACCAAGCCCGGTCCCCGCCTCGTCGTCCGCCACCGGCCGGCTCAGTCGCCCCGGCGGCACCTGCTGCCCGCCCGCCCCCGGTCGGCTCAGGTCTCGGCCGGTACCCGCAACCGCCGGGTCTTCTCGGCCCGGCCCGCGTACTCGGCAGGGTCGTCCGGGTAGCCCACCGCCACCAGGGTCAACCCGTGTGCCGGCGCCACCGTCACCTCGCTGGACCGCTCCCGCCGGCTGAGCAGCCCGGCCGGCCACCGCACCGGACGCCGGCCGTCCCCGGCGACCAGCATCGCCCCGACCAGGCTGCGCACCATCGCCTGGCAGAACGCGTCCGCCTGCACGGTGGCGACCAGAATCCCGTCGGGCTCGCGCCGCCAGTCCAGCCGGGTCACCTCGCGCAGCGTGGTGGCGTTCTCCTTACGCCGGCAGTACGCGGCGAAGTCGTGCTCCCCCACCAGCCCCGCCGAGGCGACCGCTAGCCGGTCCAGGTCCAACGCACGGGGCCAGGAGAGGATCTCGTGCCGGCGCAGCGGCTCGGCACCCCACGGCGCGTCGGTCACCCGGTACTCGTAGCGCCGGAACGTCGCCGAGAAGCGGGCGTCGAAGGTGGCCGGCACCTCGGCCATCGCCCGCACCCGTACGTCACCGGGCAGCAGCCGGGCCAGCCGGCGCAGCAACCCGCCCTCGTGCGCGCGCCACCCGTCGGCGGGCAGGTCGAGGTGGCAGACCTGCCCGGTGGCGTGCACGCCCGCGTCGGTGCGGCCCGCCACGGTCAGCCCGGTCGCGGTACCGGCACCGAGCACCAGGTCCAGCGCCTCGACCAGCACCCCGGCGACCGTACGCCGGGTCGGCTGGGCCGCCCAGCCGGAGAAGTCCGTGCCGTCGTAGGCGACGTCCAGCCGCAGCCGGATCCGCTCGTCCACGTCGTACCTCCTGGAGACGAGTCGGGCCCGGCACCCCGTGAGGGATGCCGGGCCCGACAACGGCCTGGGTCAGGCCTTGCCTTCTTCGGTGGCCAGGTCGCTGTCCTCGCGGGCGGCGGCGGTGTCACCGGACGCCGACACCGGCGGCTCGGCGTCCTGGTCGGCCGACCGCGCCTGCGGGTTCTCCTCGGCCGGCGCCAGCGCCTCGACCTTGTCCTGCTGGGCGGCCTTGCGGGCGGCGGTCTTGCGGTTCGCCGTCGGCTCGGTGACCTGCAGCTCCTCGACCAGCTCGATGATCGCCATCGGCGCGTTGTCACCCTTGCGCGGACCGGTCTTCACGATCCGGGTGTAGCCGCCGTTGCGGGTGGCGTACCGCGGCGCGATCTGGTCGAACAGGGAGTAGACCACGTCCTTGTCCTTGACCACACCCGCCACCCGCCGACGCGAGGCGAGGTCGCCCCGCTTGGCCTTGGTGATGAGCTGCTCGGCGAGCGGGCGCAGCCGCCGGGCCTTGGTCTCGGTGGTCTTGATCTTGCCGTGCTGGAACAGCGCGGTGGCCAGGTTGGCCAGCATCAGCCGCTCGTGCGCGGGGCTGCCGCCGAGGCGGGGGCCCTTGGTGGGCGTGGGCATGCTTGGTGCTCCTCAGGTGTGGCGGCAGCGCGGACTAGAGCTGCTCGGTCTCGCGGTAGTCGTCGGTGTCGTAGTCGGCCTCGCCGAAGGCGTCCACGACGTGCGCCGGGTCGAAGTTCGGAGCCGAGTCCTTCAGCCCCAGACCCATCCCGGCGAGCTTCATCTTGACCTCGTCGATCGACTTCTGGCCGAAGTTGCGGATGTCGAGGAGGTCGGCCTCGGTACGCCCGATGAGCTCACCAACGGAGTTGATGCCCTCGCGCTTGAGGCAGTTGTAGGAGCGGACGGTCAGGTCCAGCTCCTCGATCGGCAGGGCCAGGTCCGCCGCCAGCTGCGCGTCCTGCGGGGACGGGCCGATGTCGATGCCCTCCGCCGTCTCGTCCAGCTCCCGGGCCAGCCCGAACAGCTCGACCAGCGTCGAACCGGCCGAGGCCAGCGCGGTACGCGGGCCCATCGACGGCTTGGTCTCGACGTCGATGATCAGCCGGTCGAAGTCGGTACGCTGCTCGACACGGGTCGCCTCGACGCGGTACGTCACCTTCAGCACCGGCGAGTAGATCGAGTCGACCGGGATCCGGCCGATCTCCGCGCCCGCCTGCTTGTTCTGCGCCGCCGTGACGTAGCCCCGGCCCCGCTCGACGGTCAGCTCCATGTCGAGCCGGCCCTTGCCGTTGAGGGTGGCGAGCTTCAGATCCGGGTTGTGCACCGAGACACCGGCCGGGGGCTGGATGTCACCGGCGGTCACGTCGCCCGGACCCTGCTTGCGCAGGTACATGCTGACCGGCTCGTCGTGCTCGGAGCTGACGCACAGCTCCTTGATGTTCATGACGAGCTCGACCACGTCCTCCTTGACACCGGGGATCGTGGTGAACTCGTGCAGCACGCCGTCGATCTTGATCGAAGTGACCGCCGCACCCGGGATCGACGACAGCAGCGTACGCCGCAGCGAGTTGCCCAGGGTGTAGCCGAAGCCCGGCTCCAGCGGCTCGATGGTGAACCGGGACCGGGTCTCGTTGATCGACTCCTCGGAGAGGGTCGGTCGCTGGCTGATGAGCATGTCTTCTCTTCTCTTCCGGGACGCCCGCTATATGACGCCCACGACACAACGTGTTCCGGTGGTCCGCCCGTCGCCGGGCGGACCACCGCAACGAGCCCCTACTTGGAGTAGAGCTCGACGATCAGCTGCTCCTGGACCTGGGTGTCGATCACCTGGCGGGCCGGGAGCGAGTGCACGAGGATCTTCAGCTGGCTCGGGATCGCCTCCAGCCACGCCGGGACGGTCTTCGAGCCGGCCTCACCCTGCGCCACGAGGAACGGGGTGATCTCCTTGCTCTTCGTACGCACCTCGATGATGTCGTGTGCGCTGACCCGGTACGACGGGATGTCGACCTTCTTGCCGTTCACCGTGAAGTGACCGTGCTTGACCAGCTGACGGGCCATGTCCCGGGACTTGGCGTAGCCAGCCCGGTAGACCACGTTGTCCAGCCGCGACTCGAGGATCTGCAGGAGGACCTCACCGGTCTTGGCCTGCTTGGCCACGGCCTCCTCGTAGTAACCGCGGAACTGCTTCTCCAGCACGCCGTAGACCCGACGCGCCTTCTGCTTCTCACGGAGCTGGAGCAGGTACTCCGTCTCCTTGGTGCGGCCGCGGCCGTGCTGCCCGGGCGGGAACGGCCGGGACT
This sequence comes from Micromonospora radicis, assembly GCF_003583405.1. Taxonomy (GTDB): domain Bacteria; phylum Actinomycetota; class Actinomycetes; order Mycobacteriales; family Micromonosporaceae; genus Micromonospora; species Micromonospora radicis. Next base: position 168,903 of record NZ_QXEC01000009.1, read on the forward strand.
CGAACGGGCACTTCGGACCATCGCACTTGCTGCCCTTGAGGAACAGCTTCATCTTCTCCCGCCGGCAACGGCGGCAGTCAGCACCGGTGTAACGAGCCATCTCTCTCTAACCTCTCAGACCCGGCGACGCTTCGGCGGACGGCACCCGTTGTGCGGCTGCGGGGTGACGTCGGAGATCTGCCCGACCTCCAGACCCACCGCCTGCAACGAACGGATGGCGGTCTCCCGGCCGGAGCCGGGGCCCTTGACGAACACGTCGACCTTGCGCATGCCGTGCTCCATCGCCCGACGCGCGGCAGCCTCGGCGGCCAGTTGCGCGGCGAACGGGGTCGACTTGCGGGAGCCCTTGAAACCGACCTGGCCCGCGGAGGCCCAGGAGATGACGGCACCGGTCGGGTCCGTGATGGACACGATGGTGTTGTTGAAGGTGCTCTTGATATGCGCCTGCCCGTGGGCGACGTTCTTGCGTTCCTTGCGCCGGACCTTCTTTACGGCGGCTCCGGCACGAGCCTTCGGTGGCATAAGTCTGTGCGCTCCTAGTTGACTTCCCGGCACGGGTTGCGGCCTGGCCTACCTCGGCGGACCCGGACCCGCACTCCGGTTTAAGAATTACTTCTTGCCGGGCTTCTTCTTGCCGGCGACCGTCCGCTTCGGGCCCTTGCGGGTACGAGCGTTGGTACGGGTCCGCTGGCCACGGACGGGCAGGCCCCGGCGGTGCCGGATGCCCTCGTAGCAGCCGATCTCGACCTTGCGACGGATGTCAGCGGCGACCTCGCGGCGCAGGTCACCTTCAACCTTGTAGTTGGCCTCGATGTGGTCACGGAGCTGGACCAGCTCCTCGTCCGTGAGGTCCCGGGCGCGCTTGTCCGGCGAGAGGCCGGTGGCAGCGAGCGTCTCCAGGGCGCGGGTGCGACCCACGCCGAAGATGTAGGTGAGCGCGATCTCCAGCCGCTTCTCGCGGGGAAGATCCACGCCGACTAGACGTGCCATCTGCGGGCGTACTCCTTGTGGTTTCTACCGGAGGTGTGGACCCGTCCCACCCCGCCACCGACCGTCCTGTCCTTCCGGCGCGTCACGCGCCGGCGACCGGATCGATCGCTGCCCGAGCGGGCCCCGGCCTCCGACCGGGGGTCAACCACGATTCGGTACGCGCTGCGCACCGCCCGCGGCTGGGACGAGCATGTGATGTGTTTCTGGTGGATCTGCGGCCCGGATCGCCCCGGTCGGCCGGTTACCCCGGTCGACCGTGACGGTTCAGCCCTGGCGCTGCTTGTGGCGCGGGTCGGTGCAGATGACCATGACCCGGCCGTGCCGGCGGATAACCCGGCACTTGTTGCAGATCCTCTTGACGCTCGGCTTGACCTTCACGGTTGCCTTACTTCCCATCTGGCCCGGCAGCACGAGGCGCGACACCGGACGTCGAAGACGGACACGGACGTTTCCCGGCCGTCGTCAGGACTACTTGTAGCGGTAGACGATGCGCCCGCGGGTCAGGTCGTACGGCGAGAGTTCGACGACGACCCGATCCTCCGGCAGGATGCGGATGTAGTGCTGCCGCATCTTGCCGCTGATGTGAGCCAGCACCTTGTGGCCGTTGGCGAGCTCCACCCGGAACATGGCGTTCGGCAGTGGCTCGATGACCCGGCCTTCGATCTCGATGGCTCCGTCTTTTTTCGGCATGTCCTCCGCTGTCCTGACGTCGGTTACTCCGGATCGGCCCACAACGCCTTACACGGGTTTCTGACAAGATCAGATGCCCGCGCCAGCCGCGGCTCCGCGACCCACCGAAGCGCTTGGTGGGCATGGCAGAGTGGACGCTGTGCGCCGATCAGAAAGTGTACGCCCGCCGGCACGCCGCCGCCAAACCGACCGGCCAACGAGCACCAAGTAGCCGGACAAATGTGACGTTCAGGCGATGCCGTCGCGGCCCGGACGGTGCCGTTGCTCTCCCGGCCCAGGTCCGTCGCCGTTCTCGGCCGCCCCGGTCGGCGCACCGCCCAGGTTCTGCGGGCCCGGCGTGACGTCGGTCGCACCGCCGACCTGCGGGCCCGGCGTCACACCGCTCGCCCCGCCGTCGTCCGTCTGCTCGGCACGAAGTGCCTTGCGCTCCCGCTTGAGCGCCTTCTTCTCCGCCCGCCGCTGCCGGCGTCGCTCCTGGTCGGCCGCCCAACGCTGCGGCTCGCCGGTGGCCAGGCCGGTGACCGTCCGGACCAGCACCACCGCGCCCCACGGCCCGGCCACCCAGCCCGGCCAGAAGTAGAGCGCATCGCCAGCTGCCAGCGAGGTTGCCGCCCAGATTGCGGTCACGATCCCGACGGTCTTGAGCCAGGGCTCCCAGACCTCGACCAGCCAGCGTGCGGTCACGCCCCTCCCGGCGGCGGAAACCGCCGGGGCCGACCCGGCATCGCTCCGCTGGCCCGGCACCGTGGCCGCCGCCGGCACCACCGCGCCCGCCGGCGGCAGATCCTCCACCAGGTCGTCCAACTCGGCGTACGTGCGAGCGGCGTACGTGCGTCGCAGTCGCTCGTCGTACTCGTGGAGGTCCAGCCGGCCCTCGTCGAGCGCGACCCGGAGCCGTTCGGCGGTGGCCTGCCGGTCGGAATCCGCTGCCCGCATGCCGTCACGCCCGTCCATGCCGGCAAGCATGCCACCGGCCCGCCAGTCCGCCCACCCGACCCCACCGGCCGACCGCGGCGGCCACCGCATCCGGTCGAGGGGACACTGCTGGTCAGGCCTTCGGGGCACTACTCGGCTGGCGCGCGGTGACCAGGTCACCGAGGCGGGCCCGCCCGCCGTCGAACGCGGTCAGCACCCACACACCGTCCGGCAGCAGCGCCATGGTGTGCTCGACGTGAGCCGCCCGGGATCCGTCCCGGGTGACCACCGTCCAGCCGTCGGCCAGCTCCGCGGTACGCGGCGAACCCATGGTGATCATCGGCTCGATAGCCAGCGCCATCCCCGCCACCAGACGCGGGCCCTTGCCCGGCCGGCCGTGGTTGAGCACGTGCGGGTCCTGGTGCATCTCGGTGCCGATGCCGTGGCCGCCGTAACCGTCGACAATGCCGTAGCGGCCCGCCTTGCGGATCGCGTGCTCCACCGCGTGCGAGATGTCGGTGAGCCGCCCACGACCGCCCGCCGCACCCCGGGCCGCGGCGGCGATGCCGGCCCACATGGCGTCCTCGGCGACCTCGGCCATCCGGAGCAGTGCCGGGTCGGCCTGGCCCACGCCGACGGTGATCGCGGCGTCGCCGTGCCAGCCGTCGAGCACCGCTCCGCAGTCGATCGAGATCAGGTCGCCCTCGGCGAGCACCTGCGAAGGCGACGGGATGGCGTGCACGATCTGCTCGTTGACCGACGAGCAGATCGACGCCGGGAAGCCGTGGTAGCCCTTGAAGGAGGGAACGGCGCCCGCCTCGCGGATCGTCGCCTCGGCGATCGCGTCCAGGTCGGCCGTGGTCACCCCGGGAGCGACCGCCTCCCGCATTCTCCGCAGCGCCTCGGCGACCACCAGACCGGCGGCCCGCATCTTCTCGATCTGCTCGGGGGTCTTCAGCTGGATGTCCAGCTGGGGACGACGCATGGCGGCGCTACCTTTCCTTGCCACAACAGCGGGGCACGTCGGACGTACCCCGCTGTTCGCACTTTATCCGGCCGGGTGTCGGGCCGAGGTCAGCCGCCGTACGACCGCAGCGCGTCGATCGCGCGGACCGTGACGTCCTCCACCGGGCCGGTGGCGTCGATACCGACCAGCTTGCCCTGGGCACCGTAGTAGTCCACCAGCGGTGCGGTCTTCTCCGCGTACTCCCGCAGGCGGGCCGCGATGGTCTCCGGCTTGTCGTCGTCGCGCTGGAACAGCTCGGCACCACAGCGGTCGCAGATGCCGTCCCGGCTGGTGGCGTCGAACTCGACGTGCCAGATCTTGCCGCAGCCCCGGCAGGTCCGCCGGCCGGAGAGCCGGCGGATCACCTCGTCGTCGTCGACCACCAGTTCCAGCACGATGTCCAGCGCGGTGCCCAGGTCAGCGAGGAGCTTGTCCAGCGCGGCGGCCTGCGGCGTGGTCCGCGGGAAGCCGTCGAGCAGGAACCCCTCGGCGGCGTCCGGCTCGGCCAGCCGGTCCCGGACCATGTTGATGGTGACCTCGTCCGGTACCAGCTTGCCAGCGTCCATGTAGCGCTTGGCCTCGACCCCCAGCGGCGTCCCCTGCGACACGTTGGCCCGGAAGATGTCGCCGGTCGAGATCTTCGGCACGGACAGGTGCGCGGCGATGAACTCCGCCTGAGTGCCCTTGCCCGCGCCCGGCGGGCCAACCAGAACCAGTCTCATCTACCGCAGGAACCCTTCGTAGTTCCGCTGCATCAGTTGGCTCTCGATCTGCTTGCTGGTCTCGAGAGCGACGCCAACCATGATCAGAACAGCGGTGCCGCCGAACGGGAAGTTGAGGTACTGCTGCCGGTCCAGCCAGATGAAGAAGAAGTTCGGCAGGATCGAGATGGTCGCGAGGTACAGCGCCCCCGGCAGAGTGATGCGGCTGAGGATGAAGTCCAGGTAGTCGGCGGTCGGCTTACCGGGGCGGATGCCCGGCACGAAGCCACCGTACTTCTTCATGTTGTCCGCGACCTCGGTCGGGTTGAACGTGATCGAGACGTAGAAGTACGTGAAGAAGATGATCAGCAGGAAGTAGACCGCGATGTAGATCGGGCTGGTCGGGTCGACCAGGTTGTTCTGGATCCACGCCTGGGTCTTGCCCGGGTCGTTCTGGTCGAAGAACTGCAGGGCCAGCTGCGGCAGGTAGAGCAGCGACGAACCGAAGATGACCGGGATGACACCCGCCTGGTTGACCTTCAGCGGGATGTAGGTGGAGGTGCCGCCGTACATCCGCCGGCCGATCATCCGCTTGGCGTACTGCACCGGGATGCGGCGCTGCGCCTGCTCGATGAAGGTGACCGCGGTGATGACCACCAGGACCAGGGCGATGACGAGGAAGAACTTGGCCCAGCCCTGGCTCTCCTTGATCCGCCAGCCCTCGCTGGGGAGCCGGGCGGCGATCGAGGTGAAGATCAGGACCGACATGCCGTTGCCGACGCCGCGGTCGGTGATCAGCTCGCCGAGCCACATCACCACGCCGGTGCCGGCGGTCATCGTCATCACCAGGACCGACAGCGTCAGCCAGTCCGGAATGCCGGTGCCCTGCGGGATGATCGGGAACTCGTCGCACTGGTTGTTGAACAGCTGCCCGGAGCGGGCCAGGGCGACGAACGCCGAGGCCTGCAGCACACCGAGCCCCAGGGTCAGGTAGCGGGTGTACTGCGTGATCTTCGCCTGGCCGGCCTGGCCCTCCTTGCGGAGCTGCTCAAGCCGCGGAATGACCACCGTCAGCAGCTGCAGGATGATCGACGCGGTGATGTAGGGCATGATGCCCAGCGCGAAGACCGACAGCTGAAGCAGCGCGCCACCGGAGAAGAGGTCGAGCAGGTTCAGTACCCCGGTCGAGCCTTCGATGGTGTCGAGGCACTTCTGGACGTTGCCGTACGAGACGCCCGGGCTGGGCAGCGTTGCGCCGAGCCGGTAGATCGCGACGATGCCTACTGTGAACAGCAGCTTCTTGCGCAGGTCAGGCGTACGGAACGCACTGAGAAAGGCGGACAGCAACTTCTTCCTCCTGCGCGAGGCGGGCCGCCGGTCATCCCTGGCGGATCGGGGTGGGTGCCGGGCAGGTGCCCGATATCCATGGCTGGGAAGGGACTCTAACAGCCCGATCCCGGTCCGGGCAGATGTGCCCGGCTACATAAACCGAATCCGATGTTACCGGGCGCACACGCCCGGCGTAGACCGTGGCGCCCGCCAGCTGGAGTCAACTGGCGGGCGCCACGCGTTCGTGCAGCTTACAGCGCTGTGGCCGAGCCACCGGCAGCGGTGATCTTCTCCTTGGCCGACGCGCTGAACGCGTGCGCCGTGACCTGGAGCGCCACCCCGCCGAGGTCCCCGGTACCGAGAACCTTCACCGGCTGACCCTTGCGGACCGCGCCGGCCTCGACCAGCTCGGCCGGGCCGACCTGGCCACCGTTCGGGAACAGTTCGGCCAGGCGGTCCAGGTTGACCACCTGGAAGACCACCTTGAACTTGTTCTTGAAGCCCTTCAGCTTCGGCAGGCGCATGTGGATGGGCATCTGCCCACCCTCGAACGCCGCCGAGATGTTCTTCCGGGCCTTGGAACCCTTGGTACCGCGACCGGCGGTCTTGCCCTTGGAGCCCTCACCGCGACCCACCCGGGTCTTCGCGGTCTTGGCCCCCGGCGCCGGGCGCAGGTGGTGGACCTTGATCGTCATTACTCGACCTCCTCGACCTTCACGAGGTGGTTGACCGTGAAGATCATGCCGCGGATCTCGGGCCGGTCTTCCTTGACCACCACGTCGTTGATCCGCTTGAGACCGAGGGAGCGCAGCGACTCACGCTGGTTGCGCTTGGTCCCGATCTCGGAACGGACCTGGGTGACCTTCAACCGTGCCATCAGGAAGCCACCTCCGCCCGCGAGGCCAGCATGGCGGCCGGAGCGACGTCCTCCACCGGCAGGCCCCGACGCGCCGCGACGGCCTCGGGGGACTCGAGCCCCTTCAGCGCAGCCACGGTGGCGTGCACGATGTTGATCGGGTTCGACGACCCGAGGCTCTTGGAGAGCACGTCGTGGATGCCGGCGCACTCCAGCACGGCACGGACCGGACCACCGGCGATGACACCCGTACCGGCCGAGGCCGGCTTGAGCAGCACCACACCGGCGGCGTCCTCGCCCGTGATCGGGTGCGGGATCGAGGAGCCGATCCGGGGCACCTTGAAGAAGTGCTTCTTGGCCTCCTCGACACCCTTGGCGATCGCCGCGGGCACCTCCTTGGCCTTTCCGTAGCCCACGCCCACGGTGCCGTCGCCGTCGCCCACGATCACCAGGGCGGTGAAGCTGAAGCGACGACCACCCTTCACGACCTTGGCGACGCGGTTGATCGCGACGACCCGCTCGAGGTGCGGGGTCTTCTCGGCGGGCGCGTTTCCGCGGCCGCCCTCACGGCGGTTGTCGCGGCGACCACCCTCGTTGCCACCGGACCCGCCGCCACGGCGCTGTTGACCTGGCATCAGCAGCCTTCCTTTTCTCTCGTGACGGGGATTGTCAGAACTCGAGCCCGGCTTCGCGGGCGGCGTCGGCAAGCGCGGCGACCCGCCCCGCGTACCGGTTGCCACCGCGGTCGAAGACGACCTTGGAGACGCCGGCGGCCTTGGCCCGCTCGGCGAGCAGCGCGCCGACCTTGCCGGCCAGGGCGCTCTTGTCGCCCTCCGTACCGCGCAGCGAGGCGTCCAGGGTCGAGGCCGACGCCAGGGTGTGGCCCTTGGTGTCGTCCACGATCTGGGCCACGATGTGCCGCAGTGAACGGGTGACGACCAAACGCGGACGCTCGGCCGTACCGCTGACGTTCTTGCGGACCCGGAAGTGCCGACGCGCACGCCCGACGGCACGCTTGGCGGCGACGCCGCGGCGGCGCTTGAGCAGCGTGGCGCTCACTTCTTACCTGCCTTTCCGGCCTTGCGGCGGATTACCTCGCCCTGGTACTTCACACCCTTGCCCTTGTAGGGCTCCGGCGGGCGGATCTTCCGGATGTTGGCGGCGACCTCACCGACCAGCTGCTTGTCGATGCCGGCCACGTGGAACAGCGTGGGCCGCTCCACCGTGAAGGTGATGCCCTCCGGAGCCGGAACCGTCACCGGGTGCGAGAACCCGAGCGCGAACTCCAGGTCCTTGCCCTTGGCGGTGACCCGGTAACCGGTGCCGGCGATCTCCAGGCTCTTGCGGTAGCCCTCGGTGACCCCGACGATCATGTTGGCGACCAGGGTACGGCTCAGGCCGTGCAGCTCCTTGGCCTTGCGCTCGTCGTTCGGGCGGTTGACGTTCAACTGCCCGTCCTCGGCCCGCTCGATGGTGATCGGCTCGGCCAGGGTGTGCGAGAGCTCGCCCTTGGGGCCCTTGACCTTGACGGTCTGGCCGTCGATCGTCACGTCGACGCCGGATGGCACCGGGATCGACTTACGTCCAATACGCGACATTTCTACCTGTCTCCCGTTACCAGACGAAGGCGAGGACTTCCCCGCCAACGCTCCGCTTGCGGGCCTGCCGGTCGGTGAGCAGCCCCTGGGACGTCGAAATGATCGCCACGCCCAGCCCGCCGAGCACCCGCGGGAGCCCGTCCGACTTGGCGTACACCCGCAGACCGGGCTTGGAGACGCGCTTGATGCCGGCCAGGCTCCGCTCCCGGTTCTGGCCGTACTTCAGCTCGACGACCAGTCGCTTGCCGACGGCGCCCTCCTCGGGCTCCTCGACTGCCCAGGTGGCGATGTAACCCTCGGTCTTGAGGACCTCGGCGATGTTCGCCTTGATCTTCGAGTAGGGCATCGTCACCCGGTCGTGGTACGCCTGGTTGGCGTTACGCAGACGCGTGAGCATGTCTGCGATCGGGTCGGTCATCGTCATGAAAACTCGTCAACCTTTCTCGCCGGGGTTCCCGCGACTCGCGCAGGCCTACGGCGAAGAGACAGTCCAGCTATCGCGCGGAGCGCGGCCGGGCTATTACCAGGAAGCCTTGGACACGCCGGGCAGCTCACCGCGGTGGGCCATCTCCCGGATGCACACCCGGCAGAGCCCGAACTTGCGGTAGACCGCCTTGGGACGCCCGCACCGCTGGCAGCGGGTGTACGCGCGAACCGAGAACTTCGGCTTCGCGGCCGCCTTGAGGATCAGCGCCTTCTTGGCCATCTCAGTTCTCCTTGAACGGGAAGCCCAGGAGCTTGAGCAGCGCCCGGCCCTCGTCGTCGGTCGTGGCGGTGGTGACCACCGTGATGTCCATGCCCCGCTGGCGATCGATCTTGTCCTGGTCGATCTCGTGGAACACCGACTGCTCGGTCAGACCGAACGTGTAGTTGCCGTGCCCGTCGAGCTTGCGCCCGTCGAGGCCGCGGAAGTCACGGATACGCGGCAGCGCGATGGACAGCAGCCGGTCCAGGAACTCCCACATCCGGTCGCCGCGCAGGGTCACCTTCGCGCCGATCGGCATACCCTCACGCAGCTTGAACTGCGCGATGGACTTCGTCGCCCGCCGGACCTGCGGCTTCTGGCCGGTGATGGTGGCCAGGTCGCGGACCGCACCGTCGATGAGCTTGGCGTCCCGAGCGGCCTCGCCGACACCCATGTTCACGACGATCTTCACCAGCCGTGGCACCTGCATCGGGTTGCCGTAGTCGCCCTGCTCGCGCAGCTGAGCGATGATCTCGTTGCGGTACCGCTCCTTGAGGCGCGGCATGGTCTTGGTTTCGGTAGCCGTGGTCATCACAGGTCCTTACCGGTGCTACGCGCGATGCGGACCTTCTGGCCGTTTTCGTCGATGCGGTAACCGACGCGGGTCGGCTTGCCGTCGGAGTCCACGACCATCACGTTCGAGACGTGGATCGGGGCTTCCTGGGTGACGATGCCACCGGTCTTGGCGCCACGCTGGGTGGTGCTGATGCGAGTGTGCTTCTTGACCCGGTTCACGCCCTCGACGAGGACCTTGTCCTGCCGCGGGTAGGCCGCGATGACCTTACCCTTGGCGCCCTTGTCCTTGCCGGCGATGACGACGACCGTGTCGCCCTTCTTGACCTTCACGGTCACAACACCTCCGGCGCGAGAGAGATGATCTTCATGAACCGCTTGTCCCGCAGCTCGCGGCCGACCGGGCCGAAGATGCGGGTACCCCGCGGGTCCCCACCGTCCTTGATGATGACGGCGGCGTTCTCGTCGAAGCGGATGTACGAACCGTCCGGCCGGCGGCGCTCCTTGGCGGTGCGGACGACGACCGCCTTGACGACGTCGCCCTTCTTCACACCGGCACCCGGGATCGCGTCCTTGACGGTGGCGACGATGACGTCGCCGATGCTCGCGTAGCGCCGACCGGAACCACCGAGAACCCGGATGCACAGGATCTCCCGGGCACCCGTGTTGTCGGCGACGCGCAGTCGCGACTCCTGCTGAATCACGTCTATCTCCTATGTCTGCCGGTTCTCCGGCCGCCGGAGCGGCCGGAGCCTGGCGGAACCTGCGCCCGACCGATCTCGGCCGAGCTCGAGCCTTCGCTACTTGGCCTTCTCGAGGATCTCCACGAGCCGCCACCGCTTGGTGGCGGAAAGCGGCCGGGTCTCCATGATCAGGACGCGGTCGCCGATGCCGGCGGAGTTCTGCTCGTCGTGGACCTTGAGCTTGCTGGTCCGGCGCATGATCTTGCCGTACAGCGCGTGCTTGACCCGGTCCTCGACCTCGACCACGACGGTCTTGTCCATCTTGTCGCTGACCACGAGGCCCTCGCGGACCTTGCGGCGACCCCGCGGCTTGGTGGCGGTCGTGTTCTCGCTCATGAAGCAGTCACCTCAGTCGGCGCGGCCGAGAGCCCCAGCTCACGCTCACGCATGATCGTGTAGATCCGGGCGATCTCCCGACGGATGACCTGCAGCCGCCGGTTGTTGTCCAGCTGCCCGGTTGCGGCCTGCACGCGGAGGTTGAACAGCTCCGCCTTGGCCTCACGCAGCTTCGTGACCAACTCCTCCTCGGAGAGCTCACGCAGCTCGGAGGCCTTAACGCCCGCTGCCATCAGGATTCACCCACTTCGCGCGTAACAATGCGGCACTTCATCGGGAGCTTGTGGATCGCGCGACGCATCGCCTCTCGCGCGATCTGCTCGTTGGGGAAGGACATCTCGAAGAGAACCCGCCCCGGCTTGACGTTGGCGACCCACCACTCGGGCGAGCCCTTACCGGAACCCATCCGGGTTTCCGCCGGCTTCTTGGTGAGGGCCTGGTCCGGGAAGATGGTGATCCAGACCTTGCCGCCACGCTTGATGTGGCGGGTCATCGCGATACGTGCCGACTCGATCTGCCGGTTGGTCACGTACGCCGGCTCGAGAGCCTGGATCCCGAACTCGCCGAACACCACCCGGTTACCACCCTTGGACGCGCCGCTGCGGTCCGGGTGGTGCGGCTTGCGGAAGCCCTTCGGGGGCTTGCGCGGCATCAGCATCTGTCAGCCCTCCTGCTGCGTTTCTACCGCGGCGGCGACGGCGGACGTGTCCACCGGCTCACCGCTCGGCGTCTCGGCCTGCTGCGCGACGGTCGTCGCGGCGGCACGGCCGGCCTCGGTGCCACCGGAGGTCGTACCGGACGAACCGGAGCGACCACGGCGCGGCCGCTCGGGGCGGTCGCCGCGCTCCCGGCGCGGGCGCGACGGAGCCTCGGTCGGGGTCTCCCGACCCGGCACCGCGTCACCCTTGTAGATCCAGACCTTCACGCCGATCCGGCCGAAGGTGGTACGGGCCTCGAAGAAGCCGTACTCGATGTTGGCCCGCAGCGTGTGCAGCGGAACCCGACCCTCGCGGTAGAACTCCGTGCGACTCATCTCGGCGCCGCCGAGGCGACCCGAGACCTGCACCCGGATGCCCTTGCACATCGGGTTCTTCATCGCCGACTGCATCGCCTTGCGCATCGCCCGACGGAAGCTGACCCGGCTGGAGAGCTGCTCGGCGACGCCCTGGGCGACCAGCTGCGCGTCCGACTCGGGGTTCTTCACCTCGATGATGTTCAGCTGGACCTGCTTGCCGGTGAGCTTCTCCAGCTCGCCGCGGATCCGGTCGGCCTCCGCACCCTTACGGCCGATGACGATGCCCGGCCGGGCGGTGTGGATGTCGACGCGGACCCGGTCGCGGGTGCGCTCGATGTCGACCTTGGAAATGCCGGCGCGCTCCAGGCCCTTGGACATCATCCGGCGGATCTTGACGTCCTCGCCGATGTAGTCCTTGTAGAGCTTGTCCGCGAACCAGCGGGACTTCCAGTCGGTCGAGATGCCGAGCCGGAACCCGTGCGGGTGAACCTTCTGACCCATTACTCGGCGCCCTCCGTGCTGCTCTGCGTCTCGGCCGGTGCGGTCTGCTCCGCCGGGGCCGCCTTCTTCGCCGACTTCTTCGGCGCGGCTGGCGCCACCGCCTCGACCGCCACGGTGATGTGGCACGTGCGCTTACGGATCCGGTACGCCCGGCCCTGCGCCCGCGGCTGGAACCGCTTCATGGTCGGGCCCTCGTCCACGTACGCCTCGCTGACGAGCAGCGCGTCGGGGTCCAGCCGCTCGTTGTTCTCCGCGTTGGCGATCGCGCTCGCGAGCACCTTGTACACCTGCTCGCTCGCAGCCTGCGGCGCGAACTGCAGCACCGTGAGCGCCTCCTTCGCGGGCAGGCCGCGGACGAGGTTGACCACCCGGCGCGCCTTCATCGGCGAGATGCGCACGTGTCGCGCAATCGCCCGCGCGCCCGGAAGCACCGGAGCGTCGCCCTTTCCTGGCATCGCTGTAACCCCTTGATCCTCTATCCGTATGCCCGCGGCGTCAGCGCCGGCGGCTCTTCCGGTCGTCCTTCTCGTGACCCTTGAACGTGCGGGTCAGCGCGAACTCGCCGAGCTTGTGCCCGACCATCGCCTCGGTCACGAACACCGGGACGTGCTTGCGTCCGTCGTGCACCGCGATCGTGTGCCCGAGCATGTCCGGGATGATCGTCGAGCGCCGCGACCAGGTCTTGATGACGTTCTTCGAGCCCTTCTCGTTCTGCGTCTCCACCTTCTTGAGCAGGTGGTCGTCGATGAACGGGCCCTTCTTCAGGCTGCGAGGCATGTCTTATCTCCCTCAGCCGCGCTTACGCGTGGCGTAGCGGCGGCGGACGATCAGCCGGTCACTCGGCTGGCCCTTACGACGGGTGCGGCCCTCGGGCTTACCCTGCGGGTTGACCGGGTGGCGACCACCGGAGGTCTTACCCTCACCACCACCGTGCGGGTGGTCGACCGGGTTCATGGCGACACCACGAACGGTCGGGCGCTTGCCCTTCCACCGCATCCGGCCGGCCTTGCCCCAGTTAATGTTTGACTGGTCGGCGTTGCCGATCTCGCCGATGCTGGCGCGGCAGCGGACGTCCACCCGCCGGATCTCGCCCGACGGCATCCGCAGGGTCGCGTACACGCCCTCCCGGCCGAGTAGCTGGATCCCGACACCGGCCGAACGGGCCAGCTTGGCACCGCCACCCGGACGCAGCTCCACGTTGTGGATCGTGGTACCGACCGGGATGTTGCGCAGCGGCAGGTTGTTGCCCGGCTTGATGTCGGCGCCCGGCCCCGACTCGACGGCGTCGCCCTGCTTCAGGTCCTTCGGCGCGATGATGTACCGCTTCTCGCCGTCGGCGTAGTGCAGCAGCGCGATCCGCGCGGTGCGGTTCGGGTCGTACTCGATGTGCGCGACCTTGGCCGGCACGCCGTCCTTGTCGACCCGCTTGAAGTCGATGATCCGGTACTGACGCTTGTGGCCACCACCCTGGTGCCGGGCGGTGATCCGCCCGTGGGCGTTCCGGCCACCCTTCTTCGGCAGCGGAGCCAGCAGCGACTTCTCGGGCGTCGACCGGGTGATCTCGGCGAAGTCGGCGACGCTCGAGCCACGCCGGCCCGGCGTCGTCGGCTTGTACTTACGAATAGCCATTGTCTACACCCCTCAGCTGACCGGGCCGCCGAAGGCCTCGATGCGGTCGCCCTCAGCCAGCTTCACCATCGCGCGCTTGGTGTCCTTGCGCTTGCCGAACCCGGTACGGGTCCGCTTGCGCTTACCCTCGCGGTTGAGCGTGTTGACCGTCAGGACGCGGACGTTGAAGATCTGCTCGATGGCGATCTTGATCGCGGTCTTGTTCGCGTCCGGGTGCACCAGGAAGGTGTACCAGTTGCGGTTCAGCTCGCTGTAGCTCTTCTCCGAGACGACCGGCGCCACGATGATGTCGCGCGGGTCGGCGATCGTGCTCACTTGCCACCCTCCTCGGTGGTCTCGGCGGGAACGCCCAGGAACTCGTCCAGGGCCTCCTTGGTGAAGACCACGTCGTCGGCCACCAGCACGTCGTACGTGTTCAGCTGGCCGGCCTCGATCAGGTGCACCCGCGGCTCGTTGCGCAGCGACACCCAGTTCAGCTCGTCGGTGCTGCTCAGCACGACCAGTACCCGACGGGCCTCGGTCAGCTTGGCGAGCGTGGCCAGCGCGGCCTTGGTCGACGGCTTCTCGCCCGAGACGAACGCCTCGACGACGTGCACCTGCCCGGCGCGGGCCCGGTCCGACAGGGCGCCACGCAGCGCGGCGGCCTTCATCTTCTTCGGGGTGCGCTGGCTGTAGTCGCGCGGCACCGGGCCGTGCACCACGCCACCGCCGGCGAACTGCGGCGCGCGGATCGAGCCCTGCCGGGCCCGGCCGGTGCCCTTCTGCTTGTAGGGCTTCTTGCCGCCGCCGGCGACCTCGCCCCGGGTCTTGGTCTTGTGGGTGCCCTGCCGCGCCGCGGCCAGCTGCGCCACCACGACCTGGTGCATCAGCGGCAGGTTGGCCTGCACGTCGAAGATGTCACCGGGCAGCTCGACCGAGCCGGTCTTGGTGCCTTCGGAGTTCAGGACGTCAACGGTGCTCACTTGGCCACACCGCCCTTCTTCGCCTTGGCCTTGGCCGCGGTGCGGACCAAGACCAGCGCGCCCTTGGGGCCGGGAATGGCGCCACGGACGAGCAGGAGGTTGTTCTCGGTGTCGACCGCCTGGACGGTCAGGTTCTGCACGGTGTAGCGCACGCCGCCCATGCGGCCGGCCATCCGGGTGCCCTTGAAGACGCGACCCGGGGTGGCGCAGGCCCCGATGGAGCCCGGCGAGCGGTGCTTGCGCTCGACACCGTGGCTGGCGCGCAGACCGTGGAAGCCGTGCCGCTTCATCGGGCCGGCGTAGCCCTTGCCCTTGGTCTTGCCGGTGACGTCGATCGAGACGCCGACCGGGAACTCCTCGACCGTGACCTCCTGGCCGAGCGAGTAGTCCGCGGCGTCGGCGGTGCGCAGCTCGACGATGTGCCGGCGCGGCGCCACGTCAGCCTTGGCGTAGTGCCCGCGCAGCGGCTTCTTGGCCTTACGCGGGTCGATCGTGCCGTACGCCAGCTGGACCGCGGAGTAACCGTCCTTGTCGGCGTCACGAACCTGGGTGATGACGCAGGGGCCGGCCTGAACCACGGTCACCGGGACAACCTTGTTGTTGTCCCAGACCTGGGTCATGCCGAGCTTTGCGCCCAGGATCCCCTTAACTTGCCTGTCCATGTGTCCGGTCCCTACAGCTTGATCTCGATGTCGACGCCAGCCGGCAGGTCGAGGCGCATGAGCGAGTCGACCGTCTTCGGGGTCGGGTCGATGATGTCGATCAGCCGCTTGTGCGTACGCATCTCGAAGTGCTCGCGCGAGTCCTTGTACTTGTGCGGCGAGCGGATGACGCAGAAACGGTTGATCTCCGTGGGCAGCGGCACCGGGCCCGCGACCTGCGCCCCGGTACGCGTCACCGTCTCGACGATCTTCCGAGCCGAGGAGTCGACGACCTCGTGGTCATAGGCCTTGAGCCGGATGCGGATCTTCTGTCCCGCCATGGTGGCTTCTGTTCCTTCTCTCGATGCCGCTGTGTTGCGGGTGCCTGTACCGGCTGGCACAGACCCTCTTCGCCCACCCCCGCGGTCGGGCGTGTCGCGCCCTTGGGCCAGGCTCCGCCCCGAGCATCCGGAGCGATCCTGACCGCGGTGGGTCAAGGCGCCGATCGCGCTACCGCGACCTGAACGCCGCGCGAGGGTGGTTGACGGACGGGCCGCCAACCACCCCACGCCCGACTGCTCTGCCTACCCGGAGGTTCAGCGCGAGCCGAACACGGGCGGCGAACTGTCGTTACGCAACCTGACTAGTATGCCGCACGACCGGCGGCGGGTCTAATCGGGGTTACCCAGCTCACTTGATGATCTTGGTGACGCGACCCGCGCCGACCGTACGGCCACCCTCCCGGATCGCGAACTTGAGGTTGTCCTCCATCGCGATGGGCTGGATGAGCTTCACGGTCATCGTGGTGTTGTCGCCAGGCATGACCATCTCGGTGCCCTCGGGGAGGGTGACGACACCGGTGACGTCCGTGGTCCGGAAGTAGAACTGCGGACGGTAGTTCTGGAAGAACGGGGTGTGCCGGCCACCCTCCTCCTTGGAGAGGATGTAGACGGTCGCCTCGAACTCGGTGTGCGGGGTGCTGGTGCCCGGCTTGACGACCACCATGCCGCGCTCGACGTCCTCGCGCTTGATGCCCCGCAGCAGCAGACCGACGTTCTCACCCGCGCGGGCCTCGTCGAGCAGCTTGCGGAACATCTCGATGCCGGTGCAGACCGTCTTCTGCGACTTCTCGCGGATACCGACGATCTCCACCTCCTCGTTCGGCTTGAGGATGCCGCGCTCCGCGCGACCGGTGACGACCGTGCCACGACCGGTGATCGTGAAGACGTCCTCGATCGGCATCAGGAACGGCTTCTCGGTCTCGCGCTCCGGCTGCGGGATCGCGGTGTCGACCGCGTTCATCAGCTCCAGGAGCCGGCCGGTCCACTCCGGGTCACCCTCGAGGGCCTTGAGCGCCGAGACGCGCACGACCGGCAGGTCGTCGCCCGGGTACTCCTGGGCCGAGAGCAGCTCACGGACCTCGAGCTCGACGAGCTCCAGGAGCTCCTCGTCGTCGACCATGTCGCTCTTGTTCAGCGCCACGACGATGTACGGCACGCCGACCTGGCGGGCCAGCAGCACGTGCTCGCGGGTCTGCGGCATCGGGCCGTCGGTCGCGGCGACCACCAGGATCGCGCCGTCCATCTGGGCGGCACCGGTGATCATGTTCTTGATGTAGTCGGCGTGACCGGGGCAGTCGACGTGCGCGTAGTGCCGCGCCTCGGTCTGGTACTCGACGTGCGCGATCGAGATCGTGATGCCCCGGGCCTTCTCCTCGGGCGCCTTGTCGATCTCGTCGAACGGCGTGTACGGGTTCAGGTCCGGGTACTGGTCGTGCAGGACCTTGGTGATGGCCGCCGTCAGCGTCGTCTTACCGTGGTCGATGTGACCAATGGTGCCGATGTTGACGTGCGGCTTAGTCCGCTCGAACTTCGCCTTCGCCACTGGTGTCCTCCTGTGGACTTCTTGGTTCGTTCGCCCCGGTGCGCCAGGTCGGCGCTTAGGACTCTGTCGACAGCCTTTCCGACCTGACGGCCGGAGAGCTTTGTGGGTTCTGCGGCGATGAAGCCTACAGGCCCGGAATTCACACAATCCGACCGAGGTGGTCACAGTCGGGGAATCCTCCCGCGACCACCTCGGACCAGCTCAGGTGAGCGTCACTCACCCGTCGCCTTGGCGATGATCTCCTTGGCGACCGAGGACGGGACCTCGGCGTAGGAGTCGAACTGCATGCTGTAGCTAGCCCGGCCCTGGGTCTTCGACCGCAGGTCGCCGACGTAGCCGAACATCTCCGACAACGGCACCAGAGCACGGACGACGCGGGCGCCACTGCGCTCCTCCATCGCCTGAATGATGCCGCGGCGGGAGTTGAGGTCGCCGATGACGTCACCCATGTTCTCCTCGGGAGTGGTGACCTCAACAGCCATCATCGGCTCGAGCAGTGCCGGATCGGCCTTGCGGGCCGCGTCCTTCATCACCATCGAGCCGGCGATCTTGAATGCCATTTCCGACGAGTCGACCTCGTGGTACTGGCCGTCCAGCAGGGTGAGCTTGATGCCCACCAGCGGGAAGCCGGCGAGGATGCCGTACTGCATGGCGTCCTGCGCACCCGCGTCCACCGACGGGATGAACTCCCGGGGGATGCGGCCACCGGTGACGGCGTTGGCGAACTCGTAGGTCGGCGCGTCGTTGCCGAGCGGCAGCGGCTCCAGGCTGACGATCACCCGGGCGTACTGGCCGGATCCACCGGTCTGCTTCTTGTGGGTGTACTCGACCTTGTCCACCTTGCGGCGGATGGTCTCGCGGTACGCCACCTGCGGCTTGCCGATGTTCGCCTCGACGTTGAACTCGCGGCGCATCCGGTCGACCAGGATGTCCAGGTGCAGCTCGCCCATGCCGGAGATGACCGTCTGACCGGTCTGGTCGTCCAGCTTGACGCGGAAGGTCGGGTCCTCCTCGGCCAGCCGCTGGATGGCGGTGCTGAGCTTCTCCTGGTCAGCCTTGGTCTTCGGCTCGATGGCGACCTCGATGACCGGCTCCGGGAAGGTCATCGACTCCAGGATGACCGGGTTCGCCGGGTCACACAGGGTGTCACCGGTGGTGGTCTGCTTCAGACCCTGCACCGCGATGATGTCGCCGGCCTGGGCCGAGCCGCGCTCTTCCCGCTTGTTGGCGTGCATCTGGTAGATCTTGCCGATCCGCTCCTTGCGGTCCTTGGTGGAGTTGACCACCTGGGAGCCGGACTCGAGCGTGCCGGAGTAGATCCGCACGTAGGTGAGCTTGCCGAGGTGCTTGTCCGTCTGGATCTTGAAGGCCAGACCGGAGAACGGCTCGGACACCGCCGGCTTGCGCAGCAGCGGGGTCTCGCCGTCGGTGGCCGTACCCTCGATCGCCGGGATGTCCAGCGGCGACGGCAGGTACGCGACGACCGCGTCCAGCATCGGCTGGATGCCCTTGTTCTTGAAGGCGGTACCGGTGAGGACCGGGTTGGCCTTGCCGCCGATGGTGGCCCGACGGATGGCGGCCTTGATCTCCTCGACGGAGATCTCCTCGCCCTCCAGGTACTTCTCCATCACCGAGTCGTCGACGTCGGCGAGGGTCTCCATCAGCTTCTCGCGCCACTCGGCGGCGGAGTCAGCCAGCTCGGCCGGGATCTCCTCGACCGCGTAGTCCTCACCCTTCTGGGTCTCACCACGCCAGGTGAGGGCACGCATCTCGACCAGGTCGACCACGCCGATGAAGTCGCTCTCGGCGCCGATCGGAATCTGCAGCACCAGCGGAGTGGCGTTCAGCCGGTCGATCATCATCTGCACGCAGCGGAAGAAGTCCGCGCCGGTGCGGTCCAGCTTGTTGACGAAGCACATCCGCGGGACGTTGTACTTGTCCGCCTGCCGCCAGACGTTCTCCGTCTGCGGCTCCACGCCGGCCACGCCGTCGTAGACCGCGACCGCACCGTCCAGGACACGCAGCGACCGCTCCACCTCGACCGTGAAGTCGACGTGGCCGGGCGTGTCGATGATCTGGATCGTGTGGCCCTTCCACTCGCACTTCGTGGCGGCGGAAGTGATGGTGATACCGCGCTCCTGCTCCTGCTCCATCCAGTCCATGACGGCAGCGCCCTCGTGGACCTCACCGATCTTGTACGTGATGCCGGTGTAGAACAGGATCCGCTCGGTGGTAGTGGTCTTACCGGCATCGATGTGCGCCATGATGCCGATATTGCGTACGTTGGCGAGCGCGTCTGCGGCGGCCACTTCAATCCCTACTTATCGTCGTCTCGACACAACTGGTGGCGGTCCCGGCGCCGGTTGGGCGCCGGGACCAGGGTGTTACCAGCGGTAGTGCGCGAAGGCCTTGTTGGACTCCGCCATCTTGTGCGTGTCCTCGCGCCGCTTGACGGCGGCACCGAGGCCGTTGCTCGCGTCCAGCAGCTCGTTCATCAGCCGCTCGACCATGGTCTTCTCGCGCCGGGCGCGGGAGTAGGTGACCAGCCAGCGCAGGCCCAGGGTGGTCGCCCGGGCGGGGCGGACCTCGACCGGCACCTGGTAGGTCGCGCCACCGACCCGGCGGCTGCGGACCTCGAGGGTCGGCTTGACGTTGTCCATCGCCCGCTTGAGGGTGACGACCGGGTCGGTGCCGGACTTCTCCCGGCACCCCTCCAGGGCGGCGTACACGATGCGCTCGGCGAGCTGACGCTTGCCCCGCAGCAGGATCTTGTTCACCAGCTGGGTGACCAACGGCGAGTTGTACACCGGGTCAGCGACCAGCGGCTTCCGCGGAGCGGGTCCCTTACGCGGCATGTCAGCTCTTCTCCTTCTTCGCGCCGTAACGGCTGCGCGCCTGCTTACGGTTGCGGACACCCTGGGTGTCCAGCGAACCGCGGACGATCTTGTAACGCACGCCGGGGAGGTCCTTCACACGGCCACCGCGGACGAGCACGATCGAGTGCTCCTGCAGGTTGTGCCCGACGCCCGGGATGTAGGCGGTCACCTCGACCTGGCTGCTGAGCTTGACACGAGCGACCTTGCGCAGCGCCGAGTTCGGCTTCTTCGGGGTGGTGGTGTACACGCGGGTGCACACGCCGCGCCGCTGGGGAGACCCCTTCAGCGCCGGGGTCTTGGTCTTGGTGGTCTTCGCCTGGCGGCCCTTTCGGACCAGCTGCTGAATGGTGGGCACCGGGTTTCTCCGCTCCCTTCGGCCGCCTGTCGCGACCGCGCCGTCTGCCGTAGTCGATCTGGTGATCGACTCTCCTACATTCCGACCAGGGCCACCTCGCGGCGGTCCCGGCACCCGCGGTCGGGCGTGTCGCCCAGCTCACGGTCCCGGTTCCGACGCTCGCACGCAGCCCCGGGGGTTTGTCACCGGCACACAGATCATCGTCTGCCGGGTCTTCTGGCTCAGTGGTGACGCCTCACGGATACCGGATTCACCGGATCCAGCGCACGCACGAGTTGCCCGGGCTAGCCCGGGCGCAAGGGGAAAGAGTACCTACCACAGCCGCGCAGGTCAAAACGGGAGACCCGCTGGACTTCTCGTCACCGCCGGGCCCACCCGCCGCCTTGCCCGCCCGTGATGGGCACCTACGAACACAAGTGTACCGGCTCCGCCGGAAACCGGCCGCCCAGCCCCCGACGGCGGGGTATCCGCCACCGGAAGTGGTTCCGGCCCCGTTCAGGCCAGCGCCAGCAGGAACGCCAGCGCCAGGCCCAGCAGGCTGAGCAGGAGTCCGGCCCCACCACAACTGATCCCCGCGATCGCCAGACCGTTACCGGTGAAGCGAACCGCCGGTGGTGCCGCCGGACGCCGGATCTGTCGCCGGCCGAGCAGCCCGGAGACGATCGCCCCGAGTGCGGTCAGGCCGCCCAGCACCGTGAAGGCACCGGCGGCCCAGGCACCGCTCGTCCCTCCCCCGACCGCCCCGATGCAGATGACCAGGACGGACACCAGAATCGAGGTGATCCCGGCCACCAGGGAACCGACCGCCAGCCCCGAGGTGACCGGCGGCACCTCCAGGTGGACCATCGCGAACGGGGTGCCGGGCAGCGCCTCCACCCGCTTCGGCGGCCGGGGACGGTCCTGCGGGGGCGGGGGCGGCCCCGGCGCCCATCCCCAGCCGGAACCGGGGTGACCACCCGGCGATGGCCCGGCGACCGGGCCACCGGGCACCGACCCGAAGGCCGGGGCACCGTGCACCGGCCCCGAGCCGGGGAAGCCGTGCGGGAACCCCGAGACCGGAGCGCCGTACGGGAACCCCCCGGGGGCGGCAGGTGGGAATCCAGCGGCCGGCGCACCCGACGCGGCTCCGTACGCCGGCGGCGGCCCGAGCCCGGGCACGCCCGGCGGCGGCGCGAACGACGGGGCGCCCGGCGGCGGGTAAGCCGGGGGGCCCGGCAGCGACGCGGGACCCGGCGAGTCCGGGGTCGGCGCGGGCGGCGACGGTGCCGCCGACGAATGTCCGTCGGTCCCGACGGGGGACGTCGGTACGCCCGACCTCGCCGTCTCGGCCGCCGGCTCCCCGGGGTCGGGCTGGGCGGACTCGCCGCCCTCGGGGCGTGCCGGTTCCGTCACGGGATCCTCCTCGTCGGCAGCGTCCACCGCCGCGCGACGGACAAGGGTCAGGCTACCGTCGCCGGACATCCCGACGGCGCCGGGCGCGAGGGCTCGCCCGCCCCGGTCAGTCGATGTGTGGCGCGAAGTCCTGCCCGTAGGGTGCCTCGGCGAGCCGGACCACGCCGATCACCAGCAGCACCACCAGCGCCACCGCCACCAGCGCCAGGCCCGTCCAGGCCAGCCGCTCCCCGCGCCGCAGCCAGGCCGCGCCGGTGAGGAAACCCCCCGAGGCGTACGCCTCCCGGCGCGCCTGCCGGGCCAGGCGCAGGGCCACCGTGGCCGGTACCACGCCGCCGATCAGCAGACCCGTCAACGCGGCCATCAGCCCCAGCGCGAAGACCGCCCTCGCCTTCGTCGCCCGGACCGGATCCGGGTCGAACGGGTGACGCGGTGCGGGCGCGGGCGGCGCCGATCCGGGTGCGATCGTCATAGCCACATGATGCCTGGGCGAGCGGCCGTCCGCGGCGGACCGGAACGCGAGGAGGCCCCCGGCAGAATGCCGGGGGCCTCCCACGTCACCGCACGGTCTAGCGGTACGACCCGAAGTCGAAGTCGTCCAGCGGGACCGCCTGGCCACTGGCCGGCCCGAAACCGTAGTCGGTCTCCGGGTAGCCGGTCATCGAGTAGACCTTGGCCTTCGCCTCCTCGGTCGGCTCGACCCGGACGTTGCGGTACTTGCTGATGCCGGTACCGGCCGGGATGAGCTTACCGATGATCACGTTCTCCTTCAGACCGATCAGCGAGTCGCTGCGGGCGTGGATCGCCGCGTCGGTCAGCACCCGGGTGGTCTCCTGGAAGGAGGCCGCCGAGAGCCAGGAATCGGTGGCCAGCGAGGCCTTGGTGATACCCATCAGCACCGGACGACCGGCCGCGGGCTCGCCGCCCTCGCCGACGAGTCGGCGGTTCTCCGACTCGAACAGCGCCCGGTCGACCAGCACACCCGGCAGGAACTCGGTCGAGCCGGAGTCGATGACCGTCACCCGCTTGAGCATCTGGCGGATGATGATCTCGATGTGCTTGTCGTGGATGAGCACACCCTGCGAGCGGTAGACCTCCTGGACCTCCTGGGTCAGGTGGACCTGCACCGCCCGCGGGCCGAGGATGCGCAGCAGCTCGTGCGGGTCGATGGTGCCCTCGGTGAGCTTCTCGCCGACCTCGACGTGGTCGCCGTCGTGTGCCCGCAGCCGGACCCGCTTTGAGATCTTGTCGTAGACGATCTCGTCGCTGCCGTCGTCCGGGATCACGATGATCTTGCGCGACCGCTCGCCGTCCTCGATCCGGATCCGGCCGGGGGTGTCGGCGATCGGCGCCTTGCCCTTCGGGATCCGGGCCTCGAAGATCTCCTGGACACGCGGCAGACCCTGAGTGATGTCCTCACCCGCGACACCGCCGGTGTGGAAGGTACGCATCGTCAGCTGCGTACCCGGCTCACCGATCGACTGGGCGGCGATGATGCCGACCGCCTCGCCGACGTCCACGATCTTGCCGGTCGGCAGCGAACGGCCGTAGCACGCACCGCAGACGCCCAGCTTCGACTCGCAGGTGAGCACGCTGCGCACCCGGACGGTCTCGACCCCGGCGGCGACGATCTTGTCGACCAGGATCGAGTTGATGTCCGCGCCCCGCTCGGCGACCACGGTGCCGTCCGGCCCCTTGATGTCGTCGGCCAGGGTACGGGCGTGCACGCTGGTCTCCGCGTGCTCGTGCACCACGAGAGTGCCGTCCAGCTGCTGACCGATCTGCATCGGGATGGCCCGGTCGGTGCCGCAGTCCTCCTCGCGGATGATGACGTCCTGCGAGACGTCCACCAGACGCCGGGTCAGGTAACCCGAGTCGGCGGTACGCAGGGCGGTGTCCGCGAGACCCTTACGGGCACCGTGCGTGGAGATGAAGTACTCCAGCACGGACAGACCCTCCCGGTAGCTGGCCTTGATCGGCCGCGGGATGATCTCACCCTTGGGGTTGGCCACCAGACCACGGATCGCCGCGATCTGCCGGAGCTGGAGCAGGTTACCGCGAGCACCCGAGTTGATCATCTTCCACAGCGGGTTCTCCTGCGGCAGCGCGGTGTCCATCTCCTTGGCGACCTCGTTGGTCGCCTTGGTCCAGATCTCGATGAGTTCGCCGCGACGCTCCTCGGCGGTCATCAGACCCCGCTGGTACTGCTTGTCGATCCGGTCGGCTTCCTTCTCGTACCGCGCCAGGATCTCCTGCTTGCGCGGCGGAGCGATGACGTCCTCCATGCCGATGGTCACGCCGGACCAGGTGGCCCAGTGGAAACCGGCCTCCTTGAGCCCGTCGAGGGTGGCCGCGAGGGCCACCTTCGGGAACCGCTCGGCGAGGTCGTTGACGATCGCGGAGAGCTGACCCTTGCGGATCTCGTAGTTCACGAACCGGTAGCCCTGCGGCAGGGTCTCGTTGAACAGCACCCGGCCGAGGGTGGTCTCCACGGTCAGCGGCTCGCCCACGACCCAGCCCTCGGGCGCGGTCCACGGCTGCGCGCCGGCACCGTTGTCGACCTCGACCACACCCCGCAGGCGGATCTTGACCGGCGCCTGCAGGTGCAGCTCGCCGTTGTCGTACGCCATCCGCGCCTCGGCGTCCGAGCTGAACGCCCGGCCCTCGCCACGCTCACCGGTGGTGAGGTGGGTCAGGTGGTAGAGCCCGATGACCATGTCCTGGGTGGGCATGGTGACGGGCTTGCCGTCGGCCGGCTTGAGGATGTTGTTCGACGACAGCATCAGGATCCGCGCCTCGGCCTGAGCCTCGGCGGAGAGCGGCACGTGCACCGCCATCTGGTCACCGTCGAAGTCGGCGTTGAACGCGGTGCAGACCAGCGGGTGGATCTGGATGGCCTTGCCCTCGACCAGCTGCGGCTCGAAGGCCTGGATGCCGAGGCGGTGCAGGGTCGGCGCCCGGTTCAGCAGCACCGGGTGCTCGCCGATGACCTCTTCCAGCACGTCCCACACGACCGGCCGCTGCCGCTCGACCATCCGCTTGGCGGACTTGATGTTCTGGGCGTGGTTGAGGTCGACCAGCCGCTTCATCACGAACGGCTTGAACAGCTCCAGCGCCATCTGCTTGGGCAGGCCGCACTGGTGCAGCTTGAGCTTCGGGCCGACCACGATGACCGAACGGCCGGAGTAGTCGACGCGCTTGCCCAGCAGGTTCTGGCGGAACCGGCCCTGCTTGCCCTTGAGCATGTCGGACAGCGACTTGAGCGGACGGTTACCCGGACCGGTGACCGGCCGACCGCGGCGGCCGTTGTCGAACAGCGCGTCGACGGCCTCCTGGAGCATCCGCTTCTCGTTGTTGACGATGATCTCGGGCGCACCGAGGTCGATCAGCCGCTTGAGCCGGTTGTTCCGGTTGATCACCCGGCGGTACAGGTCGTTCAGGTCGCTGGTCGCGAACCGGCCACCGTCGAGCTGCACCATCGGGCGCAGGTCCGGCGGGATCACCGGTACGCAGTCGAGCACCATGCCCAGCGGCGAGTTGCGGGTGTTCTGGAACGCCGCGACGACCTTCAGCCGCTTGAGCGCCCGGATCTTCCGCTGGCCCTTGCCGGTGCGGATGGTCTCCCGCAGGCTCTCCGCCTCGGTGTCGAGGTCCATGTTCTGCACCAGGGCCTTGATGGCCTCGGCGCCCATGCCCCCGGTGAAGTACTCACCGAACCGGTCGCGCAGCTCGCGGTAGAGCAGCTCGTCGGTGACCAGCTGCTTCGGCTCGAGCTTGCGGAAGGTGTCCAACACCTCGTCCAGGCGGTCGATCTCGCGCTGGGCCCGGTCGCGGATCTGGCGCATCTCGCGCTCTCCGCCCTCCTTGACCTTGCGCCGGACGTCCGCCTTCGCGCCCTCGGCCTCCAGCTCGGCCAGGTCGGCCTCGAGCTTGGCAGCCCGCTTCTCGATCTCCGAGTCGCGGCTGTTCTCCGACTGCCGCTTCTCGGCCAGGATCTCGTTCTCGACCGTCGAGAGGTCGCGGTGACGCGCCTCGGCGTCCACGCTCGTCACCACGTACGAGGCGAAGTAGATGATCTTCTCGAGGTCCTTCGGGGCGAGGTCCAGCAGGTAACCCAGCCGGCTCGGCACGCCCTTGAAGTACCAGATGTGGGTCACCGGCGCGGCGAGCTCGATGTGGCCCATCCGCTCCCGGCGAACCTTGGAGCGGGTGACCTCGACGCCGCAGCGCTCGCAGATGATGCCCTTGAACCGGACCCGCTTGTACTTACCGCAGTAGCACTCCCAGTCCCGCTGCGGACCGAAGATCTTCTCGCAGAAGAGCCCGTCCTTCTCCGGCTTGAGGGTGCGGTAGTTGATGGTCTCGGGCTTCTTGACCTCGCCGTGCGACCACTGACGGATGTCGTCCGCGGTCGCCAGCCCAATTCGCAACTCGTCGAAAAAGTTGACGTCGAGCACGTTCAATTCCCTCACACGTCGCTTGTTGCGTCAGCAGCTCACCGGGTTTGGTTTCGGGGCGGGGTGACCCCCGCAGGGATCAGACCTGACCGCCCGGGTGGGTCGCCCCGCCCCGAAACCCCAACGTCACACTTCCTCGACCGAGCTCGGCTCACGCCGGGAAAGGTCGATGCCCAGTTCCTCCGCGGCCCGGAACACCTCGTCGTCGGTCTCGCGCATCTCCAGGGCCACACCGTCGCTGGAGAGCACCTCGACGTTGAGGCACAGCGACTGCAGCTCCTTGAGCAGCACCTTGAACGACTCCGGGATGCCCGGCTCGGGGATGTTCTCGCCCTTGACGATGGCCTCGTAGACCTTCACCCGGCCGAGCACGTCGTCTGACTTGATCGTCAGCAACTCCTGCAGGGCGTACGCGGCACCGTATGCCTGCATCGCCCAGCACTCCATCTCACCGAAGCGCTGGCCACCGAACTGCGCCTTACCACCCAGCGGCTGCTGCGTGATCATCGAGTACGGGCCGGTCGACCGCGCGTGGATCTTGTCGTCGACCAGGTGGTTGAGCTTCAGGATGTAGATGTAGCCGACGGCGATCGGATCGGGCAGCGGCTCGCCGGAGCGACCGTCGAACAGCTGCGCCTTGCCACTGGCCCCGATCAGCTGCTTGCCGTCCCGGTTGGCCAGGGTCGACGCGAGCAGACCGGAGATCTCCTCCTCGCGGGCTCCGTCGAAGACCGGAGTGGCCACGTTGGTGTCCGGCTCGGAGGAGTCGGCGCCGATCGACTGGAGCTGACGCTTCCACTCGGCGTCCTCACCCTCGACCTGCCATCCCGTCTTGGCCACCCAGCCAAGGTGGGTCTCCAGCACCTGGCCGATGTTCATCCGGCTCGGCACACCCAGCGGGTTGAGCACGATGTCGACCGGGGTGCCGTCCTCCAGGAACGGCATGTCCTCGACCGGCAGGATCTTGGAGATGACGCCCTTGTTGCCGTGCCGGCCGGCGAGCTTGTCGCCGTCCTGGATCTTCCGCTTCTGGGCGACGTAGACCCGGACCAGCTCGTTGACGCCCGGCGGCAGCTCGTCGCCGTCCTCACGGGAGAAGGTACGCACGCCGATGACCGTGCCGGTCTCACCGTGCGGCACCTTCAGCGAGGTGTCCCGAACCTCACGCGCCTTCTCGCCGAAGATCGCGCGAAGCAGCCGCTCCTCCGGAGTCAGCTCGGTCTCACCCTTCGGGGTGACCTTGCCGACCAGGATGTCGCCGGGGACGACCTCGGCACCGATCCGGATGATGCCGCGCTCGTCGAGGTCGGCGAGCATCTCCTCGCTGACGTTCGGGATGTCGCGGGTGATCTCCTCCGGGCCGAGCTTGGTGTCCCGGGCGTCGACCTCGTGCTCCTCGATGTGGATCGAGGTGAGCACGTCCTGCTGCACGAGGCGCTGCGACAGGATGATCGCGTCCTCGTAGTTGTGCCCCTCCCAGGTCATGAACGCCACGAGCAGGTTGCGCCCGAGCGCCATCTCGCCCTCGTCGGTGCACGGACCGTCGGCGATGACCTGGCCGGCCTCGACGCGGTCACCCTCGAAGACGACCGGCTTCTGGTTGACGCAGGAGCCGGCGTTGGAGCGGCGGAACTTGTGCAGCAGGTACGTCCGGCGGTGACCGTCGTCCTGGTGGACGGTGATGTAGTCGGCACAGAGATCCTCGACCACGCCACCGACCTCGGCGACCACCACGTCACCGGCGTCGACCGCGGCACGGTACTCCATGCCGGTGCCGACGAGCGGGGACTCGGCCTTGACCAGCGGCACGGCCTGACGCTGCATGTTCGCGCCCATCAGGGCCCGGTTGGCGTCGTCGTGCTCGAGGAACGGGATCATCGCGGTGGCGACCGAGGTCATCTGCCGCGGCGACACGTCCATGTAGTCCACGGCCGCCGGCGCCACGTCCTCGGTCTCGCCGCCCTTACGGCGGACCAGGACGCGGTCCTCGGCGAACGTGCCGTCGGCCCGCAGCGGGGCGTTGGCCTGCGCCTTGACGAACCGGTCCTCCTCGTCCGCGGTCAGGTAGTCGATCTGGTCGGTGACCCGACCGTCGACGACCTTCCGGTACGGCGTCTCGATGAAGCCGAACGGGTTGACCCGGGCGAAGGTGGACAGCGCGCCGATCAGGCCGATGTTCGGGCCTTCCGGCGTCTCGATCGGGCACATCCGGCCGTAGTGGGACGGGTGCACGTCACGGACCTCGAAGCCGGCCCGCTCCCGGGACAGACCACCCGGGCCGAGCGCGCTCAGCCGACGCCGGTGGGTCAGGCCCGCCAGCGGGTTGGTCTGGTCCATGAACTGGGACAGCTGCGAGGTGCCGAAGAACTCCCGGATCGCGGCGACCACCGGGCGGATGTTGATCAGGGTCTGCGGCGTGATCGCCTCGACGTCCTGAGTCGTCATCCGCTCGCGGACCACCCGCTCCATCCGGGACAGGCCGACCCGAACCTGGTTCTGAATCAGCTCGCCAACTGTACGCAGCCGCCGGTTGCCGAAGTGGTCGATGTCGTCGGCCTCGTAGCCCTCCTCACCGGCGTGCAGCCGGCAGAGGTACTCCACGGTGGCGACGACGTCGTCCTCGGTCAGCGTGCCGGTGGTGATCGGCACGTCGACTTCGAGCTTCTTGTTGAACTTGTACCGACCGACCTTGGCGACGTCGTACCGCTTCGGGTTGAAGAAGAGGTTGTCGAGCAGGGTCTGGGCGTTCTCGCGGGTCGGCGGCTCGCCAGGGCGCAGCTTCCGGTAGATGTCGAGTAGCGCCTCGTCCTGGCCGGCGATGTGGTCCTTCTCGAGCGTGGTCATCATCAGCTCGGACCAGCCGAACTTCTCACGGATCCGCTCGGCCGACCATCCGATGGCCTTGAGCAGCACCGTGACGGCCTGCCGACGCTTGCGGTCGATGCGGACGCCGACCGTGTCGCGCTTGTCGATGTCGAACTCCAGCCAGGCACCCCGACTCGGGATGACCTTCACGCTGGAGAGGTCGCGGTCGGAGGTCTTGTCCGGCTGCTTGTCGAAGTAGACACCCGGCGAGCGGACGAGCTGGCTGACCACCACCCGCTCGGTGCCGTTGATGATGAAGGTGCCCTTCGGCGTCATCATCGGGAAGTCACCCATGAACACCGTCTGGCTCTTGATCTCGCCGGTGGTGTTGTTGGTGAACTCCGCGGTCACGAACAGTGGCGCGCAGTAGGTGAGATCCTTCTCCTTGCACTCCTCGATCGAGGCCTTGACCTCGTCGAAGCGCGGCGCCGAGAAGGAAAGCGACATGGTGCCGGAAAAGTCCTCAATGGGACTGATCTCATCGAGAATTTCCGCGAGACCCGAGCGTGCGTGCGGGTCGTCCGCCGACCGGCCCTGCCAAGCCTCGTTGCCGACGAGCCAGTCGAAGGACTCGTTCTGGATGGCAAGGAGGTTGGGGACCTCGAGGTGTTCGGTGATCCGACCGAAGGAAACTCGGCGGGGAGCGAATGCGCTCGACGTACGACTGGTCTTCGCAGGGCGGGAAGCTGCCAAGATGCGTCCTTCCGAGGACCGGTGCTGCAGAACGGCTGGTACGCGTGCACTCCAATGACCCCACCAGAAAATATCCATAACCGGACATTTCCGAGCAGGGGTCAAGTCGGAAGGCAGCGCAAACTAGCAGTGTAGCCGAGAGGCTAACCGCTGTCCAGCCCACCCCGCAGGAAGTTGCGGAACGGGCCTCGGGACCCTGGAAACGGGTCGCACCGGGCCGCTCGGAACACAACATCCCTGCCGGGCCGCCCAGGTGTCCGCGGCGGTGGCGCTGCCGCTTCATACCCAGCCGGTGGCCGTCGCAAGCGCGGAAGGTCTTGCTGATGTCAGCGTGCCTGGGAGCCCATGGTCGCGTCAAGGCCCGGTGCCGCCATCCGACGCTCTTTCCCACCCACGGGCGAAACCGCCGCCGTTCGCGCCCGCGCCCGCCGCGATCCGCACGCCCTGCTCATGACCGGTTCCGGGCGGTGAAAGCACACGGCGGGCGACGATCCGAGATCCGGATCGTCGCCCGCCGCGATGTGGGTGTGCCCCGGCTCACGTGAGCCGGGACGCCCGGGTGAGGCTCAGGTCACTTGAGGGTGACCTTGGCGCCCTCGCCCTCGAGCTTGGCCTTGGCCTTGTCCGCGGTCTCCTTGTTGACCTTCTCCAGGACCGCCTTCGGGGCGGCCTCGACCAGGTCCTTGGCCTCCTTGAGGCCCAGGCCGGTCAGCTCACGCACGACCTTGATGACCTGGATCTTCTTGCCACCGTCGGCGTCGAGGATGACGTCGAACTCGTCCTTCTCCGGCTCGGCCTCGGCGGCCGGGCCGGCCGGGCCGGCCGGGCCGGCGACGGCGACCGGAGCGGCGGCGGTGACCTCGAAGGTCTCCTCGAACTGCTTCACGAACTCGGAGAGCTCGATCAGCGTCATCTCCTTGAACGCGTCGAGCAGCTCGTCGGTGCTGAGCTTCGCCATGTCTGGCGTCCTTTCCTGAAAGGTTTAACTAAGAACGTGGGTGCGCCGCGCAGCCTCAGGCCGCCTCGGCGCCTTCCTTCTCGCGCTTGTCCTGCAGGGCAGCCGCCAGGCGGGCGGTCTTCGACAGCGGGGCCTGGAACAGGGCCGCGGCCTTGCTCAGGTTGCCCTTCATCGCGCCGGCCAGCTTGGCCAGCAGCACCTCGCGGGACTCCAGGTCGGCGAGCTTCGTGACCTCGGCCGCGGAAATGGCCTTGCCCTCGAAGACGCCGCCCTTGATGACGAGCTTCGGGTTGGCCTTCGCGAAGTCGCGAAGCCCCTTCGCCGCCTCGACGACGTCGCCCGAAACGAAAGTCAGCGCGGTAGGACCGGTGAACAGCTCGTCGAGGCCGGAGATGCCCGCGTCCGCCGCAGCACGCTTGGCCAGCGTGTTCTTGGCGACCGTGTAGCTGGTCTCCTTACCGAGCGAGCGCCGCAGCTGGGTGAGCTGGGAAACCGTCAGACCGCGGTACTCGGTCAGCACGGTGGCACCCGCGCTGCGGAAGCTCTCGGTCAGCTCAGCAACAGCCGTGGCCTTGTCGGCCCGGATCGGCTTGTCCGCCATGTCCCTCCTCTCTCGTTGCTCGAGGCTGGTCACCAGCGCAGACGGGTGCCTGCGACTGGAGCAAGGGCATCGCGGCAACAGAAAAGCCCCGGCGCAGGGCGCACGGGGCGAGAAAGGCGATGATCACTGTAGTCGGCGGACCACAGGACGCTGCCGATGTTCGCTTGCCGCCCTACGCGGGTCGCCCGTCTTCGCGGAACCTTCGACCGTGCCGGAGCACGGTGACCAGCGGTCTCTGGGTGGAACTTCGCGTACCACGTTACGCCCTACTCCCGGTAGCCGCCAAATCGCGCCGGAGTGCGCTCCCTCACCACCCTCGGAGGACCACGCCGAGGGCGAGCACCGCGACGCCGTACCCGGCGCTGCGGGTGATCGCCCGGCTGGACAGGGCGCCGAGCGCCACGGCGGCCGGCAGGGCGATCAGGTGCGCCCAGAGGCCGAGCACCAGCCCGGCGACTGTCGACCGGTCGTCCGGTCCGGTCGGCACGGCAACCCCGCCGAGCAGCCACGGGATCGCCAACGCGACCGCGACCAGGCCCAGTCCGGCGGTCGCCGCGGCGAGCAGTCCGGCCACCCACTCCCGAGCCGGCCCGAGCGCGACCAGGGCCAGCCGGCGCTGCACGTCCGGCTCCACGTCCAGCAAGATCTTGGTCTGCCAGGCCAGGACCGGGAAGAGGACCACCGCCGACACACCGTAGGCCTCGCCCGGCTCGGCCCGGCCACCGCCGTAGAGCAGACCCAACGCGAGCAGGCCGGGCGGGCGCAACAGCGCCTGGGGCAGCCCGACCTTCTGCGCGGTGCCCTTGGAGAGCTGGGGCAGCCGGCTCGCCGGGGACGGTCTCGGTCGTCACCGACCGGAGCACCCACAGACCGGTGCGGCGGTACCGCAGCCAGACGTCCTCCAGTCACATCAGGCGAGCTTGTCACGCGGGGCGCGAGAAAGGGGCCCCGCCACATCGTGGCGGGGCCCCTTCGTGCGTTCGGGCTCAGCTGTCGGAGCCGTCCTGCAGGTTCTTCACCAGGTTCGGGTCGACCGGGACACCCGGGCCCATGGTGGTGGTGAGGGTGACCTTCTTGAGGTACTTGCCCTTCGCCGCGGACGGCTTGGCCCGCAGCACCTCGTCGAGGACGGCCGCGTAGTTGTCGACCAGCTGCGACTCGGAGAACGAGGCCTTGCCGATGATCAGGTGCAGGTTCGAGTGCTTGTCCACCCGGAAGGTGATCTTCCCGCCCTTGATGTCGGACACCGCCTTGGTGACGTCCATGGTCACCGTGCCGGTCTTCGGGTTCGGCATGAGACCGCGCGGGCCCAGGATCCGCGCGATCCGGCCGATCTTGGCCATCTGGTCCGGCGTGGCGATCGCCGCGTCGAAGTCCAGCCAGCCACCCTGGATCCGGGCGACCAACTCGTCGGTACCCACCTCGTCCGCACCGGCGGCGACGGCCTCCTCGGCCTTCGCGCCAGCGGCGAAGACGATCACGCGGGCGGTCTTACCGGTGCCGTGCGGCAGGTTGACCGTGCCGCGGACCATCTGGTCCGCCTTGCGGGGGTCGACGCCGAGGCGCATCGCGACCTCGACCGTGGCGTCGAACTTGACGGAGGTGCTCCCCTTGGCCAGCTTGACGGCCTCGGCGGGGGTGTAGAGCTTGTTCCGGTCGATGGCCTCGGCGGCCTTGCGGTAGCTCTTGCTGCGCTGCATGTTCTGTCTACTCCTGTGGTTTCTGGCGGGCCGCGGTGTTCGCGCGCCCTCCCACGATCCGTACGGTCGCTGGTGGCCGAGGTCAGTCGGTGACGTTCAGACCCATCGACCGGGCGGTGCCGGCGATGATCTTCTCAGCCTGGTCGAGGTCGTTGGCGTTGAGGTCGGCCATCTTCTTCTCGGCGATCTCCCGCAGCTGGGCGCGGGTCACCGAGCCGACCTTCTGGGTGTGCGGGACGCCCGAGCCCTTCTGCACACCGGCGGCCTTGATCAGCAGCCGGGCGGCGGGCGGGGTCTTCAGCACGAAGGTGAAGGAACGGTCCTCGTACACGCTGATCTCGGCAGGGACGATGTCGCCCCGCTGCGACTCGGTCTGCGCGTTGTACGACTTGCAGAACTCCATGATGTTCACGCCGTGCTGACCGAGCGCGGGGCCGACCGGCGGCGCCGGAGTGGCCTGGCCCGCCGGCAACTGAAGCGTGAACGTCTTGACGAGCTTCTTCTTCGGAGGCATGTCTCTTCCTGGGGCTTGGAACTGGGAACGGTTCGCACCGACACCGCCACCGGGCGCGCACGGTCAGCGCGGGTGCGGCGGTAGCGACGTTCTAGGGTAGCGCAGGCCGGAACGCGCCCGCCCACGGAGGTTGCCCGGCCGGAGAAAACCGGACGGTACGCCGCTGGCGACGGCCCGGGGCCGTCGCCAGCGAGCGGTGGATCAGATCTTGGCGACCTGGTTGAAGTTCAGCTCCACCGGCGTCTCCCGACCGAAGATCGACACCAGCACCTTGAGCTTCTGCTGGTCGGCGTTGATCTCACTGATCGTGGCCGGCAGCGAGGCGAAGGCACCGTCGGTGACCGTCACCGAGTCGCCGACCTCGAAGTCGAGAACCTTGATCTCGGGCTTGGCCTTCTTCTGCTCGGTCTCCACCGCCGGCGCCAGCCACTTCAGCACCTCGTCGAGGCTCAGCGGCGCCGGACGGTCGGCCCGGTCGGTGGCACCCACGAAGCCGGTGACGCCCGGCGTGTTGCGAACGCAGGAGTACGACTCGGCGGTCAGCTCCATCCGGACCAGGATGTAGCCGGGGAAGACCTTCGCCTGCACCTGGGACCGCTTGCCGTTCTTGACCTCGACCTCTTCCCGGGTCGGCACCTCGACCTGGTAGATGTAGTCCTCCATGTCGAGGGACGTGATCCGGGTTTCGAGGTTGGTCTTGACCTTGTTCTCGTAGCCGGCGTACGAGTGCACCACGTACCAGTCGCCGGGCGCGTAGCGCAGCTTCTGCCGCAGCTCGGCGACCGGGTCGTAGTCCTCGTCGGGTGCGGGCTCGGTCAGGGCGAACTCCGGCTCGCTGGCGGCCTCGACCGACTCGTCGCCAGCCGCCGTCGCCACCGTGGACTGCTCGTCCGGCGTCTCGGCGGTCTCGTCGTACTCAGGCACGCTCGCTCACTTCCGTAACTATCGGCACAGTCAGCCGGTCAGCTGGGGTTGCCGAAGACCCACAGCACGCCCTTTGCGAAGGCGAAGTCGAGGACGGCCACGATCGCCAGCATCACCGTGACGAACGCGATCACCACGCCCGTGTAGGTCAGCAACTCCTTGCGGGTCGGCCAGATGACCTTACGCAGTTCGGCCACGACCTCGCGGATGAAACGCGCGATGCGGCCGAACAGGCCCACCTTGTCGCCATCGGTACGCGTCTTCGACCGGCTGTCGGCGGAATCCGCCTTGGCCCGCTCCCGGGTGGCGGTGCCGCCCCGGGTAGCCGGCTCGTCCGCGTCGGTGGCGTCGTCGTCGGCGCCGTCACTGACGACCTCGTCGTTCAGGCGGTCGTCGTCGGCGTCCTCGCCGCGCCGCTTGTTGTCGGCCACTTCGCCCTCCGTCGCGGGATGTCGGGGTCGCACGCGGTTCGCGTACGCGGCGTTTGGTCACGCCGGCCGGACCCAACCGTCCCGGGACGGGCCGCGGCCGGCGGATCGACCGGGTGGCCCGATGCCTCGGGACCTCCCCGCCGATGCCACCACCACGGGCCGGACGCCACCAGTCGGTGGCGGGACCCACGGAACGGTCAGGCCTGAGGCGCAGGGGTGACAGGACTTGAACCTGCAGCCTGCGGTTTTGGAGACCGCTGCTCTGCCAATTGAGCTACACCCCTGTGTGGCAACGCTCGCCCCACCAGGCCACACGACCAGGCAGGGGTCACTTGCCCCACGGCGGACCAGTGTACGGGTACCGACCCGACTTTCCCAACCGGTCTACCCATCGCGCCGCGAGACGCCGGTCAGGCCGCCGTCCGTACGGTGGCCCGCGCCTGCGACAGCACCTTGTCCCCGTGGCAGGTGGCGGTAATGTCGAGCCTGGTCAGACCCGTCTCGGTCACCTCGCGGACCACCGCGGACACCACGATCTCGGTGCCCTCGTCGTCATCGGGCACCACCACCGGGCGGGTGAACCGGACGCCGTAGTCGACCACCGCGTCGGGCGCGCCGGCCCACGTGGTGACCGCGCGACCGACCAGCGCCATGGTGAACATGCCGTGGGCGATCACCCCGGGCAGGCCGACCTTGGTGGCGAACCGGTCGCTCCAGTGGATCTGGTTGAAGTCGCCGGAGGCGCCCGCGTAGCGAACCAGGTCCGCCCGGGTCACCCGGAACGTCTGGGTGGGCAGTTCCATCTCAGGCCTCCCCGCGTACGACGAGCTTCATCCAGGCGGTGACCACCGGCTCGCCGGCGGTCGTGGTCACCTCGGTCCGGGTGGTAACGAACTCGTGGCCGCCCCGGCTGGTGATCTCCTCGATGGCGTTGACACAGACCAGCTCGTCGCCGGCCACCACCGGCCGGGTGTACGCGAACCGCTGGTCACCGTGGACGACCCGGCTGTAGTCGATGCCGAGAGCCGGATCCTCGATCATCTGGCGGTT
Source organism: Micromonospora radicis (assembly GCF_003583405.1). Lineage (GTDB taxonomy): Bacteria > Actinomycetota > Actinomycetes > Mycobacteriales > Micromonosporaceae > Micromonospora > Micromonospora radicis. The sequence continues at coordinate 204,773 of NZ_QXEC01000009.1, forward strand.
GGCGGCCATGGTGAGCACGATCGGGAAGGTCGGCGGCGCCACCACGTCCGGATGGCCCAGCGCCCGGGCGGCCACCGGGTCGTGGTGGGCGGGATCGGCGGCGCCGATCGCCGTCGCGAACTCGCGGATCTTCTCGCGGCCCACCTGGTAGGGGGCGGTCGGCGGATAGCTCCGGCCGACGAAGGACTGGTCCAGAGACATGCCGCCGAACCTACACGCAGAACAAGATCGCCGATCCGCGCGGTCGGCGGCGGCTTCAAGCCGCGCCTGTCGCGTGGACCGGCGATCTCGGTACGTCAGTCAGGGATGCTGGGCCGACGGCCCGGCGGCGTTCAGCGCGTCTCGCGGTGAACGGTGTGCCGCCCGTCCCGGGGGCAGAACTTCTTCAGCTCGATGCGGTCCGGGTCGTTACGGCGGTTCTTGCGCGTGATGTAGTTGCGCTCCTTGCACTCCACACACGCCAAAGTGATCTTCGGCCGGACATCGGTCGCCTTCGCCACGGCGGAGTGCCTTCCTCGCTAACGGATACAACTACGGCGCTAAAGCCTACGCGCCACCTGGGCGGACACGCAAAGCGGGCGCCTGTGGCGCCCGTCCCACCGACCACCGGAAACCCCGGCGGACGAGAGTAGCGGTGGCCGGACTTGAACCGGCGACACAGCGATTATGAGCCGCTTGCTCTGCCATCTGAGCTACACCGCCGTGGTGGGCCCAGCCGGACCCTCTGAGCCCCCTTACGGAATCGAACCGTAGACCTTCTCCTTACCATGGAGACGCTCTGCCGACTGAGCTAAGGGGGCCTGCGCGATCACTCGGTGGCCGCGCAGAGGTAAGAGTACACGGCCCCACCGTGCTGGTGAAATCGGATCCCCGGTGACGGTGTACGCGCAGCTCAGGGCACCGCGCGCAGGCGCGGAAGCTCGCTGTTGGAGATCGAATCCGAGTCGACCTGGGCGCCGAACCATGCCTCCAGTCGCTCGTACGGCAGCGGGCGACTGAACAGGTACCCCTGCCCGATCTCGCAGCCGATGTCCTGCAGCAGCTCCAGGGTCAGCTCGCTCTCCACCCCCTCCGCCACCACGGTCAGGCCGAACTGCTGGGAGAGGGTGACCACGGCGTTGACGATCGCCAGATCCCCCGGATCGGTCGCCATCCCCTGCACGAACGAACGGTCCACCTTGACCTCGTGCACCGGCAGCCGGCGCAGGTGGGCCAGCGAGGAACTACCGGTACCGAAGTCGTCCACCGACAGCCGTACGCCCAGATCCCGCAGCCGGCGCAGGGTCGGGATCAGCCGATCCGTACCGTCCAACACCCCGGCCTCGGTGACCTCCAGGGTCAACAGCTGCGGCGGGACGCCGTACTCGTCGAGCAGCTCGCGGACCCGCTCGGGAAACCGCGGGTCGATGAGCGTACGCGCGGCGAGGTTGACCGCGACGGCGAGCGACTGGCCGCCGAGCGCCCAGTCCCGGCTGTGCCGCAGCCCCTCCCGGAGCACGAACTCGGTGAGCCGGCCGAGTTGACCGGTGTGCTCGGCGACCGCGACGAAGTCCTCCGGGGCGACCGTGCCGTGGGTCGGGTGCTCCCAGCGGGCCAGGCACTCCACCCCGACCAGCCGACGCTCCCGCAGCGTCACCTTGGGCTGGTAGTAGATCTCCAACTCGCCGTTGTCGAGGGCGGTACGCAGGTCGCTGGCGAGGCCCAACCGGCGCAGTGACCGGGACTCCAGCGCCGGGCTGTACAGCTGCACGCTGCCCGGTACCGACTTCGCCGCCGTCGCCGCCATGTCCACCCGTTGCAGCAGGGTGGCCGGGTCGCTGCCGTGATCCGGTTGTACGACCACACCGACCGCGGTGTCCACGTCCAGGGTCAGCTCGTCGAAGACCATCTCGTCGCGGATCTGCTCCCGCAGCTGGCCGGCGAGTTCGACCGCCGCGTCGACGCTCTCCAGCCGCAGGGTCACCAGGAACTCGTCCCCGCCGGTCCGGCCGACCAGCGCGGCCGACGGCACGCAGCGGCGCAGCCGGTCGGCCACCTCCACCAGGACCTTGTCCCCCGCGGCGTGGCCGAGTGACTCGTTGACCTGACGCAGCCGGTCGACGTCGAAGAGCAGCAGCGCGACGACCTCGCCCGGAGCCCGGATCCGGACCGCCTCGGCCAACGCACCGAGGACCCGACGGCGGTTCGGCAGCTTGGTGAGCCCGTCGTGGTACGCGTCGTGCCGCAGCCGGTCAACCAGGCGGGTGTTCTCCAACGCCACCGCGGCGTGGGCCGCGACCGTCTCGAGAATCGGCACGTCCGCCGGGGCGAAGTGCCCCACGTCGCTGAGCCGGTTCACCACCTCGATCGTCCCGATCACCACCTGGCCGGAACGCAGCGGTACGGCGATCACGTCCTTGAGCTGCTGACGGGTCAGCTCCCGGCGCAACTCCGGATCACCGCCGAGCAGCCGTCCCACGGCCAGCGTCTGGCCGGTCTCCACGGTGCGCTGGCGGACCGCCGCGGGCGTCTGCGCCACGTCGAGCAGGCCGCGGTCGTCCAGCCGGGCGGTGAGCAGCACCTCCGGGTGGCGGCCCTGGGCCGGCAGCCACAGGGTGGCGTACTCCGCCTGCATCAGGGCCCGGATCCGGCCCAGCAGCACGTCGGCGAGATTCCCCTCCGCACCGGCACTGGCCATCGCGCGGGTCAGCTCGTACATGTCACCCAGGGTGCGGTGCTGGCGGAGGAACCGCGAGTACGACCGGTAGAGCAGCGAGCCCGCGACGGTGATCACGGCGAGCAGCAGGATCGACCAGAGCGTGCTGGCCAGCGTGATCAGAATGAGCAGGCCGACCACCACGTTGAGCGCCAGCGTGAACAGGAGCTGGACAGCCGTACTCGTGGTCTCCCGGAAGCCCTGCCAACCCTGCAACAACGTGATCACGCCGACCACCGCGGCCAGACTGATCAGACTGTTCGCGGTGATCGCGGCGAACAGCACCGCCCAGGTGCCGGGGCCCACCCCGTCGAACGGGAGCGCCACCGCCACGACCAGGCCCGCGACCGAGACGCCGGCGGCGTCCCGCGCCACGTTGAACCAGAGCTTCGGTGGCGGATACCGGCGGTACGCCTGCGTGATGATCGCCGCAACGGTGGCGATGATCACGACCAGCAGTGGGCTGAGGCTGTAGAACGCGAGAACCAGTGGTATCTCGGTGAGGGTGACGACCGCGGCCTGCCGCCGGACGACGAAGCTCAGGGTCGGGATGCCCGCCACGATCATCACGACCAGCAGGAGCCCCGCCAGGAACAGATCACGCTGATCCACCTCGGCGGCGAAGGCCAGGACAACGGTGCTGGCCACGGCCAACGCCGCGAGGGGTGCGGTGATCATCCAAGCGGTTGCGATCGGGCGCCGTGGTGCCTCTCTAGCCGGCACGCAAGAGCCCCCTCACCGCTTCGCCGAATGCCTCCGGGTCAGCGTGCGTCAGTGACGACCACAGCGTCCGGAGCGGGAGCGCCCCACTCCAGGCCGTTGGCCGAGAGCGGGGTGGTGTCCCACCCGAAACTGGCGAGTTGCACGTCACCGAATCCAACCGCGGCGAAGCCTGCCGCGGCGAGCATGGCGGTTGCCGCGATCGCGGCGAGCACACGACCACTCCTTCGAAGTGACATCGGGAGCACTCCTGCCTTCGGGGGTGTAGCGACGGGTACGCCGATCGTGCCACAGCCCGAGCAGCCGGAAAAGCGGGCGAACGGGCATCCCGCGCCCCCGTACGTGCGACCTGCCGACGTAGACCGATCGCAGCCCCGATCACACCCCCGCCGCACCTCGGAAGATGCTCGAAACGACAAGACATGCAATCCGCCAGTATCGGCTGGAAGCCCCCGAATGACCGGCCATCCGCATGCCCGCACCACCACTCTCGCCGCTGCCCGCTTCCGGGTCAACGGTCGGACACACACCAGACTGGCAGACATGCGACACGCAGGGTGACAGCGAAGATCCCGGACAACCCGGGCCACCGGTACAGATCATGTAGCGGGGCTCGGTGGGAATGCCCACTCGAAGGTTGCCCTGACCCACCACTCGGGGAGGAAGTCGCGGAGCCGAGCTGATCACCCTCGACCACGCCCACGAGTACGTGGACGGCGGCCACGACGGGAAACCCGCACCACGTTCGCATGCGTCGGCCTGGATCGGATCAATGCAGCCCACAGCTGGCCGTACCCGCAGGCTGGAACGGCTCAGATCAGCTCGACGAGAACGGCCCCCGATCAGCATCTCTGCTGGTCAGGGGCCGTTCTCGCACCTGGTGACGGGTAGAGGATTCGAACCTCTGTAGCTTTCGCGACGGATTTACAGGGCGTCCACGATCTTGCCTCCGGCAATGCTTATGACCTGGCCCTCACCTGCTCCGAGCTGGTGCCGGACGACCAGCCGCCCACCATCCGCCCACGCCCATGGGCTTTTCTCCGCCAGCCGCCCTCTCGGCGCCAGTCCACGTTCCGGCACCGCTGAAGACCGCCAAGCTATCGAGCATCGATGATCCGCAGTACGTCCTTCGCAGCAAACACGCGAGCATAACGTCTTCCAGTCCGCTCCTGCAGGATCCCCAGGCCCGCTAGTCGACGGATGGCGGTGTTAACAGCTGGATAGGAGACGCTGTACATCTGGGAGGCAGTCGTCGGCGTGATCATCGGGTAGCCGATCAAATCTTCCACGATCCGGGCCGCCACTCCACGTACGTTCGCCTCTCTGAGGCGCTCAAGCGCATGCTCCTTCCAGTCGAGAAGAGCATCGATGCGCTCAACGGCTAGGACAGCCTGCGCTCGCACTGCTTCGGAGAAGAACCGGATCCATGGATCGAACCTGCCGGTCATGCTGATTTGCAGCAGATGGTCCTGATACTCCCGCCTTCGCACCTCAAGCCAGGGCGAAAGGTTCAGAACGGGTACTCGCAGCTCACCTTCCGTGGCGAGCTGAAGCACGCAGACTAACCGCCCAAGTCGCCCATTGCCATCATTGAACGGATGTAACGTCTCAAACTGGTAGTGCCCAAGCGCCATCTTCACAATCAACGGGAAGTCGTCCTTGGCGTTGATCCAGGCCTCCCACGCCTCGAAGCCCGCTGTCAACTGATCCCCGGGCGGCGGGGGCACAAAGCGGGCATCCTTGACCCGGCCGGCACTAAGACCGATGAAGACCTGGATGCTCCTGACGTTGCCAGCGTCGGCCGTGTCGCCGCGAGTCCCCTTAACGAGAACCTTCTGGAACTGCCGGAGCATGCCGATGGTGATTGGCCGCTCTTTGATCCACTCATACGCCATCTCAGCGGCACGGACGTAGTTCACGACCTCGGCGACTGGCGCGGAGACCTCTCCTGCCTCCAGGAAGTCAGCCTCAAGCACGTCATCCAGGGCAGCGTACGTACCCTCAAGGGCAGAGGTGCTGACAGCCTCGCGCCGGATCGCTGGCCGCGCCAAGAGCATGGGGTTCGGAAGTCGGATCGCCGCCTGATCGAGCCTCGCGACCGCAGCCGTCGCCACAGTCAAGCCCCGAAACGTCTCCTGCTCCAGGTCAACCCTGCTAGGCAAGGGGTGCGGCAGGAACGCCTTATGATCGTAAGGTTCGTCGTACCGAGCGTCGTGGCCACTGATCGGCACCAGGGCGCCAGCTGGCGACGAAGCGAACGCCGCAAGATCCACAGATTGTAAGCCGTTCTCTGAAAACTTTAATTTCAACCCTGTAATTCAAAGTCTAGCCCCACCACCCGAGGCGGATCTAAAGTATCCCGCCAAAAACTTACATTTGAAACCCGGGTTTGTAACTACGGAGCGCTAGCACACGGCTCGCCATCGCGCAGGCTTGGCTACTCTACGTGTCCGCTACCGAACCGCCTCGAAGGCACACCT